>CAVROH010000014.1:0-339229 GCA_963722735.1 uncultured Chloroflexia bacterium
GACGCTGAAGCGGATGAGGGGTTCCTCTCCGGTGTGGTGATCGAGGTGGCGCAGATCGCTGTAAGGTGCTGGTGAATAACGAGACGTTGAGGAATGCTCTACCGGCGGGTGATGCTGAAGCATGAGTCGGCGTTTACTAACCTGGCTGCAGTGGGGGATGATGTGCTGGTCAGCGAGATCGAGCCGGGGGTGGGGGTGGTGGAGCAGGTACTGTTGCCGCGCAGGAATATGTCGCCGCGTATGCACCGACCGGATGTGGGTAAGACCAGCTCACAGCGCAAGGTGATCGCCGCCAACATTGACCGGGTGCTGGTGGTCGCTTCCTGGCGCATGCCGGCGATCTGGCCGGAACTGATCGACCGTTACCTGATCGCCGCGGCCCGAAACGAACTGGAAGCGGTGATCTGTGTCAACAAGATCGACCTGGTGGAAGACCAATCCGAGCTGGAGGCAGCCATCCAGCCCTACCGAGATGCCGGCTACCAGGTGCTCCTGACCAGCGCTGAGACGGGCGCTGGGGTCGAGATGCTGCGGGATCTGCTGAAGGGGTCTGCGACGGTGTTTGCCGGGTTGTCCGGGGTGGGGAAATCTTCTCTGCTCTCGCGGATCGAGCCGGGACTCAAGCTGCGTGCCCTCACAGTTGGGGAGCGGGGAAAAAACCGCAATCAGGGACGACATACCACCACGATGGCGACGATGTACCTACTCAAAGAAGGCGGCGCGCTGATCGACACCCCAGGGATCCGTGAGTTTGGGCTGGCCTTTCTGGAACGGCGCGAGCTGGCTGGTTTCTATCCCGAGATCGCCGCACTGATGGGCGGGTGCGGTTACGCCGACTGCAGCCACACACATGAGCCGGATTGCCGGGTCAAGGCAGCGGTGGAGGAGGGGAGGTCTCTCTGATGCGCTATGAGAACTATGTCAAGATCCTGGAGAGTCTGCCAGGGTTTTAAGTCAATGGGAGGGTTCAGATCTTTGGGTCTAGAACCCTCCCTGTGTGGGTTTCGGGTGGACTCCCGCGCAAGCGGGAGTGACACACTTTCCAAAAAAACGAATCTGTTTTCCCACGGAAGCCGGGATATTCAGGAGGAAGGTGTGTGACGATTAGGAGATGTACACAGAAAAGAAGGGTATGGTGTATACATTGGGCTTGACTGTCCCGCACTACCCCAGCATACGGGTTCGATATACGGGAGAAGATTGTTCAGGTTATAATCATTTGCAACTCCTAAAAACCCGAGCGGATAAATGCAATCACCTTCCAAGAACACGAAAACCAAGAAACTTCTTCTGTCGGTCCTTTTCTGGGCAGCGTTGACAGTTCTCTTCTTGCTCGTCCTGGGTGGTTTTACTACGAATTTTGGGGGGAAACCAGACCATTAAACTGCTTTTCGGGATGGCGGATGCCGGGATCGGTTGCCTTGACCAGGACTGGATGGCGAATACCATCGATCCTTTGCCGGTTATCTCCTGGATCGTGGGATCACCTACCGCTATTCTGGGGAGTGGATGTTCTATGTGTACGTTTTCCTGCTCCTGGGGATCTATATTTACAGCCTGATGATGATCCTGGATCATTTCTTCCAGATCAGGCAATCTGCCCTTCTGTTCTTCATGGTAATCGCCATTTTTCTGCTGACCTATTCCAATATGTGGTTTATCCCGGTGAAGGATTGGCTGCAATACGGCGTGGCAGGCCAAGGTAGCCCCAGACCTGCAGGGACGGGTGTTCTCCGCCCGCAGGCTGATCGCCTGGTTCACCCAGCCGATCTCTCCGCTGATTGCCGGGGCGCTAGCTGACTTTGTGCTGGAGCCGCGCATGGTCGAAGGTGGTTCGCTCTCCGGAGTATTTGGCTGGCTGGTGGGCACCGGGGCGGGGGCGGGGATGGGACTGCTTTTCGTATTTGCCGGTTTGGCGGCAGGGCTGGTAGGGATCAGCGGGTATTTCTTCCCGGCGATCCGCAATGCGGAGGATATTTTGCCCGACCATGATCAGCTAGAGAAGGTGGAAGCCGGTGGGGAGGAATTGGCAGTTGAGACGGCCTAAGCCTGAAAAGCGAAAAAGGTAGTCAGGAGACGGTGATCACCGTCTCCTTTTTTTCTTAATTGCTTCTTAATGGCTTATAGATTGATGGGGTATAATCGACTGATTGTTGGTATTCAGGTGAGAATATGAGAATTCTGCAACCAGTAACGAGAAATGATACGATCAAGGCAACCTTCTTCTGGATGGGTTTGACTTTTTTGTTCATCATGGTAATGGGCGGGTTCAGCCCGCAATATGATGGAAACCAGACAACGAAATTTCTGTTTGGCTTTGCTGATGCCGGTATCGGTTATCTGGACCAGGATTTTGAAGCCAATACCATCGATCCATTACCGGTCTTCTCGTGGATCATTCAATTCACCTATAAATATCTGGGAGAGTGGGTTCTTTTTGTGTATGTTTTTATTCTGGTCGGGATCTATCTCTACAGCCTGGTGATGATCCTGGATCATTTCTTCCAGATCAGAGCGTCCGGAATGCTTTTCTTCATGGTCGTAACGGTTTTGATGCTGACCTATTCGAACCTGTGGCCATTCCCGGTAAACGATCTCCTGAACGATGGTGTGGCAACCCAGGATATGACCCTGACCAGATTCCTGCCGAATGGCTTTGCGATCTTTTCCGTGTTGTCCATATTACTCTTCCTTAAGAAACGACCTTATTGGGCGGTAGCAGCTGTGGCGGTGGCGTGCAATGTCCACACCGGGTATATGATCATTGGGGCTGCACTGGTCAGCGCCTATCTGGTGATCGATTTTTGGGAAAACCGGGATGTGAAGCGCGTGGTGTTGATCGGTGGACTGGCTTTACTGCTGGTGCTGCCAATGGTGGTAATGTACGTAACTGCAAACCAGAATGCCACGGCTGCCCAGTTCGCGGAGGCTAACCACATCGTTGCCAATATCCGGATCCCGCAACATACCCTGGTATCGGTCTGGTGGGGCGAGTCTGCACTGATCAAGTTTTTCCTGGTTCTTGCTGCGATCGTGGTGATGCGCCGGACCAAGATGTTCCCGATTCTTTTGATCGGGTTGGTGGTGGTATATGGCACTGCCCTGGCTCTGTATATCCGTCCGAGCAATAAGATCGCAGTTCTACAGATTTGGCGGATGAGTGTGATGTTGATTCCGTTGTCTTCTGCTCTTTTGATCGGAGCACTGATATCGGGAATCTTCAACAGGTTCAAGGTTATGTTGCAGCAGGGGCGCTGGGTAGTGATCCTGGTACTCTCGGGCTTGATGCTGGCGGTACTGGTCTTTGGTATTCAGCGTTCCTTCGAGCGCTGGTCTGCGTTGGATGAAGCGCCCGGATCCGGCCTGATGACCTATGTGGCAGACACTGGCGGGCCAGATGAGGTTTATTTGATCCCGCCGAAAGATGATTACCTGACCTCGTTCCGCTTGAGGACCGGGCAGCCAATCCTGGTTGACTGGAAATCGCATCCTTGGAACGCAGTTGAATTGCTTGAGTGGTACCGGCGAATGGGTGTGGCAGAGGAATTTTACGATGCGGCGGCGGAGGATCGCTGCGGTATGCTAGCTGATCTCAGGGGTGTTGAAAGCTTGACGCATATTGTATTATCCGCATTGGAAGAATTGGACTGTGATGCCCCAGAATTGATCTTTGCTGACCAGAATTACAGGCTGTACATGATCCAGCCGTAGGGTTGTGACATCAGTTGATGCCAGGCGCTCCTTGATGGGGCGCTTTTTTTATTCCACAACTGCGAGCACTTCAGCATCCGGGATGTCGATCTCGGCTCTTCGTAGGGTGGGGTTGAGTCCGGCGATTAGAGAAAACACCAGGAGGAGTACGCCGATGAAGACAAAGGCGAGGGCGGTACCGCGTCCCGGGCCGGTGCCGATGATCCTGCCCAGGGAAGGCGCAAGCAGGCCGCCGGTCTCCATCCAAGGCTGGAAGAGATTTTCCACCAGCGGGCCGGCCAACAGGGCGGCGATGGGGGCGGTGAACTGTCCGATCACCCGGCGGACGGAAAACACGCGACCTTGAATGTCGGGCGGCACCTTGGTCTGCCACATGGCCCGGCTGCTGCCGTTGAGCACCGGGATGGCGAGCATCATCAGGAAGCCGGCGACACCGATGATCCACAGGGAAGGCTGGGAGCCGAGAATGATCATGCACAGCCCGGTCCAGATTGCGCCGCCCAGTACGCCATAGAATCGCCGTTTGGGGCCGCCCCAGGCGCTCATCACCAGGGTGCCGATCAACATGCCAACGCCTACCGCAGAGTAGGTCAGGCCGACCTGCTGGGCATCGCCAAGGTCGAGCATCAGCGGGGTGAGTAAGGGGCCGTACATGCCAAATGCGAGATTGAGGGCGGCGATGTACAGCATCCAGTAGAGCAGGCCGCGGCGATGGGTGATGTAATCCCATCCGAAGCGGATATCCTTGAAGATCGAGGTCTTCTCCCCCTCGGACTTGGGCTGGCGGACGGGTTCGGGGATGCGGATGATCAGCAGCGTGCCGACGGCAACCAGGAAGGTGACCAGGTCGATGAGCAGGACGGTGTTGATGCCGTAGGTCAGGAAGATTGCTCCGGCGGCGGCGGGTGAGACCAATTGTGCGATCGCCTGTCCGATCTGAACCATGCCGCCGGCGCGGCCAAGCTGCTCGCGGGGGACGAGCATGGTGGTGGCGGCAGAATGGGCTGGGAACTGGAAGGCGGAGAAGCCCGCGTTAATGGCTCCGATCACGAAGATATGCCAGATCTGGAGATTGTCGGTGAGCAGCAGGAGCCAGATCGCCAGGGTGGTGAGGCATGCGCCGGCATCACTGAGGATCATCACCAGACGGCGGTTCCAGCGGTCCACCAGGGCGCCGGCAAATGGGGAGACGACCACCGTGGTACCCATGAAGATGAAGGTGTTGATCGCAAAGAGGGTCACGGAGTTGGTTTGCTCGTAGATCCACACGCCGAGGGCGAAGCCAGTCAGTCCGGACCCGAGGGTGGAGATCATCTGGCCGAACCAGATGATGTTGAAGGTGCGCATACCGTTTGCTTTGCTTGAGTTGAGTGTCATGATGTGTCCCTAGGTATGTGATCAGTGCTAGCGGATGAATTTTACAGTTTTTCGACTGGGAAGATAAGAGCGAGCTAAGTTTTGGGGAAAACCAGGGCTGCTTAACACTACCGATTTTAATCACCTTGACCCCGCAGAACGGGGCCAGGATATGAGGAGGAGGGGGTGAAAAACAGCTATTAGCTGTTAGTTCAGAGGTTTGCGGTAAACGATGTGTCGTTTGTGCTCAGTATAACCAACACTTTTATAGATATTCAATGCACCGCTGGGATTCTCGGTATCCACGCCGAGAGCAGTCTCTTCCATGCCCATGTCTATGAACATCTTGATGCTGCGGGTCAGCAGGGCACTGGCAATCCCTTTCTTGCGCCAGGGTCGGCGGGTGCTGATTCCTTCGGTGTAGCCGCGCTCCCGATGGAAGTTCTCGTTTTCTTCCTTGTTGACAAAGTTCATTACGGACCCAACGACTTCGTTTTCCTCCCAGGCGACAAGCCACAGGCTGGGGTCGAACATAGGATTTTCCTGCCAGGCGATGAAATCTTTTTCATCCATTTCAACGAAGTTCCATTGGTCCTGGGCGGCTTCTACGGCAGCGTGGAAGATCTGCCGGATCATTTGATCTTCCACCGGGCGGATCTCGATCCCCTCGGGGATGGGGAGGATTTCCACCGGCTGGCTGCAGGGGCGGGTCATGCTGATGCCGTAACGGACAGGCTCGAAACCGAGTCCGGTGACGATGGCATCCCACCAGAGCTGGGTATCGCTGCCCATGGTCTGGATGAATTTGGGCGATTCGCTGGGGTGATCTGGGTGATTTCTTCAATGCGGTTGATCAGATGGGCGGCCATGGCTTTGCCGATGCCTTTGCCGCGCCAATCGGGGTGCAGGTGGACGAAGAAGGAGTAGGTGTAGTAGTTGGTTTCATCCTGGACCTTGTCCCACATGCAGCGCCCATAGCCGATCGGTTCGCCATCAATCTCGGCGAAGAGCAGGTCGCGCTCAATATCCGAGCGGCGGAGGTGTTTATAGCTGTGGGCGATGATCCTCAACCGTGGAGATATATTCGATTTGATCGGCCTGGTTGGTGGCGTTGATGATGTCCGCCATGTGCGGGATAATCTGGCTCTCCGCGGAAGCTGCGGAAGGTCAGCCCGGGGAGTTGGGGGGCATTGCTCAACGGTGATAGGTTGGGCGGTGAGGTTTTTTTCGACCATTTGGTGCTCCTTGTGTGAAAAAATCAATGTACTTGTTCAATGTAATATTGAACTAATTATTACAAATTATCACAAATATTATACAACAAATAGATAATAAATAGTAAATAGAAATTTGAATTATATTAATAGTACAGGTTAACTAAAATGAAAACGCCCCCGGATACCGGAGGCGTTGTAAGTCGGGTTGACAGATCCTGGGTGGATAGTTTTCTGGTGTTTCTTCGAGCATGTCCTCGAGGAGGATCTCCAGGGCCATGGTGTGGCTGCAGCGTCCGCGGCCAATGAAATAATCGCAATCACATTGCCACTCACCATTTTGGAAACTGACATGATGGGGGTTGTTCTTGCCATCAATTTCGACGGTGAAGCTCTGGAACTTGAACCTGTTGCGTTCCTCGGCATAGAGTTTGGCTTTCTGATATTTGCGGATCATTCCATTGTCCATGAGATATTTTTCTCCTTTAGATTAGAAAAAAACACGCATTTCGAACGCGTGTTTTTTTAGGGATTGACCTGCTGTGTTATTCGGTTGTGCGGCTGCTCTTCGCATGAGATGTGCACCTCCGGGATTTCAACTAAGTATAGCGGGAGAATGGGTTGGAGTCAACTAGCAGTTTTGTGGGGCAGGAGGAGCGTGAGGGTTGATCCCCGATCATTTTACTTTCTGGCCTCGATGATCAGGAAGTCGGCTTCAGGGTGATAAGGTGTGCGGTTGAATTCGCCAAAGGTCTCGAACTGGAAACCAGCTTCCCGCACTTCAGCCAGATAGGTCTCAACCGGATCAAGCTGGTGGGTGGTGCTGTGGGTGGTGCGGTGTCACCCGGCCATCTGTCAGGAGCAAATCGTAATGCCAGTAGATTGTGACGGTGTTCTCCTTGGTCTCCCAACTGCTGCTGACCTGGACGGGCGAGCCCGCTGCGGGGTGGGTGAAGCTTTCCTCTACGCCGGATTCTTCGCTGCTGCCCATCTCGATCAGGTCGGCGGGGTTGGGCAGGCTGGCGGCAAAAATCCTCCTGGGGCCAGGTGGTTGGTGATAGATGTCAATGCTGATTGGCGTTGGGCGGAGGTCAGGGTGCTGTAGGTGTTGCAGGGCAGCAGGATCAGGGAGAACTCCCGTCCGAATTGGAAATGCGGTCAGGTCGGCAAGGAAGACAGGGGCAGCGGGGTCTGGGCTTTGAGGTAGTTAAGCATCTGCTGGTCGTAGTCCAGGCCGTAGACCTTGAAGCCCTCGCGCGCGCAGGGTCTGCATCACCCGTCCGGTACCGCACCCCAATTCCAGGATGGGGCCAGAGATGCCGTTTCCTGATCGGCGAGGGTCAGCCAGTAGGGCAGGTCTTCAAGGTAGCTTTGGTGGTGCAAATGATAGAGTTCAGGGTTCATGATGAAGAGTTATCTCACAGATTTTGACCGTAGAAGATTAATGTAAGATTAAAAGAATGGGTATTAAAAAGGCAATTCGACCTTGACCTGAGGGGATTAATCAAGTAGAATTGACATCTGTATTTCAATTTCCCTGATCGAAATTCGGATGGAAAATTTAGCCTCGTAATAAATCGCTGGTTGAAGTGTGCTATCTATCCGGAAATTAGGAAAGGAGCAAGCTATTGCTGAGCCACATCTGATTTTAATGTTGTTTAATGTTTGATATCAACTAACTAAGAAGAGATTACCAACAACTATTTTGGAGGAGTTTCATGAAGACTAAATATTTTACCTTTATGGCAGTATTCGTAATCGCTGCCATGGTACTGACAGCTTGCGGCGGCGGCGCCACCGACGCGAATGCGGCAGCCGGTGATACCGCGACTGGTGATTCAGGTATGGCAGAACCTACCTTTGGCGGGATGAGCTCGGAGAAGCGGAAGCAGCCGGTTACGTCGTGGTTGCTCCTGGTGATCCGATCCATCTTGGGGCTTCCGCTGCCCTGACCGGCCCGATCCCGGAATTTGGCCTGGATATTTCTCAGTCTTACCAACTGGCGGTTTTAGATCTGAATGCAGCCGGTGGCTTGATGGGCCATGAGTATGACGATCGATATCCAGGACGGCGCCTGTGATGGGGATGCCGCAACCGTTGTGGCCAACGGTTTTGCTGCTGATCCTTCCATCGTTGCCGTAGCTGGCGGCACCTGCACCGGCGAGACCTTTGGTCTCCAGCCGATCTTGCAGGAAGCCATGATCCCGCATGTGACCTCCAGCGCTACCAACCCCAAGGTGACCAGCGAAGAGTGCACGGTTTGTAACCGCGTTGCCCTCAACGATGACCTGCAGGCTTCTGTTGTGGCTCCCTACATGTTCAATGATCTGGGGGTCACCAAGCTCGCTGTGATGCATGATAACGGTGACTACGGCCTTGGTCTGGCCGAACTGGTCCAGGGGTACTTCGAAGCTGCCGGCGGAACCGTGGTTGCTTTTGAAGGCATCCAGGTTGGGGACACAGACTTCCGCGCAGCGCTGACCAAGATCGCTAATGCAGGAACCAGAGGCGGTCTACTTCGGTGGGTATACCACCGAAGGTGGTTTGATCGCTGCCCAGATGAAGGAAGTTGGACTGGAAGACGCGATCTTCTTCAGTGATGACGGTGTTTACGGCCAGGCATTCATTGATGCTGCTGGCGCTGCCGCTGAAGGTGCATTTGTCAGCTTCCCGATCGGTGATGAAGCTGCTGAATTGAATGCAGCCTTCGATGCCAAATACGAAGAAATGTTTGGTACAAAGCCTGAAGACCAGGGCCCGTTCCACGCTCAGGCATACGATGCAATCTCCCTGATGGCTGACGCGATCAGCCGTGTTGCGGTTGCGGATGATGCTGGCTTAGGCTACGTTGATGATCGAACGTGCTGCACTTGCTCGATGCGATCCGTGCCACTGTTGAACTGAAGGGTCTCAGCGGTGTGCTGACCTGTAATGCCATCGGTGACTGCGGTGCTGGTGGTATCCAGATCTTCGAAGTTCAGGATGGTGCCTTCGTGCAGGTATCCGGCTTCGGCATGGAGTAGTTCATCTAACAATTATTCAAGAATTGGAGTGGGGAAACCCACTCCAATTCCTGTCTAATTTTATGTAAAATACGGAAAGCCTATGTCTACACAAACGCAACCTTCACTTTCCAGGTCTGAACATTTCAGACAACTATTCAGCAAATATATCTACATTGCTGTTGGGATCCTCATCGTAATACTCCTTATCGGGAGGATTATTTTTGTTGCCCAGGAATCATCCTATCCGCTCTCGTACTGGACTTTCCAGGTGATCAACGGATTGGTCCTGGGGGGCGTATATGCGCTCGTTGCCCTGGGATATACCCTGGTCTATGGCATTCTGTTTATGATCAATTTTGCCCATGGTGAAGTGCTGATGATGGGTGGTTTTGCTGGGTTCTTTGCTCTGAAATATATGACTGCGATTGGGTGGACCGATGGTACCCCGCTGCAATCGACATTGACGATCGTCATTATGATGCTGGCTGGGATGCTTGCGTCAGTGATCACAGGGATCTTGCTCGAAAGGCTTGCCTACCGCCCGTTGAGAGGGGCGCCGCGTCTGGTACCACTGATCAGCGCCATCGGGGCTTCCTTCTTCCTGCAATACACAGCTTTATTGGTTTTCGGTGCTATCCCGCACAATTACCGAAAGCCGAGTGTGATCGATGGCGTATGGAAGGTGGGCGATTCAGGAATTATTATTTCTTATACTGGTGTTTTTATTTTCGTCACTTCCCTCCTCATGCTGCTTGGACTTTATTTCATTGTGCAGCGCACCAAGATGGGGAAGGCGATGCGGGCTGTGGCTGAAGATAAGCAGATCGCATCATTGATGGGTATTGATGTCAATAAGGTGATCGTGTTCACCTTTGTGTTAGGTTCAGCTTTGGCGGGTGCAGGCGGCGTGATGCTGGGATTGCACAACACCGTGATCCGCTTTAACACCGGCTTCCTCCCCGGACTGAAAGCCTTTACCGCTGCCGTTTTGGGCGGGATTGGTAATGTTGTGGGGGCGATGGTTGGCTCTCTGCTGCTGGGGTTGCTGGAAGCTCTGGGACCAAGCGCGCTTGGCCTTCCCACGGAATATAAAGATGTGATCGCCTTCTCGGTATTGGTGCTGGTGCTGATCTTCCGGCCATCCGGCATCCTGGGCGAAGTCCTGAGTGAAAAGAAGGCCTGAGATGAAGATAAAAAACGGAATTCGCTCTGGATTGGTTGCTTTAGGGATACTGGTTTACCTCGATCTGATCGGTCTGCCGAAGACCTTCGGCAGTTCGATGGTGTTGGTTTTTGCCGGGATCGTGTTTTTATTCAGTCTGACCAGCTTGCGGACTAAGCCGGGGGAAGAGCCCAAACCTGTTCCGATTGTGCTGGTGAATGGTTTGATCATTGGTTTGATCGCCGGGCTGCTATTTGCCCTGATCACCTTTGGCTTTGCCAACTTATTGGCTCAAAATGTGAAGGTGGCCGAGGTCTTTGACCAGATCTCGTCATGAGAATATTGAAGCCCTGACAGGCGTGAACAAAGCCTCCCTGCTTGAAGGCCAAAGTGTGCTGCCTGGCTTGGGCAAATTGGCTGGAACTTTCATTCTGGCGGGAGTGTTGGGGGGCGGAATCACCAAATTCCCTGCTTCGCAGCTACTGCAGGGCGGGGATGAGAAGAAACGATCCTCTGCCCGATATTGGTTGACGCTGGTGCTGCCCTTCCTGTTCTTTGGATTCTTCCTCGCCCTCCGGATAGAGGGAGTGGATATCGGCGGCTCTGAAGAGAACTCATTCGGCCTTGTGCTGCTCTACGCCTTTGTTGCGGCAGCGCTGTTCGCATTGCGTGAGGTGAAGCAGGGCATTCATAAGATCGGTTTTTCTGCGCTGGTCGTTGCGTTGGTGCTGATCATGCCGCAGCTCACCGATCTGAAGCAGAACGCCATCCTGGGGGCGGTGATGATCTTCATCCTGATGGGGATTGGGCTGAACATTGTGGTCGGATTTGCCGGCCTGCTGGACCTGGGATATGTGGCTTTCTTTGCAGTTGGGGCTTATACCTATGCGTTGATCTCTTCGCCTGAGTCTTATATCGTGGTCAACCTGCCCTGGTTTGATGGGCTTAGTTTCTGGGCCGGGCTGCCGATCGCTGTAATGCTGGGAGCCGCAGCAGGCATCATGCTGGGTGTCCCGGTGCTGCGGATGCGGGGCGATTATCTGGCTATTGTGACGCTTGGCTTTGGCGAGATTATTCGCTTGCTGCTGCTCAACCTGAGGGAGTACACCGGAGGCCCGGGAGGTATTCTGGGGATCCCATCTCCGACCTTTTTTGGGCTTGACCTGGGGAATCCCAAAGGAATTCTCTATCTGGGAATGGCGTTCGGGGTGGTGGTCACTTTCTTCACGATCCGCTTGCGTGATTCCAAACTGGGACGTGCCTGGGTGGCGCTCCGGGAAGATGAAGATGTGGCTCAAGCCATGGGGATCAACCTGGTGGCGATCAAGCTGATGGCGTTCTCCTCTGGGGCGGCATTTGCAGCCCTGGGCGGCACACTGTATGCCGCCCGGCAGGTGAATATTTTTCCTGATAATTTTGCTCTGGATGTTTCCATCAACGTGCTTTCGCTGATCATCATTGGCGGTATTGGCAGCATCGAGGGAGTGGTCCTCGGATCGATTGCCCTGATCGGCCTGCCCGAAATCTTGCGCAGCGTGGATGAATACCGGATTGTGGCCTTTGGCGCATTGCTGGTGATCATGATGATCATCCGTCCTGAAGGTTTTCTGCCTTCTACCTACCAGGCCAGGGAGCTGCATGCTGGGGATCCTGATCCGTCTGTGGAAGTGGAGGGGTAGGAGAAGATCATGGCTGCGAAACTACGTACACATTAATCTCACCAAGCGTTTTGGCGGTCTGGTTGGCGGTGAATGATTTCAGCTTCGAGATTGAGGAAGGTTCGATCTCATCGATCATTGGCCCCAACGGCGCCGGCAAGACGACTTTTTCAACTGTATCACAGGCTTCTATACCCCCGAGGAAGGGGTGATCGAATTCAAAGACAAGCAGATCCAGGCTCTGCGCACGGATCAGGTCACCCAGATGGGGATTGCCCGCACCTACCAGAATATCCGGCTGTTTGCGAATATGACCGCCCTGGAAAATATCATGGTGGGGATGCATTCCCGCCTGAAGACATTGTGGTTTGAGGCTGTGATCGGCACCAGGCGTTTTCGGGAAGAGGAAAAGCAAGCCCTGGCGAAAGCCCAGGAACTTCTGGAATTTGTCAACCTGAAAGGGTTGGGAGACCAGGTGGCCCGTAATCTGCCTTACGGCGCCATGCGCCGGCTGGAGATCGCCCGCGCCCTGGCCAGCGACCCTGATCTGCTGCTGCTGGATGAGCCGACCGCCGGGATGAATAACCAGGAATCAGCGGAACTGACCGAGTTTCATCCGCAAATTGCGAGACGAGAGCGGGATCACCATCCTGCTGATCGAGCATGATATGCGCGTGGTGATGGGGATCAGCGAGAAGATCACCGTGCTGGATTACGGTTCCAAGATCGCTGAGGGGAAGCCGAAAGAGATCCAGCAGAATCCGAAAGTGATCGAGGCTTACCTGGGCCGCGGGGCGGCATCCGGGTTAGAGCTGTCGGCGGCATAGGAGAAGACATCATGGCAATGCTGGAAGTCAATAATATACATACCTACTACGGCAACATCCACGCCCTGAAGGGGGTTTCTCTCCAGGTGGATAAAGGCGAGATTGTGACTCTGATCGGGGCGAACGGTGCCGGGAAAACCACCACGCTGCGGACGATCAGCGGCCTGTTGAAACCACGCGTAAGGAACGGTCACCTTGAATGGGGATGACCTGCTCAAATACCCTGGCCATGAGATGGTTTACCAGGGAATTGCAATGGTGCCAGAAGGCCGCGGCGTGTTCTCCCGATTGACGGTGCTGGAAAATATCGAGTTAGGCGCGTATTCCCGCGAGTGACCGCGGTGAGATCGAATCCAATACCCAGCGGGTTTTCAAAATGTTCCCGCGCCTGGAAGAACGTGCCAAGCAGGTGGCCGGGACCCTCTCCGGCGGTGAGCAGCAGATGCTGGCTACCGGTCGGGCGCTGATGGCCAACCCCAAGATCCTGCTGATGGATGAGCCGTCCATGGGCCTTGCGCCGATCCTGGTGGAAGAGGTGTTCGATACGATCAAGGAGATCAATAAGGAAGGGACAACTATCCTGCTTGTGGAACAGAACGCCCTGATGGCGCTCCAGATTGCTGGTCGGGGCTATGTGATCCAGACTGGCGAGATCGTCGTGAGCGATACGGCTGAAAACCTGCGCAGGAATCCGGAAGTGCAGAGTGCTTATCTGGGGATCGATTGAGTAAGTTTGGGTGTGAGCATCTCTTTCAGAGATGAGCATGGACAAAAAATAGTGAATGGTTCAAGGGTGATGGTTACCATCGCCCTCGATGCTTTTAATTGACGGTCAGTTTTTGGTCAGAGGGGAGAATGTATGATTGTACCTTATTCGTCTTCGGGGGCGATCATGCCTGGCTGGATGACCTCGATGACCTCACCGTGCAGGTTGATCCTGATCTTGAAGCCCATCATGCCGAGGTAGGCGAGTCCCTCTTCGGGGATGCCCTGGATGAGCATCTCATTCAGCTTTTCATTGATATTGAGGAGCTGGTTTTCGAGGATCGCCTGGCTGAAGATGTCATCCTGTCCGAGCATGGTGGCGGCTTGCTTGCTGACCTCGTCTTCGTGGCCTTCGATCATATCGGTCATTGATTTGAGCACGGCCAGATCGATCTGGCGGGCTTCAATGTGACGGCGGAAGCCATGGTCGTCGACCACGTACATCGGTTCATCGCCAACGAAGGCGGTATCTACGGCGTTATCGAATTCGTCCACTACCAAGCCGGCAAACATCGCATTTTTCTGTGTCATGAGTCTTTCTCCTGAGTTGGTCTTATAATACCGTATTCAGGGTCAGGTTTGCGTTAAATTTCTATAAATTCCGGGGGAAATGGGCACAGAGTGAGTTGAGCACTTCCCATTATCCGGTACTCAACTCACTCTGTTATTGCCGATCTGGTTTTGTCTTATACGGGTCAGTTGCGGTTGAAATTAGATACGAATGTGGCTGCCAGGAGGCCGAGCATCTCCATCAGGTATCCTCCCTCCTGGACGATAACTGTTGGAATCCCAAGGCTGGCGATCCTGCGAGAGATCATTGCCAGCCCTTTGACGCTGATGTTAAATCCTCCGATCGGGTCTCCTTTGATCAGATCGAATCCAGCCGAGACAACCAGGTAATCGGGGTCAAAATCCGTAATCCTTTTCAGCGCCAGGTCCAATCCGGTCAGATATTCCTTGTCTTCTGCACCCCTTGGAAGGGGGATGTTCAAATTGGTGCCTTCGCCTTCTCCCTCGCCGATCTCGTCACTCTCTCCCCAGAAATAGGGATAATCCTCGTCCGGGTGAGCGTGGAGCGAACAAGAAAGCACCGCAGGATCTGAATAGAAGATCATCTGGGTGCCATTGCCATGATGGTAGTCGATATCCAGGGTGGCGACCTTGCTGGTGTGCTTAAGGAGATACCGGGCGGCGATTGCGGCATTGTTCAAAAAACAGGAACCGCCATAAAGATCTGCGGCAGCGTGGTGGCCGGGAGGGCGGCACAGTGCATAGACTGCCCTCTCCCCATCAATGACCATTTGAGCAGCGGTCAGGGCGCTCTGGGTTGACCAATAGGCGGCTTCCCAGGTGCCAGGCAGAATGGGAGTGCCGGCGCCGAACCCATAGTAGCCTCGAAGCCCTAAAAAACTCTTTGGCTTGCGTCCGGTGTGGCGGACAGCAAAGGAGTGTGGCAGTACAGGATCATCATCTTGCAGAAGGTTACTGATCCACTGGTAAACATTCTGGAGATAGTCAATATAATCCGGGGTATGCACAGCCAGGATCGGATCGATGCCAAAATCCAAAGGGGGCAGCACTTCCCCGTTCTCAGCGGTTTCGATCGCCTTGAGGATCAGCCTTGCCCGTTCCGGGACCTCCTCGGTGACGAATGGCTGCCCGTCATAGGTCAATGATTTGGTTGCGTGGAGTTCATGCTTCCTGGAGTAGATGGTCTTCATGGGGAATGTCCTGTTTGTTGACCGGTTTGGTATAGATCTGCAAATGATCGCCAGCGGAGTAGAAATTGCGAATGGTGGCTTCCAGAATGAAGCCAGTTCTAAGGTAAAAATTCCGGGCAGGCTCGTAAGGAGGGGTACTTGAGGTTTCCAGGATTAACAGGCTGCCGCCAAGTTGCCTGATTTCGTCCTCCACCTTTTGTATCATGACGGCACCTACCCCTCGCTTCTGGAACTTTGGATCGACAGCAATCCAGTAAATATCATAAGCACCTTCGGTCAGGGCGTGCGGGCCATAGCAGATGAATCCGGCGATATCATCCCCATCCTGCCCTACAAGGAAATGATACTCGCTATTGGTCCTCTCGTTGAGATAATCTTCCCATAATTCTTTAACACATTTTACCTCGGTCTTGTTGAAAACCGCTGTTTTTTCAGTTATTTTTATAATCCGCGCTCCATTTTGGTGTTGAGCTCGATTGACGGTAATCATTGGAGGGTCTCCTCGCATTCTTTACGATTTGCGAAATCATTATTTTATAGTTGTAGCCTGCCGCGCGTGCAGCAAGGTGAAAACCGGCATTCGTCGAGATGTCCGGATTGCAGTTGACCTCTAGCACATAAGGGGTATTCTTTTGGTCGAGGCGCATATCGATACGTGCATATCCAGAACAACCGATAGCATCCCAAGCTTTGAGGGCTGCCCGACGCACCCGATTTTCAACGGAGTGGGGCAGCTCTGCCGGACAGATCGTTGGTGTATGGTTGTACTCAAAGGAGTCTTCATTCCACTTGGCGTCGAAAGAAACTATTTTTTTGTAGGGATCTGAGAAATCAGCGAAATCGATCTCGGCGAGCGGCAGCACGTCTGGCGGATTTCCAATCATGGCGACATTCAACTCCCGCCCAACTATGAACCGCTCTGCGAGGGCAGATTGGAAGTAGGTCTCTGCGATATAGGCGACCCTCTCCCTGAGGGCCTCTGCGGAATGAACCACCGCTGTGTTATCCAGCCCGATACTGCCGTCTTCAGCAAGCGGTTTCACGATCAGAGGGAAGGGGAGCCTGTCCGCAACTTTCGGATCGATCTCATCCGGGCTGGAAAACAACCACCATTCCGGCGTTTTTAGCCCGGATGCTTGCAGGACAGATTTTGCTCTGGCTTTACTAAGTGAGAGGGCAATCGCGTCTCCTCTGTTCCCGGTGAAGGAGTAGCCCATCGCTTCCAATGCCCAGGCGATCCGAGCTTCCTCGAATAATTTGCCGGCCATGCCTTCTCCCAGGTTGAAGACGATACATTTATTTGCGGGATATGGGGTTAGAACCGTTTCCACATCCTGGCTAAATGGGAGATCGATGACCTCATGACCCATGGCTTTGAGGGCACTGATGATCGTCCTGGCGCACAGAACCACGCCCTGGTCAGCAACCCTGTCTCTTTCTTCTCCTTTGATCAGTTCTTCAGTATTGTTGTAGAGTATAACAACCGGATGATCCAGATGGTATTTGGCGTTTGATGCAATTTGCTCACTTGTGATCACTCTCATCTTGGTACCCTGTACCCAGCTTAAGATTGGTCTTGTTTCCTGACAAATTCAGGAAGCTTCCATTCTACGGCATGAGCACTGTGCTTCTGATGGTTTAAATGCCAGTTCTCCGGTACGATCGTCTTTGCGTTTCCGTGTAACAATCCAGCCACCGTCTGCCCACTCGATGAGTCAGCTTTTTGCTGACACTGGGGACAGGTTGCCGGGTCATGTTCCTGATAGTCGGCAGGCTGTGCGTAGGCACTGATGTGGCCTTCGTAATTTCGGACGACCACTTGCTGGGTGGACATACTGAGCATATAGTTGGGCAGGATCGGAACCTTGCCGCCGCCTTCCGGCGCGTCGATCACATACTGCGGAATTGCGTACCCGGAGGTATGCCCGCGCAGCGATTCCATGATCTCGATACCTTTGGCAACCGGTGTGCGGAAATGGCCTGCTCCGTGTACCAGATCGCACTGGTAGAGATAGTATGGCCGCACCCGGTTCATGACCAGCTTATGGACCAGCTCGAGCATGATATTGGGGCAGTCATTGATCCCGGCCATGAGCACAGACTGGCTGCCCAGAGGGATACCCGCGTTTGCGAGGCGCGCCAGGGCTTCTTCAACTTCTGGGGTGATCTCTTTTGGGTGATTGAAGTGGATATTCATCCATAGCGGATGATATTTCTTCAAGATATCTACCAACTCATCATTGATGCGCTGCGGCAGGAATACCGGTACACGGCTGCCTAGCCGGATGATCTCAACATGCGGAATGCTGCGCAGTCCACTTAGAAGCTCATCAAGGACTTTGTTTGGGAGGGTCAGTACGTCTCCACCGGAGAGGAGCACATCCCGGATCTCAGGGTTATTGGCAATATACATGAGCTGCTGCTGGTAATCCGCCTTGCTGAATTGCACGTTGGCTTCACCAACGATGCGGCTGCGGGTGCAAAACCGGCAGTAGCTGGCGCATTGCGTTGTGACCAGCATCAAGACTCTGTCGGGATAGCGATGTACGATGCCGGGGACCGGTGACATGGCTTCCTCACCCAGTGAGTCAACCATTTCGGATTCGAACGGTACCAGTTCACGGCTGGTCGGGATCACCTGACGCCTGATGGGACAATTCGGGTCATCCGGATTGATCAAGCTGGCAAAATACGGCGTGATATCTACCCGGAACCGTCCAGGAGCAGAGAGACCTTCGATTTCCTCTGGCGTCAGCTTGATAATTTGTGCCAGGCTATCAATCGAGTTCAGGCGGTTGGATAACTGCCATCGCCAATCCCGCCACTTTTCTAGTGGAACCTGGTCCCAGGGAAAAGGTGGAGGCTCTTCAATCTGGTTTACTTCCATTTCTTTTTCTTGTGTCATTTTTAATTTATTCAACCTTTTCTCGCTGCCCAAACTTGAATACCAGCCTGGGGTGTTAACCGTCTGTTTCTAACAAAATTCCTGATCGGTGTTTGAACCGGTTGCTGAACAGAAGGAATCGCCATCCCAAAGCGTTCGGCTGCCAGGTACAAAATCTCAAGGATCAAGGTGTTGTAAGCCAACCTTTCTGCATCTGCCATGATGCAGATATCGCTGATCGCCGGATTGAGTCCGGGCAGGGTGTTGATCTCCAGGAGATAGGGTTCGCCGTCGCTGCCCATCCTGAAGTCGATGCGGGAGATATCGCAGGCATCCAAAGCCTCTGCTGCCTTTCGGGTGAGATCTATGAGCTTGTCCACCAGGCTTTGGGGGATATCTGCCGGGCACAGGTAGGCTGGCGCGCCTTCTTCCCCGATATCGATCGATTTGGCATCATGACCGTACACAGTCGGGCTGATGCTGTCGGCCAAACCGATTTCCAGAACAGGCAGCCAGTGGTAGCCGGCGCGGTCATACAATTCAGGATGGCGGCGTTCAGATGGGGACCCCGGGTTACCAAAGAATCCGACTGTAAATTCCCGGCCGGGGAGGAATTCCTCAACTAGAGCCGGCTGGCGGTAATTCTCCAGCAGCCAGGCCACTCTGGTGGTGAGTTGTTCGAAATTGTGGACCAGGGAGCCTTCGTCGATTCCCATTCCGGTACCTTCCCGGGCGGGTTTGACAAACAGGGGGAATTCCAGCTCCAGGTTTTCCAGGTCTTCGAGACGTTCGATCTGCTGGAATGGGGCAGTAGGCAGACCGTGGTCGCGCCAGATCCGTTTGGTGATGGTTTTATCAAGTGAAATCGCATTTGGCAACACGCGGGAGGCGGTGTATGGGATCCCCAGAAGTTCACACAAGGCAGGTACCTGGGCTTCCCGGCTGTCTCCTTTAGCCCCTTCAGCAAGATTGAAACAGATATCTGGCTGTAGACGCATCAAAGCGCTTGGCAGTCGGCTGTCCGCATTGAGAAAGTGTACCTGGTGGCCGTCTAATTCAAGCGCTTCGGTTAGGCTCTGGATCGTCTCGATCCGGTCGAATTCCGCCCCGGCGTCTGGAGGATCATCGGGGTCGGGAACGAATTCATCTTTCAGGTTAGCAATCAATGCTACTGTCCAGGATGGATTGATTCCCTTCGAATTACCTTTGTGGAATTGTTTGTTGCTGTTTTTTTGATTTGTATTTTTCATAATAATTATGTATACCTACCTTTCCCGGTGTTTACGGGAGAATGGGGCTGTAATTGGATCATCCGGCCAATCGAGTTCGGGTGGGTTGATCTGGATGACCTCGAGGATGACTTTACATTTAGGGCAGTCTACAAGGTTACCGAGCACCTGATTTTTTCCTGGCAGGAAAGTGGTTTTTACGAGCCGGACATTTGGCTTCTTTCATTCTTCAGGATCCTGGTCGATATGCATAATGCGCCATTTTTTATAAAGCAAAGTATAGTTTGAGGCTGTATAAACTGCGTTCAATCAGGCTATCAATTATGTTCGATTTGGCAAGTTTTTATAGAAATCCTTGCCGTTTTTTTTGCAGGCTTTTTATGATTAAGTACCGCCTGGGGTGAGTTGTTCCGGATCCGATATCCGGAAAGATTTGGATGCTAGAAAACCAACCTGCAATTCGCCGAATTTTACCGCGGCATCATGCTATACTGAATGTTATTATCTCCAGAGGTGAATATGGATGCTCTTGTTTTTACAGACAACGCAGAAGAAGCTGCAATTCTGAACCTTGTACTTCAGCAAGCGGGGTTCAATGTCAAATCGGTAAAGGACTTGACCAAGGCAATCGATAACTGGCCTGAAACCCCATTGGATTTGATCTGTGTGACCCTGTCAGAAGATATTCAAAGGGATAAAAAGCTGCTGGTACAGATCCGGGCGCATACTGTCATTCCGTTAATTCTGATTGTTGACCCACTGAAAGAAGAAGAAGAGATCTCAATTTTATCTGAGGGTGCTGATCTGGTGGTGACCAGACCTTACAGCGCCCGGTTGCTGTTGGCGCGGATCAGAGCATTGCTGCGCAGAACAGCAGGTATGCCTTTCTTCAGCCTGCCTTCATTGAACCAGGGAGATATTGAGTTGGATCCTGCCAATCATTCTGTCCGGGTGGGGAATGCTCCTTCTATCCGGCTGACACAGTTGGAATTCCGGCTGCTGTATTCATTGATGATCCATGTTGGGCAGATCATTCCGACAGATAAAATTGTGGAGCAGGTATGGGGATACAGCGGAGAAGGCAATACCGATCTGGTGCGTGGATTAGTTCAGAGACTCAGATCAAAGGTGGAACGCGACCGTCAAAATCCCCAATATATCATCACCGAAAAGGGGATCGGCTACTATTTCAACAGGTTTGATGAGTGATTTCAGGTTGAAATCTTCAATGGAATTGGTTTTTCTGGCTGGATGGTAGAAAAATTGGTATGCAATCCGCCCTTCTTCTACGCAGGTAGCACTTCTGACAAATGAACGTGTGACATCAAGGCTCTATACTGGGGGAAATTAATTCAGGATGCTCATTTTGAACACGATTGAATGTATCTATTGTAAGCAAAAACTCGAGATCGGGGGAGAACTCAGGGTTACCCAACTGATCGAGTGCAAGCATTGCCACAAGCTCATGGAAGTGGTCTGGTTGTTTCCTTTGGAGCTTGCGGCAGATCCGGCCTCAGAAAAATCCCTTGTCTTGAAAGCTCAACAAGACACCTGAGATTTAATTGTCTGAACCCCTATCGAACCTAAATTAATCTTCCGGGAAAATTCCAGGAGCGCAAACCGCGGGAATGTGCCCTATGCCACTACCACCCGCGTGCCGCCGGATTCGTCGTACTGCAGCTGGTTGTAGGGCCGCATCACCGGGGTGGACCAGAGGTAGAGCCATTTGGCATCCGCCGGGGCGAGGTTGACGCAGCCGTGGCTGCGGATGCGGCCGAACCCGTTGTGCCAGAAAGCGCCGTGGAAGGCGTGGGCGTAGGCGGTGAAGTAGCATACCCAGGGCACGCCAGGCAGGTCGTAGTTGCCGAAGGTGCGGTCCCAGGGCATCATGTGCTGGGAGGGGCGTTTCAGCCCGATCAGGTAGCTGCCAGTGGGGGTCTGATATTTGGGGTTGGTCACATTGTCCCCCGTGGAGATCAGGGTCTCAAAAACCGGGTTCCCGGCTTCATAGGCGGTCAGGCGCTGCGCGTCCAGCGAAACCTCAATGCGCTTTTCTTCCTGGGGGACTTCCGGTGAGATCGGGGCGAGTTCCTCATCGGTGTAGACGCGCAGTCGGTCGGCAGGCGCCCAGCGCTCGTAGTCGGGGAATTTGTCGTCCATCATGCGGTACCAGGCGCGCCCGTCCCGGTCATAGACCAGCTTGTTGACCCAATGTGTCGAGCCGTAATAATAGCGGTAAAGCCGCGGGCTGGCGGCATCGTAGGTGTAATGCACATCCACAAAAGGGACACTGACCTCTGCCAGGCTGCCGGTGAAGCGGAGGTCCTCCACCGGGGGTTGGAAATTGATCTCCACCGGCTGCAGGCTGGAGGCATGCGCAAACCCGATCTGGCCGATCTGGTACCAGTTGGAAGTGAAGCGGTCATTTTCTTCCCCGGTGACCGCGCGGGTGATGGGGACGACCATATCCTGCCAGAGGTGCTGCACCCGGTGGGCGGCGAAACTCGGCTGGTGGTAAACGGTGTGTGTGCCGGAGGTGACGCGTCCCAGCAGGGGGCTGGATGCAGCCTGGGCGTGCAGACTAGCGGGGAACGCGGCGGATACCAGACCGGCAGCCAGGGCGGTTCCGCCGAGTTTGAGAAAGTCTCTTCGGTTCAGGGATCGATTTTTAGGCATAGAGATCAATAATGGATAATCACCCAGGTGCCGACCACCGAGCGGTTGAAGACCCATTCCGCCTCGGAGGTAAGCATGTTGACGCATCCATGGCTCATCGGGGTGCCGAAATTATTGTGCCAGTAGGTGCCGTGGATGCCATAGCCACCGTAGAAGTACATCGTATAGGGCACATTGGGGAGTGAATATCCCGGCCCGCCCATGTAAGTGGAGACCAGCTTGACATACACCTGGTACTGGCCGGTGACGGTAGGGGTCGCCCAGGTGCCGGTGGACACGGCGAATTTCTTGAGGAGCTTGTCCCCATTGTGGGCGAGGAGCTGCTGGTTGGAGAGGTTGACCTCGATCCAGAATTCATCCGCGCCGATCTGCGCCGGCCGGTCTTTGAGGTTGCCGGGCGGGAAGACCACCGCGGTGGAAGTGGCTACGATCGTAGGGGTGTACGTGGGGGTGGGTGTAAACGTGGGGGTTGGAGTAGGCGTATTGGTGGGTGTCGGCGTGGGGGTGAAGGTCGGCGTGGGTGTGGGGGTCAGCGGATTGACGCGGACAGCCAGATTGACCGGCGGCGATCCTTCGGTGGGGAGCAGGTGCGCGGAGACAGCCACGCTGCGCAGGGATGAGATCCCGCCTGCCAGAGCCAGGATCAGGATACTGACCAGGGTGATCCCGGCCAGCCAGGTCAGCGAGGAGAGCTTTTTCTGTACGGTTTTAACGTCGAGGGCGGCCTGGGTGAAGCTGCTGGTGAGGGCGCCTTGATCTTGATGATTGAGCTTGCTTTTGGCGCGTTTGATGCCGACGCGGGCCAGCCGGTTGTCGGGATCAATGCGCATGGCTTGCCTGTAGTATTCCAGGGCAGCGGTGGGGGTGGCCAGTGCGGCGAGCATCAGCCAGGGGGTGACTTGTTGGGAATCCAGTTTGGCGGCGCGGCTGGCCCACTTCCGGGCGCTGCTGTGATCCCCATCGCGGAAGGCCTGGTTGGCAAGCTCGAGGGCTTGCTGGTATGTGACGTTTGTTTCACTCATCCTGGGTGGGTTTTGGCAAGGATGCGTCTTCGTTGCGGATGTAGCACAAGATCCCGTTGGCGATACCCTGGGCAAGCAGATCGGGTTCTTTGGTAAGGATCTGCCGGTTGTTGAACAGGAAGCCGGTCTCGATGATGGCGGCGGCGGTCTCGGAATGGATCTCTTCAAACCCGTGGTAGCTGGTCATATCCGGAGTGATGCCAGCGTGGAGAGGCAGCCCGGTGACATTCGCAAACCGGCTGTTGAGGCAGGCGACCAGGCGGTTTGCCTTGTCTGGGCGGGCAGAGGCAAGGGCGGAGGCAACCTTGAACCCGGTGGCTTCTGCGCCTTGCGGGATGCAGGAGTCGGCGTGGATCGAGACCAGGGCAACGGCTTTGTAGCCCTCAAGCTGGTCGTCGAACTCGCGCAGCAGGTCTACAGTAAAGCCCTCTTTTTGCAGCAGAGCCCCGACGCGGGTGGCAATCTCCAGGTTGACGCCCATCTCGGTGAGTCCGTCGGGACAGGTGGCGCCAACATCATCTTCGGGGAAGCCCCAATGCCCGACGACGATCCCGACAGTCGGGCGCGGTCCGGGGGTAGGGGTGGGCAGGAAGGGGTTGTCGTCAAAAGCAGAATTTGGAGAGAATATATTATCTCCGCCTCCGCCGAAGCCGACGGTGAGGCCCAGCGGCGTGAAAATCGTAAAGATGGTGGCGATGATTGCCGCCGTGCCGGCGATGGTCAGCAGATGCCGGATGAGCCGGAAGTGTGGTCCTGAGTTGTTTTCGATATCCATAATTTTTCAGCCGGCCGGGTCAGGGAAATTGAAGGATCGACCCGATCCTGTGAGTTTAATGTACCATAACTTGCTAAAACCGGATGTGGATAATACCATTACGATTCTGCGATATTGGCAGAATTCTTGCCTGATGGAGACTATTTTGTGGATAGATCGGAGCAACCTATGGCCTGGAAATGAACTCTGCATACTCGAATGGTGAGCTTTCAGGCCTCAACAGGTCATCCCCACCACCGCGCAGGGCATGATCAAAGAAGGCCATCGAGTAATAATTGATCAACCTCAGCCCGGTGTCACCGGGGATCGGCCCTTTGAGGTCGATGGCGCTGGCAAGGGGGGTGAAGAGGGGTATGCTGGTGAAATCGTAGTGTTCGGTGCCTTTGATCTTGATCTCGGTCCCATCACCCTGAGAGGCTCCAACCAATTCTCCGATGCGGGAATAGTTATTGTTGTGGCTAGCTTGTCCGTTGCCCAGGTATCACTGTGCAGGTAAGAGATAGGGTTGAGATATGCCTGCCAAGACCACTTCCGAGGAGACCGGCTCGATCCAGAGGTCCATTGCCAGAGCAGCTTTGCAGCGGGTGTCTGTGCCGCAGAATTCTGCTGCTGCTCCGCCGCCGGTGGAATGACCAAAGACACCGACCCGGTCAAGGTCAAAGGAGCCTGCGAAAGGAAGTTCACTATCGGATTGGTTGAGAAGGGCGAATTGGTCGAGGACAAAGCCGATATCGCCAGCCCATTGGCGCACCAGAAGGTTGGATGCCCGGTCATAATCTTCCTGCGAGACGCTGTCGGGGAGGGCATTGTCATTGCGGAAGAGCTGGCTGCCATCCGGGAAGACGGTCACCACGGCGCCATAGGTGTGGTTGACCCCCACTACCACGTAACCGTGGGAGGCGAGTTCTTCCACCTGGTAGATATTCTGCTCCTTGAACCCTGACCAGCCGTGAGAAAAGACGAGCAGGGGGAATTTTGCTTCGTCGGATGCAATTGGCGCGTCCAGAAAGGCATTCCCCTGGGCATATTCCAGATGGTTGAGCGCAAAGGAGGGCAGATTGATCCACTCTGCAATTGCCGGACCAGCTACCTCTAATATCCGGCATCCATTGGGATTGTTGGTCGGATTCTTTGGGTTCGGCAGGATACCAGACCTGCACCATGATCTCGCGTGGTTGGTTGGGCAGATCGGCGTAGATTTCCTCGCGGGATGGATCTACCAGCGGGAAAACGGTGGTGCCGACCTGGTATGGGCCGGTAATTGTAAAGGGTTGGGGGATTGGCAGCAGGACCCCGGCAGCCAGGGAGAGAAATGTGAGCACCAGAGCCGCAATCAAAATCCCCGTCCGGCGTTTTTTGTGATCGGGATTGAGGATGCCTCTGAGAGCCAGGAACAATAGCGCTGCGATGGCGATCACCAACGGCCAGAGCTGCCAGCGGAGGCCTTCCCGCCAGATCTGGGCCACGGCGGTGACGATCAACAAGAGTGGGAGGGCATGGTATTTGACCCGGGTTGAGATCCGGGGAAGCAGAAATAGGATTGCGGAAAGGAAGGTAAGGATACTGAGGGTAAGTTCTATTAGGCGCATAAGATATCCAAATTTATGGGATTGTTTTGGTTGATTATACACTTTCCTGGGGGGTGGGGCGAGGAGGGTGGAATTCGACCCCTTGTCGAATTCTGGGTGAGCGGTTTGACCGCTTCTATGTTGGGATGGGGACTGTTCATCTGAAATCATCACTGAGAATCGGACAATAAAATCCCTGGCTTATGCCAGGGGATTTTATTGTCGGGGCGAGAGGATTTGAACCTCCGACCCCCGCGTCCCAAACGCGGTGCGCTGACCGGACTGCGCTACGCCCCGATTGCCCATGGAGTATAAACCACACCGGGTAAAAATTCAAGCGTTGGGAGATTGCTTCAGTTGCTGCACTTTCCAGTCACACTCCTTTGCAGTGACGCTGATTACTTTACAGTAAAGTTAATAGCTTGTTTATCCCGATTCCACCACTTCATTAGAATCAAGAATTTGCGGTAAAATTGATAGGATTTGTGCCCAGCACAATCTAAATGAGCATATTAAATAATAATCAAACTATTTTGGAGGTTTTCAACAATGTCTGACAAATGGGTTTACTTATTCAAAGAAGTGGAAAAAGCACGAAGAAGCCACTGGCTCGTGGAAAGCTGTTCGCTCCTTGCTGGGTGGTAAAGGCGCAAACCTGGGTGAAATGACCCGCATCGGCGTCCCGGTTCCTCCCGGATTCACCGTGACCACCGAGGCTTGCAATGCCTACCTCGCAGCGGGCAGAAACTTCCCCGCTGGCATGTGGGAGCAGGAACTGGAAGCGATGGCGGCTGTCGAAAAGCTGACCGGCAAGAAATTTGGCGATCCCGAAAATCCGCTGCTGGTTTCCTGCCGCTCCGGCGCAGTCTTCTCCATGCCCGGCATGATGGACACCGTGCTCAACATCGGCCTCAATGATGAGACTGCTGCCCGCATGGTGGAACTGACTGGCGATGACCGCTTCGTTTACGATGCCTACCGCCGCCTGGTGCACATGTTCGGCTCGGTGGTGCTGGATATCGACGATGAAGAATTTGAACATCCGCTGGACAGCTACAAAGAAGAGAAGGGCTACAAGCTCGACACCGAGATGAACGCCGAGGACTGGAAAGCACTGACCGAGACCTACAAAGCTGTGATCAAAGAGCACAAGGGCTTCGATTTCCCGCAGGATCCCTACGAGCAGCTCAAACTGGCAACCGAAGCCGTGTTCAAATCCTGGAACGGCAAGCGCGCCATCGACTACCGCAACGCCGCCGACATCGCCCACGACCTGGGCACTGGTGTCAACATCCAGACGATGGTGTTTGGCAATATGGATAACTCCGGCACCGGCGTGGCATTCACCCGCAACCCCTCCACTGGCGAGAACGTGGTCTGGGGCGAGTATCTGATGAATGCCCAGGGCGAGGACGTTGTGGCAGGTATCCGCAATGCCTCCGACGTAAACGAGATGAAGAACGACCTGCCCCAGGCTTATGCAGATTTCCTGGATGTTTGCGCAAAACTGGAAAAGCACTACCGTGAAATGCAGGATGTGGAATTCACCGTTGAGAACGGCAAGCTGTGGATGCTCCAGACCCGTGACGGCAAGCGCACCGCCAAAGCTGCTGTGCACGATCGCTGTGGATATGGCCAATGAAGGCCTGATCAGCAAGGAAGAAGCTGTGCTGCGCGTGAAAGCAGAACAGGTTGATACCCTGCTCCACCCGCAGTTCATCCTCTGAAGCCAAAGCAGCTGCCGAAGCTGAAGGCAAGATGTTCGCCACCGGCGTGAACGCCTCCCCCGGCGCCGCTGTTGGCCGGGTCTACTTTGACGCCGACACCGCTGAAGAGAAAGCCAAGGAAGAAGGCCAGGATGTGATCATGGTCCGCCCGTTCACCAAGCCGGACGATGTGCATGGTATGCTGGCTGCCAAGGGTATCCTCACCAGCGAGGGTGGCGCCACCTCCCACGCCGCCGTGGTTGCCCGCCAGTTCGGTATCCCCTGTGTGGTTGGCGCTTCCGCCGTCCGCATTGATATGGAAAAACGCCAGTTCAGCGTTGGCGATATCACCGTCAAAGAAGGCGATTTCATCTCCGTAGATGGCGCCAGCGGTGAGGTCTTCCTGGGCCAGATCGAGTCTGTCTGCTCCTTCCCTGGAAGAACAGACCGACCTGCTGACCCTGCTGGATTGGGCAGACGAAATTTCCGCCACCGAAGGCATCCGCCAGGCCCCTGAGGGCTGGCCGACCCGCGGCTTGCAGGTTTGGGCCAACGCCGACTATCCGGAAGATGCCCGCCGCGCCCGCTCCTACGGCGCAAAGGGTATCGGCCTGTGCCGCACCGAGCACATGTTCTTCGAGCCGGAACGCCTGCCGATCGTGCAGCGCATGATCCTGGCCGATTCCTCCGAAGAGCGCACCAAGGCCCTGGACGAGCTGCTGCCCTTCCAGCGTGCTGACTTCGATGGCCTGTTCGAGGCGATGACCGGCCTGCCGGTGATCATCCGCCTGATCGACCCGCCGCTGCATGAGTTCATGCCCGATGAGCAGGAACTGCTTGGAAGAGGTGATCGAGAACCGCATCAAGGGTACCGTGGATGAGGCCAAAGAAGCACTGCTGGCCAGCATCGAGGCGATGCACGAGAGCAACCCGATGATGGGTCTGCGCGGTATCCGCCTGAGCGTGATGATGCCCGAGATCGTCGAGATGCAGGTGCGGGCGATCTTTGAAGCAGCCGCAGACGTCAAGCTGCGCGGCTTTGAGCCCCATCCTGAGGTGATGATCCCCCTGACCGGCCATGTCAACGAGCTGAAGCTGATCCAGCCGAAACTGGAACGGATTGCCGCCGCTGTGATGGAAGAAAAAGGCATCAAGTTCGCCTACAAGTTCGGCACGATGATCGAGATTCCGCGTGCCGGCCTGACCGCCGACCAGGTTGCCGGGGAAGCCGAGTTCTTCTCCTTCGGCACCAACGACCTGACCCAGTTCACCTTTGGTTACAGCCGTGATGACGCCGAGCGCAACTTCCTGGTCAAGTACGTGGAAGATGGCATCCTGCCGAAGAATCCCTTCCAGACCATCGACCGCGATGGCGTTGGCCAGCTGATGAAGATGACTGTTGAGAAAGGCCGCGGCACCCGCCTCGAGTCTGGAATGTGGTATCTGCGGTGAGCACGGCGGTGACCCGAACTCGATCGACTGGTGCTACCAGATCGGTCTGAACTACGTGAGCTGCTCCCCGTTCCGTGTGCCGATCGCACGGCTGGCTGCTGCCCACGCTGCCCTGGAACACAGGAAGTAGTTCCGAAGCAAAGCATATACCAAAGAGCAGGGAGAATTTTTTCCCTGCTCTTTTTAATTACCAAATTCAAGGGCATTTGAAGTGATGCGGCAAGGTAATTTGTTGATAGAATAGGTGAGAAATAAAGATGCGTTCATCATGAGCTAAGAAAAAAGGGTATTCAATGAACATAACTGAATCTGCTCCACTATCTCTTCCGACTTTAGTATTAAACCTTCTTCTAGGGTTATTCCTGTCCCTGCTTTTGGCCTGGTATTACCAGGTAAAAGGGCATTCATTGTCAAACCGATCGAAATTCTCTCGGAATATCCCGATGCTGACAGTGATTACTTTGCTGGTGATTTCTATTGTGAAATCATCACTGGCGTTATCTCTGGGATTGGT
The DNA here is from genome assembly GCA_963722735.1 of uncultured Chloroflexia bacterium. Classification (GTDB taxonomy): domain Bacteria; phylum Chloroflexota; class Anaerolineae; order Anaerolineales; family UBA11579; genus UBA11579. The sequence goes on from CAVROH010000014.1 coordinate 29,246, forward strand.
GGGGGCATTGTCCATTGTTCGGTTTAGGACCGCGATCAAGGACCCGGAAGAGCTAATTTATTTGTTCTTTTCTATTGCGATAGGTTTGGGTATGGGTCAGATCAACGCGTACCAACCCTGGCTGCTTATGGTTTGATCATGGCTTATTTGATTGCGAGGGAGTACTTTGAGGGCAGGATGAATTCGAGATCCGGAAATACTTTGTTCTTCTCTCTCGTCCTGCCAGCCTCATTTGGGTCGGTTGAAGAAGTTTTTGAGGTGTTAAACCCCGCGATGATTGAGAGTTTTGATGAGATTGATTTTCGGCGAGTAGATGTCTCGGGAGATGAAATCCAGTTCGTTTTCTATATTAAGAGCAATCTCCCAGAGGCTGTGATTAAATTTACCGATACGATTCAAACTTCTCTGTCAGGAGCCAAAATCAGTTTTGTAGAGCAAACCAATTTGCTGGGTGGATAAGATGAAAATTTCTGTACCAAAAAAGCCCCGCGATTCCAGCAGGATTCGAAAAATTCTGATCAGCCTGATTGTGGTTTTTTTGAGTTTCCTGGCCGGACTATATGGCAAGGTTGAGCTGAAATCGTTCTTTACTACAGCAATCGACAGCGTTAATTCAGAGGTTCTTCTTTATCAGCCAAACAGCCTTGAAACTATCTTCCTTGACATTCCCTTTGACTCCCTCAGTAAAATTCAGGAAAAGCGGTCCGAAGCTTTGGAGATTGGCGTGCTGCTTTCTTCAGATGATGATTTTGTTCCTGCTGCTATGCGCCTCGGTGAGGGGGGAACAAATATTAGGATTAAGCTCAGACTGAAGGGAGATTGGGTAGATCATCTTAAAGGCGATAAGTGGTCCTTCCGAATCCATATCACGGAAAATGACGAATCTGTCCTGGGTATGCGGAAATTTTCCATACAGGCTCCTGAAACCCGGTCATTCATCGGTGAGTGGGGGTATCATCAGAATTTGATGCAGGAGGGAATTCTCACAACCCGTTATGAGTTTGTCAATGTCGTTCTCAATGGTGAATATAAGGGGATCTATGCCCTGGAGGAAAGCTTTACACAGGATTTGCTGGAATCCCAAGGACGTCGGGAAGGGATAATCTTCAGAATGGATGAGGCTCTGTTCTGGGAGAGAATAAGTCAATATAATGCTGACAAGCTTGTTCCTCTTGGCGATTCGATTAAATTTTTTCGATTATTTTTTGCGATTCGAGGAATCGATAGCAATCAATGAGCTAAACCTATATAACGGGAACCGGGTTTTTTCCAATGAGGTCTTGTCGGCAGAAAAAGACACAGCATTTGATCTGGTTAACTGTTTTCTCATAGTAATCTCGATCCTGATCAGGTTTTCGATGAAGAAGCCTGGGGGAAGTTTTTTGCAATTTCTGATCTTTGGGCGGCGTCTCATGCAGAGCGTTGGCATAATCTGAGGTTTTATTACAATCCGATCAACGCGAAAATTGAGCCTGTCGCTTTCGACGGGATGCCCGCAAGGTTTGTTTTCGAACCCCCAATTTTTTTGTCGGAAGAACCGGAGAGCATTTTTTTTGATAATCCAAAGGTGCAGAAGGCCTATATCCAAACATTGGAGCGGATAATTGATCCGAATTATTTGGCGCAATTGGAGAATTCCTATGGAGTAGAGGCTGAACTGCTCTACGACAATTTGCGGAAGGAGTATTGGCAAGGGCATCCGTACCTGACTCTTCCATGGGAATTCCTGAACGCACGTGGAAAATTACTGGCGAAGAAATCTTGAGCCGCTCCAGATAGTAAGGGGGGGGTATGCGCTATCCGTTGATGGAAGTCAGGATTGGATAGAATTGGACCTGATCAATTTGCTTGACACGTCGGTTGTATTTGATTCCATAACTCTGGGCGACAGGGTAATTGAGGCAGATCCCGACTGGTGCACTAACCAGGATTGTTCCGGGGGCGGCTATGTCTTTGAGGACCGTGTGATCCTGAAATCAGGCCTGGGCGAGAATTATTTGCCAGTGTCTTTCAAGGTTCCGATCACTGATCTGGGGGATAACGCAAATGGGCTTGATCAGATATCAGTGACCACAAATATTTTGGGGGGTTCATTCTCCGTGACTGCCCCGCTTCTGAACCAACAATTGCCTGATTTCTTTGCCCAATCACCTGTTCCGCAAACAAACCTGGAGGATGCGCTTTCCAGGCATGCGTTCCTTACCGAGATCTCAGAAAATCAATTGGCTATCCTGCACGGGGACTGGATCGTGGAGGAGGATCTGATAATCCCAGAGGGATATCGACTGAATATTTACGAGGGCACCACGCTTCGATTTAATCAGGATAAGGCCTTAATCTCTTACAGTCCGCTGGTGTTTCTTGGTGAAGAGGATAACCCGATTCTGCTGACAGCTCAGGAACAATCCTGGTCTGGGGTTGTTGTATTATCGGCAGAGGAGGAGTCTCGCTGGGAGTATGTGAAAGTTGAAAAAACAGAGTCAATTGAACGCGAGGGCTGGATACTCACAGGCGGGGTTACGTTTTATAGAAGCCCGGTGAGGATCCTTCGCAGTGTTTTTGAGAACGCATTCTCCGAGGATGCCCTCAATATTGTGAGTACCCGGTTTGTTTTGGATCAGGTTGAGTTTTCACGCACGGTATCTGATGGGTTTGATGGCGATTTTACCTCCGGGGAAGTGATTAGATGCTCCTTCCATGATATTGCTGGGGATGGGTTTGATGTGAGTGGATCGGAGGTGTCGATCAAGGACTCTACATTTGTCAGTATCCAGGATAAGGCGGTATCTGCGGGAGAAAATTCAACAGTGAGTGTGACTGATTCAGTGATCAGATCTGTTTGGATCGGCATTGCCAGCAAAGATCTTTCGGTTGTGACGGTCAACGGTTTGGTTATTGAGGATGCCCAGAATATTGGCCTGGCAGCGTATATAAAGAAACCGCAGTATGGGCCAGCAGAAATCATCGCTGAGAATACAGAAATATTGAATGCGCAAATACCAACCGTTTGCCAGATCGGCAGCATGATCGAATTGAATTCATTGATTCAGGAAGAGCAGGAATTTGATGTAGATCAACTGTATGAGGAAAGCAGCAATTAGATGGAACTTGGAAGGAAATTGAGGCATGAAATCAAGTTTACACTTCCGGCTTTTTTTGAAGCGGAGGTGCAAAGCTGGGTGCTTTCCCACTCCAAGGGGTTTTATCCGATCTTCCCCCCGCGCCAGGTGAACAATATCTATTTTGATACGATTGACCATCAATTTGGCCAGGCGCATTTGGATGGCATGTATCATCGTTCTAAATTGCGATTCCGCTGGTATGGAGATACGTGGCTCTCGGAAAATGGACAACTTGAGTTGAAATCAAAACTTGGCAAACTGGGGGCGAAGCAGACTGAGATAATCAGGAAAAGGATAGACCTTCAAAACTCCACCTGGGAAGAAGCTTGCAGAATATTGTCGGCGGAGAGCCAACTTTTTTTTGGTATTCTCAAAGTGAGCCAGCCAACCCTGGTGAACCATTATTGGCGTGAATATTTTGTGAGCAGGGTGAATGGGATCCGCCTGACGGTGGACACCAGGTTGAGGATTTATGACCAGGTCTTCAGCCGTTCCCCCAATCTTTCGGTACAAAAACCGCTGGATGATGTGCTGATAATTGAGGTCAAGGGGGAGCGGGGCGAGGAAGAGGATATTGCGGAGATCATTGCTGAATTGCCCTGCTACGCAAATCAGTTCTCAAAATATCTGACCGGGTTTGAAGAGCGGGCGTGAGAAACCTAAGCCCTAAACCGATACGGGCGATTTTATGTGAGCATGATCCTGGCGCTGACTGGAACAATCTTCGGTTACCAACATTTCTATTGAATTGATATCCCTGGGGCAGCAAGAGACCGATCCGCTTGAAGGTTACGGGCCAGATTGCTGGCTAGTATATTTTAGTGAGTAGAGGGGTGAACTATTCTTGATTAAAAAAACCTACCCGCTCAATAGAACGGGCAGGTTCATTTAAAAAAATGGCTTGGGGCTTATTCCGCGATTTTCAAGTTCTCTACAGCGAGTTTTGCGCCTTTATCGAGTGCTTCATAGTTCAATGGGAGGAATTTCTTGTGCCGTTCGGGCATGTGGTTCTCCAGGGCGGTTTTAAGCACCTCCATGGGGAGGACGGGCATGACCTGCAGCAGGGCACCGAGCATGACCATATTGGTGATGCGGCTGTTGCCGAGTTCCTCGGCGATCTCGCTGCCGGGGATGAACAGGGCGGTGTATTCATCGGGGGTGATCACCCGGTTGATCAGCGAGCTGTTGGCGATCATGAAGCCGCCGGGTTTGATCTTCTTTTCGTATTTATCCAGCGAGGGCAGGTTCATCGCGACGACTGCATCCGGGTAGCGCACCAGCGGGGAGCCGATCTCTTCATCGGAGATGATCACCGTGCAGTGGGCGGTACCGCCGCGCATTTCCGGGCCGTAGGAAGGGATCCAGGTGCAGTGCTTGTCGTAATCCAGGGCGGCGTAGGTCAGCAGCTGGCCGGCAAACAGGGTGCCCTGCCCGCCAAAGCCTGAGATGATGATACTGGTTTCTTGCATTTTGTTTCCTCCTTATACCCGCAGCTTTCCGATCTCGGGGTTGACTTTGTAGTCACCCAGCGGGAACATCGGGACCATGTTGTCTTCAATGAATTGCAAGGCGTCCACCGGGGTGATCTTCCAGTTGGTCGGGCAGGAGGAGAGCAGCTCCACAAGGGAGAAGCCCAGACCGCGCTCCTGGGTTTCAAAGGCCAGCCGGATGGATTTCTTGGCTTTGCGGATGTTGGCCGGGTTGTGCAGACTGCGGCGCACCACGTATCCTGCGCCGTCCAGAGTGGCGAGGATCTCAGCCATGCGGATGGGGTAGCCCATCGATTCGACATCGCGCCCGCCGGGAGAGGAGGTCGTCACCATCCCGGGGAGGGTGGTGGGGGCCATCTGCCCGCCGGTCATGCCGTAAATGGCGTTGTTGATGAAGATCACGGTGATGTTCTCACCGCGGGCGGCGGCGTGCATGATCTCGGCCATGCCGATGGAGGCCAGGTCGCCGTCTCCCTGGTAGGTGTAGACGGTGTTGTTGGGGAGCACACGTTTGATCCCGGTGGCCATGGCCGGGGCACGCCCGTGGGCGGCTTCGACATAGTCGTGGTTGAAGTAGTTGTAGGCAAAAACTGAGCAGCCGACCGGGGCAACGCCGATGGTCTTCTCTCTCAGCCCCATTTCATCCAGCACCTCAGCGATCAGCCGGTGGGCGACGCCGTGGGTGCAGCCGGGGCAGTAGTGGGTCACGCGGGTGGCAAGCGAGGCTGGCCGTTGTAAACGATCTTGGGTTCTGCGATTGCCATTATTTTTCTCCTTCGAGGATTTTTTCAAGCCGCTCTACCCATTCCTGGCGGGGATTTTCGGGGGCTGGGGCGTCCATATTCTGCGAGATGCGGATGATCTCATCGTAGATCTCGTCCGGGAGTGGGGTCATCCCGCCCAGGCGGCCGTAGAATTCGATCGGCACCTTGCCCTGGACTGACCTGGTTGACATCATCCAGCATCATGCCGGTGTTCATTTCGACTACCAGGATGCGTTTGACCTGTTTGGCGAGTTCGGCGATCTCTTTCTTGGGGAAGGGCGCCAGGGTGATCGGACGCAGCAAGCCCGACCTTGATGCCTTCGGCGCGGGCTTCACGCACCGCCGTGGAGGAGACCCGTCCGGAGGTGCCGAAGGCGATAATGGCGATCTCGGCATCATCCAGGTCTATGGCCTGATAGCGGACTTCTTTCTCCTCGATCTCCATCCAGCGCTTGAGCAGGCGGATGTTGGTGACCTCTTCTTCTGCGGGGTCGATGTAGATGGAGGAGAGTACCCGCGAGTCTCGGCCTTTGGCGCCCGTAACGGCCCAATCGGGGGCTTTTTCGGGCAGTTCCAGCATTGGGGGCATTTCGCAGGGTTCCATCATCTGGCCGAGGTTGCCGTCCACGAGGACATGCACGATCGAACGGTATTTTTCCGCCAGGTCGAAGGCCAGGGCGATGGAATCCACAGCTTCCTGGACGGATGCCGGGGCGATGGCGATCGGGAAGTAGTCTCCATGCCCGCCGCCTTTGACCATCTGGTAATAGTCTCCCTGGGAGGGGGCGATATTGCCCAACCCCGGGCCGCCGCGCATCACGTTGATCACCACGCAGGGGACTTCGGTGCCGGCGATATAAGAAATGCCTTCCATCATCAGGCTGACGCCCGGGCTGGAGGAGGCGGTCATCACCCGCTTGCCGGTGCAGGCTGCGCCGTAGACCATATTGATCGCGGCGACTTCGCTTTCCGCCTGGACAAAAGCACGCCCCAGTTCGGGCATGCGCCAGGCCATGTATTCCAGAAATTCGGTGGAAGGGGTGATCGGGATAGCCAAAAAATCCTTCACATCCGGCCCGGATGGCGGCTTCTGCAAATGCTTCGTTTCCTTTGAAGAGTTTCTTTGCCATGATTGTCCTCCTATGCCTTTGCCTTGGCTTCACGGAAGACGGTCAGGGCGGCGTCCGGGCAGACAATTGCACAGATACCGCAGCCGGTGCATCCTTCGGCGTGCAGGTGGACGGGATGGTAGCCTTTGGGCGTCAGGCGCTCCATATCCAGGCTCATCACATCCTGAGGGCAGGCGGCAACACATAATCCGCAGCCCTTACAGTGGTTTTCATCAACTTCGATCCAACCTTTCAATGCCATGCAGTTAGCTCCTTGGGCCAGGTTTTTCATCCGTTATTGGAGTCTGCGGATGAAGAAGATTAATCTAATATTAGGACAAATGTTGTCCATTTTCGGTTTAATCATCCCACAACCTGCATTTTAATGGAAGGGACATTCGTCCCAAATCTGCTGGGATGATTATCCCAAGATAATTGTATCCCTTATTTAGCGATTTTGGGCGCTAAACCAGGAAAATGACCGCCACACCGATCAGGGCGATGACAGTGCCGGCCACAGCCCGCCAGGTGATCTTTTCTTTGAAGAAATAAAAGCCGATCGGGATCAGGATGACTGGCTGGAGGGACATCAGGGTGCTGGCGATGCCGATCTCGGCATTTTGGATGGCGACCAGGGAGAAGAATACGCCCAGATACGGGCCGATGAAGGAGGCGATCAGGATGTGCTGGATGGCTTTGGGCTTTTCTTTGAGGGTGGTGATGGTGCTTTTGCGCTGCCCTGATGAAGCGATGATCCAGATGAGATACGGTGCCGATGCTGACCCGCATGATCTGGCCGGAGAGGGCAGGAAAATCGCCGTAAAGGCCCATCTTGGCGGTGACTGCGCCAGCCGCCTGCCCAACGGCGGCGAGGAAGAGCCAGCAGGATACCGCTGGCATAGACCTTGCGCTCGCTGATTTCCTGCTCCGGGTTATTTTGTTCCAGCATGACCCAGCCGATGCCGGCCAGGGTGATGAGCATGCCGATGATCTGGGTAAGGGTCAGGGATTCGCCGAGGAAGATCCAGGCGAGGATGGCGGCCACAATCGGGTTGGTGGCGAAGATCAGCATCGTCAGGCGGGTGCCGATCTGGATAAATGCCTGGAAAAGGGCCGCATCGCCGAGGACAAAGCCGATCAGCCCGGAGAGCCCGAGCCAGAACCAGCGGTCGGGGTTGGCATCCAGGGGGAGGGGGGTGCCGTATAGGATCCAATGGGTGACCAGCAGATAGACCAGGGCGACCACCAGGCGGGTGCGGTTGACCAGGGCCGAGCCGACCAGACGCCCGGCGAGGGTGAAGAAGGTAGGTCCAATCGAGAAGAAGATTGAGGTCGCCAGGGCGGCCAGTTCACCGATGAAGGGCATGGTGGAGTTCCTTGGAATTAAGATTGGCTAAGTATAACAAGAATCAGTGATTGGTGATTGGGCACCTTGGGATAAGGAAGACTCTTGCGATTTAAGGCGCTTCTCAAATCATAGGTGATTTATAATTGGTACAGACAAGAGAGGAGGAGGATAGTGATGACAAACCTAACAATCGAATTGATCCACCAACATGGCTCGGTGCGGCGCGTATAAGCCGGACCCGGTCCCCAGAGAGATGATCGAGACGATCGTGGCGGCGGGACAGCGGGCGTCCACTTCCAGCAATTTGCAGATGTACAGCGTGGTGGTGACCACTGATGAGGAAAAACGCCAGCAGTTGAGGAGCTGTGCGGCAATCAGAAGCATATCGCCCAGGCGCCGGCGTTTATGACCTGGTGTGCCGATCTCAGCCGGCTGGAGCGGGTGTGCCAAATGCAGGGCTACCAGCAGGTCTCCGGAAATATGGAAAATTTGCTGCTGGCTGTGGTGGATGTGACTTTGATGATGCAGAATGCGGCTTTGGCGGCGGAATCGATGGGACTGGGGATGTGCTATATCGGCGGGATCCGCAACGATTCACAGGCGGTGATCGATCTGCTGGGATTGCCCAAATTGGTCTTTCCGCTGGTGGGGATGACCGTTGGCTGGCCGGAGAGAGCACCAATGATCCGCCCACGTTTGCCGCTGGAGGCGGTGCTGCATTGGGAGCAGTATAACGATGATGACGAGGCCCATTTGCGGGCTTATGACCAGGCGATGATCGCCACCGGGATCTATGCCGGGCGGCAGGTGGGCGGAGGCAGTGAGATGGCGGTATCAGAATATGGCTGGATGGCGCATACTGCCCGGCGGGTGAGTAGATCTCACCGCGAGGGTCTGCTGGAGATCCTGCAAGCGGCAGGGTTTGCTTTGCGATAATGCAACCTGGGGGGCGGTTTATCAGGAAATACTATTTCCTGTGCGCCACAAAAAACGTATATGTCCCACGCGGATGCGGCTCGGTATGCGCATATGGCCGCAGCAGTTTTTCCACCAGCGCCAGATTCCAGTTGCTCTCCGAGATCAGCCAGCGGCCCAATAGCCACTTGGGCAGCAGACTGGGCGCACCGAGATAATGGCCCCATTCCAGCACGCGCATCGATTCCGGCGAGAAATAATGCCACCAGCGTTCCAGGGTGAAGCCAGCCTTCTCCAGGCGCGCTTTCCACACCTCCGGCGGGTCGGCGTGCTCGGTGCGGGAGATCCTTCGGAACCACTGATCATATCCAAGTGCCAGCTTCTTCAGGCCGACCTTGCGCAGCCCGCTGGAAATCGATAGTTCGGTGAAATGTCCGGGATTCGGGCAGCAGAACAGGAAAGGCGCCCCCGGTTTGAGCACGCGGGCGGTCTCGGCCAGCACCTGATCCAGATGGGGGATATGTTCCAGCACCGAGTTGCTCAATGCACTGGCAAAATACCCGTCGGTGAAGGGCATCTCCGCCCCATCAGCCTGCACCAGCCCGTCATACGAATCCGGGTATTGTTGGGATGCCACCAGCGGCCCCCACCACGGATCCAGCCCGACATCGATCTTGAAATCGAAAGCCACATCGGCAAAATGGCCGTCCCCGCTGCCCAGGTCCAGGATCGGTTCGGGGAATGTCGAGGTCCTGGTAATAGCTGGCCTCCACCGAGCGCAGCAGCGCCCGGAACCACGGCAGGGTCTTGATCTGCGGCCAGAGGAAATCCTTATCTTCCTTGATCTCCTGGAAAGCCAGGGTCTCGTTATCATCCTCAAAGGTAAAGCGGGCCACAATCCGCTCTCCGGAGAGCACCACCGGCAGCCATTCGCCGCTGTCGGCCCACATCTCCCCGTAGGGGATCTCGTCCACCGGCACCCAGAAGGGGTCCACCTCGTTGCTGGGCTGCGGCGTCCCAGTCCAATCTTCTATCAGATAGACATATACCTGCCGGTGCCATTCCGGTTTGGCGGGGAAGGTAAAGGTGATCTTGGCCGCCCGCTGCAGGTCTGTCTCTTCAATCTTCAGGCTGATCTCTTCAGCCACCTCACGCACCGCTGTCTGGAAAATGGTCTCGCCGGGTTCCACCGTACCCCCCACGCCGACAATCTTGCCGGCCCCAAAGCCGATCTTCTTGCGCGCCAGCAAGCACTTCAGTGATCTTACCACCCTGCCTTTTCACTGGCAGGCAGACAATATTCAGCAGCATCAGGACTTCCTCACCAAGGACTCAAACACCTTTTCATATTCCGCTGCTGTCGAATCCGGGTGGTATTGGCGGGTGATTTCCGGCACATCCCCCTGGAAGCGGTCCGGGCTGTCCAGCACCTCGATCAGCGATTCGGCCAGCGATGCCGGCATCCTTGAGGGCAAACAGCTTACCCATCCCGGTCTGCAGCACCGGCTGGCGCACGCCGGGCATATCGCTGGCTACCACCGGCGTCCCGCAGATCATCGCCTCTACCTGCACCATGCCAAAGGCCTCGGTGCTGTTGGTGCTCGGCAGCACAGCCACATCACTCAGGTGGAATAGGGCTGCCTTCTCCTCATCGGAGATGATTCCCAAAAACTGCCAGCGGTCGCCAAGGTCAGCGATCAGCGGGGCGAGCATCTCGGCGTAGGCTTCCTCACCCATCACATCCTGATACTGACCGCCGTAAAGCACCCGCGCCTCGGGATGGGATTCCAGCACTTTCGGCAGCGCCCGCACCAGATATTCCACCCCTTTTTCAGCAGCCAGCCGCGCCACCATCCCGATGATCTTCTCACCAGGCTTGATCTGATATTTCTCCCGGATCTGATCAATAAACGCTGGGTCCACTTTGGCGGAGCACCACCGGTGCAGAGATCGGCCAGATCTTGCTTGGCATAACGCATCAAAAAGCGGCTGTTGTCGGCATAATCCTGCGAGGTGGTCACAATCACATTCGCCATTGTGGCGGTGACCTGGTTGGCGACATTGGAAGCCAGGTTCGCCACCCGGTTGATCAACCCCGAGGGCAGCTGCAGGTCGCACTGATAGGTCATCACCACCGGCCTGACCCATCAGGCGCGCCAGGGTGGCGATCGGGGCAGCATCCAGTTGCGGCACGTGCAGGTTGACCACATCTGCGTTCCTGGATCTCCTGCAACGCCCGGAAGGGCATCGAGGGCATAATCACGCCCTTGCTCAGGCGCATCATCACCGGCAGACGCACCACCCGCACGCCGTCCACCAGTTCCTCTTCCGGGTAGCTGGGATCAAAGCGTGAGGTCAGTACCGTCACCTGGTGGCCGCGGGCAGCCAGCGCTTTTGCCAGCCGCTCGGTATAGATCGTCAGTCCTGAATAATGGGGGCGGTAATAGGTTAAAGCAATCAGAATTCGCATAAAGTAATTCCCATTTTAGTCAGACCTGGGTCTGACGATTCTTTGGCAGAATGATAGATTTCCCGCAGCGAGATACCGGTACGCAACAGCCCTGCCACGCCCAGCAGGATCACCACCAGGATATACAGCCCATGGGTCGCCAGGGCATAGGCCAACCCCTGCGCGGGTCTGCGGAGAGCGCCAGAAAAGCGCTCCAGATGGCGGCTTCATACACGCCCAGGTTACCCGGCGTGGACGGTGCTGCCACCCCCACCGCGGCGATGCCGACAATAAAGCCCAGCTCGAGCACCGAGAAGCTGGGATAAAAGTTCTCCAGCATGATCCCATTCCAGGTCAGGGTCAAAGCCCAGGTCAGGCCGATCCAGCCCAATACCGCCAGGAAACGCTCCAGGCTTGCGGATCACGGAGAGCCCGCGCAGGAACAGGTCGATCTTCTCTTCGCCAAAGCTCTTGGCTTTCGGCCAGCGGTCTGAGAGGCGGGCATACAGTCCCTGTACCTTGCCGGGATTGAGCACGATGGCATACAGCACACCAAACCCGACCACCACCAGGGCGATCGAGAAGACCGCCGCCGTCCCCGCCCAGCTCGACCCCGGCGACAAACGGCAGGGTGGACAGCAGCACCAGTGCCAGGAAGGCGAGATCGAAAATCCGTTCAACTACAACAGTTGGGAATACTTCCCAAAAGGAGAGCGGGGTGCGCAGCCCGATCACCAGCGAGCGGGCGACTTCACCCAACCGGAACGGGAGGATCTGATTGAGCAGGTAGCCGATCCCCATTGCCGAGAAGGTCTCCGGGAGAGAAGCTTGCTCCTGCATCAGCGCCCGCCAGGCCATCGAGCGGGAGACAAATGCCAGCAGCAGCACCACCAGCGGCAGCCGCCACCCGCCAGAGCTTCACCTGCTCAAAGGCTTCGCACCGTAGCCTGCAGATCAATCTGCCAGACCAGCACGGCCACACATGCTGCGCTGACAATAATCCCCGGCAGCATCTGGCGCAAGGTTTGGTCTTTTTTTTGTTCCCCGGTTTCAGACTCAGTCATCACCTAATTTCAAAACGGCCAGGAAGGCTTCCTGTGGGATCTCCACGCTGCCGACCATCTTCATCCGTTTCTTGCCTTTCTTTTGTTTCTCCAGCAGCTTGCGCTTGCGGCTGACATCGCCGCCGTAGCATTTTGCCAGCACGTCCTTGCGCATGGCTTTCACATTTGCCCGCGAGATCACCTTGTTGGAGGCCACCGCCTGGATCGGCACCACAAACAGCTGGCGCGGGATCAGGTCCTTCAGCTTGGTGATCAAGGCCTGGCCGCGGTGGTAGGCGTGTTCCTTATGCACAATCGAGGCTAGCGCATCCACCGGCTCGCCATTGACCAGGATCTCCAGCCGGGTCAGATCCTCAGCCCGGTATTCCTTGAAGTGGTAATCCAGCGAGGCATATCCCCGGCTGCGGGATTTGAGCACATCGAAGAAATCCACGATCAGCTCCGACAGCGGGATCTCGAAGTTGAGCTGCACCCGGTCGGAGGAGGAATATTCCTCATTGACATACACCCCGCGCCGCTTTGGTGGTCATATCCATCACCGGGCCGTAATACTCGGTCGGGGTAAATACCTGGATATCCATCCACGGCTCTCGGATCTCCTCAATGCTGTTCTCATCCGGCAGCGCTGCCGGGGAACCAACCCGGATGGTTTCACCATTCTTCAGCACGACCTCATACTCCACCGAGGGCGCAGTGATGATGATATCGAGATCATATTCGCGTTCCAGCCGCTCCTGGATGATCTCCATGTGGAACATCCCCAGGAAGCCGCAGCGGAAGCCAAAATTCAAGCGCCTGGGAGGTCTCCGGTTCATAGATCAGTGAGGCATCGTTGAGCTGTAATTTCTCCAGCGCTTCTTTCAGATCGCCGTAATCCTCACCCTCCACCGGGTAGATCCCGGCGAAGACCATCGGTTTGACCTCTTTGTATCCCGGCAGTGCTTCAGGCAAGGTCTTTGATTTTATAGTGACTGTATCCCCGACCCGGCTTTCGGAAACGGTCTTCAACCCGGTGGCGATATAGCCGACCTCGCCCGCCTGGAGTTTGCCGGTGGACTTGAGTTGGGGCGCAAACACGCCGATCTCGACCGGGCGGAAATCCACATCGGTGGCGATCATGTGCAGGTCATCCATCCTATCGAACTTGCCATCCACCACACGCACATAGGCCACCACGCCTTTGAAAGAGTCATAATGTGAATCGAACACCAGGGCGCGCGGCGGCGCATCCAGGTCACCTTTGGGTGGCGGCACTTGCTTGACGACCGCCTCCAGCACCTCGATCACGTTGCGCCCTTCTTTGGCCGAGATGCGCAGGATCTCATCCTCCGGGGTGCCGATCAGGTTGCTGATCTGCTCGGCGACCTGATCTGGCTGGGCGGAAAGCATATCGATCTTGTTGATCACCGGGATGATCTCCAGATCGGCCTCCAGGGCCAGATACAGGTTGGCGATCGTCTGCGCTTCCATCCCCTGACTGGCATCCACCACCAGCACAGCGCCTTCACAAGCGTTCAGCGCCCGGCTGACCTCGTAGCCGAAGTCCACATGGCCGGGGGTGTCGATCAGGTTCAACTGGTAGGTGTTGCCGTCTTCAGCGGTGTAATTCATCCGCACCGCCGAGGCTTTGATCGTGACGCCCTTCTCGCGCTCCAGATCCATACTGTCCAGCACCTGGTCGGTCATATCCCGGTCCGAGATCGTATGGGTCACCTGGATCATCCGGTCTGCCAGCGTGGACTTGCCGTGATCGATATGCGCGATAATACAAAAATTTCTAATGTGTTCAAACATAGTCGGGGGAAGTATATCAGATTAGTGGTCAGTAGACAGTAGGCAGTTGTCAATCAGTTGGTAGTAGGCAGCAAAAAAAGTGTCATTGCGACTGAAGTAATCTCCAGTAATACTCAAACCCGTGGATTCCCGATGAAAACTTTCGGGAATCACATGCCAGCGATTACGTCTTTCCTGCGCAGGCGGGAATCCATAACAATATCGCAGGTTTGCAACAAACTGTGCTTATCCGTGTTGATCTGTGGACTCCTGATTTTCGTCCTCTTCTATCGGGACGATCTCAGCTGATCAAGTTCATCCAGAATTCGTGAGGCGTTCCCGGATAGCCCAGATACGCCAAAAATTCCACATTGCCTTTTGGCCCGGTTAGCGGAGAGCGCTCCAGCCCCAGCAGGCCAAAGCCCTCATCCTGGGCAAACGCCAGTACATCGGCCAGTACCTCGCCGGTGCACCTCGTGGATCGCGGATCACGCCCTTACCCTTGGCCGCTAACTTGCGCCCGGCCTCAAACTGCGGCTTGACCAGCACGACTGCCGTCCCGCCCTCTTCCGGGTACCAGTGTTTGAAGACCGGCAGCATGATCTTGAGCGAGATAAACGAAGCATCCACACTGACGAATGTCACCGGCTCCGGCAGCGAGGCCACGTTGCGGGCATTGGTCCCTTCCATCACCACCACACGGTCGTCCTGGCGCAGCTTCCAGTGCAGGATGCCGTTGCCGACGTCAATCGCATACACTTTGACCGCCCCATTCTGCAGCATGCAGTCGGTGAACCCGCCGGTGGAAGCGCCGATATCGGCACATACCAGCCCGTTGAAATCCAGCCCAAAGGCCTCCACCGCGCCGGCTAGCTTCTCCCCGCCCCGTGAGACGTACGGCGGCCCGTGATCGACCTCCAGGGTTACATCCGGAGGATAGGAGACCGAGGGCTTGGCGACCACCTGCCCGTTGGCGCGCACCTGCCCGGCCATCACCAGCCGTTGGGCCAGCGAGCGGCTGTCTGCCAGCCCGCGCTCCACCAGGAGCACATCGACGCGTTCTTTCTTCATGGGTTGATTTTATCAACAAAGTTGGTGTGGACAACTGAACTCGGTCCAATCGTTACCAGTTGAAATCCTGACCCAACCGTTCGTATAACTCCTGGTTGAAAGGTTTGAAATAGTCGTCCAGATATGCATAAAGCTCATCCGGAGCCTTTTTCCGATTAACACCAACAGTATACTTCTTCAAATCAAGATCGGTAAAATCGGGATCGACACCAACAAACTCAAAAATTTCCCGCAAGGTCTGAAGGGGTTCAGTGAAGAGATCATCAGAATTCAAGACAAGCAATTGTTCAGCAGGGAAATATTCCCAAAACCTTTCCAATTGTTCCAGGTATCGTCCACGGGGTTTGTAGGAAAATCCCTGAAAATCAGAATTCTGATAAGATTCATCCTTTACTAACTTGTCCCAGAAATGACCGACCCGGGCTTCATCCTCTATAATTGCCTCTTCGATAGGAAGGCTTTCTCTCCCCTGTCGTACTTGGTGAAAATAGTGCGAGATTGCCCTCTCAGTGGGATTACGAAGGATAGCAATCAGTTTTACTTCAGGCACCAATCGATGGATCCTCTTTGGCGCATGAGGATAGCATAGATAGTACGGAGAAGCTTCGAGAGCCAATTTATTGGATCGATAAGGAAAGTGAGACCGATACCAGAGTGATCCATAATCATATTGGTTATCAAAATAATGGACTTCTTTTGGATGACTGCCCACGATCTCGGGGTGCTGGACCAGATAATTGAATAGCGAGGTGGTCCCGGATTTTTGAGCGCCGATGATGATGATAGCAGGAAGCTGCCGGAAAGGTGCGGTTATAAACCGCACTAAAGGATCCTTCTTGCGTTCTCTAAAATCTGAAACTAGCTTGTCAGCCAATCTGATCGGTTTCATTATTTTCTCGTGATCGGTTTGTCAGGGTTATGAATCAAAATTATACCTTGAATTCAAATCAGAGAAGATTAAGCACCGAGAAATAATGCGACATGCACTCCCGCCCAACACAAACAGGTGCCAGATCGCATGGTTATACGGCAGCTTACGCCACAGGTAGAAGATCACCCCCACCGTATAGCTGGCTCCGCCAACCATCAGCCACACCAGGCTTTCGCTGCTCAAGCGACCCCAACAATTGGCGTCCAGCCAGGATCACCATCCAGCCCATCGCCAGATACAGGATCACCGAGGCCTTGCGCAGCTTTGGCAGCAGCCCCAGGCTGATCGTCAGTCCGAAGACCGTCAGCCCCCAGATCAGGGCGAACAGCCACCAGCCCGTCGGCCCGCGCAGGTTATTCAATAGGAAGGGTGTGTAGGTCCCGGCGATAAGGACATAGATCGCCGAGCGGTCGAACATGTTCAGCCCTTCCTTCCAGTCCTTCACCGGGATGCCGTGATACAGCGTGGAGGCCAGATAAAGCGTGATCAGCGAGGCGCCGTACACAATAAAGTCACCAGATGCCAGGTGGTGCCGAAATTCAAGGCCTGGTGGATCAGATACACCAGCCCGGCGATGCTCAGCACCATCCCGATCCCATGTGTGATGCAGTTGATCACCTCTTCCCCTTTCGAATACTGTCCTTCCGGTAGTGTGTGATATTGCTCTGCCATTTGCATTCTCCTTTTGATAAAACCTGATGTTGCATACTTCTGATACACAGCATCATATATAAATACGGAAAAACGCTCAACAGGTTGTAGATTAACGTCATTTTTGAATTGCTTGACACTCCGGCTGGCAGAATGCTAATCCCCAAATCTTAAATGATTGACATCCTGACAAAAATCTGGTGGGGTCAAAAAACTGATCATTGACAGCGCTGAGAATCACTGGTAACTACCGAATCTTACAAATGGATTCCCGCTAAAAGTTCCTTGCTTGGACGAGGAGTAACAGCAATCTCCAGACATCATATCAATTTCTCTATTCCTGACCGCAGCCTTTGCGAACATCTGTTATACCGTGACATGGTGAATTTGGTTTTCCTAATCCCTCAGTGCCTAATCACTGGTTTATAGGTATAATTCATCTATGCTCAAAGCCCTGATCAAAGCCATGCGTCCCCGCCAGTGGATCAAGAATATCTTCATCTTTGCCCCACTGGTCTTCGACAAAAAACTCACCGATCCCACCGCCCTGCTGATGACAATTGCCGGCGCGGTGCTCTTCAGCCTGGTGGCCAGTTCGGTCTACCTGATCAACGATATTTCCGATGTGGAAGCCGACCGCCTGCACCCCCGCAAGAAGCACCGCCCGATCGCCTCCGGTGCGCTTGTCCATCCCGGTCGCCCGCGCCAGTGCCATCTCCTGCCTGGTCATCGGCCTGGGGCTGGCTTATCTCCATCTCCCCTGCCTTCTTCATCGTCTGCCTGATCTATTTCACCCTGAATATTTCCTATTCCCTGTGGCTCAAGCATATCGTGCATCCTCGACGTACTTCTGCTCTCCAGCTTCTACGTTATCCGCGTGGTGGCCGGCGTAACGATCATTGACGTCGAGCGCTTCTCCCCCTGGCTGTACATGGCCGCCACCTCGGTCGCCCTGCTGATGGGGATCGGCAAACGCCGCGGGGAACTGCTCAAAGCCCAGGGAGACGCCAACATCACCCGCAAGGTGCTCAAGAACTACACGCTGCCCTACCTGGATAACTTGCTGATGATCGTGCTCACGATCACGATCATGACCTACAGCCTGTACACCTTTGTCGCCCCCAACCTGCCGGAGTCTCACGATCACCATGCTGACGATCCCCTTCGTGATCTTCGGCGTATTCCGCTACCTCTATCTGCTCCAGGTGGAGGGCCACGGAGAAACCCCGGAAGAGATCGTCGTCACAGGACCGTCCCTTCCAGATCAACATGCTCCTGTGGGGGCTTTCCATCCTCGCCATCTTCTATCTGTTCTAGTTATGCCTGCTTTCACTGCTTCTGCCCCCGGTAAGGTCATCCTCTTTGGAGAGCACGCCGTAGTCTACGGCCAGCCCGCCATCGCCGTCCCCGTGCTGGATGTACAGGCCAAAGCGATCATCCAGGCCCGCCCCGGCGGTGATGGTATCTCCCTGATCGCCCCGGATATCTCCCTCCACAACCAGCTCAAGGACCTGCCTCTGGATGATGCGATCGCCCTTGCGATCCATCTTGACCCTGAAGGAACTGCGCGTCCCTGAAATGCCTGCCTGCACCCTGATTGTCACCTCCACCATCCCACTGGCTGCCGGATTGGGTTCCGGGGCGGCCGTCTCGGTAGCCATCATCCGGGCAGTCTCCGGCTTTCTCGGCCATCCCCTGCCCGATGAGAGCGTCAACGCAGATCGCCTTTGAGGTCGAGAAACTGCATCACGGCACCCCCTCCGGGATCGATAACACCGTGATCACCTACCGCCAGCCGGTCTATTTCGTCAAAGGGCAAGCCGATCCGGATGCTGGAGATCAAGCTCCCCTTCATGCTGGTGATCGGGGATACCGGCGTAAAATGCCCCACCTCCGTCACCGTGGGGGATGTGCGTAAAGCCTACGAGGCCAATCCCGGGCTGTATGAGACCTACTTCGATATGTGCAACCGGATTGCTGATGAAGGCAGACTACTCGATCAGCGACAAACGCAACGCCGCCCTCGGTCCGCTGATGAACGACAACCACCAGGTCCTCCAGCAGATGGACGTCTCCTCCCCAGAACTTGACACGCTGGTGGAAGCTGCCCGCGAGGCCGGGGCGCTGGGGGCCAAGCTCTCCGGCGGCGGGCGCGGCGGCAATATGATCGCCCTGGTGGAACCGACCAACCGCCGAGAAGGTCGCCGCCGCCCTGCGGGAAGCCGGCGCGGTCAATACGATCATCACCACTGTGCGGTAAGGCCATCATGAGTAACAAATCCCCACTCACTGTTTCCTAAAACTCGGCGGATCGCTGATCACCGACAAGACA
This sequence comes from uncultured Chloroflexia bacterium, assembly GCA_963722735.1. Taxonomy (GTDB): domain Bacteria; phylum Chloroflexota; class Anaerolineae; order Anaerolineales; family UBA11579; genus UBA11579. Next base: position 48,265 of record CAVROH010000014.1, read on the forward strand.
CACCCCCAGCACCGCCCTTCCAGAAGCGGATCGCTCGGATCGTCGCTGAGATCGCTGAATTCAAGTACGCAAACCCACAAACCAACTGATCCTCGGGCACGGCTCCGGCTCCTTCGGGCATGTCGCCAGGCAAGAAATACGGCACCCGCCAGGGCGTCCACACCCCTGAAGAATGGCGCGGTTTTGCCGAGGTCTGGCAGCAGGCCAAGAACCTCAACCAGATTGTGGCCAGCGCCCTGCATGACGCCGGTTTACCGGCAGTTGTCTTCTCCGCCGTCAGCAGCGCCACCGTGGATGATGGTCAGATCACCGATTGGGATGTTGCCCCCATCCAGACAAGCGCTGGAGAACGGCCTGCTGCCGGTTGTGCATGGCGATGTGGCTTTCGACTCGGTCCGCGGCGGCACGATCGTCTCCACCGAGGATATCTTCAAATACCTGGCCGTCCAACTCCACCCCAAGCGGGTGCTGATCGCCGGGATCGAGGCCGGTGTATGGGCCGATTACCCCGCCTGCACCCGCATCATCGAGCGCATCACCCCAGACAACCTGGACGAAATCCTCCCTGCCCTCGGCGGATCGGCCGCCACAGACGTCACCGGCGGGATGGCCAGCAAGGTCAAGGAGATGTGTCGAGCTGGCAGCGCTTGTCCCCGGCCTGGAGATCGTGATCTTCTCCGGTCCTGCATCCTTCAGTATTTACGATACCCTCTCCGAGGGATTATCTGAACATACATCATCGACAGTGACGATCACCCACTGGTTCCCTCCATGGCCCTGGATTCATGGGTCCGATGGAAATAGCAGCAATCCCCAGACATCTTCCTCATGGCGTTTAGCCCATAGCAAAACTGCAGTTTGAGTCCATCTGTGGCAATTCTCTCTATCCTGATCATGATTTATTCTCCCTTTCCAGAAACCTCAAATTTCAAGTAGAATTGTTAGACAGCCGGCTACAAGACCTGACTGAAAAGGATTAACATGATCCACTCACGAGAAAAACTGGAAAAACTGGAAGCCAAAGGCCTGGCCCCCTATGGGATGAAGAGCCAGGACTCCAAAGGACGTAAATACCCCGACCACGAACCTGATTACCGCACCTCTTTCCAGCGGGACCGGGACCGGATCCTGCATACTACCGCTTTCCGGCGGCTGGAGTACAAGACCCAGGTATTCATCAACTACGAGGGAGACTACTTCCGCACCCGCCTGACCCATACCCTGGAGGTCGCCCAGATCGGACGCACCCTGGCGCAGGGCATTGGGCGCCAACGAAGACCTGATTGAGGCCATCTGCCTGGCCCACGACCTGGGGCATCCCCCCTTCGGGCACTCCGGCGAGATCGGGTCTGCACCGCCTGATGAAAGAATATGGCGGATTCGATCACAACAAGCAATCCTACCGCATCGTCACCAAGCTGGAAAAGCGCTACGATGATTTTCCCGGCTTAACCTTTCCTGGGAGGTGCGCGAGGGCATTGTCAAACACGAGACCGAATACGATATTCAGATGCCAGCGAATATGACCCTGAACTGCGCGGCCAATTGGAAGCCCAGATCGCCAATGTCGCCGATGAGTTGGCCTACACTGCCCACGACCTGGATGACGGCCTCCGTTCCGGGATGATCACCCCACAAGATGCTCGACGGCATCGAACTCTGGGAGATCCTGCGCGAAAGTATCAACTGGAAGGGTGAAATCCTCTCCGACCTCAACCGCCACCGCCTGATCCGTCACCTGATCGGCATGCTGGTGGACGATGTAGTGACCGCCACCTCCGACAGGATCAACGCCGCCAATGTCAAATACCCCGCTGGATATCCAGAAGCTGGATTACAACGTGGCCGGCTACTCTGCCGAGATGCACCGCCGCAACCGGGAGATCAAAGACTTCCTGTATAAGCAACTTTACCGCCACTACCGGGTGGTGCGCATGCAGGTCAAAGCCGAGCACACCATCAGGGATATTTTCAATACCTTTAAGGCAGAACCCTCCATGCTGGCTCCCGATTACCAGTCCCTGATCGAAAAACGCGGCCTGGAGCGCACGATCTGCGATTACATTGCCGGGATGACCGACCGCTATGCTACCCAGATGCACAAAAAACTATTTGACCCATTAACCTTACCGTAAGAGAGAGATGACCATGAAGAAAGAAGAATACCTGCTCACCAAAGAAGGCGCAGAGAAGATGCGGGCTGAACTGGAAGATATGAAAACCCGCCAGCGGGAAGAACTTTCCAAACGACTGCGATTTGCCATCTCCCAGGGAGACCTGAGCGAGAATGCCGATTATCACAAAGCCAAAGAAGACCAGGCTTTCCTGGAAGGCAAGATCAAAGAATACGAAGAGACCCTCGCCGGCGCTAAGATCATCTGCTCCAACAACAAAGGCGGCGTCGTGGATGTCGGCTCCACCGTCACCATCCAGGAAGGCAGCTACCCGGAGGAGACTTATTTCCTCGTCGGGGCACGCGAAGCCAATCCCAGCCAGGGACGCATCTCCAACGAATCCCCCATCGGACAGGCCCTCCTCGGCCACAAAGCCGGAGACAAGGTCACCGTGGTGACCCCCGGCGGCAAGACAGAACTCAAGATCATCAAGGTGGAATAACCTCCCTGCCTGATTACAAAAGAAAAAGAGCGCATCTTTCGGTGCGCTCTTTGGATTTACCGCTAAATTTCTAGAACTGAGGGGTCTCGGGGGGTAGTTCCCAGATCGCCAGCTCAAGCGTAATCCGCTGGAAGAAGCTGTTCTCCGGCAGATGGCCGGTACCGTAATCCATATCCATCACCCGCACAGCCATGCGCAGGGTCTTGGTCAGCAGTTCAATCGTCTGGCTGTGAGAGGCAAGCACCGGCTCACCCTTGGCTGCCAGGCGGGCCGAGGTAGTGTCATCATTCATGGCATGGGCGCTCATCACCACCTTGGTGACGGTCTGGATATCGTTCTTATCGAACAGCCAGACCTCAAAGGCAGAGACCCGCTTGGGTTCACCCACGCCGATCGTATCCGCAATCCCCACACCGCACTCACCGAGGAATTCACCGGACAGCGAATCGATGCTGAAGGAATCGTCGAAGAGGTCATCACCGACCAGGTAAGTGGTCATCCACTGGGCGATCGGTGCGCCCTGTCCCATTGCTTCATAATCGGTCTGGGCAGCTTGCTTGGAGATCTCATTTGCCCGGGAGGCTGCCGTTTGCCCGCCAGGGGAGGGCTTGCGCACCCGAGGAAATAATAGGCGGCCGCTCCGACTGCGATCAAACCGGTGATACCGCAAGCTGTCAGCAGGAAGGTCTTGGTGCGGGAGTTGCTCAATAGCGAACTGCCGCCGGTGTCCTCACCCTCCGCCGGGGCTGCGGGATCGTCTGCCGGGGACTTGTGTCCCTGAGTCAGCTGCCGGGGCGGCATCTTCGCGCTTGTATTGCTGCAGGAAGAGGTCAAGCGCCAGGCGGCTGAGATCATCACCCGGATTGCCGATCAGCTTCTGCAAGGTGTCTGGACCAGCTTCGCCCAGGGCATCGATCCGCCAGGTTGCCAAACCGTTATCCTGGCGCAGCGTGTAAGAGTCCACCACCATGCGCATGTAATCAAGCTGGAAGTTCTCATGCAGGTTTTCTGGGGCAGCATTCACAAACTTAATCGGCATGATCCGGTAAGCAAAAACCAAACCAATTACCAATCCGATCACCAGGGCGATACCGCCCATTGTGAGCGGGTTTGCTGTCAGTTTCGAAAGAAGACCCGAACCCTGCATCCCGCCTTTGGCCGATCTCCGATCATCTTGAGAATCCACCTCCAACGGCTGGTTGAAGACATCATCCTCTTCGTCAAAATCGTAGTCCATATTATCAAAGGCCATTGTTCACTCCCAATCTCATTGCCTGTTCCCAGGGCGTTCAACCACTGGGGGACATGCGGGTACCGGACATCCAGCAAGCCGCACGTTTGAATTATTGTAGACCAGCCCAGCTTTTTGTGCAACAAAAAGCTCTCTGGAAGTCTGGTATACAAGATTGCAAGAAGTGTACCGTTCTTCTTAGTAACAAGGGAGCTTGAATGCAATTATCAAGTTAGATGGTGTTTTCTGGGAGGGGGAACATCAAACAAAAATCCCTACAGGCCTTGTAGGGATTTTTAGTTATATTCTAGTAGCAAGACAAAGCTAAATGATAGGATTCAGTCTCCGCAAGCCTCAACTGCTTGTGGAGACAGGACGACGTGCGTTTCTACATTGGGCCGTGCTCTCCAGGACCGCAGGGTGAAAAGGAAGAGTCCGAAAAGGATCTGACCAAAGAAGAAGATCTCATATCCCAGGATTTCCTGTCCACTGAGGGGCGCTGAGTTGAGTAGGAGGATCCAATTGAAAACTAATAGAAAATTGCCGATTACGAGATATTTGATGGTGTTGGAAAGTTTTTTGTTCATGGTTCACCTCTTATAAAAATGATTGAATAAAATGACTGTTTGATTACCACTATTCTAGCCTAATCTCATCGAAATTTACCTTTCATTTCTGAAATTATGACCTTTCGATTCTGCAAACATAAATTGCGCCGCGCTTCATTTCGCTGGAAAAGATTCTGACCGCCAGACTAAAAAGTCCGCCTTTTGGCGGACTTCTCATCTATTACTTTTCCCAGTTACTATTCGGCTGCTTCGCCCTCCAACTGGAGTTCATCCAGCGGGGTAACCGTTTCGCATTTCAGGCACTTGGCATTATTGCGGTTCATGGTTACCATCAGCCCCTGGCAGTGCGGACAGGGCGTCTTGATCGGCTTCTTCCAGGAGGTGAATTCGCACTCCGGATAATTGGCGCAGCCGTAGAAGATCCGGCCCTTGCGCGTCCGGCGTTCCACCAGGTCCCCGTTGCAGTCCGGGCAGGCTACCCCAATCTTCTCAAGGTACTGCTCCGTATGGCGGCATTCCGGGAAGCGGTCACAACTGATGAACTTGCCGTAACGGCCCCAGCGCAGGATCAGCTGGCCTTCGCCGCATTGCGGGCAGGCGCGTCCGATATATTCCGGCTCCGCCTTGACTTCCGGCATCTCGATATTGGCTTTCTCCACCTGAGCGGAGAACGGCTCCCAGAACTCACTAACAATATTGACCCAATTGGCTTGATCCTCGGCAATCATATCTAGGTCATCTTCCATCCGGGCGCTGAAGCCGATATCCACAATATTGGGGAAATGATCCATCAGCAGATCATTAACAATGATCCCGGTCTCGGTGGGGAACAGGCGGCGTTCTTCCCGGTAAACATAGCCCCGGTTCTGCAAAGTACTCAGCGTGGGGGCATAGGTGGAAGGCCGCCCTATGCGGTTTTCTTCCATCGCTTTCACCAGGGTCGCCTCACTGTATCGCGGCGGCGGCTGGGTGAAATGCTGCTCTGGGAACAGGTTCAACAGTCTCTGGGCTTGCCCCTCCTGCAGATCGGCGGGAATCTTGGTGATATCGCCGTTCTCATCGACATCATACTCGCCCTTGGTCTCTTCATACACGATCATAAATCCCATGAACTTAACCGCTGACCCGGAGGCCTGCAGCCGGTATTCATGCGCCTTGCTCTTGCCGGTCACATTCACCCGCAAGGTATCGTACACCGCTGCTTTCATCTGTGATGCCACAAAGCGCTGCCAGATCATCTGGTACAGGCGGTACTGGTCGCGGGTCAGATAGTCTTTCATCATCTTGGGCGTGCGGTTCACCGATGTAGGCCGGATAGCCTCATGGGCTTCCTGTGCGCCTTTATCCGTGGTTTTGTGCTTCGGCGGTTTTTCTGGCAGGAAGTTCTCGCCGTGTACCTTGCGAATATACTCACGGGCCTCGTTCTGGGCCAGTCTCTGAGACATGGGTCGAATCCGTACGCATATAGGTGATCAAGACCAACGGTTTCTTCGTGATCGATGCTGATCCCCTCATAAAGCTGCTGGGCCAGCGCCATCGTGCGCCGGGCGGTGTATCGCATCCGGCGGGAGGCTTCCTGCTGCATCGTACTGGTGGTGTACGGCGCTGGAGCTTTGCGCCGCCGGGTGCCGCGCTTGATCTTGGAGACGATGTAATCTGCCGCTTCCATATCCGCCAGGATTGGCTTGATCTCATCCTGGCTGCCAATCTCGATCCTCTCGCCATCGATCCGGTTGAGTTTGGCTCTGAAGGTTTTCTCGCCGCCCTTGGGCGATGAACTCGCCCTCAATCGACCAGTATTCCTGCGGTTCAAAGGCATCGATCTCGCGCTCGCGCTCGACCACCAGACGCAGGGCCACAGACTGCACTCTGCCGGCAGACAGCCGGTTGCGCACCTTGCGCCACAGGATCGGGCTGAGGGAGTAGCCCACGAGCCGGTCGAGGATGCGGCGGGCTTGCTGGGCGTTCACCAGCGCCATATCGATCTCGCGCGGATGGGCAAATGCCTCCTGGATCGCCGGTTCGGTGATCTCATGGAAGACCACCCGTTTGGCGCGTTCCGGCTCGATCTCGGCTGCTTCCATCAGGTGCCAGGCAATAGCCTCACCTTCGCGGTCAAGGTCGGTGGCCAGGTAGATCTGCTCTGCCGTGCTGGCCAGGGCTTTTCAGTTCTTTTACCACCGGGCGTTTTTCATTCGGCACCCGGTACTTGGGGTTGAAGTCGATTCTCCACATCCACAGAGAGCTGTGAGCGCAGCAGATCGCGCACATGCCCCACCGATGCCTCCACCCGGTATCCTTTACCCAGGTAGCGGCCGATGGTGCGTGCCTTGGCTGGTGACTCAACGATCACCAGTTTGCCTTTGCGCTGAACCTCTTTTTTCTTGCGTTTGGGACGCTCTGGGGCAATCATCCCCTCATGCGCCGGGGTCTTGCCCATCCGGAACATGGTGGTGCCGCATTCCGGGCAGGTCCCCCGTGTGCCAGGAGCAGCCGAGGCGGTAAACTCCGCCTGGGGATCCTGCATCTCTCTTTTTTCTTTACATTTCACACAATAAGCTTCCAAAATTATCCTCCACCGATAAAACAGCCCCTTTTCGGCTGCCAATCTTCAATAGTAATAGAGTATTACAGGTATTCAGTCTTACCTTTTTCGTTTAATTCATCTACAATCGCGCGGACATCCTGGGCGTGGTCCTGGTCACAGATCATCAGTACATCCCCGGTATCCACCACCACAAGATTTTCTACCCCCAGGGTGACGATCAGCCGTTTGGAATCCTCTCTGGCAAAGATCATCGTATTACGCGTCTGCTGTGGACACATGCACCTCAGAGTTGAGCACATTGCCTTCCACAGTCTTGGGCAGTACGTCATAAACAGTATTCCAGGTGCCGACGTCGCTCCACCCCAAACCGCGCGCCGGGATGACGGCCACATTCTTCGCCCCTTCCATGATCCCGAAGTCGATCGAGACCTTATCCAGTGTTTCCCATTTCTTTTCCAGCACTGACTTTTGATCCGGGGTATCCCAGGCATCGGCGATCGCATTCAATACACGGTCTAATTGCGGCATCTGGCGTTCAATCTCCGCCAGGATCTTCTCCACCTGCCAGATGAACATCCCGGAGTTCCACGAATGGTCTTCCCCATCGATGAACTCAATGGCGGTCTGCTTGTCTGGCTTCTCCTTGAAGCGCTCTGCCTTGAAGACCACGATGTTCTCATAGGTGCCCAGGTAAGCGCCTTGCTGGATATAGCCAAATCCGGTGGCCGGATAGGTTGGCTGGATGCCGAGTGTCACCAGGGAACCTTCTTCAGCCACCTGGCCAGCAGAACGAAGCACATGCAGGAAGCGGCCTTCGCGCTCAATGAAGTGATCGGCAGTCACCACGGCCATGACTGCCTGCGGATCGCGCATCTTCAGTGTGATGGCAGCCAGGCCGATCGCCGCGGCGGTATTTTTGGCGGAAGGCTCGATAACATAGTTCTCCGCCGGGATTTCAGGCTGGTCCTGCTTGAAGAACTCGGCCAGCGAGGCAGAGGTCACCACCAGGATGCGTTCTGCAGGGAAAAGCCCCAGCAGGCGGCTGACTGCGATCTCGAACAGCGAGCGTTCGCCGTCCAGCTTGAGGGTCTGTTTGGGAGATGCTTTCCGCGAAAGCGGCCACAGGCGCGTCCCCCCGCCGCCAGCCATGATCACCGCATAATAGTTATCATTCATCGCTTTTCCTTTTTTCATCCACATCATAAGCCGCCCGGGCTTCCCGCACGGCGATGTAACGCATCCCGCCGATCTGGCGGACCATACCTTTCAGTTCCATCAAAGCCAGCGTGGAGGAGATCTGCTCGATCGGCAGGTTTGCCTGGATCCCGATCTGGTCCACGTGCACAGGCTCCTGGCTGAGCACATCAAAGATAGCCGCTTCGATGGCGTTGCCGGGCAGCACCATGCGCACATTCTGCTGCTCGGTGACCATCGTCAGGTTCAGGGCATCCAGTAGGTCTTCCGGGGAGAGTAACGGATGAGCCCCATTGCGGATCAGGCGGTTGGTGCCCTTGCTCTGCGGGGAGTAAATATTCCCCGGTACGGCGAATACCTCGCGTCCCTGCTCGAGAGCATAATTGGCGGTAATCGAAGCTCCCGAGCGCTCCCCGGCCTCGACCACCACAGTAGCCAGCGACAGCCCGGAGATGATTCGGTTGCGCGGCGGGAAGTTAAGCCCGTCTGGTGGGGTGCCCGGTGGGTAATCGCTGATCACAGCCCCCTGCGCCGTGATCTCTTCCGCCATGCCGCGGTTCTCCGGCGGGTAGATCTGGTCCACACCGCTGCCCAGCACAGCGAGGGTGCGTCCTCCAGCATCCAGCGCTGCCTGGTGGGCGATTGAATCCACCCCGCGGGCCAGTCCACTGACCACTGTGACGCCGTTGCGGGCCAGGAAGGCAGCCATTTCTTCGGCCACCTCGCGCCCATAATGGGTGAACTTGCGCGTCCCCACAATTGCCACCGCCCACTCATCCTTGGGGATCACCTCGCCCAGCATGTAGATCACCGCTGGCGGGTTATCGATCGATTTTAAGCGCTGAGGGTACTCCTCATCCGCGGTTGTCACGATCTTGATGCCGTTCTCGATCATCTTTGTCTGAAAGGCTTCCAGATCGACTTCGGCGCGCACCCGCAGAAAGGCATCGTACACCTTTTGGGGGAGATTCAGAGCGGCAATCTCTGTGGGAGAGGCCTCCCAGGCCGCCCGGGGGCTGCCGAAATAGTCCACCAGGGATTCAGAACGCGCCGCCCCGATCCCAGGGACCAGGTTCAGGGCAATCGTATAAATTCGGTCTTCAGCGCTCATCCGTGTGGTTCTCTCCCTGTTTGCGGCTGCTTGTTTCATTTAAGGCAGTAAACGGGCTAGAGAATACCACAGCGGATGAAGGCGTGTCAAGAGAAAAACGAAATTTGGAAATAAAAGTCAGCAGAGAATTGGCAGATCTCTGCAAAATTGATCCCGCAGTGCCGTGCCAATGGGCGTGATATCTTGGCGAAGTAATCATCCAAAATCGATCTCTCCGTTCACCTTGCTTACTAAAGCAAGAGAGGAGGAATTAAAGCCAAGAAATTTAGTGCAACCTTTTTTTTCTCGCTGCGTATAGAGTATTGAAATAGGTAATCAACAACAGAAGGAGACTAACCATGAATGTTGAAAATCGCAGGCTTTATCGTTCCCGCAGTGACCGGATGGTCGCCGGGATTGCTGGCGGACTGGCCGAATATCTGAATATCGATTCTACGATCGTTCGCTTGCTGTTTGTGTTCTTTGCGCTGGCGGGCGGCCCTGGTCTGCTGGTTTATATCGTGATGCTGCTGGTGGTTCCCGAGGAACCGCTGGGGGCGTCTGAGAGTGTGGTCGAGGTTGAGGTTCAGGAAGACGAACCCACCGAATAATAACGGATTGACCGCCGATAAAAAAGCACGGCTGAGTTCAGCCGTGTCTTTTGGTTTAACAAGATGGCCTATCAGCATAAGAGAAAGCACAAGCGGCCGTCCAGACCGCTTGTGGAAAGAAGGGGAGAAACTAGGAGGAGGAGTTAGGAGCTATTCTGTCTCGGAATTTTTGGGTTGGGGCGGGAAACCATGTTCCGGGTTTCATCCGGCCGCCAGGTCCGCCATGCCCACCGTGGTCAAAACCACCGAGGTCTTTTCCGAAGGAGAGGTCACCACTCAGGAGTGATTCGGCCTGCTGATCGGTGATGACACCGTCTTCCAGGGCTTGCTGGATGGCATTCTCAAAGGCAGTCTGGCGAGCCTGTCCGAGATAGGGGGCCAGATCCTGGTGAAGCTGGAAGTTCGCATATTCTTCTTCCGTGATCTCACCATCTGCCAGGGCCTGATCGAGCATGATCTGCTGGACTTCCTGTTGGGCGGCTTGCAGTTCCTCGACAGTGATGCCGAGCGCTTCAGCCAGGAATTCTCCATTGTTCATGCCACAGGGGCCGCCACGCATACCTGCATGACTTTCCTTTTCTTCCATGGCAGCGATTTGCTCCTGGGTAATTCTGCCATCGACGAGAGCCTGTTCGAGGGATATTTCCTGAGCGGCTTCGTAGGCAGCCTCAAGGGTTTCTACATCGATCCCAAGGACCTCGGCCAGGGTTTCGGTCTGGTCCGGGATGCCATCGTCATCGCCATCCCCGTTGAAGGGGCGGAAGGCCATCATGCTGATTGAGAGCACCAGCACCACCATCGATCAGAAGGCCGGTCTTTAGTTTTTTGTTCATTTTTTACTCCTTTCGTGATCCGGGAGGAGAATCGGATCGGGTTGGTTGATGCTTCCAGTTTAGTATGGCGATGTTATCTGCTTGTTATCGGTTTATGGAGGAATTATGTAGATGATTGGGGGATAAAAAAACGCACAGCGGACTCCCGCGTGCGTTTCTTCTCAGATTATTTTGAGGCTAATGATGGTGGTCGTGATCGTGATCGCCGCACAGTTGGTCATAGATATGCTGGTCGATGCTGCCGTTAATCAGGGCTGCGATGGCGTCATCAATCAGATCAAAATTCACCTGGAAAGTCTTGATATTGGCGGCTTCCATACTGAGCTTGGCGCCTTGGCCCATGCCGCGGGCGAGGAGCACACTGCAATCGAGGATGGCTTGCACCATCAGGGCGTGTTTGTCCTCTGAGTGGGCGTCCATGCCGCGGCCCTGGCCGTGGTCGTGACCATGGTCGTGTCCTTCAAGGTGCTGGAAGGTGTGGTGACCGGCTTTGTCGCGCAGTTCACGCGAGATGATCTTCCCTTCCTGGATATCGATGACTGCGTATTTTGTGGCGCGGCCAAAGTGCTGGCAGAGGGTTTTTCCGTCGTCGGTGACAATTGCAATTTTCATGGGGTGACTCCTTGGGTTAGATTGGTTTCGCCCCTTTACCTTTCCAGTGGTATCGCAATTATACCTGAAATAAAAAGGGCGAGCAGAAGCTCGCCCTTGGCTGGCTAATGACGTTGGCTATTCTTCGCCCAGAAGTTCAAGGTCCTCATCTTCCAGATCGGCCCAGGCCTGCAGCACCACCGGCAGAGTGAAGAGGTTGATGCCAGCCATGACCAGGGCTGAGGAGATACACCAGGCACAGGTGGCGCCGATTACGAAGGGTTCCAGGAAGGTCAGATAAATGAAGAACAGTAGCCCGAAGAGGGCGGAGAAGAACATGGCCAGTTTGGCGTAGAACTGCAACTGGCCCTGGGCTTTCTTCCCGATCAGCCAGGTGCCGCCGATCATTACGTATCCGATGATGCCCAGCAGGGCAACTGGCAGGATCCCGAATAATGTGGCGTACTGGCTCTGCTGCACGGCGTTGCAGTCCCCGACCGGGCCGCAGACCGCTTCGCCGCCGCCGATTTCGACGGTCGCCAGGTAAACGGCGATTCCCAGCCCAATGACCAGCAGGACCAGCAGCGTCCAGTCCGGCCACTGTTTTAGTTCGGCGACCCGCATGAAATTGATGGCGATATAGACCACCACGCCGATCAGGATCAGCAGTACGGCTACGGCAATAGTGTTGGCAGTGCGGTCATGATTGAAGCGGAAGACCAGCATATCCCAGAGGTTTTCCGGCTGCTCATCGGTCACCAGGATGATCTCGGGTTCAGCAGATGCTACGGTGGGGGAAGGTTCAGGCGTGTCGGCGGGGTTTGGTTCAGGGGTGTTTGCGGCTGTTTCCACGGAACCCTGTGAGGCACCATCCATGCCCTCATCTGCGGGCGTGTCCGGGGTGGAGGTCGCAGGCATCGGGGTGGGGGTGGTATCCAGCCCTTCGGTATTGACGAATCCCTGAGTGAGCAGGAATTCCTGGATCGAGGGATACTGCGGCCAGGCGATCCCCTCTCCGGCCAGGGCATCTGCTGCCAGCCCGGGGAATTCCTCAGGGATCTGTCCGGAGCCGACCATGACTTGATCTCCGACTACCAGGAAGGGTACTCCGGCTTGATCCATGGAAAAGCCGGTTTCCCCAATGGTGGCTATGAATAAGTTTGAGCCGGCTTCGGTTGAGATGTCGATCCCGAGGATGAGGAGTTGATCGCCATACTTATCAAAAAGCGGGGGCAGTACCTCGGTAATCACATATTCGCAGTGCCCGCAGGTGGGAGAATAGAATAATATGGCGCGCACCTTCGGTTGGTCCTGTGCAGAGGCAGCCGAGATGGTCAGGCTCAAAAGCAGGATGGTGATTAAAAGAAGAAGCAAGAGGTTTGTGGTTTTTTTCATTGGTTATACTCGTTATTCTGGATTTGGTAAGATAGTCTTTCAGGTCTGCCAGCATGGGCACCGGGGTGGGGTCGGTCTGGTAGGCGATGGCCAGATAATAGGAGATGTAATCCCCCATATGAAGGGCTGTCCACATATCTTCCATTACGTTTTTGCCTTTGGCTCGGAAAAAATCGGTGGGGAAGGCTTCCAGCATGAAGGTCTTGCGGGTGTATTCCTCCCGGATCTGGTTGCGGGGGTGATTAAGTTTGGAAGTGAGGAAGAATGTGAGGGAGTGGGTGGTATTGCACTTCGGGAAGAAGCGCCCTGGAGGGTATTGTGATTGGCTTCCGGGATGACCTCGAAGGCCGCCTGCGCTTTGGCAATCTCATTGATCTGGGTCTTCCAGCGGCGGGCGACCGGCTCAAGGAACCCGGCGGCAAAGATAGTGACCCAGCGGTTGACGAATTGTCCGGCGAGGCGTTTGGCCGGGTTGTTGGGGGCAGGCCACCTCTGGCTGCAGGTCTGCCATCTGGGCTTTCATCGCCTGCACAGTGCTGAGGATCTCGCTGGCGGTCTGCTTCAGCGGGGAACAGCCCCAGGCGGGTGAGGGCGGCGAGGAGCAGCCCAAAAGAGAAGCCGACGGCAGCCCGCGGCTGAAAATCGTCCTCAAAGATCCACAGGGGAGCGCCGGCCTGTTTGGCTTTCTCGGCCAGCTTGCCGCCGGTGCAGATCGCCAGGGTGGGCAGTCCGGCTTCAATCGCCTGGTCGAAGACCGAGAGGGTCTCCTCGGTGTTGCCGGAATGCGAGGAGCAGATCACCAGGGTGTTGGACCAGTTAGGCAGACGTGTAGTCCCGCAGCACGGTGACGGGGATATGGCTGAAACGACGGGCATAGGCGCCAACCAGGTCTCCGCCGATGGCGGAACCGCCCATCCCGGCGATGACCACGTGGTTGAAGTCATCAAATTCGGGCAGGGGCAGGTTGAGTCCCAATTTCCAGGCGCTGGCCAACTGGTCTGGCAGGTCGTTGATGTGTTGGAGCATATTTTCGGTGTCGAGTTCCTTGATCAGGTCCAGATCGTCTAACTGCATGATATTCCTCTCAATCTTCTGTTTTGGTCAGGATATTATAAATCTTGCGGCGCGGCCAGCCAGATCTTTCGGCCAGCTCGCGGGCGGCCTGGGATGGCGGCATCTGGGAGTACGGCGGGGAATTCAGGGCCTGGCGCAGATCGGATTCATCCCAGATCTTGTCTTCCCTGCTCTGACCAGCAATCACCAGCGTGTATTCGCCTCTGGCGGGATGGTTTTTGAAATGCTCCTGCGCTGCGCTGATGCTGCCGCGGAAGATTTCTTCATAAAGTTTAGTCAACTCACCGGCTACTGCGATCTGCCGGTCTCCGAGGATTTCCTGGAGGTCGGCCAGGGATTCGTCCATGCGGTGGGGAGTCTCAAAGAAGATCAGGGTATAGGGCAGCGCCTGGACTTCCTCGATCGCCCGGCGGCGCTCTCCTCCTTTTCGGGGCAGGTAGCCGAGGTAGAGGAAGCGGTCTGTGGGCAGGCCGGAGACCACCAAGGCGCTGACCGGGGCGCTGGGGCCGGGGATCGGGCTGACGGTATGGCCGGCGTCCAGGGCGGCGCGCACCAGCAAATAGCCGGGGTCATTCAGACCGGGGGTGCCCGCATCCGAGACCAGGGCAACATCGCCGGCGGCGAGGGCGTCGATCACTTTCTCGAGTCTTATGGCCTTTATTGTGGTCGTAAAAGCTGGTGGCGCGGGTTTCAATCTCGAAATGGTTGAGCAGCTTGGCCGTGTGGCGGGTATCTTCGGCGGCGATCAGATCCACTTCCTTGAGGATGCGGACTGCCCGCGGGCTGAGGTCCTCGAGGTTGCCAATTGGGGTGGAGACCAGGTAGAGGGTGCTCATGCCTGCTCCTGAGGGGCATCCGGGGGATTGATTTGCTTTAAGCGGCGGGCGAGCTTGCGGCGAGTGAGGAGCGTGCGCCGTCCGCATCCCAGGCATACCAGGCCGATATCAGCGCCCAGGCGGGTGACCTTCCAGAAGTAGCTCCCGCAAGGGTGCGGTTTCCTCATTTTGAGTAGTGTCGTTCAGATTAATCTCGGGTAGCATAGTTGCATATTCCCAGGCCACTGAGGGCCTGTCTCCAAATTGGGATTATATCATGGGTGGTATAATCGCCATTCGTGAAGTTGTCAGTTTAATGAAGATAATATCGCAGAGATCCAGCCCGGTTTAGGGCAGGATTCTGCTTTGAGGAGCGTATCATGTTCGATTTTTCGTTACCAGAATTCATCAGTCTGGCAGTTGTGATGCTGGTGGCTTTCCCAATCCATGAGCTCTCGCATGCCCTGGCGGCTGATTATTTTGGGGACGACACCCCCCGCTTGCAAGGACGCATCACACTGAATCCGTTTGCCCATCTGGATCTGGTCGGATCGCTGATGCTGCTGCTGGCGGGGTTTGGCTGGGCGAAGCCGGTACAGGTAAATGAGTATGCCCTTTCGATGCGCTCCCGTTTTGCCCCGGCGCTGGTTGCTTTGGCTGGACCGGCCTCCAATCTGGCTGCTGGGATTGCTCTCCGGGATGATCCTGGCCTCGGGACTGCTGCCGGTGCCACCGTGGCTAGCACGTTATATCCCCTCAGCTTATGAAGTGCTGTACATTTTTACGGTGATCAATTTTGTGCTGTTCTTCTTCAACTTGATCCCGCTGTTCCCGCTGGATGGTGAGAAGATCGCCGTGCTGTTTTTTGCCGCGAGAGATGGCCGACGCGCTGGCAAAACTGCGCCGCTTCAGCTTTGGGCCAATGATCATCGTGATCTGGCTGCTGCCGGCTCTTGGGTGTGCCGATCCTTGACTGGCTGGTGTTCAACCCCTCGGTCTGGTTGGTGCGGCTGTTTATGGGAGCGTAAGAGTTTGAGGCAGGCGATGTACCGGCTGGAGCCAGTTCCGGCGTGCCAGAAGCGAGATCCCCTGCGAGGTGGGGTGGTGCGGGCGGCAGAGATTTTATCCCCCGGATTATTTGACATTATTTTCCCGGATGCTGCCCTTTGAGCAGGCGCATGCCATCCGGGTGATGGTGCGGCTGTCCGATGCGGGCTATGATGACTCCGATCTGCTGGCGGCGGCCCTGCTGCATGATGTCGGCAAGGTGCGCCACCCGCTGCGTCCCTGGCAGCGGGGACTGGCGGTGTTGGTGAAAGCGCTGCTGCCGGGCGTGTATCAGAAATGGGGCAGCGGAGAACCGGGAGGGATGCGCACCGGGATCGTGGTGGCGGCCCGTCATGCTGACTGGGGGGCGGAGATGGCGGCCGATGCAGGAGCGAGTCAGCGGGTGGTATGGCTGATCGCCAACCACGATGCGGATCTGAGCGAAGTCTCTGGGCCGGATATTGGCCTGTTGGGGGAACTGCAGCAAGTAGATTCGATCAGCTAATCATCAAAAAGAAGCGCCCAGGGGTAGATGGTGAACTTGACCTCGAAGCCGATAGCCGTGTAGATCGGCAGATCAGCCCCTACCCAGCAGACCTCTGCGCCAAGGGCCTGCACCCGGCGTATGCTCTCCAATACGACAGCGCTTGCCATGCCCATGCGGCGGTAATCCGGGTCGGTGGCCAGCGGCTCCAGGTAGGCGACCTTGTTTTCGGGGACATAATACATCCCGCAATATGAGACATACTCCCTATTGGGGGCGACGAGCCACGATGGTCAGGTCCTTGCGGAAGTTGGGGGCCTTCTGCACGAATTTGCGGCCCTCGATCTCTTCCTCAGGAGGCTCACCGGGGTGATCGAAGCCGCGCCAGAGCACCTGGTTGATCTTGCGGAAATCATTCTCGTCCGCCAGGCTCTGAAGGCGGTATCCTTCAGGCAGGGTGGGGGTGGGAATTTCTTTGTCCAGTGGGTAAGCTGAGTGGACTTCGCCAAAATCAGGCCATTTTTCGTAGCCGCGGGCGGCGATCTCCTGCTCGAAGTCGGTATCATGATCGTATACAAAGACCACCCGGAAGGGCTTGTTGCGCGAGCGGGACATTACCGCGGTAATCGATCTCCTCGGCATAGTTGAGCAGGTCAAAGCGGATGTGCTCATACCCCGGACGCACTTGGCAGATCACTTCGGCGGGGTTGCTCTCGGAGTGCACCACACCGATGATCTGGCCGTCTTCCTCAGCGATACCGAAGCGGGTCAGGTCCAGTTCCAAGGATGGATGGATGGAAGTGGGCGTATTCCCAGCGGGGCGCGAGCCAGTTGTGGAGGACCTCTCCGGGTTGGTAGATCTCGACAAGAAAATTGTAAATCGGGGGTGAAATCTTTTTCTCGGTGGTAGGGTCTGATCTTCATGGGGTCTCCTGTGTTGTGTTTGTTAGCCCTTGACCAGTATAGTAGGAAAATTGCCTGCAAAATCAAGTCTCTGGAACGAAACAGCGGAATATTGGGTTATGATGAGATAGGGGAAATACGATAACCTGGAGGGATGCTATGTCTGCTGACCGTTCTGTCTATGATATTGAATCAGCCCAACTGCCATATTTGTACGGCGTTGGGCTGAAAATATTTGTGCGGGCGCTGCGCTGGCCGGTGCTGGGCCGCTTGCTGGTTGACAACCTGCTGGGGACGGCGGGGATCAAGGCCTTCCGGAAGAAACCAGTTCGCAGAAGAGCCAACACTGATGCCGATCCATTATGTGGAGAATCCGGTGCGGGAATATGCCTTGCCCAAATTTGACAGCGGCGGCGGGGCGGCTTGCTCGGAGGGGTTCCATTTTCCGCCGCAGAGGATTTCCATCAGACTTATCTTGGGGGGCAGGTCTCTCCCCGTGGAGGTGGCAGAAAGAGTGATCGCGGCGATCGAGGACAGCAACCAGCAGGACCCTCCGCTCCGGGCGGTGATCGAATCGGATGCAGGAGGAGATCCGGCGGCAGGCTAGAAGCCTCGGCGGCCGGATATCGGGATGGCAAGCCGCTCAGCCCGATCGACGGGGTGCCGGTAGCGGTCAAGGATGAGATCGATCTGACCCCCTACCCGACCACGGTGGGGACTGCCTTTTCTGGGTAAGTTTCCGGCAAAATCGGATGCGACCGTTTCCGCCAGGCTGCGGGAGATGGGCGCGCTGCTGATCGGCAAGACAAATATGCACGAGATCGGGATCGGGGTGACCGGGCTGAACCCGCACCATGGGATTGTCCGCAACCCGTACAGCCTGGGGCATTATTCGGGCGGCAGCTCGAGCGGATCAGGATCGGCCGTGGCGGCAGGGTTGTGCCCGGTGGCGATCGGGGCGGACGGGGGCGGTTCGATCCGCATCCCGGCAGCGTTCTGCGGGGTAGTGGGGATTAAATCCACCTTTGGGCGGATCAGCGAGCATGGGGCCTTTCCGCTGTGCTGGAGTGTGGCCCATCTCGGCCCGCTGGCCGCGACCACCCGGGATGCGGTGCTGGCCTGGCAGATCATCGCCGGCCCGGACCCGCTGGATGCCAATTCGCTGCACCAGCCAGCGCCGGAGATTTCAGGGCTGGGATCAGATCGAACTCAACGGGCTGCGGATCGGGGTGTTCTGGCCCTGGTTCCGGGATGCGGATGCTGATCTGGTGGCTGCCAATGAGGCCATGCTGGAGCAGTATGCGGCAAAGGGAGCGCAGATTGTGGAGATTGAGATCCCGGACCTGGAGGCGGCCCGCGTGGCGCACCTGATCACGATCACCAGCGAGATGGTGCAGTCGATGAGCGATTATGACCTGGAGTTTGGGCGGGAGCATGGGCTGGATGTGCAGACCAATCTGATCCTGGCGCGTAGCTTTACCGCGGAGGATTATGTGCGCGCCCAACGGGTGCGGACGCGCCTGATGGGGCATTTTGACAAGGCATTTGAGCAGGTGGATGTGATCGCCACGCCCAGCACTGGCGTACCTGCGCCGCCGATCAAGCCCAACGCCCTGCCGGATGGCGATTCAGATGTGACCGTGATCACCGAGATCATGCGCTTTGCCCAGCCGGGCAACCTGACTGGCCTGCCAGCGATCTCATTCCCGGTGGGGTACAACCAGGAAGGGCTGCCGCTGGGGATGCAGTTGATCGGCCGGGCCTGGGATGAGAAGACCCTGTTTGGGATGGCGCTGCGGGCGGAAGAGATCACAGCCCGGCAAAAACCGGGCTGGCATTATGATCTGTTGGGGGGATGAGCCTAAGTTTGGAATGGAACCTGGAATTGAATAGGTTCGTGTAGAAGCGAAGACAATTTGCCTGGAAAAACAGGAGATCGCCTTTCGCGATTTTGTTTGCAGGGATCGGCGGACCCCTGCACCTCGCCTGGGGAGGGCCGCCTCCCCAGACCCCTCGATGTGAGGCCAACCTGTGTATCAAATTCCGGGGTAATATTTCCAGTTCCTGGCAGATTGGCACTCGCAGGCTGCTTCCCTGTCCTTTTTGAAGGAGAAGGGTATCGGCGAAGCCGACGGGAAGGGGTCGAGGAAAGGGTCCCGCCGGGCAACTCTGTACCGGCTCGATTTTTCAATACCTGGTGTTTTTTTACGCTTACTACGGCACCGGTTTCCAGCAGGGCATTTTGTCATCGCCCTCGAAGTTGGTCAGGTTGGTCTGGAAGCGGCCGCCGAGGTCCATCGTGTAGATCTCCAGGTTACCGGTGGTGGTGTTGGTAAAGACGATATATTGGCTGTCCGGTGACCAGGCGGGATCATAGTTCAGGCCGGGGGCATCCAGCTGGCGGACGGTGGCGCCTTCCGAGTTGGCATCCAGCAGGTAGATGCGGCGGTTATTGCCATTGGTGCGGATATAGACGATCCAGTTGCCATCCGGAGACCAGGCGGGAGAATCTCCCTTGCCGATGCGGTCGGGCTCATCGTAGCGATCATCGTAGAGCTGCTGGCTCAAGATTGAGATCGAAAAGCTGTCCACAGTGTCGGGCATGTCTCCATTCCATATTCCCGGATATTCAGGGTGAAGAAGAAGGTGGAACAAAACAGCAGGGTAGTGCCGTCCGGTGAGAAAGTGGGGTTATATTCCTCAAAATCAAAGCTGACCCGCTCTTGCTCAGATGCCGTCGGCGTTCATCACCATCAGCTGGCGGGTGCCGCCAAAGCGGTGGCTGACGAAAACGATCTTGCTGCCGTCCGGCGACCAGATCGGGTCATCATCCACGCCTTTGGTCTGGGTCAGGTTGGTCTGGTTGCCCCCATCGGCATCCATCACCCAGATATCTGGGCCGAGCTTGGTATTGTAGGGGCCAAACCCGCCATCCCCCACGTAGAGGATCTTTGTGCCGTCTGGGGAATACACCGGCCAGCTTTTATGTGTTTCGTCGAAGGTCAGCTGCACGACGATTGCTGCCGTCTGCATTCATCTCATAGATCTGATCATAGCCATCCCGGTTGGAGACAAAGACGATTTTTCCACCGCCGCCGAACGGGGTTGGTTCCGGTGAGGGGGTGAGAGTGGCGGTTGGTTCGGGTGTTTCCGTTGGTGCGGGTTCTTCGGTTGGGGGTATCAATTATTTCCGGTCTGGTTGGTCTGCTGAGGAGGTGTATTGGTGGGGATCACCTCGTGACGGCTGGGTTGGCGTTGCTGCCGGGGATGCGAATACCGCTGCCCCCAAGTAGTGAGGCCAGCAGCAGTCCGCCGCCGATCACGAACCGCGCCGACAACCAACAGGCCGATCCACAGCCAGGGGCTGCGCTCTTTTGGGCGGAGCGGGCAGGGGTGCGGGTACTGTCAGCGGGTTTGGCAATGGTGGGCGATTCGGAAAGGCTTCGATCGTATCGGTGCCTGGCATGAGGGTGACATCTGCCAGGGCGGCGGGATCTGTGAGGGCGGTGAAGAATTCCTCTACGCTTGGCGAAGCGCATATCGGGCTCAGGGGACATGGCTTTCTAATCGCGTTATCTACATGCAGGGGGATGTTCTTGCGCATACAGCCGAGCGGAGGGCAGGGTTTATCCCCGAGCATGATATCGACCGATTCTGGCGGCGGTGACCCGGTCAGCAGGGCATAGAGGGTGGCGGCAAAAGAGTACTGGTCGGAATATGGGCCGGTGACGGCATCGCCGTACTGCTCTGGTGGGGCATAGCCGGGTGTGTAGCCCTGGGCGCCTACGGTGGTGTGCCCGCTGGAGGCTTTTGCGATTCCGAAGTCCACCAGCACGATCTTGCCCTGCGGGTGTGATCTTGAGGTTGGCGGGTTTGATATCCCGATGGATCACCGGCGGGTCCTGGTTGTGGAGATAGGCCAGGGCGGAGGTGATCTGCTCGGCCCATTCGAGCACTTTGTAAACCGCCTGTGCGCCTTCATCTTTGAGCTGCTGATTGAGATTCTCGCCGGGGATGTAAGTCCATCACCAGGTACTGGACTTCGTCAATGATGAAGTGGTCGAAGACCAGCGGCAGGTTGGGGTGGCGGAGTTTTGCCAGCAGGCGGGCTTCGACCTCAAACTGGCGCAGGCTTTGCTCGCCGGGGTTGAGGTTGGATTTGACTGCCACCAGTTGGTCGAGGGCTGTGTCTTCTGCCAGGTAGACAGCGCCCATGCCGCCCTGTCCGAGCAGTTCTTTGATCAGGTAGCGGTCTTTGAGCAGAGTATCCGGGTGAAAGTTCCATAGCAGTTCCTGTTGGATGGTGATTGGCATGCGATAATTCATTATAGTGGATTTTTGGATGGGCTTGGTAGGGATTTGATAAGGTCAAATTATTCAGGTCCACCCATCGATTGCAGCGTAAATGCCTAGGCGAAGCCGACCATCCTCCCCCACAAGGAGGAGAGGATTAGAATTTATCGTTGACAGGGATTCTTCCCCTCCCCTGCTCGGAGAGGGGCGGCATATTGCGCAGCAATTGAGGGTGAGGGACGGTTTTCGGTGTGATTGTGCCTAGGGCAACAACGTGATCGGGAAGGTCTTGACGTAGGCGGGGGTCTGCAGGCGGCCTTCGATGATACTGATGGTGAGCAGCACCGGGGTGGGCTGGTCCACCTGGTAGGGGATCTCGGCGACGTACTGGCCGATAAGTCTGCCTGAGGTGAGCACCACCGAGGCGCGGCCCTGGGCGACGATTTCGCCATTTTCGATCGACCAGGTGGATGATGAGCGGCTCTGGGTCGCCGGACTGTGCGGTGGGGGTGAACTGCACCAGCCCGGAGAGGAATAGGGAGCCCGCCTTCGACCTCAGTCTGGCCGGGGAAGGGGATTTGCTGGAGGATGCGTTCGCCGTCCTCCGGGGCGTAGTTGCGGTCCGTCAGGCCCGGAGGCAGAGCAGGATCAGGTTGACGGAGTTGAGGGCGCGCAGGCGTCCGAATTGATCGTAGGCTTTGAGTTCCAGCCGGCCGACCTCGTTCATTCCCTCGATGGTGAATTCCAGGTCGGTGATCACGTTGCCGTTGACCGGATCATCGTAGGGCAGGATCTCGAATTTGCGCTCGGCCAGCACGCGTCCGTCCTCGCCGTAGAGGGTGATCAAGGTAGTGGTGTCGGTCTCGATTGCTGAAGCTGGCGATCAGCCGGATGGGGGAGACAAGCCGGGAGTACTGTCCCGGGCGCAGGATGGCGATCTCGGCGGTGCCGGGGATGGTGGGGGCTTCACCGGGCTGGGCGGGGCTGGTGTCCGAGCGGGTGGAAGCTGTTCCTGGAGGGTAGGGCTGGGATCTGCTGGCCGGTTCTGCGGGGAGGCGGCGTCCGGGGCTGGGGGATCGCTCTCATGCGGGAGGGGACGGCCTCACGGGGCTGGGCTGGCGTGGCGGCCAGGTAACAGGCTCAGGGTGGGGGCAGGGCTTCGTGAGTAGGATAAGCGACGTGGAATGTCATGCGGGCGCGCAGGCGCGCCATTAGAAGATCAGGATGTAAGCAAGGAGGAGGTGCAAGAGGTGTCTTCGTTTCATCGGGTTTGCCAAGCTTACTATAAAACTAGGGGTATTGGGGATAAAAAAACAGGGCGCACGATCGTGCGCCCTGTGGGTGTTGCTAGAACTTTGGCTTAGAGCCCGTAGATGTCTCCGTATTTCTTGTTGAGGTAGCGGATGTAGGCATCGCCGTTGATCTTCTCGCCGGTGATGCGCTGCACCATGTCCTGCGGGTAGAACTTGGATCCGTGGGCATGGACGTTTTCGTTCAGCCAGGTGAGCAGTTCGCCGAACTCGCCTTTGCGGGTCTGGTCGTCCAGGTTGGGGATCTGTTCGTTGATCTTTTCCCATAGCTGGAGGGAGACCAGGTTGCCGAGGGCGTAGGTGGAGAAGTAGCCAAACAGGCCGAAGGACCAGTGTACGTCCTGCAGACAGCCGTCGGCGTCGTTCTCGGGGCGGATGCCCAGGTAGGATTCGAAGCGGTCGTTCCACACCTGGGGCAGCTCGCTGACCTTGATGGTGCCTTCCAGCAGGCCGATCTCGATCTCCAGGCGCAGCATGATGTGCAGGTTGTAGGTCGCTTCGTCGGCTTCCACGCGGATGAAGGAGGGATCTACCTTGTTGACTGCTTTGTAGAAGTCTTCCATGGCGACACCTTTGGTCTGCTCGGGGAAGCGCTGCTGCAGTTTGGGGTAGTACCACTCCCAGAAGGGCAGGGAGCGACCGATCAGGTTCTCCCACAGGCGGGACTGGGATTCGTGGATCGCCAGGGAGGTGCCGCCGTAGAGTGCGGTGCGGGAGAGTGATTTGGGAATCGCCCTGTTCGTACATGGCGTGACCGGCTTCGTGCAGGGTGGCGAAGATGTACGGGTTGAAGAAATTCTCGTCCACGCGGTAGGTGATGCGCTGGTCGCCGTAGCCCAGGTTGGTGGAGAAGGGGTGGTGGACCTTGTCCTGGCGGCCGCGGTTGAAGTCGTAGCCGATGGCGCGGCAGATCTCGTCACCCATCTCGATCTGGGCCGCTTCGGGGTAGAACTTGTACAGCATGCTGTCGTCTACCTGGTCGGCGGCGGCGATCTTCTCGATCAGTTCGACCTGCTTGGGGCGGATGTCGGCGAAGATCTTCTTGACATCTTCGGTCTTCATCTTCGGTTCGTAATCATCCAGCAGCACATCGTAGGCATGATCGTAGGGTTTGAACAGATCTGCATAGCGCTGGTTGAACTCCACGATCTTGTCCATGAAGGGTTCGAAGATGGAATAATCGGATTTCTCACGGGCTTCACGCCAGGCGGCGTTGGCCTCGGAGGTGAGCATGGCGCGCTCGGCCGACCATCTCAGGCGGCACTTTGACGGCTTTATCGTAGCCGCGGCGGGTAACCGCGATCAGGCGGGCATCGTCCGAATCCGGGTCTTGCTCGGCGGCCCAGGGTTCGAGTTCCTCGATCAGCTTGCCGACTTTTTCGTCGGTGCCGATCTCCTGTGCCATTTTGGCCGAGGGTGGCCAGGGCGCGTCCGCGGGATTCCACGCCGCCGGGTGGCATGTAGGTCTCCTGGTCCCAGCCCAGCACGGCGGAGGCGTGACCGAGGTCGGTAAGGGTGCTCTGGATCTCTTTCAGTTCTTTCAGTTTATCTTCCATTTGTGATTTGTCTCCTGTGAAATTAAGCAGTTACGCCTGGGCGGGATTCCGCCAGGCCGGTCGTGCTTGCTCCGGACATAGTTTACCGCAAAGTAAGGCAAAGGTTAAGATGTTTATCTAATATTAATCGAACAATCACAGATTGGAGAATGACCGCCGGTGTAAAAAAATGCCCCTGAATTACGGGGCATGGGGGGTTTGGAAAGTTTGCGATTCTAATTGACGCTGAAGTTCAAGGACTGATCCAGTGTTCCATTGAGATAAAGGTCTACCCGATATGTACCTGATGGCCATAGAGCATCGTTGGTGAGATCAAAATACAACCCGCTATCGCCGCCAATGTACTCATATTCGTTCATCACAAACTCAGGATCAACATCATCCACGTTTTCAGCGATCCATACTACTTTCAGCGAGGTATCATCTGGCGCATTTTGTAGTTCCACCTGGACAAAAAAAGTAGCGGCATCGTTGAACGTGGTTGTGCGGTTGTTCCCTTCCATATCCAGGGACATCCAGGCTTCTGCGATGTTGGCGGTACTGAAGCTGGTGGAGCAGGCCAGGGTGATCAATAGCAGCACACTGGCAAACAGGTAGATCTTTACTTTGTTGGAATCCATATCATTCTCCTATTTCCGAGCCTATATTAGTTGATAAAAACGGTGTGAATTATATGAATTTTACCTTCTCTTGGGCTGTTCATCAAGTGGATCGCTTGCTGGCAGACTTCGTTGGTTTTCAGGGTAACTCTCTGCTACAATACAGCCATGAAACATCTCTGGTCACCATGGCGGATGGGGTACATTATGGCTGAAAAAGAAGCAGGCTGTGTGTTCTGCAATGCGATTACTCTTGATGATGGCCCTGGGAACGGGATCCTCTACCGGGGGGAGAATGCTTTTGTGATTTTGAATACCTTCCCGTATACCAACGGTCATGTCATGGTGCTGCCATATGCGCATGTACCCGATCTGAATGATCTTGATGCAACCATCCGGGCGGAGATGTTCGAGCTGGTCAACAGGGTCAGTTTGACCCTGCGCAAGGTGTACAACCCACAGGGATTCAATATCGGGATCAATATGGGGGAGGCCGCCGGAGCGGGGATCGAGGAGCACATCCACATCCACGTGGTGCCGCGCTGGCACGGGGATACGAATTTCATGACCGCCGTGGGCGGGACCCGTGTGGTACCCGAGTCTCTGGAGGAGACGTACAGGAGGGTGCGGGAAGCCTGGTGAGTGGGAGCAGCGTTTACCTGTGAGGCCCGGCGCTATAAGAGTTGTATAAATTCCGGATGGATTTAGTCATATTTCGGGTAGAATGGGGATATGGAAGATCCAAAAGAGTTCACCGATCCGGGCGAGCAGCTCCGGCTGGGGATGCGTTATTGGGCCAGCGGGGTGGGGATTGCCACCACA
This sequence comes from uncultured Chloroflexia bacterium, assembly GCA_963722735.1. Classification (GTDB taxonomy): domain Bacteria; phylum Chloroflexota; class Anaerolineae; order Anaerolineales; family UBA11579; genus UBA11579. The sequence continues at coordinate 73,846 of CAVROH010000014.1, forward strand.
GAATTTGAATGTGTCAAAGCCGGGCTGACGGTCAGTTCGTTTACCTCTGTTTCCGTTGACCCGCCGATGGTGCTGATCTCGGTGAATAAAGTCTTCTTATGCCCATGATCTGATCCTCAACGCGGGGAAGTTTGGAGTCACCCTGCTGGCTGAGGAGCAGCAGCAGCTTTCCGACCGGTTTGCCGGGCGGGTGGATGCCGATCAGGACCGCTTTGAGGGTGTTGATACTTTTACCTTGAAGACCGGCATGCCCGTTGATCTCAGGCGGCTTGGCTGCCTTTGACTGCGAGATCGGCGAACGGTTGGATACCAGCACCACCACGGTGATTTTTGGCGGAGGTGGTCGGCGGCTAAGGTGCTGGCGCTGCCGGAAGATGGGAAACGCCCGCTGCTGTATTATTATCAGGGTTATCGCCGGTTAGCCGATGGCTAACTTTAGGCCTTTGCTCGCAAAGTGCTTCGCAAACGCCAAGTCACTTATCAGGTTGGCTGAAAAGCGTTATGTGCAGGGAATAACTAAAAAGGCTTGCGAATTTTCCGCAAGCCTTTTTGGTTCATAGGGGGATAGGGGAGATCAGACCTGGTGGAACTGGTCCACATTCATCACAAACAGAGTCGCCCGTTTCTTCCGGGATCGTCCGGATCCCTGACTGTATCGCGAATGATCTGTAGGGCGGATTTCAACTTTATCATCTTCCACCCCAGCGATCATGGTGGCATTGCCGCGGCGAAAATATGCGCCAGTGGAGGGCAGGATGGTGACCTGGTGTCCGGCTTTGTTCAGTGCTTCGGCGACATCATCCCGGTCAGATGTTTGTAAGATGCAAATGATCATTTTCATAGCTAAATTTCCTCGTAATGCTCGATCTCGAATACATAAATACTGGCAGTTTCTGGCTGATCGTTGATAGTGGTGGAAGCCCCGGCATCTCAGGAATCCCAGCAGACCCGTCTGGCGGACAGGCTCTATCTCACAGCATTTGGCGATCGTGCTGATGACCTCATCCACCTGGCTGGCTTCGGCGCCGATCAACAAAGTGATCGAAACGATACCGGAAGGCCCCATATTGCTCGATAGGCGGGTGGTGGGAATGCCCAGGATCGCCAGCATGTGGAGGGTTTCATACACATCGGGTTCGCTGACGTCGCCATGATCAGATGGGTGATCGGGGGGAGTTCAGCTGTTCGCCGTAGGAGCACGTCGGAATAGCTGATTTCCTGGTTGAGCATGGCGGCATCGACTTCATTTACCAGGGTGGTAAAGGTCTCTTCGTTGATCGCTCCCTCGGAGAGCAGGGTATTGTAGGTGCTGCGCTGGGTGCGCAGGACTTCCATGAAAGGCTTTATCCAGTTCGGCGCTTTCCACGCCAGGGTCTGCCTGCATGATCTCATGGACAACTTCCCTGCGCATCTCGATCTGGCGCTGAATGGCGGGTTCAAGGATCTCCCAGGCATGCTCGGAGATCAGATCCTTCCTTGCGCATCTCGGCTATCCGTTCATAAGAGCGCTGGGCGGCAATCGCGCGGGCCTGGTGGCGTTCGTAGGATTCCTGGTTCTTGGTGCGGGCGCTGAAACCAAGACGCTTGATGATCGGGCGCATGGTGGTGCCCTGGACCAGCAGGGTGAAGAGCACCACGCCAAAGGTCATATCCTGCAGCAGAGATCGGGTCTCCTCGCCCAAGCGCGACGGGCAGGGAGAGTGCCAGCGCCAGTGAGATGGCGCCGCGCAGGCCGCCCCAATAGATGACGTGCTGCATTTTGACGGTGATATTCTGGAATGGGTATGAGAACAGGTAGATGACCACGGCCCGGGCGATCAGCACAGCCACAATGGCAAACAAGATCGGCTGCCAGTTGGCGACCAGGTCCCGGCAGATCGATCACCAGGCCGATCAGCAGGAAGGCGAATGAGTTGGCCGTGTAGGAAAACAGTTCCCAAAAATTGAACAGGCTGATACGGGTAGTGGGGGACATGCCGCGCTCGCCGATATTGCCGATCATCAACCCGGCGGCGACAACCGCCAGTACCCCACTGATATGCAGTTGTTCGGCGACCAGGTAGGAGGCATAGGCGGCCACGATCGTCAGGGTGACTTCGATGAGATGGTTGTTGACCATGCGGATAATCATTGAAACAATCGCGGCGATAATTAAACCGGTCAACAAGCCGCCGCCGGCGATGAGGATGAAATCTCTTGGCGAAGACTGCCGCGCTGAAGTCTGATGGTGCCGAGGGCGATAGCAATCATCAGGTTGAAGATCAGGATGGCAATACCATCGTTGAACAGGGATTCGCCCTCCAGCAGAATCAGCAGTTGTTTGGGAACGCCCAGCGACCGGAAAAGAGCTACCACAGCCACCGGGTCGGTGGCGGCGATCAATGCGCCAAAGATCAGGGCGACTTCGATAGGAGAGGGTTGTGCCCCAGAGACCAGGAACCCGACCAGGAACATGGTGATGAGTACACCAGGAATGGCAAAGGTGAGGATCTCTTTCAGGTTGCGGCGCAGATCGGCAAATTTGATATGGAAGGCGGCTTCAAAGATCAGCGGGGGGACGAGGATGGTGAGAATCAGCTCCGGGATGAGCAATTCATTCAGGTTGACTGCGTCAAGCACTTCTGGTGAGCTTTGCGACCACGACAGCCAGGCCAAGACCCATCAGCACCAGGCCGACGGTATAGGGCATGCGCAGCCGCTGTACAGCAATTCCCACCAGGCTGGCGATAAAGACCAGCCCGATGATAACTTCAAGCACAGGGAGTATGACGTGTCCGAGTTCTATGGTTGTTCCTCCACATGGTGTGAGATGTATTTTCCACCAGGCAGGGAATCTGATCAATCACCGTGATCGATTCCCCATTGGGGAATTTCACGGTGACATCCTGGTGGGTGCAAGTAATAGACGTGCCGCGCCAGGATAATTTTACCTCCCAGGGGAAGGGATTTTTGTGGAGCAGCTCGACGCTGCCGCCGGCAAGCAAGCGGACCCCGAGGATCTCCAGGAATAACCCCGTGGCGGGCAGCCCGATGAGATGGTTGCGCTGGCCAGTCGGAGCGCCCAGCTCGGCATGGTAATGGGTGCGGAAAGCGCCTTCTTGCTTGAGGTTCTGGATCACGGCGGCCATATTGTGGGTAGAAGATTTCAGCAGCCTGTTCAATTTTGCCATAGGCAGAGCAGCCCTTCAGCAACCATCGCGTTCCAGGGCAGCCAGACCTGCAATCCTTCATCCAGGGCGGCTTTTGGTTTGGGTTTGGGAATCGCTGGAATGCCGAAGGGGCGTCCGTAGGCATTCTTTTTTGCCAGCTTCCTCTCGATGATCACACTCGACCTGTTCTTCTGTAGCAATCCCGGCCCAGATGGGGGTCAGGAGGGTGTGGTCCTCCTGGCTCAGGTCGGTAATCTGGAGGGCGGCGGTGGCTTCTGCGGGAAAATTGCTGAAATGCAGGTGATGAGATCTCGGCGTAGAGATCTTGAAGGTTCACGATGGCAGAGTCCTGCACCCAGATCAGATCTGCGGCGGTGAGATTCTCCACGCGGTGCTGGCCATTTGCCAGGGTTCCGTGGATGGAGATCTCCAATTTTGAGGAGGGAGGTTCGGGTGAGTCCAGGCGAAGCTGCAGCCGGGTGGGGAGATCAAAGACTAAATCGAGGAGCATTTCTCCAGGCCCGGAACGGCTTTTGAGCACTTCGCCGGATGAGGTCTGGTGGCTTTCAGAATCCCAGTATTGGATAGGTGCCTCGTCGTCCGTTCCAGGAGTTCTGCACGGCAGTTTTCAGGCTGTTGGCGAAGGCTTCCAGCGAGAGAGCGGATTCGGTTTGCCCGATCAGGCTGGAGATGCTGCGCAGCAGGCTGATCTCGCGATAGAGATAGGCGCACAGGTCTGGGCTTTCGGTAAGCTGGATATCTGCGCCGCGGGCCCAGGGCTGCCAGCGCGAGAATGCTGGATTCTCGTCGTAGCCGGTCTGGAGCAGGTTGGGCCACTCCGGGATCCCATCTCCATCGCGGTCGTTATTCTTCCTGGAACCAGGTTTGCAGGTGGCGCAGCAGCGGATGGTAGACGCGTTTGAGGAATTCCAGATTCTGGGTGTGTTGGTAAATGCGCCAGGCGAGGCTGACAAGGAAGGGGGCGGCGGTCAATCTGCTGCGCTGACCGCCCAGTCCGAGCTTGTGATCGATGAAGCCATCCGGCTGTTGCTGGCTGAGGAAGTTATCCAGCAGGCCGATAGCGGCTTTCGGGTCTGCCGGGCAGGAGGAATTGGGACCAGTACCAGGAGTTCTAGAGGCGTCTGGCCGTCCCAGAGATGGTTGTATTCGACGCCATTCCCCTGGGAGGAATATCCCTGGTCGGGCAGGCGGGTGGAGACATAGGTGGGGTGTGGCAGGTGCTGGTTAGGGGTGAAGCGCAGGCCATTGGCGGTCTTTTGAGCCAGGGCCAGGGCAGCATCCCAGTCGGGATCTCCGGTGAAGATGTGGACATCCCTGTGCGGCCAGCATGGCGATGCGGGAGATCTCGGCATCCCAGTTCTGGGCGGCAGTCAGACGGGCATGGCGGAAGGATTCTTCATCATCTTCGAGGGAGGCGAGTACCCAGGTAAAACGGCGGTGGCTGCCTGGGGCCAGGGCTAGGTCATGATAGAGGTTAGGGTACGGGCTGGCTTCTCCTATCGCTCCGCCGGTGATGAACAGGATCGGCTGGAGGTTCTCGGTCAGGCCCTGCAGCACGGTGGTGGATTCGCGGACACGCGGGGTGAGCGGCCTGCCTTCCGGCGCCGGGTTGAGGATGGCGGTTAGTTCCAGGCGGAGTTTGCGGTCCAGTTCGGAAGCGTTTTTCACCCAGATCCTGCCGGCAGCAGTCTGCCCGTCCGGGAGCCAGTATTCGGAGATGACATCAATCCCGATGAAGGGGGAGAAGCCGATCTTGAGGTAATTGAGGTGCAAACTGCTGGATGACAGGCGGCTGTTCAAAGCTGGCCGGGTCTGAGACGGTTTGGTGGGCTTCCACGAATTGTGGAAAGACGCGCATACTGCGAGCCCGCAGCCCATAAGTGGTCTGGAAGCTGATCCCGGCAGGTTCTCCGCTGCCAAGGACCATTTCCCAGATCTGATCGTTGCTGTAATCGAGGGCGGCAAGACGGGCATCTGCAGCCAGCGTTAGGCTGAGAGGGTCTTTGCGATGTAGATTCCAGGTTCTCATACTAGGATTGTAGTGTCAGATGTCTCTCAGGTCAAAGGTTTGTGTTCGATTTTAGGGTCTGAGATAACCAAAATGCAGGAACATTTTTCCTATTTTTGCGTTAAGATAAATAAGGCAGGTGATCTCTGCCTTCGAGGCGGCCGGTGTGCTAAATCAGGCATCTGGTTAGTCCGATCGTGTTGGAGAAGAATGTAATGAGGCGATTTCCATCCATGCCCCGCGGCCTGTGGTTCGAGGAATTTGAGCCGGGTCAAAAATTGGTTACTGCCGGACGTACGGTAACTGAAGCCGATATTGTCAATTATGCTGGGCTTTCCGGAGATTTTAGCGCCATCCATACCGATGCGGTATTTGCCGGTTCAACTGGGTATGGCGGGCGGGCGGCCCATGGGCTGCTGGTGGCTTCGATCATATCGGGATTATTGGTTCAGACCGGCCTGCTGGATGGCACATTAGGTGCATTCAGAGAGATAAGGAACTGGAAATTCAAGAAGCCGGTTTATATCGGTGACACCATCCGGGCTGAAATGGAGATCCTGGAAACCCAGCCTCTTAAAAAGCTGGATTCGGGATTGGTGCGGCTCGGTCTGCGGGTACTTAACCAGGAGGATGAGCTGGTGATGACCGGCAAGCTGGAGATGGTGGTGCTGGGTATGCCTGATGAAATTAAAGGAAAGCGTTGAGTATGGACAATCCGGAAGATAATTACGAATATGATGACCAGGAAAAGCCGGGAGAAGAACAGCCCGGTAAAGATCCGCAAAATGAGGGGAGCGATGAAGACCCCGCCGAACGGTTCCGGCGTCTGACTTCGCGTGCTTCCCTGCCGCCTGAGCTGCCGGAAGACGGTACCATCGGCATTTACCGCGGCAGCCCCCCGGCGGAAAACTCTGACGAGGAGGTGGAAGAGAAGCCCCAATCTGAAGAGGTTCCCGATGAGGAAATTTCTCCGAACCCGTCGATCCCTTTGTGCGGACAGAATTTGATGATTCCCGTAAGGACAGCTTTTCCCAGGGGATGGATGCCACCAGCGCGATGGCGGCATTTGATCCGGATGCAGTCCAGGCGGATAATCTGGTGTTTGAGGGGATTCCGGAAAAGCCCGGTTTACGCCATCCATCTTCAATTGAAGAGACGCCAGGATCGGGGCTGCCATTGGAGCAGTTGTCTGACCCGGTAAGCCCGTCGGAAGCGGATGCTGATACGGATATTTACGCGGAACTTGGCGGATACCAATCCGACAGGGGTGGATGAGTCCCAGCCGATTGCCGCCGCCTCCGCCTTTCGGAGAATCCAGACGGTCTGGCGTGCCGGCGCTGGATGCGGATGATATGCCGCTGCCCCGCTGGGTCCCCGAGGATGATCTGGATGCCACCCATGTGACTCCGGCGGCATTTTCAAAGCCGGCATCGACAGCCGCAGGATTCGTGGAACTATCAATCCCCCCCCCGCCAGATGAAGCCGCGGCGCAGATTCGGGCTTGGCGAGCGCCGAGACCGTAACCGCGGCAGCCGTTTCGGCCAGGCTGGAGGGTGCCTGCTGCGCGCATTGATCATTATGGCCTTTGTCGGGCTGGTGATCGTGCTGGGTGTGGGTTCTTTCATGTTGGTGCAGTATTATTCGATTGCGGCAACTCTGCCATCGGTGGAAGATGTGCAGTCGCGAACCTCCCAATTCCAGACGACCAGGATCCTGGACCGCAACGGTGATCTGTTGTATGAGATCCTCGATCCCAGCGCAGGGAGACGCACGTACGTGGGGCTGGATGAGGTCTCCCCATTCATTGTGGCGGCAACCATCGCCACCGAGGACGAGCATTTCTACAGCCATCCGGGGTTCAGCCCGTGGGCGATCGTGCGCGCTTTCATCCAGAATGCCCAGAGCGGCGAGGTGGTCTCGGGGGCTTCCTCGATCACCCAGCAGGTGGCGCGCATGCTGTTTCTTGATCCGGAAGAAGCGAACCAGCGCTCCTATCTGCGCAAGGTTAAAGAAGCTATCCTGGCGATCGAGCTGACTAATAATTACACCAAGGACGAGATCCTGGAACTGTATCTAAATGAGAACTTCTACGGCAACCTGGCCTACGGGATCGAGGCGGCTGCCGAAACCTATTTCGGCGTTAGGGCCGACCAGGTGACCCTGGAGCAGGCCGCTTTTTTGGCTGGTCTGACCCAGGCGCCTTCGGTCTATGATGCCTACACCAACCGGGAAGTCGCCCTCAACCGGCAGAAGTATGTGCTGCGCCTGATGTATGAAGCCAGCGAGGAACAGGGCTGTATCTATGTGTCCAACAGCGTGCAGCGCATTTGCGTGGACCTGGAAACCGGCTCGGCGGCAGCCTATGCCCTGGAAGATTATGAGTTCAACCAGCCGTATGTGCAGATTAAATACCCGCACTGGGTGAATTACATCCGCACCCTGCTGGAAGCCCAGTACGATCCCCAGATGATCTACCGCTCCGGGTTTACAGTCGAAACCACGCTGGACCCGCGTCTGCAGGAGTTGGCGCTGACTGCCCTGGAGAAACACATCGCCTTGCTGGAAGCCAATAATGTGCAGAGCGGGGCGCTGGTGGCGCTGGAACCAGCCAGCGGAGAGATCCTGGCAATGGTCGGCTCGGTGGATTTTTACAATGATGAGATCGACGGGCAGATCAATATGGCCCTCTCACCCCGACAGCCAGGTTCCTCGATCAAACCGATCGCCTACATGGCAGCTTTTGAGAAAGGCTGGACCCCGGCGACCCTGATCTGGGATGTGGAATCCGAATTCCCGCCTTCTGGTAATCCGGATGACCCACGCGAGCCATACATCCCGGTGAACTATGATGAACGCTATCATGGTCCGGTGACGGTGCGGGCTGCGCTGGCGAATTCGTATAATGTGCCAGCGGTCAAGGCATTGAACTTTGTGGGCATCTACGATGACCCCAATACCCCGGTGGAAGACGGGATGATAGAAATGGCCCACCGCCTGGGAATCTCGACGCTGAATGAGGACTATTACGGCCTATCGCTGGCGCTGGGCGGTGGTGAGGTCACCCTGCTGGATATGACCTCCGTATTTGGCGTGTTCGCCAACCAGGGCGTGCGCGTGCCGCCGGTGGCGATCACCAAAATCTCCGATTCCAGCGGCGAAGTGATCTTTGAGTATCAGCGCCCGGCAGGCGAGCAGGTCATCCGGGCGGAGCATGCTTATCTGCTTTCCTCAATTCTCTCGGACAACGCGGCACGCACGCCGGCTTTTGGCCCTAACTCTGTGCTCAATCTGCCTTTCCAGGTGGCGGCAAAGACCGGCACGACCAACGATTTCCGCGATAACTGGACGATGGGTTTCACGCCCGACCTGTCGGTGGGAGTGTGGGTGGGTAACCCGGATTACACCGAGATGAAGAATACCAGCGGCCTGACTGGAGCAGCACCGATCTGGGCGGAATTTATGCAGGATCGATCCAGATCCTGGAGGGCGGTTCACCGACGCCTTTCCGCCAGCCGGATGGGGTGGTGGAGCGGGTGGTATGCGCTGTCTCCGGGACGGTGCCGTCTGCCAACTGTCCGTCGCAGAGGACTGAAATATTCGCCCACGACCAACTGCCGCTGCCTTCCAGCGCCGACCTGTGGAAAGAAGTAGAGGTGGATACCTGGACGCAGCTATTCTCCTCGGATGCGTGCGGGGATTTCAGGGACGAGCAATTGGTGCTGAATGTGACCGAGTTCTGGGCCGGGGAGTGGATCCAGGATACCTCGGCGGGCAGGACTTGGGCCGAGCAGATGGGCTTCAACCGGCCGATCTACTTCATCCCACAGAAGGAGTGCACCCAGTCGGATAATCCGGCGACTCTCTCCTTTGAGGGGATCAGTCCTGGGCAAACGATCAAGACGAATGAACTGCCGATCATTCTGCGGGTGCATGGCGGAGACCGGTTTGAGAAGTTTGAGCTAAGCTACCGGGTGGGAGGGAAGCAGTGGCAAAGTCTGGGCACTTTCACCGAGCAGAGCAAGGAGCCCAAGGATTATTTTCAGTTGGACCTGACCGAACTGGAGGATGGCAAGCTGGAACTGCGGGTGCAGATGGAGGGGAGCAAGAACGCGGTGGCGGAGAAAACCATCGAGTTGAATTTGCTCAAACCGACTCCCACACCGACCCCGACTGTCACCACTACGCCGACCACCAACGACCCCACAGACGTCGGAGCCGAGTATTACCCCAACCCCGACAGTGACGAACACATCGACCCCGATCGTGGTGGTCACGGATACGCCCGCTCCGAGTGAGACGCCAACGCCGTAGAGTTTGATCCTCTAATACTCGAGCGGGTTCATGGCCTTTGCCAGAACCCGCTCTTTGGATTTGTTCTGAATAATCGGGTTATCTAATTTGTGCTATTGCGTCTTTTAGTTCCATATACCTTACAGGAGTCACCCCCAAACTCTCCAGGCTGCCTAAAGTAATGTTCCTTTTGTTCATTCCTGTGTTCATTCAATATCCTGGTGGGTATAACATAAAAACGCCATTGGTTGAGATTGAGTGGATCCACTGTGCTTTTATCTTTGTGGGCCAGGAGGGCGAAGATGTAAATGTCAGCGAGTCTCAGAGCGTTTTGTTCATATAACCCAGTGTCCGGGCTCCAGGCGATGGTTTTTAGAATCCGGAAGCTGACCTGGGATAACTTCTCCTGATGCCAGCTCTGTAGGTAGGCGGAAGATTTGACCTCAATTTTTATACCATCTTTAGTCTCAAGGTCATAGGTATCCCATTCAGACCGTACATTTGTAAGGTCACATTCCAAGGGCTTTCGCAACAATAAACTCGGCAAGCATTCCTCGTGGTTGCATTACTAACCAGATCAGAGGCGGTCCACTGCCAAAAAGACAGAAGTGGCGAAGCCCAATTCTTGGTCATCAATGTGGAAGGTCTCATCACCTGATTTCAGATCAGGAATTCTTCGCTTCAGGTCTCTAGGCATAGTCAGTATCCTATTCCGAAATCAACTGATAAATATCCACCAGTTCGGTTTTGCCTTTGAGCACGGCGGAATCGAGGAATTTGGTCTGGAATTTGTCTCTTGATCCGGGCCTGGGTCTCGCCGCTGATCAGGATGGGGACCTGGTAGTCCTTGGTCTTGTCCTGCAGGCGGGCGGCGAGGTTGGCGGCATCCCCGATGACGGTGTAGTTGATCCGCTGGCTGGAGCCGAGCAGGCCGACAAAGACCTCGCCGGTGTTGATCCCGATGCCCATCTCAAATCTGCCGGAGAAGATGCCTCGCTGCTGCCAGGTCTGGTTGAGGTCTTTAGTGCCTGGCGCATCTCGATGGCGGCGCTGGCGGCGCGCACGGCGTGATCCTTGTAGGGAATCGGCTCGCCGAAGAATGCGATGATGGCGTCGCCTTCATATTTATCCACCGTGCCGCCGTGTTTGTGGATGATGGTGGTCATCCGGTCCAGGTAGGGGTTGAGCAGCGAGACCAGCCGGTCGGGGGACATTCTGTTCTGACAGGGTGGTGAAGCCGCGGATATCGGAGAAGAGGATGGTGAGGTCGGTGCGTTTGTTGAGGCTGTCGATATCGTGGGTCTCAAGCATCTGGTCAACCATCTCAGGGGAGATGAAGCGGCTGAACAGGTTGCGCACGCGGCGTTTTTCCATCTCCTGGGTGAACGCTTCTTCCAGGGTGGGGATGATTACTCCCAGGGCGAAAACCAGGATCGGGGCGATGATCGAGAGCAGGATGCCGGTGCGGGTGAAGACGATCTGCCAGATGACCAGATAGAGAACGATGCCAGCACCCATCACAGGGACGGAGATGGTCGGACGGGGGATGGTGGCTACCAGGACGGCGAGGACGGCGAGGAGAAGCAGGATCAGCAGGGTCAGCCAGGGCGGGGAGAGGCGCAGATAGCTGCCGGTCAGCATGGTGGCGACCATATTTGCGACGATCTCGACTCCGGGCATCAGGTTGGTGGTGGAGTACGGCGTGGGGTAAATATCCTGCAGGGTTTCGCTGGATGAGCCGATCAGCACGATCTTATCTTTGAAGATCGCCGGGTCGTAGTCTCCTTCCATCAGGAACGCGGCGGAGTAGGTCGGGTAGGTCTGGCGCGGGCCGGCGAAATTGACCAGCATGTGGCCGCGCTGGTTGAGGGGGATCGATGCCCCGTTGAAGCTACCGAGTTGACGTCCGGGTATGTTGGCGGGGTGGAATCGACGGCTGCCCGGACGATCTCGAAGGCCCAGTTGTAGAGGGTCATGTTCTGGATTTCCTTGTAGGCGACCACGCTGCGGACAACGGCATCATCGTCGCGCTCTACCTCGGTGATCCCGTAGCCGTTGATCACCGGGAGGAAGATTTCCTCGGGGAGATTGAGGGTGGTGGAATAGGGCAATTCGATCACCTGGCTGACGGTGACGACTGCGTTGGCGGCTTCAAAGGCGTCGGCCAGGGCCTGATCGTCTTCCGGGTTGGCGGAAGGGTCAAAGAGGAAGATATCGTAGGCGATCACTTCTGCGCCGGCTGCGTTGAGCCAGTCGATGATCCCGGCCATGCGGCTGCGGGACCAGGGCCAGCGTTCTCCCACCCAACTTAGCGATTGGTCGTCGATATCGACGATCACGATCTTCTCATGGGGAGCTCGGGTGCCTTGCAGGCGCAGGGCGGTATCCCGGGCGGAGAGTTCCAGCTTTTCCAGCGGGGTGGCGATATCGGGGAAGTTGTATGCCAGCTCAAGGGCGGCAAAGACCACCAGGATCGCCAGAATGATGAGGATCTTTCGGCGCGGGGAGGAGGATTTTGGTTCTTTAAGTGCCATATCAGCCTCTTTATGGATAGAGAATCGGCCTGGTTCGATTTTACATTGAAATCCGGGAGCCGGTGTTTGATTTTGCCGGGCAGTCTAATTGGATAGTACGGTTGTCCGTTGAAAGCGGACTGCTTTTGGTGTATAGTGGGTGTAACCTTCACAAAAGGAGAATACAAAATGAAAAGGATGAAAAAATCAGTCTTTTGGTGGTGATTCTGGTTGTACTTGCGGCTGGATGCAACCTGCCAACTGCCACCACCCGTAATAACAGCGCACAGCTGGCGCAGACCTATGCGGCCCAGACGATCGAAGCCAGATTGACGGCAAAATGCGGCCAATCAGGGGAGGCGGAGATCCAGCGGCTCCCCACGAACACGCCTGAGCCGCCTGCCACCAGCGGGATCCGACCAACACACCGGAGAACCGACAGACACGCCAGAACCCAGCGATACCCCGGAGCCGACCGATACCGCAACGCCAACGCCGACAGCAACCAAGGAACCCCTGCAACATGGCGAAATGGGTCAAGGATGTAACCGTCCCCGACGGGACCGAATTTGCGCCGGGTGATACCTTCACCAAGACCTGGCGGCTGAAGAATGTCGGCACCTGCACGTGGAACAATGACTACGACCTGGTCTTTGATTCCGGTGACAAGATGGGCGGGTCCAATGTGGAAGATATCAATATCGGGAATGTCGCTCCCGGTGATGAGGTCGATATCTCGGTAGACCTGACCGCACCCGGGTCTGTTGGTACCTACAGAGGGAAAGTGGAAGCTGCGCAGCGATGATGGCGTGATATTTGCCCTGGGTGAGGATGATGTGCCTTTCTTTGTCGAGATCGAAGTGGTGGAGTCGGTAGTCTTTCCAGATCCTTGAGATCGAATGGATATACATGCGGCGGTAAAACAATTATTGGCCATTCGGGTCAAGAACAACGGGAGCGAGATCATTGGAAAGTTTCGGTAAGAACTCGGTACAAGAACCTGGACCTCGAACGTGCGGTACCAATCACTGGTGGCCCAGAACAACAACTTCACCGAGAATAAGGGGGATTGCCCCACGATGGGGATCACGATATTGAGCCTGGAGATGTGTACTGGGCATATGTCAAGTTTAACCTGTCGCCTCGCTGGGACAGAATTTAACTGTCAACCTAAAGATGTGTACCCTGAACGGATTGGGTGGCGACTGTACTACTCGGGTAGATAGAAGTGTGACTGCACCTTAGCTAGTTATTCCTGATTCAATTGATCGAAGTAGCCACCCGATTAGCAGGTGGCTCTTTTTGATTGTGGTTTTATCAGCGGGGCTCTCGCTATTGGTCTATTCAGTCGTGTAAGGAAGTCTGTCACAGCTTCAAGAAAGGCGTCGGGCATTCCTCCTGGGGCACATGGCCGCAGTCAGGGAGGACGACCAGTTCTGCGCCGGGGATCTGATCCTGGAGGGCAACCGTGTTCCCGGTGGGAACCAGGCGGTCATCATCCCCGGTGATCAGCAGGATGGGGAGATTGAATTCATCCAGCCGGTTGGGGAGGTCGCTGACCTCGTCTGAGGTGGAATAATGCCAGAGGGCGATGATCCCAATTCTCGGCTTGCAGTGGTTTGGTATAGAGGGGGATAGTGTCCGCTGGCTGGCGAGAGGGATCGTGCCAGGCATCGGCGAGGGTTTCGAGACCGGTATCCGCGATGCGGCGAACCAGCAAGGGTCCAAGTCGCTGCACCTGGGGCAGGATTATCAGGTCGGGATATTTGGCAGAGAAGTTTTTGCGATCGCTGACTGCCGGGCTGACCAGGATAAGGGCCTCCACACGGTCAGGATGGGCCAGGGTGAATTCCATGGCGGTGCTCCCTCCGGCAGAGTTGCCGACCAGGATGACGGTATTGCAGCCCCCAGGCATCCAGCAGTTGGGCGAGATGGTAAATGCTGGCTTGCGGGTGATAGGGGTTATCGCCGGTCCAGGTAGGCCGGGCGTTCGGTGAGCCCAAAAGCGGGGCGGTCATAGGCAAATACCTGGTACTCTTCTGCCAGCGGGGGCATGACCTCTCGCCAGGAATACAGGCTGGCGCCAAATCCGTGCAGCAGCACCAGGGTGGTCTCTCCGCTGCCCAGCTGTTTTGTAATGGAACTGGATACCGTCTATCTGGGTGAAACGGCTGTCGGCGTCGGCAAGTTCTTCGACCGGATGGACATCCTCGAGCGGCGGGATCGGGATGATGAGCGGGAGTACCAGCAACAGGTCAATGATCAGGCAGGATCGATAATCCAATCAATTTTCAAGATTTTTTCATATATTCTGCTCCTCAAAAGGGTTATAATCTGGCATATTCCTATTATGGTGCTGATATGGTTGAAGGTACAAGACGGTTTATGCTGAAAGTGGATGATGATCTGTGCCAGGCGTGTAAGGTTTGCCTGGCCGGAGATGTCTGCCGCGGGAATGCCTTCCGCCGTTTTGACCGGGATGAAAGCCCGTTTTTGGATATGAGCCGGTGTTGGGGGTGTATGGACTGCGTACCCGCATGTCCACATGGTGCAGTGGTCCGGCATGAATATGATACCTGAAAATTTGTGATTAGTGATGGGGGAGTTGGGATTGGGAGATGGCTTGGGTGTTCCAAATCCCCAAAGACGGTACAACTTTTAGGAAGCCAACCCTGAGAAGGTGACAAAAGGTACCAAAATGTTACACTTTTTTGGAATTTTCCTTTACGGGTTCAAGCTAAAGCTGACAAAACCCGACAAAACCCGACACTTTTTAAAAAGTTACTTTACAGATTCAAGCTGGTTGACTAGTGGCAAGATGGCTTTCAAAAAAAGTTCAGGCTGTTGGAAAAGGGACACTAATATATTGATATAATCTGTTTGTCGTGAACATTTTACAGAAATGTTCACATTTTTCGTAATATCCGGGTTTGGTACTAATAATATTCCTTGGATATCGGATAACCGACAAATAGTTTAATCTATGGTCAAGCGTCCTGAGAATGATCGGTAATTAGGAATTAGGAGCACGTATGCTTAGTTTATCTGAGTTTGAGCCCTGGTGGCGCTTCGGTTTAGCATTGGTAATTGGCGCCTTGATTGGGTTGGAGAGAGAATTTTATCAGCAAAAGGAAGATGCCCCAGATTTTGCTGGTATACGGACATTTTCTCTTATTGCATTGTTGGGGTCCGTTTCGTCATTTTTAGTAAGTGATGTTGGAATCATCCTCGCTGCTTTAGCATTAGCAGGATTAATCCTAATGACAACGGTTAGTTATTTTAAAACATTGGTGCGTCGCAAAACTGAGACAGGCATTACAACCGAAATTGCAGCAATTTTAACTTTTCTTTTTGGCGTTTTGGTGATGGGCGATCATGCCGTTGTTGCTGTCGCACTAGCTGTTATTACTTCCTTGCTTCTAACATTTAAGGGTAAATTGCATGGATTTATCCGAAATATGAGTGTCAGATGATATTCATGTTACCCTTCAATTTGCTCTCGTAGCCGCAGTAATATTGCCTTTGCTCCCCAATCGTACAATTGATTCACTAGGGTTATTGAATCCGTTTCAAATATGGTTGATGGTAGTATTCGTTTCAGGGATTGGTTTTAGTGGCTATGTATTGATGAAATTATTAGGGCCTTCTCGGGGCATAAATTTGATGGGAATCCTTGGTGGATTAGCCAGCAGTACAGCAACAACGATCAGTTTCTCTTCCGCCAGTCGAGAGTATCCTCAAATGGCCCAGCATTACGCACGAGCTATTGTTTTAGCCTCAACGGTTATGTTTCCGAGGGTATTGCTTTTGATCCTGGTTATTTATCCACCTTTAGCACTCAAAGTTATCATTCCATTTACCCTGATGCTGATTACCGGGCTACTTTATATATTCTTAGGTCAAAAAAGTAGGCAGACAGAAGATTCGACCATTCATCCAAAGTACAAAATCACAAATCCCCTCAAGTTATCAACAGCAATAAAGTTCGGTCTTTTGTTTGCTTTTGTTTTGATTGTGGTGGAATATTCCCAAACCTTTCTGGGATCATCAGGTGTATACCTGGCTAGTTTTCTTACTGGACTAACAGATGTTGATGCAATTACTCTCAGTGTAACTCGTTTAGCGGAAAGATCACAATTGTCTGCTGATGTGGCGGGAATATCAGTGATAATTGCTGCTTTGATGAATACGGTTTCCAAGGGAACAATTTCTTATTTTTCTGGCTCTAAAGAACTTCGAAGTCAAGTAATCAAAGCATTTATTCTGATGATAGTTGTAGGAGTAATCTCCAGTGTTGTTGTGTTTTATCTCTAGCAAGATGCGAAATAATGAATAACTAAAAGTAAAAAGAGAGTGCAACTGACTAAGCTAGCACCAGATAGACATAATAACCATTGAGTTCACTCATTCTGGAAGAGGACCGTGAAATCGGCCCTCGTTTTTATTGACAACGGCCAGGGTAGAGCGCTGGCCTTATATTGACAACGGCTACCGGCAAGCGATAGCCTTATGTTTATTTGTCTCCGGCGGTATACTGCCTCCGACGAACGCTGAGGTCGGGCTGTATTACTATGTGGCCCGGTGGTACGATCCGGCGATCGGGCGGTTTATCCAGGCGGATAGCGTGGTGCCGAATCCGGGGGCGGCGGTGGGCACTAGTGTATGTGGGGGTTGACAGATATGCAAGTTTTGGTTTTCTATGAGAGGCTGGCATTTTTACGATAAACTACAAGGGCAACCAAGTAATCAAATTACCGGAGAAGGCCAAATGGCATTAGCATCAGGGATACAGCATTCAAGTCTGGCAAAAAAGATCGCCAGATCAATATTAGGCATTTTTGGCTGGCGTACGGATGTAATTCTGCCACTTCCGAATAAATACGTTTTGATCGGGGCTCCCCATACATCCAGCTGGGATTTTATTGTGATGCTCTTATTAATGGCATCTGAGGGAATTCCGATCCATTGGATGGGCAAAGACTCCCTTTTTCGAGGCCCTTTGGGCGTATTCTTCCGGGCAATCGGTGCAATTCCTGTCAATCGCCGGGAAAGGACAAATCTGGTGGAGCAAATTGCAGCCAAGTTTGATGAGTACGAGGACCTAGTCATCGGCCTTTCACCGGAGGGTACCCGTAAAAAAGCTGAATATTGGCGGACCGGTTTTTATTACATAGCCTTGAAAGCAGATGTTCCGATTGTGATGGCCTACATGGACTTTCAGGATAAAGAATGCGGCCTGGGTCCAACCTTGCACCCCACCGGTGATATCGAAACAGATTTTGAGGTAATTAAGAATTTTTATACTGGTTTTGTAGGCAAGTACCCCAAAAATCAGGGGCAGATTCGATTGAAAGGAAATCAAGACCAGTCTTAGCACAGGCAGACAAAGTCGTCCCCCAAATCATTAATCCCTAGTCACAGACCCCTGCTGACCTAATAACGTTCTGTGTGTTCATCTATTCCCCAAATTTAACCAACCCGGATTGGGCTGGCGTTTTGGCGTGCGTCCATAGAATAGGTCATCCAGCTTTAGTGCTGCCCGTACGGAAGAATCCGGAGCGGCGGTTGCCCCAGCGGATGAGATTGTGGGCGGGATTGTCCGGGTGGGCATACGGGCAGACGGCCATGCAGATCCCGCAGTCGGTGCCGATCTCATTCCAGTAGGCGAAACAGGTTTCCGGGTTGAGCTTCCAGCGGAGGATGCCATCTGCTTCCAGGCGGGGGCCAAAGGGGATCGAACTGCTGGGGCAGTTGTCGGCGCATTTTTTGCAGATGGTGCAGAAATCGATGACCGAAGGGTCGGCGCCGGGGGCATCGGGGACCAGTTCCAGATCGGTGGTGACCACGCCGATGCGTACCCGCGGGCCGAGTTTGGGGGTGATCAGCAGGGTGATGCGCCCGATCTCGCCAAGTCCGGCATCCCGGGCAACGACGGGGCAGATCACGCGGTAGTTGCCGTCGATGTGGGCGCGGGCTTCGTATCCCAGGGCGCGGATGGCGGCGGCCAGCTGAACGGCGATCTTGCCAGCCTCCACATATTGGTGGGCAGATTCCATGACCGCGGCGCCGAGTGGGGCGGACTGCATGGTGGCGAAGTCCATTTCCACGGTGAAGGCCAGGGCGAAGGAATGGTCAAGGTCGATCAAGCCGCCGTATTCGCCGGGTCCGCGGCCGATATGGGAGTAGATGTGCCAGGGCTGCAGCCGGGTGACGCCGAGATCGTGTGCGCCAAAGTGACGGGCCTGGGCTTTGAGATAGGCGGTGGCTTGCTGCGGGGTGAGCGGCTGGCGGTAGCTGCCGGCTGGCCCCTCTGCCAGTCTGGAGAGCGTTTCGGTGATCTGGAAGCTGGCGTCTGCGGCGGCAAAGGCGGCCGGGTGGGCGTGTTTGCTGTGCGGGGACATGATGCCGGGCCGGGAGCGATTGCGGTCATCGATCGGTTTGGTTCTCGGGGTGAAGGGAGTAGTATTCGCTCGTATTCGTGCGTGCCGGGGCTGCAGGCGGTGGCGGGCGAACATGATGTTGCGTTCGTCAAAGCGGCGGGTGGGGCGGTGTTCGTCCGGGGGGAGTTTTCCGATGGGGAGGAAGAAGAGAGATCAGCAGCGAGGGCGGCGAGAATTGCAAATACATAGAATATTACAATCTGAATTGAAAATGCAATATATGTTGCTAACTTGAAAACGAGGAATAACCCCAATCCCCAACCCGGCGCTGACCCGGGCGGCGCGTCTTTCCCGCTCTCTGAGGGAGACCAGGGCGAACCAGAAGAAGAATAATGCCCCAAGGAGGCCGAGGTGAGGAAGAACAGATCGAGGATGGGTTCGGTGAGCATGGCCCCATTATAGCCTGTCCGGAACGAGGCTCAAAGCAGTTCGCAAATTACCACTATTAGCGGTCATAGATGGTATAAATATCGCCATGACCCGTTATAGAGAGACCTTCAACCGCTTCTCATCCAAATTCTGGATCCTGGTGCTGTCCGCCTTCATCGATCGGCTGGGCGGGACGATCATATTCCCATTCTTTTCGCTGTATATCACCAAGAAATTTGAGGTGGGGATGACCGAGGCGGGATTGCTGCTGGGGTCGTTTCGCCACCTTTGGTTTCATCGGCGGAATCATCGGCGGGGCGCTGGCGGACCGTTTTGGCCGCAAGGGGATGGTGCTGTTTGGGCTGGTCTTCTCGGCGATCAGCAGTGTGGCTTTCGGGCTGATCGAGCAGTTCTGGATGTTCTTTGTGCTCTCGATCTTTGTCGGGCTGCTCTCCGATATTGCCGGGCCGGCTCACCAGGCGATGGTCGCCGACCTGCTGCCGGAGGAACACCGTGCCCAGGGCTACGGGATCATGCGAATCGCGGTCAACCTGGCCTGGATCATCGGCCCGGTGATCGGCGGGATGCTGGCCGGGGTCTCGTATCTGCTGCTGTTTGTGCTGGATGCGATCTCCAGCCTGATCGTGGCCGGGGTGGTGCTGGCCTTCATCCCCGAGACCAAACCGGAATCTGCCGAGGACACTGAGCGGGAGAGCCTGGGGAAAACGTTCAAGGGCTATCTGGTGGTGGCCGGGGATAGGCTCTTCCTGGCCTTTATACTGGCGAGTGTCTTCATGACCTATGCCTATGGGCAGATCTATAACACCCTCTCGGTGTTCCTGCGGGATGTGCACGGCGTGCCTGAGCAGGGCTACGGCCTGCTGATGAGCGCCAATGCCACTTTGGTGGTGATCTTCCAGTTCTGGATCACCACCAAAGCGAATAAACGGCCTTCGATGCTGATGATGGCGCTGGGGACCGGGTTCTATATGATCGGGTTTGCGATGTATGGAGTGGTGGCCAGTTATGCGCTGTTCCTGGTGGCGATGCTGCTGATCACGGTGGGGGAGATGATCGTGCTGCCGCTGGCCCAGGCGCTGGTGGCAAAATTTGCCCCCGAGGAGATGCGCGGGCGTTATATGGCTTTCTTCGGGTTCAGCTGGGTGCTGTCTTCCGCAATTGGGCCGGGCTTCTCGGGGATGATCCTGGACGGCCCGCAGCCGCAGATGCTGTGGTTCGTATGCGTGCTCAGCTGCCTGATCGGGATTGGGGGATTCCTGTGGCTGCACCGCCGGGGTGGGGACAAGTTCGGTCCGCTGGAAAGCGGGGCGGGTTAGGCAGGGATCGCCAGGTATGTTTTGAGAAATTGGGCAATCTCATCCAGGGATTGGGTGGCCTGGGATAAGGCAAGATTTATCTGCCATACGTGCCACATGCGCGGGTAGATCTTCAACTGCACATCCACACCTGCGGATTTTGCCAGATCCGTGATCCGGATTGCATCCTCCCGCAGAATCTCATCTTCTCCAGCGTGAACAAGCAAAGGCGGCAGACCGTGTAAATCGCCATACACAGGTGAGATCAGGGGGTTGCGGGGGTCATTATTTCCGAGGTATGACTGGGTGTAAAAATCCCTGGCTTTAGGCGGCAAGAGCGGATCCTTGAAGCCCTGGCGCCGATTGGCTTCAGGCGAAAGGTCGGTGACCGGTGAGAGACATGCCGCCGCCGCAGGGAGGGGGTGACCACTCTGGCGCAATTTTAATAAGAGAGTGATGGTTAAGTTGCCCCCGGCCGAGTCACCGGCAACTGCGATATTCTGCGCTAGAATCTCTTGCTTCATTAGCCAAAGATATGCGGAAAAGCTGTCATCCAGCGCTGCGGGGAAGGGGTGTTCTGGCGCAGTTCGATAATCGACCATCAGGATGCGCACGCCCATCTTTTTTGCCAGATAGGCTCCCATGTGTAGATGAGGAGGTGTTTGCCCGAAGACGAAACCACCCCCGTGTAAATAAAGAAGGACTCTATCCGCCGGGCTGTTGTGGGGGATGATCCATTCACACGATACACCATCGGCGGTCACAGCTTCACGCACCACATCCGCATCCAGCCGCACACACGCTAACCCCATCTTGATCAGCCGGTTTGACATCGAGGGCTGGATGCAACGCTGCATGAACCGGATAAGAGGCAAACCGGCACGGATCTTTCGTTCAACAGGTGATATTGTCATTGGCTTTCCTTTCCGTCCGTGTTGAGGTGCCTGACTGTACTTCTCTATCCCTTTTTCCATTCCCCTTCAGGGTGGATGGCTTCGAACTCAAAGCCGTGCCCTTTTTTGGCGAAGGTCTCCAATGCGACCTCTTTGAAGGCAAGGAAATGAGCTGTCTCAAGGTGATTTTCACGGGCTTCCTGATCTTTGTAGGCTTCAAAGAGGGCAAAGTGTGAGGGGTCTTCCTTGTCCTGAAGGACATCAAAGCGGATCACGCCGGGTTCTTTGATCGTTTGGCGCGCATTCTCGAGGATGGCCTGCTTGTAGGCCTCGATCATTTCCGGTTTGATGAAGTGGTGGAACTGAAAGATCAACATGGCTGACCTCCGGTTAATAAAACTTGCGGGAGGGTTCAGACCTTTGGGGTCCAGAACCCTCCCCCTACGTGAAGATCAAATGATTGGGTGAATCCTACGGATAGGCGTAAACATTGTCGAAGAAGACCTTGTAGCCCGCCATGGTGTCCTCGTAGGTGTACACGAAGAAGGTCATTGGGCCGGTTTCCCAGATCTGGTACTCGCTGGGGACGGGGACTGTTTGCTCCAGCATCCCGTTGACGGTGACGAGCACGTTGTCGGGATTGCAGGTCACCTCGATGGTGTTGGGCTGGTCGGGGTTGGTGTTCATATATTGCAGCGGCAGGGTATTGAATTCATTGCCGCTCTGATAGAACTCGACATATTCCCCATTGAGGTAACCACCTACAAATACATCCTGAAAAGATAACTCAAATTCCACATAGTAATAGTTATCTCCTTCCACCTGGACGCGGCATTCCACGCCGAGAGTGCCCGCTTGTTCACCTGGCGGTCCCCAGACATCGAACTTCACCGTAGCGGGGTCAAATAAGGTCGGCAGCCAGACATAGTCCAGATAATCCGGTTCCTTGACCAGGAAGCTGTAGGCCTGGTTTTCGTAGGCGAGCACGATGGTTCCATCATCAACGACATCCCAATCGAGGGCGTCGGTGGAGAAGTCGTCGAAAAAGGTGGACTGGTCTGAGACCTGAGCGCCAGAGAGGGGGGTGTCAACCTGGGGAGGGAGCGGGTCCTCTTCAAAGGGGTCTGGTTCTACAGGCATATCGGCTGGCGGCGGGGTGAGGATGTCTGCAAAATCCTGCGGCAATCCGGGGATGTCGCCCAGACTGCCCAGGTCGCCGAGAAGCTGGTCGCCAAAGATGTAGACTCCGCCAACGCCGAGCAGGCAGAGGCATAGGATGACTGCGCATCCGATCCCGACGGGTACCAACCATTTGGGTTTGTTATTTTCTTCCATTATTCTCTCCTTTCCTGAGAGGTGTATAGGGTGAAATGGTTAAGAATTCCTGTTTTGCCCGGTACTGCAGGGCTTCAGCCAGGTGAGCTGGTGTGATCTGGTCTTCTCCGTTGAGGTCGGCAACCGTGCGGGTGAGCTTGAGGACCCGGTGGTAGCCGCGGGCGGAGAGGTGCAACTGGCGCATGGCGCTTTCCAGTACGGATTTGGTTGCAGAATCCAGCGGACAGTATTTGCGGACCTGCTCTACGCCCATATCAGCGTTGCAGAGGATGCCATCCTCCGAGAGGCGCTCGATCTGGCGCTGGCGGGCAGCCTCGACGCGCTGCCTGGATGCTCTCCGAGGATTCCCCCAGGCGCTCATCGCCGAGCTTTTCAAAGTCCACGAAGGGGACTTCAATGTGGATATCGATGCGGTCCAGCAGGGGGCCGGAGATGCGCTTCTGGTAGCGGGTGATCAATTGCGTGCGAGCAGGTACAGGCCCGTACGGGGGAGCCGTAATATCCGCACGGGCAGGGATTCATGGCGGCGACCAACTGGAAGCTGGCGGGGAAGGTGAGGGTGCCCTGCGCCCGGCTGATGGTGACGACCTTGTCCTCGATCGGCTGGCGCATGGTCTCTAGGACGCGGTTGCCGAACTCGGGAAGCTCATCGAGGAAGAGCACGCCGCGGTGGGCGAGGGAGATCTCTCCGGGTTGGGGCCAGTTGCCGCCCCCGACCAGCCCGGCGTGCGAGATGGTGTGGTGCGGCGCCCGGAAGGGGCGGGCCCGGAGGAGGGGCTCATCGGCGGGGAGCTGGTCGGCGATCGAGTAGATGCGGGTGACTTCGAGGGCCTCTTCGAGGGTCATGCGCGGCAGGATGCCGGGGAGGGCGCGCGCCATCAGGGTCTTGCCGGAGCCGGGCGGCCCGGTCATGAGCAGGTTGTGTCCACCGGCGGCGGCGACTTCGAGGGCGCGCTTGACGTGCTCCTGGCCTTTGATCTCGCGGAAATCGGTCTCCCCGGCGGCGGGGATGAAGACCGCATCGGGCGGCTGCATCGGCTCGATGGTCTGGCTGGTGGTGAGGTGGGCGTAGAGTTCGGAAAGTGAGAGTGACCGGGATGACCTCCAGGCCGGGGATCAGGGCGGCTTCGGCGGCGTCCATCTCGGGGATGTAGAGCGCGTGAGAAGCCCTCCCGGCGGGCCAGGTCGGCGATCGGGAGGACACCGCTGATATGGCGCAGGCTGCCGTCGAGGGAAAGCTCACCGGCGATCAGTGCGCCTTCGAGCATCTCGGAGTGCAGGGCGTTGGCGGCGATGAGGACACCCAGGGCGATGGGCAGGTCGTAGATCGGGCCGGCTTTGCGGATCGAGGCGGGGGCGAGGTTGACGATGATGCGCTTGCGGGGGTAGGGGAGTCCGGCGTTCTTGATCGCCGACTGGACGCGCTCGCGGCTCTCCTGCACGGCGGCGTCCGGCAGGCCGACGATCACCACCCCGGGAAGCCCCTGGCGGGTATCGACTTCTACATCGACGACGACACCGTCGAGTCCGATGACAGCGCAGGATTTTACGTTGGCGAGCATGGTATTAGTTTACATGAAAATGGTAGGGATGTGGGGGGATTTGGGGTCAATTATTCCTCAAACCGGGGGCTGGCAAGCCGTTCACCGGTTTTTTGATCGAATAAATGCATCCGGCGAAGGAAGATTTCTACCTGCGTCCCCCACCTGGGGCGGATCTTCAGAATACAGCTGGAAATCGATCCGCTTTGGATCTCTATGGTGACCACCGATTTGCCTTTGAGCGGCAGCTGGGTGACATCCACGATCCGGCCGCGGATGGCGCCATTCCCTTCCGTTGTGATGTCGGCGTCCTCTGGTCGGAAACCGACTACTCTTTCCCGGTAGGCGGGGCTGATCACCGCGCCATCACAAAGGTTGATCGCCCGGGTTTCATAATCCAGGTTGAGGAATTCTGCGACGAAGATGCTATCGGGGGCCTGGTAGATCTGCTGGTAGGTGCCGGTCTGGACGATGCGGCCCTGGTCCATGATGCTGATCAGATCGGCGAGGATGATGGCTTCGTGCTGGTCGTGGGTGACGTAGATGGTGGTGATGTTGAAGTGGTGAAGCAGCTTTTTGAGGTTGATGCGGTATTTCTCGCGCAGTTTGGCGTCCAGATTGGAGAAGGGTTCGTCCATGAGGAAGAGGATCGGATCGCGAGTGATGCAGCGGGCCAGGGCGACGCGCTGGCGCTCTCCGCCGGAGAGGTTGGCAGGCATCCTGCCGAGGAGATGCTCAAGCTCGACCCCCATCAGCTTGCTGGTGCGCTCGAATTTCTCCTGTGCCTGCTGGTCCATTTCCGGCGTCTTTTTCCGGAACATGAAGAAGGAGAGGATATTTTGTTTGGCGGAGTAATTGGGGTACAGGGCGTAGCTCTGGAAGACCATCCCGATTCCGCGGTCTCGGGGAGCGAGATTGGTGAGATCTTCTCCGTTATACAGTACCTGGCCGGAATCGGGTTTGAGCAGGCCGGAAATTACACGCAGCAGGGTGGTCTTGCCACATCCGCTGGGGCCGAGAATGACCATGGTCTTGCCGTCCGGGATGGTGAGGTTGATGTCTTTGAGGGAGAAGGTGCCTGAAACGGGTTCGGGTTCCTCCGAACTGCGGCCGAAGAAACCATTGATGATGCGAGAGGTGGTCTTCTCCAATGGCCTGAATCGAGACGAGAGGGTCAGATTGAGGTTTACCAGATCAATTTTTGCCATTGACTATCCTTTCTAACATTGTAGGCAGGATACTGAATAGTTTACATGAAAAAAACCATTTCCTACAACTCAAACCGGGCCACCACCGGCGCATGATCTGGGGGGACTTCATCTTTGCGGACGTTGGGGTTATCGGTCACCGAGGGGAGGTGGTCGGTGTAGTCCAGCAGGCTGTCGGCGGTGGGGAGTGCCCGGTCACCATCCTGATTGCGGGGGAAAAGCTCTTCAGAGACGAGGATCTGGTCGAGGAGTTCGGCGGCGTCCGTGGTGGATGCGGGAGTAGCGGCGCTTATCGGGGATGCGTTCTGCCAGGTTGAACAGGCGGGTATCGTCTCCCTGGTCGGGGCGGTTGAAGCCGAGGGTGCCGAGCTCACTGCCGGGCGGGCCGAGCAGCAGCAGGCTGGTCTGGGCAGAGGGGACATCGTTGAGGTCACCGAGCAGGATCAGGGGGGTGTTGGATCTGTCCTCGATCAGGGCGTTGATCTGCTGGCGCAGGGTGACTGCCTCGGCGGTGCGCCGGTGGAGGGCGATGCCGGCTTCCTGGGCGCGCTGGTCTTCGTCCCGGGGGGTGAAGGAGGATTTTCCCGAGGCGGTTTTGAATGAGAGCAGCTTGGATTTGAGGTGGGCGGTGAGCAGGGTGATGTGGTGACCGCCCTTTTCCACCCGGATCAGCAGGGCGCCGCGCCCCATGCGGGTGAGGGGGACAGCTGCCCCGCTGGCATCCTGGCTGAAGATCTGGGTGGCGGCTCCGGCGGGGAAGTCGGCGAAATCAGCCAGGTGGGTGATCTCCAGGCGGGAGAGGAAGGCAACCCGGATGCCGCGCCGGTCGGGGAAGGCGGAGGAGGCCATGTGGGGAAAAGTGCCACGGAGAGCGATCTGCAGGTCGAGGAGAGCATCCTCACCGCCGATCTCCTGCAGGGCGACCACGTCGGGGTCAGCTTCGAGGATCACCTCGGCGAGCAGGTTGAGTTTGAAGGCGTAGGTGAGGTGGTCTTCGAGGGGTGCATTGGTGCCGGGGGTGAAGAGATTCTCGACATTCCAGGTGAGGGCGGTAAAAACGGTCATAGGTCCTCCGGGTGAAGGCAAAATCGGGGCTTGCGTAGTATTATACTATCGGCTATGCTGGTTATAAGCCGGTTTTGGCCGGTGTGTTTATCCGGATCAGGAAATGGAGTAGAAAATGACTGAGAACCGAAAGTCTCCCAAGAAATTCAATCTGGGGCCGTGGAAAACGCTCCTGCAGTTTTTGGTGTTTGCCGTCCTGGCCGTCGGGCTGTATTTTGTGGTCGCCGGGTTGGGCGAGCAGGATATCCCCACCAACCGGGCCTGGCTTGCCGCGCTGCTGATTGCCGGGCTGATCATCATCCCGGTGGTGCACAGTCTGACAGAGCTGGGGATCACCAAAACCGGGGTCTCGGCCAAATTCGAGCATGTCCAGCAGGAATACTCCGAACTGGTCTCCGAGTATGAGAACGTGGACGAGTCGGTCTCCGAGCAGGCGATCAAGGAAATAGCCAAAGCGACTTCGATCGAGGATATGGAAACCAGCCTGGAGAATGTCCGGCTGATGAACACGACTAAAAATATGCAGACGGTCAAGGATGCGATCGACGAGACCAAGAAGGTCTTCGTGCGCTATAAAGCCCTGAATGACAACGTCGCCCGGATCTACTTCCTGATCCCGCTGGATATCAAACAAGGCGCCACACCCAATACGATCTACCGCGATTATCTGATGGTCTTTGATGAGGCCGATCAAGCCCCCAAGACCTTCCGCTGGGACCGGATCCTTAAGATCGAGATGAGCGAAGAAGACTTTGATCCGAGGGAGATCCCTGACATTAAGGAATTGGCCAAGAATTTTAAGTACCTGCGGGAGTGGGGGATCCAGTAGGAGCCGCCGGGATGAGGGGTCAGTCTGCTATAATACCGGCAGCTTACCTGGAGAAGAAACCGCAATGAAAATTCTGATTGGTTACCACCAGAGGAGCGGCAGCACGCTGCTGCAGCATATCCTCAATGCCCATTCCAAAGTGCGCTCTTACAGCGATGCGAATTCGCTGCTGGTGCTGCCGGCTTTGCTGGCAGGCTATACCCCGGAAGAGAATATCTGCATCAAGCCGATGGATACTTTCTTCCTGGGCCGGCCGCGGCTGCTGTACCGCCGGTTTGATAAGTTCATCTGGTTGGCGCGTGATCCGCGCGATTCCTACCTTTCCTCTCTGGAAGTGGGATATGCCTACGGCACCAGTATGTGGCTGCCGGGGAAAAAGCTGCACGGCATTGACGTAGGGCTGCTGAGGCGCTGGAAACTGGTGTACCGCCAGTATTTCAAACGCCAGAAACGCTGGCATCTGGTGCGTTACGAGGACCTGGTTAACAACCCGGACCCGGTATTGCATGATCTGTTCGAGTACCTGGAACTTCCCTATGAGCAGGTCTATCCCTTTGAGAAGTTCAATCTAACCGCCGGCGGTGATCCCAAGCTGACCAAGACTAAAACGATCCACCGAAAATCTGTGCAGCGCTATAAGGAGAAGTTATCAGAGGTTCAGATCCGGGTATTCCGCAAGTTTCTCGGCAAGGAGATGAAGGCGCTGGGTTATTATTAGGCAGAAGGAAATATTGAAGAAATGACCTGCGAGGCTGCATGCATCTGGAGACAAGATGTGCTGCCTCGTTTTTTGTGGGAGAAAATTCCGCTATATAATGGAGTAGCCGCCGAAATCCAATGAGGACTATGAACGAGAGCCCGCCGCAAACCCCCGAAGTAACAATCACGCTCCATGAGCGCTGGATCCCGGCGTTTGTGCTGATCGTATTCATCATCCAGCAGGTGGTGGCAGGCAAGGTGCTGATGGCGCTGGCGATCATCGTCGGGGGGTTCTGGCTGCTGTCTTATTTCTGGGCGAGGTCCCTGGGGGCTGATCTGCGGATCGAACGGGATCGGCGATATGGCTGGAATCAGGTGGGGGATATGTTTGAAGAGCGGGTTTTGTTGACCAATGACAGCGTTTTCCCGGCCCTGTGGCTGCTAATCGAGGACCAATCCACCCTGGTGGGGCATACCCTAAGCCTGGGGACGGGGATCGGCGGGCGCAACTCCCGCCGCTGGAACCGGAGGACGCGCTGCAACCAGCGGGGCGAGTTCCAGCTTGGTCCCATCGCCCTGGTGACCGGGGACCCGTTCGGGATCTACACTGTGCGGATCAATTATCCACAGGTGAGTGATTTTCTGGTCTCTCCGCCGGTGATCCCTTTGCCGCAGCAGATTGAGATCTCTACCGGCTATCTGATGGATGACCGCCGCTCGATGCACCGGCAGGCAGAATCTTCGAATGTTTCGGTGAGCACCCGCTTGTTTGCTCCGGGCGATTCGTTGATGCGGATCCACTGGCTGACGACAGCCCGGGAGGACCAGCCGTATGTGCGCCAGTTTGAGAATATCCATGCATCCAATCACTGCTGGATCGTGCTGGACCTGGAAAAGACTGTCCACAGCCAGGATGGGGAGCCAAATTCGCTTGAGCAGAGCATAATCCTGGCGGTATCGCTGGCCAACCGTTTGCTGATGGGCGGCGTAGCGGTCGGGCTGCTGGCGCAGGGAGACCGGTTTACGATGCTGCCTCCGAATAAAGGGTATGATCAACTGCACGGCATCCAGAGGTTGATGGCGACTATCCAGGAGGGAGATCAGCCCCTGCGGCAGGTGCTGGTGCAGACCTGGACCAAATGGAGTGGCGCTGCCAATGTGGCATTTGTGACCCCGTCCAAGGACCCGGCCTGGCTGGATGCTGTTTCCCTGCTGCGCAAGGCGCAGATCAACGCGAATGTTTTCCTGTTGAAGACCAAAGCTGATTTGCCGGGCGCAGCAGAGCAATTTGGGCGACTGGTCAGCCGTACGGGGGTTGAGTGCCATGTCGTGCCGCCTTCCCTGTTTGAGACGCCGGAATCCGCACCGGGGAGACAGGGGGTCATCGACTGGAAATTCACCCCGCTGGGCCGGGCGATCAAGATCGTGGAGGAGGGCAAACCATGATCGGGGCAGTAGAAGCCAGGATCAAAGAATGGCTGCCCGAACGGGAGTCTGTTCTGCCGCCGCTGATCTTCCTCTTCGAGATCGGGGTGGCGATGATGTTTCTGTTTGGCCTCGACCAGGCTGTTACCGGGTTTGGGGCTGTGCCATATCTGCTGACCGCTTTTTGGGGAATCTTGCTGCCACGGGCTTTCAGCCTGACCCAGAGAGCCAGGATTGGGAAACTGGTCTTTCTGTTGGGGAGCGGGCTGTTGAGCGTGTTGATCTCCACCCTGCGAATCTGGAACCTGGTTGGCTGGCTGGCGGCGAATTTTTCCGCTGTAGGAGCCTATCTGCCCCAAAGTGGCTTGTTACGCATCTCAGACCAGATGAAGACCTATTCCGGGATGGCCCAGCATGTCTCGGTGCTGTGGAATAATCTCACGATCTGGTACCAGTATATCTCCAGGGGAGACGCGATCCAGGTGAGCCAAATGACCCAGTTGATCTGGGGGACGGTGGTCTTCCTGGGATTGGCCTGGTTTGGCTGGCAACTGCATCTCCGGCGCAAGCCCTTCCTGGCAGTGATCGTGCCGATCGTGGTATTGGGGGTCGCCTCGGAATTCAGCAATGATCCGCTGCAGTATTTTGGCTTCTTATTCGTGTTCTCGGTGTTCATTGTGGTGGTCTTTTCGCATGCCGAGCGGGAACGGAACTGGACCGCCAATGGGTACGGGTACTCACTGGAAATCCGTCCCGACCTATGGGGTACGACGGCAATGGTCTGCGTGATGGCTTTCCTGATCTCGATCTTCCCCCCCAGGCTCTCCCTGCGTACCTTGCTGGAGAAGATGGATCTGATCGGAAATCAGGAGCAGACCGAGGTGGATATTGCCTCCGGGCTGGGGCTTTCCCAACTGTACCCTGATCCAACTGACTCCGGATCGGCGGGCAGCCTGCCCAGCAGCCATCTGATCTCCAGCCCGCCAGAAGAATTGGATACGCATCTCTTCGATGTCTGGGTGGGAGAAGAAACGCCGGTATTCTCGGCTAATTGGCGCACGCATACCTACCAGACCTATACCGGGCACGGCTGGCTTTCTGGCAGCGTGTACCCGCGCAGGTATGCCGCCGATGAGGTGCTGCAGCCTGAGTTCGGGAGCCTGCAGGTGCGGGAGGTGATTACCGTGTGGGCGCGCTCGCCGGTTGTCGAGGGCAAGCTGATCCATGCTAACCAGCTCGTACACGTTGACCAGCCGGCGGATGTGCTCTGGAGGGATGTCGGAGACCAGCGGGGAGATTACTCGATCGGGCGTGGTGGGTGTGCCGTTGTACACGGTGGAGATTTCCCGACCGGTAAACAGCGTTGAGTGGATGCAGGCTTCGGGGTTTGATTATCCGGATTGGGTGATGCAGCGTTATCTCCAACTGCCGGTGGACTTGCCGGATGAGGTGAGGGAGCTGGGAGAGGGTTTGCCAGCCAGTATAATGATCCGTTCTCGCAGCGAAGGCGATCGAGAGCTATTTGCGCGAGTTCCCTTATACGCTGGATGTGCCGGTACCCCCGGCGGATAAGGATGTGGTGGCTTATTTCCTCTTTGATCTGCAGGAGGGCTACTGCGATTATTTTGCGACTGCGATGGCTGTTCTGGCCCGCAGCGCCGGACTTCCTGCCAGGGTAGTGGGAGGATATGCCACCGGCGCCTATCATGAAGAAGAGCATCTCTTCACGGTGACGGCAGCGGAAGCACATACCTGGGTGGAGATATATTTCTTCGGGATCGGATGGGTGGAATTCGAGCCAACGCCGGCGCAGGCCATAGCGGGAATATCTGGTGCGTGTGAAGGATAGTGGAGGAAGCCGTAAAGGAGGAGAAGTGGCTGCCTACCACGAGTTTGCCGGATTGGCATCAGGTGCTGACCTGGACGGTTGTGGCATTGTTTTCGCCGCTGTTGGTCTGGCTTGCTTGGGACCAGGATCAGGTTCTGCGGCTGTCCAGGCTGGCACTGCTGACCCGGGGCCGAGAGACAGGCTTTATCAGATCGCCGGGCAATTGGAGATCGGCGATCCGATTGCCTGACGCCGGGAGAGAACCGAACTCCTGATCGAAGACCGCTTGAGTACCCGTTATGGCGCAGCCTTCCCGGTTTTTGCTGCGGGATGCCGGGGCAAGGCGGTGACTAGCCCAGGTCTCAAGGCTTGAAGATACCGCTTTTCGAGGAATCCCAGTGGCTAAAGTGGCAAAGAAACTGCTGGTGAAGAACCCTCCGGCGGGTTTCAGGGTCTCCCGGCGGATATCTGTGATCGGATTCTTCCAGGCGTTGAGCCGATTGTCATGCGGGGATGGTTATTCATCGTTTTCTCAGAAATGGAATGTAAATCCGCGCCTGGTTTATGATATAAATAAGCCAGAGATGAATGGCACAAGACGACTGGGGCGTGGTACATCCAAGTACAGGCTGACGTCGACCAAATCCATCGCAGCAATCAGCCTGGTTTTTGTATGTCTGCTTGTTTATTATGCCATCCAGCGCAACCGCTTCGGCTTGATTGGGGAGACCCATCGCCGCCCATGCCTCCCGATCATGTCTGGGATATGATTCCGAACGAAACTCCTTTTGGAGATCCGGTTGATCCCGATCCGGAGCTGACCCGGATACCGGAGGCCGACTCCGAATATATTGCCGACCCCGAACCACGCCGCTTGACGTTAGCCGAGACCGGTGATAACCCATGATTGCTAGCCGAACCGGCAATCGGTAGGATCCCGCAATTCCCCCCAAACCGGCGGACTCTGTATAAAACACGGGCGAGATGTACCAGCACTGGATGCTCACCCGCCTGGAAGTGGACAAGGTCAATTGTCATATCTATATGGTCGTGAAGGGGAGCCTGCTGACCGTGAGGTGTTGGGATACTGCGGTTACCGGGTGTACCAGATGTGGCTGCAAGGACGTTTGCCTGCAAACCAATGACCGGGAAACTCCCTGTGAGGGCCTGACGCTGCATTATATTGGGCCGATGGAGGAAAGATTGCGCTATTCGATCAATCTCCCCGGTAGTGTGGCCTATTCCGGGCTGGTGAATTGCTATCCCTGGGGGGTCTGTGGGGAGTTCCGCAGATGTTTTTTGGCGGGATCGATCCGCTGGTCACGCAGCAAATCGCCTGGTACATCTGGAATTTGAGGATGGGCAGAAATTTGTGTGCGCTGCCGGGGAGTGTGCTTTCCCAATGCCGGCGACCCTGGCTTCAGGGATGCTGGTGAATTATTATGTAAGCTCCATTATGGCGATGACAGCCTGAAAAGTCTTTCAGGTATCGGAGTCTGGATCTGGGGGATGGGACTACCTGTTCCAACTGATCGGCAGCGATTGGGATCATCTTGTACCGGTGAGCGCTGCCCAATGGAAATTCTTCCCCAGCCTGGAGACTGCAAATGTCCCCTGGCTGGTGGATGTCGAGGCGGCGGAGGAGATAACACGGCCCATGAATATGCTTATCTGGCCGGAGTATTGATCCAGCGGGGAAGGCATTGCAGCCGGAATGTGCAGACGGCGGTTTGCTGCCCGGCGGGGCAGCCAGCCCTTGTGGGATCGAGGCCGCCAGAGATGAGGTGGTGGCAGCTCAGAACCAGTTTGACGAAGAGATATTGGCCGCAGCCAAGGAGGCGATGGTGCCGCCGATGCTGGTGAAAGGGATCATTGGCCAGGAATCACAGTTCTGGAATGGATGGGTGATCGAGGGGGAGTATGGCTATGGGATGCTGACGGACAAGGGCGCTGATATGCTGCTGACCTGGCATGTCCCCACTTTTTTAGAGTCTGTGTATCCCGGTATTTGGCAAGCTGGATTGTGCCTGGGGCTATTCGGAACTGGGGGAGTATCCGCAGGCTTATCTACGCGGCCTGGCGCTGCAGGATATTGGTACAGAAGCTGAATTTGAGTTGATCGCCAATATGCTGGCAGCTGCAGCTGGACAGGCGGGACAGATCGTGCGTAATGTCGACCGATGCGGAGCCGGGAGATGTGTTGGATTACCGTGAGATGTGGATGATCAGCCTGGGGCTGTATCATGGCGGCAGCGGATGCGTGGGGGCAGCAATGGAAGAGGCTTGGGAGGAAGAGGGGGAGTTGAGCTGGGGCTTGATCAGCTATTATCTGCCGGGAGACTGCCAGGTGATTGCACCCTATCCATATAAGGTGATTGAATATGCGGAAAAGGTTGAACTGGAAAATACTGACTGACTATGATTTTTCAGGCATTAAAAAGACCCAGATTTGGATATGTTATAATAGAGAAAATTCAAATCCGGAACCTGAAATATCAGGGGTTTACCCGAGAAGAATAGGAGAAATCAGCTAAAAAATAAATTTGGTGACATAGTGGTCACAAATTGGGGGGAGTTGGTTCGGGTCAGAGATGAGATTTTAATCAATCTGTACTGACCTTTTAGGGGGCTTCTTGGGATTTGGTACTTTCTGCCAAATCTTTTTATTTCCCTGTAACAATGTGCATTGGTTCTGATTGGATAATTTTATCTAGTCGGAATTTTTAGGTTCCTCAACATATTGGAGGTATTGGTTTTGACAAAAGTTGAATTACGAAATGGTGAGCCCCAGCAAAAAATGTTCCGCCGCTTCCGGAAATCAGTGGTATCCAGCGGTGTGATGGGAGAAGTGCGAAAGAGACGATGGTTCATCTCCAAGAATGAACAAAGAAGAATTGACAAAAAGAAGGCGATCAGACGTCTGAAACGGCGCAAAATGAAGAAAAAACCATTCACAAAGGAGATATTAGATCATTCTATGACTGAAGAAATTTATACCAGAGGTGATTGGATTGTCCATGCGAATTATGGTGTTGGGCAGGTAAAGGGGAAGAATACCAGGATTTTGGATGGAGAAGAAAGAACATTCCTGAAAGTCAGAACTGTTTCCAGTAATATTTTCTTCCGATAAAAAAATGGGATGTTCCTCATATCCGTCCATTATCTTCCAAGTACCAGATCAAGAAGGCCTTATCAATTTTGAGGACACCACCTGAACCCTTGAGCACCGATCACAAAACCGCAGGAAACAGATCCTGGAAGCAGCCACGGATATTTCGATCTATTCCAAGGCGGAGATCATTCGGGATCTAAATGGCCGGAAGAAGGCCGGAAAGTTGAACGTGAGCGAGACGGAGTTATTCGATAAGCTGGTTGACCGATTCATCAATGAATGGTCGATCGTATCGGGAAGGACGAGAGAAGAGCCAAGCGAAAAATTAGAAAATCATTGCAAACGAGCTTCGAGAGACTAAAGAAAGAAAGTGATGAGTCCTGGCTAGAAAAAGTACGAAAAGGGGTAAGGGATAAAAAGAGATCAAAAAAGTACAAGCTAAAGACCCACAAGGCGACTGCCAAACAGTTCAGGAACTACCGAAATTCGCGGAGGAAGAAATTTGAGGACGAGATGCAGAAAATCTCTTGGCTAGCCATCGAAAAACACTTGGACGTTTAGCACAGTTCCCAAATAGGTATCGGAGTAAAGGAAAATAATATGTCGAGGATAAGAAAAAAGAGATAAGAGAAGAAGGCAGCGCAAAGCACGAATCCTTAAATTGAAAGAGAAGCTGGCTGCTGCAAAGACTCTGGCTGAACGTGAACTCCTGATCGAACAGATCAAAAAAAGAAACCCATACTTTGTGGCCACCAAGAAATGGGCAGGTGTTCCCAGTTACACTAAGTATGAGAGCTAGCACGGGGAAAAAAATGTAACCAGATGGGCTAAACCAGACCCATCTTCTGTGCTTTAAGGGCAGCCTGGGTTCTGTCCCGGGCGCCAATTTTATTCAGAATAGTGGATATATAATTCTTGACCGTGCCCTCGGCGAGGTAGAGTTTATGGGCGATCTCGCGGTTGGTCATCCCCTGGGCGACCATTTTGAGGATCTCTTCTTCGCGCTCGGTGAGCGGGTCGATCAAACCGGGATCAACTGTCCCCGCAGTTGGCAGGCGGGTGAATTCGGCGATCATCTTGCGGGCCACGGATGGCTCGATCAGGGCGCCTCCGGCGTTAACCGTGCGGATGGCATCGGCTAGCTCCTCTCCGGAAACATCTTTGAGCAGGTAACCGAGAGCGCCGGCGCGCAGTCCCTCAAAGATGTACTGGTCGTCATCAAAGGTGGTCAGGATGATTACCAGGGCGTTCTCGTGGGCGTCCATCAGGCGGCGGGTGGCTTCCACGCCGTCCATCTCCGGCATGCGGATATCCATCAGAACGACATCCGGCTGGTGTGCCTCAAATTGAGAGAGCGCTTCCACGCCGTTCCCGGCTTCGGCAACCACTTCCAGGTCAGGTTCTAATTCCAATATTGTGCGCATCCCTTCGCGCATCAGGCGCTGATCGTCTACCAGCATCAGGCGGATCTTGTCACTCATCCAGGTCCTCCTTTTCGAGTGGGAGGTGGATGGTGATCTGTGCCCCGCCGCCGGCGCGCTCCTCGAATTCACATCTGCCGCCCGCCAGGGAAACGCGTTCGGTGATGCCGCGCAAACCATAGCCGTTATCTGCCGGGTCCGGGGGAAGCCTTCGCCGTTGTCGCTGATGATGAGGCAAATCTCGTTGAGGGATCTGGTCAGGTAGATCCAGGCATAGGAGGCGCCGGCATGGCGCTGGATATTGGTCAGCCCTTCTTGCACGGTGCGGTAGATGATGTGGCGGTATTGGTCTGAGAGGGGCGGAAGCCCGGAGAGGGTCAACTGGATATCAAGTTCAGTGATCGCCTCAAAGGAGTTGACCAGCCGCTCCAGGGATTGGTTGATGGGCAAGTCGATCTCGATCGGCTGGCGCAGGGCGGTGACCGTCTGGCGCAGTTCGGTTAGGGCTTCGCGCACTTGCTTGCGTACGGTGCTGATCATCTCGGTGGCTTTCTCTGGTTCCTGGGAGACCAGCCTCTGAGCGCCCTCCAACTGGACAGCGGAAACCGTCAGCCGATGGCCGATGGAATCGTGCATCTCGCGAGCCAGGCGGTTGCGCTCCTGGGTGACGGCAAGTTCCTCGACCCGCTGGATGGATTCCTGGAGCTGGGCGTGGGTAA
This sequence comes from uncultured Chloroflexia bacterium, assembly GCA_963722735.1. Taxonomy (GTDB): domain Bacteria; phylum Chloroflexota; class Anaerolineae; order Anaerolineales; family UBA11579; genus UBA11579. The sequence continues at coordinate 110,027 of CAVROH010000014.1, forward strand.
CCTGAAGCTCCTCGTACAACTGCTCACTGCGTTCGGTGGCAAGGGTGGCATCCATCAGTGCCCGGCCAAAGATGCCGAAGAAGAGGTAGCCGCCGCCGTAGATCAGCATGAGCAGCAGGGCACTCTGGACGCCCTCCTGGGTGATGAAGGTCAATGTGCTGATTCCGGCAAGCACGACGATCCAGACGCCTCCCCATGGGCGGGGCAGCATCATCATTGCCTGAGCGCTAATCACAAAGAAGATTACCAGGAAGAGGCCGGGCTGGACGTGGAGGAAGTGCAGGCTGGCGGTGGTCAGGGTTGTCAGGGCGATATAGAGGAAAGCGGTTTTGTCGGAATTGGCACGGCCCTGGAAAGCCATCTCGGCGCCGATCAACAGGTAAACGCCTAAAATTGGCCAGAAGGGCTGATCGGGGTTCCTCGCTACCAGGGTACCAAGTGCAACGGCGATCAAGGTAACGTAGGCAGTGATCCAGAGGGTGAAATCGGTTTTCTTGGTTTCCATAATTTTATTTTACATCGGATTCAGCGCTGATGCTGAAAAGGAGTCCCTCCCCCGTGAAGCTGGGGAGGGTTTTGGGTGAGTGGAAAGGTCTGGCGGGTTAGTTCTCCTCGAAGCGGAAGCGCCAGACACCGAAGATGAAGAAGACCAAGGCAAATCCGGACAGCACCGCAGACTCGAGGAGGATATCGTTGAAGCCCAAGCCGCGGACGATAATGTCCTGGTAAGCGGAAAGGGACCAGTTGTGCGGCGAGACTTTTGAGATCATCTGCATGAACTCGGGCATGGCGAAGGTGGGGACCATCACGCCGCCGACTGCGGCTAGGGTGAGGGCCAGCATGGTGGAAAGGCCGCCGATCTGTTCCTGGGTCTTTGCCAGGGTGGCGACGAACATGCCCAGTCCGGTGGCGGCGGCGGCAGTTGCCAGGGTGATGAGGATCATAGCGCCAGGAGCGGACCCGAGGGTCATGCCGAAGACAAAGTGGCCGATGGCGAACATGCTGGCTACCTGCACCAGGTTGATCAGGTAGTAGGGCAGCAATTTGCCCAGCAGCAGGGTGACCTGCGCCAGCGGGGCGACCAGCAGCCGGCGGAAGGTGCCTTCCTGCTTTTCCTGCAAGAAAGCTGCCGGCGATCACCTGGATGATGAAGAACACGCCGAAGATGGTGTAGCCGGGCACATTCTGCTCTGCGGCGCTGGGGAATTGTGGGGCTTTGTAGGCTGCCGGTGTGGATTGCTCAAAACGGATGCCGAGGCTGCCGGCGGTCAAGATTGCTTTCATCGGAGGTGAGCCCGTCGATGAACAAGCTGCCGACTTCCTGGACAAAGGGGGCTTGCTGCTGGGGTACCTGAGCGGCAAGCGAGTCGAAGCCAGCCTGGAGGCGGAGGGGCATCTGGGCGTAGGAGGCCTGCTCACGGATGAAGCCTTCCAATGCGCCGCGGATCGGGGCGAGGAACTGGTAGCTGGTGGCCGGGTCGGCGATAAAGTTGACCAGGGCGGGGTCCACGCTGTCATCGGTTGCGGCGGCGAGGACGCGTTCGCTGAAATCCTGGGGGAAGACCACAGCGACATCGAATAGGTTCTCAACGATCAGCTCTTCGGCATATGCCTGGTCGATTTGGGTGCCTTCGTAGCTGGTGAGGGCTTGAATGCCTTCAACACTTTCCAGGGCGGTGATTGCCTGAGCAGCGTGTTCGCCGGTGTCGTTGTTGACCACCAGGATCTGAAGCGGGTTATCCTTATCGGCGACTTCGAACATGTTTTGCTGGGCGGCGCTCATCACCAGGATGAACATGATCGGCATCAGGAAGAGAGTCACCATTCCACCGCGGTCGCGAACCAGTACCTGCCAGTCTTTGATCATGATAGCAATTATTTGTCTAAACATTTTTCTGCCTCGTTTTCTCTTTTAGTTTGAATTAGTTGCGCAGGCTGCGGCCTGTCAGGTTGAGGAATACGGATTCCAGATTGGGTTCGTGGATCTCCAGGGAGGTGATCGTGGCATCCATCTGGTTGGCGACTTCGAGCATGTCCACCAGGGCAATGCGGGTATTGTGCGCCTGGACCATCAGTTCGTTCTCCATCGGTTGGGCATCTTTGATGGAGGCCAGCCCCAGGATCCGGGCGTGGAAGGCGGGGAGTTTGCCGTTCATCAGCCCGACCCGGACCAACCCGCCGCCCAGTGAGCGGATCATGGACTGAGGGGAATCAATGGCAATGATCTCGCCGTGGTCGATGATTGCCACCCGGTGGCAGAGCCGCTCGGCTTCTTCCATGTAGTGGGTGGTGTAGAGGATGGTGAGTCCTTGCTGGTTGAGGGCTTCGATGCTCTCGAAGATCGCATTGCGGCTTTGCGGGTCCACGCCGACGGTGGGCTCATCCAGGAAGAGGATCTCCGGCTGGTGCAGCAGTCCGGCGGCGATGTTGATACGCCGTTTCATGCCGCCCGAGTAGGATTCGATCTGGTCCTTGGCCCGGTCTTTGAGGCTGACCATCTCTAGGACGGCATCCACCCGGCTGCGCAGTTCTTTACCGTGCAAGCCGTAGATACGGCCAAAGAATAAGAGGTTGTCGTAGGCCGAAAGGGTGGGGTAAAGGGCCAGTTCTTGTGGGACGAAGCCGACTTTGCGCTTGATCTGGTTGGCTTTGCTGCTCAGTTCCTGCCCGTCGACGAGGACTATGCCTTCTGTGGGTTCGATCAGACCGGTAAGCATTGAGATGGTGGTGGATTTTCCAGCGCCATTGGGGCCAAGCAGCCCGAAGACTTCTCCTTTGGCGATCTCGAAAGAAACGCCTTTGACGGCTTTAAGTTCTCCGTAGTTTTTCTGCAGGTTGTTGGCGGTGATCATAGGTGTGCTGTTCATACTCTCTCCTTTTGTTTCTGAATTGGTGTGATGATACTGGGATTGTGGTCATGTGACGGAGTGCCGGAAGTCACAAGAAGGTCATATGACGGACGCAAACCACAGGTCTGCTATGGGCCTTTGGCTTCCAGCAGGATTCCACCTACTTCAGCCAAACGCCAGGAACATGACGGGCGTGAACCTGTGGTTTGCCTTGTTGCCTGCGGGCGAATAAATGCGGAACTAAATCGGATAGGAAGGGTTAGAATTGTTGTCAGTATAGACGATCCTCTAGATAGGAAAGGTGATTAAAAATGGAAAACAAGATCGCTGTGGTTTTGGACAGCACGACAACCCTTCCCCAGGGGTTTTTGAGCGGACTTGGAGCTAAAATCTGCTCCGGCGATAATTATCTGGGAAGGACAGGAACTGCGCGATGGTGTGGATATCCAGGCAGATGAGTTCTTCCAGCGGCTGGCGACAGCCAAGGAGATGCCGTCAACATCACAGGCCACGCCGGTGATGTTCCAGGAGATCTATGAAGACCTGCATCTGCGGGGCTTCCAGATCCTGGCGGTGACGATCTCTTCCAAGCTGAGCGGGATGTATTCCTCGGCGATCCAAGCCAAGGATATGATGAAGCAGGCCCGAATCGAGGTGGTGGATTCGCTGACCGGGACGATGACGATTGGATTGTCCCTCACCAGGATGTTTAAGGAACTGAAAAAAGGCGCCAGTTTAGAAAAATGTCGAGAAACATTGGAACATGCGCTCGCCAATACCGGTGTGCTGCTGACCGTGGAGACGCTGGAATTCCTGCACCGCGGTGGACGAATCGGCGGCGCATCCAAGTTCCTGGGTTCGGCTTTGCAGTTGAAGCCGATCCTGGAACTAAGGAATGGCGGATTTGAAGGGCTGGAGAAGGTGCGCACCCGCAAGAAAGCTCTGGAGCGCCTGGTAGACTTGACGATCGAGCAGATCGGTGACCGGCGGCCGGTGGAGATCGCCGCGCTGCACGCCAATGCCGAAGATGTGGCACACCAATTGATCGAGATGGTGCAGGCGCGGATTGAGACTGCTAAGACGTATGTCACCGCAGTCAGCCCAGGGGTGGGGGTGCACCTTGGGCCTGGAACGGTGGGGCTGGCGTTTATGGCGGGTGTGGAGTAGGAAAGAATTTTAAACTCTACTAAAAAGAGTGATTGGATCATCTCCAATCACTCTTTTGCTTAACCCAAAGGGTGTTAGATCACGCCCAGGCTTTTACCGACAGCAGCAAAGGTCTCCAGGACCTGGTCTAACTGCTGATCGGTGTGGGTGGACATATAGCTGGTGCGCAGCAGTTGGCGTCCCGGGGCAGTCGCTGGAGAGATGATGGCATTGACATACACACCTGCATCCAAAAGCGCCCGCCAGAAAATGAAGGTTTTCATGTCATCGCCGATGATGATCGGGATTATTGGTGTTTCTGAACTCCCGATGTTGAATCCCAAAGAGATGAATCCTTCCCGCATCTTCTTGCCATTCTCTATCAGTTGGTCGACACGTTCAGGTTCCTCTCGCATGATTGCCAGGGCAGCCAGGGCTGCGGCGGTGTTGGACGGGGGGATACTGGCGGAAAAGATCAGGCTGCGGGCATGGTGCTGGATGTAATCGATGACCTGCTTTTTGCCGGCGATAAACCCTCCCAGCGAGGCGAAGGACTTGCTGAAGGTGCCCATCTGGAGATCGATCTGGTCCTGCAAACCGAAATGGGCGGCGGTGCCCCTGCCCCTGCCCAGGACGCCAATCGCATGGGCGTCATCGACCATCAGGCGGGCGTTGTATTTCTTCATCAGCGGGACGATTTCCGGCAGGGGAGCGATATCGCCTTCCATGCTAAACAGGCCGTCCACGACTACCAGTTTCTTCGCCTCCGGGCCGACCAGCTTGAGAACACGCTCGAGGTCATCCAGATCATTGTGTCTGAAGCGCTTCATCTCACCGCGTGACAGCATGGCACCGTCGACAATGCTGGCATGGTCGTCCTTATCCAGAATGACGAACTCGCCTTTGCCGACGATGGCGCTGACTACCCCGAGGTTGACCTGCATACCGGTGGAGAAGACCAGGGCGGCCTCCATGCCGACATACTCGGCCAGCCGGGATTCCAGTTCGAGATGCATTTCAAGGGTGCCATTCAAAAAGCGGGAACCGGTACAACTGGTGCCGTATTTTTCAATGGCGTTTACGGCAGCCTGCCTGACTTTGGGATGGGTGGTCAGGCCCAGATAGTTGTTTGAGCCGCACATGATGATCCGTTTACCCTGATAGATGGCTTCGGTACCCTCGTTCCCCTCCATCGCCAGGAAGTACGGGTACAACCCGGCTTTCTTGATATCATTGGCGACCGTGTATTGGTATGCCTTCTCAAAAATATCCATCACTCCTCCTCCGAGAGTTAATATGCCTGAACAATTGCTTAGCTTCGAATCTTTTTGCGGGCGGTGCACAGATCGTTATCCATGATGGCGTGCACCAGCCTGGGGAACAACCGGAACAAGAGCCAGATCCATTTACCCGAGCCGAATATGATGTAGAACCTGTTCTTGAGGATCCCGTCCACGTATTTTTTGGCGACCACATCCGGCTGGTAGAGTTTGGCGGTCTCCGAGAGCATGGCGGTCTCCGGCGGTTTGGTCTTGTTCTCCTGCTCGAAGCCGGGGGTGTTTGTATCCGGCGGGAAGAGGATCGAGAACTCGATGTTTTCAGGTTTGAGCTCATGCCGGAGGGTCTCGGCCAGCCCGACGAGGGCGAATTTGGACGGGGTGTAGGTGCCATAGCCGATCAGGCCCATGAATCCCAGCATGGATGAGACGAAGGAGATGTGCCCGGAACCGCGCTGGCGGAACCAGGGCAGCAGGATCATGGTGGGGACCAGCTGCCCGTAATAATTGGTGTCCATGTTGGCTTTGAAGTCTTTGAGTTCCAGTTTTTCCCAGTAATTGGGATAAGCATAGCCGACGGCATTGATGAGCACATCGGGCACACCGTGCTGCTGGATCAGCGCTTCGATCTTGGGCTGGAGATCCTGCTGGTTAGTGGCGTCTGCGGCAATCATCTCAACGAACTGGCCGGGGAGCACCGCCTGGGCTTTAACTTCCTCTGCTGCCTGTGCCAGGGCGGCTTGATCCCGGGCGATCAGGTATAGGCTGCCTCCCAACCGGGCGATTTGTTTGGCGGTTTCCTTTCCAATGCCTTTGGAACCCCCCACGATCACCACGAGTTTATTTTCAAATGCGAGAGAATAGTTGCTTTTCATAGTCCCTACCGGAAGAAAATTGTATTATGTAAAGGAAACAATACCCAAAAGTATAAAACATCTTTGGGAAAAAGGGGAGTTAACTTTATTCAGTTTTTTAACCCCGAAGGGGGATGAGGAGTTACTTGGGGGCTAGCTGTTGGTGGCTTTCATGTGGGCGACGGATTTTTGGATGAGTTCTTTGAGTACATCCTGATCGACGTCTTCCAGCTTGTTGATGTAGAGGCAGGCTTTGCCGAGTTTGTGCTTGCCGAGTTTGCTGAGTAATTTGGCGTGGCCGTCGAAGCCGTCCATGATGTAGAGGGTCAGGTTCTGCTTGCGGGGAGAGAAGCCGACGTACATCCACTCGCCGGTGCGACCGCTCTTATATTCGTAGGTGTAATTGCCAAAGCCGATGATGCTGTCACCCCACATGGCGGGCTCCTCGCCGCTGATCTCGGTCATCAGCTTGAGAATCTCAAAGCTGTCCTCACGGCGCTTGTCGTGTTCCACGCTATTGAGGAAGGCGGTGACAGAGTTCTCATTTTTTACGGTTTTCATGGGGTGGTCCCTCCATAGGGAAATAGGATTCGGATAGATTTTATCATATTTTAATGTAACAACACACTCAGTCGAAGATTGTAAACACCCCTCGCTTTTCAGGGCGAAGGGCAGGGTTTTTCAGGGGAATCTATGGGCGTTGTTAGAAATCAGGCTGGAGAGTAGGTTCTCACTTCCTGTTCCAGACGATCACCGAGAGTATCTACGGCTACATCGAGGTCATAATCGCTCTGAAGTCCCATCCAAAACTGGGGAGAGTTGCCAAAGAAGCGGGACAGGCGCAGAGAGGTATCGGCAGTGACCCTCCGCTTGCCAAGAACGATCTCGTTGATTCGGGCAGTGTCCACGCCAATATTGATTGCCAGACGGTTCTGGCTTAGGTCCATCGGCTTTAGGAATTCCTCCAGCAGTACTTCGCCGGGATGTACGGGTTTGAGTTTGTTTTCGACCATAATTCACCTTGTCTTCTAGTGATAATCGGTGATTTCTACATTGTAGGCATCACCATCAGACCATTCAAAGCAGATCCGATATTGTTTGTTGATCCGGATGCTGTATTGCCTCTCCCGATCACCCTTGAGCTTCTCCAATCGGTTGGCGGGTGGGATCCTGAGATCGTTCAGATCAATGGAGTTATGAACCATTCTCAATTTCCGATACGCAGTCTGCTGAATTGACTGGGGCAGCTTGCGAGAATAATTGCGGGAAAAGATTTTCTCGGTTTCTTTGTCTTTGAATGACCGGATCACAATAATATTTTATAGTGTTTAACGCTTAGTGTCAAGTGCTATAATTGAGAGCGAAATTCAAACAATGCTTGAGATGTTCAGAAAGGGTAACAATAATAAGGGCTCCTATGACTGCTCACAGATATCTATTCGTAATGTATTCAATATATTCTGGGTGAGTACCACGATACGTTTTAGCTAATTTGGATATTAATTCCTGGTAACTCATATCATGAATGAGTATCCCATCGGATTTTGCGATCTCTACAAAATCCTTGAACTCATCCCTGTGTTTATTACCCTCATAACCCAATGCGTCATACCAAAGGTAAAGTAATCGGAAATTGGTTTTGCCATATGCTCTTTTTAATCCTAATATGTGTTTGATTAATTGAGCGCTGTGGAGAAACTCATTCTTGGTGTCTTTTGGGCTAATAGAAATGGCTAACTTATGTAATTGAGGAATTTCTGTCCAAATATCCAGTTCCAGATATTTTTCTTTGATCCCGCCGTGTCCACGTCCACCGTAGGCTTCGGAAAATTTACATTCAATGGCATACACTTTAATTTTTGCGGATGGGTAATTCTCGATGACGACATCGATGTTTGGTCCCATTTTAAACTTTGGATCAATCGGATATTTGGCTTCAAATCTAATATTTTTTGAGATATTAGTCGTTTTATTACAAAAAGCGCAAGCTTGGGCTATCTTTTCTGGTTGGTTGATTCTTTGCCAGTATTGGAATAAATTCACCCCTAAAGCGGATGATGAATGAACAGCCTGCATTTTTGATGGTTTGCCTGCAAGTTCTCCGCCATCACCTTTCTGAAAGGCATTGAGAGTAGATTTTGATAATTGTTCAAATAGATTTTCAATGAGTGTTTTTGTATATGCTTTCTTCCCCCTTATGCCCTTACTTCCGATTAGTTCCATTCCGGAATTACGTGCCCACTGGACTTGTTTCTCCAAAATATAATCACGAGCGTTCATCAATCACCTCATCTGTCTTGGGTAGAACTTGAGACTTACTATTTTCCTATTTCTCCTGAGGCCGCTCCCCATAATACTGATAGTAATTCACTTCTATATTGGCGTTGAACAGCTTCCTGACTTTATCGGGTTGGGAGCGCTTGAAGTAGTCGGGGAATTTCTTATCGCCGGTGAGGATGTAGACTGACCAGCCGCTTTTCTTGCGGAACATCTTGTTGAGGGCGATGTAGATCAGGTTGATCTCGGTGTATCCGCCGATCTTGACGCCGTAAGGCGGGTTGGAGATGACCATGCCGTACTGCTGGTCGATCCATAGGTCTTTGACATCCTTCTCTTCGAACTGGATATCCCGGTGGACACCGGCGGCTTTGGCATTGGCCATGCTGGCGCGCACCATCTCAGGGTCGATGTCGGAGCCGAAGAGCTGCAGCTCGGCAGTGTGATCGATGGCTTCACGGGCGGCAACCCGGGCCTCCACCCAGGCGTCTCGGGGGATCTGGGGCCATTCTTCGGAGACGAAGGTCGGTATTCATGTTAGGGGCAATATTTCGGGCGATCAGGGCGGCTTCGATCAGGATCGTGCCTGAACCGCACATCGGGTCGATCAGCAGGCGGTCCTTGTCATAGTAACTGAGCAGCACCAGGGCAGCGGCCATGGTCTCTTTGAGAGCGGCCATCCCGGCCTGCTTGCGGTAGCCGCGGCGGTTGAGGCCCTGTCCGGAGGTGTCGATCGTCAGGGTGGCGATATCGTTGAGCAGGGAGACCTGGATGGTGTACTTGGGGCCGGTTTCGGGGAATACATCGGTCTGATATTTGGCACTCAGCTTTTCCACGACCGCCTTCTTAACAATCGACTGACAGGCGCGCACGCTCCCCAGGGTGGATTTTACCGATTTGCCGGTGACGGTGAATTCGGCATCCTGGGTGATCCAGTCCTCCCAGAGGAGGGCTTTGGTCTGCTCGAAGAGATCGTCGAAGGTCGTGGCTTCAAATTCGCCCAGCTTGAGCAGCACCCGGTCGGCGGCGCGCAGCCAGATATTGGGGATCGGGATCTGGTCTGGTTCGGCGCTAAATTCAACGCGGCCGTTGGAGACCTTGAGGTCCTCAAATCCGAGGGCCTGAAGCTCGCGTTTGACCACGGCTTCCAGTCCGAAGGTGTGAATGGCGATCAGGGTGACTTTGCTCATAGGTCTATTGTATCTTAGAAAGGCAGTGATCAATGATCTGGCACTGAGGGATCAGGGAAAATGTCTGAAACTCAATCAAACTGTTCTGCTTGGGGAAATGATGTGAACCCTAGAATAAACCAGTCCGCCCGGAGGCGGACTGGTTTAGGACTGCGACCTTTGCCAGTTATCAGGAATTGGCAGGCACCGGTTGTGGTGCTGGACGTTTGTAGATCGCCAGCCAGACGTACACAAACAGTCCGGCCAGCAGGATGGCACCGAAGACGCCGGGCGACCAGGCACCAAACTGCCCGAGCAGGAAACCGCCAAGCGTGGGGGCGATCACGCGTGTAAGGCTTTCCAGCGATGCGGAGAGACCCAGCAGTCCACCAACCTCTTGCCGGGAAACGGTTTTGGTGAGTGCGCTGGAGATGACTGTGTTGAGTACACCCCCGGCGAGAGCAGTTGGAGCGAGGATGATCAGCAGTGCAGTCACCGACGGCGCAAAGCCCCAGGCCAGCAGCGATCCGGCCATGATGCCGACAGAGAGAATGATCAGCAGATCTTCGGGGATCCGCTTGGTCAGAACCCCGATCAAGCCGCCCTGTACGATTACGGAGAGCAGCCCGACATAGGCAAGGATGAAGCCAGTCTGCTGGGCATCCAGATTAAAGCGCCGCAGGGCGTAAAGCGAGAAGATCGTCTGGAAGATAGAGAAAGCCAGCCCGAAGATGAAGCGGGTGGTCAGCAGAGGGCCGGAGAGTGGTCGTTTGAGGGCAGCGATCATTGCGGAAAGGGTGATTCTGGGCTGTTCCTCGGATGCCATCGCCTGGCGTTGTTCTTCAGAGAGAGATTCCGGCAGCCAGAAGATGACCATTACCAGGTTGATCGCGACCAGTACTGAGGCCGCAAAAGCAGGCACTGGCGTACCCGAACTGGCTGAGCAGCCCTCCGGTGGCTGGGCCGAGAATGAAGCCTAGGCCAAAGGCCGCCCCAACCAGCCCGAGACCTTTGGCCCGGTTGGATTCATCGGTGACATCGGTGATATAGGCCTGGGCGACACTGATATTGGCGCCGGTCAGGCCATCCAGGATGCGGGAGATGAAGAGGACCAGCAGGCTATTGGCTATACCGAGGAGGACGAAGCTCAAACCCGTACCGATCAGGCTGATGATAAGGATTGGACGGCGCCCCCAGCGGTCGGAGAACCGACCCAGAAGTGGTGCGCCGATCAATTGGGCGGCGGCGTTAGAGGCTACCAGCAAACCAATCATGGTGTCACTGGCGTTGAAGGTCTCGGCATAATAGGGAAGCAAAGGCAGGATCAGTCCAAATCCGAGAAGATCGAGAAATACGATCAGAAAAATGGCGAACAGGGGTTTGTTCTTCATGATAAATGGGTGAATTCCTTATTTATTTAGATTTCAGCATCAGGATTATGCCAAAAACTACCTCGGCGGCAATGCTGATGATGTTGGATTGCTCGATGGACTTATCGAGGAACATGGAGATGATCCGGACGGCGGCGATGGACAGGTACATGATCCCCAGCATGGGGTAGGCGACTGTCTTATCCAGCAGGAAAGCGGCAATCCCCAGCCCGATGAAGAGAGCGCCAAAGATTGATCGGATCTCGGTGATCCCCCGTCCGCCGATTGGGCGGATGCCGGTGAAACCCTCGATCTGTGTGGGGGCGACGAGGGAGTAAAGCCCTGTCAGGATAGTGCCGATTACGGCGATGATCTGTAAGATTTTCAAAAACACGTTATTTCCCTTTCTAATCCTTTTAGATGGATCCAAATAGCTGGTTGATCTTTTTCGTCCGGTAATCAAAGATGCCGTTCAGGCGTTTTTTCACCCACACCAGGTGGACCAGATCTCCCAATGGGCCAAAGGGCAGTGCGTAGGTGACCCGGTCGGTGATCTGCGTGCCGCCGGGCACCGCCTGGAAGAGATGTTCGTGATACCAGAAGCGGTAAGGCCCGATGCGCTGCTCATCCACGAAATAGGTCAGATTCTGCACGTGAGCAATCTCGGTCAGCCAGCGGGAGCGCACCAGGGGCATGAACTTGACGCGGTACTCGATCAGCTGGCCGGGATGCATCCGGGCGGCATCGTTATGCACGATCTCAAATTGCATATCCGGCGGGGTGAGCTCATTCAAGTTGGCTGGCTGGCTGAAATATTCCCAGATGTGTTCGACTGGCGCGGCGGCGGTTTGTGTGCGGGTTAGTCGGTGGATCATCAGCTTGCCCTAATTTGCCGCCGCGGATTGAGGCGGTTCTTTCTTGAACAGGGTGACCATGCCGTTGATTCCCAGGAAGACCAGGTAGAAGACAAAAACCAGGGCAAATTCGATCGCCGGGATGCGCACGACCTCATTTAATCCGGCAATATTGCCGCTGGTGGTGTAGAACAGGACAATCCCGATGACGAACAGGGCGGCGAGCGCTCTGGCGGACAGTCTTGCTAAGTCCAAGGCCGTACATCTGAGTGAGGATGACCATGGCTCCAAATCCGAAGGCGAACATCGGCCAGAGCATGTTGCCCTGATAGATCGCCACCAGGGTGCCGTGGAGGAGGACAAAGGCTTCCAGGGTGAACTTCCAGTACTTGTTCAGGTGGGCACGGTTGAACAGGAGCACCGACTGGGCCAGCAGCAGGAACATATAGAAGAACCCGGCCAGGTGCCCGAAGGTGTTCTCCATCGGGTGATACCAGAAGGTGTAGATGATCCCCCAGGAGATGATGTAGCCGTGGTATTCGCGGATTACCTGGAAGAAGCGCTTGTGGAATTTGACCTTCTTCCCGAGTATCAACCCGCGGCGCGGCGTCTCCAGGATCAGGATCAGGACGAGCATCAGGATCACGGAACCCTGTGATGTGACCTCAGGGACGGCGATAGCCAGCCCGTCGTACCAGATCTGGGTCTGCAGCCAGTGGAGGGCGATGAACAAGCCGTTGACTGCCAACATGGCCCAGTTGAACCAGCGGAAATTCTCCTGGTATTTGGGCTTCTCGCGGCGGGCAAGGTAGATGATCACCCAGGCAAGGATATTGTGGAGCGCGTATCCCACCCAGGCGGTGATATAGGCCATCGTGGTGGGTTGGCGGGTCTGCCAGGGATAGTAGAAGGTGAAGAATTTCTCGTTGACCACATCAAAGCGGGTGGCGAGGCTGCCAGCAGTCAGCCAGATAACCAGGGTCATGGCTACGGAGGCAAGGACACCGGTGAGGATAGTGTTTCTGGTTTGTTGTTTCATCTTGGTTTCCCTATATTAAATCGGTAAGTGCGCCTTCTATCTGTTCGAATCTGAAGTTGATATCCAGTCTGGAGCAGGCGTTCCGGGAGGGCGTGCTGGCCCTGCAGGACGAGATCGGATTTCTCCCCTAGCGCCAGTTTGAGCGCAAAAGCAGGCACCCGCAGCCAGTTGGGGCGTTTGAGTACCCTGGCGGCGAACTCGGCGAACTGGTTGTAATCCACCGGGTTGGGGGCGGTCAGGTTGAAGGATCCGCTGGCACTGGTGGTATTCACCAGGAACTTGATCGCTTCCACCTGGTCCTGGATATGGATCCAGGGGATCGGCTGTGCCCCGTCCCCGAGCGAGCCGCCGGCAAACAGACGGAAGGGCAGCAGCATCAGCGGCAGAATGCCGCCATCCGGAGTGAGGACCAGCCCGGTGCGAATCACCACCCGCCGCACACCAGCGCTCTCGACCTCTTTCGAAGCGGCTTCCCACTGGATGCAGGTCTGGGCGGAGAAATCTGTCCCGGCAGGACTTTCCTCTGTGAGGATCTGAGTGCCGCTGGGGCTGTAGTAACCCACGGCAGAGGACTGTACCAGCACATCCGGCTTTTTATCTGCGGCCAGGATGGCGGCAGTGAGCGCTTCCCCGGCGCTCACCCGGCTGGCGATAATGCGATCTTTCTTTTGAGGCGTCCAGCGGTCGGTGAGGATGGCGGGGATGGAGCCTCCGGTGAGGCTTTCTCCCGCCAGGTTGATCACCGCGTCGGTCTCGTTGATCAGGTGTCCCCAGCCTTCAGGCGTTTTCCCGTCCCATTGGACCGGGACCGCGCCTTGCGGCAGAGATTTGCCAGCCTTCTCGGGATTTCGGGTCAGCACGCTGACCTGGTGCCCGTCTTCAAGCAGAGATTTGACCATCGTTTTGCCGATCAGCCCGGTACCGCCTGCGATCAGAATTTTCATTTATCACCTTCTATCTCAAACTTGCCGGCGATCTGGTACAGCCAGTCACTCACAGGCTGAGTGGAGTTCCCTACAACTTGCTGGATGGTTTGGGCGTAAGTGCGGAGGAATTCGGCCAGCATATTGCCGGGCATGTCAAAGTTGGACAGCAGCCCGGAAACCCATTCAAGCTCACTATCCAGGTACTGGATATTGCCCAGTGTGATGGCGGCGAGCAGGTACCGGGAGATCACACTGGTGGGAGCGGAGATGAGCACGGGGTAGGTCTTTACCTGGTCAGCCAGCCGGCGTTCAATCTCGGGGAGTGAGCGGTGCAGCACCTTTAGGAAGTCGGGGACTGGCGGCTCAATTGGGATAATCTCACTCTCAGGAGATTTGAGGATGCGTTCAATCGCAGGGATGACATCTGCCAGGGTTTCCCCGATGAAGGAGCCGGGGGTTTGCTGGCGCAGTTCAGGGATGCGGTTGTAGATTGGTCCGCCATAGGCTAGTTTGATGCGCAGCCCGGCGAGATGATTGACGAGGTCGATCAGGGAGGAAGCGGTCAGCAGCAGGTGGGCGGTGAGGATCACCAGGCTGGGATTGAGTTTCTCGATCGTGTCTCGAAAATCCTTGGCGGGCACGTCTGCGCCGAGGAAGATGACCGGGTAGCCACTGCCGCCGGAGCATGTAATTAATCAACAGGGAGGCGAGCATGTGATCCTCTTCGGGCGGGGCGGCGATCACGATCATCTCCTTCCGTGTGGGAGGAGCTGTAGCCGGCTATCAGGGCGTTTAGCTTTCGGGTGACGAGCGCTGAGGCATAATGCTCCTGCTGGACGGTGACTTCGCCGTGATACCAGCCCTCCCCGATCTCACGCAGCCCGCCGAATAGGATCTCGAGGCAAACGGCCTCAGAAGGGAAGATGGAGAAGGCTTCAGCCATGACCTGATCGGCCTTGGCGCCATCGTAGGACAGTGCGGCTGAGACCCAGGCATCCCGGTAGGCGGTGACATTATCCCCGCTGATCGTGACTGGTGGGGTGATGCTCTGTAGGGAATTGAGTTCTTCCAGCGGATCGGTGCCAGCGGCGACCTGGGTATGCCACAGGTCGACGGCCTGGCTGATGCGCAGACCGGTCCCTTGTTTGTCCACCAGCCACTGGACGATCTGCAGGTCCCGCTGCGAGTAAAGGCGCTGCCCACCGTCGCTGCGGGTGGGCTGGGGGAGGTTGTAGCGCCGTTCCCAGGCACGCAGGGTGTCGGGGTGCAGGCCGGTTTCGCGGGTGACTGCGCCGAGGTTATAGTAGAGCGTGGTTTCTTCTTTGGTCATTGGTTTTCCTGTTTTCGTTTATGGTGACCCTGATTCTAGCAAGAAACCTCCTATTTGTCAATATTTTGCAAAAGAATATCCCAAAATACATCGACATAATTAAATTCCTTGGTCAATCTTCACAAATTTGTCAAATTATTGTCAATAAATTAGTGGTTATGGAGGTGGATATGCCCACTTATCGGCGGACGAGGATGGATAGCAGAATATTATTATTTATACCAGGCTGCTGACTAATTAATCAAAAGAGGAATTGCAGTTGTTTATTGCCATTTTTCTTACAGCCGGGTTTGCGGAATCGAAAGCGCAGATTGCATTTTGGAAAGGTGTATGAATTTGTGATGTTCTATACTAATAAGGCGGAGGTTAATTCTGTATAATTAGCCATACCGCGCAGGGATTCATTCAAGTTTCATCCCGCCTTAGGAGGTCAATATGCGCCGTAGGAGCTATCTAGTATTCTCATTTATTTTAATGGTGACATTTTTGGTGGCAGGAGTCACATCGGCCAAACAAGCTGACCGTAACCCATTGGTGGATAAGAAAGAAATCCTTACGCGGATCATCAATGATACGATCAAGGATGCTGGTTTGGCAGGACAGAATTGGGAGAAAGAAATTTGGTCCACCTCTGCTGATGCCGCGCTAAATGTTTCAGAAGCCTGGTGTGTGGGGCTTGCGATCGAAACCAGCCTTTTTGATGATACCGTGAGTGGAGCTAATGAGACTTTTCATGGGATTCCTGCACGGCTTGAAACAGAATACGATGATGAATATGGGAATGGCCTGACATACTCTCTGATTCGTTGGATTGAGCAGGGCTGGATATTTCGAGCCTCTTACCTTTGGCATCCTAATTGCCCAACGAATAATGTCGACCACTCCGGACCAGTATTGGCTGAGTATCTTTACAAATATGCCCATGCCTACGGCCTGTTTGATGATGCACCTGCTGCTCCAACTCAAACACCTAAACCAACAACTCAGCCGGCTACCTGCAACCAAGTAAATTGCAGCAGCCGGCAAAGCCCGGTGTGCAGCGCCAATCTGAATTACAGCCTCTCTAATCCAGGTTGTGAGGATGGGAAATGCGTCTATTTTGATCAGGAAAAATGCGAGAATGGGTGCGATCAGAATACCGGCACCTGTATCACCTCGTTCGATGATCCCAACGACCCGGCAGCCTGTGAGGGGGTGGACTGCAGTTACCTGCCGGCGTATTCCTGCAGTGAGACGGGCGATACCAGCTATTTCGCGCCGGGCTGTTCGGCGGGGCGCTGCGGGTATTTTGAGTTCCAATCCTGTGAGTTTGGCTGTGACCAGGATACCGGTCAGTGTATGGAAGCCGAAGCCTGTGAAGAGTCCTGTCCCGATCACTGCGAGGGGGATACTGCTTTCTCGGCGATGGGCTGCGAGGGCGGTGAGTGTGAATGGATCGAGCGGGAATGCCCGTTTGGCTGCGATGCCAACCTGCCGGGGATGTGCGTCCAACCGCAGGGGACGGTGGTGCTATCTGCCAGTAAGGATGGTTATACCCCCCAGCAAACTTCAGTTGAAAACCCGGATACTGCCGGGTCCCTGACGATCAGTGGTATGGTAGCGGATCAGAAATCCGGTGCGCCGGTTGAAGGGGCACTGGTGGCTGTGATCGAAGGGGCGAAGGCGGCTGAAACGCTCACCAATGAAAATGGTTATTACGAACTTGTGGCGCTGGGCAACAGCGCCGATGTAATGTCTAACGCCGAAGTGAACTTTGCCCTGGAACCACTGACCGTGCGGCTGGAAGTGGTACTGGAGGATGTGCCCATGTACCCGGCTGGGTCTTCGATCGTGGAGAGCACGATGCGGGTGGCCGCCGCGGTGTATGATCCTAATGGGACCTTGCTGAAAGATCGGGAGCTGACATTTGCTGCCTATGACCCGAAGAACGCCTCATGGGGGAGCTTCTCCGGGGTGAGCGACAGCAACGAACACGGCTACCAGGTGTCCACGCTGACCGCCGGGACATTCGAGTTCGGCACGATCGTGGGCAGCGGTAAGGTGCCGGTCAGGGTGCTGGTCACCGATACGGCGACTGGGATCACCGGCGAGGCGGTCATTGATGTCACCCAGATCGAGATCGCGGTGGATTATTATCCAGTGCTGGCGACTTGCAGCGATTGCGGGCCATATCCGGTGACAGTGACACTCAAACACCCGATGGGAGATGATTTGTCGAATGTCACGATTTCCGCCGGGATGGATGGGGGAGAAGGTTTTTTGACCACCGAGATGTTCGGTACCAGCGGCTCAGATGAGCTTACCGTGCAGACGAATGCCAACAACCAGGTAACCTTTTACTTCAAGCCGCAGATGGGCGACCTGACGCGGGAATATAACTACTCGCTGTATATCATGGCTGAGGAACTGGGAGTTGTAGAAGCGGTTCCCATCCGGGCAGAGCCGCTGGATATTGCTATCTCCAAGCTGGAACCGGTCGCCTTCAGTGGTAACACCGGCGATAAGGCTTACTTCAATATCGGATTGACCGACCTGCTTCATCCCAATGCACCTCTTGACAGGCTGGGTACGGAGAGAAAATCACCGATCAAATATCAGGTCACTATCAGGCAGACCTTCCCGGAGGTGAGTTCGCTGGCATCCATGGCCTACGGAGAGCAGGTACAGTTGGTGCCGGATGGGCAGGGTGGATACCGGTTGAAGGATTCCAACAGCGTCCCGCCCACCCCATATGTGACCCCGCAGATAGACGGGGCGACGGTGTATCGTGTTGAGGTGATCGCAGTGGACAGCATGAGCGGAAATCCTGTATACGACAGTTTTATCTCAAATAATTCCAATGCAGTAATCATCGAATCGGGATCGCCAGATGGATGGTTCCACACCTGGATGATGAATGGTGTATTGACCCCAAATAGTCAGGCCACGGCTTTGTTGAAATGTGCGGTCAGTTTTGTTCCGATTGTCGGGGACGCGATCACCGCGATTGATGCTCTGAATGAAGCCTACCAGGCAGGATACAAAAGCCAGGCAGCAATAGAAAACCTGAGCCTGAAGGCGGCAGCCCAATTTGCCGGTGAGGTGGGAAATGCTGTAACAACAGCGGAGAAATTAACCCAACTCGGTCTGGAAGCTGCAACGGCTGCAGGCGAAGTAACCACTGTGGAAGAAATGAGCAAGGTGGCAAACCGTCTGAAACTTGATAAAAAGGCATTGAAAGTCGTTGGGTATCTTGGCAGTATCTACAGTTGCTATAACGACTTTGTCTCGGTTACAAGCCAATCAAACGGGACAGGAATGGTGATCGGGCCGCCGGTATGCTGCCTGGATTGTGTCCCGATGGCATCGGAACCCCTTCTGGAATTGGATGAGGAAGATTTCTGGAGGATCAATGCAATGGTGATCCCCTTCACCCAAAGGGTGTTGCAAGATATGCCTGGTTATTACGCCGTCCAACTGATCGCTTCTCCGGACAGCAATGTGGTGGTGATGACCCAATATGGTGAGCTTCCGGAGTTCTTTGCCCAGAACGGGGTATATTTCTTCCTGCTGCCGGAAGGCGAGACATACCAGATCGAGCTAACCAACTCCGATGTGGCCGATATGGCGGTGTATGACAGCGATCCGCAAGACTCGGCAGATATCCTGATGCATCATGTTGAGAACTTGAACCTTTTCAACGCGGTCATCGAGGTCTCACCTCAATCGAACCTGAACCTGGCGGTGGACTATGACCAGGACGGCAACCCCGATGAGATATTGGCTGGGGAAATCGGTTCGCTGGACCTGACCGCGCCGACGATCCTGTTGACGGCTCCGACCACGGAGGTGGAAGGGTTTGCCATGCTGCGGGCAGAGTTCTTGGACCTGGGCGGCAGCGGGATCTGGTGGGATAGCCTGCAGGTGTGGGTGGATGGCGTAGAGGTCACTGAGTATGCCAACCTCTCCGATGTGGTGATGCAACTGCCGGTCTCAGGGCTGGCCCCCGGAGGCCATGAGGTACGCATTGAAGTGATGGACAATGCAGTACAATGTGGCTGAATCGAGCTGGACGATTCAGTCGATTGGATACCAGACCACTTTTGGTGATATGCTGCTGGTGCCGTCGATCCTGTTTTGTGGGGCAGGCGGCCTGGGGGCGGTGGTCCTGGTAGTTGTGGTGTTATTGGCCCGCAAGAAAGCCAAGGAACAGCCCGGCGGTAAGAAACGCCGATGGATTGTGTTTGCTGCTGCGGGCATCATCCTGGTGTGTGGCTTGTTGGGGACTGCGGGATTGATCTTCACCGCACTGGATACCAGTGGGGATCCGTATGCCGGGAGCGTGAATCTGAATAATATCCAGGAGTCTGTGGAGATACCGGATCTGCCGGAATGGGCAGAACCGCCAACACAGGCGGAGATCGATGCCTACTGGCAAGGTGTGGAGGATGGTTTGATCCTGCCGGAGGATGTGTATTTTACAGAGCAGGAAAACGAAAATTAATCTAAAGGGCGGGTTCCGATTGCATGGTAATCGAGTACCCGCCCCTATGTTTAACTCCTAAGGCCTACTATCACATCCACTGGTAGGCCGAACATGGACATCTGGCGGGTTTCTGCGATCTGGAATCCAGCCTCTGCCAGGGATCGGGCTGGGTAGATCGGGCGGCAATCGGCGTAGGCTTCAAAATGGTGGTGGGACCATTCGTACAGTCGGGTCATCAGATTTGGGGAGGGGTGTTTGGTCATAGCCACGATGCCGATGCGCCCGGTAGGTTTCAATACCCGGCGGCATTCGACCAGGACGAGGGGGATCTCAGGAGTGTCGAATAGTTCGAGGGTGAATGAGGTATAGACAGCGTCGAAGCTGGAGTCCGGGTAGGGGAGTTGGGCAGCGTCCCCGCAAGTGAGCGATACCCGGCCTGACAGACCGGCGCGGTCGAGCTTCTTTTCTGCCACAGACAGCATCCCGGGGGAGAGATCGATCCCTGAAACCGCACCCGTTGTCCCCACGGCGCTGTGCCAGCGGGAGGAGCATCTGTCCGGTACCGAAGCCAATCTCGAGGATCTGTTCTCCGGGCTGAGGGGCAAGCAACTCCACCCCGGCGAGCTTGAATTTCTTCTCGGCACTGCCGGCCAGCAGGTCATACCAGCGGCTGAGGCGGTCGTAGCTGCGCCGGGCCTGATCTTTGCTGCGGTGGACAGGGAGGATCTCGGATTCTGGCTTCATTATCCCCATTATAGAGGAAATGCGGATAAAATTGAAATCCGAAAACCAAGATCTGGAGGAAGCCCCATGGATCACATAAGCTTGCAAGCTAAAGCGGAAGAATATCTCACGCACCTGTGCCACCGAATCCCCAACAGGCGGGTGGGTGCAGAGGGAAACCGGATGGCGACCGAGTGGTTCGCCGGGAGGATGGAGGCAGCCGGATTTGCGGTGGAAACTCCCTGGTTTGACTGTATCGATTGGGAGGATGACGGTGCCCATCTGCTGGCGCTTAATGGCGAGGTATTCGAAGTCTTCAGCAGTCCATATTCGCTGGGGTGTGAGGTAACAGCACCGCTTGCAGTGGTGCGCACTGTGGATGGGCTGGCATCCAGTGATCTGAAGGATTCAGTACTGCTGTTGATCGGGGAGATCGCCGAAGAGCAGCTGATGCCCAAGAACTTCCCATTCTACAACCCGAGACACCACCAGCAGATCATCAGCCTGCTGGAAGAGAAAGCCCCGCTAGCGATCATCACCGCCACTGGGCGCAACCCGGAACTGGCCGGGGGGATGTATCCCTTCAACCTGATCGAGGATGGGGATTTTGACATTCCCTCAGTTTATATGAAGGATGTGGACGGTGAAAGGCTGGCGGGGTTTGCGGGACAACAAGTCTCGCTAACGATCGAGTCACGCCGCATCCCGGCCAAAGGGTGCAATGTGATCGCCCTAAAACCTGGAAGCAGCGATAGGCGGGTGGTGTTGTGCGCTCATATCGACGCCAAAGACAATACCCCCGGAGCGTTAGACAATGGTACCGGGGTGGTGATGCTGGCCCTGCTGGCAGAACTACTGGCTGATGATAAAGGTTCGCTGGGGGTGGAGATCTTGGCATTCAATGGAGAGGACCATTACAGCGCCCAGGGACACAAGGAATATCTGAAGAGCCATCTGGCAGAGTTTGACCAGATTGTGCTTGCGGTCAATACCGATGTGGCCGGGTACGTGGAGGGGAACTCGGCTTTCTCGCTGTACGGCACCTCAGAACCAGTCTCTGATTTGGTGCGGGAGGTGATGGGGGAATTCGCTAGTCTGGATGAGGGAGAGCAGTGGTATCAGAGTGACCATTCGGTCTTCATTCAGAACGGCTGTCCGGCGGTAGCGATTACCTCAGAGCACTTCATGCGCCTCTCCACGGAGGTGACACACACGCCCAAGGATGATCTTGATCTGGTGGATTATGCCAAGGTGGTGGAGGTGGCTTTGGCGCTGGAGAAGGTGGTTCGGAAATTGAGTGATGGCAATTTTTAATATGGATGGGTGGATAGAATATCGGAATTGGCAAATTCCATCCTGAGGGCACCGCAACCCCCTGTCACCCTGATAAAAGCTGCGCTTTTGCTTGCGGGCATGTACATCCCCTGGAACCCCTCATGTGAGGCCAATCTGAGCAGCAGCTATCTGATCGCTCTTTTCCATTTCCAGGCGGATTGGCGCTTGAAGGTAATTGGCGAAACCAATGGATAGGGGCAGGTTTGCTGTGAACGATCAATCAGCCGAGATCAATTTTTGAGCAAATTTCGCAATCGATTTGAATGCCATCCGGGGTTCTTTGAAGAAGGGGAACATCTGGAAGACATGGAACATCCCGTCGAAGACCTCTAACTTCACCGGGATGCCAGCCTCTTCGGCAGATTTGGCAATCCGCGGAGAGAATCGTCGAGGAGGATCTCGTCGGTACCGACCTGGATCAGCAGGGGCGGCAATCCGGTCAGATCGGAGAAGAGGGGGGAGATCAGGGGATTTTGCAGGCTGGCCTCTCCGGCGTAGAGCTGCGCCATGCGCGAGAGGTGATCGGCGTTTAGGATGAAATCGAGGCTGGCTTTGGTGGCGGCAGAGTCTCCGCTCATGGTCAGATCCGTCCAGGGGGAGAGCAGTATCCCTCCGGCAGGGAGGGGTTGTCCTTCGTCCCGTAATTTGAGCAGGGTGGCCAGGGCCAGTCCGCCGCCGGCAGAGTCGCCGGCGATTAGTATCCTGGTGGGAGAACTCCCATTTTCCATCAGCCAGAGATAGGCAGCGACGGCATCGTCGAGGGCGGCAGGGAAGGGGAATTCGGGGGCGAGGCGGTACTCGATCATCAGTACCTGCATGTTGGCGCCGTCTGCCAGCGCGGCGGCCAGCATGCGGTGGGTCTTGATCGAGCCGAGGCAATAAGCGCCACCGTGCAGGTAGAGGACCGTGCCGTCCGGGGAGGCGGGTCTGACCCATTCAGCTTCCAAAGCACCAATCTGGGCAGGCTGGCAGGAGATCCCTTTGGGGAAATAGTTGAATCGGGCCAGCTTTTCCTGATTGGATCGCTGCTCCACGACTGTGCCGCGGTGCCAGTTGGCAAAGAAGGGGGCGATGGCTTTTTTTATGAGGTTAGTGCGCAGATCGGCCATTTATCCCAGGGCGAAGAACATCGGGCTGAGATACGGGATCAGCCAGATGACCCACACCGCCACGCTGAATTTATGGAAGTTCTGGATGGCTTTCTCATCCTTGCGCAGGAGCACGATCAATGCCCAAACCGCGTGGACGGCCATCAGCACGATGGCGATCACTCCGGTGACCCCGTGGACGTCAAAGGTCAGGCCGCCAGCAAAGTCCAACATCATGCCGGTGCCCCAGGTATCGCAGATCAGCCCGAGGATGAAGAAAGCCAGGTGCCAGGGTTTCAGCCGGCCTTGTATACGTTCACTCCAAACACCAATTGAGTAGAAGATCAGGGCGGAGGTGATGATGATCGAAGCATAGATGTTCATGGGTGTACTCCTCAGAATGGATCCGGGTTGGTTGAGTTTTCAGAGTACAATCATACCAGACCCTTCGCGAAAAGCAGGAGAAATTGAGATGGAAATGACCTCCAAAGACCGTAGAAATCTGTGGATTATCGTCATCACGGCGCTGGTCGTCCGATTGGCAATGCTGCCGTTCTCGCAACAGATCGAGGCAGATGCAGTCACCCGAATCTGGCATGCCCTGGAGTGGTTGGATGCCCCATGGCTGATCTGGTATGGACGGCAGGGGCCGCTGCATCTTTACCTGCTGGCAAGCTCGCTTGTGATCGGTAAAAGCCCGCTGTGGGCGCCAATCGTGCTGCATGTGCTCTTCTCGGCAGCTACCGCAGTGCTGGTGTATCTCTTCTCCCGGGTGGAATTTGAGGATGTGACCGGCAGCCTGATCGCCGGGCTGGGATTTGCTCTTTATCCGGTGGCGATCCGCAACAGCCTGACGGCCATGCCGGAAACGCCTGTTTGTGTTCTTTCTGGCGTTGAGCATGTATTTCCTGGCGCGGGGGATGCGCAGTCCGGGCAGTTATAAATTCGAGGTGCTGGCCGGTCTGTCGCTGACGCTGGCCGGGATGATCCGCTTCGAGGGGTGGGTAATCATCCCCCTGCTGGGCATTTTACTGATCCGGGATTTCAAGAAGATGGTCGTCTTCGGAGTCAGTGCGGCGATCTTCCCGCTCGCCTGGCTGGTTGGGAACCAGATCCACTATGGGGATGCGCTTTACAGTATGCACTGGTCCACCAATTGGGAGCTGAACATTGCCGGTAATAATGAGGGTCTGACCTGGTTTGACTACATCGAACGCACGGTGTACTTCCCGGCAGTGGTCTTTCTGGGGCTGACGCCGGTGACTGCCTTACTGGCTATCTGGGGAGCGTTCAAAGCGCTGTTTAAAAAGCAGGTTAGCGCCCGTTGGCTGCTGCCGCTTTTTGGCTTGCTGGCGGCGATGATCGTGTTTGCAATCCGGGGCAGCCTGGATATCCAGGCGCGCTATACGATCTCGTTCTCGATGATCCTGCTGCCTTACCTGGTATGGCTGTACCGGGAGTGGAAGCTGGAGGAGCGCAAGAAGCAGATTGTGTTCGGTGTGGCGCTGGTGTTGATGATCCCGCTGGGGTACATGGGGAATCTGATCTCGCCGGCGCGTAATTTCTACACGGCGGCGATCAACCCCATCCCCCAACTGCGGGAAGGCTCGCGGGAAATGGCTGCCGGCGTCCTGGATGCGATGGAATTGTATCAGGGGGACGAGGAGTACGGTTTGATCTCGGATTTCTACAGCTACCGGGAGACGTATTATGTGGCTGTGTCCACCGGTCTGCACCCGGACGATATTTTTGTCGCTCCGGGGGTGAAGTATGAAGAACTGCACGTGGAAGCGCTTGAACGGGTGTTGACCAATCATCCGGAAGGGATGCTGATCCTGCTGCAGGACTCGGTCCTTCTCCGAGGAGGTGGATCTCAGCGTGGAGGGGCAGGCAGAGATCATGGGGGTTGTGCTCCATCTGACTGAACTGGGAGAGGTCGAAGGACCTGCCGGTACTGTCCGGGTTTACGAGTTCGAGCAGTAGCCGCCAGTAACGGATTAAATAAAAACGGGAGAGGCTGAGAAAGCTTCTCCCGTTTTGCGTTTTGATGAGTCGGCTAGATGTACAGGTCCCGCCGCCCGTAGGAGATGTATGCCAGCGCCAGGCTGACCGCAACGATACCGGCTGAAAGTGCCAGATAGCCCGGATCGAATTTGGACTCGTGCAGCAGCGGGAGCGGGTCGAAATACACGAAGGGGGAGAAGTATTTCAGGAATTCCAGATTCTTGCTCAGGGCCTGGATGATCGAGAAGATGAAGGTGCCGAAGATGATAAAAACGGCTACCGAGCCCGAACGCTTATATTCCTTCATCGCCGCGCCGAGGAGCACGCCGACTGCCAGGAAGATCATTTCAATGAAGAAAGCGCTGATCATCAGCAGGATCAGGAAATCAAAGAATTCCCCGTCCGGGTCAAAAGGCTGGGCGGCAAAGATCGAACCTCCCCACATGACCAGCGTGAAGACAACGCAGTTGACCACCGCGGCCAGGACTTTCCCGGTGACCAGCCTGTGGCGCGGGATCGGCAGGGTTAGCGAGAATTCGACTGTCTTCTCGCGTTCTTCCTTGGCGATGATCCCGTTGCCGAGCAGGACCGCGAAGATCGCTGCCATCAGCAGGAAATAGGACTGCATCACCCCGTAGTATCCGGTGATCGTGGTCAGATTGAAAGCATTCAACTGCAATGCTTCCATGACCGCAGGGGGAATTTCGTCCATCATGGCCATGATATCGGAACCTGAAGAGGTAAAGGCTGAAATTTTGAAATCCCCATGTAGATGAAGAAGACGATAAACAGGCACCAGAAGAACAGGGATCTGGCGTTTGCTTTGAGTTCTCTGAGAAAGATATTCATAGTGCTGCTCCTTATACCGTGGGGATATTGCGGCGCTGGTAGAGCAGCATAGCTGGCGATGGTGGAGAGGATGATGACACCAGACTGATAATCATTTTGGGGATGTCGAATTCGCCGGTATTGAGGATCCTGGTGGCTTCAAAGTGTTTGAATGGGGTCAGATAGTCGAACTTGTCACTTTCACCCATGGAGCCGCCGAAGGCAGCCAGGATATACATCCCGAAGACCGTTCCCAATGAGATCGCAGTGACTGAGGGGATTTTCTTCACCATCAAGCGAAATCGCCAGCCCGACTGTCAGGAAGAACAACTGCAGGAAGAAGGCGGTGACGCAGCATCTTGGCGAGGATGCCGCTGTCATATGTGCGGCCGTTAGAATAGGCATTGGCGGCTGTAAAACTGGCGATCCAGAGGACCAGATTGGTGATCAGGAGGGCGGTCAGCGCGGCCAGGAGTTTGATAGGTGAGGATCTTTACCCGGGAAATGGGTTTTGCCAGCAGGAAGTCGGCGGTCAGCTCACGTTCTTCTACGGAAACCAGCGAGTAGCCGTAATTGGCGGCTTGCAGGGAGATCATGATCTGGATGAAGGAGAAGGTGAAGGCAAAGATACCGAGTACCGATGCCGAGGTCCATCTGATCCCAGCCAAAGGCGGCCAGCAGCTCGGGTGGATAGTTTGACATGACCTCGTTGAGGAGTTCCATCTCATCCGCCATGGTTGAGAAGATCGAGAAGAACAGGAGGATCAATCCGGCGATCGAAATTGACCAGGTGATGATCGACCCGATCTTCATTTTGAGTTCTTGAAGGTAGATATTCATCGTCTCCGCCTATGCGTAGTAGTGCATGAAGATCTCTTCGAGGGTGGGTTCCTCGATGAGCACATCTGAGACCGGCTGGGCACTGATCAGGCTGGTGACCTTGTTGATATCGCCGCGGAAGAAGAAAGAGGTCTCGCCGTCTGTCTGATTGAAGTTGGTGACGCCATCCAGCTGGAAATTAGCCGTATCCAGCCTCGCCGCAGTGATCTTGATCTTCTTGTAGTTGTTCTTGCGCAGGGTCTTGATATCTTCGGTGGTGACGATCTCGCCCTCACGGATGATCGCCACCCGGTTGCACAGACGCTGCACTTCACCGAGGATGTGGGAGGAGAAGAACACAGTGGCGCCCTTCTGGTTTTCCTCGTGGATCAGGTCGAAGAAGCGCTGCTGCATCAGCGGATCAAGGCCGGCAGTCGGCTCGTCGAGGATGATCAGTTTGGGGGAGTGGAGCAGCCCCTGGACGATGCCGACCTTCTTCTTGTTGCCGTACGAGAGGTCGTCGATCCTGCGCTTGAGGTCGAGTTCCATGATCTCGGCCAGATCATTGATGCGCTGGGAGCAGTCTTTCTTGTAGAAGCTGGCAGAGTAATTCAGCAGGTCGATGTACCTTCATTTTGTCGTAGTAGAAGACCTCGGAGGGTAGGTAGCCGATCTCCTGGCGGATCTCAGGGCCGAATTTGATCACATCCTTGCCAAAGATCTTGGCGCTGCCGCTGGTGGGGTAGATCAGTGAGAGCAGCAGGCGGATGGTGGTGGATTTGCCGGCGCCGTTGGGGCCGATGAAGCCGAAGATCTCGCCTTCCTCCACATTGAGGGATACATCCACGATGCCGCGGGCTTTTCCGTAGTACTTTGATAGATTTTGAATTTCGATAATGGACATATCTGTTTCTCCTTTGTGTGGGTCAGGATTTTGACGCCAAGCTAGAATAATAAACCAGAATATATGGGGGGTCAAGATGGTTGGCCGGGATATATACAGGGGTATTGACCCCCATAGGTGCGGTTGATGGTATGCTATACCCCAACAGATACGGATTTGGGAGATTTATGACCTCATTCCTTTTTCATTCTGCTATAGAAGCAATCTGCAGATCGGTATAATAATAGAGAGGAGAAAGTCCAGGTTAGAGTGGTTTCATTTTTTTCCTAATACGATTCATTCTGGAAGCAATTTCCAACCCGGACGTATTGAAGGGCAGGTGTTGATCCGCCGCCTATGCTCTCGCTTGAATATACACTTGTACAGAAGATGCATGAGGTATCCGAAGCTAGACAGAGTTAGATTTATTGATGATCTTTATGGAAAGGATGGTTTGTCGCTGACATTATGGATGAACTTTTGGGGCCTAATCCATTCGACGATCTTCCGGATAGCTGAAGGAATCCAGTCTGCGCTAATGCTTGGAAAGCGGGCAGACGCTGACATTCACCTCAGGGGAAGGTGTTGGGGGTATGTCAGCTAGCCTAACGCAGGAACAAATCCATAGATTGTTATGAACAAGGTCACATGTCTGATACTGACATCCACAGACCCGGAGAATTCGGCCTACGCTGCACCAAGACTTGCTGGGATGTAGGCTACTCAAGAAAACTGTTAGGTCTTTGGTATATAGGCATCACCTAAACCTGGCGATTAGTATGTGAGATGTGCAAATCTAGCTGGGCCGATGGGAACAGATGAAAAGATGACAATGGTCCGGTAGCGAAGAATTCGATGTACGAGAAGGATGGTATAACATAGCAGGAATACCTTCCTATGGAAGACTGGAGACTACGCATGAAAGAACTATAGGGCTCCAACCCCGACGTTAACATATCTGTAGATTATGTCCATCCGTAATGAGGATTGCGGCAACAGCTTGATTCATCTCGGAAGCCGAGATTCATGTGGATATCCCACGATTCATACTGACAGGGTGAACATACTACTCCTGGTGAACAGACATACCCGGACTGGAGAGCTATACATTTCTGATCTGACGGGATCACCTAATTGTATGATGTAAAGATGATTCATACTCTGAGAAGCAAAACGGTGATCAATGCATCTAGATGTGGCAACATCGTGTTCTTTGGCGGACAAAGATTGCGTACATGGAATACAGTCATATCAGAAAAGGTTCTGACGGATCTTTCGGATAGCGGAGCATCCCTGGGATTCGGTGAATTCCGGGAGGGGTCGGATATTTTATGCCAGTCACTGTGGGGGAATACGCGGGGATCAACAAAGGGACTGAAATATGGTGAACGAGAGCCTATCGGAGCTGATCGCAGCAGTATATCGATGGGGAATGTGGTTCGTGCACTTGGCGTCAGTATCTCGGCTAGCAGGGGCATAGTGAGGTGAATGAACTTTCACCTGAGGGATATAAGCCGCTTAGAGTTGACAAGAGATCATAATTGAAGGATATATCTGGATTATCATTCGTGGAGCACGATATCAGACTACCTCGTAGGTGGAGTGGATGTGGCATGGAATATTTCGAAGTCAGCGGGAATGTGAGTGAAGCGCCTCAAATGACATGCTGGTTTGCGGCATCCAATGGGTGAGAAGGACGCACCTGGGAGCTCGATGTGACTTTGTGGCCTTGAATTCCCGTAATCGATGGCTGCTTGAGAATGATCTACTGCGAGTGGTGATTTTCGCCTACTTTAATAGAAATCAAATCACGATACTGAATATGAAAGCTTTAAATTACTGGAGAGAAAATGGTAAAACGCATTCTATTATGATTATCCTCGCCTTACTGGCTGTTGGTATCCTGATCGCACATCTGGCTGCCAGACCAGCCCCAGATCACCCTTTTTTTGACCAGTTCAGCGCTGACCAATACCCGCTGGTGATCGCCCATGCCGGTTCTGAGCTTTATCCGCACAATACCCTTTATCGCTCTCAAGGAGTATGCAGCCATGGAGGTCGATGTGCTGGAGATGGACCTGCATATGACTGCTGATGGTGAGATCATCCTGATCCATGACGACACGGTTGACCGCACTACAGATGGCAGCGGGGATGTGCGGGAGATGACTTTGGCGGAAGTCCAGGCGCTGGATGCTGGCTGGTATTGGACCAAAGATGAACAAGAACTACCCTTTCCGGGGTCAGGGCATCATTATCCCCACCATGGAAGAGGTCTTTGAGAGCTTCCCTGAGTATGCCATGATCATAGAGATCAAACAGGATAGCCCCTCGATGGCCGCCCCGCTGTGCGAACTGATCCGAGAATATGGGATGGAGGAAAAGGTGATGGTTGCCTCATCCCGCGAAACAGCCATGCAGGAATTCCGCAGGTATCTGCCCGGAGGTAGCCACTTCAGCCACCCGCGCCGAGGTTAAAGCACTGGTGGTGCGCGGTTTTTTGTTGCTAGGCGGCACGATCACCCCTGCGTATGAAGCCTTGCATGTCCCAGAGGAAGGATAGTGGGATCCCGGTGGTCACCCCGCTGTTCCTGTGGTTCGCCCATAACCGCAACCTGAAGTGCATATCTGGACGATCAACGAGGCGGAGGAGATCCAGCGCTTCATCGATATGGGGGTGGATGGGATCATGACTGATCGCACCGATACTATGCTGGAGATTTTAGGGCGGTGAGACCTTGTTGAGGGTTGAGTCATAGGGAGAATTCCCCAGGCGGTATTTGAATATAGGCGATAAAAAAGCGAGGCATCTATGATGCCTCGCTTTTTTGTAAAGAGAAAGCTTTGTGTAAATCCATATAACTTAGCCTGAACCATTTTCCCTGGGTTCAGCCGGAGGGTGGGTTTCCGGGTTATTTTTTCAGATATTCGAGGGTTAGCTCCATAAGGGCTTCAATGTTTTGGGGATTTTTGGCGTATTTTCTGGGCTGGACGAGTTCCATTTTCTGATCAAAATATTGGCCGGTGATATTTTTTAACTTTTCAAGGGTTGCCAGTGTGGTATAGGTGACGGCCATTTCTTCTGGCTCGAGCGAAAATTTTGTTTTGAAGGCATACATTTTCTTCAACAGTGGGGACATCCCTGAGAATTTGTCCACATCGACTTTGACAGCAGGCACACGGATGCAGTTGGCGGTGATCCGATCGGGTCTTCCTTTGTCTGCCAGCCAGTAAGTGTACATGATCTGGGCTAATTTGGATTGGTAATAGGCATTCTCGACGCTGAAGCGCCTTGATTTGAATTCGGGATCTTCCAGGTCCACCTTGAGGAAGGGTTTTGCAACCAGTCCTTGAGAGGCGATTGTGATCACCCGCCCCTGGGGGCTGTTTTTAAGCGCACCCAGAGCAGCTCAGTCAGCAAAACCGGGCCGATATGGTTGGTTGCCCAAACGGTTTCGATGCCTTCATCGGTGAGCACCGGTTTTTTTTGGGTGATGTCGAATAAGGCCGCATTCTGAATGAGGACATCAAGCCGGTCGTGTTTTGCCAGGAAAGCGGCTGCCAGCGACTTGATCGAGGACTGCAAAGACATATCCACGCCGATTAGATCAATACTGCTGCTGCCCGATTTCTCTTTGATATCATGTAATGCGGCTTCACCCTTCTCCTGGCTGCGGCAGGCGATGATCACGTGGTATCCCTGCCGGGCAATCTGGATTGCGGCTGCTTTGCCGATCCCGGAATTTGCGCCGGTGATCATACATATTTTCTGATCCATGTGGTCCTCTTTTTGAATGTTGAAAGTACAAAGATTATAAGCGAAATTGGCGAAGAAAATTAAGGCTGCTGATGACAATGTTGGCGGGGGATTGCAGGTGGAGAGGGAAAAACCATAATGGTTGATTTTTCCCCTTAAATCAATCAAGGCTGGGTTTGCGCGGCAGGGACCGCCGGAATCTGTTTATGCCGCTTTTAGCTGTCCCAATCCCCGTAGACGGCCAGATCGAGAAGCCAGCCGGAGGTGTTGGCGACCTGGATCATATCTGGCTGCCCGGTGCTGTACAGGCTGGCACGGGCATTGGCGGCAAGCTGGATCACGGCGGCAAGCTCTTCCAGGGAGATGCTGTTGTCTTCCAGGGCGGGGAGGTAGGCTTCAGCAAAATCATGGATCTGGATAAGGGCTTCTACCCGGTTGTTGGCGACTTACCGGCTTGGGGCTGGGTTTGCACTCAAGAGAGCCAGCCTTTCAGCCAGATCATCTCCAGATGGAGGCGAGCCGGGGTGGGGAAGGGTGTGGCGGTGGGTGCTGGGGAGGCAGGGCTGGCGGGAGGGGTAGTTTCGGTAGGGGATTGGCAGCCAGACAGCCCCAGAGGATCAGAGAGATCAGTAAATAGCGATGCGAAGAAGTTCTCATTCCGGCGGGTAGACCTTTTCCGGGGGGTGACGGCGTTTGGGGCGTTCGATCAGTTCATAGATGGCGCCAAGACGTTCCTCAGTGTCCAGATAGGCATAGTGCCCATCACCATCGGGTCCAAAGCCGCTGCCTTCCTGGATGATCTCGAATCCGGCGGCGCGGGCCTCAGTTTGGGCGGCGGCCATATCTTCCACCAGGATGCCAAAATGGTGGATGCCGTAGCCGTGCTCTTTGATGAAATCGGCATGGATCGATTCGCCGCTTTTCATCTCGATCAGTTCGATCCGGGTGGGGCCGAGGTAGGAGAGTGCGATCCGGATGGCATTATCTACCTCTTTGCCGTAGTAGCGGCTCATCTTGAGCAAGGGGCGTTTGTAGGTGTAGAAGATGCCAGGGTCCGATCCCGAAGAACTGGTGATAATTCTGCACAGTCTGGTCCAGGTCGGGTAACGAGGATGGCGATCTGGGCCATCCCCTGATCTAACAGGTGGAAGGGGTAGGTTGGATTTTTAGGAAGGTTCATATGTTTCCTCTCAGGGGCGAGTTGGGACGTAATTTTAGCATATCTCGCACTGTTTGATCTGCAGCGGATATAATTGCAGATGTAATAAGGTTACGGAAAGGAGATTTCGATGACAAGGCTGTGATGATAAATCTGGAGGCTTTCATTGTGAAGGCCAAGGCAGCCACATATGTGGGTAGCGGTGTGAAATCTTCATCTACCAGGCAGGGTTCGCATGATCTGCGGTTCAGTGAAGGAGAATTTTCGTACTTGGATAGCTATTTTGGGGGGACGGATTTCATTGGTGAAGAGGTGGTATATTATCGCGGTGAGCCAGTTTGGGCGATGAATTATTACGGCCGGATCATGTTCCCGGAACTGATCAACGGGGTAGAAGCAGGCCAGATCATCAAGGAGAGCCTCTCGGTGATGTACCTGAGGGCCGCTTCCTGGGTGGATTCAGCTATCAGCCTGGTGAGGGTAGGTATGAAGACACCAATCAGGGGGATTTCCGGTCATTCACTGGGATGGAATGGATCAGCAAGGGGGAAGCGGGTATACGAACTTGATTATCACGGCGGGTTGATCAAACATAGGCCTGAATTACAGGCAGTATTATTTGTTTACAAAATAGCAAGCTATTGGTATAAAAAGCAGAGTATAATCGACCGGATGATTATGAGATGAAACAAACGTCATGATGAAACAGAACTCACGCCCGAAGAGGTAGCACTCCTCTCAGAAGAATTTGAGTCTGCCACCCCGCAGGAGATCATCCAGTGGGCGGTGGATACATTTTGCTCTAATATGGCGCTGAGTTCTTCATTCCAGACCCACAGTATGCCTTTGCTGCACATGGTGAATCAGATCCACCCGGAAATGCGGATATTTTTCCTTGAGACCGGTTACCATTTCTGGGATAGGCTGATGTTCCGGGAGAACTGGAGCAGCCCTGGGGGTTGAATATCGTTGATCTGCGGCGGGATGACAGCTGGAATACCTTCCTGCGGCGCTTTGGGCAGGATCTGCCGGAGACCAATCCAACCCTGTGCTGCTATATCCGCAAGGTGCAGCCGATGCAGATTGCCACTGCTGGCCTGAATGCGTGGATCACTGGCATCCGGCGAGACCAGACCGAAGAGCGCGCCAGCGCCAGAATCCTGGAATATAAGCGGGATGGTTTGCTGCGGATCGCCCCACTGCTGAACTGGACCAAAGACGGATATTGAGGCTTACAGCCAGCAGTATGATCTGCCCAAGCATCCGCTGCCGGTGGAGCAGTATCCCAGTGTGGGGTGTAAACCATGTACGCTGTGCGGTGATGCCTGGAGAAGGTGACCGGGCTGGGGGATGGGCTGGTAAGGGGAAGACGGAATGTGGCCTGCATACCGATCTGTTTGACAAGAAGACGCTGACTTCGGAATGACTTTTAATCTGAATATTGGGAAAGAACCCTGATCTGCAAAATTGGATAAGTTCCACGCAAATCGACTGAGCGGTCCATAAAGGCGGGCTTTTGTTTTCGGGTACGGGCAATTTCACATTCCGCGCTTGACAATCTTGTTAAACGTGTTAAACTGAAAACGTTTCCGGAAACGATACCGGAAACGATACCGGAAACGGTTCCAATAAAGACTCTTGGATCGGCAAACAATGGGTAAAAACCAGAAAACGATCACAATTCAAGATGTCGCCAAAGCAGCGGGGGTTTCAGTTACTACTGTATCACGAGTGTTGAACGACAAAGATGATGTCGCTCAGGATACTTACCAGCGTGTTCAAAAAATCATCAATGATATTGGGGTACACCTCCAATCTTGCCGCCCGCAGTATGCGCAGCCGTAAGAAAGGCTTGATCGGCATGGTTGTCCCGGATATCGGTTTCCCGTATTCGATCGAGATCATGAAAGGGGTCAATCGGGCGATCGCCGAATCGACCGCGGATCTGCTGGTGTACACCACCGGGGAGATCTATAAGGAGGGGACGGTTTCCCGTGAGCAGTATTACGTTTCACTGCTAAACAATTCGCTCACGGATGGGGTCATTATCGTGGCTTCGGCAGCCGCAGAGTTTAACACTGATGCCCCGATCATTGCGGTTGACCCGCATCACATCAATCCCAACTATCCGTCAGTTCAAGGAACAAATTATCAAGGTGCTCTAGATGCTATGGAGCACCTTATTCTTTTGGGGCATAAAAGAATTGGGTTCATCTGCGGACGGCCTGAGATCGGCAGCGGTGTCCGCCGGTTGGAGGGCTACCGGGATGCATTGAGTAAGGCCGGGATCCCGATTGACGAAGAACTGATCGTGGAAGGGGATTTCTCCACACCGACCGGTAAAAAGGGTGCCTTGAAATTGATGTCGCTTGAAAATCCCCCTACGGCGATTTTTGCTTCCAATGACCAGACTGCGATCGGTGTTTACCAGGCAGCCGAAGAATTGGGGTTGAAGATCCCGGATGATCTTTCGGTGGTTGGGTTTGATAATATCACCGAGGCGGAATATCTTGGCCTGACAACGATGGACCAGAACTTTCTGAGATGGGATACGAGGCGATGCAGATGCTGTTTGATCTGGTCGCCAACCGCCCTCTGGTCAATAAAATTAAAAAAATTCCGACAAAGTTGATTGTGCGAAGTTCCTGCAAAGCATTGACGTAGTTTCACAGTAATTATATTATGCGATAGGAATATATAATATAAAAGGAGGTGGTAGTATCGAGATGAAAATAAAAAGCAGGTCTCAGTCTAGCATCTGGACAGACGTGTTCTGAGACTTGCGGAAGCAGTGTGAAAACTCACACTCGACTGTAGAAGTTTATAAAAAAATCTAGATTTAGGAGAAGAAACACATGCGTAAGCAACTTATCATCATTTTGAGCCTGATCCTCGTTCTGAGTGTGGCTCTGACTGCCTGCGGCGGGAAGTCGGATGTTCCGATGACCGAAGATGGCAAGCAAATCCTCAAGGTTTGGTCCTTCACCAACGAACTCGAGACCATGGGTGATTGCCTTTGAAGGCGAACACCCGGATGTGGACGTACAGTTCACCATGATCCCGATGACCGACGGCGAATTCCAGACCAAGATCAAAGCCGCCGTTGGCACCGAAGATGCCCCGGACGTGGTTGCCCTTGAGGCGGCCTTCGTGAAGGAATGGGTTGAAGCTGACTTCCTGATGGACCTGAACGAACTTCTGCCCCTGGCCGAAGAAATGAAGGTCTTCCCGGCAGTGATCGAGGTCGCTACCCACGATGGTATCACCAAGGGTTTCTCCTGGCAGGCCACCCCTGGCGCGTTCTTCTACCGCCGCAGCATCGCCACGGAATGCTTCGGCACTGATGATCCCGCCGAAGTGCAGGCCCTGGTTGCAGACCTGGACAAGTTCGTTGCTGCTGCCCAGACGATCAAAGAATGCGGCACTGGCGACTACTACATGGTCGGCACCGCTGGCGCAATGTTCACCCCCTTCATGTCCAACCGTGCCCAGCCGTGGATCGTTGATGACGCACTGGTAATTGACCCGAAGGTTGATGAATATGTGGACTTCGCCAAACTGTTCCGCGATGAGGGCTACGAATCCCAGGCCGGACAGTGGTCCGAGGGTTGGTTCGCTGGGATGAGCGACACCCTGGTGGATGCCGAAGGCACCCCCAAGAAGATCTTCAGCTACTTCCTGCCGACATGGGGTCTCCCCTACGTTCTGCTCCCGAACTCCGGCGACACCGGTGGTGACTGGGCAATGATCAATGGCCCGCTGGCTTACCAGTGGGGCGGCACCTGGGCTGGTGTGATGAAGGATGCCAAGAATCCTGAGATGGCCAAGGAATTTGTGAAGTTCATGACCCTCAATGAGGAAAGCCTGATCAACTGGGCAACCGGCGTGTACACCAATGAGTACCTGACCGCGATTGACCCCAACACCCCCGAAGACCGCTCCCAGGGCCCTGGCGACTTCGTCTCCAGCCAGGTTGTGGTTGAGAAGATCACCGCCACCTTCGACGGCTCTGAGCTGTACGACTGGCTGGGCGGCCAGAACAACTACGAAGCCTTCGGCAAAGCAGCCCCGAATGTGAACGGCGCATTGCTGACCGGCTCCGACGATGCCATCCAGCGTGCTCTGCAGAGTGCCCTTGACCAGTACCTCCTGGGTGAGGTTGACAAGGCCACCATGTACGAGCCAGTGGCTGGATGCTGTCCGCAACGAATTCCCGGATCTGACGATCCCCGCAGCACCGGGCAGCTAATATCTAACTAACAAGTTTGAAATTGTGGGTCAGGGGTCTCCCCTGACCCACACCTCTCCAGGGAGAGTATTATGAATATTTCAAATCGCAAAAAATACTATGGCTATTTCTTCATTGCACCCTTCATCATTGGCTTTTTACTTTTTGGGTTGTATCCGGTTTATAACACGATTGCTTTGAGCTTCACCAACACAACCCTGATGAACCGGAGTGGGGAGTTCATCGGGTTTGAAAATATTACCAGGCTGCTCACAGATGAATTTTTCTGGAAGGCGATTGGGAACACCTGGATCATTTGGGCGTGGAACTTTGTGCCCCAGATCGGGATTGCCTTGCTGCTTTCGGTGTGGTTCACCAGCCCGCGCTTGCGGATCAAAGGTGTGGGCGTCTGGCGGGCATTGTTCTTCCTTCCCAACCTGCTGATGCCGGCGGCTGTAGCGGGGCTATTCATCAGCCTGTTCGCTTATTATGGTCCTGCCAACCAGTTCTTGTTCGAGCAGGGTTTGTTCCGGAAGCGGTGCATTTCCTGTTGGATGTGGGCTGTGACACGCGGGATCGTGGTCTTCATCCAATGGTGGATGTGGTTTGGCCAGACGATCATCATCCTGATGGCCGGGATGACCTCCATTCCGACATCCCTTTACGAGGCGGCCATGGTGGATGGGGCCAGCGGCGGGCAGATGTTCAGACGCATCACCCTGCCATTATTGAAACCGATTTTGCTTTATATCTTTGTGACTTCACTGGTTGGCGGCATGCAAATGTTTGATGTGCCTTATCCTGCTGACAGACGGCAGAGGAGCGCCGCAGTATTCGATCATGACCAATGCGATTTTGATGTACGCGAAATTCACCAGCAGCAAGGGCCATATCGGGGCTGCTTCGGCGGTGGGCTTGCTGGTGTTCATTATGACGACGGTCGTTGCACTGGGCATTTTCTACTTCCTGCGGGATAAGGATCTCGCCGCTGAACGACGGGCAGAAAAGAAACGCCGCAAAGAAATTCTAGAACAGTGAAAAGAGGTGGCATCATGAAGCAGAACTATACGCTTTCTACCAATATCATGCGGATTGGGATCTATATTTTCCTGATCCTGCTGCTGATCGTGACGATTGTGCCGATCTGGCTGCTGATCGTGAATGCCACCCGCTCCACTCCTGAGATCCAGCAGGGGATCGCAGCCTTGCCCAGCACACACCTGATGGATAACTACAACATCCTGATGTCCAAAGGTTTGAAGATCTGGCGCGGGTTTGGAAACAGCGCTTTCATTGCACTCTCTGTGACAGTGATCTCGACTTACTTTGGTCTGCTGACCGCCTACGGTATGGTGGTGTACGAATTCAAAGGCAAGGAGCTGTTCAATAATTTCATCATCGTGCTGGTGATGATCCCGATGCAGCTCTCGATCATTGGCTTCTACCAATACATGTCCAAACTGGGATTGACGGATAATTATCTCTCGCTGATCTTGCCCTCAATTGCCAGCGCGGGTGCGGTTTTCTTTGGCAAGCAGTACCTGGAATCGATGGTGTTGAGAGATCTGATCGATGCGGCCAGAATCGATGGCGCTTCCGAGCTTGGGCATTTTCCACCTGATCATGCTGCCAATGGCAGTCCCGGGTGCAGCCACGATGGCGATCTTCGCGTTTGTGGCCTCATGGAACAACTTCTTCACGCCGTTCATCCTGATCTCTTCGCGAAGTAAATATACTCTGCCGATGCTGGTGTCTACCTTACAGGGTGATGTTTACCGTACGGAGTATGGCGCCATCTACCTGGGGCTTGCGCTGACGATTGTGCCGATCATTGTGGCTTATGCGATTTTCTCCCGGTACATCGTCAGTGGTATTGCGATGGGTGCGATAAAAGAATAAACTCAGTCTGCAGCTTACAACCCAGCCAGACCCCTTCATACTATGCACCGGTGAGTGTTTTCTATCGTGGTGCCTGCAGACTGAATAGCCAGGTCTTAGATTGAGTAGCAAATCAAGGAAAGGTAAATGGCCGGATGAAATACGGACACTTTGATGACAAAAACCGGGAATATGTGATCGAACGCCCGGATACACCCCTGCCGTGGATCAATTATCTCGGCTCAGAAGTCTACTTTGGGCTGATCTCGAATACAGCGGGCGGGTATTCCTTTTACAAGGACGCCCGCCTGCGCCGTCTGACCCGCTTCCGCTACAACAATGTACCCGCTGGACCAGAATGGCCGCTATATCTATATCCGTGATGAGGGTGGCGAAGATTACTGGTCTCCCAGCTGGCAGCCGACCCGGCAACCAACTGGATGAGTACGAATGCCGGCACGGGATGGGCTATACCATCATCCAGTCCAAGCTGGACGGGATAGAGGCCGAGACCCGCTATTTTGTTCCTCTGGGGGAGAACCTGGAAATCTGGCAGATGACGGTGACCAATCACCGGGCTGCAGCTGCCTCACTTTCGATCTATTCGGCGATCGAATTCAACCTGTGGGATGCGATGGACGATGCCACCAATTTCCAGCGCAACTATATCATCGGCGAGGTGGAAGTGGTGGATGGGGTCATCTATCACAAGACAGAATACCGCGAACGCCGGGACCATTTCGCCTTCCTGGCCTGTTCTGAGCCGGTCAGCGGCTATGAGACCCAGCGCGAGGCTTTCCTCGGCGCTTACCGGGGATGGGACGCGCCCGCTGGGGGTGGAAACTGGTGAATTGACCAACTCGATCGCCCACGGCTGGCAGCCGGTCGGCGTGCAGCAGGTGAAGGTGACCTGGCACCCGGTGAAGCAAAGCAGATCATTTTCGTGCTTGGGCTACCATGAGAACCCGGAGGATGATAAATTTGATCCCCCCGGCAGCAACACGGTCAACAAGAAGACCGTGCTGCCGGTGATCGAGAAATATCTCCAGCAGGAGATGGTGGAGGCGGCCTTCCAGGCGTTGAAGGAAAACTGGACCGAGCTGCTGGATAAATTCCAGGTGGAGACCCCGGATGAACACACCAACCGGATGGTCAACATCTGGAATGCTTACCAGACGATGGTTACCTTTAATATGTCCCGCTCGGCTTCCTATTTCGAATCCGGGATCGGGCGCGGGATGGGGTTCCGGGATTCCAACCAGGACCTGCTGGGGTTTGTGCAGATGATCCCGGAACGGGCGCGTGAGCGGATCCTTGATCTGGCGGCGACCCAGCTGGAGAGCGGCGGAGCGTATCACCAGTACCAGCCGCTGACCAAGCGCGGCAACGCCGAAGTGGGCGGTAATTTCAATGATGATCCCGCTGTGGCTGGTGCTGGCTGTGGCGGCATATCTCAAGGAGACTGGTGACTGGTCGATCCTGGATGAGATGGTGCCTTATGATAACCAGCCTGGCAGCGAGGAACCGCTGTATGGGCATCTGCAGCGGTCTTTGCAGTACACGCTGGACCGGCGTGGCCCGAACGGGCTGCCGCTGATCGGCCGGGCAGACTGGAATGACTGCCTCAACCTGAACTGTTTCTCGGACAAGCCGGGGCAATCCTTCCAGACGGTGACCAATAAAGAAGGCAAGGTGGCTGAAAGCGTGTTCATCGCCGGGTTGTTCGTGCTGGCAGGAGGCGAGATGCTGGAGATCGCCGGGCATCGTGGAGGATGAGGCGCAGATTGCTTCAATGACGGCCGCGATGGAGGAGATCGAATCAGCGGTGTGGTCTGCCGGCTGGGATGGGGAGTGGTTCCGCCGGGCCTATGATGATTTTGGCGACCCGATTGGGTCCAAAGAGTGTGAAGAAGGCCAGATCTTCATCGAGCCGCAGGGGATCTGTATCATGGCCGGGATGGGTTTGGAAGATGGCAAGGCAGAAAAAGCGCTGAATTCGGTATCCAAATATCTGGCAACACCGCACGGGATTGTGCTGCACCAGCCGGCTTACACCCACTATTACCTTAATCCTGGCGAGATTTCTTCCTATCCTCCGGGATACAAGGAAAATGCCGGCATCTTCTGCCACACCAATCCGTGGATCATGATCGCCGAGGTGATGGCCGGGCGGCCGAGAGGCTTTTGACTATTACATGCGGATCAACCCGTCCTCTCGGGAGGAGATCAGCGAAGTGCACAGATGCGAGCCGTATGTGTATGCCCAGATGATTGCGGGCAGTGATGCCCCCACACACGGTGAGGCCAAGAATTCCTGGCTGACCGGCACGGCGGCATGGAATTATGTGGCAATCACCCAGTGGATTCTGGGGATCCGCCCGACGTATGACGGGTCTACTGGTTGCGCCGGTGGTGCCGGAAAGCTGGGATGGCTTCTCGAGTGACGCGCATTTTCCGCGGGGTGACATACCAGATCGCGGTGAAGCGAAAAGGGCCGGGGAATGCCGTCCGGCTGGAAGTGGATGGCGTTCCGATTGCAGGGAATCTGATTCCGCTGCCTGAGGGTGAACAGAAAATTATCCAGGTGACCGCCTGGCTGGGAGATGAATAAAATGAGCAACGCAAAACACATTTTCCCGAAAGATTTTGTCTGGGGGACGGCAACTTCTTCCTATCAGATCGAGGGGGCCAGGAATGAAGATGGCAAGGGGGAGAGCATCTGGGACCGCTTCAGCCACACTCCCGGGAAGATTGAGAATGGCGATGATGGCGATGTGGCTTGCGATCATTATCACCGCTGGCAGGATGATATTGGATTGATGAAGGACCTGGGCCTGAACGCCTACCGGTTCTCGGTCTCCTGGCCGCGGATATCTGCCTGAAGGGCGCGGCAGAGTTGAGCAGAAGGGGATCGATTTTTATTCCCGGCTGGTGGATGGATTGATGGAGGCCGGAATCGAGCCGTATATCACCCTGTATCATTGGGACCTGCCGCAAGTGCTGGAAGACCAGGGCGGCTGGCCGGCCCGTTTGATTGTGGATGATTTTGTGAACTACGCTGATGTGGTCAGCAAGCGCGCTCGGCGACCGGGTGAAGAAATGGATTACGCTGAACGAGCCGTTCGTGAGCGCTTTCATTGGGTATTGGGAGGGGCGGCATGCCCCTGGCGTGCAGGATTTCCATACCGCAATCGCAGCATCTCATCATTTGCTGCTCGCACACGGTGCCTCGGTACCGGTGATCCGGCAGAATGTGCCGGATGGGGAGGTGGGAATCACTTTGAATTTGTCCCCAGCTGAGCCGGCCTCGCCGAGCGCCGCCGACCGGGATGAGGCTGCTTATCATGATGGCTATCTCAACCGCTGGTTCCTCGATCCGCTTACCGGGCGGGGCTATCCGCAGGATATGGCGATCCACTGGAGCAGCGATCTGGCTTTCGTGCAGCCCGGCGACCTGGAAAAGATCTCCGTTCCGGTTGATTTCCTTGGTGTGAATTATTATTCCCGGCATATTGGCCGGTCGGGCAAGATCTCTGAGGAAGAGAACCTGCCGGTTGAAGTTGTCGCCAATCCAGAGACTACCGAGATGGGCTGGGAGGTCTTTCCCTACGGTTTGTATAAGACTCTGGGCCGGGTGTATTTCGATTATGGTTTCCGATCAATCTACATCACCGAGAATGGGGCGGCTTTCCCGGACGAGGTTGGACCCGATGGGAACGTCAATGACCCGCGGCGTCTGTCTTTCTTGAAGACTCACCTGGAGATGACCCACAAGGCAATCGAAGCCGGTATCCCGGTGGACGGCTATTTCTACTGGTCGTTGTTCGATAATTTTGAGTGGGGCTACGGCTACCGTCCACGATTCGGCATCATCCGGGTAGATTTCGATACTCTGGAGCGAACACCCAAACAGAGCGCTTTGTTCTATAAGGAAGTGATCGGGAATAACGGAATGTAATATTGGATACCGCTGCCTGGCTGGCAACTGAAACGGAATTTTCTATCGAAATCATGATAGTTTTGAGGAATTTATGAGCATACGGAACTTGCAGGATCTTAGTGCATTGATCAGTGGAATGACGATTGATGAGAAGCTGGCCCAGATCGGGTCTTACTGGATGTTTGAACTCCAATCTGAGGATGGCAGTCTTGATATCGGCAAGGTAAGTAAGAAAATAGCCAATGGGATTGGTCAGATCACCCGGATTGGAGGCGCATCAGCTTTTACGCCGGTGGAGATCGCCAAAACCGGCAACCAGATCCAGAAGTATCTACTGGAAAACACCCGCCTGGGGATTCCGGCGATCTTTCATGAGGAGACCTGCACCGGCACGATGGTGCTGGGCGGTTCGATGTACCCGCAGGTAATCGGCCTGGCAGCTACCTTCCAGCCGGAACTGGCCGAGGAAATGACCAGAGCGATCCGCAAGCAGATGTTGGCGATCGGTGCACGGCATGCGCTTGCCCCGGTGCTGGACCTGGGGCGCGATCCGCGATGGGGCCGGATCGAGGAGACCTTTGGCGAGGATCCAATTCTGGCGAGCCAGTTCGGAGTGGCGTATGTCAGGGGCTTGCAGGGAGATGATCTCTCCGAAGGTGTGATGGCGACCGGCAAGCACTTTATCGGGCACAGCTTTTCGCAAGGCGGGTTGAACTGCGGTCCGGTGCATATGGGGATGAACGAGGTTTACGACCTGTTTATTGCTCCCTTCCAGGCAGCGATTCGGGATGCAGGTCTGGCGACAATCATGAACTCCTATCCGGAGCTGGATGGTGAAGTGGTGGCGGGTTCTCGCCGCATCCTGACCGAACTGCTGCGGGAAAAACTCGGGTTCGATGGTCTGGTGGTCTCCGACTATGACGCGATCAACATGCTGAATAACTATCATTACATTGCTGAAGATATGTCTAAGGCGGCGGTGATGGCGCTGAATGCCGGGATCGATGTGGAATGGCCAACGGTCCTCTGCTACGGCGATCCGCTGAAAAATGCACTGGATGCTGGTGATATCCACATTGAGATGGTTGATCTGGCCGTGGAGCGTCATCTGACTAAAAAATTGGAACTG
The DNA here is from genome assembly GCA_963722735.1 of uncultured Chloroflexia bacterium. GTDB lineage: Bacteria > Chloroflexota > Anaerolineae > Anaerolineales > UBA11579 > UBA11579. The sequence continues at coordinate 153,354 of CAVROH010000014.1, forward strand.
GGGCTGTTCGAGAATCCCTATGTGAGCGAAGCGAGTATCATGGATGTGTTCGAGACCCCGGAGAACCGGGAACTGGCCCGCAAGATCGCCCGGCAGAGCATGGTGCTGTTGAAGAATGATGGACTCTTGCCGCTGAAGAAGGGGGTTGGCAAACTGGCGGTGATCGGCCCGAATGCGGATGATGGCCGTAACCAACTGGGCGACTATTCCTATATTTCAACGATCGAGCTGATGATTACCAATTTACAAACCAATTTTGCTAACTATAAGATTGATATGAGCGGCCATGAAGACGATGATATTGAGGTCATCACCGTGCTGGAGGGGATCAAGTCCCTGGTGGGTGCGGAGACTGAGATTGTGTATGCAAAGGGCTGCGATGTGCTCATGGATACGGATAGCGATATACCGGGGGCAGTGGCAGCGGCTGAGGAGGCGGATGTGGTCGTGCTGGTACTTGGAGACCGCTCTGGCCTGACGCCGTACTGCACCAGCGGTGAGACCCGTGACAGCATTGATCTGATCCTGCCGGGTGACCAGATGGCGCTGGCAGAGGCGGTGCTGGAAACCGGCAAGCCGGTCGTGGCGGTGATCATGTCCGGGCGGCCGTACGTGCTGACCCTGTTTGAAGATAAGGCCAATGCCGTGCTGCAGGCCTGGCTGCCTGGTGAAGAGGGCGGTCCGGCAGTGGCAGAGACCCTGTTTGGGGAGTGCCAATCCGGCGGGACGTTTGCCGGTGACCTTCCCGCGGGCGGCCGGCCAGGTGCCGATCTTCTACAATTACAAGCCCTCGGGGATGCGCTCCAACTGGTATGTGGATTATGTTTCCGATAGCGTGAAGCCGTTGTACGAGTTTGGCTATGGCTTGAGCTATACCCAATTTGAATACAGCGATATTGAGATTAGCAAAGACCAGAAGCTGGCCGCGGTGAGAGTGGTGGATATTTCGTTCACACTGAGCAAACCGGTGACGGGCTGGCGATGAAGTGGTGCAGCTATACATCCGGGATGAGTTTGGCAGCTCGCCCGCGCCCGATGAAGGAACTCAAGGGCTTCCAGCGGGTGCACCTGGCTGCCGGAGAGAGTAAGAAGATCACCTTCCACCTGCCGGTGGACCAGCTGGCGTTCATCAACAATGACCTTGAACTGGTGCTGGAAGCCGGCAAGGTCTTCCTGTTGGTGGGCGGCTCGTCCGAGGATATCGATTGCGTGGCAGTTTTGAGATCAGCGAGGATGTAGAATTGCCTATTGATGGAGCGTGTGTTTGTCTGTCCGGTGACAGTTGAGTAGCTTTCGCCGGGCAGTTTTGAGAGTCGGCTAAGCAGGCGACTCTCAAATCTTTCTTCCTTCTTATGTGTCCTCATTCCCCTTCGGGGGGGTGAGGACACGGAGAGGAAACGGTCAGTGGTAAAGAACGAGGAGTAAGTTTAATGGCAGAGAGCTTTGATACAAAAGGTTTGTCAGGTCTCAGGAGAGGAAGAGAAAACTACCAAATGTATTCAGAGAAATAGAGGGAATGGCGGGTAGGGGGATATCTTGCTAACTGATCGCCAAAACATCATGAGGAGGCAAGAAAGGTCGATATTGACACCCGTGGCAAATTTGATGTAGAATAGATACACTTAGTTTATCCACGCAATAAATTAATTACGGTAGTTTTATTTCTATGGCAAGAAAAAGATCTGCTGATCAAGAATTTGTAAGAAAAGTAAACACTTCCCTTGTTTTAAATGACCCTAAGGGCTCAAGCTCCATTATCCCGAGCCGAACTCGCCAATCATCACAGGATTAAACCGAAGCACAATATCCAACATCGTCAATGAATTGATCGACGATGGGATTGTCCAGGAAATGGATACGATGGAATCCAACGTTGGACGGCCAGGGATTGCGTTGTCGTTGAAGCCTGATGGCGGCGCAGTCATTGGAATCGAAATCGGCGTTGGATTTATCTCCGTCATTCTCACAGATTTTATAGCCAAAATACTTTGGCGTGAGAGGACGGAATTTTCTTTCGATAGTTCTCAGGTAGAGATCATTTCTCTGGCTGAGAGGCTTATCGAAAAGGCAATCGAAATTGCTCAGAATAAGAAATTCAAATTGTTAGGTATAGGATTAGGAGTTCCCGGATTAGTAGATGTACAAAAAGGTGAACTCCTTTTTGCTCCCTAACCTGGGTTGGAGAAATGTTCCCCCTGCGATTGATGTGGAACCAGCGGTTTCACCTGCCAGTGTATGTTGAAAACGAAGCTAATCTCGGTGCTCTGGGAGAATATTACTTCGGTGTTGGGCGAGGTGTGGAGAATTTTATTTTTCTGAGCTCAGATATAGGTCTTGGCGGCGGGATCATCATTGGCGGGAAACTTTTCAAGGGAGCCAGAGGATTAGCAGGTGAGATAGGCCATATCCAACGAGACCCTGAAGGGGACTTGTGTGGCTGCGGGAGGAGAGGCTGTTGGGAAACCCAAGTTGGACCAAGAGCTGTGCTCCAACGTGTAAAACGTGCGATTGAATCCACAGGGGAATGGTAAAGATGAACAGGCATTTATAGATATGGATTCGTTGACCTTCAACCATGTAGTCAACTGTGCGGTGGAGGGAAATCAGGTTTGTCTCTCAGCTATTCAAGCGGTCGGAAAACATCTGGGAGATGGAATAGCAGACCTGGTCAATATATTCAATCCTGAGATGATTGTGATTGGGGGGGCGTTCGCTTATGGGCAGCAAATATTGATGCCCATCATAGAAGAAATCATTGCAGAGACTTCGTTGCCACCAATCAATAAATCAGTGGATATCAAGTTTTCAGACCATGGTGCAGATGGCTGTGTTTTGGGGGCAATTGCGATTGTTTTAGATGACATCATACGTGAGGTTGCATTCAATCTAACCTGTAAAACCGTGAAAAGATTACATGAAAGGAGGTCAAAGATTAATATATATTCAGAAACTTGGTTCAAAGAGAGCGAAAATTAACTTCAAATAGAGGAGAAAAAAAATGAAAAAAAGTGAGATTATTGTTGACACTAATGTCCCTGATCTTGATCATCACATTATTGTCAGCCTGTGTGGTGGAAGAGCTCCAGGAACTGACAATACAGCAGGCAGACACGCCGGCTGGGGCTCGAACCTGATACTGGGATAATTGTTGGTTTGTCTTTCTCTGACTTCGCCACCGAACGTTGGAAAAATGAAGAAATTTTGATGGCGGCGTGTTTGAGGAGAAAGGCTACGAAGTTCTCTCCCAAGAAGCCAACCACGATGTCAAATTGCAGATCGACCAAATCGACAATATGGTCAGCCAGGGTGTTGATGGCTTTGATTGTTATTGCTGAAGATGGTGATGCGCTGTCAACGGCCGTTGATAAAGCTGCCGAAGCTGGTGTAGCCGTATTGGCCTACGACCGCCTCATCAAATCCCCCAACATTGCTGCTTACCTTTCCTTCAACAACGTTGAAGTGGGTCGCCAACAAGCTTTGGGTGTGATGGAAGCCATCGACATCGATGACTGGGACGTGGCCGCCAATGGCCCCATCCGTCTCGTGAAATTGGGCGGCAGCCCCACCGACAACAACGCCATCCTGTTCCGCCAAGGTCAGGATGAAATTGTTGACCCCTACGTCGAAGCTGGCAACGTCGAAGTCGTCGCTGACCAATGGGTAGACAACTGGGATCCGGCCAACGCCCTGAAGATCATGGAAAACATCCTGACCGCTGCCGGCAATGACTTCGACGCCGTGGTTGCTTCCAATGATGGTACCGCTTTGGGTGCTCTGCAAGCCATGGCTGCCCAAGGTTTGGCTGGTGTAGTGCCGATTTCTGGTCAAGATGCCACCGCTGATGGTGTCAACAGCATCGTCAAAGGCGAACTGACTGTCTCCATCCTCAAAGACATCCGCGACCTGTCTCCGTTGGCTGTTGAAATGATTGACCAACTGGTCAAAGGTGAAGCGATTGAAGGGCTTGGAAATCTACACCATGGCTGAACTGACCAACGATCCCTCCGGAAGGTGAAGTGCCCTGCAAGTTCCTGCCTGTGCAGCAAGTAAACAAGGACAATGTGCACGAACTGGTTGTTGAAAGTGGCTTCCAATCTTACGATGATGTTTACCGTGACATCCCCGAAGATCAGCGCCCGCGCGCCCGGAAGAAACCGGCGCAGCCGTTGAACCTGGCTGAAGCGATAATTGTTGGTTTGTCCTTCTCTGACTTCGCCACCGAGCGTTGGAAAAATGAAGAAATCCTGATGACGCGGTCTGCTGGAAGAAAAGGGATATGAAGTTCTCTCTCAGGAAGCCAACCACGATGTCAAACTGCAGAACGACCAGATCGACAATATGGTTGCCCAGGGTGTCAAAGCCATCATCGTGATTGCCGAAGATGGTGATGCCGCTGCAACCGCCGTTGACAAAGCCGCCGAAGCTGGTGTCATCGTTATTGGCCTACGACCGCCTGATCAAATCCCCCAATATTGCGGCCTACGTCTCCTTCAACAACGTTGAAGTTGGCCGCCAGCAGGCATTGGGTGTGATGGACCGCTCTTGGACATCGATAACTGGGACGTGGCCGCCAATGGCCCCGCCAAGTCGTCAAGATGGGCGGCAGCCCCACCGACAACAACGCCATCCTGTTCCGCCAGGGCCAGGATGAAATCGTTGATCCATACGTAGAAGCTGGCAAGATCGAAATCGTCGCCGACCAATGGGTAGACAACTGGGATCCAGCCAATGCCGTGATGATCATGGAAAACATCCTGACCGCCACCGGCAATGAGTTCGACGCTGTGGTTGCTTCCAACGATGGTACCGCCTTGGGTGCCCTGCAAGCTATGAGTGCCCAGGGTCTGGCCGGTATGGTGCCGATTTCCGGCCAGGATGCCACCGCTGATGGCTGCAACAGCATCGTCAAGGGCGAACTGACCGTCTCGATCCTCAAAGACATCCGGGACCTGTCCCCGCTGGCCATCGATCTGATCGATCAACTGCTCAAGGGCGAAGATGCCGGTCTTGAGATGTACACCATGGCTGAACTGACCAATGATCCTACCAAGGAAGGCGAAGTGCCCTGCAGCTTCCTGCCGGTGCTACCAAGTTAAATCAGGACAATGTGTATGAACTGGTTGTTGTAAGTGGCTTCCAGGCTTATGATGATGTCTATCGTGATATCCCTGAAGATCAGCGCCCGGCAAGGCCATAGGATAGATTAGAACAAAATAGTCGGATAAGTTAACTATTGGGGCCTTCATAATGCAGTGTACAATATGGAAAAAATATGAAGGCCCCACCTTTTCTTACTGACAGTTTTCGTTGAATTATTTTTGATTATTTCATTTTCAGATGAGTGAAACTTTAGCAGCAAATAAAGGAGGAAGTGATAATGACAGATATCGAAACACCAGATAATGACATTATCATCGAAGTTCAAGAATTGTCACCAAACAATTTCCAGGGGTGATTGCCCTTAATGATGTTTCAGTAAAAATCAGGAAGGGGAGAAATCCATGGCTTTTGCGGAGAGAATGGAGCTGGGAAATCGACTTTGATGAAAATATTCTCCGGTGTTTATCCCTTCGGAGAGTTATGAAGGCACGGTTCTTTATGAGGGGGAAGAACTACGCTTAGAGAGAAGTGCAATTCATGAAAGCCACAGAAGTGGGCATCGCGACAGTTTATCAGGAACTCACACTGGTTGCCAACCATGACTGTTGGCGAAAATGTTCTATATGGGTAGGGAACCGGTTGAATATGGGGGGATTAACTGGGATAAGCTGTATTCAGATACGGAGAAATTACTCGAGCGATATGGTTTGGATATCAAGGCACAGGGTCTGATCTCCCGTTTGGGTGTTGGCAAGAAACAAATGACTGAAATCGCAAAAGCGTTATCGGAAGATGCTAAGGTATTAATCTTGGATGAACCAACCAGTGCACTAACTGATGCTGAGATTGAACAATTGATGGATATTCTTGAAAGACAGTTAAAAGGGAATGGGGTAACCTGCATCTATATTACTCACAAATTAGAAGAGTTTTTCGAAAGATTGCAGATACGATTACAGTCTTGCGAGATGGCAAGGTAATTACCTCTCAACCAACAGAGAGAATGAACGAAGAACAACTGGTGAATGATTATATGGTTGGCCGGGAAATGAACAGAGAGATTCCCTCCAGGGGAAGAGCAGTAGTCCTGGTGAAGTAATCCTTGAAGGTTGAAAGATCTGCACGCACTCGACCCCGAGGATGCCAAGAGCGAAATTATTAGAGGCGTGAGTTTCGAATTCGCGGAAAAGGCGAGATTTTGGGAATAGCTGGTTTGATGGGATCAGGGCGCACCGAATTGGTGATGACAATTTTTGGCGAGTATGGGAAAATCACAAATGGGACAATTTCTTTGGGTGGAAAAAACCTGAATATAAAAAATGCCAATGATGCGATGCATGAAGGTATAAGTTTGGTACCCGAAGATCGCAAGAAACATCTGGCCTGGTGCTGATGCAATCGGTGTTAAAGAATATATTCGGTTGCCAAACCTGGATCAATTTGCTTCCTGGATGAGGATTCAATCAACTTGCTGAATTGAATGCTGCCAATAAATTCTCAAAGAGCCTGGAGATCAAAGCGCCAAATTTGGAAGTGAAATGTGATTCGCTTTCTGGTGGGAACACAACAGAAAGTATGTTATCTCGAAATGGCTGATGTCAAATCCCCAGGCGTTCGATTATGGATGATCCGACCCGCGGGCATTGATGTTGGCGCAAAATACGAAATTTATAAACTGATGAATGATCTTGCCCAGAGCAGGGGATTGCCATTGATCATGATCTCCAGTGAACTGGAGGAAGTGCTCGGTATGAGTGATCGAGTGATGGTGATGTGTGAAGGCAAATCTGCAGGAACACTTGATATCGCTGAGGCAACCCAGGAGAGAAATAATGGCCATAGCGACAGGGATTGCCAATGGGCATGGCCAAAAGAAAGAATCAGATAATGATTCTGAGACAGAAAGAGGTGACTTAATGAGTACAGACACAAGGAACACAAAGAACGGAGTTGTCTCAAACCTTACTGAAATCATAAGTTCCGCGAATATTCAGACATATGCCATTGTTGTAGCATTGATGGCAATCTGGGCATTGTTCTCTGCATTGACAGATGGAAGATTCGTCCAGCCCCAGAATTTTTCGCAACCTTTTCCGACAGATGACAGTTACGTATCCTTTCCTTGGCAGCAGGGATGGTGCTGGTGATTGTGACCGGAAATATTGACCTTTCGGTGGGGAAATTAGCTGGCTTTATCTCTGTAGTTGTTGCCGATTGTTATCAGGCCCGCGTTTGGACAGCGGTATTGTATCCAGAGCAAGGGGTATTGACTACAGCGTTATCGATTCTTATCGGGATTGGACTCGGTACAGCAATCGGTATGCTGCAAGGGTATATCATTGCCTATCTCAATGTTCCTTCCTTTATTACCACTCTGGGTACGATGTGGATCATGAATGGGCTTATATTGTGGCGGACAGAGAGGAAAAACAATTCCTGCGAACCAACCAGCGTTAAAAGTGATTGCCCAGGGGTATTTGCCAATCAATGTCGGATGGGTGATAGCGGAGGATAGTGGTGCTATGGTTGTTTTATTCCATGGGTCAATAGCCGTAAAAAGAAGACCAGTTATGGCTTTGAATTAGCTCCCCTCTACGTTGACTTGCTGAAAACTATTTTCTTCTCTGCGCTGATGGTTGGTTATATTTATATGGTCAATCAATATAACGGTTTTCAAGTTCCTGTTTTACTCCTGGCGATCGTTGTTGTCGTGATAACTTATTTATCGAATAACACCCGCTTTGGGCGGTATGCTTATGCCATAGGTGGAAACCGTGAAGCTGCAAGGTTATCCGGTGTAAACATCAGGAAAAACATCTTTGGCGTTTTCACTCTGATGGGATTCCTGTGTGGTATAGGCGGTGTTGTACTGGCTTCTTATGTGGGCTATGGCACGATCGCTGCCGGGCAAGGGTACGAGCTTGATGCGATTGGCGCGGCTATCCTGGGCGGCACCTCCACGCTGGGTGGTGTCGGTACTGTCTTTGGCGCGATGGTTGGCGCTTTAATCATGACCAGCCTTGGGACTGGCCTTCAGATCATGAATGTCCAGGCTGCCTGGCAGTACCTTGTAAAAGGTATTGTGCTGGTCGTGGCTGTGTTTGGGGATGTATATGATGCGTTGATCGCTATAGCGTATCTCTATGGAAATCAAACTTACATGTTTCTCGAACGAGAATAAATGAAGAGAGAATTGGAGAGAAAGCTCTTAATGTAACCTGAGGCAGTTAGGAGAATTATCATGTCAAATATACCCCGAAACCTGAAAATAAATTTACTTTTGGTCTGTGGACCGTAGGCAATATTGGCCTGGACCCGTTTTCGGCGATGCCGGTGCGCGAGAAACTGGCCCCGCATGACCTGGTGTACCTGCTGGGTGAGGTCGGTGCATGGGGGGTGAACTTCCACGACAATGACCTGGTGCCGATCGATGCCACCCCGGCAGAACGGGATAAGATTGTGGCGACTTCAAAAAAGCGCTGGATGATACCGGTGTGATCGTGCCGATGGCGACGACCAATCTGTTTGGCGACCCGGCCTTCAAGGACGGCGCTTTCACCAGCAATGACCCCAAAGTGCGGGCCTATGCGATCCAGAAAACGATGAACGCGATCGACCTGGGTGTGGAATTGGGGGCTAAGACTTACGTGTTCTGGGGCGGCCGCGAAGGCACCGAGACTGATGCCGGCAAAGAGCGCGATCGATGCAATCAAGCGGACCCGGGAGGCAATGAACTTCTTCTGTGAGTATGTCATCGACAAGGGCTACGATCTCCAATTTGCTCTGGAAGCCAAGCCAAACGAACCGCGCGGCGATATCTACAACGCCACCACCGGGCATATGCTGGCTTTCATCGGGACGCTGGATCACCCTGAGATGGTGGGCGTCAATCCCGAGGTGGCGCATGAGCACATGGCCGGGCTGAACTTCACCCATGACGTGGCCCAGGCGATCGAAGCTGGCAAGCTGTTCCATATTGACCTGAACGACCAGGCCTTTGGCAGATACGATCAGGACTTCCGCTTTGGAGCCGTCAACCTCAAGAGCGCTTTCTTCCTGGTGAAGCTGCTCGAAGATACTGGCTATGATGATCCCCGCCACTTCGATGCCCATGCCTACCGCACCGAGGATTACGAGGGCGTGAAAGACTTTGCCCGCGGCTGCATGCGCACTTACTTGATCCTGAAAGAAAAGGCTGCCCGATGGAACGCGGATACAGAGATCCAGGGGCTGCTGGCAGAGATCAACGCCGACGACGGGAGCATGGATGCCTTCAAGGGCCAGTACACAGCCGAGAAAGCGGCGGCTCTCAAAGCGGCCAGCTTTGACCGGATCGCCCTTGGCAAGAAGGGGATTCCCTATGAGAAGCTGGATCAACTGACGGTTGAAGTACTGCTGGGCGTGCGCTGATCTGGGAGGACTGCGATGGCGTATTATCTGGGAATTGACACATCTACCACTGCGACAAAAGCCCTGCTGATGGATGAGAAACGGAACGGTGATCGGGGTGGCGAGCGCCGAATATGACTTACGAGACCCCTCAGCCGTTGTGGACTGAGCAGGACCCTGACCTTGTGGTGGAACGGCACCGTGGAAGCGATCCGCGGGGTGCTGGCCAAGATCGGGATCAGAGGCGAGGATGTCAAAGGCGTGGGCCTGACCGGTCAGATGCACGGGATGGTGGCGCTGGACAAAGATGCTAACGTGCTGCGCAAGGCGATCCTGTGGAACGACCAGCGCACCGGTGCGGAGTGCGACCAGATCCGGGAGATGATCGGGAAAGAGAAGTTTATCTCGATCACTGGCAATGATGCCCTGACCGGTTTCACTGCGCCCAAGATCCTGTGGATGAAGAACAACGAGCCGGACCTGTATGCCCAGGTAGACCAGATATTACTGCCAAAGGACTTTGTGCGCTTCAAGCTGACCGGGGTGTATGCCACTGACAAGGCCGGCGGGGCGGGGACGGTGCTGTTTGACCTCAAGACCCGTACCTGGTCCCCGGAAGTTTTGGATGCATTGGGAATTAACCCTGCCTGGCTGCCGGAGACTTTCGAAGGCACAGAAGAGACCGGCCAGATCACCGAGGAAGCGGCAAAAGCCACAGGCTTGGCCGTGGGTACGCCAGTATTTGGCGGCGGTGGGGATCAGGCGGCCGGGGCGGTGGGGATGGGGGCAGTCTCCCCGGGCGTGGTCTCACTAACATTGGGGACCTCCGGGGTGGTGTTTGCCGCCACGGATGTCCCTCTGATCGAGCCGGATGGCCGGCTGCATGCTTTCTGCCATGCGGTGCCCGGAAAGTGGCATTTTATGGGCGTGATGCTCTCAGCGGCAGGCAGCTACCGCTGGTTCCGGGATACGCTGGCCCCCGGTGAGGACTTTGGCGAACTTGCCGACAGGGCAGGAAAGATTGAGCCAGGTGCAGAGGGTTTGTTCTTCCTGCCCTATCTTAACAGGCGAGCGCACCCCGCACCCTGACCCGCTGGCGAAGGGTGCCTTTGTCGGGCTGACCGTGCGCCACACCCGCGACCATTTGACCCGCGCAGTACTGGAAGGCGTCGCCTTTGGACTGCGGGATAGCTTTGAGTTGATGAAGGGGGCTGGATTGGCCTCTATCGACCAGGTGCGCATCTCGGGGGGCGGCACGAAAAGCTCGGTCTGGCGGCAGATGATTGCCGATGTGCTCGGCGTGGAGTTGGTAACGGTGAACACTGCGGAGGGCGGCGCTTTCGGTGCCGGTCTGCTGGCGGCCACCGGGGCAGGGGCATTTTCCAGCGTGGAAGAGGCCTGTCAGAAAGTGATCTCGATCACCGGCAGCACTGTGCCTAGCGCCAATAAAGACCTGTATGAAGAAATTTATCCCACCTACCGGGAGCTGTATCCGGCCTTGAAGCCGATCTTCCATAGATAGGATAGTTTTATTCTACCTCCATAACAAAGCGGGTATCCCCTGACCAGAGATGCCCGCTGCGAGGTTAAGGGCTGATCCTGTTATTTGTCAATCTCAACCAATATAGCATCGTAGGAACGCCCGTTGACCAGCATGATGAATCCGGCTGCGAGGATTCCTTTTTTTGTTTCAAGTAGCCCCCCGGCATTATATGTGCCCGACCCCATCGGCGCATACTGCCAGAGGATATTGCCGTTTTTATCCACCTGGGTGAGCGGCATTCCTATTCCCAACCCGCCGATCAGGAAGGTGTCGTCTGAAAGTCTGATCAGTGATTGGGCATAATCATTGTCATTTGGATCGCCAAAAACTTCCTCCCAGAGGATTTCGCCATCAGCAGTACACCTTGCCAGCCAGGTGTCCGCCTGGCGTGGAGGTCCATCATCCATCCAGAACCCGGCCAGGAGCAGGTCTCCGCCTTCGACCAATACGGCTTTAGAGAAGTACTGCCAACCGGGGATTTCAAATCGTTTTTCCCACAGCAGGTCGCCTCCCTGATCCAGAGAAACCAATTTAGCATCCTCGTCAGCATTCACAATTAAAAGTATCCCGTCGTCCCCGCGGTCAATTGCATCCAGGACGATCTCCTCATCCGCCCTAGATCTTTGTCCAATATATTCCCAGAGGATTTCGCCATCTTGTCTTGTCCTGACCGCATACTGCTGGCGGGATTCATCAGCCTCAGTGAGGCCAAACATCAGCAAGTCACCATTGGATAATTGCCGCATCCCAAACGGCCACTCTCGAAGGGGACCGCCATAAGTGCGGAACCATTCCTCACTGCCAGTTGGATCAGTTTTGAGCAGGAAGAAATCGCGATCACCAGCGCCATATGAATCAGTCTCGCCAAAGATGAGATACCCACCGTCCGCCGCTGGAGTGACAGCCCAGGCTTGCTCGTAGCCATCCCCGCCCCAAGTTTCTTCCCAGATGGTCTCGCCTTCAGGGGAGAGCTGCATGATGAGTACGTCTCCGGAGAAGGGCGGGAAGTGCAGGTGGTTTGTCGCCCCGACGGTGATGAGATTTCCATTCGCCAGTTGGATCAGATCGAAGAAGGCGCCGTAATCCGGCCCGGTGAAGGATTTGGCCCAAACAACCGCCGATGTGTCGCTTTCCGCTGGAGGCGTGACTGTCTGAGTAGGTGGAACAGGTTGGGTTGGTGGAGGCTCGTCCGGTTCCGGCTGGGGCGCTGCGGGTTGTGATTCGGGGGCATTGGCCGGAGTTGCGTTTGGTGAACAAGCGGCAAGAACAAGGAATAGCAAAAGAGATACGAGAGATCGGGCTTTCATTGACTTCCTCCTCAATGCGGGTCAAGATCACCTAGTGGAAATAAATTCATTATAGGGAGGAATTGAGTGGAGTAGATTAAGAAATCTTGAGAACCATAATTTTAAAGCAAAACCACCAGCATGGCCGGTGGCTTTGACGATCGATAATGATCCTGGGAATTTAGTTCGTTAGGGCACACACCCCTGATCGCTCTTCTTGTTGGTGAAGGTTGATCCAACATCGTTAAACGCCTCGATCTGGTAAGAATGTGGGCCGTTGTAGGCTGGCTGGTCATCATATGTAGTTGAATTCTTTCCTAGGGTAGTTATGAGCTGACCATTCCGGTATACCCGGTAACCCTTCTCATTGTTGGCATTGTCATTCCAGGTCAAAAGGACATTGTAGTTATTCGGGTTGCAAACATTGGTGTTGACTATGAATCCATTCGGTTGTGCTGGAGGTTTAGGTGCAGGAGGTTCTGTCGGCTTGGGGGTTGCGGTGGGAGGTGATGTTGGCGTTGCACAGGATCCGTTTACCTCTATGGTGACGTAGAATCTCTCTATACTGTCATCCAGATATGTGATGTTCATTGGGTAGGTGGAGGTCTGGCAAATACAATCGTAGTAGGAACCTTCAAACTCCTGGTTGAATCCACCAAACTCAACATTTTTCACATTGGAAACTTTCCAGAAGATCGTGGTGCATTTGCCTGCTTCCACGGTGGTGGGATCGGCATAGTAATCAATGCTTGGCATTGTTGAGGCAGTTGGGGTCAGGGTGGGTTCCGGTTCCTGAGACGTATCTGTCGTCGGCGTGGGTTCGGAGCCGGTTTCATCCCCTCTAGCAGCCATGGAAGAGTACATCCCCATACTGCCCTGGGCATGCCCATCTTCCGGGAAATCAGGGCCGAAGGCCAGGTTCAGGAAGTACTCCCGCCCGCTAAATGGATGGAATTCCAGGCGGAGATTGCCATCTCCTGCCAGTGTAGGAGTGGTGATCGTGCGTCCGGTGTCATCTGATACCCACATGTTTACTGGTTGGCTCAACCCGATCAGGATGCCGACAAGGTAATTCGGGGCGAAGAAATCCGGGCAGCCGGCTAAACAAACCGGGATTGGGAAGCGGGTCAGCCAGTCCAGGGTTTCCAAAGATATCAAATGGCAGGTCAATCCCCCAGCGGGTGAGATTTTCATCGTCATCACATGCCTGTCCGGTGCCGTTGTTGTCCTGGTCCCATTGGTCCGGGTTATAGTCTCTGGGGCAGTTATCGACATCGTTATCCACATCCGTCGCCATCCCTGTCTGTGTCACAAGCATCGCCAATCCCATCGCCATCGGTGTCGGCTTGATCCGGGTCGGCCACTCTGGGGCAAACATCACATTCATCGCCGACCCGATCTCCGTCTGTATCTGTCTGAGTCAGGGTGGCAATATAAAGGACAGAAATCGTCACCATTCGGGAAACCGTCTCCATCGATATTTGGATCACAGGCATCCCCGATATGATCGCCATCAATGTCGCTTTGTGAAGCATTGGGTACGTATTCGCAGTTATCATAAAAATCTGCTGTGCCGTCAAAGTCAGAATCCTGGCATTGATCGCCGACTCCGTCACCGTCACTATCCAATTGCCCTAAATTTGGAAAAGGGGGCAGTTGTCACTATCATTGAGGAATGGTGTCGCCATCAGCATCGGGATCGCAGGCATCGCCCAATCCCGTCTCCGTCCGTATCTGTCTGCCGAGGGTTGGCAACCAGGGGACAGTTGTCAATGGCATCGGGGATATAGTCCCCATCAATATTTGGATCGAGTCTGTCGTCAATTCCATCGCAATCCCGGTCCCCGTCTCCGAGGTCAGCTGAAGCAAATGCGTTCTGGACCTGGCAGGCATCCTCGCGGGACATGGTGGCGTCTGCTCTGGCCACTGTGGCGTTACGGGCGGTCATGAAGGTTGCACTGTTGGGCAGGGAGAGCATCACCGAGTAGAACAGGTTGCCCATCGCAGAATTCCCAAGACTCCGGATCGAGTAGGTATTATGGGTCCCCACCGATGGCAATCAGGTAGCCGACTTTATTCAGGATCCCGCTGTTGGTGTGGACACCACCGTTATCAGTGGCCAGCATGGCATAATTCATGAAGCGGTCTGGATCTCCGAATCTTGTCGAGGTCTGCTGATATCGCGGATCGCTCCCATACCATTTGTGCGATCTTCTGCAAGCGTGAAGTCGCTTGGATCGGCAAGGTATGCCATCAGGTCGGAATATCCCTCATTCAGCGCACCGGACTGGTTGGCGTACACCAGCCCTGAAGAGCTATTAATGACCCCATGTGTGAACTCATGGACCATCACATCCCAACTAACCCAGCCATCCCTGAACTCGATGATGTTACACCCCCAGCCGGTGAACTGGGCATTGTCTACATTAGCATGCACATACACTTCTATCCCACCACCGGTGCCATTATAGGAATCTCGTCCAAAGGTATCATTGTAGAAAGCATATGTATCCACAGCATTCCAATAGCCAGTGTCGGCATCCACGTCTGTGACATAAGCGGGGTCTAGGCCGAATTCATCGCCAATGGTTTGATCATCAACGCTAAGGAAGTAGCAGCCGATGTTATCGGTGTAATGGGCATCTTTGAAATCCAGATCCAGGGCGTCGGTTGTAAGTCCATACTGAAATAGAACCTCACCGGTGTGGGCATCGACGAATGCCATAACGCTAACGGGTTGGCCCGTTGCTACCCTCCAGGCCAGATGAGGCTCAGGGGAGACTTGCTCAAGCAGACTGGGATCATAAATCACCAATTCGCTGTCCCCCAGAATTTTTAAATTAGGACATTCAAACTGGTGCGGACAATTTCCTCGGCTTGTTGGTGGGTAATGTCTGGGGTGATCTCAAGGGAGATGTCTGAGAGCATCTGCCCATAGGTGGCGTAGACTTCTCCCTCATCAAGATTTATCACCATCTCTGCGCCGAAAACCGGGATGCCTTTATATGTCTGGGAGAAGGTGACATCCTGCCCATCTGCACCGCCAACATTGAGGATTTGCAGGTCCAGGTCTGGATCGGGTGGTAGGTAGAGATCTCTGTAGGTGGTGAGAAAGGCGAGAGCGCGCTCCCCGGCACTTTGACCGGAGACTGGTACCCTCCCGGAGATAAATGCTGGAAACCCATGCTCAAATTGCACGCTCAGGTCTTTGGCTGAATTATTCTCCAGGTTGTGGAGTGCCGCCATTTGCGGGTCATCAAACGGATCAGTAGAGGAGGTCGTTGTATTTTGTGCGTCTATGGGGTTAGTTGGAGTAGTCTCGGGCGGAGAAGAACTTTGTAAGTTGCAGGCAGCTAAGGTGAGAACCAACAGCGTGACAAACAAGATTCGGACTTTGGATTTATCCATTTCTATCTCCCAGGTGAAGGTTTACTAAATCCAGTTTATCATAATAATATGATAAATCAAGCCTTATTTATCATATTATGGATAATAAAACAGACCGGGGATCAGTTGCCGGTCTGTTTGGTAAATTTTACAGCCTTAGTGCTTTCATGGCCTTACTTTGACGCCAGATCGAGATAGGTTGCCACCCAGACAAGCGGGGCGTTCCAGTTGATGGTGATCTCGTTGGTGGAGTAGGATTCGAGGGTATCCAGATAGCGGCGGGAGGGGGCTTCGTCGCTCAGGTTGGCAGCGCCGGCATCCGGATCGGTGGGGCTGAAGTTAGGGCCGCCGGAGACGGCCCCAGGGGGTGGGGCAGGGAAGCCGCGGTCGGGCATGTTGGCCCAGAAACGGTGATGGGGATGCAGCATGGGAAATTCACCGTATCCGCTGAGGAAGCTTTTGTTGAGGGCGTTGCGTCCCAGGATGTAATCCATTCCGATCTGGACGGCCTCGAGGTACTTCACTTCACCGGTCAGGTCATGGGCGGTGGCCAGCAGGATCATGTTGTTGAGTATCAGACCATTGGAGCCCCATGGATAATCGCCGTCGATCGGTACGTTGAAACCATCTGCGTCCATGATTCCGGAGGAGTCCATCCGCAAATGAGATGATGTTGTCCTTTATCAGGGAGGCCTGTCGTCGGGGAGGTCGTTTTCTTCCATGGCGAGCGAGATAGAGCCCAACGGGCCAACTCTTGCCCCAGTCGAACTGGTCTGCCTGGGCGAAAAGCGAGGTCTTTTCCAGGAAGGCGAGATATTCCTCTCCGCCGGTGGTGATGAACAGTTCTGCGGCCGCCCAGTAGAATTCGTCGGCGACGAACGTGCCGTCGTAGTTGCCGCCGCCGTCACCAGGGACGTCCCCGGCGAGGATCCCGGGGTAGGTTACGGGCAGCCTGCCAGGCGGATTCAGCGGCTTGCAGACAGCGGTCTGAGAAGGCGGGGTCGATCTCTGCCCAAATGCGGGCGCATTGGGCGGCAGTCGCTGCCAGGTTGAGGGTTGCCGCGGTTGAGGGGGGATACAGGTAGCGGCCGCCATCCGGGTTGTGGTGCTGGTTGTCATTGTCATACTCGGTTGGGGCGATCAGGGGGATGGTGGCCCAGATAGCGGTCATGCATTTTGTGGTGGGCCATGCCGCTCAGAGTCTGCCCTTCGGGAACCTGCATCCCCAGCAGGAATTCCATCTCCCAGCGGGCTTCATCCAGCAGGTCGGGGACGTCGTTGCTGTTCTCCGGGATCATCAGGGAGCCATCCGGGTAGGCATCCGGGAAGCGTTCATAAAGGTTCATCAGTGTCCAGGCGGAGATGCCGCCATTGACCACGTATTTGCCGTAGTCGCCGGCATCATACCAACCGCGGGAGGCATCCAGGGTGTAATCACAGCCAGACCAATCCTTGCCGCTGTTGTCTTTGCCTTTGAAGCAGGTGACTTCGGCATCGGTGAGGTGGCCGGCGGGGCGGGCGTACTCTTCACCCACGTACTGGGCTTCGATCTCGATACCGCTGCGGTTGTGATAGAAGTATGCCAGGGCATCATAGCGCAGAGGGATTGTAAAGCTGATCGGCAATATCAAAATTTACGCTATTGATGGTGCCAACAATGATCTGGTAGCCGCTGCCGGGAGTGGTGAACTCGGAGAAGTCGATCTCGTGCAGGTGGGTGCGGGAGACCTTATCCTCGCCTTTGACGGTGGTCTGCCCGGAGAGGAGTACATTTCCGCTGGTGTTGATCAGCTTCCATTCGAGCGGTTCAGTGGTGTCATCGTCCAGCAAAGGCGATCTTGGGCGCGGTGGTCAGATAGCCGGTCTGGTTGACGGCGATCAGTTCCGGGATGATGACCGGTACCGGCGTGGGGGCAGGGGTGGGGATCACCACGGCGTAATCGGTGGTGGGGATATCTTCGGAGCCGACTTCGAAGAACAGACCGCGCCCAAACCTGGAGGGGTTTTCCCAGGAGGCGTTGCTGTTATCGGCTTTGCCCCAGACGAGTTGGACATTGCGGTCCATGAAGGCGGCGCCGTTGATCTGGGCCTGGAAGCCGATCTCCTGTGCCGTGCTCCGGTTCAAATAACTCGCCAAATGGGACGGCGGCTTCAAACCCCCAGCCATCTTTGGTTTCAAACACAAAGCCGCGCACGGTGGCGGCAAAGCTGCGCGTGCCGGTGATGGTGAGGGCGTCCGGGTCGGTGTTGCCGATGTCGGTGGCGTTGATGTTGATCTGGAAGATGCCCTCATCGTAGGAGAGGGCGTTTAGCCGGTCGGTGAGGTTGAGGTAGAACTCGAAGGAGTCTTCGTTCCAGTAGTCGTTGCGGTGTTCTCCGGCGATGATGTTCTGATCTGGCATCTGCATGGTGATGTAGAAGTTTTCTTTATCCGCGGCCACAGAGAACTGGAATGAGCCATTCTCTTTGGGGTCGCGGGCATCAATATCGATAACTTCGTTGACCGGGATGTCTTTCCAGTCGGAGAGGTCGCCGTCCAGTTCGATTTTCACCGGGGAAGGGGATATAGACTACTTCGCCGGGAATCGGATCTGGGGCCAACTGCACCGTCGGAGGAGCCTTTCCCTCCGCAACCGGCCAGCAGGAATCAGGATAATCAGGGTGAGTGTGAGAGTGATTTTTCTTGCATTGTAGAACCTCTTTCTATTAATGCGAAAGTATTGGTTTCCATTATAAAGGAAAGAGCAGAAAAAATATAGAGGAAAACCTTCACAAACCAGGACTGGTAGGCTACCATTAACCAGCGGGATTTTATGTCAATAATTCCCCAAAGAGGAGAGGAAAATGCAATACGGACACTTTGACGATCAGGCCAGAGAATATGTCATCACCCGGCCGGATACACCGGCTTCATGGAGCAATTATCTCGGGTTCCACCGAGTATGGGGCGGTGATCACCAATAATGCCGGCGGCTACGGATTCTATAAATCCGGGGCTACTGGTCGGTTCCTGCGGCTGAATTTCAACAGCATCCCGATGGACCAGCCGGGCAGATATTTCTACCTGCGGGATCGGGATTCGGGGGATTACTGGTCGGCTTCCTGGCAGCCAGTGGGCAAGCCGCTGGAGGAGTATCCAATCCACCTGCCGGCATGGCACCGCCTACACGGTGATCGAGTCCGGATTATGCGGGAATTGCCACCGAGACCACCTACTTTGTCCCCCTGGGGGAGACCTTTGAATACTGGCGCATGAAGGTCACCAACCAGAGCGAACAGGTGCGCAAGCTCTCCCTGTTCTCGTTCTGCGAGTTCACCAACCAGTGGATCACCTTCCAGGACCGGGTAAATTTGCAGTATTCATTGTTCATTGTGCGCGGCACAATGGAAGATAACCTGCTGCGGATCGGGATCCACGACCATCTCCCCAGTAATGAAGATGACCCCAATGACGCGCCGATGAAGACCTGGATGGGGCTGGTAGGGGCAGACCTGGCCGGGTACGATACTGACCGGCAAGCCTTTTTGGGGACCTATGGCAGCTATCACAACCCGCAGGTGGTGGAGAAGGGCGCGTGCACCAACAGCGAAGCCTATGGGGATAATGCCTGTGGTACGCTGCAAACCGACCTGGAATTGCAGCCGGGCGAGACCCGTGAGGTGATGGTGATGCTGGGGATCGGTGAGGCGCGCACCACCGGGAAGGCCAAGATGGCGGAATTCGGTTCGCTGGACACGGGCTGAGGAGGAGCTGGACAAGCTGAAAGCCTACTGGCATGCCCGCCTGGAGAGCCTGTCGGTGGAGACGCCGGATGAGGACTTCAACCACACGGTGAATGTATGGGGGCTGTACAACTGCCTGATCACGTTTGCCTGGTCGCGGGCGGCCAGCCTGGTATATAACGGCGAGCGCGATGGGCTGGGGTTCCGCGATTCAGTGCAGGATATTCTCGGGGTGGCGGCGGCGATCCCGGAGGAGGCGCAGGCGCGTCTGGAGCTGATGCTGACTGGGCAGCTTTCCAATGGCGGAGCGATCCCGGTGATCAAGCCCTTTGAGCACACCCCGGGGAAGGAATCCCCGCCAGATCCGGAGGAATACCGCTCGGATGACTGCCTGTGGTTCTTCAACGCGGTGCCGGCCTTTGTGGGGGAGACCGGGGATTTCGATTTCTATAACAAGGTGCTGCCGTATGCGGATGAGGGCGAGGCGACTGTGTTTGGGCATCTGCGCCGGGCACTGGAATTCAACCTGGAGCGGATGGGAGTCAATGGGCTGCCCTGCGGTCTCTCGGCGGATTGGAACGACTGTCTGCGGCTGGGGTATTATGGCGAGAGCCTGTTCGTGGCCTTCCAGATTGCGGCTGGGGCTGACCGAGTATGCCAGGATCGCCGAACGGTTGGGTAAGACTGGGGAGAAAGCCTGGGCGGAAGCGCAACGCGAGACGCTGGATGCCGCGATCCAGACAGATTGCCTGGGATGGGGAGTGGTTCATCTGGGCGATCGGGGATGACGGCACGGTCTACGGCACCAAGGATTATGAAGAGGGGCAGGTGTACTTCAATACCCAGGTGTGGGCGGTGATCAGCGGGGCGGCGACCGATAGAACAGACCGAGAAATGCCTGCAGGTGGTGGAAGATGAACTCTTCACCCCCTTACGGCCTGATGCTGGCCGCGCCGCCGTTTGTGAAGACGCCGGTGGATGTGATGCGATCGGTGGTCTTTTTGACCGGGATCAAGGAGAATGCCGGGATCTTCAACCATACCCAGGGATGGGGGGTAATGGCGGAGTGCATGACCGGAAACGGTGACCGGGCATATAAATATTTCCGGGCGAGCATGCCGGCGGCCTACAATGACCGGGCAGAAATCCGCCAGAGCGAGCCATACGTGCAGGCCCAGACGACCTATTCGACCTTCTCGCCACGGGCAGGGAATGCACGCACTGCCTGGCTGACCGGCGCGGCTGCCTGGGCATATTACTCGGCGACGCAGTACATTCTCGGCATCCGGCCGGAGGTGGACGGCCTGCGCCTGGATCCCTGCATCCCCTCGGATTGGGAGGGTTCAAAGCCGAACGCCGCTTCAGGGGCAAGCAGGTGCGCATCGAGGTGCAGAATCCGGATGGGGTCTGCAAGGGTGTGGCATCCATCACTCTGAACGGCGACGTTGCTGGAGGACAATCTCTGCCAGCAGAAATGCTGGAAGACGAGAACGATGTGCTGGTGGTGATGGGGTAAAATCAAAACACAAAGGAAATTTCTAAGAGGAGATAACAATGAAAGATATTAAGAATGATCATCGCAAATATGACCGTTGAAGAGAAGGCTTCACTGTGTTCGGGGAAGAACTTCTGGTACCTGAAAGATGTGGAACAGCCTAGGTGTGCCCTCGATTATGGTCACGGATGGGCCGCATGGCCTGCGTAAACAGTTTACGGATGCCGAAGATGTTGGCCTGAATGAGAGTGTGCCGGCGACCTGCTTCCCGACGGCTTCTGCGCTGGCGGCGACCTGGAACCGGGATCTGATCACTCAGGTGGGGGTGGCACTGGGAGAGGAATGCCGCCAGGAGAAGGTAGCGGTGATCCTTGGGCCGGGAGCGAATATCAAACGCTCCCCGCTGTGTGGGCGCAATTTTGAATATTTCTCCGAGGATCCCGTATCTAAGCGGGGAGATGGCCAAGAGCCATATCAACGGGGTGCAGAGCCAGGGCGTGGGTACTTCGCTGAAGCATTACGCGGTCAATAACCAGGAAACACGGCGGATGTCGATCGATGCGGTGGTGGATGAGCGCACTCTGCGCGAGATCTATCTGGCTGGGTTTGAGATCGCGGTGAAGGAAGCCCAGCCGTGGACGGTGATGTGCGCCTATAACAGGGTGAACGGCACATATTGCTGCGAGCATCCCAAATTGATGACCGATATCCTCAAGGAAGAGTGGGGCCATGAGGGCCTGGTCGTGACTGATTGGGGCGCAATGAACAAGCGGGTAGCCGGGTCTGAAGGCGGGCGTGGAACTGGAAATGCCCGGGGCGCAAAAACGGCAATGATGAATTGATCGTCGAGGCGGTGAGGTCTGGCGAGTTGGATGAAGCCGTGCTGGATGCGGCGGTTGAACGTATTCTGACGATGATCTTCAAAGGTGCGGAAGCGCTGGCAGAAGAATTCAGCTACGATGCGGATGCGCATCACCAGCTTGCCCGGCAGGTGGCCGGGGAAGGGGCGGTGCTGCTGAAGAATGAGGGCGGCCTGCTGCCTTTGAAGGAAGGTGCGTAACTATGCAGTGATCGGGCGGTTTGCCAAAGAACCGCGTTACCAGGGGGCGGGCAGCTCACTGATGAACCCGACCCAGACTGGATAAGTTCTATGATGAGTTGGCCAAGCTGGTGGGTGAGGAGAAGGATCAGTTATGCGCCGGGATACACCAAACGGGCGAGATTATGCGGATGAGGTGCTGATCGCCGAGGCGGTCGAGACGGCCAAAGATGCCGATGTGGTGCGTGATCTGTGCCGGGCTGACCGACCTGTACGAGACCGAAGGGCTGGACCGCACTCATATGAAGATGCCGCCGGGGCATGATGCCCTGATCGAGAAGCTGGCGGCGGAATGTGAGAAGGTGGTCGTGGTGCTGAGCAATGGCTCTCCGGTGGAGATGCCCTGGGTGGAGGATGTGCCCGCCATTCTGGAAGGCTATCTGGGTGGGCAGGCCGGGGCGGGTGCGCTGGCAGATATCCTCACTGGCAGGGTCAACCCGAGCGGCAAGCTGGCCGAGACCTTCCCGATCCGGATGGAGGATAATCCTTCGCATCACTACTTCCCGATGGGGCCGGAAACGGTGGAATACCGCGAGGGATTTATGTGGGTTACCGCTATTTTGATAGCGTGGATGCAGATGTGCTCTTCCCGTTTGGATTTGGTCTGAGCTACACCACCTTTGAGTACAGCGATCTGGCTCTTGAGCAAGTCGCAGATACGGACAGTGAGACCTGACCGTGCGCTGAAGGTGAAGAATACTGGTGAGGTGGCTGGGCAGGAGATCGTGCAGGTGTATGTGCGGGATGTGGAATCGACCGCCTTCCGCCCGGAGAAAGAGTTGAAGGGCTTTGCCAAGGTCAGCCTGGCAGCCGGGTGAGGAGAAAGAGGTGGAGATCGAGCTGAACCCGCGGGCGTTTGCCTACTACAACACCGATCTGGCCGGCTGGCATGTTGAATCTGGGAGCTTCGAGATCCTGGTGGGGGCATCTTCGCGGGATATCCGGCTGAGGGGTGAGGTGGAGATGAATTCCGCCCAGCCTGAAGCGCCGGGAGTGGACAGGGAAAAGCTGGCGGCGTACTACAACTTCCCCAAGGGAAAGCCGGTGAGCCAGGAGGCATTTGAAGCTCTGCTGGGCAGGCCGGTACCGCCGAATATGGCTCCGAAGAAGGGCGAGTTCACGATGAATACGCCCGATCGGGGATATGCAGGAATCGTTTATCGGCCGAATGATGTTCAAGATGATGCGTGCGCAGGGTAAAAAGATGACTGGGGACCAGCAAGAGTCGCCGATAGCATTGCTGATGGAGGCGATGATGGTCGAAATGCCGCTGCGTGGGATGCTGAGTTTTGGCGGGGACTCGGCTGAACCGGGGGCTGGTCGAAGGCTCTGCTGGAAATGATGAATGGTCGGTTCTTCAAAGGGATTAGGGAGGATGATCGGGAGGAAGTAGGTTCCTGCGGGTAAATTGAGTATTTTTTGGAGGGCTGCTGAAGACCAGGCAGCCCTCTTTTTGATTCATTCCTGTGGGGTTTGAGTGCTGGGGGAAAAATCAAAAAATGATCGGTAATGCCGATGGAGTTACCTGCAATGTGGAGGTGGATCCCCGCTAAAAGCAAGTGGGAAAGACACAAGAAGAAAAAGTGGTCATTCCCGTGCAAGTGGGAATCCAGGGGCAAACAGCAAAGGAAAAGGGAGGTGCATTCTGTTTTGGACTGGACCCAGTGCATCTCTCTAATCATCTGTTTATTTTTGTGGAATGAAACTCACATAAGATTGGTATAGAACTAATTGAAACTTTCGTGAGACCCCCCACATTTGGAGATTGGTGCAGGCCTAAAACCCTTAGATATGCAGGTAATACAAAAAGTTTCAATTAGCTTATGTCCAACTACGGGGCAGAATCGAGGAAGGAAATGGGTAAGCGAATACTGGCGCTGATCTTTGTACTTATGCTGTTGGCAGGATGCGGCAGCCAGGAAGTTGATGCGCCGATTCCCACCCTGGAAGAGGTGCTGAACGATTTTTTGGAAGAGAACCCTCCAGAAGCAGGGGAAGGATCTGGGACGAAGACGCTATCGGCGGAGGAGTTGACCGCTGATCTGATCGGGCTGTCAATTGGGGATTTCTTTGATCAGGCTTTTACCCTGATCCTTGAACGGGACCCGGAACTGGTGCTGGAGATGGGAATGCCCGGTCTTGAGTCAACTGAAGCCATATTGACCGATGTCAGCCCCGAAGCGCGGACCTTCGATAATCAACTTAACCTGGCGTTGCTTGAGTTGCTGCAAGGCTACGATACCGAAAGCCTGACTCAAAAAGAACAGATTTCCTATCAAGTATTTGAGTGGTATCTGGAGGACGTGATCCGGCTTTACCAGGATTCAAGTTTCAAGTATCTGATCAATCCGGTAAGCGTTTGGAGCGCACCGCAGTTGTATGTGATGTTCTTTACCGATTCGCATCCGTTCAACTCGGCAGAGGATGCGAAAGGGTATGTGGCGCGGGTTAAATTACTGGACGAGAAGATCGATCAATTGATTTCCCAATTGGAAGCCCAGGAAGCCAGCGGGGTGATCTCCCCAAAAATCGTGCTGGAATCTGGGCGGGCGGATTTCAATTGGTTTATTGGCAGTACTGCAAATTCATCCCCTCTGAGGTCAACCTTCCGGGAGAAGGCCAGGGCTTTACTGGATGATGCGTCATTTACCAGTCTTGATGAGGAATTGTTGCAAGCCCTGAAGGATGAAGTCTATCCAGCTTTTGACCGGTTGGACGACAAACTGGTGGACCTGGAATCTAAAGCGCCAAATACCCTGGGGGTGTCCTATTATGAGGGCGGGGCAGAATATTACCAGCGGCAGTTGGAGCATTTCACCACCACAAACCTGACAGCCGAAGAGATCCACAATGCCGGCCTGGCAGAGGTGGCACGCATTCAGGTTGAAATTCGAGACCGGTTTATGGAATTGGGCTATCCGCAGGAAGAGAGTATTGAGGATCTGTACGAACGCCTGGCGAAAGATTCCGGTTACCTGAATGGGGATGCGATCACCAGGGAGTATGAGCGCATTCTGGAGGAGGCTGATATTCTGGTGGCCGATTATTTTGAGAGCCGCCCCCCCGGCAGGCTGGAGGTCGTTGGTGGTAACGCCGGGGCGTATTATTCTCCTGGTTCATTTGACGGCACTCGCCCCGGAAAGTTCTACGCCCTGATCACCACCCCGGAGCCGATCTACAAGATGCGTTCGCTGGCCTACCATGAGGGGATCCCTGGG
Source organism: uncultured Chloroflexia bacterium (assembly GCA_963722735.1). GTDB lineage: Bacteria > Chloroflexota > Anaerolineae > Anaerolineales > UBA11579 > UBA11579. The sequence continues at coordinate 178,594 of CAVROH010000014.1, forward strand.
CACCATTACCAGATTTCTCTGGCGGCAATGGCCGACCTGCCGCTGTTCCGGAATATGATGGGGTTTACCGGCTATGTGGAGGGCTGGGCGCTGTATGCTGAATACCTGGCGTATGACCTGGGATGGTACGAAGATGACCCCTATGGCGATCTGGGCCGTTTACAGTACGAGGCTTTGCGGGCGGTACGCATGGTGGTGGATACCGGCATTCATACAAAGGGCTGGGATTACAATCAGGCGGTGGATTATATGGTGGAAAACTCCGGGTTTACGCGAGGTTTTTCCGAATTCCAGATCATGCGCTATATCGCTTTCCCTGCCCAGTCCACGGCTTACCTGGTGGGCAAGAATGAGATCCTCCGGATGCGGAGAGCTGCCGAGGAAGCACTGGGTGAGGAATTTGTGCTCAAGGAATTCCACTCAGTGATCCTGGAGAATGGCAGTGTGCCGCTGGAGGTGTTGGAGTCAGTGATCGAAGAGTGGGTGGCGGTGAAGCTGTCTGAATAAGTGTAAAGAAAGCAGGGACAGATGGTTTCTGCCTGTCCCTGCAAATGAGATCGTATCGGGAATATTAACCCAGGGTCATTTCTCCCGCAGGCGCGGGTTGAGATATTTCTCCAGTCCTCTGCCGAGGGTATTGAAGGACAGCGTCAGCAGGATGAGGAGCACACCCGGGATGATCAGCTGTAAGATCGAGGTGGAGACCAAATTCTCAGGCGAAAAATTGGCAACTCCCCACCGATCTGGAAGATATTGAAGGCAAACAGCTTGCCCCAGGTGGGGAAGACTGGATCGCTCAGTTGGAGGAAGGCCAGGGCGGCCTCAAGAAAGACAAAACTGGGGACGGCAATGATCACCTGAGGGATGAGCAAGGAGATGATCCGCGGGATCATGTAGCGGAAGATGATCCGGAAATCTTTAGCGCCGTATGCCAGGGCGGATTCGATATACAGTTCCTCTTTGACCTGCAGAAAAGTGGCGTAATAGGATTTGATCCCCGGACCGAAGATATTCAGGGCGATGGCGACCCCCAAAATCGTCCAGATACTTTTGGAGTACATGCTGAAGATCATCAGCATGATCGGGAAGGCGGGCAGGGCCATGTTGATCTCGGTGATGCGCTGAATGAGGGCATCCAGCCAGCCGCCGTACCAACTGCCAATGGCGGCGAACATCACCGAGAGGAAGTTGGTGAGGATCGCGCCGAAGAGGCCAAAAGCCAGCACGATCGGCAGTCCCCAGAGGTACACCACGGTGAGGTTCCTCCGTTCGGCATCGGTGCCAGAGACGCCGTAAACTTTGCCGCGCATCACCAGTTCCACATCCATATCAGAATCCGGTTCGAAGAAGATTGCTTCCAGGATTAGAGAATAGGTTCCCTGCTGGATATTGGCATCGTCCGATGAGAGATTGAAGAGGGTGGCTTCAACATCCTCTGAACGGAGAGATTTCTGTACTTCTTCCGAGGTGGAAAGGCAGTATCTGAATTCTGGGGAATTCACAAAGTTTGCCAGGCGTTTGCGTGTACCATCCGGCGTTTCCCAATAGAGGTTGAACAGAGGTCGTTTGCTTTCATAGTCAGAATTGATGTACAGGTTAATGTCTTCCGGCAGCTCGACGTAGTTGTAGTCGAATGTGAAGACCGTGGTGATCACCTTAGTGGTCTCGGTAATCTCAACAATCTTCTCGCCTTCCCCCTCGGCGGTCTTCATGATGATACTGGGTGGGAGTTTCTGATCGGTGAACCAGTTCGTCCAGGCGGGTTTGGCGTTGCGCGGGTAGTAGATGAAGATATTGCCATCCCCGCGCCACAGGTCGATGGCCTTTTCGTAAGGGATGGCGATCATGGTGATGATCGCCACCACGATCATCAGGGACACGGTGAGCATGCTGCGTTTTAGGGACTTGACCTGGGCGATGTTACGGACCAACTGCCAGAATCTGCCCAGACCGAGCTTCAGGCCTTTCCACCACGAGCGCAGATTGATCGATAATGAGGAGATCAGGGATCTGCGCGGGGTGGCTTTTTGGCTGGTTGGCTTTCTGACAGGCGAAAACTGGCGGATACGGCGGCGGGACCGAAGTGGCTTTGTTCCTGTTCTGGGTGCGGATACGGGGATCGACAAAGAAATAGGCCAGATCGAGGATGAAAATGGTGATCGCCAGCATGTAGGCATATACCACCACTACACCGACGATGATGGAGGTATCGTGGTTAGAGGCTGAATAATAAAGCAACCGGCCGATCCCCGGCCAGCCAAAGATGGATTCCAGTACGATCGATCCCATCCAGGTGCCGATCATCGTGAGGGAGAAATTGGTCAGCATGGTGGGCATGGCCGGTCGGATGATCGCTTTGCGCATCAGCAGGTTGTTGGGGAGGCCCTGTGCTCTGGCGAATTCAACATAATCCTCCCCGGCGTAGAGCAGGAAGAAGGTGCGCCAGGAATAGGCCTGTTGGAAGAAGGTGGCAATGAAGATCACAAAGATGAGGATCCAAAGATAGCGGATTTGGATATCTAAGAGAAATAGGGTAATAGCTACGATCACCCCGTAAAACCAGGCGGGGAGAGTGGAGAGCAGCGTGCTTTTTTGTAAAATTTTGTCTACCCGAGATTGATACCGCTGGCTGACCGCCAGCCCAGTGATCACGCTGAGGAAGAAGATCACCAGATTGGTGGTGCCGAATAATGCCAGGGTAGGCGGAAGATGCATGGCTAACATCTCTTTGACGGTGATCTCAGGATCAGGTGTGGCATAAAAAGCAGGCCCGGAAATGGGGTGGCCCAGGTCCAGACGGATGGCCATCCAGAACCAGCGCAGCGTGCGGGTGATAAAGGGTTCATTCAGGCCAGCCGCCTCGTATCGCTGGTTGAGTTCCTTTTGAGTGACCTCATCAACCTGATCGGAATTCATATTGATTATGGTGTAACGTAAACTTTGCCCGACGGCAAAGTCGATTTCGGATTTGACCATCTTGTCGATATAGCCGCCGAAGTTGGCGATCAGGATGATCAAAAGAACGCTCACCGAAACCATCAAGATGAGCGTCAGAATTTTGGTTGAGAGGTATTTGATCAGACTGAGAGCTGTTCGAGATTTGGGATTACCAGAGACCGGATTGGATTGTGATGGCATATTTCCTTCCCCGCGCAGAATTAGTAGTCCAGAATGTGATCTGCGAAATTATGCCCCGGTGATTTTATTTTAGGTGATGGAGAGGCTGGTTGCATTAAATTGAGGTGAGAGGGAGGGAATTCAGTGTCAGAACTCTTCCCTGGGAAACACCCCAGACTATTCTTTGCTGGCAACCCGAACTACGAATTCTCTATCACACGCTTGCCGATCACCAGGCGCTGGACTTCACTGGTGCCTTCTCCGATGGTCATCACACGCGCATCGCGGTACATGCGTTCCACTGGATATTCCTGGCTGAGGCCGTAAGACCCGAGGATCTGGATCGCTTCCCGGCAGACGCGTTCTGCCATCTCGGTGGCAAACAGTTTGGCAATCGCGGCTTCACGCGTAAACGGTTTTCCCGCTTCCTTCAGCCAGGCTGCCCGGTAGACCAGCAGTTGGGCAGCATCGATCTCGATCTGGGCATCGGCGAGCTTGAACCGGGTGGCTTGCAGATCGGCCAGTCTTTTCCCAAACAGCTTGCGTTCAACGGCATAGCGGATGGCTTCTTCCAGCGCGCCCTGTGCAATGCCCAAGGACAAGGCGCCGATGCTGATCCGCCCGCCATCGAGGATTTGCAAGGTCTGGTAGAGTCCCTTGCCGGGTTCACCGAGTACATTCTCAGCAGGTACACGCAGATCCTCAAAGGTAATCGCGTGCGTTGGAGAGGCGCGTACCCCCATCTTTTTTTCCGGAGGATGGATGTGCAAGCCGGGCGTGCCAGCCGGGATCAGGATCAGGCTGAACCCGGCGCTGCCTGCTTCAGGATCAGACCTGCACAGGGTGATGATTACCGGGGCCAGGCTGGCGTTGGTGATCCAGGCCTTGCTGCCGTTGATCACCCAGGTATCTCCCTCCAGTTTGGCTCTGGTAGTTAACCCGCTGACCAGATCGGACCCGGCGTTCGGTTCGGTCAGGGCCAATGCCCCCAGACCACTTTGTCCGCTGGCCAAACCGGGCAGCCATTTCTCTTTTTGCGCCGGGGTGCCAAACATGGAGATCGGGGCGCAGCCAAGGCCGTTGTGGGCGGCAATCGAGAGGCCGGTGCCGCCGTCCACACGGCCAAGTTCTTCAATGGCGATGGCTGCGCTGAGCGCATCCATGCCTGCCCCGCCATAGTCTTCAGAGACATTCAGCCCCAATAACCCCAATGGGCCCATTTTGGCGATGGCAGTTTTATTAGGCTCTGCCTTCTGATCATATTCTGCGGCGTAGGGGCGCACATGCTGTTCGCAAAAATCCCGGACAGTGTCCTGCCACATTCTTTGTTCCTGATTCAGTTCGAATTCCATTTTTACTCCCTTTGCCGGTCATTATCTTCCATTCCTAATTCGATTCCCTGCGAGGCAAGATAAATCATGTTCCCCTGGCGGCTGGGATGGGCAGGCTGATCAGTTCCCCCTGACGCAGGAACCGTCAGGGGGATGGTGGCTATCGCTAATTAGGTGTTGACCGGGACGAAATACACATCGGTCGGTTTCAGTTTGCTGTTGCGCAGGAACCTCGGCTCGACCGGCATATCGATCCAGTCCAGGGATGCTTCGTCGGGATCCATACCCAGCAGGCGGGTGAGGAAGAGGGTATTCACGTCCTCAAACTGGATCAAGGGCCAGGATAAATGGCGTGTCCGGCAGGAATTCCTCCGAACCAAAGTGGCAGACCGTGAAGGCGTGGACCTTTGCTGGCCGGTCGGTGATGTCGATCCAGACTGTCTCGCTGCCGCTGTACATATCATGGCCACGCGGCGTGCCGTAGGTGTAGCCGGTTTCAGGGTCCTGGGTGGCGAGCAGTTTTTTATTGGAGGCTGCTGCGAACCAGGGGCTGTCCTGTGCGTAGGAATGCAGGTAGGTGATCGAATAGGTCTGCTCGATCTGGATCGGGGCCATCTTCTTCAGGAAGGCCAGTGAGTCCGGGTCTGTCTCCAGGGGGAAGGGGATGCCGTGGACGATATAGCCGCCCAGGGTTTCTTCACGTTTGTCGGTGAGCTTAGCCATGTCTATTCCTCACTTTCCAGAATGGATGACGGTGACATAGGTGCCCGTGCCGGCATGGGAGTGGATCGCGCCTTTGTGGGCATTCTTCAATTGCAGCGTGTCATCCTCGAAGTGCTTGCCGATCGAATTCTGCAGCTGCCAGATGGCGAAGACTGCCTGCATCAGGCCGGTAGCGCCCACCGGGTGCCCGCAGGCGATCAGACCGCCAGACGGGTTCACCGGGCAGACCGGATCATCGTTCAGGTCCAGGCCGTAATCCACGCCGGGCATGAAGGCCTTGCCGGAAGCGGCGAATGGCCCGCCCTCGCCATAGCGGCACAGGCCAAGGTCTTCATAGGTCTGGATCTCGCTGGAGGTGTAGGCATCGTGCAGTTCGACGAAATCCAGTTCTTCCAGCGGATCATGGATCCCGGCGTGTTTGTAGGCCATATTGCCGGCTGTGCGCCCGGCCCGGAAGGAATGAATCCCGGGGTAGCGGGTGCCGTGGTCCCACAGCTTTTTGTAATAGGCGCGGGTTTCATCGGAATTGCGTTCCATCTCTGTGGCGTAATCCCGCATGAAGGTATCGTAATCCACGTGCGGCCGGTCGGCCATGCGCATGGCATCCGTGCCGCGCCCGATCCCGGTGACACGCACCAGCGGGCGGGGGATCTTGGCGCCGGCTTTCTCCAGCTTCTTCAGGCCTTCTTCGGAGACCAGGATGGTGGCGGCAGCGCCATCGGACATCACGCAGATATCCAGCCGGGTCAGCGGCCAGGCCACCATGGGTGAATTGCGGATATCCTCGATCGTGTAGCGGTTGCGCTTCTGGGCATAGGGATTGTGGTAGGCGTTGATGTGGTTCTTGACGGAGACATGCGCCATCTGCTCGACGGTGGTGCCGTACTCTTTCATATGGCGGGTGACCATCATGGCGTAGTAGCCGGAGTAAAATCCGCCGACCGGATAGTCCCAGGAAACATCGGAGGCCAGGGCGATGAATTCGTTGCCTTTCCAGGTCTCTACATGGCTCATGGTCTCGAATCCATAGGACACGCAAATATCCATGTGCCCGGAGGCAACCGATTTCCAGGCTTCCTGGAAGTACAACCCGCCGGTCGCCCCGCCGCCTTCAACCCGGTGGCTGGGTTTGGGGATCAGCCCGAGGTAGTCCTGGGCCATGATGGCGGCCATCAACTGGCGGGAAAAGTGATCCGAGAAGTAGGATGCCACCGATCCATCCACAAGGGAGGTGAAGGTGGGGAAATCCAGGCCGATATCTGCTATGGCGTAGTCGTAGGCTTCTTTGATGATCGCCTGGAAGGTCTTGTCAGGACGGGCTTTGGCAAACTTGGAGACCCCGCCTGACACAGCATAAACAGGTCGCATAGATTTTCTCCTTTTGTAATTGGGGGGTGATAGAGAGATTTCTCAGGGTTAGATTCCATCTGGTTTGGGGAGAACCTTGACGATGAAACGGCAATGATGAGAGGGTGCTGCAGCTTCCTCATTTCACTATAGCAGTTTGAGAAGCGGTCGTCAATCATCAAAGATTTGCTCGGGATTTTCGTTTCACGGTAAAATACATTCATGAACGATGAAAAAGTAATCTATTCGATGGTGCGGGTGGGGCGGATCTATCCCCCCAACAAGCAGGTTTTACGCGATATCTCGCTGGGTTTCTTCTACGGGGCCAAGATTGGGGTGCTGGGTCTGAACGGAGCGGGGAAATCGACCCTGCTGAAGATCATGGCCGGGTTGGATACCGATTATGTCGGCGAGATTGCCATGTCCAAGGGCTACACGGTCGGCTACCTGGAACAGGAGCCGCGTTTGGACGAGAGCAAGACGGTGCATGAGACCGTGCAGGAAGCCGTCCAGCCGATTGTGGACCTATTGGCGCGCTACGACGAGGTGAATGCCAGTTTTGGCAACCCGGATGCCGATTTTGATGCCTTGCTCGAAGAGCAGGGTAAGCTGATGGAGAAAATTGATCATCTGGATGCCTGGAACCTGGACAACCACCTGGAGATCGCTATGGAAGCGCTGGGCTGCCCACCGCCGGATACACTGGTGAAGGTGCTCTCGGGCGGTGAACGCCGCCGGGTGGCGCTCTGCCGCCTGCTGCTGACCGAGCCGGATATCCTGCTGCTGGATGAGCCGACCAATCACCTGGATGCCGAGGCAACCGCCTGGCTGGAACGCCATCTGCAGGATTACCGCGGCACGGTGATCGCTGTGACCCACGACCGCTACTTCCTCGATAATGTCGCTGGCTGGATCCTGGAACTGGACCGCGGCTATGGGATCCCCTGGAAGGGGAATTACTCCTCCTGGCTGGAGCAGAAGGAAGAACGCCTGCGCCAGGAAGAGAAATCCGAGTCCAAGCGACAGAAGACTCTGGCACACGAGCTGGAATGGATCCGGATGTCACCCAAAGCGCGCCAGGCCAAAGGCAAGGCACGCGTTAATGCGTATGAGTCCCTGCTGGGGCAGGAATTTGAAGCCCGCCGTGAGGATCTGGAGATCTACCTGCCGCCGGGGCCGCGCCTGGGCAATACGGTGATCGAGCTGGAAGGGATCACTAAAGGATACGGTGAGCGCACACTGATCGACAATTTCACCGCCAGCATCCCGCCGGGGAGCATCATTGGGGTGGTTGGGCCGAATGGGGTGGGGAAGTCCACGCTGCTGAAGATGATTGCCGGGCAGGAAACCCCGGACAGCGGCTCGATCAAGATCGGTGAGACGGTGGTGCTGGCTTACCAGGACCAGTTCCGCAACCTGGATGGCGAGAAAACAGTGTGGGAGGAAATCTCGGAAGGGTCGGATATCCTCACTCTGGGGACGCACAAGATCAACTCGCGAGCTTATGTCGGTTCTTATAATTTTGGCGGCTCCGACCAGCAGAAGCAGGTCAAAGCGCTGTCCGGCGGGGAGCGCAACCGGGTGCACCTGGCCAAGACGATGATCGCCGGCGGGAATGTGATCATGCTGGACGAGCCGACCAACGACCTGGATGTGAACACACTGCGCGCCCTGGAAGACGCCCTGGATAACTTTGCCGGCTGCGCAATTGTGGTCAGCCACGACCGCTGGTTCCTCGACAGGATCGCCACGCATATTTTGGCCTTTGAGGGCGACGGCAAGCTCGATCTGGTGCTGGGCAACTGGGCGGATTACGAGGAATACCAGCGCAAGGTGCACGGCGATGCTTTGCAGGGCGGGGGCAGGAAGTACCGGCAGTTGAAGAGGCAGTAGAAAGTTATCAGTAGGCAGTAGGAAGTGACCCCTATCCCCAGCCCTTTCCCTTGGGAGGAGAAAGGGCGCTTTGAAATCAAGCCGGATCTCCGGGGACGATATGTGATCTGGATAAGGGAAGAAAGGTAATCAAAATCGCTTGAGTGGAGAATTTATGCCAATCCTTGATCCCAAAACCTTCAAATTCTTTCACCCGATGGCGATCCGGTATGCTGATCTGGGGCCGGTGCAGCACGTGAATAATGCCCGCTACCTCAGCTACATGGAGGATGCCCGGATTGCCTACCGCAAGCATGTGGGACTGAGCGAAGAGGCGAGTGTGATCATCGTGGATGTGCACATCACCTACCATGAGCCGATCTTCCTCGAGGACGAGATCAAGGTGGGGGTGCGGGTGGCGTACTGCGGGAATACCTCGATGACCTTCCAGCAGGTGATCGTCGATCTCGCCGGGGAGAAGCTGTACACCTCGGTGGAGACAGTCATGGTGGCCTATGATTACCAACAGGATAAGCCGGTGCCGGTGCCCGCGTCCTGGCGGGAGAAGATTTCTGCATTAGAGGGTAGTTGAGATGCTGACCAAGACTGATTATTTGCGTTATCTGGAAACCCCGATGCACCTGTGGGCGAAGGAGCACGGCTGGCTGGAGGAGGAAACCCCTTCAGGGTATGTCCAGCATTTGATGAAGCAGGGTATCGATGTGCAGAAGCTAGCCCAGGAATTTCTGAGCCGCAGAATTTGCCTGGAGCACCCAGGAGCCGAGATCAGCTTTGAGACCGTGCTGACCGATGCGCAGTATTATGCCCGCCTGGATGCCGCAGTCCATTTCCCGGAGGCGGATGTCTGGGATATCTACGAGATCAAATCCAGCGGCTCGGTCCGCAAGGAGCATTTGCTGGACGCAGCCTTCCAGCGGCTGGTAGCGGCAGCCAACCTGGATGTGCGCCACACCTTCATTTTGCATGTTAATCACCAGTACCGGCGGCAGGGGGAAGTCGATCTGGATGCCTTTTTCGTGATCGAGAATGTCGATGAGGAGATTGATGAGGTATGCGAGGAACTGCGGGTCAGCCGGGAACTGGCATTACAGGTGGCCCAAGCCGCCTCCCCGGACGGGATCGAGACCTGCCTGAAGCCGAATGACTGCCCCTGCCCGCGGCTGTGCCACCCCAACCTGCCCGATCACCCGATCTACGACCTGCCGAGGATTGGCAAGAAAGCCAGGGAACTGAAAGATGCCGGGATCCTGGCTATTAAGGATATCCCAGCAGAATTCAAATTGAGCGCCTTGCAAACCGCTCACGCCGAAGTGGTCAGGCGCGGGGTACCACAGATCGACCTTGCCGGGGTGAAAGCTGCCCTGGATGAGATGGCTTTTCCACTGTATTTCCTGGATTACGAGACCTACAACCCGGCGGTGCCGTGGTATGACGGTTATGCTCCTTATCAGCATATGGTCTTCCAGTATTCGCTGCATGTGTATGAAGGGCTGGATTCCGGGGTGGTACATTACGAATACCTTACTGCCGAGAAAGAGGACCCGGCTCGCGGGTTGGCAGCTGACCTGCTGGAGAAGATCGGCCCGATCGGCTCGGTGGTGGTGTGGAACAAATCCTTTGAAGCAGGGCGCAACCGAGAGATGGCGGCTCTGCATCCCCAATACGCCCCCGGGCTGGACTCGATCAATGCACGCATCTTCGATCTGATGGAGGTTTTCTCCAAAGGCAGCTATGTGCACCCGGATTTTCGCGGCAGCGCTTCGATTAAGAACGTGCTCCCCGTGATGGCGCCTGAATTGAGCTATGAGGAGCTGCCCATCCCCAATGGGACATCCGCGATGCTGGCCTGGGCGGCAATGATCAGCGGGGAGATGGAGGCCGCCGAGTTCGAGCAAACCAGGGGGGATCTGTTGGCATACTGCAAGCTGGATACCTGGGCGATGGTGCGCATCTGGGAGGAACTGTGCAAGCTCTAGCCAGGTCTGGCAGGGGGCTGAAACTGGAAGGCAGTTTCAATTGACGTAGCGGGTAAATATTCCTACAATGAGAATAGGTATTCTGAGTTTGTGCAAATATCCGACTCACCTAACGCGTCGGTGGTGATTTTGATCCTATGAAGAGACGATTACGAAAAAAGCAGCGAAGGAATACTATTCTCAAATTCCTGGCTTATTTATCAATAGTTTTAGCGATATTTTTTAAGGAAATATCCTCCCTTTTGGCATCTCTGTGGGTTATGATCACAAACCGGGGGATTCCTCTTGAGCAGTTGATCGCTGAGAACAAGATCAATCCGCCGCAATTGACCCAATATGCCTTCCATCTGGTCTTCGGATTGATCTTATATCTGATCTCGCTGTATCTTTTCAACCTGATGAACGCCCAGTTCCTGCTGCCGGTCTATTCTACGCTCGAACGGCTGAATATCTTCCGGAATTTTAACAGTTTTTCCCGCGGTCTGCATGGCCCATTGATTTTTGTTCGGGATGGTGAGGTGATTTCTCATCTAGGGGAGAGCGAGAAGGCAGGCCCAGGTGTCATCCTGGTGAATTCAAGCAGCGCCGTTGTGGTGGGAAATGAAGTGTATGGGCCAGGGATAGTATTTACCGATAAACGTAAGATCGGTACGGTGATGGACTTGCGGAAACAGTTGAGCACGAAACATGATGTCCGGGCGGTGACCCGGGATGGGATCGAGGTGGGTACGGATATCTCGATCCAGTTTTCGATCAGTGCACCACCTGAATTAATCTATGTAAGTTTGGATAGTCCTGGGACCGTAAAAGAAAATTTACGGTTGCTGGAATTTGGTGAGCGCGGTGATGTGATTGTAAATACCTCTGAGGGTGATTTTGTGCCGGATGAGAGCAACGAGATATTCCGAACAATCCAGCAGCTGAGGGCTGGGGGTACAGAGGGTATCCCTTTCGTGGATCTGGAACTTTATGGAGCCAATCTGTTCGTGAAGGATCGGGTTCAGTCATCCTTCACCAATCAACCCCGCCGCCCAGACACAGGAGAGAAAATTGATTGGTCCGACCTGCCGGTGAATGTTGCCGTGGAGGAGTTCCGCAACACAATCGTTCGCTATCCTTTTGATGATCTGTTTATCCCGCCAGGCATGAACGAGAAGCAGGCTGTCAATTCAGCCATGGATTCCGAAATAGGCGAGATGACAGGCAGTACACAAATTGCTTCTTTGGATTATCACCTGCAGCGCAGGTTCTTCCCTTTGGAAACCATTCGTCGGGAATATTCTTCAAGAGTGCGGAACTCGGGTTTTGTGGCGTTTGTATTTGTGGAGAAGGCTGAAAATACTGGTCTTGCGGTTGGTGACCGGCTGTCTGATCAGCAAATCCATGCCTATTCCCCGGTACTGCTTCAATACCCTCGTCCATTGCGGCAAGGGATGATTACGGTTACTAATGTCAGCTTTGGTGAGATAGTACCCACGAATACTGAGGTGCGTAATCAAACCGTGCAAAATTTGATTGCGCGCTGGAATTCTGAAGCCTACAGAACAGAAGTGGGCTTTGAAGAGCAAGCATCATTGATTCGCAGCCGGGCTAAAGCACAGGTTCAGCAGGATACTGTGTATGCTCTGAGGGATATCCTCCAAAATAGCGATAAAACCAAGGCTGCTTTGATCTTACGGATTTTCCAGGCATTGGAAGCCGCAACGGTGGACTCAAACAACATGGAAATGGTTTCTATGATGCACATGCTCGGAGATTTACGAGAATGGTTCCGCTTTGCAGACCCGAGAGATTTTGGGACGGGTTTGGTTGATGACCTGGACGGGGAAGAGGGTGAGTAAACCCATGGATGAAGACAAACAAACCTACCGAACCTGGCTCAATGATGTGCTATTCTGGCTGTTTTCCGACGACCAGTATGCTTACTATTTGCGTTTTCTGCTGATATTCGTTATTTTCGGAGCCTCATTTTTAGCCCTCTACTTTGTTGATTTGCGTTTTTGGTGGCTGATTCCGCTGGCATTCATTGTTTCATATGTTTCGGCCGCTCGATTCCTGAATGACCTATATGAATTGGGTGACCTGCAAAAAGCGTTGATATATCTGTTAGCGTGTTCGTTTTTCTCCAATGCCAGGCCGTCGGTGAAGATTGAGAAAGGCAAGCTGAAGATCAGGAGCGGAGAAATCAATTTGATTGAGCGGATTGGAGGGCCAGGGAGACTGCATATTGCCCCTGGAAATGTGGTTCTGCTCGAAAAGCTCACCGGGCTTTCTCGGGTGATTGGTAAAGGCAAACACGATATCCACCGGTATGAATTCATCAAGCAGGTGGTAAATTTGGATGAGCAGCATCAGCCCCTTGAGAATGTGACCGCTATTTCCGTGGATGGCATTCTGGTGGCATTGACGATGGTACATATTCGCTTTCGATTAAGGATGCGGGAAAGTGATTGGGTGAAGACATATGGCGACTCATTGGAAGGAGATGCCTACCGGGGGGCGGTAAAGAACCTGGCTTATAACCGCCTGGTATCCAAGCATGGCTTCATGACCATGAATGCGATGGTGACTGCGACCATTGAAGAAGCGATCAAGAGGTATATCAACCGCCATACTGTGGATCAGATTATTACTCCGGATGACCGCACTGTAGACTCACGCATGGCGCTGAAGAAAGAATTGGAAGGCCCAGAAGTACGAAATCAATTGATGAATATCGGCGTGCGCCTGGTAGGTTTGGAACTTGGCGCGTTCACGTTCCCCGATGCCCCGATCGACAAGTTCCGTCTGGGGAAGTGGAAGGAAACAAAACGGGGGGAGATCAAGGTTCTTGAAGCGGAAGGGCAGGCGTATGAATTTTCCCGGCAGGATGCAGTCCGATCGAGGACACAGGCTGAGATGATCAAAGGGGTGATCGTGGCTCTGGATGATCTTCAAATTAACGATGTTCAGGATTTGGATACCTTGATTAAGATCCGCACTGCGCAGATATTGGATACCTGGTCTGGATTGTATGAATCAAGAAACAAGAAGGATTTTAAGTGTCAACCGCTATTTTCCGGAGGATAGTGATCAGGAGGATGGGGAGTGAGTACTGGAAATAATCCGATTGGATGGGTTGAGTATGCAGAGCGGAATTGGTGGAACCCTGCTGACTTGCTTCCGCCTATTCAACTAAGCGAGCATGTCTCCGATATCCTCGAGGTGCTCCAAAGAGCAGAGGCGGGGGGAGATGATGCCAGGGTGTGGCAGGAAATTGATCGGGTACGGTCCAAGTATATTACGATGGCGCGTTTTGATGCTGGGGTAGCACTGCATGAATGCGCTCTGGCTGCCCTGCGACTGAAAAACTTTAGTGTTTCCAGAGAATTATTCTACGATGCACGCGATAATCTCAGCAGAGGTGACAGCCATCATTATGCTATCGCAACATGGATGTTGGGATGTGTGTATTGGTTGGAAAAAGACTCCCAACACAATAAAGGGATTGATGCCTGGCAGGAAACGATCGATATTTTTGAACGACAGGCAAATAATGCCTCAACGAATACGTTCAAAATGCGCTGGTATCACCGCACAATGGCTGTGATGGTTGATCTGCTGGAATCGGCAATCCGTGGTGATGGGCTTCCACCAGTTGAGGATATCTTTGGGGTAGATGTTTCCGATTCCGGGCTGGAAAATTCCACTGATTCTCAAAAAGAAGAAACGCCTGCAAAGCTGGAGTTCCCAATCAGGGTAGATAATTTTTTTGAACTCTTTGCTGTGTTTGAAACCATTCCTGCCGGGATGGCAGGAGCGCTGGATTATGTTCCTTCGGCGAAACATCCTGTGCATCCTGGTCTGGACCCGGATGACCTGGTTGAGGTTTCCCGTGTTCGGATCGGCGAGCAGGAATATGTTGTTCAATCTCTCAGGCGGGGTGAGAGGAAAGTGAATCTGGCCCAGGAATCAGAACATTTTGCGCTACGCGTGAAAGGTACCAGCATGAATATGGCCGGGATCGATGATGGTGATTTAGTGGTGTGCCGGGCACAAAATTATGCCACACATATGGACATTGCCGCTCTCGTGTTTGATCTGACAAAGTTCAGTGAGGGAGATGAGATATTGGCGTCATTGGGGAAATTGCTTGGGGAGGAGGGAGTGGATAATAAGCTGCCGGCGACCTTAAAGCGGTATATTGAGCAGGTGGACGAAATCTCGATCAAAGCCGAAAGCACCACGCCGTTATTCGATGATTTCATGTTCAGCTTTCCAAAAAGCGCATTGGCAGATTCAGATGAAATTAGGATCTATGGGGTGGCAGTGGCGGTGCTCAAGCCGGTTTGATAATTCAATAGACGCGAAAATCCCCGGGTATTTCTCTCCCGGGGATTTTTTATGTTAGTTGTTATCAGCGCCCTGATCGATCCAGGTGATGATCGTATCCATCTGGATGGGGGTGAGCTTGGGGCCGCGCTTGGGCATTTTCTGATCGAGGATCAATTCTACCAGATAGCTGGCGCTTGTATCCCCAGGGATCACAACGGCGCCGCTTTCCCCACCGGCGAGCAGGTCGGCGTAAGTGATCATCACAAAATTACCCTCGATCCGTTCACCGCCGTGGCAGTTGTAGCATCGGCTCTCCAGGATCGGCTGCACGTCTGCCGAGTAGCTGATCTGCGCAGTTGGTTCTTCGGGTTGGGACTCTTCGGTGGGGGCGGATTGCGGCTCGGTAGTGGGCTCTTCCTGGGGAGCTGCCGGTTCTTCGTCTGCGGGAAGATCAGCCGTGCTGGCTGATTGATCGTTGGCTGGCTTGTTTTCTGCTGGTGAGTCTGCAACCGGTGCGGGTTCCCCTCCGCAGGCGGAAAGGGACAGCAGCAGAATGGCGGTCAGGCTGATGATGAAGAAAGATTTTTTCCAGTTCATTTTTTCTCCTAAAATCCGTAAAGAATTACGCCGCCTAAAAAGGCGAGTACAAATGCAAGCAAGAAACTGATCAGATAACCGCCGAAATACATGGCTTTGCCGGTCGAGAAGAGCACTTCCGGATTGTTCTTGCGGATCAGAACAGTGATGGTGGACACAGCCAGCAAGATAACTGCCAGGATGATCTTGAGATTGGCATTCGGAGCGTCTCCGAGGTAATTGACATTATTATCATACATCCCGGAGAAACCGGCAGCAAGTGTTCCGAAGACTGTCAGCACCAGGTTGGCAAAGGCGATCTTCTCATAGGTGCGGTCTTTCTTTATCGTGGCAATGATGATAAAAAGCAGGGCTGCAGCGCTGAGGGCGATCGGGAAGTGCACAAGCATCGGGTGGATCGGGTGGGATACGGTGAGTGCATGAATCAAACGGTCCAAGAAATCCATCAGGTTTTACCTTTCGCTATTGATCGTACAAAATTGGGTAATTTATATCATAATTATCCTAAATTATCTGATAGGCAGGGTGAGAAAAATTGTGCCATCCCAAAAATCCGGAATTTGGTGATAAACTCTATGCGGAATCCAATTGGACGAGCGTATCTAGCCAAATTTTGTACATGGATGTGATCGAAGATGATAGATGTTTTAAATCGTGAAGGGACGATCAACCACTTCATTAAAAATCCCAACGTAACCGTACTGATCGTGGGCGCCGGGGTGAACGGGATCGGCACATTCAGGGATCTGGCGCTGCAGGGCGTGGATGTGCTCATCGTGGACCGGGGGGATTATTGTTCCGGAGCCAGCGCGGCATCCTCTCATATGGTGCACGGAGGGATACGCTACCTGGAAAATGGAGAGTTCCGGCTGGTACGTGAGGCTGTCCAGGAGCGTAACCGGCTGATCGAGAATGCACCCCATCTGGTCAAGCCTCTGCCTACCGTTTTCCCGATCTTCAAGTGGTTTTCCGGGCTGCTGAATGCGCCGTTCAAGTTCCTCGGTTTGCTGGATAAGCCTTCGGAGCGCGGGGCGGTGGTGATCAAGATCGGGATGGTCTTTTACGATCTGTTTACCCGGAAGCAGCAGACTGTCCCCGGACATGTGTTTGCCAACCGAAAAAAATCGCTGGCAAAATTCCCGAAAATGAACAAGGATACCCTGTTTACCGGCACGTATTATGACGGCGCCATGCGCAGCCCGGAACGGATCTGTATTGAATTGCTGGAGGATACACTCAAAGCCAGCGACAGGACCTACGCAGCCAATTACGTCCGTGTAGACCGGGTGGAAGGCAAGCAGGTCGTACTGGTGGATGAGCTGACTGGCGAGCAGTTCCCGGTGATGCCGGAGATCGTGATCAACGCCTCCGGGCCTTGGATCGATCTCACTAACTTCGCCCTAGGAAGCCAGACAGAGATGATCGGCGGGACGAAAGGCTCCCACCTGATCCTCGATCACCCTGAACTACGCGATGAGATCAAGGGGCATGAGATCTTCTTCGAGAATAAGGACGGCCGGATCGTGCTGATCTACCCACTGATGGACAAGGTGATGATCGGTTCGACGGATATCCGCGTGGATGACCCGGACAGCGTGCGCTGCACGGATGAAGAGATCGAGTATTTCTTTGAGATGGTCGCGGCATATCTTCCCGGAGATCAAGCTGGACCGTTCCCAGATCGTGTACCAGTTCTCAGGGGTGCGCCCGCTGCCGTTCGTGCCGGAGGGTTTTACCGGCCAGATCAGCCGGGACCATAAATTGGAGTATACACCGCCCAGTGAAAATGCTGCTTTCCCGATCTATTCGATGATCGGGGGCAAATGGACCTCTTTCCGGGCTTTCTCGGAGCAGACCACAGATGTGATCCTGGAGGCAATTGGGACTTGAACGCAAGGTGGATACCAGGGATCTGAAGATCGGCGGGGCGGCCGGGCTGCCGGCAGATGAGCAGGGGTTGGCAGAATATCAAAGCCAGGCTGGTGGAAGAGACCAGTGATGCCGGAATCGCTGGTGGGCCGTTATGTAGAACGCTACGGCACCGGGGCGGAGGAACTTCTCAAGCAGACCGCAGTGATCTCGCCGACCGGGTACTGGACGTTGGACGAGTATTCTCCGGAAGAGATTGCCATATCTGGCCAAAACGAGAGGATGTGCTCCATCTGGATGACCTGGTCCTGCGGCGGACGATGATCGCCAAGCTGGGCATGCTGGATAGGAATGTCACTCGATGAACTGGCCGGAGTGGCTGCCCAGGCAATTGGCTGGTCGGCAGAATTCCAGCAGGATGAGATCAAGCGGACGCTGGAGATCCTGAAGGACCGGCATGGGATTGAACTGTAAATCGACAACTTCATCCTGCCGGCTGCGCTGGCATCCTTCCCCTGAAGGGGCGGGAATGATGGAGTGCGATACTGATGGATTTGAGTAACAGAGAAAATTCATAACAGGAGACGAATTATCTATGTGTGGAATTTTTGGGATCATCACCAGTGAGGAACGCGTACTCGGCCCGACAATGATCGAGGCCGGGAAGATGCTTTCTTACCGCGGCTATGATTCGGTGGGCTGTGCTACGATCAACCAGGCTGGAGAGATCGATCTGCGCAAGGATGCCGGCAAGGTGGATGCGGTCGCGGAGAAGTACAACTTCGCCGAGATGGCCGGCAAACGCGGTATTCTCCAACTTCGCTGGGCGACCTTTGGCTCTCCCTCGCAGGTGAATTCGCAGCCGCACCTGGACTCGGACGGTGACCTGGTGGGGGCGCACAACGGCAATGTGGTCAATAATGTGGAGCTGCGCAAGGAATTCATTGCCGAGGGGATGACTGTCCGCAGCGAGAATGATGGCGAATCCTGCGTGCATGCGGTGGAGCGCTATGTGGATCAGGGCTTCGAGATGGTTGAGGCGATCCGCAAGGCGTATGATGACCTGGAAGGCGATTATGCTTTTGTGATCGGCAAGCAGGATGAGGAAGTGCTGTATGCGATCAAGAAGGGATCAGGACTGGTGGCCGGGTATGCCGAAGGTGCGACGGCGATCTCTTCTGACCTGCCCTCCCTGCTGCCGCTGACCCGCCGGATCATGCGGGTGGAGGATGGCGAGATCGTGATCCTGACCGCGGACAAGATCGAACTGCGCAGCGTGGCGGACGGGTCGGTGATCGAGCGCGAGGTGGAAGAGATCACCGAGACGATGGAAGCCGCCAAAAAGGGCAGCTACCCCCACTTCATGCTCAAAGAGATGCACGAGCAGCCAAGGTGGCGGAGGAACTGCTCCACCTGCTGGATAATTCCGAGGAAGTGGACCAGATCGTGGCCCGGATGAAGGCCGCCGATAATGTCTACCTGGTGGGCTGCGGGACAAGCTACCACGCCTGCCTGCTGGGATCGGTGTATTTCGGGCGGCTGGCGGGGAAGGCGACGATCCCGGTGGTGGCGACCCAGTTCATCGCCCAGTACGGCCCGACTTTGGGACCGAATGACGTGGGGATGTTCGTCAGCCAGAGCGGCGAGACCAAGGATGTGCTCAATGCGATCGAGCTGGCCGAGGAAAAGGGCACCGGTGTGCTGGGGTTGGTGAATGTGATCGGCTCGACCCTGATGCGGGTCTCCGAGCACCATATCCCGCTGGGCTGCGGCTATGAGATCAGCGTGCCGGCGACCAAGACTTTCACCAACCAGGTGCTCGCTTTCCTGTATCTGGCGCTGCGCATGGGCGGGCATGATACCGAGTATCCTGTATGATGTGCCGGAACTGATGGAGACAGACGATCGAGCTGCTACGGATGGCCCGGCGGCAGAATTGGCTAAATCGCTGGTGGATGTGCCCGACCTGTACCAGCTGGGCTATGGGCTGACCTATCCGATGGCGCTGGAAGGCTCGCTTGAAGCTGAAGGAGATCACCTACCAGCACTGCGAAGGGATGCTCTCGACGGAGTTCAAGCACGGGCCGCTCTCGGCGGTGGAAGAGGGTTACCCGGTGGTGTTTGTGGCCGGTCAGGAGGATGTGGATCTGATCGTCAGCGGGATCAATGAGACTACCTGCCGGGGCGGACGGGCGATTGTGGTGGGGGCGGAGGATAGCCGCCTGACGGCCAACGGGGATGATTTTCTGATCATCCCGAAGGTGAGCAGCCCGGAGATCGAGGCACTGCTGGCGGTGATCCCGCTGCAGATGCTGTCGTATCATCTGGCGCTGGGCCGGGGCTATGATCCGGATTTCCCGCGGAATTTGAGCAAGACGCTGACGGTGGATTGACCTAAACCTACGGTTTACTATGGGCCTTTGTCTTCCAGCAAGAATTTATCTTGCTTGAGCCAAATGCCAGTATTTGAGATCAAGCAGGATGAGGATGTGATGCCTCATCCTGCTTTGGATTTAATGGTTACTTTGAAATTCCCTATTACTAGACAACAACTCTTACTGGGTTGGGAAATCGCAGTGCTCTCTCCAGATCTGAACAATGACTTCACCAGGTCAGTCTAGCTCAGAAACGGCCAGGGTGGGCTTCAAAGGCTATACGCGAGGAGATGCTGGATGGGTCATAAGTGTGGCCCAGTTCCTGAAAATGCCCTGGGATGGTCAACTGAGAGGTGAGCTTATTGATGCTGTTCCTCATCCCAATGATGGGGGATGCAAAACCGCTTTCGTTTACTCAGCTATTGATGAGTATGATATTAACTGTCACCCCCGTAGCTGGCTCACTCTTCATTGTCAATCAAATCATTGAAGTACAACCGGTTGGCTCCGTCTCTCTCGAGGATCCCGAAAACCAGGTCAACATCCGCGTCTCCATCCAGCCTGCCGGCGGCGATGCTCAACACTTGAAAACCTTCAAACAAGGTCGCAGTCTCCAAAAACGCACCCTCCCCTCCATTGACCCACACTTGGGTTGAGAACAAATCATTGGAGGTGATTAAATCTAAATCCCCGTCCAGATCGGCGTCTAGCAGCGCAAGTATCAATATGCCTTTTCCAAAAGCAACCCCGGATTGGATAAAGCTCCCAGTATTGTCCACATTCAGCCAAATTGTGGCTCCTGGGTTGATCTGGCTCAGCACCAGGTCGATATCCCCATCTCCATCAATATCGCCAGCTGTTACTTTTTCATCACCGGATGGGTTCCCTATCCGGTGACCGCTGTCCGTGAATTCTCCCGCGCCATCATTAAACCAGATTTCTGTTGGCTGGTTTTTGGTACAAATCACCATGTCTACAAACAAATCCCCATTCAAATCCGCCAAGGTCATGGCTATGGATTGTGCCATGCCGTAGCTGGCAGTTTTGGTAAAATTCCCGTTGCCGTCATTCAACCACAGACCGTTTGGCTGGCTAGGGTGGATGATGAAGCTATCTACATCCCCATCGCGATCGACGTCCGCGAGCACTGCCCTGGACGCATTATCGCTGGCGGTTACCAACTCTTGGCCGCTGTCAAAAAAACCACCGCTGCCATCATTCAGGTATACCTTGCTGGGAGCATTGTGATTGATAATGAATACGTCTGGATACCCATCGCCGTTGAGATCGGCAAGTTGGGCGTCATGCGCCAGGTATGGGCCAAAGCTTTCCCCGCTGTTTCTGAAACTTCCGCTGCCGTCATTCATGAACAGTAGGTTTTGGCCAACCAGGTTTGGGAAGAAAATATCTAGGTCGTCGTCCAGGTCAACGTCAGCCAGTTCCAACCCGAAAGAGCGCGTGCGGCCCATGTTCTCCCCGCTGTCGCTAAAGCCCAGTGTGCTCGCGTCTGGGGCCGTGGGAGAAGGGCTACTGGCGGGTGGAATTTTTGTGGCGGTCGGGGCCGCGGCCAGGGAGCTGCTACAGGCGTTCAGCAGGCAGGCGGTTAATAGGCAAGCGCAGATCAAGAGTGATTTCGATTTCATGTTTCCCTTTTATATAGGTCATTTCTTATAGAATACTCCGAGTGTAGCATTTCCAGTTGGGGATTTGATTAACCCACGATAAGAGAACACTTCTCGCAAAAAAATGTAGGAATTATCATTGTAGGAACATTACTAGGAATGGATTGGCAAAATGTAAAAAGAACAGCATTCTCAAGGGGATGGAAACATTCACTTGTAATTTGATTTTAGAGACTGGCATGGTACAAGGGATTGGACAGTTACCATTACTGGGTTGGGAAATCGCAGTGCTCTCCCCAGATCTGTACAATAATTTCACCAGGTAAGTCCATCTCAGCAACGGCCAGGGGGGCTTCAAATGACAAACGCGAGGTGATGCTGGATAGGTCATACGTGTGGCCAAGTTCCTGAATGTGACCCGGGATGGTCAGCTTTGGGGTGAGCTTATTGATGCTGTTGCTCATCCCAATGATGGGTGAATTAGAACCGCTTTCGTTTACCCAGGCATTCAGAAATAAGATGTCAACGGATACCCCCTCAGGCAAGGTCTCAGAGGTCTGGTTGTCCCCGGTGTGCATGATTGTCAGCCCCTCCGGAGTGGTGACCTGATAGATGCGGAGTGGAATGCCGCCATGCAGTCCGTCATAGGCTTTGACATGCAAACCTGCCACGGTCACTTGCTCATCTGGAGCGAGATAGATGTTGTCAAAGGCGACAGACTTGTTTTCCAAAGGCGCGACCACTTCGCCGCCAAAATCTAGGATCCCACGGGTGATTGAATACTCCTGGTGGTCACCATGCCCGTGGCTGATGAAGAGCACCTGGATTTGCTCGAGAATTGCATCTGGAAGCTGATATTCCCACCCGGAATACCCGTGGATCAGGTCGAAAGCAAAGACCGTGCTTGGGGTTTTGATGATAAATCCGTGATTATACATTGACCAGATCCGCACCCCGCTCGCCACAGGCTCACCGATCTCGGATGCCACAATCGACATCATGTCTTCGTATAGTGTGATGAGATTCTCGTCCCAGATAGAGGCATCGTCTTTCAGGTATTCATTCAGCGCCAGGATCGCATCCTTTCCGGGCCTCCTTGTTGCCACCACAGGGCGGTTCGGAGAGCAGGATTGTCTGGATCTGTGTATAGGGATTTGGCTCTTCAGTTGGTTGTGGTATTTCTGTAGGGAGGATTGTCGGGGTGGGTTGTGCTTCCTCGCTTGGGATCGTTGGAGATGGGGGTAATTGTGCATTTGTGGCCTGAATGAAATCACTGAAATTCGCGGAGGCTAAAATTGCAATAATAATCACCAGGCTCGCAAGGAGAACTTTTTGTTTTTTCATTTTCATCCCTTGACTTTCAAATAGATCCTAATTTGCTGGTTGGATATGCAGTCGACTCTGATTTATAGTAGCATGTACGGGAGTTAGAATCAAATTTTTTCCAAGCCCAAACTTAATTGCCATTAGGATAACCAAACCCATCCAGTTTTGGCAGTAGGGGGCTATCCCTCTGGTGTTTTTATTGGTATACTTTTTGGCAATACTTCGGTGATGAAGTAAATTCTGTTCGAAGGAGGTCGTTACAAGTGAATAATCGGATGCCTTTCAACGTTTTGAACTGTATTGCGCCTCGTGGAGTACTTATTTAGTTCCACCTTTCTTTGAGCACTCCACCACAGGCGCTACGCCTGTGGTTTTTTATTTAACCATGGCTTTGACAACGATGGTTTCGTAAATGGAGTTTGACCTTGTCTAATTTCAAAGATGAACAGAATGATGAGTTTCAGGAATGGCGTGATTCTGCCTATCCTGAGCAAATTGATCCATCAGGGGAGATAGGTGATTTTCAAAATCTGCCTAAAATTCGCAAATTAACCGATCTGCCCCGGCAAAGGCTACGCAAACCCAGCCAGGGATACCGCAAAAAAAAGGAAGACTATCAGATCAGGGCAGAATTGGCGGACAAAGAACCAACATTTGAATTCACTTACAATGTCCAACGGGATAGTCACGAACGCATATGGTTGGTCAATTCGCTGGGGAATATGATTCATCTGGGGTGGATCTCAGATGTGCTTCGGCAGGTGAAAGGGGGTAAAGAGGCTTCGGTATATTTGTGTGCAGGCACAAACATGACTGGAGAAGAATTCATCGCGGGAAAGATCTACCGGCCGCGTATGTTTCGAAACCTTCGAAATGACCAACTGTATCGAGAGGGACGGCTTGAGCTTGGTCCGGATGGTAACAGAATTCTTGATCATGGTATCCAGCGCGCCATGGAGAAAAAGACCGACTACGGACAGCGCTTGCTGCATACTTCCTGGATTGAGCATGAGTTTAGAACGATGCAAAAATTGTATCAGGCAGGGGTGGATATTCCGAAGCCCTTTGCCAGAGGAAATAATGCCATCCTGATGGAATATATCGGAAACGAAACCTTACCAGCCCCAACCTTAAACAGCGAAGATCTTGAACCGGATGAAGCGGTGACCTTATTTCAGCAGGCGATCAAGAATGTGGATCTGATGCTGGCCTGTGACAGGATCCATGCTGATTTTTCGGCATACAATATCCTCTATTGGGAAAGAAAACTTTGGGTGATCGATTTTCCTCAGGCTGTTGATCCTGAAGAAAATCGAAATGCCTACTTCCTTTTTGAGCGCGATGTGAAGAGAATTTGCGAATATTTTTCTGTGCAAGGTGTTAAGTCAGACCCCCCACGCCTGGCTGCCAAAATTTGGGAGAAGCGCCGGGGAAAATTCCGAATTGATTTCAACCCTGGACTGTTGGATGCGGATAGCGATGAAGATAGAGCATTTTGGGAGTCCGTGAATAAATAGCCTGGGGACCGGCGCGCTGATTGCGCTGGGTTGTGCCTCAAATTTAGACTCCCCGAGGAATTTGAACAAGACCTGGGCGGTGCTTGCAGAAAAAGACAATTTCTCTGATGTTAATTTTTGTTCGTCACCGGCCATTCAGGTTATCTCAGGAAGATATTGATTTGGGAAGAGTTCTTTCAGCAGGAAATTCTAGAAAACAAATGGTTGTCCTCACTTCTTCCTTCCTGTTCTACCTCGAGCGCAAAAAGTGCTACTGGTAAAATTCAAATGGTATCTTCAAATGTGCTCGGGCAGTGCGTGACAATCATTCAACCAAGATCAGCTCAAGGGAATAATCGCTAAACTCCACCTGGAGCTTTTCGTGAGTGATAGTGGTGCGCAAGAAAATCAGGGCGCTCCTGCGTTGTCCCGATATATTTGCCCGGTGGATATTTTTTCAACGAGATCCAGGACTGGTGTCTCTCCCGCACCCGGACGATTGCCCTAGGCGCTGAGCGGTGCGACTTTGAAACCAACCTCTGTGAGGATTTGAGTATTGCGATCATCACAATGGTTGTCTGGAACGCTGGTAAAATCCTGGAGTGGATAATAAATGAGATTCTCGACGATTTTACAGTCCCACGCCAGGCGGTATCCTGCCTGGCAAATGCAGGATGTGTATAAACTTGTCCATCAGGCCTCGCTTGGACCAGAACATATGGTCACAGATGCGTTGACCGCCCGTGCCTGGTTGGAAGGTGAGCTTGCTGAGATGGGGGAAGGCCCAACGGATCCAATCATCGACCCGATCTCAGCGGACGGAGAGATGGTTCGCGTTCACCTGCGTCCATACCAGGCTGGTGGCGGCGATCCTGAAACCCTGCTGGCCGCATTCCTTGAGACTGCCAATGACTACCATGGTTCTGTTGATCTGCTGGAAGCAAATTTGGCACAGGCTGTCCAGCATTGTATTTACCCGGTTCCCTTGATGGAAACATTTTTCCAGGAGATGAAAGCGGGTGGATATCCGGCTGTGCATCACTCTGAGGTGTATAAAAACCGCTATCGTCCAGCTTATCGTGTGATTGGGGGTAACTATGTGCAAACGCTGCGATCAGGATAACCAAATTCTGCATAGATCAATGCGGATAACTTGAAGTAAACCACAATGCGCTCGATAGGGAGCGTTTTTCTTAATTTAGGTGGCATATTGCCTTTTTTGTTATGATCGGATATGGTAGATGTAACTATTCACCACTTAATGCTTGGAGGAGGGAAGGATGAAAATGTATTCAAGTAGGCTGTGGTTGGGGATTTTGTTTGTCTTCTGCTTCTTTTTCTACGGATGTACACCCAAACCCGCTGACAATCTTTTAAAGAATGGGGCTGCTGAGTCAGAGACGGAACCAGAGACCGAGCCAGTGGATATCCTGGAAGTTGCTGACATTGCTGAGTCAGTGCCGGTGGAGGATTTAGAGGATGAATCTGAAGAAGAGGATGTATCCCCTGTTGAGACTATCCAGAAAGACGCAACACCAGCGTCTCCAATCGAAGTCTATTTTGAAGATGGTCATGGGAACGAAGGTCTTGGGATCAGATTTGACCCTGATTCGGAAGTTGAGGAATACTCGCTTGAAAACGTTTCAGATTCCCAAGGACATGGTTGGGGTTTCCGGACTGGAAATGGTGCGGCATTACCCGCTGGCGATGAGAATGCTACCGGGGATTCCTATGCCAGGTTTGATCTGGCCAATGAAATCTTATCTCAGAACACCAGCAACGCGGAAATAAAAATTGATGTGTTGTATCTGGATGCCGGGCAGGATGAATTCTGTGTGGAATTTGATGCTGTTCAAGACGGCGAGGACTATTTTAAGTCCACTGAGTTGATTAAAAAGACAAACAGCGGTGAGCTAAAAACAGCCACCTTTGTACTCGAGGATGCGTATTTTGGCAATCGGTTATCTGGCAGCGATTTCCAGATCAACGATCTGGGGGATGGACCGGAAATTTTTGTCAGGGTGACGGTCCGAATATCCAGCGATGATGCTGCTCCTGTCGCGCCACTGGAAGAAGACATTGCAGTTGATCCGGAATCTGTTGAAGGTTGGGCAGTGCTTGCGGAAAAAGACGATTTCTCTGATGTCGGATTTTCGAATATGCTGGTGGATTATATTGATATAGAACTTTTGAAAGGCGCACTTCTGGATGCGGGGTGGGATCCAAGTCATATCCATGAAGCCAGGGAATTCGATCGGGATTCACTGCAGGCAGAGCTTAACTGGCTTAAGGATGTGGCCGATGAGAATGATATCGTCTTCCTGTTCGTTACCGGGCACTCAGGTTACCTCAGAAAGATTTTGCTTTGGGAAGAATTCTTCCCCCAGGAATGGGCTGAAATCCGGAGTGAACGCAGGATTCTTCTCGTTGATATGTGCGTTGGAGCGATGTTCACTGAAGGGGTGAATAGTGATCCAAATCCACACCTGTCGATTGCGACAACAGATGCTGATGAATTGGGATGGAAAGCGCTGAAGGACGAAGGCTTGCCGATTATCGGCGCGATATTCAACCATTACTTCGTCGAGGCATTCACCACTCTGGAAGCAGATGAGGATGGCGACGGCCGAGTCTCTATTCAGGAGGCAGCAAATTATGGAGAAGCAAAACAACGGGATTTCATGCACAACAAGGTGCTATCCGTACCGGATTTCCTGGAAGGGTACCATACTCTTGGATTGTACCCGGAAGAAGATTCCTCTTTCCCTGATGTGATCATTGATGACACGATTGGTGAACCTATATTTCTGGATCTGGATTTTTACCAGTAAACAAAAATCGGAAATTCATGATTTGGAAAAATGAATTTTCTCGGCTGTATTGTTAGGAGCTGAGCTACACTCAAACAGGATGAGGATTCAATGCCTCATCCTGTTTTGGTACTAGAGATGCTATCTTTTAGACCGATAACTAATCTATAATGGAATAAGCGTGGAAATCAGGGATAAACAGGAACAACCTTTTAAGGGAAGCAGCCTATAGATCAGAGGAGAATTTCATGGCAGGGAAACGAAAATGGATCTTTGGATTGGGTGTGATTTTACTTCTCGTCCTGATCGTGGTGTTGGTTTGGTTTTTCGGAATATTGCCGGGGATACCCCCGCTTGATGCACTCGTGCCGCCAAACAGCGCGCCCACTGTGGTCATGATCCTTGAACCTGGGGCAGACAGCCAGTGGCCTGCGGATGCTTTCATCCCCGTCTATGCCTCCTCATATAGTGAGAAGCCAACCACCGCTCTGGAGCTTTGGGCAGATGGAAAGTTGATTGAGACGAAAACGCCGGTCAGCAAGGAAGCATCCAGTTATGCGAGTGCCAATTGGAAATGGCTGTCAGGTACAATTGGGGCGCATTCACTGATCGTAAGAGCAGTGGCCGCGGATGGGCAGATCACTTCATCCAATGTTGTGCATATCACCACCACAGCACCTGTTGGTTTTGAGATCCTTTACCCCGCCGGGGAAGGGGATACGGTGGAGGTTGTTTCGGCTCGTTTTGGGGTATCGTCTGAGGAGATCAACAGCCGTAATCCGGGATTGCCATCTGCCGGCCCTCTCCCCGAGGGGATTAATCTCACGATTCCTATTGCTCCGATCAGCTACCTGCCTGATAGCGGTCTGGCAGCCTCCCCGGCGATTTCAGCAGCAGAGGGCAAGCCAGTGCTCGGAGAGATCCCTGGAAATCTCCCCCTCTGGCTGGATCAAATTTTACCCGGATTTGGCAGCCAGGTTCTTCCCAAGTCACCTGGACTGGCGGTTGAAACAGATGGCTGTACGGTCAACCTGCTGGTCACAGATAATTCTGATGATGAATTGGGGTTCTTTATGTACCGGGCAGACGCGGGAAATTCCGCCTTTCAGCGGATAGATGCGTTCAGCGCCAATGATGGTGACCAGCAGCTGGTTTACAGCGATGCTGATAAAAAAGGAACGTTGCAATACTACGTTTCAGCCTTCAATGCGGTAGGAGAGAGTCCCAGCAATCCGGTGGAGGTAAAATTTGCTGATGCCAATTGCCAGACCTCCAGTACGGGCGGTTTGGAGCTTGTAGGGAATGAATTGGTTTTACCGCAAGTGGTTGATCTGGCCTATTTCTACATCTCTTTCAATGACGGGCCATTCGATCGCTTCCCGGCTGAGCCGCAATTCCTGACACCTGATGGGGATAAAATCAATATCAAGTCCTTTCTCGATGCGCTAGTGACGCTCTCGCCGGAACCGATCATTGAGGTAGTAATGGAGGTCTGGGGTTGGCAGGGAGGGGTATTGGTCGAGTTAGGCACACTGAATACCACCTTCGATTACACCAATCTCAAAATTTGTAATCTGGGAATTAGCTGTACCGGGGATGTTGCCAGCGGTTTCCTCTCTGAATATGGCGAGATCGCCTCAGACGGTGAAGATCAGAACCATGCGTTTACCTGGCACACCAATATTGCCGGCGCTTCAGGCGCGCTCTGGCAGATCGCAACGGTACCGTTCGCAGATAATTTTATGATCCAACCTCAGGGATTGATCGCGGCTGGCTGTGTTGAAGACGTGTCGGGAGGGACATTCACGGTTGATTTTTCTAATTTAAGTCAATATTTGCCTGCGCCGGCCAGTTGTGGCGCTGGCAGCTTGCCCTATCTTCAATTTAGTCCCAATTTTTATCTGAATGCGTCACTCCCCAGCTTTTTGCCGGTTAACTATTATGCCCGGATGATCCCCATGATAGGCAATCAACCAGCCGGACAGCCTTCCAACACGGTGAAAATTCAATATGGACCCGCCAACCCGGTGATAGAGCCTGTGATCGTTGACAAGCTCCCGGATATTTATGAGGTCGAGATCGTTTCCTTTGAGCAGATCGATGGGATTGACCCGCAATTCTTTGGCTGTGTTTATATTACCGGCGTGGATTACGATGCAATTGTGGCCTCAGCTAAAAATTCACTCCCCGGCGGTTTTGGCAGCTCACAGATCAGTGGGCTTGCCGACCAGATTTACAATATATTTTATGATGCAATGGTTGGCGGTTACCCGATTTGCCCGGCAGCCTATGAAGATGACAGTTCAGTATTGGGGGAGTGGGGATCCATGCTGTCAGAAGGGCTGCAGAGTTTTTGGAATACGGTTGTTTCTGTTTACAATGATCTGAAGGCGGGAATTGTGGATGCCGTAGCAGGGGTTTTGAGCACGATCGGAATTCCCTGCGATGGAGAATGTAAAGCAGCCCTGATGACTGGCCTTGAATATGGGATTACCTACTTCACTGGTATTCCACCAAATCTGCCAACGTATGAAGAACTAAAAAACGCAGGGATGGATTATGCGATTGAGCTGGCTGCAGTAGAAGCCGGGATCCCCTGTGGAGATGAATGTAAATTTGTGATCAAGGAGGGGCTGAATCAGGTGGCTGAGGCTGCCAAGAAAAGCCAGAGCCAGCCGGGTTGTGTGAGCGCTAGTTGGGCACAGGTGTATGGGAAAAAGCCCTTGTGCCTGCCAGAAGGTGTCACTTCAGAACCGATGCCTGAGGGCACGTATTATCCCGCATCGGCTGCGATCAAGGTGACCCGCACCGGCAGTCAGATAGGCCCAGAGCAGTTCATGGTTGGTGATCAGCCGGCTTATGCGGTCAAACTATCGGTGATGATTGATTCCAATAATTCACTCAGTGGAAAAACCCTCTATTACAACTATAACTAC
This sequence comes from uncultured Chloroflexia bacterium, assembly GCA_963722735.1. GTDB lineage: Bacteria > Chloroflexota > Anaerolineae > Anaerolineales > UBA11579 > UBA11579. The sequence goes on from CAVROH010000014.1 coordinate 208,326, forward strand.
ACAATTGACCGGCCATTGGAAACTGAGGAGGATATCTTCAATATGCTGCCCAATACATTTCCTGAGTCCGGATCCTTCTTGCTTCCGGTAAATATGGGGTCGAATGTGATCAGAGGCAAGGCCTTCATTAGCCAGACGCTGCCAATCCCTCCTCTGGCGCCAGGGGGTTCGATAACGATCCCGGTTACCCTGGTTCCTAACCTTGAATATTTCTTCCCGCAGCATATATTTGCCCTAGTGGATGAACTAGCCGTGAGGGAACTCAGTCTGGAGATGTGGGCGGTTTTGCCGGGAAATCAAATCAGAATACAGACTGGAGCTGCCTGTATAAAAGCGGGATGATCAAAATTGAGGCGGAAGTGGTCTGCATGAATATCGATCCGGGACTGATTGGAACAGTCAGCCCTGATGAAGATTCGGTGCTCGTGTCTTGCGGAGCAGAAGCATTCCCCTGGGTGGTACAGCAAACAAGCGAATCTTGTGTCGGGCCGTAAGATGGAATTGATCACCTGGTTAATTCAATCGGAGTTTGAATGATGAAGAAATCAAGCATAGTCTATTTATTACCTGTACTCCTTCTCTCAATCCTGACAGCCTGCAATATGCCCGGATCGTCGGCATTTATGGGCAATACGCCACAAGCATGGATCGATGCGCCGCTTAACGGCAGTACGATCCCGATAGCCCCGTATGAAATCATTGCCCACGGCGGCTATCCCGGCAGCGTTACCACGATCGAACTCATGATCAATGGGGAGATCGTTGATACGGTTGGCAATCCTTCTCCAAATGAACAACTGATCACCTTGCGTTATTTGTGGCAGCCATCAGAACCGGGTAAGTATTTGCTGCAGGCGCGCACCTGGATCTCGTCTGGAGAAACCAGTGATTATGCTGAAGCGATTGTGTTTGTCGCTGACCAGGTTGGACCGGCGGCAGATACGTCAGTGGCTGAGGTGACCTTTAAGTGACATCACCAGCCCCAACGGATACGCCAACCCCGGAGCCTACAATGTGTACACCTGCTGTGACTCTGACGGAAGAAGCGAATTGCCGTCAGGGACCGAACCTTGGCTATAAGGCGATCACTACTCGTAAGGCAGGTGTCACCCTGCCGGTAGAGGGGCACAATCTTGATTCCACCTGGTGGTGGGTCCTGCTCCCGGAGCAGAATGCCAACTGCTGGATATCTGACTGGATCGTGGAGACCGCTTGCATCTCTGAGGAGGTGCCTTTCATCCCCTCTGCTCCGCTGGTAAGTGAGGTAAGCGCTTCACGCGATACATTTTACTGGGGGGATTGTACTCTTCGCAAGGTCACGATCAATGCTGTCATTTTGGACGAAAGCGGACTGACTGGCGCAGAGATCCATTACCGGCTGGTAAAGAAGGTTGGCAATGCGGCTTCTAAATGGTTGACCAATCCACTGCAGCAATCGGGTAATGCCTGGACTGCGACTATCGTTTCCCAAGATCTGCCCGGGTATGCCGATCTATCTGAAGCGCGGCTGGAATATTACATCACAGCGGCAAATTCTGCAGGGCTCACAACCCAGAGTGAAATCTATAAGAATATCACCCTGAAGAAGTGTGAATGACCAACGGTGGGATAGAGGCACGAGAGGAGAGTGTTGTCAACAACTGCACACTTCTGGATATCTATCCTATAATAGTGAGGATATAAAAAAAGAGATAAAGGAAACACAATGACTGAAGAGAATAAAAATCCGATGGCGGAGATTACGATAGAAGAATTACCCCCCGTAATGCAGACCGCGGTTAAACAGGTCGGCTGGACCGAGCTGATGCCGGTGCAGAAGAAGGCGATCCCGTACTTCCGGGCGGGGGTGGACCTGATGGTGCAGGCCCAGACAGGCAGCGGCAAGACCGGGGCCTTTATCCTCCCGATCCTGGAGCTGGTGGATACCAAGAAGAAAGCCTGCCAGGCGCTGATCCTGGTGCCGACGCGTGAGCTGGCCCAGCAGGTGGCACGCGATGCCAAAGCGCTGGCCGCTAACAGCGATTTCAAGGTCGTATCCGTATATGGCGGGAGCAGCTATAAGCCCCAGCTCGATGCTTTCAAGGAGGGCGTGCAGTTGGTCGTCGGGACGCCGGGCCGGATCCTCGATCACCTGATCAAGCGCAATCTTAAGCTGGATAACCTCAAGATATTCCTGCTGGATGAGGCTGACCGGATGATGTCGATGGGCTTCTTTGAGGACATGCTCCGGGTGCAGGAATTTCTGCCGGACCGGGGTGTGCAGACCGGGATGTTCTCGGCGACCTTCCCGGCCCAGGTGATCGCAATGACAAACTACTTCCTCACCGAGCCGGAGTTCATCAGCCTGAGCCGCGATACGATCTATGTGGAGGATACCGAGCATGTCTATTACCGGACGCCTGGCATGGATAAAGACCGCGCTCTGGTGCGGATCATTGAGATGGAGAACCCCCAGCAGACGATCATCTTCTGCAATACCAAGGATAAAGTCTTTTACGTGGCGCGCGTGCTGCAGCGCTTTGGTTTCAACGCCGACCAACTGAGCTCCGATCTCTCGCAGAGCGCGCGGGATGAGGTGCTCACCCGTCTGCGGGAGGGGAGGCTGCGCTTTTTGGTAGCCACCGATGTGGCCGCCCGGGGAATCGATATCTCCGATCTCTCGCATGTGATCCAGTACGAGCCACCGGATGACCTGGAAGCCTACATCCACCGGGCGGGACGCACCGGCCGGGCGGGGGCCAGCGGTACGGCGATCATGCTGGTGAATTACAACGAAGACCGCCAACTGACCCGCATCGGGGCACATTACAAGATCGAGTTCACCGAGCGGAAGCTGCCCACTGATGAGGATGTCGAGAATCTGACTGCCCAGCGGCTGATCGGACAATTGGAGGCGCGCCTGCGCGAGCGTGACAAACTTAAGATCGAACGTATGCAGCGCTTCATTCCATTGGTGAAAGAACTGGCTGAGGACGAGGAAGGCCAGAGCCTGCTGGCGATGCTGCTGGATGATACTTACCATGAATGGATGCACCATCCACCCAAGATGGAGGCAGTCGGCACCAAGGCCAAGCGCAAAGAGAGTAAGCCGCGTAACCGGGATCGTTCGAATTTCAATCGCAGCCGCGGCCGGAGAAGGCGATAGGATAACGAAACTACTCTGCCCATAGCCGCTTTTCGAGATTGCAATGACAGATCAAAAAAATCCCCGCCACTTGGCGGGGATTTTTGATAGTTGAAAATGAGATTCTTATTCGATCTCGCCGGTTTCAATCCGTAAGGCGTAGATATCTTCCAATTTGTAAATATCCTGCATCAGTTCGAAGAAGCCGTGCCAGTGGGACCAGTCCGCACCCATCATGATGGCGCCCTGACGTGCCCGGCGGCCTTCGTGGTGCCACAAATAGTAATAGGTCACCTCAAATTCATCCTTCCAGGGGTTGTCCTTCAGCAGACCCTTCGTCGGCCAGATCTGCACGCATGGCATCGGCCTTGAGGAAGTATTCCTGGTTGTAGAGTTCGACGGCCTTGTCGCGGAGGCGAAGTGGCCTTCCACCAGTGTGGAGGAGTGGCAGTTGAGGCACACCTGGGTCATCTTCTCGCGTCCAGGCTCGGCATCGCCATAGTAATGTCGAACACATCTGCCTCGGTGCGCGGCTTGGAGATTTTGGCCCACAGGTTCCAGTAGAGGCGTTCGGTGATGTTGTGGGTGACTTCCAGGTCGCCGATGCCGGACATATGGCAGGTGGCGCAGGTCGGGGCGGAGTAGTCGCCGGGTTCCCATTCGCCGGGTGCCCGATCCCAGACCCAGTTATCGCCGTCGGAGTGGTAGATCTGGCCGTGTTTGCTGGCTTCGTAGATCTCGATATCCGGATGGTCTGGGCCGAGGTGGCAACTGGCGCAGGCTTCGGGATGGCGGGCTTCGGCGATCGAGAAGCTGTGGCGGGTGTGGCAGACCACACAGTTGCCGACTTCCCCGTTGGGATAGACATTGCCGACACCAGACACTGGGTAGGTCTCTGGGGTGGGGTGGCCGGTCTCATCGACTTCGATGCGGCCGCCGTGACACTGGTAGCAACCGGTCTCGGCAGATGCGCCGCCCAGTTCTTCGTTCTGCTGGCCTTCGTGGAAGAACATCAGAGCCTGCATGCTGTCACTGGCTTCCACCTGGAGGTAGGCGCGCTCGTGTCCGCTGGCGTGGAATTGCTCCACCGGTTCTTCATGGCATTCCTGACAGACGTTCGAGGGTACGAGCATCGAAACGCTGATCTCCAGGTCTTCATGACCTTCTACCCCGCTCAATGCCATCGGTGATTCTGGATCCACCTGGTGACAGTCGAGACAACTGACCTCGCCGACTGCATGGGCGCTCATGTCCCAGGCGCTGACGATGCCGGGGGTTTCGAGGGCGTGGCATTCAAGGCATTCTTTGGCTTCGTCTGTGAAGGCGGTGTAGTCTCCGCTGTGTGGGGCATCCGCTTCCTCGGCTTGCTGAGAACAGGCGGCAAAGACAAGGCAGATCAGCAGCAGGATGGTGGTGAGTAAGATCAGTTTATTATTTATCATTCTTCACCTCTTCCTTGTTTAGTTTCCGCTCTCATATTTAGTGGAGAGCAAGTATTTGTTCAGATTGGAGTGGCCGACCTCTTCGTGGCAGGTGACGCATTGGGTATCGATCAGGCCGGCGAAGTAGTTTTCGTGCTGCCTGCTCCCGCCAGCGACGTTGATCAGATTGCGGTGGCAGGTGAGGCAGCCTGAATCGTAGACATACCTTTCACGTTCCAACCGCAGGGCTTGCCAATCGTTGTTCATTTCGTCGGTGAAGACGGTGACGATGACATCGTGGGTACCGGACTGGGCTTTGCCGACAAAATGGGCGAATACGTTCTCGTGGGAGACGTGGCAGTCTGTGCATGACGCCATAATGCCGCGGGGATTGTTGCCGCCGTGAATATCAGCATGATAGGAATCGACCATTGGCTGCATTGAATGGCAGGTGCCGCAGAAATCAGCTCGCGAGGTGACTTCTATGCCGGTCTCGACGGTCATCCAGGCAATGATAATGAGTAGACCCAGTGCCGCCAGACCGCCAAGCCAGTAGAGCCATTTCGGCCTCTTTTTTATTGGATTTGGTTCACTCACTAATGTGTTCCTCCTCTTTACCTTTGTATCCTAATTTGGTCCATTCTCAGTATAACGGGGATGCTTGGAAAAGTAATTGACAATAGTCATGTATGTGCCGATTGTCACAAATCCATCATACACTTTTTGTGGCTATCAATCAAATGTATTCGCGGTAGGCAAAAGGGGAGTTTCCTTATAAAAGTTTAATCCCGACCTGGGTGGCTTTGATTTAGAATAATATTGAAGAATCAGAACAAGCATATTTGGAGTAATCATGCAGACGATATCTGACCGGAAAAAAGCCGCCCCGCTGTTCGAGAACTTTAAGTGGAATTACATGGCCCAGTCGATTCTGGAGGGGAACCACGGCGAAGTGAGCGTGGATGACCCCGAGCAGCCCAATCTGGCGATCCTGTACCTGCCGGAGCTGCGGCTGGGGATCGTGGGTGGCGACCCGGCTCATCCGGCGGCGGAAGCGTACATCTCCGGGATCAAAAAGCGCAGTTTTTTGATGTTTGCCGACCGCTACGAAGGCTGGGATGCGCTGGGGAAGAAGTATCACGATGTGGCCTTCTTTCAGGTGATGCGCTATGCCTTCACCAGTGAGAATCTGAATGTGGACTATTTGAAAACCCTGCGGGACTGCGATCTTGGGGAGTTGGTTCTCAAACCCCTCGACCTGGAGATGGTGAGGGCGCTGTCTTCCGAGAAAAGCGAGATCACTGAGGACCATTTTCTGAATTTTGCCACCCCGGCGGAGTTCATCGAGAAGGGCTTCGGTTTTGCGATCCTGGAGGGGAAGCAGGTGGTCAGCCTGGCGACGAGTTTTGTGGTGTGTGATGGGGGGATCGAGATCCAGATCAATACGCGCAAGAAGTATGAGGGCCGCGGGCTGGGGACGGTGGCGGCAGCTGCGTTGATCGTGGAGAGCCTGGAGCGCGGCCTGGACCCAAACTGGGACGCAGCTACAGAACGCTCGGCGGGGCTGGCGAAGAAGTTGGGCTACACCGAGCAGGGCGAGTACCCGATGTACGTGGTCTTTGGCTCGAAGCTGATGGTCAAGTTCCTGTTGTGGCTGCGGAAGGTGATGGGGCGGGATAAGAAGAAGGGCTGAATTACAGATGGACACAAATGGTCACAGATTGGGGAAGAGCTGCGATTAAGTGTTAGGGTTAAGTTGAGTTTCATATAGTGGATTCCCGCTGTAAGCGTACGGGAAGGACATTATTGCCATCGATGTGTCATTCCCACGCAAGTTGGAATCAAAAATAAATTATGCTGGTAGAGACTTTAACCTTATCTCACATGCATTTTCCTCCCCTTAGCATAAGGGAAGGATGCTGTACAGCGGCAGGAGGGGGTTTGTTCTAGTGGCCCAAAGTGGGGGAGAACTTTGGAATAAATTCGCGTTTATAGACCGTATCAGGCCATATAACTATCCAAAATAACAAAATTGATAGGCAAAAGTCCTGTTTTTGTGGGTTTGGGGGTTGATTTCCGGGTTGATTTTAGGTACAATGTGGTTACTCGTGGGTTAAAGTGGTGTAAAGTGGGGGCGCAGCGATGCTGCGTCCCCCGCCGCTCTTAAAGGAGAGATAGCACAAATGTTCCTCAAAAAGTTCATGGGACAGTACCGACATACGGTCGATCCGAAGGGCAGGGTGACAATCCCGGCGCGCTACCGTGAACTTATCGGCGAGAGTGCCATTATCACCCAGGATTTTGACCGCAACCTGGTGGTCTATCCCGAACCTATCTTTGCTGCGATGGCCGATCAGGTCAGCGCCAACACCTCCATTACAGATCCAAACGCACGAGACCTCAAGCGCCTGCTGTTTTCGAATGCAGACCTTGTGACCCCAGATGGCAACGGCCGCATCCTGATCCCGAGTTTCCTGCGAGAGAAGAACGACCTCGGTTCCGAGGTGGTGCTCTCCGGCGTCGGCGATTACTTCGAGATCTGGTCGAGCGAGGAATGGGACCAGCGCGAGAGCCTTCAGGACGCGGCTGCCAATGTCGATCGTTTTGCCGGGCAGCCCATCTCCACCTCCCAGCGAATGAGCCCATCATCAGGGGAGAGCCGTCTCCCGCACGAACCGGTACTTTACCACGAAATTATACACGCATTGCATCCGCAGCGTGGAAAAAAATATGTAGATGCCACCCTGGGAGCGGGGGGGCATGCCTGGGGGATCCTGGAGGGCAGTTCTCCGGACGGCATGCTCCTCGGGCTGGACCTAGATCCGCAGGCATTGGCGCTGGCAGGTGAACGTCTGGCAGGTTTGGCGAACGAGCCATCCTGGTGAAGGCCAGTCACACCAGCCTGCAGCAGCAGTTGGATCGGGTGGGCTGGTCCCAGGTAGATGGGATTCTGCTGGATCTGGGCGCTTCTTCAATGCAATTCGATACCCCGGACAGGGGTTTTTCTTTCTCACAGGATGGCCCGCTGGACATGCGCTTCGATCCCACCGCTCCGCTGACGGCAGCCGACCTGGTGAATACCTGGGACCAGCGCTCGCTGGCGGATGTGATCTACAAATATGGCGAGGAGCGCAAATCCCGTAAGGTAGCCGAGGCGATCTGTGCGGCACGGCCGGTCGAGTCCACTAAACAGCTGGCGGAACTGGTCGCCGGGGTGATCGGTAACCCGCCGGGCAGCAAGGTACATCCGGCCACGCGCACCTTCCAGGCGCTGCGGATTGCGGTCAATGGTGAGCTGGATGCGATTGAGCGCACGATTCCCCAGGCGGTCGAAGCGCTCGCTCCGGGCGGCAGGCTGGCGGTGATCTCCTTCCACTCGCTGGAAGACCGGATCGTCAAGAACCTGTTCCGGGATTTCAGCCGGGATCTGCGGGATGAAACTCACCCGATGGCCCCGGTGATCCGCCCGACGGTGACCCGGCTGGTGCAGCGCAAGCCGATCATAGCCAGCGAGGCAGAGACCGAGAAGAATCCACGTGCACGAAGCGCAAAACTGCGCGTGGCTGGAGAAAGCTTAAAATTTTGATAAACAACACTGTGTGGCATAGGTCTTGCAGACTTCCTTATAAGAGGAAAGCATATGAACAGAGCACAGAAAATCTTACAAGCATATCGCAACACCCCCTGGCGCCGGCAAACCCAGATGCTCAGTCGTCTGGCCGCGGTTGGGGTGGTATTTGCCTTTGTGATGATGGTGTACACCTGGATGACCTCACAGGCGGGGCCTATGGCCTCCACGTGCAGGAATACCAGCGCACCGCCCTGGCAGCCGAGCAGAATATTGAAGATCAACGCGCCCATCTGGCCGATATGACCAGCAATGAAGCCCTGGCCCAGCGAGCGACCGAGATGGGATATATGCCGGCGGACCCCAATCGGGTGCGCTACCTTGAAGTGGACGGGATACTATGCTGAGCCGTCCCTTTGCAGTTGGCCCCGCCGCCAAGTGCAGTCCACCAGCAGGTGGATGAGGATTCAGGTCTGCCGCCGGAATTCACTGCCTCGCTGGTCGAGTGGATCCGGGAAACGATCTACAACCTCAGTGTGCGAACAGCGGGCAGGGAGATTGATCATGTCTGAGATATCGCAGGTGAAGGTGAAAGATTGGCGCATCCAGGTGCTGATGGCGGGGCTGCTGGTTGGCAGCCTGCTTGTGTTTATCTGGACTGTCAGCTTCCAGGTGATGCCCGAGGCTCAGGAAATCCGCAATGAAGGCAACAAGTCGATTGGTTTCCTGCGGAAGATCAAGCCGCCGCGCGGCCCGATCTATGACCGGAATGGCAATTTACTGGCGGGCAACCATATTGTTTATGAGGTGGGGATCGATCTGCCTTCGGTGGATTCTCCGGCGGCGATTGCCCGGGTGCTGAATGCGACAATTGGACCTGGACTATAACGCCGATGCTTTGTATTATGCCAGCATCGCCCCCTCGGATGATGCGATCTATGCCCAGGTGGCAACAATGTGCCGGCGAACAGGCCCATGAACTCATCGACTTGATGAATGAGTGGCAGGAACTTTATAAAGCTGGAAAGACCGAGGAGACCTGGATGGGCTGGTTCTGTACCGCTGCCTGGCGCGGACTTATCCGGAAGGCGAACTTGGCTTCCCAGGTGCTTGGCTGGTCGGCAAGGATGAACAAGGCGAATACGACCGTGGCTATCACGGCCTGGAGCAGCGCTTCGACGCTGAACTGGCCGGGGTACCGGTTGAGGTGTTGATCCCCTATAATCCCAATGAGGCCACCGAACAGCCGGATATCCCCCCGGGGCTCGCCTGATCCTGACCATGGACCGGGATATCCAGGCGATGGTGGAGGATACTTCTCGATCAGGCCAGAGAACAATATAAAGCCACCTCTGCCAATGCGATCGTGATGGACCCGGAAACCGGGGAGATCCTGGCGATGGCGAGCGCTCCCCGACTGGATCCGAACCGGCTGATCCGACGAGGACCACTACAAGGAGGTCTATCCCGGATATGACACGCCTTTCAACCGGCTGATCAGCCAGATCTATGAGCCTGGCTCGGTATTGAAGATTTTCACAATGGCGGCTGCGCTGGACAATGGCGATGTTGAGACTGGATACGATCTTCTTCGATCCGGGATATTTTGATTACGGCGGGATCACTGATCCGCAACTGGAACCGTCTGGCGGGCGGACAGCAGAATATGATCGGCTGCCTGCAGCATTCGCTGAACGTCTGTCTGGCCTGGGTCGGTACGGAGATGGGGGCTGAGGCCTTTTACAGATATATGGATGATTTTGGCTTCGGCCACTTCTCCAGCATCGACCTGGCGAATGAGTCCACCGGGCGTTTGAAAGAACCGGGCGATGAGTGATTGGTGGCCGGCAGACCTGGCGACAAATACTTTCGGCCAGGGTATTTCGGTAACCGCCTTGCAGATGATCACTGCGGCCGGTGCGCTGGCCAACGACGGCAGATGATGGTGCCGCATGTCACCCGGGCGATCGTGGACAATGGTGTTCAGGTGGAGTTCCGTCCCACCGATTATGGTTACTCCGATCAAGCCTGAGACTGCCCAGGCAATGACCCAGGCGCTGGCCCTTTCGCTGGAAAATGGTTCTTCGCTGGCGATCGTGCCCGGATACCGGATCGCTGGCAAGACCGGTACGGCTCAGATCCCTGGTGATGATGGCATATCTGGAGAAGACAAGACCAACACTTCATTTATTGGCTGGGGGCCGGTGGATGATCCCGCAATTTGTGATGTATGTCTGGCTGGAGACCCGCTCCCCGGGCGACCGATACGCTGGGGTTCCAACACTGCCGCCCCGGTGTTCTCGACTGATCGCCCAGCGGCTAGTTGTGATGATGAAACTGCCCCCGGACTCAGTGCGGCAGCAAATTGGGATGACGGAGTAGTAAGAGAAGAAAGATGCTGAGATTGTGCGATTTGGTCGAGGCGCTGACAGGTCAGCGCCCTTCAGATACCGGGCAGGTCATCACCCAGGCGGTGATTGATTCGCGTACCACCATCCCGGGCTGCATGTTCGTTGCCCTCCCCGGAGAACGGATGGACGGGCATGATTATGTCGGCCATGCCTTTGAGCAGGGCGCCAGCTTTGCCCTGGTGGGGCGGGATATGTCTGCCCAATTCCCACAGGTGGACCTGCGGCAGCCGGTCTCCCAGGAAGACCTCGCCAATCTCGACCAGCCAGTCTGCCTGCGGGTGGATGATCCTCTGAAAGCTCTTCAGGAGACGGCCCGCTTCTGGCGCAACAAGCTGGATGTCAAGGTGATCGGGATCACCGGCTCGGTGGGTAAATCTACCACCAAAGAGATGATCGCTGGCGGTGCTGAGCTACCGCTATCCAACCCATAAGAATGAAGGCAACTACAATAACGAGATTGGCTTGCCGTTGACGATCCTGAATCTGACCGAAGGCCACCGCCGGGCGGTGCTGGAGATGGGATTCTACGTGCCCGGTGAGATACGCTTCCTGTGCGAGATCGCCAAACCACAGATCGGGGTGATCACCAATATCGGCACGGTGCATGCGGAACGGGCCGGCTCACAGAAGGAGATCGCCGAGGGCAAGTCTGAGCTGGTGCAGTCCTTACCGGCTGATGGGGTGGCGATCCTGAATTACGACGATCCCTTGGTGCGGCCGATGGCTGAGAAGACAGCCGCCCGGGTGATGTTTTACGGCCTCGATCCACATGCGGATTTATGGGCGGACCATATTGAAGGCCTTGGGCTGGATGGGATCCGCTTCAGGCTGCATTACGGCAACGAGGTGCTTCATCTGAAAGTGCCGATGCTGGGGCGCCATTCTGTGCATACGGCCCTGCGTGCCGCGGCGGTCGGGCTGGCAGAGGGCTGGATTGGGCAAGAGATCATTTCCGGACTGCGCTCCGGTCATATGCAGTTGCGCCTGATGGTGGTTCGCAGCGAGAATGGTGCCCTGCTGGTGGATGATACCTATAATGCCTCCCCCCAATCCACCATGGCAGCTTTGAACCTGCTGGAAGAACTGGACGGGAGGAAGATCGCAGTCCTCGGCGATATGCTTGAGCTGGGCCAGTATGAGCGCCAGGGCCATGAGATGATCGGGATCAGGGCTGCTGAGGTGGCTGATATGCTGATCACAGTTGGACAGCGGGCGAAGATGATTGCCCGGAGCGCACAGGAAACAGGAAAGACAGCGCTGGAGATCACCAGTGTTGAAGATACTCAGCAGGCGGTTAAAGTCCTGGCTGGGATGATCGGGCCGGAGGATGTGGTGTTGATCAAAGGCTCGCGCGGCATGCACATGGATGCGATTTCACCGGCTCTGGAGAAAAAGCATGACAGATAGAACTGTATTAGCGCTGGTTTTATCCGGCGTTACCTTTTTGATGACTGTAATCTGGGGCCCGCCTTTGATCCGCACGCTGCGCACCTGGAAGGCTGGCGACAGTATTCGCCTCGAATTGCCAGATAGCTATCTGGCGAAACAGGGAACCCCCACAATGGGCGGTGTGATGTTCGTGCTGCCGACGATTCTGGTCACGCTGGTGTATAACGCCGTGACCCTGCTGGGGGGTAAACCTGCCGGGCGCTCGATCCTGCTGCCGCTGGGTACGCTGGTGTTGTTTGCCATCCTGGGGGCGATGGATGACTGGACCAAGCTGCGCCAGAAAGAAAGGGGCGAGGGGATGCGTTCCCGCACCAAATTCCTGATCCAGGTATTGATCGCCGGGGTGATTGCCTATGGTCTTTATCAGGTGCTGGATGTGCCGCGCTTATTCATTCCCGGGATTAAATTCGAGATTGATCTGGGCTGGTGGCATATCCCGATCGCCATCTTCATCATTGTCTCTGAAGCGAATGCGGTTAACTTCACCGACGGTCTGGATGGGATGGCCGGGCTGATCTCGGCCACGGCTTTCGCTGCTTTTGGGGCGATAGCGGTCTTCCAGGGTCAATTCTATGTGGCCCAGTTCTGTTTCACTTTGGTCGGCGCCTTGTTTGGGTTCCTGTGGTTCAACGTGCACCCGGCACAACTAATCATGGGAGATACCGGCTCGATGGCGCTGGGTTCGGCCCTGGCGGTGGTCGCACTGATGACCGGCCAGTGGCTACTGTTGTTGGTGATCGCGGTGATCCCGTTGAGCGAGATGATCAGCGTGGTGATGCAGGTCACCTACTTCCGCTTGACCGGCGGGAAACGCATATTCAAGATGACCCCAATCCACCTGCACTTTGAGCTTTCTGGCTGGAGTGAGACCCAGGTAGTGCAGCGTTTCTGGTTGATCACATTGATGGCATCCCTGATCGGGGTTGCCCTGGCGGTGTTATGAGTTGGAAGGATAAACGCGTGGTTGTGATCGGCGCTGCCCGGCAGGGTCTGGCGCTGGCTCGCTACCTGGCCGGAGCAGGGGCACAGGTGGTGCTGACTGACGCGCGTTCTATCGATGATCTGGCTGATGCCCGCCAGGAATTGGTTGGGCTGCCGGTGGAATGGGTTGCGGGCGGGCATCCGCTTACGTTGCTGGATGGGGCAGACCTGGTGTGCCCTTCAGGCGGCGTGCCGCTGACCATCCCGCTGATAGAGGAAGCCAGGGTGCGCGGCATCCCGCTGTCCAACGATTCGCAGGTCTTCATGGATGCGGTTCCCTGCCTGGTGGTGGGTATCACCGGTTCGGCAGGAAAGACGACCACCACCACGCTAATGGGCCGGATTGCTCAGCAGGCCGCCACAACCGGGATTTACCACCAGGCGCATGTGGGCGGCAACATCGGCACCCCGCTGATCGGGGCGCTGTCTGAGATGTGTGCGGATGACCTGGCGGTGGTAGAGTTTTCCAGCTTCCAACTGGAACTGATGCACACCTCCCCGCAAGTGGCGGCGGTATTGAACATCACGCCCAATCACCTGGACCGACACGGTACGATGGAGGCCTATACCCGGGCAAAGAAGAACATCTTCCTTCACCAATCCCAGCAAGATTTCGTGGTGCTGGGAATCGAGGACCAGAATGCCTGGGCATTGGTAGACGATGCAGTTGGAAAAGTATACGCCTTCGGCCATGCGCTGCCGGAGGGGCAGCTAGGCAGTTTTGTGCGGGACAGCCAGGTGTGGATGCGGCGGGAGGGCGATGAAGCGGTTGTGATGCTGGTGTCTGAGGTCTCCCTGCGGGGAGAACATAACCTGCTGAATGTGCTGGCCGCCTGTGCGTTGAGCGCCGCGCTGGACTTACCGCCAGCGGTAATCCGGGCCGGGATTATGGGATTTGGCGGGGTGGAGCACCGGCTGGAGTTTGTGCGCGAACTGGAAGGTGTACAGTGGTACAACGATTCGAAAGCCACCAGCCCGGGTATGACGGTGACTTCGATGCAGGCTTTCAGCGAGCCGTTAATCGTGCTGGCGGGTGGGCGGGACAAAGCCCTTCCCTGGGAAGCGTTTGCCGCCCAGGCGCGGATCAAAGCTCGGGAAGTGATCGCTTTTGGCGAGGCAGCCGGGATTGTGGCAGAGGCTTTCCCGCAGGCGCAGGTTTGTGCCGGTCTGGATGAGGCAGTGCAGTTAGCCGCTGAACTGGCCCAGACTGGTGATGTGGTGCTGCTAGCGCCGGGTGGAACAAGCTTTGATCAATTCAGCGATTATGAAGCGCGCGGCAGGCGCTTCAAGCAACTGGTAGAGAACCTGCCGGCGAAGGAGAGTGCCGAATGACGACAACATATCAGGCAAAACCGGTTCGTAAACGCGGAGTAGGCGGGGTCCAGCTTGGGGCTGATCCCTGGCTGCTGATCGCAGTGGTCTTCCTGGTGCTGTTCGGGCTGGTGATGGTGTTTTCGGCCAGTTGGGAGATGTCTTATTTCGAATATGAAGGTTCCCATACTGCGATGTTCACCCGTCAGGTGATCTTCACCTTGGTCGGGATCAGTGCAGCGGTAATTGCATCTTTCTTTGATTATCATCAATACCGGCGTCTGGCTGTGTGGGGGATGGGTGGCACGATCCTGCTGCTGACCACCGTGCTGCTGATGGCGAATGTACGCTTCAATGCCACACGCACGCTGTACGAAGGATCGGGGATGCCCTCCGAGGCGGCCAAACTGGCGGTAATCATCTATCTGTGCGTGTGGCTGTATAGCAAACGTCACCAACTGGATAAGGTCGGGTTCGGATTGTTACCATTGGCGGGGATTCTGGGTGTGGTCGGAGCGCTGATCATGTTGCAGCCTGATGTGAGTGCGGCATTCACGCTGGTGATCCTCGGCGGGATCCTGTTCTTCGTGGCCGGCGGGGATCTGAAGCAGATTGCGTTACTGGTAGGGGTCACGATTTTGATCGGCTGGGCGGTGGTCTCGCTGCAGCCAACTGCCCGAGCCAGGGTGGCCGAATACCAGCAGGGGTTGTCAGACCCGCGGGAAGCGCATCCGCATGTGATAAGTTCGGTAGAGGCTTTTGCCCGCGGCGGGCTGTTTGGTGTTGGGATCGACCGCTCGCAGACCAAGACCCGTAACTTGCCTGTGCCGCCGACCGACAGTATCTTTGCGGTCACGGCAGAGGAAACCGGGCTGATCGGGACAACACTGATCATCGTTTTGTACGTGGTAATCACCATCCGGGGAATGAAGATCGCCCGGGAAGCGCCGGATATGCTTGGACAACTGCTGGCGACTGGGATCACCTTCTGGATCATATTTGAGGCACTCGTCAATATGGGTATGATGGTCGGTCTGGTGCCTTTTGCCGGGAATGCACTTCCGTTTGTCAGTCTGGGTGGATCGAGCATGCTGTTCTCACTGACTGCGATCGGTATCCTGATGAATATTACCCGCCAATCCAAGGCGGCTGGAGAAAAGGAAGAGAGGAAGGAATATGCGCCTGTTGGTGTCCGCAGGAGCGAGCGGAGGCGGGATATATCCCGCACTCGCCGTTCTACAAGCTCTAGGCGATAGCCCGGAAGAAATATTGTGGGTCGGGGGCGAAAAAGGCATGGAAACCGACCTGGTCACACGGGCCGGTGTGCCGTTTAAAGCTATCCCGGCGGCTGGGCTGCACGGGGTTGGCTTTAAAGCGCTTTCCGGCTTGTGGCAGCTGACCCGCGGCTATTTTGCGGCCCGCAAGATCATCCGGGAGTTCAGGCCGGATGTGCTTTTCTTCACCGGTGGATATGTGGCCATCCCCACAGGACTGGCAGGCGGCAAGACACCGATGGTGTTATGTCTGCCGGATATCGAACCGGCATTGGCGCTGCGCACGCTGGCGCGGGATGCATCGT
Organism: uncultured Chloroflexia bacterium; assembly: GCA_963722735.1. Lineage (GTDB taxonomy): Bacteria > Chloroflexota > Anaerolineae > Anaerolineales > UBA11579 > UBA11579. The sequence continues at coordinate 224,170 of CAVROH010000014.1, forward strand.
TTAATCGTCGTGCCCGCAGAGGAATCGAAGGCGTATTTTCCCGCAGATAGGCGCATCGAGGTGGTGGGGTATCCCACCCGGCCAAGCATGCGGCCGGTACCAAAGGCGGAAGCATTGGCAGAATTTGATCTGATGCCTGAACGACCGACCTTGATGGTCACCGGCGGAAGTCTAGGTGCTCTCTCGATCAATCGGGCGGTGCTGACCAACCTCGAGGAGCTGCTCTCTGAGATTCAGGTGATCCACCTGACCGGGGAAACCACCTGGCCGGAAGTAGCAGCCGCGCAGGAGAAATTGGCGCCGAAATTGGCAAAGTATTACCGCCCGTATGCCTTTCTGCATGAACGGATGAAGGCGGCATTCTCGGCGGTCGATCTGGTGGTCTCGCGGGCGGGGGCGTCCACGCTGGGCGAGCTGCCGACCTTCGGCGTACCAGCCATTCTGGTGCCGTATCCGCATGCCTGGCGCTACCAGAAGGTGAATGCTGATTATCTTGCCAGCCGCGGGGCGGCAATCATCGCTGAAGATGAGACTCTGGGTGAGAATCTTCTGCCGCTGGTGCGTGAATTATTGATCGAGGATACTGAAAAACAAGCCCGGATGCAGGCGGCAATGCAGTCCCTGGCTGTGCCGGATGCAGCGAAAAAGATCGCCGATTTCCTGCAGGAAATGGCAGAATCTGCTAAGAAAGAGGTAGGACATGGCTGATCTGAGCCCCGGAGGGCATAGTTTTGCGATCGGGAAATCAGGTTTGATCAGCCGCGATGAGAAACCTGACCTACAAGGTGGTCTATCATGATTTCATTGGTATTTGTTTTCTACGTATTTGTCGGACTGGCAGCCGTGATCGGTGCGGTGCGAGGTTGGGCAAAGGAAACCCTGGTGCTAATCAGTGCACTCCTGGCGATTTTCATTATCTATGTGTTCGAGGCTTATGTCGGGATTTACCGGGCGGTGGTCTTTCCAACACCCACGGAGCATCAGGTAGTAGCTGGCGACACCTGTGAATATGTAGCCGATGTGCTGGGCACTACGGTCACCAGGATGCTGACTTCCAATGAAATCGAGTTTGCAGATGGAGAGGATTGCTTTCTCCCCGAGGGCAAAATTCTGGTTTATGAGCCGAAAACCAGCCGTTTTTGGGCAAGCACCGGCATTATTCTGGTACTGGCGTTCTTTGGATACCAAACCCCGGCACTGAAAGTCTTCCAGGCCGCGGCAAGGAGAGAAAAGGTACGGGATGCTTTGCTGGGCGGCGTGTTTGGCGCCGCCAATGGGTACCTGATCTTCGGTTCGATCTGGTGGTTCCTGGAGAAAGCCGGGTATGAGAACTTTTCGAAGGTGATGGTTGAACCTCAGGTAGGTTCGGCTCTGGCAGAAACGGCCACAACACTCTTGACGCGAATGCCTCCGGTTTATTTATTGAATGCTCCGTTGATTTTTATCACCATCGGGCTGGCATTTGTATTCATCCTGATCGTGTACGTTTAGTGGTCTGGAAAGGAAAATAAGTTTGGCACACACGCATTTTATTGGAATTGGCGGCACAGGGCTTTCGGCGATAGCCGGGGTCCTTCTTGAGCGCGGCGAGACGGTGAGCGGGTCGGATATGGTGATCTCCCCGCTGGCCGAGGCTGTGCAGGCTGCCGGTGCTCAGGTCTTTCAGGGCCATGCACCCGAGAATGTGGCTGGGGCAGATGTGGTTGTGCGCTCCTCAGCGGTGCCAGACAGCAATGTGGAAGTGGTCGCTGCCCGGCAGGCTGGTGTGCCTGTGCTGCGGCGGGAAGAATATCTGAAAGATTTACTGGCCGGCCAGGTGGTGATCGGCGTAGCCGGGACGCACGGAAAAACCACGACGACCTCGATGATCGTGTGGATGCTGCACCGACTGGGACTAAGCCCCGGTTTCATCGTCGGCGGTGAGGTGCAGAATCTGGGTACGAATGCCGCGGCGGGCGGCGGCGAGCTGTTTGTGATCGAGGCGGATGAGTACGATCATATGTTTTGGGGGCTGAAACCGACGATCGCCGTGGTGACGAATATTGAACATGACCATCCGGACTGCTTCCCCACTGAGCGGGATTTCATGGCTGCCTTTGAAGGCTATGTGGACCGGATCAGCTCGGATGGCTCGCTGGTGGCTTGTGTGGATGATCCCGGTGCGGCCCATCTGATCGCATATGCCGGCAGCCGCGGCCAGCACTGGCTGGCCTACAGCCTGGAGAACGGCGAGGCGGATTATTCTGCCGAAAATCCGACCGCCATGCCGGGGTTTGGTTACCATTTCGCCGCCTGGCGCGGCGATGACCGCCTGGCAGAAGTGGATCTGGAAGTGCCCGGACTGCACAACGTGCAGAATGCCCTGGCGGCCTTGGTCACCGCAGACCTAATGAACCTCGATCTGGAGAAAGCCGCAAATGCGCTGTCCACTTTCCGGGGGGCAGGGCGGCGCTTCGATCTTCGTGGCGAGGCTGGCGGGGTGATCGTGATTGATGATTATGGACATCACCCCACCGAGATCCGGGTCACCTTGCAGGCTGCCCGGGCGCGCTATCCGCATGCGCGCATCTGGGCGGTGTGGCAGCCGCATACCTATTCCCGTACGTTGGGCTGGCTGGCGGAATTCGGTACCGCTTTCCACGCGGCGGACAAGGTCGTTGTCACCGGGGTGTATGCCGCCCGGGAGAAGAAGATGACCGGATTTGAGCTGTCCCAGGTGTCCTCAGCGATCACCGGACCGCACGCCCAGCCGATCGAAGCGCTGGGGGATGTCACTGATTATCTACTGAAGGAAGTTCAGACTGGCGATGTGGTGATCATATTCTCCGCCGGGGATGCGATCCAGGTCAGCGAGGATTTATTTGAAAGATTGACCCTGCGGAAGGCGGCGCATTGATGCAAAAAGCGATCACCCCGCAGTTGAAGGAGATGCTGGCAGAGAAATTTGGCAAGCAGGCGGTCTTCGACCAACCGATGGCGAAGTTTACCTCTGCGCGCATCGGCGGGCTGGCGGATGTGGTGCTGACTGCCCAATCGGCGGAGAGGCTGGACGAGATGGTCTCACTGGTTTGGGAGGAGGAACTGCCTTATGTGATCGTAGGGGGCGGCTCGAATATGCTGGTCAGCGATAAGGGTATCCGGGCGGTGGTGATCCTTAACCGGGCGCGCCGGGTGGAATTTGACTTGGATGAACCCTCGGTCACCGCCGATTCAGGATCAAATTTCGGTGCTGTAGCCCGGCAATGCGGACAGAAAGGTTATACCGGGATGGAGTGGGCTGCCGGGATCCCCGGTACGGTGGGCGGGGCAGTGGTTGGCAATGCCGGCGCCCATGGCGGCGATACGGCTGGCAGCCTGATACTGGCAGAAGTCTTGCAACATAAAGAGGGACGGCAGTCGTGGACAGTGAAAGACCTGGCCTACGATTACCGTACCAGCATCTTAAAAACAAAAAACGCCCTTGCGGTGGTGCTTTCGGCTAAATTCCGGCTGATGCCGGGAGAGCCGGAAGTGATCAAGCAACGGATGGATGAATTGGTTGCCTTCCGCAAACGGACGCAGCCTCCCGGGGCAAGCATGGGTTCGATGTTCAAGAATCCGCCCGGGGATTACGCCGGCAGGTTGATCGAAGCCGCTGGCCTGAAAGGCGCCCGGATCGGCGACGCCGGGATCAGTGACCTGCATGCCAATTTCTTTATCAATCACGGCAAGGCAAGCGGTGAGGATGTGTATGCGTTGATCTGCAAAGCCCGCCAGACGGTGGAAGAGATGTCCGGCGTGCGGCTGGAACTTGAAATTGAGATGATTGGTGAATGGGATGCGTGAGAATATGGGTACAGCACACAACGAGAAGATCAAAATTGTTGTGATCTTTGGCGGGCGCTCCGGTGAGCATGCAGTTTCCCTGGAGTCGGCCAAATTTGTGCTGTCCCAACTTGACCCGCAGAGATATGATGTTACCGAAGTCGGCATCACCCGCGGTGGTGAGTGGTTCACCGGTGAGGATGCGCTGGCGGCGTTGAAGAGCGGAGATCTCTCCGGGCTGGATAGGGCGGTGATCCTGCCGCTGCCGGGAGATTCCGGGCTGTACATAATTGATCCAGAGAATAAACTGCATTTGCTGACCGAGATCGATGTGGTCTTCCCGGTGCTGCACGGCACATTTGGCGAAGACGGTACCCTGCAGGGGCTGCTGGAAATGGCCGACCTGGCCTACGTCGGGCCTGGCGTGACTGGCTCCTCCGCAGGGATGGACAAGATGGTGTTCTTCGATCTGATGCGCGCCAACCAGATTCCGGTGGTGGATACGGTGCTGGCGCTGCGCTCGGAGATGGATGCCGATATGCAATCTGTCCTGGACCGGGTGGAAGCGCTGGGAGATTATCCATTTTTCGTCAAGCCGGCAAACCTGGGTTCCTCGGTGGGGATCAGCAAGGTGAAGAACCGCTCAGACCTGCTGGAAGGCCTGATGGAAGCCGCCGCCTACGACCGGCGGGTGATCGTGCAGAAAGGTCATCAGGTACGTGAGATCGAGGTCAGTGTGATCGGCAACGACCAGCCCAAAGCCTCGGTGTGCGGCGAGGTGCTGCCCGGCGAGGAATTTTACAGCTACGATGCCAAATATCACGACGACACCTCGCAGACGGTGATCCCGGCGGAAATTCCGGCAGATGTGGCCGACAGGATCAGGAAGCTGGCCGTTAAAGCCTATCAGGTCTGCGATCTGGCCGGTCTGGCCCGGGTGGATTTCTTCCTGGATAAGGACAGCGGCGAGATTTTCCTGAACGAATTAAATACGATCCCGGGATTTACCTCGATCAGTATGTATCCGATGCTGTGGCAGGCCAGCGGAGTCGGGAATCAAGATTTAGTCGATCAACTGGTGGCTTATGCCCTGGAACGCAAGGCCCAGCGGGATGCCACCAAACGAGATTTTATGAGGAGCGAGTAGCGAGATGACCGCCCAGCAGAGACGCTCAGAGGTTGTGAGGGCCCGGCGTGGACAGCGAAGAAGCACCACGTCGAATGCCCGCGCCTCTCGGAAATCTGCCACGCGGCAGATGCCGCCGATGGTCTCCCGCCGCGGGATGGTGACCCCGATTCAGCAGCCAGCCACCCGCCGGAAGAGCCAGGATGCCGGGCGCCGCAGAGTCGATGTCCCCCTGAAGGCTGGGAATGCCGAAGTCCGGCTGCCAGCTGTGGCGTTGCCCTCTGTCGGGTGGCGGGCGTTCTCATTCCTGATGGTGATCGGGCTGGGGTTGGCGCTCTTCTGGATGCTGACCTCGCCGGCTTATTCGGCCACCGATGAGCGTATCCAGGTGGATGGGATCAACCGGGTGGACCGGGATATCCTGCTGTCGAATTCCGGAATTCTCAACCAGCCAGTGTTCCTGATCTCACCCTCCGATGTGGCAGAGAAACTGCCCGGAGCGATCACGGCGCTGGAGTCGGTTGAGGTCACAGTCAAGCTGAACGGTACCGTAACGATCGAAGCGGTCGAACGGGTACCTGTGCTCACCTGGGATCAGGAAGGGATGGTACAGCCATCCTGGGTAGATATTGAAGGTCAGCTATTCCCGGCAATGGGCTCTTCGAAGAATCTGGTGTACATTTATGCCAATGATTATCCCCCGGTCCCGCCGAGGGATCTGGTTGCCAGCGCAGAAGATGAAACGCCTCGCCAGCCAGCAGAAATGAAAGAGACCGACGAGGACAAAGGTCGTGAGACCTTGCTGGACCCGGACCTGGTCCCAAATTTACTGCTGCTGGCACGCTCGGTGCCTGAAGGCAGCCAGTTGATCTATGACGGCGAGCGCGGCTTTGGGTGGAAAGATCCCACCTATGAGTGGATGGTTTATTTCGGCAAGCATCTCGATCAGCCCGAAATGCGCTTGAAGATCTATCAGGCGATTGCCGAAATGTTCGAGAACAAGCAGAACAAACCTGCGGTGATCAGCGTTGAATTTATCCATGCACCATATTACCGGATGGAACCTTAGGTGAATTATGAGCATACACGTAGGAATTGACATTGGCACGACAAAGGTATGCACGATCGTCGCCCGCGAAGAAGGCGATGGCCGCATGCGGATCCTGGGTGTAGGGATCGAACCCTCCCAGGGGATCCGCAAAGGTTCGGTGGTAGATATCGCTGCGGCAACCAAAGCGGTCGGGTTTTCGATCGACAAAGCTGAGCGCACCTCAGGGTATGAGATCAACTCTGCCAAGGCGAGCCTGGCCGGTTCGCATGTCTCCTCGATCAACAGCCGGGGGGTCGCCAGCATTCACAACCAGGTGATCGATGAGGATGACGTGCTGCGGGCAATGGATGCGGCCAGAGCCGTGGCGATCCCGCATAACCGTGAGGTGATCGAGATCATCCAGCGCGGCTTCACTGTGGACGGCCAGGATGGAATCCGCATGCCGATCGGGATGCATGGTTACCGTATGGAAGTGGAAGCGCATATCATCACGGCGGCTGCCTCCACGGTGGAAAACCTGCGCCAGGTGGTGGGCAATTCGGGGGTGGAGGTCTCCGGATTTGTGCTCAACCCGCTGGCTTCCGGTGAAGTGGTATTGACTGAAACCGAACGGGAGATGGGGGTGGTGATCTGCGACATCGGCGGCGGCACCACCGATATGGCGATCTACATTGAAGGCGATGTCTGGCATACGATGGTGCTGGGTGTCGGCGGAAACCATATTACCTCGGATATCGCCCACGGGCTGCGGCTGCCCTTCAGCCGGGCTGAGGAAGTCAAGATCAACCACGGACATGCCCTGACCAAAGCTGTGCGGCCGGATGAGATCTTCCCGGTGCGCACATTTGGCGAGGAAGAGCCTGTTGAGGTCAGCCGTTACGATTTGGCCAATATCATCGAAGCCCGGGTGGAAGAGATCTTTGCCCTGATGCTGCAGGAGATCAAACGCTCTGGCTACGACGGCCTGCTGCCAGCCGGCCTGGTGCTGACCGGCGGCTCAAGCCAGTTAACCGGGATCCGGGAACTGGCCAGTGATGTGATGGGGCTGCCCTGCCGGGTGGCTCGGCCTGAGAATCTGAGCGGGATGGTAGACCGGCTGCACTCGCCGGCCTTCTCTACCAGCGTGGGACTGGTGAAATATGCGATGCAAATGCATATGGTGGATCCTTCGTCTGTGAAGGTGCCCAAGTATATTCCGGAGATGCGGAACACAATAAATTGGGAGCGCATAAAAGAGGTGCTAAAACGGTTTTTGCCCTAGAATATTAAGATAATTTGCGGTAATGCCCGATTAGACAGAAAAATTTGAGAGGAAGTAAGGAAGTCAGTATTTTCGGAGGTATTTTATGAAAACAATGAACAACGCAGAATCGTTTGCCCGCATAAAAGTTGTGGGCGTAGGGGGTGGCGGCTGCAACGCTGTGGGTAGGATGATCCGGGAAGGTCTCACGGGCGTTGAATTCGTCGCGATCAATACTGATGCCCAGGCGCTGATGCAGTCTGAGGCGCAGATCCGTGTCCGGATCGGTGATAAGCTGACCCGCGGCCTGGGCGCTGGCGGCAACCCCGAAAATGGGCGTAAAGCTGCTGAGGAATCTGCCCAGGAATTATATGAAGTGATGAAAGGCACGGATATGGTCTTTGTGACCGCCGGTATTGGCGGCGGCACCGGGACCGGCGCGGCCCCAGTGGTCGCCCAGATCGCACGTGAGGTTGGTGCGCTGACTATCGGTGTGGTTACCCGCCCGTTCACCTTTGAGGGCGCTCGCCGTATGCAGACCGCCGAAGCTGGGATCGAGAAGCTTAAGGAACAGGTAGATACCCTGATCGTAATCCCCAATGACCGGCTGCTGCAGATCGTGGACAAGCGCTCCAGCCTGAATGAAGCTTTCCTGATGGCCGACGATGTCCTGCGCCAGGGCATCCAGGGTATTTCTGAATTGATCACCATCCCTGGCCTGATCAACCTGGACTTCGCAGATGTAAGGACGATCATGTCCGAGGGCGGCGCAGCCTTGATGGCTGTGGGTACCGCGACTGGCGAGGATCGTGCCCGAATGGCTGCTGAAATGGCGATTACCAGCAATCTGCTGGATATCACCATTGACGGCGCCCGCGGTATCCTCTTCAATGTCACCGGCGGCCCGGACCTGGCTCTGTTCGAGGTCAATACGGCAGCTGCGATCATCAAAGAGACCGCACACCCGGATGTCAATCTGATCTTTGGTGCGGTGATCGATCCCAATATGGGTGACGATATTCGCGTGACGGTGATTGCCACGGGTTTTGACCGAGCCGGCGTTCCGCGCCGGGTGATCCCCCGTCAAAAGACAGCCACCTCGCCCACTGGGCAGCATTCTGCTCCCAGAAAGGTTGAGCAGCAGCCTCAGCAAAAGGCTCGCCAGCCTCTGGAACTTGAACCGGCAGCCTTCAACCGTGAAGATCTGGATATTCCCACTTTTCTGCGTAAGCGCGTCGATAGGTAGGAATCCGGCCACAATTTAATAAATCAGCCAGGCCCGGCAGGAATAGATTCTGCACAGTTGAATTTGCCGGGGTTGGCTGCACAAATTCAATCGAATAGAAGATCAATCTGGTCCCTCCACCAGGTAATCTGACCCTCCTTACTAAGCTCATCTCCTCAGCCCTGTCTCTGAGGAGATGGGTGTTTAATAGGAGTCAGTTGCCAGTAGGTAGTTGGCAAAAAGTTGATGGTTGATAAGTTTTATTCATGGAAGGAATAGTTTATAGGAAAGGAGTTTTTATGGCGTATGATGAAAACCTTGCTAAACGGATTGATGATGTCCTGGAGAAGATCGCCCCGCCAAAGTTGTTGGATCAGAAGATGTTGGGCGGGATCGGGTTCCTGATGCAGGGCAATATGGCCCGCGGGATCCTGGGAGAGGATCTGATCGTGCGGGTGGGCAAGCAGGCTTATCCGGATACGATCTCTCTGTCGGAGACGAAACCCTTTGACACCACCGGGCGGACGATGACCGGGTGGGTGATGGTGCCGGATCGGTTTTTGAACGAGGATGCTGTTCTGGAGGGTTAGGTGCGTAAGGGGGTGGAGTTTGCGTTGAGTCTGCCGGCGTAGTAAAAGAGATTTTTTGATCTCATGTTCAAAAACTAGTCAATAATATCTCAACCTTGAGATCTTCTTTAGCTCCCTTGTGGCAATTTCATGATTTACACAGGGATTATGGGTTGTAGGTGCTTTTGGCTTTGTAGGGGCCAGCCGGCCCCTACGACCCCGCCTGGGGAGGGCCGCCTCCCCAGACCCCTCGATGTGAGGCCAACCTGAACTCCTGTTATCCGGCAGATTTTCCATTCTCCAGCAAATCAGCGCTCAAAGGGGATAATAACCTGTGAAACAGTACGTGAAAAAGGGACTTAGTAAATTTTAACTGTTGAGCAAAGCTAGGATTGACTCCTGATCCTCAAAGGGCTTGATGAATTCCGGTAGTTCGAGGGTGTTTTCGTAGCGGGCGGTGATCTGGTCGGCCAGGCGAGTGATCTTTCCTGCTGCCGGGTAGCCGGTGTGCATGTGGAGGGGATAGTTGTAGCTCTCAGGCAGGCAAACAAGCTCTTCCTGGGACAGCAGATGCAGGATCACCCCGGAGAGGATCGCCTGGTGCATGAAGATAGCGTAGCGTTGATCTTCGTAAAACGGAGTGAAATCGGGGTGCTGGAAGGTGCGCTCGAAAACCTTTGCCCATTGACGCAAGATTCCTGATCTGGGACGGACGGCGATGATGCCAGCATTGAAGTAGGGGCGCACTTCCTCTTGGTAGCAGGTCATCATCCTGAAAAGGCGCCCTTCGGGGACATCGGTGTAATGGTAGACTTTCTCCCAGAAGGCATCCGGCGGCTGGTTGAAACTGGAGCCGACATTCTGGTGGTGGACTGGGCGGTAAGCGAGGGTTTTCTCATCGGGAAGTGCGAATCCGGTTGGGGGTGCCAGAATCAGGGTGTCGGGCAGCAGCCAGGCGAGGAGTTCGCATTGTTTGGCGAGATGGGCTTCGGCAGCTGCGGCGCCAAAGGGGATGAACCCCAGTGGGAAATTCCCTGCCGCTTCAGGGAAAGTGTATTCCGCCACCTGGATGCCGAGTTGACCGATCTCTGTCTCGGTCTCGGGGGAAAGGCTTTGCCCCTTTGGTATGAAGGCGGTGACCGGCTGATTGGCGAATTCCCCGCCAAAGGTGCGCAGGCTTTTAACCTGCAGGATGGTTTCTCTGGTCCAATAACGGCGGCTGATCAGGGTGGCAAAATGGATCTTCATACTTTCCTCCAAATTGTGCGTTTCTCAGATTATAGAGGATGGAGATTAAATTGGCATGAATAACCCATTAACCGCAGCTGAACGCAGATGGGGTAGGTGATTGCGTTTGGGTTTTGAGTGAGGGTTGTTTTTTAGCAGGAGATTGATTCACCCGTAGCCGCTACGCGGCGAGGGTTTGAAATGCCACTGGATAAAAACGTGCGAACGATCAAACTATCGAACTGAAAACTATTAAACTAATTTCTTAAATTCCAGTCCGGGTGAGCATATTTCTCGGTGACGAGTTCTTCGGCGCGGGCGAGTTCTTCAGGTGAGAGATCGGCGGGCTGCAGATCAAGGTAGAGTACCGTTTCAAAGCCGGCTATGAATGCCTCGGCGGCCTGATCCCAGCTGATGGCGCTGCCCAGGCTGGACTCGATGGTGGCGGCGCGCTGCAGCAGGCGTTCCCCGGCAGTCTTGCGGGCGGCTTTATCCGGGAAGACCAGCGCCTGGGTGATGCGGGTCAGGTCTCCGGTGAGGGGGAGGGTGCCGTGCTGGAGGACGCCGCCGATGCGGCGAGACTGGGCGCTGCCGACTAACTTCTTGCCGTGGATGGTGATCTCGTAATTGGAGGGGATTTCAAAGCAGATCGGTTCCGGCTGTGCCCCGGTTTCCTCTTTCTCTTTGGGAAGGGCTTTTACTCCCAGTCCGATATGCTGCAGGGCGGCTAGGATCGCTGAGGAGAGCCGCTGGTAGCTGGAGAGGATGTCCCCGGCGAGGATCGGATCCCGGTCCGGGCCGCACACCGAGTAGGTTAGTTCATCGGTGTGCAGGATCGGCGCGTCCCCGGTGGGGCGGCGGACCATCTCCCAGCCGCGGGCTTGCAGGGCGGCAGTATCAACATCACTGACCGGCTGGGCGTACCCCAGTGAGAGGCAGGGGGGATCCCAGGCGTAGAGGCGCAGGGTAGGTGGATTGATCTCCTGGGTGGTGGATTCGAGGATGGCCTCATCCACGGCCATATTCCAGGCGCCGCGGGCGGGTGGGGTTTTGATCAAACGCCAGACAGCGCGTCTGCCGGTGCTCATGCAATCTCCAGGATAGTGGTGAGTTTTTCGGCGGCGGTTTTGATCCGGGCTTCCGAGAACACTTCCAGCGGCGGCTTGAGCGGCCAGATCGGGAAGCCGTGCATCTCGGCCAGCAGACCTTTGAGAGATGAGGGGAAAGGTGTCAGGGTATCCAGCACGCTGCGGGCGGCATCCACGATGGCTTGCTCTGAGGAGGTATCAATCCCGGCGTGGAAATCATCGTAGATCTTGCGCAGGTTGGGAGAGATCAGGTTAGCCGTGGCGGTGATGCATCCACCTGAGCCGGCCTGAAGTCCAGCAGTCATCAGGCGGTCATTCCCCACCAGGATGGATTGCCTCGGCAGGCTGCTGATAGTAGTCTGGGTGTGGGGCAGGTCTCCGCTGGAGTCCTTGATCCCGCCGAATTGGTTCGGAAATGTGCTTGCCAGGCGGGTGAGCAGGCTCTGGCTGAGAGGGACCCCGGAGATGTTGGGGAAATGGTAACCCAGCAGTTGGCCACCGGCTGGTACGCTGGATTTGATCACCTGGCTGAACCAGGTAAACAGCCCTTCATCGCTGGCGGAGCGGAAGTAAAACGGCGGCAGGGTGACCACGCCCTGGTAGCCGAGGTCGAAGGCGGCTTTGTTGAGCTGAATGGTGGCGTCCAGGCTGGGAGTGCCGGTACCGGCCAGGAGGATGAAGTCCGGACGCGAGGAATTGATCTCGGCGCCGGCTTTGAAGATTGCCTCACGCTCACGCGGGCTGAAGCTGGGGCCTTCCCCGGTGGTTCCAAGGAGCAGAGCGCCGTGCGCGCCGCGCCGGGCGTAAAAATCGAGCAGTTCGGGAATGGCGGCCAGGTCGGGGGAGAGGTCGGGTTTCAGTGGGGTGACGGCGGCCACGAATACGCCTTGAAGCTTTGTTGGTGAGGTCATAAGTGATATTCCCTTTTTAGTTAAGATTCTGAATTCCGTGGATGGTATGAAGCAGGATGAATAACCCGGACAGACCAGCGTACGTCCAGGATCTGCCAATAACAGCAATGCCAATGAAGGGGAGCAGCGGGGTCAGGCGCGGAGCGAGCAGTCCGGCAGTGCTGCTGCTCCAGGCGGATTGCGGGGAAACCAGCAAGGGGATCCAGGATCCAAAATAGATCAATGTACCGAGAATGAAGATCAGGAATCCGATTCTGGTCCTCTTTTTGTCCCATCGGATCGGGATGAATAGAGGCAATGCGAAGACAGCCAGCCGAATACTACTTTCAGCGATCAGAAGCCATTGGGGAGAGTTGGCATCAGAGAGGACCGCCTCAATGGTGAGGTATGGACCGAGAATGATATTCCAGATGAGCAGCGGGATGATCAGCCAAAGACTGTTGAGTAAGTGGATTTTTAATTTCATTCGGTTAGAATTACTTTACTGTGGTTGTCATATAGTTGCACGATTTCATAAATGGTTTGACATTATACTGTGTGCCATTATAATCATAGTCCAGATAGAATGACAATCCTATATTCAGGAGTATCACAGTTAACAATGAGCGTTCCGTATTGGGTACAAGATGCCATTTTTTATCAGATTTTCCCGGACAGGTTTTTCCGGGCTGAAGGGGAACCAACACATGATCATTTCCAGGCGTGGGGCGATAAGCCCACCACACGGGGATTCCAGGGTGGGAATCTAAGAGGGATCATCGAGAAATTTGATTACCTGCTGGACCTGGGGATCAACGCACTCTACCTCAACCCGATCTTCTCCTCAGCGGCCAACCACCGCTACCACACGAATGACTATTATCTGATCGACCGTACGCTGGGGACGATGAGGGACTTCAAGGCGCTGCTGGACGCAGCTCACAGCAACGGTGTGCGGGTTGTGCTGGACGGGGTCTTCAACCATACCGGGCGGGGTTTCTTCGCCTTCGAGGATGTGCTGGATAATAATTCTGAATCCCGCTATAAGGATTGGTATATCATCCATAAGTTCCCTGTGGATGCATTTAGCGCCGGGAAATCGACCACGTATGAAGCCTGGTGGGGTCTGAAGGACCTGCCAAAGCTGAATACCAAGAATCTGGATGTGCGCAAGTACCTGATCGATGTCTCCCGCTACTGGATCGAGCAGGGAGCCGACGGCTGGCGGCTGGATGTGCCCAATGAGATCGACGATGATGCCTTCTGGGCGGAATGGCGTTCGGTGGTCAAAGCTGCCAATCCGGATGCCTATACCGTCGGCGAGATCTGGGACGGCGATCCGCGCTGGGTTGGAGATACTCACTTCGATGGGCTGATGCACTATACCCTGCGAGTTGCGATCCTCAACCTGCTGGAAGGGAAGCTGGTCTTGCCGGAATTCGTGAAGGAGATGGAAGGTTTCCTCACCCAGTACGACCGTGAGAACATCTATGCAATGTACTTGGCAATGGGATCACATGATACCCGCCGCCTGATTACCAAGATGGGCGGGGATCTGAATAAGGTCCGTCTGGCTTTCCTGCTCCAGTTTGCCAATCCTGGAGCGCCGGCGGTCTACTACGGCGACGAGATCGGCCTGCCGGGAGAGAAGGATCCGGATAACCGGCGGGCATTCCCCTGGAATGAGACTGAATGGAATCATGAGCTGCGGACCTATGTCCAGAAGCTGATTACCGGGCGCAAGCGGCATGCCGCCCTGCGGCGCGGCGACCTTGGGCGTGTTCACCTGAGCGAGAGTAACGGCTGGTATGCCTTCAGCCGGATACTGGGAGACGATAAGGCGGTTGTGGTGATCAATCCTGGTGATGAGAGTAGGGTGGTAGACCTCCCCCTGACGAAATTGAACCTGCCGGACGGGGCATTGCTGGAAGACCTGGTCACCGGCGGACGCTACCGTCTGGCAGACCAGACGATCCAGGTGACCCTGGGCCCATGGAGCGGCACAATACTAACCACAGTTGGAGAGGTATAAGACAATGACCAAATGTATTCTGTGTGAGAAATCCAGCGATCAGATTCCGGTGATCGCTTTTGAATTCAAGGGAAAACAGTATCATGTGTGCACGGCTCATCTGCCCTCATTGCTGCACAAGCCGGAACTGTTTGCAGACAAGATCGCCGGGGCCGGGGATGATTGGGCCGGTGAGCACGAACATTAGCAGTAGATAGGTAGAAGAAAAAACAAACCACGGATGAACACAGATAAACACTGATAGGGAATCATTCCCTGTTGTGTTTCTGGTGCCAGTCTGTGGGTTTTTTCTACTTACTACTTACTTCTTACTGTCTACTTTATCTTGAACCCAATATGTGTGGCGACGGGGCGTTCGTTGCCGGGGATGCCCTGATGGATGGGGGAGTTGAGGATCACCGGCGCGTTGTCTTTGGTGTTGAGCACCAGGGTGCTGGATCCGCCACCGTCCAACTCGAGGGCTTTTTCGGCCCCGTTATCCACCAGGATCTGGGCTAACTCCTGCAGGGTGGCGCCCTTGCTGCTCGTTTGGCGGCCATCCACCACGACGATGATCAATTGATGCCCGGCAGCGTCGACCCCGGCGGCGGTACGCGGGTCGGCTTTGGAGTTGTTCAGCCCGGCTTCCACCTGCCCGTTGCTGACCAGCATGCGCGTCCCGGAGATGGCGTATTTGGGATCGCCGGCGATGTAGCTGATATCCACCGGGCGTTTACCGCCAAAAATCAGCAAGGGGAACTGGCCTTCTTCACCGATGAGGTAATGGAAATTGCCGGAGATGACTCTGCCTTGTGGAGCAACTTTGTCGCCGCTGTGGGGGAAATAGATGAATTTGTAGTCGTACCAGGGGGTGAAGCCGTGCCCGTTGATGGCTAGCTGCACATTGTTTTGCTTGGCAAACTCGGTTGTGGTGCGGGCATTGTAGGGCTTGCTCCCGTGCGGACGGTCCGCCGGTGTGATCAGCGGCTGGATGCCGCCCCGGGAGATATCGATCTTGACGATGTGCACGACCATCTTTCGAGGGCTGGTGCGCACTTCCTTGATATAGGTCACGCCGTTGAAAAGCTGCTCTATGCTTCGGTCTGCGCTTCCCAGACCACCGGAGATGGTGGCGCAGGCAAAGCCGGCGATCAGGATCAGGAATCCTGCCAGTAAGATTTTGAGTGTTTGTTTTCTGAGATGCATAACAGGATTGATTTTACCAAAGAGTACCTTACGTTAGCTCTACGCCAGCTATACAATTGTTCTGCGGAGTTTTATTTGACAACCTCCAACCAGAACGCTGGAATATATTCTGAGTCCATCCCGACCAGCCACAATCTTTCCCTTTGGTCGAAAACCCCAGCCAGCGGGATAATCTCTGATACCAGAACCATCTCATCGTTTTCTAACTTGTAAACCCCGGAGGGATCAAGCAGCCAAAATTCACCACCAGGCGATAATAGTATATTGTGAGGCATAAAGGCAATCTCTCCAACCAACTGCCATGTATCATTCTGATAGTAAGCCAGTTGAAAATCATAGCAGCTAGCCCCGCCGCACAGATTGAAACTTATCCAGGGAATGCCCTGCGGGCTGACCACGATCTCATGCGCATAGGCGCGGTAGTAAGGCTCCGGGGCGGTGATGTAGGGGTGAGACTGCCAGCTATCGCTGATGGGGTTGTATTGCCAAAGTTCATGTTCAACACCGACCCAGTAAATGCCATTATTATCCTGGAAGACAGAGGTGACACAGCCGGTATCCACCGGAGTGCCAGCCCCTTGCCAGCGGGTGCCATCCCACCAGCGGGCGCCTCCTCCTCCATTCGGTCCAGGCCCGCCATCATCGCAAGAGGTCAACCAGAGACCTTGCAGCAGGTCGAATCCATGAGTTTTCAGTGGGCTGATCATCCCCCCATCATTTGAAGCCATCCCGAGGTCAGTGCGTGTCCAGATCGTCCATTTCTGGCCATCAAACCTGCGGATATCGAAGTGGGTTGCCAGCCATACGTTGCCATTAAAATCTGTGGTGATCCCCATACCTCTAAGCGATTGAGGAAATGAGATCGTCTGCCAGCCTTCACTTAGTATTTGGGAATTGTAGTCGGGATCGATTCGATGGATCATGCCATCTTGCTTGCTAATGATGTAGGCCAGTCCATAATCGTCATAACCGACCAACTGGTAGTCTTCACCGATCACCCGGGTCTGGGTGATATCGGGGAGGATGCGCACAATCCCGTTCCACCCTTCGATAGATGTGATATTCGTTTCGTAGTCGTGCCAGAGGACAGCGTCGAGCCAGGGCTTAGGTCCAAAAATCTCTGGATTTAGTTCAATAACCCGCTCGAATGGCCCAATGTTAAATACATCAATAGGAATTATGGATGGGGTGATGGTGGGGACGCAGGTGTAAGTGGGGATCAGGGTGCGAGTGGGAGTGGGTGGGTTGGTGGGCCGAGGGGTTGCAGTGTTGATGGGTGGTGGAGCGTCGTTGATTGGCTTTAGAGTAGGTTCGGGTGTAGTTCCACATGCGGAGATGGTCAGAATCAGCATCAGATAGAAAAATATCTTCCAGATACGGTTGTTCATGGTTTCCTCCTCAAAAAATCACACCTGCCAGTCTGCCAGCAGGTGTGATTGCTTGTTTATATGAGGCTGGCCATGAAGGCCGGTTTGGGTCGCTCAGGTTTTACAGAACGACAGGCTCCTCTTCGTTGGCACGCATGGCGTTGAATGAGGCGATCGCCACTTCCAAAATTTCCAGATCAGGCGGATTGGTGGTGAGATGCTGGAGGGCCAGATTGGGCTTGATGATCGCCTGGACGAAGGGGGAGTCCAGGTTGTTGGCTGTCCAGCGGATGTATTCATATGAGATCGAGGCCAGCACGGGCACGAGTACCACCCGGCTGAGCAATTTCAGCCAGATCGAGTTGATCGGCCCGATTAGGGTGAAGAGCAGCACGGAGAAGACCATCACCACCAGCAAAAAAGCGGTGCCGCAGCGGGGATGTTCCAGCGAGTAGGTCTGGACGATCTCGGGGGTCAGCTCTGCGCCGTCCTCAAAGGCGTTGATCGTCTTGTGTTCGGCGCCATGATACTGGAAGACGCGCTGGATCTCATCCATGCGGCGGATAAGGAGCAGATAGCCGATCAGGATGAGGATACGGATGATGCCTTCCACCAGGTTGACCACCCAGGGGCTGGAGATATTCAGCCAGTCTCCCAAATAGTGCCCGACCGTGGCCGGAGCGAGGAAGAAAAGCACAATCGAGAATGTCAACGAAACTGCCAGGGTGATGTAGAGCATCGGCCCTTCGATCTGCTCATCTTCTTCTCCCTGCTCGTTGGCCGAGATGGTCAGGGCACGCATTCCAAGTATGAGGGCGTCCCACAGGACCACCAGCCCGCGCAGGAATGGGATTTTGGACATCTTGCTGGTGTAGATCTTGCCCAGCTTTTCGGTGTGGATAACGATCTGGTTATCGGGGGCGCGCATCGCAATCGCCACCGATCTGGCCCCGCGCATCATCACGCCTTCAATCACGGCCTGCCCGCCGTAGGAGGGTAGTTTAGTTTCACTCATAGGGTTATTCCGCCACGTTGAAGAAGAAGTGGATCAGGGCGTCGATGCCCATATACCAGGGGGCCAGGGTGAGCTTCTCGTTGGGGGCGTGCAGGTTATCATCCGGCAGACCAAAGCCGGTCAGCACCGAGGGGGAACCGAGGATCGTCTGGATCTGGGCGACCACCGGGATGCTGCCGCCTACGCGGTAATACATCGGCTTCTTGCCCCAGATGGTCTCCAGGGCAGCAGCCAGAGCTTTGACGCCGTCTGAATCCAGCGGGGTGATCGAAGGTGGGCCGCCGGCATGGGTGATGACTTCCCAGGTGACGCCGGGGCGGGCATTCTCTGCCAGATATTGTTTGAGCTGCTTCTCAACCTCTTTGGGGTTCTGGTTGGGCACCAGGCGCATGGAGATCTTGGCCATCGCCTTGGCAGGGAGGACGGTCTTGCTGCCTTCACCGGTGAAGCCGGAGAGGAAGCCGTTAACATCCAGGGTGGGGCGGGCGCCGATCTGTTCTGTAGGTGTGAAGCCTTTCTCACCGAACAACTTGGGGGCGCCGGTGAGCTTGTTGTAGTAGTCTTCATCCATCGGCAGACGGGCCATCTCGGTGCGTTCCTCAGTGGTCATCTCCTGAACGCGGTCATAAAAGCCGGGTAGGGTGATGTGTCCGTTCTCGTCGTGCATCCCGCCGATCAGGCGGGCAAGTTCGTTGGCGGGGTTGAGTACTGCTCCGCCGAACATGCCGGAGTGCAGGTCGCCGGCCGGCCCTTGCATCCTGATCTCGAAGTAAGCCAGGCCGCGCAGAGCGTACGGTATCGTGGGGATGTCGGCCCCGAGCATCCCGGCATCCGGGTTGAGTGCGAAATCACATTTGAGCAGTTCGGCATTTTCCTGGATGAAGGCATCCAGGCTGGGAGAGCCGATCTCTTCCTCGCCCTCGATCATAAACTTGATGTTGACCGGCAGGTCGCCCTGCTTGAGGATTGCTTCAACGGCGAAAATCCCGGCAAGGGTCTGGCCTTTCATATCCGAAGCGCCGCGGGCGTAGAGGTTGCCGTCTTTGAGGGTGGGTTCGAAGGGTGGGGTATGCCACAGCTCCAGCGGGTCTGCCGGCTGGACATCGTAATGCCCATAGACCAGGATGGTGGCGGCGTCATCTCCGGCGTGGAGGTAATCGCCGTACACCACCGGATGTTTGGCGGTGGGCATGATGCGGATGTTCTCGATTCCGATATGGGTCAGTTTTTCGGCAACCCACTCAGCAGTGCGCTGCATATCGGGCTTGGCTTCGGGATCGGTAGAAATTGAGGGGATTTCGCACAGGGCGATAAGCTGTTTGAGGAAGGAATCCTGGTTCTTCTGGGCGTATTCCAGAGCATTTTGTCTTTTGTCGGTCATGATAGTAGTCCTTGAGGTAGTTGGTGACAGGTATTATAACGCCCTTTTTTCTCTACAGTGGTGATTTAGATAGAAGGTTAATGTCAGATGAGAGGGAGACTCATTTTTGACCTGCGCAGGGCAGCTTACAGATCTGTTTTAATCAAATAATTATGTACATACGTGGATATGTGTGATAAAATTCACAAATATGTGATAATTGTCACAATATGAATGGGTCAATTGTCCCTGTTATGGGGATGGAGTTTCCTAATAATAGGATAGGAGCTATCTAACTAGATGAAGGAGCATGTGAAGTGGATCAAGAAAAGACTTTGATCGAATGTTTACAGGCGATTCCCTGGTTCCAGTCTATTTCTGATGAGCATTTTGCCAAGATCGCTGCGATCGCCAAGATCGTGACGCTGGATCGGGATGAAATGCTCTTCAAGCAAGGGGATAAGCAGGAATTCCTGTATGTGCTGACCGAGGGCAGGGTGGCAGTAGATCTGTACAGCCCGGTTCGGGGTAATATGCGGGTGTTCACTGCTGAGCCGATGGACGTGGTGGGCTTTTCCAGTGTGACTCCCGTGGTGCGCCAACGCACGGCTTCGGCCAGGGCGGTGTTGGACAGCCGGCTGATCGCCCTGGATTCTGCAGCCCTGTACCGGCTGTGTGAGGAAGACCATGAGCTTGGGTATATCGTCATGCGGCGGCTGGCCAATGTGGCTGCCAGCCGGGTGATGATCTGCCGACTGCAGCTGGTTGACCTGTTCAATCACCCCACAGGAGATGAGGAATATGCCTGAAATGAGACTGTCGATCAACAATGAGGTTGTCATCCCCAAGACAGAGCTGGATAAGCTGTTGGTTGTGCTGCGCCAGCAGGGTTATAAAACTGTCGGGCCGGTGGTCAAACATGATGCGCTGGAATACGGCCCGGTGGAAACCATCGCTGATCTGCCTCAGGGCTACATTAGCGAACAGAATGCCGGTCAATACCGCTTGAAGCAAGCCGGACATGACCGTTTCTTCGATATCACACCCGGCGCACGTACCTGGAAAGAATACATCTACCCGCCGCGTAAACACCTTTTCTCCATGTCAAGGGATAACGGACATTGGGAGCAGGTGAAAGTGGAGGAAGAGCTGCCCAAGCATGCCCTGATCGGAGTGCGGCCGTGTGAATTGAAAGCCATCGGTGTGCTGGATGCTGTGCTTGTCCGGCGGGATTTCACCGATCCGGATTATATGGCCCGCCGCAGCCGGATCTTCATCCTGGCGGTGGACTGCCTGCACCCCGGAGATACCTGCTTTTGTGTCTCTATGGGCAGCGGCCCGGAAGCCGGCGAAGGCTACGACCTGAAGATGACTGAGCTGGATGACTGCTTCCTGATCCGCATCGGGTCCGACATCGGTCTGGCTGTGATGCAGGATCTGGATTGGGAGCCAGCGACAGCTTTCTGCCAGCAGGCTGCCCAGCGCGGGCTGGACCATGCCGTCCGCTCGATGGGACGCCAGATCCGGGATATAGAATCGGTCCCGGATGCGATCCTGAACAATTTGGAGCACGAATACTGGATGGATGTCTCTGCCCGCTGCATGAGCTGCGGCAACTGCACCTTCGTCTGCCCGACCTGCTTCTGCTGGGATGCAGTTGATGAGGTCAGCGTGACAACCAAAGAGACCAGCCGCTACCGGGTGTGGGATTCGTGTTTCAACCTGGCCTACTCGGCACAGGCTGGCGGCAATACCCGCCCGTCAACCAAATCACGTTACCGCCAATGGCTAAGCCACAAGTTTGGCAACTGGCAGAAGCAATTTGACGTGCTTGGCTGCGTCGGCTGCGGGCGCTGCATTACCTGGTGCCCGGCTGGGATCGATGTGACCGAAGAGGTGAAAGTCTTCCAGGAGGTGTCCTCATGAGACCAGAAGTACCCGTTACCGCAATTGCACACCAGTCGGATAAACTGCTCTCTCCGGATTTTGCCAACGTGACCAGGATCACACATGAGGCGGAAGGGATTGCGACCTACTGGCTGGAACTTGAAGATGAAGCTCTGCGCAAGCGCTATAAATTTGCGCATGGACAGTTTAATATGCTCTACCTGCCGGGTTACGGAGAAGCGGCGATCTCGATCAGCTCGGACCCGGAAAAGCCGGAACTGATCGGGCATACGATCCGCTTTGTGGGGAATGTCACCCGGGCGGTGAGCCGGTTGAAGGTCGGTGACCAGGTTGGTCTGCGCGGGCCGTTCGGCACTGCCTGGCCAATAACACACTATAAAGGCCACGATGTGGTCATCTCGGCTGGCGGGATTGGTCTGGCCCCGTTGCGCCCGGTGATCTATGAGATCCTCAATCACCGCGAAGATTATGGCAAGGTGATCGTGCTCTACGGGGCACGCACCCCCAAAGACCTGCTGTATTTGGATGAGTATCCTCTCTGGGAAGAGAAGGGTATCGAGGTGATGGTCACCGTGGACCGGGCCGACCAGGAATGGACCGGACAGGTCGGCGTGGTGCCGATGCTATTCTACCGGGCCCGCATTCGATACCAGCAATACGGTGGTATTCAGCTGCGGGCCGGAGATCATGATGCGATTCGTGGTCTTTGAGGGGCTGGCACGCCGGATCCCACAGGAACACATCTATCTCTCACTGGAACGGAATATGAAATGCGGTCAGGGCATGTGCGGCCACTGCCAGATGGGACCTTTCTTCATCTGCAAGGATGGCCCGGTGTACTGCTATGAAGAGCTTGAACCGTATTTCCACCTGGAGGACCTCTAATGGCAACCAAGAAACCAACAATTGCAGTTTATAAGTTCTCTTCCTGTGATGGCTGCCAGCTGGGCATCCTCAACCTGGAAGATGAACTGCTCGATCTGGTAGGTATGGTGGAGATCGCCCATTTCCTGGAAGCTCGCCGGCAGGTGCTGCCCGGCCCGTATGATATCGGGCTGGTGGAGGGTTCGATCTCCACGCCGAGAAGAAATGGAACGGATCAAAGAGATCCGCCGGCAGTGCGGTATTCTGATCGCTCTGGGCACCTGCGCCACCGCCGGCGGTGTGCAGGCCCTGCGCAACTTTGAAGACCTGGAAGAACTAACCGATATCGTCTACGAGCACCCGGAATATCATCGATTCGCTGCCCAACTCCACCCGCGTGGCAGATCACGTCAAGGTGGATTATGAGCTGTGGGGCTGCCCGGTAAACAAATATCAGGTGGTCGAAGTGTTGGTGGCGATCCTGCAGAGCCGCCGACCGAACCTGCCGCAGTACTCGTTATGCCTGGAATGCAAGCGCCAGGGCAATGTGTGCGTAACTGTGGCCTACGGGATGCCCTGTCTGGGGCCGATTGTCCGGGCGGGATGCGGTGCCTTGTGCCCCTCCAATGGGCGCGGCTGCTACGGCTGCTTTGGCCCGCTGGATACGGCCGAGGTGGATGCCTTTGTGCCGGTATTGAAGCCCATCGAGCGCTACCCAGGTGAAGCCGTGCGTTTGCTGCGGACGATCAGCGGAAATGCCCCCGCATTTGTCGGATGCCGCCGATTTGATCATCACGCAGGAGGAAAAATAATGGCAAAAGAAACTATCAATGTCCCTGCTCTTGCCAGAGTGGAAGGTGAAGGCGGCCTGTATATCGGCGTGAAGGACGGCAAGGTAGAAGAGATCAAGGTCAATATCTACGAGCCGCCGCGCTTCTTTGAAGGGTTCCTGCGGGGCCGCTTCCTGCAGGACGTACCCGACATCACCGCCCGCATTTGCGGGATCTGCCCGGTTGCTTATCAGTTCTCGTCCATCCGGGCGATGGAGAAAGCGCTGGGGATCACCGTCCCCCCGCAGGTGACTGCGCTGCGCAAGATGCTGTATTATGCCGAGTGGATCGAGAGCCATGTGCTGCATATCTATATGCTGCAAGGCCCGGACCTGACCGGACACGAAAGCGCCATCTCCCTGGCTGCGGATGCGCCCGAAGTGGTGGTCAATGCGCTGCGCGCCAAGAAAATTGGCAATGGCACCATGTCGGCGATCGCCGGACGTTCGGTGCACCCGGTAAATGCCTGTGTGGGCGGCTGGTACCGCTGGCCGGATAAGGCCAAACTGGAAGCCTTGCTGCCGGAACTGCGCTGGGGCCTGGAATTCGCCAAAGAGACGGTCAAATGGGCGACGACCCTGCCGTATCCGGAATTGGAAATCGACGACTATGAATTCGTCGCCGTGCATAATGAGAATGAGTACGGCATTCTGGAAGGCGACATCATCTCCTCATCCACGGTGTGCTGGCGGAAGAAGACTACGAAAAATACTACGCCGAGAAGCACGTCCAGCACTCCAATGCGCTGCACAGCTACACCAAAGACGGCGCTCCGTATATGGTTGGCCCGCTGGCCCGCTTTAATATGAACTTTGATCAGCTTGGGGATACTGCCAAACAAGCCGCCAAAGACAACGGGATTAAACCCGGGATCACCAACCCGTACAAACAGTTGATCGCCCGTGCCGTGGAAACTGTGC
Organism: uncultured Chloroflexia bacterium; assembly: GCA_963722735.1. Classification (GTDB taxonomy): domain Bacteria; phylum Chloroflexota; class Anaerolineae; order Anaerolineales; family UBA11579; genus UBA11579. The sequence continues at coordinate 247,871 of CAVROH010000014.1, forward strand.
AGGCCTTCGATATGTGCATCCAACTGATCGAGTCCTATGATCCCAGCGGACCGAGTTACCAGCCGCTGGAGCTGAAGAAGGGCAACGGCTGTGCCGCCAGTGAGGCGCCGCGCGGCCTGCTCTTCCACCGCTATGAGATTGATGACAACGGCCTGGTGGAATTTGCCCGGATCGTGCCGCCAACCGCCCAGAACCTGGCGCGGATGGAAGCCGACCTGGGTAAGATGATGCCCCAGGTGCTGGAAATGCCGCATGACGAAGCCACGCTGACCTGCGAGCATCTGCTGCGGGCGTATGATCCGTGCATCTCGTGCGCCACACACTTCCTGACCCTGACGGTAGAACAGAAGTAAGCAAATACCACTCTCAATAAGCCCTCCCCCGAACAAGGGGAGGGCTGTGTTATCCTCTAGATTATTATGAAGCGATTGATCGTACTTGGAATAGGGCAGGACTTGCGCGGGGATGATGCCGTGGGGATGGCAGTGGTAAGCCAGTGGGCTGCCGAAAATCCCCACAAGCTGGCCTCCCGGCAGATCGAGGTGGACACGATCCCTCTGCCGGGTCTGGGACTGCTGGACATGATCTCGGGGTATCAGACTGCCATCCTGGTGGATGCCGTCCTGGGTGGGCCGGGGGTAGAAGCGGGGGTGCTGTTCACATTGACACCGGATGACCTGGCCGATTTCACCAGGGGGACCGGCTCGGCGCATGGCTGGGGGGTGGCGGAGTCGCTGAAATTAGGCCATACGCTCAAAATGGAGAGCCTGCCGGAAAAGATTCTCCTGCTGGGGATCGGGGCCAGGCAGGTGGATGTCGGCGCGGGGATGTCCCCGGCGGTGGCGGCGGCCATCCCGGAAGCGGTGCGGATGCTCGACAGGCTGGTGGAGGAAAGCCTCTAGCCTGGCTCCCGATTGGGGCCAAAACTGAAATAATCACAGTCCGCCCGGAGGTGGACTGTTTTTCGTTACCTGGGTTCCAACTCAGTAGAGGCTAGTTTTCATCTGGCGCTTTCTCGAATTGCCAGCCTTCGACGCCGTTGACCAGAAGCTCTCCGTTCTTTTGGATGACCACAGGCAGGCAGTAATTGTTGCTGCTGAAGCAGACTGTCATCTTGCCGCTGGCTTCATCAATCGTGCCGGTGACCTTTTCGCCGTATCCCATGCTGCCTGGGCCATTGACCTTGAGGAAGAAGTAGTGGGTGCCGGTAAAGTTGCAGCCATCCTGTTCGCCATCCAGGATAAAGCCATACATCAAACCGTACCAGTAGCGGTAGTCCACGTAGCGCCCATTTAGATCGTATTTGCCGCAAGGCCCGAGGGTGGGAGTGGGCGTGGATGTAGCAGTAGCGGTGGGAGTAGGCGTGAATGTGGCTGAGGGTGTGGGGGTAAAGGTGGGGGTGAAGGTGGCCGTTGGCGGCGGGGCTTCTGCCGTCTGGGTGGCGTAGATATCGCGGGCGATCTGGGCTTCTGTCGCCCTGATCGCTTCATCGGATAGTCCGCAGGAGGCTAGCAGGGCTGCCATGATGATCGAGATCAAAATAGTGGAGATCAGAATAGCCCGTTTCATTGATGTCCTCCTCTTGAACATAATTAGGGGGCAAAAACCGCCGATTTTTTGTGTGAGCATATTCTACCATGCTGGCCGATTGAATTTGATCAGCTGCCAGATGTATTCTGGAAAACTTGCGAGATCAATTTCAGGGAAACGTCATATCTGAAGCGGGTATTGCGGTGACCGCCTTCGAATTCTTCATAATGCGAGAAGATATGCAGGTCATTCAGGGTCCGGTTGAAGACTCGCGCACCATACAGCAAGTTCTCTTCATCATACAAGCCGCAGTCCAGATAGAGTAATTTCAGGGACTTCAGGGCTTCAACGTGATCGCCCGCCATGTGGATCGGGTCGTGGGCCTGCCAGCGCTGCCAGACCTCCGGGATGATCTCACAGGTGTAGGTATCGAAGGGCAGGTCAAACCCCCAGGGGCTGTCCGGGTTGGGGGAGTAGCAGGAGGCCATCGCGGCGACGGCCAGGACATAGAACGAAGTGCCTTTTTCAAGGGCAGACCCGGATTGGCAAGCATTTCCAGGAGGCCTTCTTCACCGGCCTTTTCATAAAAGCGGGCGAAGGGGGGGAAGTCCATCGGATAGACCATCTCAAAGTTGAGGTCCGGGGCGTGGGCGGCAACCAGCCTAAAAGTGCCGGGGTGGCGCATGCCAAACTGGAAAGCGCCGTAGCCGCCGGAGGAGTGGCCCATCACGGCGCGCTGGCCGGCTTCCGCGGGGTGGGATATTTGCCGTCGATGAAGCTACCAGTTCGAGGATGCTGTCTTCATATTGGCCGGTGGCGGAAGAGTTGAGATATTGCGATCCGCCGTAACGGGTGCTGGCATCGGGCATCACCACGATCATCGACTGGATCCCACCGGAGGCGATCAGCCGGTCGAGGCGCTCCTGGATATTTTCCTGCCAGAGATCATCGTTTAGCAATTTGAGGCCGCGTGCGGCAAAGGCCGCCAGCAGGTAAACGCTGGGGTAGCCCTGCTCGGGATCAAAGTCCGGCGGCAGATAAACCGGCACGCGGCGAGTAGCAGGGTCTCCCAGGGGGTTGCCCTCCAGGGACTGGCTATGGAAGTTTTCGATGATGATCTGTGATTGGGTCATGGCTGCCTCCTCTATTCCAGGTATCTTTTCATGAAAATGGCGACCTCAAACTCTTCCGGGTCATTGTTGGTGTAGTAAGACAGGTCCACAGCGCCGACCTCAAAGCCTACCCGGCGGTAGAAGTCGATTGCCGGGGCGTTGGTATTCTGGGTCTCGCAGACGATCACCCGGCAGCCAGCTATTTTCCCGATTTCAGCCAGAGCCTCCATCATTTGGCGTCCGTGGCCCTTTCGGTGATACGCGGGATCAATATGGAATTCCCAGATCCAGAGTTGGCGGTTCCAGTCACGCTTCTCAGCGATCGCGATTCCGATGAGCTTATCGCCGGCGTATAACTCCAGAGAGTGCCCTTGCTTCACCACATCGGCGTAGTGGGTTTCCAGGTCAGGATCCGAGTCCCAGGTTTTGAGATAAGGCTGTTCCAGCGCTTGACGTTGTAATGAGATTGAGGCCTGTTCATTCGTTTCGGATTTGGTGACAATAAATTTTTCCGTGGATGTGTATCCGGTGGACAGTTGATCGAACTGGTTCAAATCAAGGTGGGTGAGAGGTTTTATTCCGGCCATTTCTGAATTATACAGGAAGAATACAAGTGATTTCAAATTCATGCTAAAATGTCTGTCAGGCGAAAGTAGATGGATGAGAACCAGATTCCCCAATGGCTGACGTGGGCGCGAAAGATTGAAGCGCTGGCACAGGCCGGATTACATTACTCTGAAAGTGAATATGATCTTGACCGCTACCGCCAGTTGACAGAGGTGGCTGCCGAGATCGTGGCGCACTATACCCATTTGCCGGAAGCGCAGGTTCTGGATGAATTTGCCGTCGCCGAGGGTTATGCCACTCCCAAGGTGGATGTGCGCGCCGCTGTGGTGCAGGATGGCAAGCTGCTGATGGTGCGCGGAGCGCGCCGATCACGGCTGGACGCTGCCCGGCGGCTGGGTGGATGTCGGCGACAGGCCGGCGGAAGCCGCAGAGAGGGAAACGCTGGAGGAGTCTGGATATTCAGGTGAGGGCGCACCGGCTGGTGGGCGTGTATGATGCCAACCGGGTGGGGGAAATGCGTTTCCATCATGCCTATAAGCTGGTTTTTTTGTGCGAGTTAATCGGTGGGGAAGCGGCTGAGAGTTATGAGACCAGCGAAGTGGCCTGGTTTGTGCAGGATGCGATCCCGCAGCCTTTCTCTGGTGAGCGGACCCACCAGCGCCATATTGAGGATATTTTCGCCGCAGTGGCGGACCCGAATATGCCAACGGTTTTTGATTAAGGAGTGAATCTGATGCTGATCGTAAATGGAAAATTGGTCACCTGGGAGACCGAGAATCGAATCCTGGAGGGGCAGGCAGTCTTGATAGAAGGCAAGGATATCAAGGAGATCGGTCCGGAAGCGGATCTGAAGGCAAAATACCCGGATGCCGAGATGGTGGATGCCGGCGGCCAACTGGTGATGCCGGGCAATATCTGCGCTCATACCCATTTTTATGGCGCGTATTCCCGCGGGATGGCGATTCCCGGAGATGCACCCAAGGACTTCCCCGAAATCCTGCAAAAATTGTGGTGGCCGCTGGATAAGGCTCTGGATGAAGCCAGTGTGCGCTCTTCGGCCCAGGTACACCTGGTGGATGCGATCCGGCACGGCACGACCACGCTGATCGACCATCACGCCTCGCCGAATTTCATCACCAACTCGCTGAGATGCGATCGCCGAGGAGGTGGATGCCTCCGGGCTGCGGGCGGTGCTGTGTTACGAGGTCACTGACCGGGATGGCGAGGAAAAGGCGCTGATGGGGGTGCGCGAGAATGCTTCCTTTATTGAGAAGGCTGCTGGAGGGAAGATCGCCGACGGGCGAGTGGCAGCCACCTTCGGGATGCATGCCAGCCTGACCCTGACGGATAAGACCCTGCAGGTCTGCCGGGATGCGGTTGGCACGGATGTGGGTTTCCATATTCATGTGGCGGAACATGAGTCTGATGAGTATGACAGCCTGAAGAAATCTGGGCAGCGGGTGATGGACCGGTTGAACAAGTTTGGCATCCTGGGGCCGCGCACGATTGTGGCACATGGGGTGCATATTGATCATGTCGAGGCCCAACTACTGGTGGAGACTGGCACCTGGCTGAGTCACCAGCCGCGCTCGAATATGAACAACGCCGTGGGTGTTGCCGAGGTGGAAAGCCTGCTGCGGGCCGGCGTGAAGGTCTGCCTGGGGAATGATGGCTTCACCCAGGATATGTGGACGGAGTGGAAGATGGCATACCTGCTGCACAAGGTCTGGCATGGGGACCCGCGGCGGATGAATGGGTATGACGTGATCCAGATGGGCGTGTACAACAACGCTGCCCTGGTAAATATCTTCTTCCCCGGGCGCGAGCTGGGGATGCTAGCAGCAGGATCAGCGGCGGACCTGATCTTGGTGGATTACCATGCCTTTACCCCAATGACCGCCGGAAATCTGCCCTGGCATATCCTCTTCGGGTTCAATGAGAGTATGGTGACCGCTACAATGGTGGATGGGACCTTCCTGATGCGCGACCGGGAGATCCTGGTGCTGGATGAGGCCAAGATCGCTGCCGAGGCGCAAGCGCTGGCCCCAGCAGTGTGGGAGCGGTATCAGAGGAACGTGAAGTAACGACGGTTCCAATATGTAAAAAAGACCCCCCCCTGGTTGCTCCGCTCTCTTCCTCCCCCTATAAGTGGGAGGTGGACTGCGAAGCAGGACGGAAGGGGTTTTCTGGTGAGGATTTCGAATCATTTACAGGAGAAAACTTTATGGAGAAGAAAACAATCGCAGTTTTGGGGGGTACAGGGAATGAAGGTCCAGGCCTGGCAATGCGCTGGGCCAACGCGGGCTATTCAGTGATCATCGGCTCACGGCAGGCTGAGAAGGCTGAAGCCACTGCTGCCGAATTAAATGCAGAACTTGGGATTGACACGATCACCGGCCTGGAGAACAGCCAGGCAGCTAAAGCCGCCGATATTGTCGTGCTGACGATCGTGGCTAAGGCGCACAAACCGGCTCTTGAAGGATTGAAGGATGCCCTACAAGGCAAGATCGTGGTGGATGCGACTGCCCGGGTGATATTCCCTGGCGCATTCCCGCCTGATCCGCCTTCGGCGGCACGGATTGCCCAGGATATCCTCGGTGAAAGCGCTACCGTGGTGGCGGCTTACCAGAATGTGCCCGCCAGCGCGCTGCGCAAGGACCTGGACAAGCCAATCGAGAGCGATGTGCTGGTTTGCGGTGAGGATCTGGAAGCAGTGGAGCAGGTGATTGCCCTGAGTGAGGATGCCGGGATGAAGGGCTATTACGCCGGCGGTCTGGACAATGCCATTGTGGTTGAAGGCCTGACGGCGCTGCTGATCACGATGAACAAACATTATAAGGGGCACGGTACGATCCAGATCGCTGGACTTGAGAAATGAGCCAACTGACCTTTTCCGCCCTCCCCGGGATTCCGATGATCGAGACCGGGGATGATCTGACCGCCATGTTGCTCAGGTCTCTGGATGAGGGCGGGGTCCAGCTAGAGGATGGCGATATCCTCGTGCTGGCGCAGAAGATCGTTTCCAAGGCGGAGGGGCGTTGGGTGAACCTGGAGACGGTCTCTCCGGGGGTAGCTGCCCTGGCACTGGCCGTCGAGATCGAGAAGGACGCCCGCCTGGTTGAATTGATCCTCTCGGAGAGCATCGAGGTCGTCCGCAAGCGGCCTGGCCTGATCGTGGTGGAGCACAAGCAGGGCTTTGTGTGTGCCAATGCCGGGATCGACCATTCCAATGTGAAAGGCGAGGGGGATTGGGTACTTTTGCTGCCGGAAGACCCGGACGGATCTGCGGAGAAGCTGCGGGCGGAGATCGCTGAGAAGACCGGTAAACACACCGGCGTATTGATCATTGACTCGCACGGGCGTGCCTGGCGCAACGGCACGGTGGGGATCACCATCGGGCTAGCCGGGGTTCCGGGGGTGGTCAACCGGGTGGGGGATTTCGATCTGTTTGGCTATGAACTCCACGCCACCGAGATTGGGGCAGCCGATGAACTTGCGGCGGGAGCATCCCTGCTGATGGGCCAGGTGGATGAGGGCACGCCGGTGATCCATGTGCGCGGCTTCCCTTATCCGCTGCGGGAGGCGGAACTGGGGGAACTGCTGCGCGAGCGTGAGAAGGATATGTTCCGCTGACCATGGACGAATGAATATAATCAACAAAGGAGATTCTGATGAAGAGTGTGCCTGTGCACCTGCGTGATTTGCTGGCTGATGAGACCCGGTCAATTGCCTTCCTGGCTACATTGATGCCTGATGGAAGTCCACAGGTTACCCCGGTTTGGTTCAATACGGATGGCGAGTATTTGCTGATTAATTCTGCAAAGGAGCGGGTGAAGGATAAAAATATGCGCGCCCGACCGCAGGTGGCGGTTTCAATAATGGCGACGGATGATATGTACCGGTATATTCAACTGCGTGGAAAGGTGATAGAGATTGATGAGGAAGGTGGTGCGGACCATATCCACGCCCTATCCCAGAAATATCGCGGCCGAAGGTATGATATTCCTGACGGGGAAATCCGGGTGACTTACAAAATTAAACTGGATGACATCTCAGGAAAGAACGTATGACAGAAAAAACCGGGTTTTGGGATGTGCTTGAAGATCGAAGATCGGTAAGGTCGTTCACCGATCAGCCTGTTTCCCATGATTTACTCGAAAAGATACTCGAAGCTGGTACCCGAGCGCCGAACGCGCATAATAACCAGTCGTGGCGTTTTGTAGTTGTCACCGGGAAAGAGGATCTCACTCGCATGGTGATGGCGATGCAGCCCAAATACAAGCAGGCGCTGTTGAATAGCGGGGTGGCTCCAGAAGAGGTGGACGCGCTGAGCGGAGAAACGCAAGCAGCGGCTGACTTCGGCTCCGGCGGCGATCCTGCCTTGCGTAGCCCGGAATGATTTGAGTGTGTATGACGATAAGGAACGCACCCACGGCGATTGGATCATGGCGGTGCAGAGCGCCGCGTTGGCAGCCGGCAATATCCTGCTGGCGGCACATGCGCTGGGGTTGGGCGGGGTATGGATCTGTGCGCCGATGTTTGCTCCGGAGGTGGTGCAAGCGGCATTTGATCTGCCGGAGGATTGGGTCGCCCAGGGGATGCTGATGATCGGCTACGCGGCGGAAGCTCCAGACTTCCGGGAGCGCAAACCGCTGGATGAGGTGGTGAAATGGGTGTCGTAGCGCTGGCCGGTGGTGTTGGCGGGGCAAAACTGGCCGATGGTCTGGCGGGGATCCTGCCGCCGGGTGAATTGACCGTGATCGTGAATGTCGGGGATGATTTCGAGCACTTCGGGCTGCGGATCTGCCCTGATCTGGATACGGTGTGTTACAACCTGGCCGGGCTGCACAATCCGGAGACGGGCTGGGGGCGGGTAAATGAGAGCTGGGTCAGCGCCGAGGAGGTCAAACTGCTCGGTGGGCCGACCTGGTTCAATCTGGGAGACCGCGATCTGGGCTACTCACCTGGAGCGCACCCGGCGTCTGAAGGCCGGGGACCGATTGAGTGAGATCACCGAAGATTTTTGCCGCGCCTGGGGGATCGGGGCAACTGTGCTACCGGTCAGCGATGACCCGATCCCGACGATTGTGCTGACAGGGAAGGTGAATTGGCCTTCCAGGAGTATTTCGTCGCCCGGCGCTGCGAGCCAAAGGTGACAGGCTTCCGCTTTGAGGGGATCCTGAAGTCGAAGCCGGCACCGGGTGTGCTGGAGGCGATCTGGGTGCGGAGATCGGTGGTGATTTGCCCTTCTAACCCGTGGGTGAGCATGGACCCGATCCTGGGTGTGCCGGGAGTACGGGATGCGCTGGCCGACAAGTTGGTGGTGGCGGTTTCTCCGCTGGTGGGCGGCAAGGCGATCAAAGGTCCGGCAGCCAAAATGTACGCTGAACTGGAGATCGAGCCGTCCGCACTGGCTGTGGCGCGCCATTATGGCGTCCCTGTTGAGCGGATTTGTGCTGGATAAACTGGATGAAAATCTAACAAAACATTTAAGTCGCCCAAGCCTGATTACTGATACAATAATGGTGGAGAGAGAACAACGCTACAATTTAGCTGAAGAGGTTTTGTCCTTTGCGAAATCACTTGTGTGAGGATTCCCCTTTGATAGAGGGGGGCTTCATCTGGTATAAAAACATGCTGGCGAACAGCCGGATGAAATGAGAAAGGAACAACCTTAAATGACATTGTGGGCCATTGTCCCGGTAAAACCACTGCGTAGAGGGAAAACCAGGTTGGCCAAAGTATTATCAGAAGACCAACGCGCAGCTCTGAATAAACGATTATTGATCCATACCCTAGATACGATCACCCAGCTTCCTGGTTTGGAGCAGGTGCTGGTGGTGAGCCGTGATCCTGAAGCGTTGGCGATTGCCCGCTATCATGGGGCGCGCACGGTGTTGGAAGATGGCACCCCCCACCTGAATATTGCCATTACCACGAGCCACCACGGTGGCGACGATCTATAATGTTTCCGGTGTGTTGATCCTGCCTGCGGATCTGCCGCAGATGACGGAGCAGGATGTGCTCACGATGGTGGAGGCGGCCAAGTATTCAAACACGATGGTGATCGCCCCCGATCACCGCCAGCAGGGTACCAATGCCTTGCTGGTCCGACCCCGCCTGATCTGATCAAGTTCAGTTTTGGCGAGAATTCCTTCTACCGGCATACCGATCAGGCCCGTGCCAAGGGCGCCAGGGTTGAGATCGTGGAATTGCCTTCTCTGGCCCGGGATGTGGATTATCCGGAGGACCTGGTCTTCCTCAATGGTCAATCTGGAAGAATGGACCCGGGTGGAAGACCGTGATGACCGGAAACAGCGGAATGGCAGCTCGTATGCCGAAATGATCGCCAATGGTGCGGTTGGTACGAAGAATTAGAAAATACAGTCACTTAGTGAATTGGCAAAATAGGTTCGGAGGAATAATGTAAAATGAGCGGGTTTTACACCCGCTCTTTTTTTATTTAATTCTGCTTCCGCTTTGGGCGTTTTCAGCAGTACCAGACATAGCAGAAACCCGATCAGTGTGGCCAATCCCGCCGGAGAGATAGGGCAGGGAGATATTGATATCAAGCAGCATGCCGGCCAGCACCGGGCCGATCACGCGCCCCAGGCTCATAAATGAGTTGTTCAGGCCCATCGAGATGCCCTGCCCGGACTCGGTGCGCTTGGAGATCAGTGAGGCGACGCCAGGGCGGATCATGGCGTTGGAGAATACAAAAAAGCCAATTGTCAGCAGGATGGTGGTGGTGTTGAAGGCCAGCAGCATAAGGACAAAGCCGATTGCACTTCCAAGCAAGGAGACCTTGATGACCATCTCTTCTCCCCAGCGTTTGGTCGCCGGGCCGGTCAGACCGCCCTGGACACCGGCGGAGATGATCCCGATAAGAGTGAGGGTGTAGCCTACTTCCCGGGGACCGTAATCAAAGCGATTGGCCATATACAGACCATAGATGCCTTCAAAGTTGGTCAGCCCAAAGCTGACCAGGAAAGCCAGGAAGAGCAGGAAGCCCAGAGGGCCAGCGCAACCCCTGCCACATCTGCGAAAATTGATGGCGCAGATTAATGTTGGTGCTGTTGCTGCGCTGTTCCTTCTGGCAGGGATTCTGGCAGGATGAAATAAACGAAGATCATCGCCAGTATGGAGAGAGCGGCCCCGAAGTAGAAGGGGGTTGAAAGTGAAATCTCAGCCAGCATGCCGGAGAAGCCAGGCCCGAGGACCATGCCGACCCCCATGGCTGCCCCGAGAATGCCCATACCGCGGCCGCGGTCTTCCTCGGAGGTGGAGTCGCTGATATAGGCGTAGGAGGTTGGCATGGTGGCGGAGGCCAGCAGCCCGGCTAGTGCCCGGGCAGCGAAGAGCACCCACAGGCTGTTGGCCAGCCCCATGAAGAGCAGCGCAAGCCCATTGCCGAAAAGCCCGATCATCAGCACCGGACGGCGGCCATAGCGGTCGGAGATCTCGCCCCACATCGGGGAGAAGATCAACTGCATCAGGGCGTAGATCGCCATCAGGAAACCGAGTTCCTGCCCGCTGGCGCCAAAGGCTTCTATCAGGAAGGGCAGTACCGGGATGATCATCCCAAAGCCCATCATGACGATGACCATAGTAATGAAGAGGACGAGGATGTTGCGGGATTGGGATGATGAGTGCATAGGGGTTTGTGCCTCTTGTGGGAGTTAACAGGGGGGATTGTACTACAAGTTTAAATAGGTTTGAAATAAAAACAGGGATCAGGCACCCAGGGAACGGCAATTTGAACCACAGATGGACACATATGAACACGGATGAGGTGGGGATGACCGTGCTGGATTTGGTGTGGAGAATGAGGCTGTAGGGAGATTGCTTCGTCGCTGGGTTACCTCGCAATGACAATATTATTTATAACTGACTACTGCCAACAATTTACTGCCAACTGATTAAGGTATCCACGTGGGTGAGGTGCCGGGGGTGGTGATGGTGGTAATCTTGCCGCTGGACAGTTCCAGCACCTGGATCTCGGTGGGATTGCCAGTGTTGCCCAGATTGTAGATGTGGAAGATCAGCGCTTTTCCGTCCGGAGACCAGGTGGCTTGCCCGTGGATGATCTGCTCATCGGTGGTGATCTGGGTCTCTGTCGCCCGTCTCTGGGTCCAGCATCCAGATCTGGTCGCCGATCTGGGCAATCCCGTCGACCCATTCCCGGCGAATCACAATGATCTGGGTCCCATCGTTGGACCAGGTTGGCAGTACTTCGTCCAGAGTTATCAACTTCAGAGATCAGCCGGGTTTCGCTGGTCTCCAGATCGAATAGTTTGAGCTTGTTCATGTTGGCATCGCCGTATCTGGACGTATTCGGTGTAGAGGAGGGTGTTATCGGTGGGATGCCAGATGACCTGCGGGTTGCCTTTCATGGGGATATCGAGGCTATCACCGCTCTCAAGGTGGTAAAGGCGGATCTGGTTGGGGTTGATCGAGGAATAACTCAGCCATTCCCCGCTGGGCGACCAGTTGGGGTAGAAGGCGGGGAAGTTGGCATCCTGGAAGAGGGGAGCGGTCTCGTCGGTCTCCAGTTCCAGCCACCAGATCGAGCTGATCCCCAGGGCGTTGGGATCGGAGGGGTTTTGCAGCCGTTCGTAGATCAGCTTGTCTCCGGCTGGGGGGCCAGACCGGGGCTTTGCAGAAGTCAGGGGAGCAGTCCATGATGACCTTGATGTTGATCACTTTCCAGATCCCAAAGCCAGATCGAGGATTCCATGGCGCTCTGGTTGGTGGTGTAGACAACAGTGGAGAGATCGGGTGAGACGGTATAGCCGGATATGCCTTCGGGGGCGGAGGTGATCTCCGGGCTCTTCACCCTCAATCGAAACGGTGAAGATAGCTGGTAGCGGTTTTGCTCATCTGTATCCATGTAGAGCGCGCTCATCTCTTCCCATTAGGGCGCCTGTGTGGGCGGGGTGAGGGAAGAGAACGCGTCAGGGGGCAGGTTTTGGGCTGCGCCGATGGTCAGGAATGCACCCAGACCGAGGACGATCAGAGCGCTGATGATCGGCATGATGAAGGCTGCCTGGTCGAACCAGCGCAAGCGCTCAAATAGCCGCCGGCCTTCAACGATCATCAACCCGATCAAGATCAGGACAATCGCCAAGCCGAGGCTGAATGAAATGATCAGCGAGAGGCCGAATCCGATGCGGTTAATGGTGACGGCGATCAGCAGGATGGCGATCGCGTCCGGGCAGGGGACCAGACCGCCGCTGATCCCGAGGGTCAGCAAAGAGCGCCAGGTGATGCCCTGCAGCGGGTGCGCCGACGGTCGGACCGCGGGGAATGGGGATGTATTTGCTGCTCTCGGGGGTATGGCTGTGTGAAGGGCCGACCTCTTCGATCGGCTGGTTGATCACCAGGCGCTGCTGGCTGCTTTCAGGAGCTTGCTGGGTTTCGGGGATCAGTGTGTTGATGCGTTGATCGAGGCTGCGTTTTTTGAGCCAGTCCCGGATGCGCGGGATTAGCAGGCCGATGCCGAGAATCACGATCAGCAGGCCGGAGATGATCTCCAGCAATGGGAAGATGTTGGATGGCATCAGATACGAGGAGGCTGCCAGGGTGGCGAGTCCGAGGGCGAAAACCGATCCGGTATGGGTCAGGGTGACGATAGTGCCCAGGGCGATGGCATGATAGAACTTGCCGGACGCGCCGACCAGGTAGGCAGCAACAATGGTTTTGCCGTGGCCTGGGACTGAGGGCATGCAGGGCACCGAGCAGCAGTGCCAGGCTGAGTGCGCTCAGATAGAAGATCGGGGAGGTCTCGTTGTTACGGATCAGATCCTTCGAGGATGCCGATGACTCCTTGCTGGCGATTGGAGGATTGAGGAGGCCTGCTCGGCCAGGTCGCCAAGTCCGAAGGAGGCGACCAGGCCGGGGATTTCTGGCTTTCCGCTTTCCCATTCGGTCAGGATATTGGTTTCGGGTCAGCGAGATCCTCTCATGGGGGTTGATGCGGAAGAGAAGCAGGTTGCCGTTCTGGTCGGGGGTCGAAAAGGTGATCTGGTTCCTCGGTGTGGATGGCAAACCAGTGCAGGCTGTTGGGGAGTTCGTTGCGGAATTCGAAACTACTGCTGTCCAGCGGCTGGTTGGCCCAATCTGCGGAGAGGAAGACCATCACCGGCTGGTCGCCGAGGCGCAGGGCGTTGATTGAATCTGGCCAGACCAGTTTGTCAATCGTGGAGATCCAGCCGCTGAGAGTTCTGCTGAACGATGAGCGACCGGAGCTGGTCTTCGGCCCAGGTAATTGCTTCCTGGGAGGATACCTGGGTGTCCAGGTTGGTGTCCACCTGGCCCCAGAGGACTTCAGTGGCCAGCGGGCCGGGGAGGATCCCCCAGACGATCTCGAGATGGTCCGGATAGAGGGTGATCTCGTAGTTGTGGAAATTGATGTCGGCGGGATGTGCGCTGGCAGGCGGTGTGAGGGCCAATCCGCAGATCAATATGAGAAGGAGGACTGCCAGACGTTTCTGCATGGGGTGATTTTACCTTATGATGAAAAGTAAGTATGAATTCGCCTTGGGTTGCAGCCTATAATTGGTGTTTTCATGATCTACATAAGAATATCGGGATTTGGCTATTATCTACTTTGCAGGAGTCGGCTGACCCCTGCACCCCGCCTGGGGAGGGCCGCCTCCCCAGGCCCCTCGATGTGAAGCCAACCGCAGTAACAGTAAACTGACGGTTCTATTCCATTTTCGGGTATTTGGTGCTCGATGGCTATTTTCCTGAATCTATGCTCAATCGGAAATACGGATTTCGGTAATTGGCTTGATCAGGACGAGTTCACATTCGTCCGGGCCGGGGCAGGCTCTCTGGGTGCAGGTGGTGTTGCCGCCGCAGCCTGGCGATTCCTCGGGCTGCAACTTGCCCTTGCGGATGAGGATGTCGATCATGCTTTGCAGGGTATCGGGAGAGACTTCCAGACGCAGGCACAGGGCGGCGTGGGTGAGGTTGGGTTCTTCCCGGAGGAGGGCGAGGAGTTGGCTCAACAGTTATTGCAGTCCAAACAACCTGCCGCCCTGGTAAACGGCGACAGCCAGCACCCAGGGGACGATCATGGTAATTGCTACAGAAAGCCCGGCCCACTTCCAGCCAAATTCCTGGCGCTGAGCGCTGATCACAGCAATACAGGGGATGTAGAGCAGGATGAATACCAGGTAGGATGCGGCGGAGAGCGGGGTGAAGGAGCGCTGTAATGCCCGGCTGAGGGCTAGATTTTCAGCCTGAGGGTCTGCGGGGAAGAGATGGATGCCGGGGGTCAGCACGTCCAGGATTGATTTTCCTGCATCCAGGGTGGCAATGCCCAGCCCGATGCCCAGTTCGCCTACATCCTGCAGGAGGGTGTTGGGTTCGCCATCCAGGCTGTTGAACTCGTCCGGGATCTCGTACACCTGGGAGAGAGAGGAGACGACTAACTCTTTGGCGATCAGTCCGGTGATGAGCGAACCGCTGGCCTCCCAATTGCCAAATCCGGCCGGGGCGAGGGTCGGGGCGAGGATGCCGCCGAGCTTGCCAAAATAACTGTCCCGGGTATTCTCCACCCCCCAGGGCAGGTTGAGCAGGAACCACAAGGCAATCGAGAAGGCCAGGATCAGGGTGCCAGCTTTCTGCATGAATTCGGAAGTTTGCCGCCAGGCGTAGTTGAGCATGGTCTTGATTTCCGGTTTCTGGTAGCCGGGCAGTTCCAGCACCATGATGGAGAGGGATTTGCCCTGGAAGACCAGCCGTGAGACGGCGATGGCGATCCCGGATGCCACCAGAATGCCGATCAGGTAGAGAAGGAAGATCACCAGAGTTGGCTTTGTCGGGGAAGAAGGCAATCCCGAAGATCAGATAGACAGGCAGGCGGGCCGAGCAGGACATGAACGGGATCAGCAAGCCGGTCAGCAGGCGGGTCTCGCGCTTTTCGATGGTGCGGGTGGCGTAGATGGCGGGGACATTGCAGCCAAAACCGAGGATCATAGGGATGAAAGATTTGCCGTGCAGCCCGATCTTGCTCATAAAGCGGTCCATCACATAGGCGGCGCGGGACATGTAGCCGGTCTGTTCCATGATGGAGAGCATGATGTACATGGTGAACAGCCCGGGGATAAAGACCAAAACCCCGCCGACCCCGGCGATGATCCCGTCAATCAGCAGGGAACTGAGCCAGTCCGGGGCGTTAAGGTTGATCAGCAGGGTCGAGACCCAGCCAGCCATGTACTGGTTGAAGAGGCCATCGATCCAGTCCAGGTAGGGAGCGGATACGTTCTGGACGATATTGAAGACCAGATACATGATCAACAGGAAGATCGGCAGGCCGAAATAGCGGTTAGCGAAGATGCGGTCGAGCTTATCTGAGAAAGTTTCCTGGTCTTCCTGGCGTTGCAGCGAATTGCTGAGGATCGATTGGACGAATTGGAAGCGCTGGTCGGGCAGAGTAATGTCCAGGTCGGGGCCAAAGGTCTCGATCAGGCGGGCCTGGCTGGCATGAAGGGTTTCGATCACCGATGGCCCCGCCCGGCTGTGGTCGAGCAGGGTGAGATCTCCTTCAAGGAGCTGGATCGCCAGCCAGCGAGAAGGGTAGAGATTGCAAAGACGCTCGTCCTTTTCAATCTGGGCGGTGAGCCGGTTAATCTCTTCTTCAATTTGCGGGGCGTACTGCATGCTCATACGTGAGCGGCCTCAATGGCCTTGGCATTGGCAATGATCTGGTCTTTCAGTTCTTCAAGCCCGGTGCCTTTCTTGGCCACCGAGACGACCACCGGGGTGTTGTCCAACTGCTCGGAGAGGCGACTGACATCGACCTTGTAGCCTTTGTGGGCAGCGATATCGCTCTTGTTGAGCAGCACCATCATCGGAATGCCGATCTCCTTGATCTGGACGGTGAGGTAGAGGTTACGCTCCAGGTTGGAGGTATCCAGCACATTGACCACCAGGTCGATATCCTCGCCGACGAGGTAATCTCTGGTGACCTCTTCCTCAGGGGAGAATGAGGACAGGCTGTACACGCCGGGAAGGTCAACGATGTGAATCTGTACGCCGCGGTGTTCAAAACTGCCGGATTTCTTTTCAACGGTTTTACCCGGCCAGTTGCCGACATGCTGGCTTTCGCCGGTCAGGGCGTTGAAGATGGTGGATTTGCCGGCGTTGGGGTTGCCGGCTAAGGCGATGGTGAGTTTTTTCATGTTAATCCTCGATAATTGAAACCGATATTTTTTCGGCCATGCCGCGCCCCAGGGCGATGCGTGAATCGCGCACGGCGATGATCAGCGGGCCGCCGGAATCCTGCATGACTTTAAGGTGTACGCCCGGGGTGAGTCCGAGTTCTACCAGCCGGCGATTGAACCTGCTGCCGCCGTTGATCTCGGTGAGTACGACCGGTTTGCCGATGGGGGCATCGCAAAGTGGAATGGCGGGGGTGGCGCTCATTTTGACTGCTCCCTGAGCGGGGTGGTAAGGATCTGGCCGGACAAGTTTTCAGAGATGGAAAGCCGTCGATCGCCGATGCGGATGAGCACCGCCCCGCTAGCACCCTGGGCGAGTACCTCAACCTGTTTGCCGGGGATGAGCTTTTCGCTGCGCAGGAAGGCGCTTTCGGCGGCATCCAGGTGGACCGCCAGGATCTCGGCTTGCTGGCCGGGCTGAATTTCGGTCAGCGGGACAGCGTCGGGTGCGTAGCTGGCTTCATCTTGGTGGGGGATCTGCCTTCCGGTGGGGGAGGTGGTGGGGTGATCGAGAAATTCTGCCAGGCGGGCAGCGACTTCAGGCTGGGTGATGTGCTCCATACGGCAGGCGAGTGCGTCTGCCTCGCTGGGGGTGAAGTTTAGCTGTTCGACGAAGAAAACCTCCCACAAGCGGCGGTTGCGCAGGATCAGCGAGACGGCTTGCTGGCCTTTCTCGGTGAACGAAACGCCTTTGTAAGGCTGGTAGGTGACCAGTCCTTCCTCGGCCAGTTTGCGCACCATCTGGTTGGCCGAGACGGTCTGGACATCCATCTCCTCAGCCAGGCGGGGCAGCGAGATAGGGCAGGGGATACCGGATTCTGCCAGGATCGCCATGCTGACGAGGTACATCTCTGCGTTTTCGCTGTGAGAGTTATAGTTATCCATATCTTTTATTTAATAATGTTATGCTTTACCTAATCTTAATACATATTCACTCCGATTGGAAGGGCATTTGCCCTGAAATGACCGGGATATATGTCATGGAGTCACTCCGCGAGGTTTTCCCGATTTTTCGCTGGCTAGACAACTTTGTGAATCACCCGTTAATCAGGTATGATTAGGGTAGAAAAAATATTGGAGGTAAGCTTACATGGAACGAGTGGCATTGTATTTACAGGATTCACATGACCTGCGCGACGGGCTGGACTATGTCCGCTATGCAGAAGAGAAGGGGTTTGAGGCTGTCTGGCAGGCGGAATCCCGTCTGGTGCGGGATGCGATTGTGCCGATGGCGGCCTACGCGGCAGTAACCGAGCGGATCGACATTGGTTCTGGTGTGATCAATAACTGGACCCGCAATATAGGTTTGCTGGCGGCCACCTTTCTGACGCTGGACGATCTGGCACCGGACCGGGTGATCTGCGGGATCGGCGCCTGGTGGGATCCGCTGGCAGCGAATGTGGGTATTGAGCGGCGCAAACCGCTGACGGCGATGCGCGAAACGGTTGAGGTGCTGCGCAAATTATTGAATATGGAGCGGGTGACTTACCACGGTGAGTTCCACCATGTGGATGGGATCGAGCTGGATGTAGTCCACGGGCGGCGCGAGCCTCGCAATGTACGCATCATGATCGGCGCGACCGGCCCGAAGATGATGGAGATGACCGGCGAGATCGCCGATGGGGCGGTGCTGAACTACTGCGTGCCGCCGGAATATAATCATATGGCTCTGGAAATGCTGGAATCCGGTGCCAAGAAATCAGGACGCTCGCTGGACGATATCGACCGGCCGCAGTTGGTGGTCTGCTCGGTAGATCATGACCATGACAAGGCGATCGATTACACCCGTGAGCTGCTGACCCAGTACCTGGCCCAGCAGCCGCATATCGCCAAAGCCTCGGGTGTCTCGATGGATGTGGTCGGGGAAATCCAGTCTATCCTGGGCTGGCCGGCGACCCATGAGCAGATCCAGGCGGCCAAGCACCTGGTACCCGATGAACTGGTGCTGCGGATCTCAGCTTCCGGTACGCCGGATGAGGCCCGCAAAAAAGTGCAGGAATATATCGATAACGGCTGCACATGCCCGATCCTTTACCCGGTGGGCGGTGATTTCAAGCTGTTGATCGACACGTTTGCGCAGAAGTAGGGAGATTTAGAGATAAATGTAAGGTCGGGTTCTCGATAGTTTTGCAATCGGAACCCGACTTTTGGTTATAGTAAAAGAGGGGAGGGTTACCGAGTCTGTTGACCTCGCAGAACCCTCTCCTACGTTTTAGTATTTCAGTCCCGTTCAGGTGGCTGCAGTTGTTATTCGTGGAAGATGAGATTTGGTTGGCAGATTGTTTTTTTTAATTGACTACCGACTACTGTCTACTGTCTACTGTCAACTTAATCGCGTTGTCCAGACCGGTTTTGAGTTTCACCGTTCCCTAGAGTATAATTTTGATGTGAATACCAAACTCCCTAACGCCTCTCATTGTTTTGTTTGCGGGCTTGAGAATCCTTTCGGGTTGCAAATGTCGTTCTATATTGACGAGCAAGCCCAGGTGGTCTCCGAGGTCACCATCCCAGAGCAGTTCCAGGGATACCCTGGTGCGACCCATGGCGGCATCGTGGCGACCCTGCTGGATGAGACCCTGGCGCGGGCGGTGATGGTTACCGACCCCGACCGCTTTATGTTCACCGGACGGCTGACCACCCGCTACCGCAAGCCTACACCGCTGGGCGTGCCCGTGCGCCTGGTGGGGAAGGTGATCCGCGACCGGGGGAAGATGGCGGAATGTGCTTCCTTCCTGTATGGCCCGGATGGGGAGCTATGTGCTGAAGCCGAGGGCCTGCTGCTGCAGGTGCCGCAAGAAGTGATCGACCAGACTGATTTTGGGGGAATGAGTTGGAAGGTTGTGCCTGATTCAGATCCTGATAAGGAGTAATTTATGATCATCGAATACTATCGCCCGGAAACGCTGGAAGAAGCTCTTTCCCTGCTTTCGCAAACCACGCCAAGGACCAAACCGCTAGGCGGGGGAACGGTGGTGAACGCGCCTTCCGCCGAGGACTACGCCGTGGTCGATTTGCAGGGGTTGGGATGGGATGGGATCGAGCAAAAGGGGCGGGATCTGCGCATTGGGGCGACTGCGACTTTGCAATCCCTGCTGGATACAGAAGAAATCCAACCCGCGTTGGCAGAAGCCATCCGGCTGCAGGCGGCCTACAATCTTCGCCAGACCGGCACAGTCGCCGGCGGGCTGGTCTCTGGTAACGGGCGATCCCCCTTTTTGAGCGCTATGCTGGCGCTGGATGCTGCTCTGGTGTGGCAGCCGGGAGATGTCGAGCAGCCCCTGGGCGAGTTCATCCCGCTGCGGAATGGCAGATGGCCCGGCAAGCTAATCTCCGAGATTTGCATTAATACACAGGTGCAGTTGGCTTTTGAATATATTGCCCGCAGCCCGGCGGACAAACCGGTGATGCTCGCTTCGGCGGCGCGCTGGTCCTCGGGGCGTACCCGGATCGTGTTGGGCGGATATGGCAAAGCCCCGCTGACGATATTGGACGGGGAGGCGAATGAGGGTGTATTGGAAGCCGCTGAAGTGGCCTACCTGACCGCCGGAGACCAGTGGGCGACTGCGGATTACCGCGCTGAGATGGCTAAAGTGCTGGCGGCCCGCTGCCTGGCAGCGTTTGAGTAAATTATCAATTGGAGAAAAAATTGAGCGATCTTCACGGCTTTGAACTAATCAAAGAACAGACAATCCCTGAACTGAACACCACTGGGCGGCTCTACCGCCACCTCGCCACCGGGGCACAGATGCTCTCGATGGTCAATGATGATGAGAACAAGGTCTTCAGCATCAACTTCCGTACCACGCCGCAGGATTCGACCGGTGTGGCCCATATCCTTGAGCATGCCGTGCTGAACGGGTCGGAGAAATACCCGGTGAAGGAACCGTTCGTGGAGCTGATCAAAGGCTCGCTGCAGACCTTTGTCAACGCATTTACTTTCCCGGATAAGACCTGCTATCCCTGCGCCAGCCAGAACTTGCAAGACTTCTACAACCTGGTGGATGTGTATATGGATGCGGCGCTGCATCCACTGATCCCGGCACACATCCTCGACCAGGAGGGCTGGCATTTTGGCCTGGATGAGGAGAGCGGCAATCTGGTATACAAGGGCGTGGTCTTTAATGAGATGAAGGGCGCCCTGTCTGACCCCAATGACCTGCTGGGCGAGATTAACCAGAAATCCCTGTTCCCGGATAACCTTTACCGGCACAATTCCGGCGGCGACCCGGTCAATATCCCCGACCTGACCTATGAGCAGTTCAAGAATTTCCATCAAACCTATTACCACCCCTCGAATGCCTATATCTTCTGGTACGGGGATGACCCTGAGGAAGCGCGGTTGGAGAAGATGGCCGGCTACCTGGCAGGGTATTCCCACCTGAATGTGAATTCTGCCGTCCCGCTGCAAGCACCGTTCGAGGAGACCCTGCACCTTACCGAGCCGTACGCGGCTGGCGATGAAAAGGAACCGAAATACTATGTCTCTGTCAACTGGGGGCTGGATGAACAGACCGACCCGGAGAAAGTCCTCGGTCTTGGGATCCTGAGCCACATCCTGGTGGGGACTTCAGCCTCACCGCTGCGCAAAGCCCTGATCGACAGTGGTTATGGCGAGGACCTGGTTGGCGGCGGGTTGAATTCCTGGCTGCGACAGCAGACTTTCTCCACTGGAATGAAAGGTGTCCAGCAGGAACATACCGCCAAAGTGGAAGACTTGATCGAGCAGACTCTGAAAGAGTTGGCGGAGAAGGGGATTGACCCAAATATGGTGGCTGCTTCGATGAATACGGTCGAATTCCAACTGCGCGAGAATAATACCGGCTCCTTCCCGCGGGGGATCGGGCTGATGCTGGGAGCGCTGACCACCTGGCTGTATGACGGCGATCCATTTGAGCCGCTGGCCTTCGATGCCCCGCTGGCAGCGATCAAGCAGCGGTTGGCTGAGGGTGAAGAATTACTTTGAATCGATGATCCGCTCGGCGCTGCTGGATAATACCCACCGCAGTACCGTGATCCTGGAGCCGGATCCTGATCTGAACCGCCGCAAGGCAGAGGAAGAGACTGCCCGGCTGATGGCGATCCAGGAGAGGTTGAGCGAAGAGGAATTCCAGGAGATCGTGGCGAATGAGGAAAAGCTGACCGTGATCCAGGAGACGCCGGATACGCCGGAAGCGCTGGCAACCCTGCCGACCCTGGCGCTGGAAGACCTGGAGAAGCACAATAAGCTGATTCCGCTGGAAGTGCTGGATGAGGACGGGGTGACCGTGCTGTACCATGACCTGTTTACCAATGGAATCGTGTATTTTGACCTCAGTTTTGACCTGGCAGGTGTACCGCAGGAACTACTGCCGTATCTGAAGATGTTTGCCAAGGGGCTGGTGCGCATGGGCACCGAAACCGAAGATTTCGTGCATCTCTCCCAGCGGATCGGGCGGGAAACTGGCGGAATCTCACCCTCGCTGATGATCCAGAACAAGTTCAATACCGATGAAGTTGTCTCGCGGCTGGTGGTGCGGGGCAAATCTACGCTGGACAAGGTCGGCGAGATGCTGGCGATCCTCAAGGATATCCTGCTGACCACCCAATATGATAACTATGAACGCTTCCGCCAGATCCTGACGGAGAGCAAAGCCCGTAAAGAGGCTGGACTGGTTCCAGGCGGGCACCGGGTGATCGGACAGCGGCTGGGGGCTTCCCTGTCGGCGGCGGGCTGGCTCTCCGAGCAGACCGGGGGGCTGGAAAGCCTGTTCTTTGCCCGCCAACTGCTGGAGCAGATCGAAACCGACTGGGAGGGGGTGGCGGGTAAATTTGCCCAGATCCGGGACCTGGTGGTCAACCGGAACACAATGATGTTGAATGTGACCCTCGATCGAGAGAACTGGGAGAAAGCCAGACCTCAATTGGCGGCGTTCTTCAATGCCATCCCGGCGAAGGAAGTGCCTTCCCAGACCTGGGAGATGATTCCGCCTGGCCCGGCGGAAGGATTGACCATCCCGGCGCAGGTGAACTACGTGGGCAAAGGCGCCAATATCTATAAACTGGGCTACCAGCCGGATGGGGCGATCAACGTGATCCGCAAATATCTGGGCACGACCTACATCTGGGAGAAGATCCGGGTGCAGGGTGGGGCTTACGGCGGGTTTATTTCGTATGATCTTGAGTTCCGGGGCGTTCAGCTTCATTTCCTACCGCGATCCGAACCTGATCGAAACGCTAAAAAATTATGACGGCACAGCAGATTTCCTGCGCAGGCTGGAATTGTCTCCGTCGGAACTGGTGAAATCGATCATCGGTACGATAGGTGATATGGACGGCTACCAGCTCCCGGATGCGAAGGGGTATACCTCAATGGTGCGAACCCTGACGGGCTATTCTGACGAGGTGCGCCAGCAGGTCCGCGAGCAGGTGTTGAGCGCCACGGTGGAAGATTTCAAAGCCCTGGCTGATGTGCTGGAGAAGGTCAATCAAAATGGGGTGGTGGCTGTACTTGGTTCGGCTGATGCGATTGCAGAGGCTAACCAGGAGAAAAATGGATTTTTAACCGTCAAGACGGTCTTGTAAGTGTCAGGAATTGGAGGCGCGATGAAACTGAATTTAACGATCAATGGCAAACAAGTAGAGCTTGAGAGTGCGCCAAATGAGACCCTGCTGAAAGCATTGCGCAGAAGCGGCTATTTTGGCGTCAAGCATGGCTGTGAGACTGGCGAATGTGGTGCCTGCGCGGTGCTGGTGGATGGCAAAGTGGTCAATTCCTGCGTGACTTTGGCTGCCCAGGTGGACGGAAAGATAGTCGAGACGATCGAAGCGCATCGGAGAACATCCCGAACAGGGATGGAAGCATACCGAGGGCTTGCATCCGCTGCAGCAGTCCTTCGCGGAGAGCGGGGCAGTGCAGTGCGGTTACTGCACGCCGGCGATGATCCTGGCAGCCAAAGAACTGCTCTCCCGGAATCCGGATCCGACTGAAGCCGAGGTGCGGGATGCGCTCTCCGGGGTGTTGTGCCGTTGTACCGGGTATGTCAAACCGGTTCAGGCGGTACTGCATGCAGCCGCAGTGCTGCGCGGCGAAGCCAAACCCGGCGAGATGACCGGTGAATCGGAGTTGCTGGAAGCTTTATTCCATCCGGGAGAACCGGGGCCATCCTATGCGCCTCCGGAACCTCAGGGTCCGATGAAATATGGCGGCACGCGTACCGCAGTGCGGGTATTGCCCACCGTGATGGTGGCTCCAGAGGCCAAGTCCAACACCCAGATCGGAAAGCCCGAGATCAAGGTGGATGCCGTCAAATTGGTGCAAGGCAAACCAGCCTTTGCGGACGATTTTGAGCGACGGGGAATGTTGATCGCCAAGGTGCTGCGCAGTCCGGTGGCGCATGCCCGGATCAGGAAGATCGATATCAGCAAGGCGCGTGCTCTGGAGGGTGTGGCTGCTGTGCTGACCCATGAGGATCTCCCCCGGGTGGTCTATTCGACCGCCGGGCAGTCCGACCCGATCCCCGGGCCGCTGGATATGTTCTCGCTGGATACCAAGGTGCGCTACGTGGGTGACCGGGTGGCTTTCGTGGCCGCGGAAACTGAAGCAATTGCGATCAAGGCGCTTTCGCTGATTGATGTGGAATATGAAGAACTGCCGGCGATCCTGGATATGGGTGAATCGCTGGATAATGAGATCATCCTGCATGACGAGCCTGAATATGTGGATTTCGCTGAGTCGGATGCCAGCCGCAACCTGGCGGCGCACATCCATATCGATATCGGTAACGTGGAGCAGGGTTTTGCTGAGGCCGATCATATCTTTGAGTATGAATACGAAGTCCCCAAAGTGCAGCAGGCGCATATCGAACCGCATATCGTGGTGACCTACTGGGATGAGAATGACCGCCTGGTGATTCACACCAGCACCCAGGTGCCCTTCCATGCCCGGCGCATCCTGGCCCCGGTGCTTGGATTGCCGATCAAGCGAATCCGGGTGATCAAGCCGCGCATCGGCGGCGGGTTTGGCGGTAAGCAGGAAGTGCAGATCGAAGACGTTGCTGCCCACCTGACGATCGCCACAGGGCGGCCGGTGCGTTTTGAGACTACTCGTGAGGAAGAGTTCATCGCTTCGCGCTCGCGCCATCCGATGCGGATCAAGCTGAAGACCGGCGTCAAGAAGGATGGTACGATCACTGCCAATGCGATGTACGCTCTCTCGGATACCGGAGCTTACGGCTGCCACGCTCTGACGGTGACCGGGAATACCGGGCACAAGTCAATGGCGTTGTATGTGGGCGATGGGAAATACCGGGAGAAACCCAATATCCAGTTCATCGCCGATATTATCTACACCAATACGGCTTCCTCCGGAGCGTACCGGGGTTACGGCGTGCCGCAGGGCTTCTGGCCGGTGGAACGCCAGATGGAACGGATCGCCCGTGCCCTGGATCTGGACCCAATCGAGTTCCGTTTGAAGAATGCATTGCGTGCCGGAGAATTGCAGCCATTCAGCACCGCCTGGAGTGAGGGCCGCGAACCCAGCCCGGAAATGATCGAAACCAATGGATTGGTCGAGTGTGTCCAGCAGGGCCGGGCGGCGATTGGCTGGAACAGCAAATACGGCAACCCCGAATGGCAGCAGGTGCCGGGCAAGCCGCATCTGCGCAGAGGGGTGGGCGTGGCGATGGTGATGCAGGGGACGGCGATCCCCTACCTGGATATGGGAGGCGCAAGTATCAAGCTAAATGATGATGGCTCCTATAATCTGCTGGTGGGGGCTACCGACCTGGGGACCGGATCGGATACGGTGCTGGCCCAGATGGCCGCAGAGGTGCTGGGCGTGCTGGTGGAAGATATCCTGGTGTACTCATCGGATACCGATTTTACCCCGTTTGATGTGGGGGCGTATGCATCCAGCACCACCTATATCTCTGGCGGTGCGGTGGTGCGGGCGGCCCAGGCTGTGGCCGAACAGATGATGAAGCGGGCAGCGAAGATGCTGAATGCCCAGGAAGACTATCCTGAGGTGGACCCGAGCGAGATCGTGCTGGAGAATCGGCTGGCGATCGCTCCGGATGGGCGTTCGGTGACGATGGCGGAGATCGCCCTGCACTCACTGCACAAGGAAGACCAATTGCAGATCATGGCGGTCGGTTCGTATGTGTCCCCAGTGGCGCCGCCACCTTTTGCGGCCCAGTTTGCCGAGGTGACCGTGGATACCGGGACCGGTATGGTGAAAGTGGATAAGCTGGTGATGGCGGTCGATTCCGGGATCATTGTCAACCCGGTGACGGCTTCCGGCCAGATCGAGGGCGGGATGACCCAGGCGCTGGGGTATGCGGTCACAGAAGAGATGATCTACGATGAAACTGGCAATCTGCGCGAGCGGGATTTCAGCGATTACCATATCTTTGCGGCCCATGAGATGCCCGAGCTGGAGACGATCTTCGTGGAGACCTTCGAGCCGAGCCATCCCTTCGGGGTCAAGGCGGTTGCCGAGATCCCCATGGATGGGGTTGCCCCTGCGGTGGGGAATGCGATCCAGGATGCCTGCGGCGCGGACCTGAGCCGGAACCCGGCAACACCGGAGCGGGTCTGGCGGGCGCTGAAGGAGAGATAGCCGCTTTGTGAACCAACAAAACCACAGGATCCCAGGACTGGCAAAGAGGGGTTCTGTGGTTTTCTTTTGGTGATTTAGATTCACTTTTCTCTGGTTGGATTATGGCTTCAAATCGACTATACTTGAGGAACCACCTCAAGGTGGGATTATTTTTTACAAATTTTAGACTTTTCCATCTCTTGTTATCGATGTAAACCCTGGAGGGTTTCTGTGGGTTATAGTATTGCTGTTCATCATCAGCTGGCTGAATTCCAAGAATTAGAGAAGGAATGGGAGACCTTAGTGCCCCAAAGTGATGCCTGGGGAGCGGCGCTCACCTGGACATGGATGAATGTCTGGCTCAAGCACTTCCATGATACTGGCGAACTATGGCTGATGACCGCCAGAGATGAGGAGAATGGTGGACTTGTGGGGATTGCTCCGCTCTTTAAGCGGAAGGTCAAGCCTAAATATGGCTTTGGATATCACCAGTTAGAGTTGATCGGCAGCTCTCATCATCATGAAAATCTGGGGTTTGTGATCCGGGATGGGGAAAAGGAAAAGCTGATTCCTGAATTCATTGCCGTTCTTTTGGCAAATCAGGACGAATGGGATGTGGTGCTTCTCGCCGGGCTGGCAGATGAGGAAACCTGCCAGATCCTGAGGGCTTCCGCCCTGGGTTGGGAGCGGAATGAAGAGGCAGAGATGATTTCCCCTCTGCGGCTTTGCCATCAACAGTCGAGGACTGGTTCTCTTCACTAAGCCGGAACAGGCGCTCAAAACTGCGCGGTTACCAGAATAAGCTGGACGATGAATTTCCCGGAGAGTGGCAGATCAGGACGATCACCGAGCGGGATGAACTGGATGAAGTCTTTGACTAGCCTGGTTAAGTATCCATCAGGATGCAGTGGGAAGGGAGAGGCGCGGGGGGAGCATTCCTCTACGGGGGGTGGGTTGGCTATTACCATGATCTGATGATGGCCTTATTTGAGAAAGGTTGGCTGAGACTTTATTGCCTATGCATCAAGGGCCAGCCTGCGGCAATCCTGTTCTCTTACCATTACCAAGGCCGGGTATATAATCAAATCTCCGGGATCAATCCCAACGCGACCGAGATCCCGTTGGGCCACGTGATGACGAGGTTCAGCCTTGAAATTGCGATATCTGAATCCGTGACCGATTATATGTTCATGTGGGGGGTGGAGCCGTATAAATTCAGTTTTGGGGCAATCAACCGGACACTGTATGCCTTTGAGCTTATTAGCTCTCCCAGAGTGCGCATGCAGAAGGGTCTGGTTGAGTTCTTGCGAAGGATAAAGAGGTCGTGGAAGGAATTTGTCAATCAATCGAAGGGTGAACCATCCCTCTGAAGGGATTTACTGAACGAAGAGAACAATGATATGTCAATAACCAATCGTGTACTCAAGGGAGCATTCTGGGCGTATGCCTCTCTGTTCAGCAGTAAGCTGGTCGTCTTTCTGGCGAATGCCTGGTTGGTACGGCTGCTTTCTCCCCAGGAGTTTGGCTATCGGGGAATGGCTTTCATCGTCATCGGCCTGATCGAACTGCTGCAGGGATTGGGTGTAAACGAAGCCCTGATCTACCAGAATGAAGAGGCGGAGAAGACCAAAGAGACTGTATTTGTGATCAATCTGGGTCTTGGGGCACTGTTTTCCACGTTCTTAGTTTTGTTTGGCCTGCTGGTCGTGCCCGGAATGAACACCGCAGGTGCGCTGTCCCGGCTACTGGGCGAGACCAATCTTGCTGACATAAAAGTGGCTTTGGGTTTGCTGCCGGTGATGGGGTTGAGCTTTTTTATTCTTTCCCTCGGTAAAACTCACGAGACTTTGCTTCAGAAGCAACTGGATTACAAGACCAGGTTCTGGCCGGAATTTATCTCCGCGGTGGTGCGCAGTGCAGTGGCGATCTGGCTTGCTCTGGCTGGTTATGGGGTTTACAGCCTGGTGTACAGCTATATCGTGGGGTGTGTTTTCCGAACGATCTCGAATTGGATCGTAGTGCCATGGCGTCCGAAATTTAAATATTACCCGGAAGTGGCAAGGACGATCTGGCAGTTTGGCGGTGGGATGACGGTCTTTAATCTGGCCGCTTCGGGTTTCGATCAGATTGATGAGATCGTCATTGGGGCAGGGTTGGGGAGTGTATCACTGGGCTATTATACTGAAGCCCAGCGGATCCCAAGTCTCCTGATCATGAACCTGAACGTGGTGCTGACAAATGTGCTTTTCCCCGCTTATTCCCAGATCAGGGATGATTTTGAGATGCTGCGAAAAGGGTACATTGCAGCCACCCGGTATGTGAATCTGCTGGTAATCCCATTGGCTCTTGGCGTGGTTCTGATCGCCCCGCAATTTGTCCATATTTATTTTGGCCCGGAATGGGAATTGGCAATCCCTTTGCTGCAGTGGTTAACCTTATCGATGTTGTGGATGACGATGGCCTGGAATGTGGGGGATGTGGTCAAGGCGATTGGCCGGCCGGGTTTGCTGACCCGGTTGATCGTTTTGGAGGCAGCTGTGAATATCCCGCTGCTGATCACCGGCGCAACACTGGATGCCAGGGGGATCACCGGCCATCCGGCCTTAGGCGCGACGATCGGCAGCAGCATGGGGTTCCTGTTCGGGACGGTCATCCGCCTGATCCTGGCCTCCCGGCTGCTGAAGCTGAGTTTCAAGGAGATTGTCACTCTGTACTGGGAGGGGTTCCTGGCAGGCGGCTTGATGGTGGTAGGCGTAATGCTGGTGCAGGGTTTTGTGATCTCTTGGGGAGATCTGTCGGTAATTCTGATCTCGGTGGTCTTGGGCGCTTTGATCTATACAAGTGTGTTATTGGTGGTCGCCCGGCCGACATTGGAATTGGCACGGACGACACTGGCGGCGTTTTTCAAATCCAGGGAATGAGTAGGGACTGGGGATTGGATACCTTCCATCTTGATAAAAAAACAGACCGGAGAATTTCTCCGGTCTGTAGTGCGCTAAAGCTGAAAAATCAGATTAGATTTTGTAAACTTCCTGCGCCTGCGGGCCTTTGTCGCCCATTCTGACGATGAATTCAACGCGCTGACCTTCGTCGAGGTTTTTGTATCCATCACCAGCGATGGCGGAGAAGTGGACGAATACGTCGCCTTCGCCGCTGTCGCGCTCGATGAAACCAAAACCTTTTTGGCCGTTGAACCATTTCACCGTACCGGTTTCTTTGGTGTCGCTCACGATTTGGAACTCCTTTCTAAGATTTAATGCTTGGTCCTTCATGGGTTCCAAATCAAGATGTGGTCTTTCTCAGGAACTTCTGTTTATATCAAGCAAGTTAAAGTTTACATGAAATGAGATTGGGTGTCAACCATACAAAACCATGATATTGCCGATTAAATCATGGGTAATTTGATGGAGCCCTTGCATTTTCCCGGGAGAAACCCTACAATCCGTGATATCAATTTGGAGAGGTGAACATGAAAACGATCGTAATTACCGGGAGTACAAAAGGGATCGGGCTGGGCTTGGCTGAAAATTTCCTTGCACGCGGGCACCAGGTGGTGATCAGCGGGCGCAAGCAGGCAGATGTGGAGAGGGTGACCGTCGACCTGGGGCAAAGGTTCTCTCCTGACCGGGTGTTTGGCAAAGCCTGTGATGTCGGCCAGTTCGAGCAGGTGCAGGCGCTCTGGGATGCCAGTTTTGCCCATTTTGGTCAGATCGAACTCTGGGTGAGCAATGCCGGGCAGGCCAATACTTTGATGGATTTTTGGGATTCGCCAGTCGAGTTGATCGATTCGGTGGTCAGCGCTAATGTGCTGGGGCAGATGTATTCCGCCAAGGTGGCGATCACGGAAATGTTGAGGCAGGGCTTTGGAGCACTCTATATCATGGAGGGCAAGGGCGCTAACGGCAATGTGCTTGCCGGGACGACGCTGTACAGTGCCACCAAACGGGGCGGCAATTATCTCTTTAATGCCTTGGCAGTTGAATTGAAAGACAAGCCGGTCATCGTAGGCAGCCTGAATCCCGGGATGGTAGTGACGGATCTTCTGACAAATCAGCGGGAAGAATCACCTGAGACCTGGGAGCGCAACAAGAGGATCTTTAATATCCTGGCGGAGCGGGTGGAGACGGTAGCCCCGTACCTGGTGGAGAAGATGCTGGCGAATACCCAAAACGGGGTGAAGATCGCGTTTGGCAGCAGATTGAAGATCTTGTGGCGCTTTATGACGGCCGGGATCACCAGGCGGGATGTGCTGGGCGAGGACTGATCCACTCAGGGCAGCAGTGAATTGAATAGATGCATGATCAGCGTCCAACTGCGTTTGAGCAGGGGTGGAGTTTGCCTGGACAGGCGGGGATTGGGCGCTGCCGGTATGGAGATCCATATTCGCTGAGCCACTGCCCGCTTGCGGCTTTCTTCATATTTGATCCATTCCTCATATTTCATCACGGTACCCTCTGGAAATTGGTGGTGGGTGGCTGTAACTCTATCATAATAGAACATATATTCTAAGTCAAGAAATAGGCGCTTTACATCCCGGGATGGTGTCTTTTGGTGCAAATCCGGGTTATAGTAGATATTAGGAAAAACATCCACCAGGAAGATACGGAGTTGACGATGAATAGTTATCAATTGCTGGCAAAAAGACTGGATGCGCTGCCGAACGGTTTCCCGCCCACGGAGGATGGGGCCGAACTGCGGCTGCTGGAGAAGATCTTTTCTCCGGAGGAAGCCGCCTTGACGGCGAGGCTGAAGATCACCCTGGAGACCCCGGAGATGATTGGCGCCCGGCTGGGGGAAGATCCACAGGAGCTGCGCCTGAAATTAAAGGCCATGGTCAGAAAGGGCCAGATCAAGGTCGGGAAGACAGAAGGCGGCCTGGGATATGGTCTGATGCCATTTGTGGTGGGGATCTATGAATTCCAGATCGGCCGGATCGATGAAGAATTGGCCCGGTTGTTTGAGGATTATTATCAGAAAGCCTTTACCAGAGTTTTAGCGATCAGCCCTCAGGTGCACCGGGTGGTACCGGTGAATGCGACAATCCAGACGGGTATGGAGATCGCCCCGTATGAGAGCGTCAGCCAGATCGTGGCTGGGGCAAAATCCTGGGGGGTGCTGGATTGTATCTGCCGGCTGCAAAAGGCATTGATCGGGGATCCGTGCGAGCATCCGGTGGATGTGTGTATGACGATGAGTCCCAGACCGGGGGCTTATGACCAGAACCCGGTGATCAAGGCACTGACCCAGGAAGAAGCGATGGAAACGCTCCAGCGGGCTGCTGATGCCGGGCTGGTGCATTCTGTGAGCAACAGTCAGGAAGGGGGCTGGTACATCTGTAACTGCTGCACATGCTCCTGCGGAATCCTGCGGGGGATGGCTGAGATGGGTGTGGCAAATGTGGTCGCACATTCATCGTACATCAACGTGGTGGATGCGGACCTGTGCACCGGGTGTGAGACCTGCGTGGATTATTGCTCGTTCGATGCCCTGGAGCTGGGCGACGATATGGTGATGATGGTCAGTGATCTACGCTGCGTGGGGTGCGGGGTATGTGTGCCGCAGTGCAGCACGGAAGCCCTCTCTCTGGTGCTGCGAGAGCAGCCTGCGCCGCCGCCAGTGACGGAAGAGGATTGGCTAGCAGCCCGGGCTGAGGCCAGAGGCCAGAATCTGGAAGAACTGAGATAAAAAAATCGGGCTGACGAAAGTCAGCCCGACATCATTGCCGGAAAGCACCTGACCAGGTTGCGATGCTCATGGTGGGGATTAGTGTAATCAGCGATGAAGGTCAGTGGGGGGGATGGTTGGACAGGTGCAATCACGCCATGATTATAGTCGCATTTCAGCCCATTTTCCTTACAGAACTGTATGATTGCCTTGCAGCTTAGTAAAGCATTCCTGCGGGGAGATTTGCCAGGATTACGGCAGGATCGGTTTGCCGGGTGAGGCTAGGGATCTGCTCGCTGAGGGGGGTATGGCAGAGATCCAGATAGCTGAGTTTGGGCAGATCGGCGAGGGCGGCTGGCAGGCTCGTGATCGCTGTTTCACTCAGGTCCAGGTGAGTAAGTTCAACCAGGTCGGCGATGGAAGCCGGCAGGGAGGTGATCGGGTTGCTGCTGAGGTTGAGATGGGTCAGCCTGGTAAGGGTACCGATCTCATGGGGAAGGCTGGTGAGGTGGTTAGCGCTCAGGGTCAGGTGGGTGAGTTGCTGGAATCCGCCGATCTCTGCCGGGATCTCCGTGATGTGGTTGTAGAAAAGATCCAGACGGGTAAGCCCCTTGAGGGCGAGAATTTCAAACGGTATGGTCTCCAGCAGGTTGTCGATGACGTATAGTTCAAGCAGGCTGGTCAGTTCTGCCAGGGCGGGATGGAGTTCAGCGAGGCCGAGATGTTCAAGTACCAGCCAATCCTTTTGGTTGGCTTTGGCATCGGCGATCTTTTGCAGGGCGAGATTTTCCACCCAGGGGATATGTTTTTGCATGATTTTCTCCGGAAATCGATCAATGAATAATTGGCATCATTTTACCAGCATTAGAGTAAACGTTGAGGAGAAATACCAGCCGTGGTTCCAGGTGATATAATGTCAATAGACTTCAATCAGGAGCAGGAAATGGACTATAAAGATCAATTCTTCCTTGGTAAAAATGTAGAGAATGATGAGCCGGTGCTGTATGATCCCGGTGACCTGACCACGCATGCCGTGGTGGTAGGGATGACCGGTTCCGGCAAGACGGGCCTGTGTATCGATCTGTTGGAAGAGGCAGCCCTCAACCGTTATCCAGCGCTGATGATCGACCCCAAAGGGGATATCACCAACGCGCTGCTGCATTTCCCTGATCTGCTGCCGGAAGATTTCCAGCCGTGGATCAATGCCGATGAAGCCCGCCGGGCAGGCAAACCGTTGGAGCAGGCCGCCGCAGAGACCGCCAGCCTGTGGAAGAATGGCCTCGCCAAGTGGGGGATTGACGGCGAGCGCATCGCCCAATTGAACCAAAAGGTTAAGTTCACAATCTATACCCCCGGATCGAATGCCGGCGTGCCGGTGAGCATCCTGTCTTCGCTGAAAGCGCCAGATCTGAAGGATACCGAGATCATCCGGGAGAAGATCTCCGGGACAGTGATCGCCATCCTGGGTTTGGTGGGGATGACGGATATCGATCCGGTCAAATCGAAAGAGCATATCCTGCTCTCGAACATCTTTGAGTATAACTGGAGCCAGGGCAAGGACCTGGAACTGGGTGAATTGATCCTCCAGACGCAGAACCCGCCGTTTGATAAACTGGGAGTCTTCGATCTGGATTCCTTCATCCCGTCCAAGGACCGCGATGAGCTGGCCTTTACGCTGAATAACATTCTGGCAGCCCCGACCTTCAAATCGTGGATCGAAGGTGTGCCGCTGGACGTGAAATCGATGCTGTGGGACGAAAGTGGCAAGCCGCGGCACAGCATTTTCTACATCGCTCACCTGACGGATGAGGAGCGGATGTTCTTTGTCACCCTGCTGTACAGCGCGGTGGAATCTTGGATGCGCTCCCAGAAGGGGACCAACTCGCTGCGGGCGATCGTGTATTTTGATGAGATCTTCGGCTACCTGCCGCCGGTGGCGAACCCGCCTTCCAAGGAACTGATGCTGCGGATGCTCAAGCAGGGACGGGCATTCGGCGTATCTCAGGTTTTGGTGACTCAGAACCCGGTGGATCTGGATTACAAGGGCCTCTCGAATACCGGTACATGGTGTATCGGCAAGCTGCAAACCGAACGCGACAAGGAACGCCTGATCGACGGCCTGATTGGGGTAACCAGCGGCTCGATTGACCGGAAGACCTTTGACAAGTTGATCTCCGGTCTGGAGAAGCGGCAGTTCCTGCTGCATAATGTGCATGGGAAAGCGCCGGTGGTGTTTGGCACCCGCTGGGCGATGAATTATCTTGCCGGGCCGATGACCCGCAACCAGATCCCGGAGTTGAATGCACTGGTGGGTATTTCCGCTGAGGGAGCGCCTACAGAACCGGCTGCTGCTCCGGCAAAGAAGAGCGCTGCTGCCGCTGCCACGGTGGCTGCCGAACTGGGCACCACAGCGCGCCCTAAAGTGCCGTCCGGGGTGTACGAGTATTTCCTGCCGGTAGGGTTGTCTGTTTCTTCGGCAATCTCCCGCTCGGGGGATGATATCCCTGAGGATGCAGACTATCAAGGTGTGCTCTACAAGCCGACTCTGATCTCACAGGTGCAGGTGCGCTACCTGCAGAACAAGTATCAACTGGATGCGGTGCAGAAGATCACCTGTTTGGTGGCGGAACCGAACAAGAACGGACTGGTGCGCTGGGACGATTACCGGATAGAAACGATCAGAGAACGACAGCCTGGATGCAGAACCAGCCCGCGACAGCAGCTTTGCCTCGCTGGCAGCGCCGTTGAACAGCAGTACGATCCTCAAATCTCTGGAGAGTGATTTTGTGGATTGGGTCTACCAGACCCAGCGGATCGAGCTTTTCGAGCATGAATTGAGTGGCACCTATTCCCAGGCGGGGATGTCCATAGAAGACTTCCTCAAATCGATTGCCAGCCAGTTGGAGGATGCCCTGGATGACGAGATCGAAAAGGTGAAGGACAAATATAAAACCAAGGTGCAGGCGATCCAGAAGAAGATCAAAGCTGAACAGCGCGAGCTGGCCCAGGATGAGGAAGAGCTGAAGCAGCGAAAAATGGAAGAACTTGGCACCCACGCCGAGAATATCCTCGGTTTTGTCTCCGGCAGCCGCAGTAAGCGGCGGGTTTCTACTTCACTTACCAAGCGGCGGATGACAGCCCAGGCCAAAGCGGATGTGGAAGAGTCGTTGGATGTGATCGAAGAACTGGAAGTTGAACTGACTAAGCTGACGGAAGAGCTGAACAAGGAGATCGAGGAGATGGAAAAGTCCTGGGAAGACCAGGAAGCCAACCTCAAAGAGGTAGCGATCACACCGTATAAGAAAGATATCCACGTCGACCTGTTCGGGGTGGCCTGGCAGCCGTATCACCTGCTAGTGGTGGGAGGGAAGGCGGTCGAAATCCCCGGATTTGAAGGCTAATAAATAGGAAAGGTATTGGGGGCTAGAAAACCAAATTACTCTTATAGGTCAGGTTCTCAAGAGCCTGGCCTATATTTTTTTCGTGAATGAGCATAAGTGCTTGACAGGTGATCGTTAATTTTGCTAAAATATGTTATCGTTACCGTGAACGGTAACGGTAACGAAGAAGCCTTGATCAGGCCGAAGGTATTAATGCTAGAGAAGAAACGGGTCACAATTCGTGAAGTCGCTATACAGGCTGGCGTTTCAACCCAGACGGTCTCAAGAGTTATTAATAATCGCCCCGATGTAGCTGACAAAACGCGTTTGCTTGTTCAACAGGTTATAGACGACCTGAGCTACTATCCGGATCCAAATGCACGCTCTCTCAAGGGCAAGAGTCATACTTTGGGGTGTATTTCCCCAGGTTTGGCTGACCCAATATTTTCCATAATCGTAGAGTATGCCCAGGCTGAAGCTCGCAGCCAGGGCTATTTTTTTCTGATCGGCAGCGCTGAGACCACCGAAGAGGCAGAATTGTTGCTCACCGAGATGTTGAATCGACGTGTGGAGGGTGTATTGGTGATCAATCCACGCGACGATAAACGGTATTTGATGATCAGAAAACTGATAGATAACCAGATACCGGTGGTTTATCTGAAGAATTCACCGGGGGATGATCAAGTATCATCTGTTCGGTTGAATGATTTTGATGGCGGGAAAATAGCGACCCAATATTTAATTGACCATGGACATACTCGCATTGCGACCATTCTCGGTCGTTCAAATGAAGAGAGTGTCGGAGATCGCCTGTCGGGGTATCAGGAAGCCTTGAGGGCTGCCGGGATCGATCCGGATGAGCATCTGGTCTTTCAGGGAGATTGGTCTCCGGAATCTGGCAGCAGGTCGGTCAAGAGTTTAATTCAAACAGGGCTGCCGTTCACAGCTGTGTTCGCACAAAACGACAGGATGGCAGTCGGTGCGATCCAGGAATTGAGAAAGGCTGGCTGCCGGGTCCCGGAAGATGTCTCAGTGATCGGGTATGATGATATTCCCCTGGCTTCGTTTTTTGATCCTCCGCTGACTACAATTAAGCAACCTCTTGATCAATTTGGAGTAATTGGCGCTCAACTTCTGATTGAGACGGTGGCAAATCACAATTTCCGCCCTAATACAGTTGTTTTATCACCAGAGATCATTGAAAGAAATACCTGTAAAGCAATATAATAGAAGTGTAAAAGGAGGTGGTTCTACCCGAAGATAAATGCAGAGAAGTACCCTGTCGTAAAACTACTATAAGAGGAGAAAGAAAAAATGAAACGTATGTTGTTGATCGTGTCAGTATTGCTCTTAGCTGCGATGATGCTTACCGCTTGCGGAGGGAAGGCTGATAACCAGGTGGAAGTATTTTCCTGGTGGACTGGTGGTGGAGAAGCTGCCGGTCTTGAGGCTATGATCGGGATTTTCAACGCACAAAATCCGGATATTGAGTTCATCAATGCAGCAGTAGCTGGCGGCGCAGGCACCAATGCCCGTGCAGTCCTTGCTACCCGCTTGCAGTCTGGTGATCCCCCTGACAGCTGGCAGGGCCATGCCGGGCAGGAACTGATCGGTACTTATGTTGCCGGTGGTCAGATCGAGCCCCTGAATGACCTGTATGATGCTGAGGGCTGGCTGGCTGTAATGCCGGAAACCTTGATCCCCCTGATTTCTCAGGATGGAAATATCTATTCCGTGCCTGTCAACATTCACCGGGCCAATGTGCTTTGGTACAACCCCGCAATTTTGGCAGACAATGGTATAGAAGTCCCCACCACGATTGATGGGTGGATCGCCGCGATGGAAACCCTCGATGCTGCTGGTGTTATCCCCCTCGCCCTGGGCGAACAATGGACACAATTGCACCTGCTCGAGACCGTGTTGCTTGGCACACTTGGTGCAGATGGCTATGATGGCCTCTGGACCGGTGAAACCGATTGGGCAAGCGCTGATGTTACCGCTGCTTTGGATAACTTTGTTACCATCCTGGGCTATACGAACTCAGATGCTGCTTCCCTTTCATGGCAGGATGCTGCACAGCTGGTTGTCAATGGCGATGCTGCATTCAATGTGATGGGTGACTGGGCAGAGGGCTACTTCCGCGAATTGGGCATGACCCCAGTAGATGAATATGGTTGGGCGCCAGTTCCTGGAACCAATGGCATCTTCCAGTTCCTGTCCGACTCCTTCACTCTGGCTGTTGGTGCCCCGCACCCAGCAGGCGCTGAAGCCTGGCTGACGATTGCAGGTTCGAGAGAAGGACAAGAAGCATTCAACCCGGTCAAAGGCTCGATCTGCGCTCGCACGGACTGCGATCCTAGCCTGTTTGGCATTTACCTCCAGTCTGCAATGGATGATTGGTCCACCAACATTGTTTCCGGATCACTCACTCATGGCGTGGTTGCCAATGACTCCTGGAAGACTGAAATTGATACCGCTTTGGGTCTGTTCATGGCTTCCATGGATGCTGCGACCTTCCAGTCTGCGTTGGTAGATGCCTGCGCAAGCTCTGGCCCTTGCCAATAAACTACTGACTAAATAGATTGGGGCTCCGTTCTTCGGGGCCCCAATCATTTATTGCAGAAACGAGGTAGGCTTATGTTCAAAGAAAAAGAACGCTATCTGAATATCCTCCTTATTTCACCGTCTATCCTGGCTGTCCTGATTTTTGTTTATGGATTTATTGCCTGGTCCGTTAGAGTTT
Source organism: uncultured Chloroflexia bacterium (assembly GCA_963722735.1). Lineage (GTDB taxonomy): Bacteria > Chloroflexota > Anaerolineae > Anaerolineales > UBA11579 > UBA11579. The sequence goes on from CAVROH010000014.1 coordinate 285,670, forward strand.
CCCTGAGTCAGTGGAAAGGATTGCTCCCGGACTTTACCTGGGCTGGGCTGAAAAACTATATGGAATTATTTTCAGATCCCCGTTTTCATGTGGACGTACGTAATACCCTGATATTTACCGGAGTATTTGTTGTAGGGTGTATTGTGCTCGGTTTTTTGATGGCAGTTATTCTGGACCAGGGATTGAAGGGAGAAAGCTTTTTCAGGAGTCTGTTCCTTTTTCCGATGGCGATTTCTTATATTGTGACAGGGGTTGTCTGGCGCTGGTTGATGAACCCAGCGGAGGGCTCACGGATCAGTGGCTTTAACCTTTTATTCAGCAATCTACAGCTGGATTTTTTAATCAATAAATGGCATACCACGCCCGGATGGGGAATTGCCGCTATCGCACTGGCTGCTATCTGGCAAATGTCAGGGTACACAATGGCGCTCTATCTGGCCGGGCTGCGTGCTATCCCCGGGGAACTGCGTGAAGCTGCCCAGATCGACGGAGCAAACAAGTTCCAGATTTACTGGAATATCATTTTGCCATTACTCACACCGGTCACCCTAAGTGCACTGATCATTTTGGGTCATATGTCCCTGAAAGTCTTTGACCTGATTATCGCAGTTGCCGGAAAGCAGCTTCCGCTAGATGTGCCTGCCATTTACATGTGGCAGACCACGTTTGATGGCTTGTTCTATGGCCGCGGCGCGGCAATCGGTATCCTGCTGCTTATCAGTGTCGCGGTGCTAATCATCCCATACATCCGGTATACGTTCAGGATGGAGGATGACCTATGAAAAAGCTAACATTTGGCAAGGTTACGCTCTATCTGATATTGATCGGCCTGTCTATCTTCTACCTGCTGCCTATGTATGTAATGCTGGTAACTGGCTTTAAGAGCTTTGACGAAGTCAGCCTACAAACCATGTGGAATTTGCCCAAACATTTTGCGCTGGATAATTTCATCGAAGCTTTCAAACAACTGTCCCCCCATCTGAAAAATTCATTACTGATGGTCATCCCGGCAGCTTTGATCTCTTCCATGCTTGGTTCCCTGAACGGTTTCATCCTGGCAAAATGGAAGTTCCGCGGGGCGGATATTATCTTCCCATTCATCCTGTTTGGGATGTTCATCCCCTATCAAAGTATTATCATCCCTCTTGTGCAGTTCATGCGGGCTGCCGGAATCACTGGATTACCCGGGCTGGCAATGGCTCACATTATTTATGGTATTCCAATTACTACCCTGACATTCCGGAACTATTATGCCAGCCTGCCCCAGGAACTGCTTGAGGCCGGAAAAATCGATGGCGCCAGTATGCTAGGTGTGTACCGTTATATTCTGCTCCCGATCTCGATCCCCAGCTTCGTGGTGATGCTGATCTGGCAATTCACTTCAGCCTGGAACGATTTCCTATTCGCCGTGATTCTGACGGGAAATACCAAATGGCCGGTGACAGTTGCTCTCAATAACATGGCTGGCAGCCAGATCATAGCCTGGAATGTGCAGATGGCAGGATCCCTGCTGGCTGCTTTGCCCACCCTGCTGGTGTATATTTTCCTGGGCAGGTACTTCCTTAGCGGCCTGTTGGCAGGTTCCCTAAAAGGGTAAAAGTATCACTCTGACAACTATCATAGAATCAAAAAAAGCCATGTCCATTCGGACATGGCTTTTTTCATTTGTAGTGTGGTCTCTAGAGATCGGGCAGCAAATTGGCTGCGACAAGCACAATGAAGCCGAGGACCAGCAGCCAGAAGCTGTAGGTGGTAAGGAAGCCAAGCGGGATAAATCCGGCAAGGATTCCGAGTACGCCCAAAGCAAGGGCGACGTAGAAGGTTACATTCTTGGGTGCGGATAATTTCATTTCATTTCTCCTTGAAAAAATTAGTTGATTTCGGCTGGCAGTGCCAACCAGCAACATTCGAGACCTGCGAGGATCTCGAATGTTTGCTTACTTGGTTATAACCCGGATTATTCCAGAAAGTTGCTGTATTTTAGTAGGTCACAACCGGGGGAAGTTTCTTGGCCTGGGCGACCCAGTCCTCAACCATGGAGAGGGCCGGAGGGCGGCGGACCAGTTTCTTCGCGGCGTTGACTTCGAGCATCTTGGCATGCAGGTTGGCAGGCTTGCGGTTGCGGAGCTCTTTAACGGTGTCCACACCGGCTTCTTCGAGCAGATCGCTGTATTCTTCGCCAACGCCTTTGATGCGGAAGAGATCTGCCAGGTTGACCCATTCAAGGATCAATGCATCACCGATACCGGTCTTTTCGGCAAGCTCAAGGCGGCCCTTTCTGTCAGCGCCTTTCTTGAGCAGTTCGCCGGTGGAGCGTACGCCGATGGCGCGCAGCTTTTTGGCAAATTTTGGTCCGATTCCTTCAATTGCTTCAATTTTCATGTTCATCTCCTTATGATAAGTAAGTTCTATTATTTAGACAACTTACTGAGATAATATCATACATTGATTTCCTGAGGCAATTTTTGTAAGAATAACCAACCAAAGTTGGTCTATGTTGTAGTAGAATTAAAGTATCAATTATTAGTTCCCTAAGGAGGAATGACATGGCAAAACAATCTGATTTTTCAAGAGATGAATGGCAATTGCTGAAGGATGGCCCTGAATGGGTGTTTGCAGCCCTGGCAGCCGCTGATGGCAATGTGGCTGTGACCACCAAGATGAAGGAATCCAAAGTTTTCAAAAACGCGGTTGAGGATTACCGCTCCCGCAGCGAGCTGATGGCCGAGGTATTGGAAGATACCTCCAAGGCTGCCAAAGAGACCAAGTCTGCGACCCTATCGGATGCCGAACAGGCGATCGGAAAGATCAATGCGATCCTGGACAGCAAAGCAGATGCCTCGGAGGCTGCGGAATACCGCCGTTTCCTGCTTTCGATTGCCGGAGAAGTCGCTGGAGCTACTGGTGAGGGCGCTCTGGGGCTGGGTGAGAAGTTCAGCAAGAATGAGAAAGCTGCGATGGATAAGCTCAAGGCAGCGCTGAAGCCGAAGAAGGCTGCTGCGCCGACCAAGGCCGCTCCCAAAGTGGAACGCAAGATGGCAAAACCGATCTCAAAGAAACCGGCTGCGGCACCAGAACGCCGCGCATCCCGTGCTTCTGACATTGGCATCCAACCGGACAAGGCTAAAGCAGCCGAAGCCGCCAAACCGAAGGTGATTGCTACCCACAAAGTGGAAGGCAACCAGACGCTGAGCCATCTCGCCCTGAAGTATTACAAGAATGCGACCCGGCCGTACTGGAAGCTGATCCATGAGTTCAACAAAGACGTGATCGGCGATGATGAGAAGAATATCTGGGCCGGGCTTGAGCTTCAGATCCCCGAGCTGCCAGAAGATTTAAAGGAGTAAGGAAATGTCGAATCTCAAAGATGATCGGAAACGCGGACGAACAGGACCAGCCTCTGAGTTGGATATCGACAAGCTGAAAGCCAAAGCCGCAGCGGCCAAGCCGAAGGTGATCGCCACCCACAAAGTGGAAGGTAACCAGACCCTTAGCCATATCGCCAAGAAGTATTACAAGAACACCACCCGCCCGTACTGGAAGCTGATTCATGAGTTCAATAAAGACGTGATCGGCGATGACGAGAAAAATATCTGGGATGGCCTTGAGCTAAAGATCCCTGAGCTGCCGGCTGACTTGAAGGAATAATCAATATGGGAAATCAACTTGACCTTATCTCTATCTTCGGCGCGGTAACTGGCGCCCTGGAAGAGAATAAAACTGACATTGAACAAAGCCGATACCTATAACGGCGACCATGGCGATAATATGGTCAATATCTTCAATATGGTCACCGGGGCGATCTCGGACAACAAGGGTAAAGATGCCTCCACTCAATTGGCTGCGGCCAGCAAACTGCTGGGCGGTTTGAAGTCCGGCTCTGCGCAGGAATATGCCAAAGGGTTCGCTACCGCTGCCGACGAGTTCAAGGGCGGTGAACTCAGCGCTGACAGCGTGCTGCCCTTGCTGCAGTCCATGTTTGGCGGGGGTGCTGCACCTGAGGCAGACAGTTCGCTTCAGGGGATGTTAAGTGGTTTCCTTGGCGGGGACGATGGCAAGATCGACGCTAATGATCTATTGAGCGCCGGGATGTCTTTCCTTTCAGCGAAGAACAGGGGAAAGAATACCCAGGAGGCTCTGATCGAGGCATTAATTGCCCAGAGCGCCTTCGGTGAAAGTCCGCATCGCACCCAATCCAGTTCATTAGTTGCCAGCACGATCTTTGATGTGCTCGGTTCACTAAAAAAATAACTCATTTCACTGTCATTCAGAAACGAGAAGCCCCGGACATTTATCCGGGGCTTTTTATCAATAGTGATCCAGCCAGTTTTGTAGATCTTTTTCCAGGCTGGCAGCAGAGTGGTGGACGAAGTCTTCCCCAGTTTTCAATACCCAGCGAAGGGTGTCATAGAACTCCAGCCCATGATACCAATTAAGAAGGGCAGGATCATACCCATTCAGGAAGCAGAAGCGCTCCTCGATGCCGCGTCCCTGGAGTTCCCGGGAGGCAAAAAAGGATAACAGGAACTCAAAGATCGGATCGCTGAAGGAGGCATTGGCAAAATCGATTACTCCAGCTAACTTCTGATCCTTGATGATGAAGTTTTCCAGCCACAAATCTCCATTGCTGAACTTCACAGGAGGCAGGTCGGGCATGGATTGCTTCAATGCTGTATAACCAGCAACGGCCAATGGATGAGAGATGGCGTTTAGATAGGTGTAGGCATCTTCCAGTACATCTTCAGCGGTTTCTCTTCCCACCAGTTTCGCTGCGCTGCCTAAGTCAGTTTCTGTAACAGCCTGCAAATCGGACACGGTGTTGATGTACAGGTCCTCAGCCCAGGTCTCGCCATTCAGAAATGGTGTTAGCAATGGTTCGCCATGGATGAAATCGCTGAAGAAGCAAGGGACCCCCAATGCTTCTCCCTCCAGATCCAATCCGTAGACCCAGGGCGTGGGAATCGGTATCTTCTCCATCGCCTTTAAAATCTGATATTCGTATTCAAGATCTTTGGGGTCTACCTGCAGCAAGTAGGCTCTGAATAACCCCGTCGACTTCAAGGTTTAATCGCCAGGGTGCAGCCCGCGTGCTTTTGGTTAGCTGCTCCGCCCCGATGAAATCTACCTGCGCTTGTAGATGATCGCTCAGGTAGCCGACTAATTTCTCGGGATGTTGGTTTGGATCGAACATCTGGTTCCTCAGTTTGGATAGTGAGCAATGGTTCCGGAGGAAATGAGGAAGCTGATTGAGTGAAATCGGCAGGGTCCCGGATGGATGCACCAGGTCAACCCACCGATACTGTGCTATTTTTGGGGCAGGATGGAGGAGATCGTCCTGGTGACCTTTTTAAGTTCGCCGGTGTGGCCCTGGAGTTTGGTGACATCGCCAGAGCGCAAGCCGCCGGTGACATCGGTGAGCGCTTTGGAGGTTTTTGGGGCGTTATCGATGATCTTCTGGGTCCATTCTTCCAGGTCGACCAACAGGTTTTCCAGCTTGTCGGGGATCAGGGGGAGCTTCTTGATGATCGGCAGCAGCAAGTCGAGGATCTGGTTGGCCTTTGTGGCGTACTTCACGGTGAGATCGTGGAGGCTGCCAAAAGTGTCGGTCAGTTCCAGGGCGACATCCTGGATTGTGTCGATCATCTCCTTATGCTCGGAGATCATCTTGGAGATATCGCTCAATGAGTCGGTGAGCTTGTCTGAAAATTTGACATAAGTCTGGGCTTTGGCGGGCATAGGTATCCTCCTGGGGATAAACTTGGGTTGTTTGAAAAGGAAATTCCTTTAGCCGGATTATACCTGATAGGGGAGGGATGTGTTTTGTCTGCTGAGGGTGTTTGTACTATAATTCATACTGAAAATGAGAAGATCGGTATCGTGGCAAACCGATAACCATGGAGAGCTGAATGGCTGACTTATATGTAATTGGGCATGTCAACCCGGATATGGATTCGATAGCCTCGGCGATGGGCTATGCCTGGCTGCAGAAGGAACGTGACGGCATTGATGCTGTGGCGGCCAGGGCAGGAGCGCTCAATCCGCAAACCAGTTGGGTGCTGGACAAAGTGAGCATAGAAGCCCCGCTGCTGATGACAGATGCTTCTCCAAGATTTGCGGCTGTCAGCCGCCGGTTTGCCACCGTCACCCCCGACCAGCCTCTGAAAGAGGCTTGGACGATCTCCAACCGCACAGGTGGGATCGCCCCGGTGATCGACGAGGAGGGCAAGCCCTTTGGCCTGGTGACCGGATGGAGCATCTTTACCTATCTCAGCCGGGTGATCGGGCCGGTAGTCAGCCAGAAGGGGGGCGAGCTTTCCCCGCTGATGGAAACCCCTTGCCGCGAGGCTTGCGAGCAGGATGTGCCCGTCTTCCAGGCAAATGCCCGCATTCGGGATTCTCTGAACAAGATCCTGCGAATGGAAGAAAATGATTTCTTTGTGGTGGATGAGAACGGCCGTTACCTAGGGATTGCCCGGCAGCGCGATCTGCTCAATCCGCCGCGGATGCGGGTGGTGCTGGTAGACCATAACGAACCCCGGCAGTCGATCGGTTCTCTGGATGAGGCCGAACTGGTCGAGATCCTCGATCATCACCGGCTGGACAATGCTTCCACCCATACGCCAATCCGCTTCACCGTGGATGTGGTCGGATCGACTTCCACTCTGGTCTCGGAGCGGATCGAAGAGGCAGGCTTGAGCGCACCGCCCCAGATTGCCGGCGTGCTGCTGGCTGGGGTGCTCTCCGATACCCTGGTGCTGACTTCCCCCACCACGACCGAGCGGGATCATCATGCTGCTGACCGTCTGGCGAGAGGGGCTTTCACTGCAGGCAGCCCGCTGGCGGGAGAAACCCTGCAATCGTTTGGCGAGAAGGTGGTGGAAGCTGGGGCTGGACTGGAATCCCGTAACCCGGATGAGATCATGACCCAGGACCTGAAGCAATACGAGGCGGGAGGGTACCGCTTCAGCATCGCGCAGGCGGAAGTGACCAAATTCATTGAATCGGAAGAAACCAAGCAGGCGCTTTTCGATGCGCTCAACCGGCAGAAGGATAAATATGGTCTGGATTTCACGATGTTGATGATCACCAATGTGGTGGCGACCTCCAGCCGGTTAATGACCTCGGATGGGCCGCCGGTATTGAATGAATTGCCTTACCCGCTGCTTGCGGACGGTACGCGGCATGCCAATGGAGTCGTCTCCCGCAAGAAACAACTCCTGCCGGTCGTGCTGGGCCTGGTGGAGGATTGATGTCTGAAATATTCGGCAGATCACTGAATTGAGCGCTTCCCAGCAGCCGGCTGCCTTCTGTGTGATCGTCAGCGCCAGCGGTTCGACGCCGCGCGGGGCGGGAACCAAGATGCTGGTCTTCCCGGATGGGCGGATCAGCGGTACGGTTGGCGGGGGGGAACTGGAGCAGCGGGTGATCGAAGCCGGTTTACAGGCCATCGAGAGCGGTGAACCGCAGGTGGTGGCCTACTCGATGACCGACCCTGAACGCGGCGATCCCGGATTGTGCGGGGGCAGTTGGAGGTGTATGTCGAGCCGCTCCTGCCGCCCCCGACTGTGATGGTGGTGGGTGCCGGGCATGTCGGCAAGCAGGTCGCCCTGTTAGCCAAATGGCTGGGGTATGCCGTGGTGGTCAGCGATGACCGCCCTGAGCTGCTGGCCGACCCGGAACTGGCTGATGCCGGCAGGCTGCATCAGGGAGCGGCGGAATCCCTCCCGGAAGAGGTCAAGATCCATTCGCAGAGCTATATTGTGCTGACCACCCGCAACGTGGAGGTGGATCTGTCCGCTTTGCCCGCCCTGCTGGGGGCAAAACCGGCTTACATTGGCGTGATTGGTTCCCGGCGGCGCTGGGAGACGACCAAGACCGGTTTGCTGGAGGCTGGTGTAAGTCCGGAGACCATCGCCTCGATCTATTCGCCAGTTGGATTGGAACTGCAGGGCGAAACACCGGAAGAGATCGCACTGAGCATTATGGCCCAGATCACCATGCTGCGGCATGGCGGCGACGGACGCCAGATGGCGAAATAGCCGCACGATAGAGAAGTAATTTGCGTTTCGAGGGGAACAGGGTAGAATTTTAACAGAGAAACCGGAATTGACTCCGGTGCACTGAAAAGAGAGCAAAACGGTATGTGGAAAAATTACTATCAACCTAACAGTCTGGAGCAGGCCCTGGAAGTCCTGGCCGAGAAACGGGAAAGCGCCCGGATCATTTCCGGGGGGACAGACCTGATCCTGGAGATGGAGGCCGGTCTGCGCCCCGGTGTGACCGACCTGATCGATATCACCCGCATCCCCGGGCTGGATACGATCGAGCTTGATGAAGAGGGGCAGGTCCACCTGGGGGCGCTGGTGACGCATAATTAGTGGCGGCATCCAAGCTGGTGGTTGAACAGGCGTTGCCGCTGGCCCAGGCCAGTTGGGAAGTCGGCGCACCGCAGATCCGCAACCGGGGGACGGTGGCCGGGAACCTGATCACGGCTTCACCGGCCAATGATACAATCACGCCGCTGATGGCATTGGGGGCAAAAGTACGGCTGGAGTCTGCGGCCGGAACGCGCAGGTACCGCTTTCCGAATTCATTACCGGCGTGCGCAAGAATAACCTGCAGCCGGACGAGATGCTGGTAGAGATCATCTTCCCGGCAATGAAGAAGAACCAGCGCGGGATGTTCTACAAGGTCGGGCTGCGCAAGGCACAGGCGATCTCGGTGCTCAACCTGGCGGCGGTGCTGACCTTCGAGGAAGAAACTGTCTCTCAGGCAGTGATCACCCTGGGCGCGGTAGCACCGACGATCATCCATGCCGGTGAGGCGGAGGCGTTCCTGCCCGGTAAGAAGCTCGCCCCCGAGGTGATCGAGCAGGCTGCCCAGTTGGCGGTTGCGGCGGCAAAGCCGATCGATGATATCCGTGGGACGGCCGCTTACCGCCGCTATATGGTTGGGGTGATCGCCCGCCGGATGCTGACCCGACTGGCGGAAGGCAGCCAAGCCGAGAGCTACCCCGTTCAGCCGCCGATGCTGTCCTCCATGCGGGGTGGATCCTCCTGGCGTCCCCAGTGGAATTCAATGGGCAGAAACAGCCGATCGAGACGGTGATCAATGGCAAGGCTTACAGCTTCACCAGTGGTCATGAGAAAACTCTGCTGGACCTGCTGCGTGAAGATGCGCTGCTGACCGGAACGAAGGAAGGCTGTGCTGAGGGCGAATGCGGCGCTTGCACTGTCTATCTGGATGGGGCGGCGGTGATGAGTTGTCTGGTGCCGGCTCCGCGGGCGCATGGCGCTGAGATCGTGACGGTGGAAGGGTTGAAGCAGGGGGATCAATTACACCCTGTGCAGCAGACCTTCATTGAGGATGCGGCAGTGCAGTGCGGGTATTGTACGCCGGGCTTTCTGATGTCGGCGGCTAAATTACTGGAAGAAATCCCCGAACCGAGCCGGGAGCAGATCACCCAGGCGCTGACCGGGAATCTTTGCCGTTGTACCGGGTATTACAAGATCATCGAGGCGGTGGAAGATGCCGCCAAAAGGAGATAAGCGATGGCCCGTTATGTTTCTGATAAAAAAGAACGTTCTCACGAACCTCATCCAGTCTGGCGGGGGATTGGTCTGTTCATGATCATCGGGATTCCGATCCTATCTTTTGCGCTTGCCGAACAATTGCTGTTTTACTTTGCCGCCAACAATATTGTGATCATCGAGCAGCTGCTGGCTCCGCCGGTGGAGGTGCCGATCTGGGGCCGGTGAATAACTGGCCGGCGATGCTGGTGTTCACATTCATCATTGCCCTGGTCTTGTTTGGCATGTTTGCGCTGATCAATGCGCTCATTTATGGAACTTCTTCGGATAAGACTTTGCAGTCCCTGGAGTCTCCGCCAAGACGCGTTAAAAAGAAACGTAAACTGATCAAACCGGATTACGATTAATCCTCAAAGGAAAAGATGGAACGAACTGTCCCGGAAGTCGCCTCAGAAGAGATCGAACTGTTTGTCCGTACCACTTATTCACTGCTGCGAGCCTCTACAGAGGTGCGCGTGCGCAGCCTGGAGGAAGCCCATGCGGCGATGAAATCGTTGCTGCACCCATTGGCCCGCTCCAAGGTAGTGGATATGTCGGCCTTTGTGTACAGTGTGCTGCGCCTGCCGCCGGTGATCAGTGATGTCCAAAAGGTGGTCCTGGGACAGAGCTTCGAGACCTTTTTGGAGTTTGGCATCGAAAGATCGACGAGCTGGGAAGAGGTGCGCGCCCCGGCCCGCCGCCGCCGCTGCTATTTTGATGGGCGGGATACAATGGGGTGTTTGATCACCAGTCGCTCCGATATCGACGATCTTGTGCCGATCCTGACCGCGTACCAAATCGAGTGGAATAAGCTAAACCGGCTGCTGCAGCGTCTGCCGGATGGGTTTACCTTTGCCAACCTGTCCAATGATCCGGTGCGCCTAGCGGACCTCTCGACCCTGCTGGGGCTGGATCTGGAGGATATGAACCGGCTGGTCTCGATCTGGGGAGATGAGTTCGAGTACGTGCTGGAGAAAATCGCTTCCCAGACGAGCTGATATCCACATCCGGCTGCTAGATGGCTCACTCAGCGAATACCGACGGGCGATCCACCGCTGGTGGGTGCAGATCGCCGAAATCAGCCCGCAGCTCGGAAAACCGCCCGGTGTATTTTGTTTCCTCCAATGCCCACAGCATCATCAATCTGGTGACAGGATTTGCGCTACCAAAGAGAAAGAACTGCTGGCCTTTTTGCAGGATTCGGATGATGCGGCATTGAAGGAAGAGTGGGAGAAGATCCAGGCGGAGGTGGTGCGTGCGCCGCGTGAGAATTTCCTTTATTATCTACTGAAGAAATCTTCCGGTTCCCCACTGGGGAGCAGCTTCTCAAAGCACGGGCGGATGTGGAGGCAGCCTGTGACATAAAGCGGGTGACGGGGGAACATAATTTTGATCTGGAGACCCAGGTGATCCCGATCGCCGCGCTGGCAGTGAACCAGATCGATCCGCGGCTGCGGGAGGATTACCTTCCGGCGCTGAAGGACAGCAATGCGGTGATCATCAATATCGACTACCCTTTGGGATTGGCGGCCTACCAGGTGCTGACCGAGATCGCCGACAATGTAGGCAGCGTGCTGGGGATTTACATCATTGGCAAAGCGGCGACCCTGAATGGGGTGGTGGGGGATGTCATGATCCCCAATGTAGTCTATGACGGCCAGTCGACTGAATACCTATTTGTTTGCCAATTGTTTCAGGGGGCAGGATGTCAGCCCGCATCTGGTATTCGGCACTGCCCTGGATAACCAGAAGGCAGTGACCGTGCCGGGGACCTTCCTGCAGAATCATGATTACATGGATGTGTTTTACCGCGAGGGCTACACGGATATTGAGATGGAGGCTGGCCCGTATCTCTCAGCGATCTATGAGATGGTGCGGCCGCTGCGCCACCCAGTGAACGAGGTGGTTAACCTGTACGAGCTACCCTTCGACCTGGGGATGCTGCATTATGCCTCTGATAAGCCCTTGAGCAAGGGGATGAACCTGGGGGCGGCCAGCCTGTCCTACTTCGGAATGGACCCGACCTATGCCAGTGGTGTAGCGGTGCTCCAACGCATCTTCCGCAAGGAGCAGGCGCGGCTGTTAGCGAGAAATAAGTAATAATTCTAGGAGTATCCATGCGAGCGATCGGAAAATCTGTCACCACGAGTGGACGCAGAAGGCAAGGTCACAGGGAAGACCGAATATCCCGGCGACCTGAACATGGAAAACCAGGCCCACATGAAGATCCTGTTTGCCGGGCGGCCGCATGCGATCGTTAAAGCGATCGATACCAGCAAGGCCGAGGCACTGGAAGGCGTTATTGGCGTATTCACCGCCGCAGATGTGCCGGTCAATGAGTATGGGCTGACCAAGAAGGACCAGCCGGTGCTTTGCGGGCCGGGAGCGGCCAAGCCGTTCACCGACCGGGTGCGTTTCACGGCTGACCAGGTAGCGGTGGTGGTGGCGGAGACCGTCGAGATCGCTGAGAAGGCCTGCAAGCTGATCGAGATCGATTTTGAAGACCTGCCGGTGATCACCGATGTGGAAGTTGCCCGCCAGCCGGAGACTCCCCTGATCCACCCGGATGAGGAAAGCAATGCCTATTACTGCTATGAGATCCGTAAGGGGGATGTGGAGGCGGGATTGCAAGCAGGCGGATGTGATCGTGGAGGGCGAATACCATACCCCGGCCCAGGAGCATGCTTATCTGGCGCCGGAGGCCGGGCTGGTTTATTGGGATGAGGAAGACCGCATCACGGTGGCGTGTGCCGGCCAGTGGGCGCATGAAGAGGCGGCGATGATCGCCCATGCGCTGGATTTGCCAATTGAGAAGATCCGTATCATTCACCCGGCGATCGGCGGGGCTTTCGGCGGGCGGGAGGATATCTCCATTCAACTGGTGATGGCGCTGGCATTATTGCGCTTGGGAGAACGCGGGATCAAACGCCCGATCAAGATCGTTTGGTCACGGCAGGAATCGATCATCGGGCATCACAAACGCCACCCGTATCTGATCCGGGCCAAATGGGGCGCCACCAAAGACGGGCGGATCGTGGCGGCCAAAGCCGAAGTCCTGGCGGATGCCGGCGCGTATAACTACACTTCCAACAAAGTGTTAGGGAACGCGGTGATCGCTGTCTCCGGGCCGTATGCAATCGAAAATGTTTATGTGGATGCTTGCGCGATCTATACCAACAATATCCCCGGCGGCGCATTTCAGAGGATTCGGAGGACCGCAGGGCGCTTTTGCGGCCGAGTCGCAGATCAACAAACTGGCGGAGAAGTTGGGGATGGACCCGGTGGAGATCCGCATGAAGAATGTGATCACCGATGGGGTCGATGGGCATACCCAGTCTCCGCTGCCTTCACCGGTGACGATGGATCAGGTGATCGAAGAGTGCGCGGCTGCCGGTGGATGGACGAAGCAAGGTGGTAAGTGGGTACATTCTGAGCTTCCACAGCCGTCTGAGGTGCACCTTAAGAGCGGCACCGGGTTTGGCTGCGGGTATAAGAATGTCGGCTTCTCCTACGGCTTCCCGGAGCGCAACTGGACGACTGTTGAACTGCATGGCAAGACCGAGATCGAACGGGTGGTCGTGCATCAAGCCGGGTCGGATGTCGGGCAGGGGGCGCACACCCTTTATCGCCAGATCGCTGCTGAGGCACTGGGCGTGCCGCTGGAGATCGTCGAGCTGGCGGTGGCCGATACAGCCATCACCGGGGACTCGGGGAGCACGTCTGCCTCCCGGATGACCTATATGGCCGGGAATGCGATCATCGGGGCGGCCAAATTGGCCCTGACGAAGTGGCGGGATGAAGAACGTCCGGCAATCGCCGAATTCAAGTATGTACCGACGGCGACCACACCGCTGGAACACGGCACCGGCAAGAGCGAAAATCCGAACGTGGCTTACGGATATGTGGCTCAAGTGGTTGAGCTGGAGGTGGATACCGAGACTGGTGAGGTGCGGCTCCTGCGGGTGTGTATGTGCCGACGATGTTGGCAAGGCGCTCAACCCCCAGCAGGTCGAGGGTCAAATCGAGGGGGCAGTCGTGCAGGCCGGCGGCTATGTGATGATGGAGAACTTCATCCAGAAGGATGGCATATCCTCACCGATAAACTCTCCACTTATCTGATCCCGACGATTTTGGATATCCCGGAGAAGGTGGATTCCCTGATCCTGGAATATGCCGACAAGAAGGGCCCGTTTGGCGCTCGCGGGATGGCCGAGATGCCGTATATCCCGCTGGCCCCGGCGATCACGGCCGCATTCCATCAGGCCACTGGCGTGTGGGTGGACGAGTTTCCGCTGACGCCGGAGCGGGTGCTGCGGGCTTTGGGAAAGATCTAGGGCGCAATGCCTTTTGAATTTCCGATGCGAGGGGAGACCCAATCGCTGACCCCGGCGCTGCGGCAGGAGGTGGGGGGAAGTTTTATTACCCTGCCGGACGGGATTACCCATTACGAGATGGCCGGTCCTGGAAGACGGGCCGGTGGTAGCGTTGCTCCACGGATTCTCGGTGCCCTATTTCATCTGGGATCCGACATTTGAAGCCTGGTTAAAGGCCGGTTACCGGGTGCTGCGCTATGATATGTTCGGGCGCGGCTATTCCGACCGGCCGCATGTTGAGTATGATCTGGACCTGTTCACCCGCCAGCTGGCAGACCTGCTGGATGCGCTGGAGATCGCAAAATGCCGGGCGGTGTTTGGCATTTCGATGGGGGGCGTGGTGGCGGCCAATTTCGCTGTTCAGCACCGGGAGCGGCTGGAAGAAGCTGGGATTGTTCGATCCGGCAGGCTTCCCGCTGGATCTGCCAGCGATGCATGCGCTGATCCTGCTGCCGGGTGTGGGCGAGCTGTTCTTGAGCTTGCTCTCTGAGAAGCGGTTTGAGCAGATCATGGGCAATTCGATCTTTGATCCGCCGGAAGTGAAACTGGTGGTCGACCGCTACCTGCCCCAGATGGAGATCAAGGGATTCCGGCGGGCGATCCTGTCCACGATCCGCAGCGGCGCGGCCGGAACAGGACAGAGATCTACCGGCAGCTTGGGGAAATGGAAGATCTGCCCGTGCTCCTGGTGTGGGGGGAGGATGACCGGACCGTGCCGTTCAAATTCAGCAAGGTGTTGTGCAGCCTGGTGCCGCAGATCGAATTTCACCCGATCGCATGGCGCCGGGCATATCCCCATTACCGGCAGGCCGATGAAGTCAACCCGATCGTATTGGGATTTTTAGGTGAAGAAGAATAACCGGATTTTGATCCGGGGGGGCGGCGACCTGGCCAGCGGCGTGGCGGCAAGGCTGCACCGCTCCGGGTTTTGCCGTGCTGGTGACCGAACTGGCCTACCCGCTGGTGGTGCGGCGGATGGTCTCGTTTGCCGAGGCGGTATTCAGTGGAGAAATAGAGGTGGAAGAGATCACCGGGAGGCTGGCGGTTGATTTTGGGGGATGTGGAGGAAATCCTCGAGCAGGGAGAGGTGGCGGTACTGGTCGATGCGGACCTGGGGCACCTGACGGAATTTGACCCGCTGGTGGTGGTGGATGCCCGGATGCGCAAGCGTCCGCCGGAGGTGGGGATGGAACTTGCCCCGCTGGTGATCGGACTGGGACCGGGGTTCACTGCCGGGAAGGATTGCCATGCGGTCATTGAAACGATGCGCGGGCATACTCTGGGCCGAGTGATCTGGGAAGGCCAGGCAATCCCCGATACGCGGCTACCCGAGGCAGTGGATGGGAAGCGTGGTGAACGTGTGCTGCGTGCGCCTGCCGGTGGGATTTTAGCTGCGCATAGGCAAATCGGAGATCTGATCCAAGAGGGCGAGTTGATCGCCAGCGTGGGAGGTGAGAAACTGCTGGCCCCTTCGACGGCGCCTGCGCGGCCTGATCCCGACGGGATCGAGGTCAGGCTGGCATGAAGATCGGAGACCTGGACCCGCGAAACGATCCCAAATATGCCTTCATGGTCTCGGATAAAGCCCTGTCGATCGGCGGCGGGGTGCTGGAAGCGATTCTTAGCCAGGATGCCATCCGGAGCAGGATCTATGCGACTGGTTGAGGCACTGCCGGTCTCGGCAGAGTCACGGCTGGCATTTGTCGGGGCGGGGGGAAAGTCCACCTCAATGTTCCGCTTAGCCCGTCAAGCGCTGGATGCCGGTATTGAACGTGTGATCGTTACGGCGAGTACCCATCTGGGGGTCGGACAGATAACCTGGGCGGACCATCATCATGTGATTAATGAAGAGGCTGACCTAAAAGCAATTAATTGGGCAAATTTTACCGGTCTGGCGCTGGTCACTGGCCCGGAAGGCGAGGACCAGCGCACAGGCGGCCTGACTTTCCCGGTATTGAAAGCATTGGAAGAGGTAGCGAGAGAATTGTCTGCACCGCTGCTGGTGGAGGCGGACGGTTCCAGGCGGCTGCCGCTGAAAGCTCCTGCAGCGCATGAGCCGGCGATCCCTGAGTGGGTTAATCAGGTGGTGGTGTGCGCCGGTGTGAGCGGCTTGGGCAAACCATTGGATACAGATCATGTCCACAGACCGGAGATCTTCTCCCGATTGTCGGGGATCCCGTAGGCGCGCCGGTCTGCGTGGAGGGGCTGGCGCAGGTGCTGGCGGCGGCGGAGGGCGGCTTAAAAATATTCCTGATGGCGCTCGGCGGGTGGTAAATCTGACCCAGGTGAATTCCCCGGAACTAGCTGGACAAACCAAACGTCTGGGAAGGTTGCTGCTGCCGGGATTTGATGCCGTGTTGGCGAGCAGCTTGCCGCATGAAGGGGATGAGGTTGCCGCGGTTTACCGTCAGGTGGCCGGGGTAGTGCTGGCCGCTGGGGGATCGGCGCGTCTGGGACGCCCCAAGCAGTTGCTGGACTGGCAGGGAAAGCCGTTCGTGCGGGCTTGCGCAGAAACTGCCCTGGAAGCTGGCCTCTCGCCGGTGTTAGTGGTGACCGGGGCGTACCAGCAGGAGGTCACTCAAGTGCTGGAGGGGCTGCCGGTAGCGATGGTGCATAACCCGGATTGGGCGCAGGGGCAGGGAGGTTCGGTGCGTTCGGCGGTGGAGGTGCTCTCCCAGCCGGAGTGGCAGCGGGTCTCAGGTGCGATGTTCCTGCTCTCAGATCAGCCCCAGATTCCGGTGACCCTGATTGCCGCGCTGTTGGAAGCGTATGCCGGGACGGAAAAACCGGTGGTGGCTCCGTTGATCGACGAAAGTCGCGGCAATCCGGTGCTGTTCGACCGGGTGACCTTCCCGGCGCTGCTTTCTCTGGAAGGTGATGCCGGCGGGCGTCAGGTTTTTGCCAGATTTGGGAAGCTGATGGTCCCCTGGCATGAGCCACGCGATGGCCTGGATGTAGATACAGAAGCGGATTACCGCCGCCTGCTGGATGGGGACTAGCCAGATCCAAACGACGGGATTCGTGCTTGCCTTTTGATTTGGATTGTGCTATTGTGAGTTAGAGGCCGTCTGTGAGAAGCAACCGGACGGAACTTGTGTATTAACCCAGAGCGCCCTAATTGCAAAAATTGGAGTGATGGTAAATGTCGGTAATTCGATCTTTTATTGCTATTGACCTGCCTGACAGCCTGAATGCAGCGCTTGAGAAGAGCATCGGAGCAACTTCAGGACCTGCTGGGTGGCCTGCCAGTCCGCTGGGTGCCTGTGCAGAATATCCACCTGACGCTGAAGTTCCTTGGGGATGTCTCTGAGAATAATATCCCGATGATCGAGGCGATAGTGCGAACCGAGGCAGCACAGCACCGCATCTTTGAGATTAGTGTGGGGGGATTTGGCGTATTCCCGAATACTGCCCGGCCACGAGTGTTGTGGGTGGGTGTTGAATCGCCGGATGAGTTGATCAATTTGCAGCGGCGGATCGATATCGAATCAGCCAGATTGGGGTATGCGCCCGATCAACGAGAATTCAGCCCGCATCTGACCTTTGGGCGAGTCTCTCGGAATGCTTCTCCCAAACAGATCAGGAAGGCCAGCGATCAGCTCCGTAATCATAGGATCGGATTTTTAGGTGCGGCGAGGATAGAGAATGTGACTCTGTTTCGTAGTGATCTTGGCCCTGATGGGGCAGTTTATAGTAAAATCTACACAGGAAAAATCATTGATGAGTAAGAAGAGGTTAATTTGGACGGATTGGTAGTAGCAAGAACGATTGTTGATGCTCTGGAAGAGAAAAAGGGGGAAGACATCTTATTGATAGACCTTCAAGGTGTGACCCCGTTTACTGATTATTTTGTAATTTGTACCGGTACCAGCAACCGGATGTTGAAGGCATTGATCCATGCGGCGATGGATGAAGTGCGTGAGAAGCACAATCTGAAAACGCGGGTGGAAGGCACGGAGATGGATGGCTGGATGCTGGCAGATTTTGGGGATGTGATCCTGCACCTGTTTTCCCCGCTGCAGCGTACCTATTACAATCTGGAGCAGCTCTGGTCTGAGGGAAAGATTGTGCTGCATCTGCAATAGCCCCAGAAGAACCCAAATGCTGAAGGAGCCGGATATTCTCCGGCTCCTTATTTAGCGCTTAGATCATCAAGACGATGGTCTTATTTGGCTTATTCGAAGATCCATTCGTCCAGGGCGCGCTTCCAGGAGACAATCTCCCCGGTCTTGAACCAGAGTTCGATTTCCTTTTTGGCGTTCTCAACTGAGTCGGATGCGTGGGTCAGGTTGCGGCCGATCTCGAGGCCAAAATCCTGGCGGATGGAGCCTGGCTGCCCATCGGTGGGGCGGGTAGCGCCCATCGTCTGGCGGACGGCTTCCACAGCGCCTTTGCCTTCCCAGACCATAGCCATCACCGGGGCTGAGGTGATGTAGTCGATCAGGCTGTTGTAGAAAGGCTTACCTTGGTGGATGGCATAGTGCTCCCCGGCAAACTCTTCGGAGACGTCCATGAATTTGGCGGCAACCAGTTTGAGGCCGCGTTTTTCCAGCCGGGCGATGACCTCGCCAATCAAGCCGCGCTGTACGCCATCGGGTTTTATAAATACGAGTGTTTGTTCCATTGTTATCCTCCGGGATAAATGATAAATATTTTGATAGCTGTCTAATTCCAACCGCCAATTATACCTGAGTCTTGGGGTTTAATAAAAAAGAAGGACCGCTGTTGAGACGATCCTTCCTGATTCTTTATGAACCTGAATCTCCTAGCGGAGCATATCTTCAGCCTTGGAGTAGGCATCCAGGGCATCCTGAAGATTGTCCATCCGGAGATATGCGTCCCCGAGAGCCTGCCAGAGTTTGGCGTTGATCGGATGGCGGATAAGCGCCTGGTTGAGATCTTCGATGATCTCTTCGATGAACTTGCCCTTCTTGATGATCGCCCCAAAGCCTTTGAGGGCAGTATCCAGATCGTTCTCCTGTATTGCCTGGCGGGCGGCAGCCAACTGACCTGTCAGCGGGTCTGGCTTGGGTTCCGGTGCGGTGGTCTCAGGCTGAATGGCGCTTTCGGGCTTCCATTCTTCTGCGTGGGTGGGCTGAATTGATTCGCCGGCAGCTGCTGGCGGTTCCAGGGAGATTTCAGACTCGGCTTCGAATTGCGGGGCAGGTTCAGGCTGGTGCTCATCTTCATCCGGTTGGATACCGAGTGAGGAGAGCCATTCATCCGAATCGGCGACCGGTTCGATCTGTTCCTCCTGGGGAGGGTTGGTGTCCTCGCCCATGCTCAACAGCCAGGCATCGGTGTCGGAGATGGCTTCGCCGTGCTCAAGCTCATCTTCAGCTTCGAGCTTGTCGAACCAGTCGTCTTTTTCCGGTTCCTCTACGCCTTCATCTGGGAATTCTTCAACAGGTGCGGGTTTTTCGAATGAGGTTTCGATCTCTTCAACCGGCGCAGCGGTTTCCTGAGCGGTTTCTTCTCCAATGGAGTCGAGCCAATCTTCATCAAAATCGTCTTCGGCTCCATCCACCGGGAGGGCAGGGATGTCTTCCTGTGCAGGTGGTTGTCCTGCATCCGGTTCTTCAGCGGCTTCGGTGGCAGCTTCTGCTGCGGCTTCTTCGCTGATCTCATCGAGCCAGTCCATATCAAAATCATCCTCTTCTGCATCCACGGGAGAAATTGGTTTAGGCGTTTCTTCCCCGACCGCTTCCTGCGAGGCCTGCTCAGAGATCTCGTCGAGCCAATCCATATCAAAGTCATCATCGTCTTCGTCTATGGGGCCAGAAGGTGCTTCTGTTTCGTCTGGGCTAAGACCGGTCAGAGGGTCTGCGGCAGCAGCCTCGGCCGCTTCTTTGGCCTTCAGATTAGCGAGCCAATCAGTAGCACCAGATTGTGATTCCTGAAGGGTTTCCAAAGTGGATAACCAGGCATCATTGGCAGATTCCTCGACAGGTTCGTGGTTGGTTTCGATCGGAGCTGAATCTTGTTGATTTGTTTCTTCAGTTGGCGCTGGTGTTTCGGGCAACGGTTCTTCTGCAGCTTCTTCCGCGGCTTCGTCACCAATCTGGGAGAGCCAGTCCATATCCAGATCATCGCCCTCTTCATCCACTGGGGAGCTGAGCGACTCTTCTTTGGGGGCGTCCAGGTCTGTGGCCCAGTCATCATTCTCGTCCAGTTTAATTGTGGGTGGGGTATATGGCTTACCTGTTGCTTCTGCGGCGGCTTCGTCACCGATCTGGGAGAGCCAGTCCATGTCGAGGTCATCGCCCTCCTCATCCACAGGGGAGACGGGGGCTTCTTCAACAGGGGCATCCAGTTCGGTCAGCCAGTCATCGTCGGCGGTTTCTTCGCCCGGGATTACAGCCAGAGGTTCTTCCGCAGCTTCTGCGGCGGCTTCGTCACCGATCTGGGAGAGCCAGTCCATGTCGAGGTCATCTTCCTCCTCGTCCACGGGGGATAACCCGCCTGACGGTTCGTTCTCAGGGGTTTCACCGGCTTGTTCTGCGGCCTCTTCCGCAGCCTCCTGGCCAATCGCTTTGAGCCAGTCGGTGCTGATCTTGTCCTCATCTTCATTGATAGCGGGTTTGTGGGGCTGCTGGATGGCTTCTGCCAGCCAGTCTTCTTCAGGTTGTTCATCATCCAGGGAGTAAGCAGACGGCTGGTCCCCGATGCCCTGTTTGGCAGCCAGGAAACGGGCGACAGTGTCGTCACTACCAGTATCGGGTTTGCCGGAACCTTCCTCCTGGATCGCATCCAGCCAGGCAGCAGTGGAATCGCCAACCTCATCATCCGGTTGATCTAGATGATCTTCAGAGTCGGCAAGCCCGATCTGCTTGAGCCAGTCGGTATCCCCAGAAGGTCTTTCGGGGGTTGGTTGTTCCTTAAGGGTTTCGGGTAGTTCAAGATCCTCAGGCAACTCGATCGCAGGCGCATCCGCCTCGGTCACCTCAGCACGCTGTTCGGCAGAGGTGGTCATTTCATCGTCTGGGATTCCCTGTTTGGCGGCCAAGTTTTCCAGCCAGGCCATGTCCATGTCGTCGGCTTCAAGAGTCTGCCCAGGAGTTACCGCTTCAGCAGTTGTCGTTGGGCTGCGGCTCTTCCTCATCGTTATCCAGTTCTGTCATCCAATCGGTCGGGCTGCTGGCAGGCGCATTCAGAGATTTCATCCACTCAGGATCAGCATCGGCGTTGGGATCTTCATCCAGTTCTTCAGCCTGGTCCTCAATGGGCGCCATCCCCTTGATCCAATCTGGGATCTCCGCTTGGGCAAGTTCTTCTTCGCTGTCCAGTTCGAGCGGTGCAGATTCGTCCACTGTCACCGGTTCCCTGCCCCCAACCGGCATCTTTGAGGAAGTCAGGGAGTCCGGATTCTGGGTTTGCAGCGGGCGCTTCCTCCGGAGTGGGAAGGGTATCGGCGGCTTTTTCTTTCAGGGAGGCAAGCCAGCCATCGTCGTCGTCATCTTCTTCGCTCTCGTCAGGGAAGAGACTCTCCTGTCGGTGTAGGTTCTTCGTCGGGTGTATCAGGGAGGCGAGCCAGTCATCGGCATCGTCCTCCTGGCTGTCATCGGCGAAGGGATGCCGCTAGCCGGGGCGGGTTCTTCGTCTGGGGTATCCAGGGAGGCGAGCCAGTCATCGGCATCTTCTTCTTCACTCTCGTCAGAGAAGAGACTGCTGCCGCCGGTGCAGGTTCTTCGTCTGGGGTATCCAGGGAGGCGAGCCAGTCATCGGCATTTTCGCCTTCGCTCTCATCAGGGAAGAGGCTGTTACCTGTCGTTGCAGGTTCCTCGTCAGGGGTATCCATACCAGAGAGCCAGTCGTTGCTATCCTCTTCCTTGATCGGAATCAAAGTGAAGGTGGAGGGTTCTGCTTTCAGGAGGTTTTTATCATCTTCAGGTTGATCAAGACGGGAGAACCAATCATCGGCTTGATCGTCTTCTGTTCTGCCTGGGGCATCAGCCCGATCCGGTTGCCGTCAGTAATGCCCGGCTCATCGCCAAAGAGGGGGTCATCATCACTGGCGGAGAGCATTTCGGTGGGGCGGATATTGCCGAAAGCGTCATCGGGATCGGCGGATTGTCCAAGCCAATCGGGCAAGCTTCATCTGCGGAGCCTGTTGTCTTCCATAGAGAGTCCTAGTGAGGAAGCCCAGGCAGGCTGACCGCCTTCCTCATAAATACCACTGGGATCGTATTCCAAATGGTCGATAGTGACCCGGTTGTCCGGTACGGTGTCGATCAGGGAGAATTCTTTGCCAACAAATTTAGCGTAGGGGTCCAGGGCAGCCCATCGCTGTCGGTAGCGTTGTGCTTCTTCGGGGCGCCCGCTTTCTTCAAGGATCTGGGTGAGAAGTTGGTTGGCATTGATGCAGTAGGGCAGTTTTTCGAGGATTTTGGTGCAGGTCTCGGCAGCATCTACTTTTTTATCGGTCTTGTAATACATTTCGGCCAGCAGATTTTGCAGGTCGAAGCGGTTGGGGTCTTCTGCCAGGGCGGCGAGAAGTTCGGAAATGGCCTGATCGTAAAGATGGCCGTGAGCGTACATCCGCGCCAGGGCGCCGCGGGTCAGGCGGACGCGGGTGAGTTCAATCCCGTCGCGTTTGGCGTTCAGGCGGCGAAGTTCACCCTGGATGGCGTGGTTTGAAGGCTGGGTCTCAAAGGCGCGTTCCATGTGATAGATGGCTGAATCGAGGTTGCCTTCATCTTCCCGGATGATGCTCATCCCCACCTGGGCGATGAAATCTTCCGGCACGGAGGAGAGAACTCGCTGCAGAATATCTGCTGCGTCTCCATAACGTTGTTCTTCCAGATAGGCTTTACCCAATAAGCGGTAGGTATCTACATGTTTGGGTATTTTTTCAGGATGTGCCGACAATGGGCGATGGCTTCATCGATCTGATGTTGATCGACCATATCGTTGATCTCGTTGATATAAGCTCTAAGTGAAATACTGACCATACGGATTTCTCCTTCTATAATGAAAGTATGCCTTATTCTGGAGTAAGTTGCAAGCGATTTAGTGCTGCAATCATACAATGGTCACGGGTGCAGTAGGATACTAGGTCCTAAGGTTGGTGGACTTTCCTAATAATTAGTCGGAAAATATTTGAAAAAAAAATGCGGGGCTGAGAATTTCTCAGCCCCGCAACTTACTACTGTAGTCTGATAACTGGATACTGGTTATTCTCGGTTTGAATTGCTTCCAGACCAGCTTCGTCTTCGATCAGTTCGAATTCACGGTCTGAGCGGCGGTATGCCCAGGCAACGATGACTACACTGACCAGAACGATGCCGATGGTCAGGGGGGAGAAACCGGCAATATTCAACCACGATGGGGGCCATGATCAGGCCGACCATGTTCATCACTTTGATGATCGGGTTGAGGGCCGGGCCGGCAGTGTCCTTGAGCGGGTCACCGACGATATCGCCAACCACACCGGCATCATGCTGGGGAGTACCCTTGCCGCCAAAGTTGCCATCTTCGATGTATTTCTTGGCGTTATCCCATGCGCCGCCGGCATTGGCCATGAAGACGGCCAACAGCTGCCCGCTGACGATGACCCCGGCCAGGAAGGCGCCGAGGGCCTGCTCTTTGAGCAGCAGACCGACGATGATGGGGGAGAGAACGGCGATTGAACCGAGTGGCACAAGTTCCGATTGGGCAGGCTTTGGTGCTGATCTCAACAGCCCGGGTGTAATCCGGGGTTTGCTTGCCTTCCCAGATGGCCGGGATGCGCAGCTGACGGCGGACTTCAGCCATCATCTGTGAGGCGGCCCGGTTGACGGCTTTGATCATCAGTCCACCGAAGAGCAGCGGGAGCATCCCACCGATCAGCAGGCCGACGAATACGGTCGGGTCGGTCAGGTTGACGACCGGCTCGTAAGGTCCGCGGAGTTCAACAGGCCAAACACGCTTGATATCGGTGAAGAAAGCGCCGTAAAGAGAGAGGGTGGCGATCAACGGCAGAGCCGATGGCAACACCTTTGGTGATTGCTTTGGTGGTGTTTCCGGCGGCGTCCAGGTCGGTCAAGATCTTGCGTTGTTCCGGTTCCATCCCGGCGACCTCGCCGATGCCATTGGCATTGTCGGCGATTGGGCCGAAAGTATCCATGCTGACGTTGTTGCCAGTGTGGGAGAGCATCCCCACGCCGATCATGGAAACGCCGAAGAGGATGTAGGTGAAGAGGGTTTCTGAGGTGACCTTGCCGTCCACGAAGAATGCGGGGAGCACATCGCCTGCGCCCAGCGGGGACATGCTGTACAGGAAGAAAGCCAGTACCAGGGTCCACATGGCGAAGATCAGGCCATCCATCCAGGATTTCTTTTTGGTAGCCTGCCAGATACCGCCGATGACGGCGATGGCGATGCCGGCATACAGCACGATGGTAGGCAATGCTGCCGGCAGGGCAGCAGAGTAGATCAGAATGGAGCCGGCCAGGGCAACCACGATGGCTGACACTGCCCAGACACTGGAGAGATAACCGAGGCTCAAACCTTCAAGGATCACCAGGGCCGGACCAAAACGTGATGCTGCGGCTACTTGCTGTACACGCTTGCTTTGCCAGCTGGTGGCGTACGCGGTCAGGGGGTTGAAGACCACAGCCAGGGCAACACCGATGGCGTTGAGCACGCCCATCCGCAGGTCTCCGGCGTAGTAGTAGGAGATCAGGAAGGCGGATGTGATCGTGATGGCGCTGGAAAGCTCGTAGCTTTTGAACATGGCCTCTTCGGCATCTGTGTCCTTCCACAGGGAAACAGCGTAGGTGCCGATGATGGAGGAGATCACGCCGACGCCGCGGATCAGCAGCGGGACGATGATCCAGACCAGTTGGCCGGTGATGGCGTTGAGGGCCAGACCGAGGATCAGACTGGAGACCACAGTAACTTCGTAGCTTTCGAAGATATCAGCGGCCATACCGGCGCAGTCACCGACGTTGTCGCCAACCAGGTCGGCGATAACAGCAGCGTTGCGCGGATCGTCTTCTTCCATGCCGGCTTCCACTTTACCGACCAGGTCTGCACCAACGTCAGCAGCTTTGGTGTAGATACCACCACCGACCCGCATGAAGAGGGCCAGCAGGGTGCCGCCAAAGCCGAAGCCGAGCAGGACATCAGGGGAGGCTTCACCGAAGATGATGAAGATCAGGGTGCCGCCCAACAGGCCGAGACCATCGGTGAGCATGCCGGTGATCGTGCCGGAGCGGTAGGCGATCTTGAGGGCTTCACTATAGCTGACGCGGGAGGCAGATGCCACGCGGACATTGCCCTCGACAGCCATGTTCATGCCCACAAAACCGACAATCGCAGAGAAGGTGGAACCCATAAAAAAAGCACCAGCTCTTGCAAGGCCAATGATCATTCGGGCATTGTCGCCGAACATGTGCTGGGCTTCGGGTGTAGGCCGAACGAGGAAAACACTCAGGAACATAAGCACGGTGAGGATTGCGATCATGATGGCAACCGTGCGGAGCTGTGTCCTCAAGTAGGTGTTCGCACCCTTCTTGATGTCACGCCAGACCTTTTGCATTTCCTCGGTGCCTTTATCGTAGGCGAGGATCTGCCGGGCCAGCCAGAGCGCATACAGCAGGGCGATGATCGCTGTGCCGAATACTGCCCAGACCATGGCGTTTTCAAATGTAGAAATTTCCATGAAATTCATTGATTCTAACTACCTCCTATGTAGTGAGATGAATCGGTTTTCACAGAGAGACAAAAAAGACTAGTACTGGATTGCTCTTATTCCGGTACAGTTTACTCCAGGACCAGTGGATATTTTTGCTTTTCATGTGAAAACAGGTGCATGGATTGTAAGTGAGGTTTACAAAGTGTCAAGCGTTGTTAGACAATATGGGACAGATGTCAGTAGTATTTCAGGGTCAGAAGTCAGGGTATTCTAAGCTGGAACCGGCTTCAGAGTAAGGTGGGGTATAATGAAATACCGGGCCTGAACCAAGCAGGCTCTGGTCATAAATCTGGTGTGGACTTTCGCTGATCGCATCCCGATCACTCTTTTACCAGGCTCTCATCCAGTACAGGCACAGGGACGGTGTTGAGCAGGTCCATGAGGATCTTGTTGGCGGCTTTAGGTTCCAGCCACAGATCGGGTTTGAGGATCAGGCGGTGGATCAGGGCGGGGACGGCGAATTTCTTGACATCGTCGGGGAGAACATGATCGCGGCCCTGCATGGCGGCCCAGGTGCGGGTAAGTTTGAGCAGGGAGAGAGAGCCGCGCGGGCTGGCGCCAACGGCGACTTCCTTATTATTGCGGGTTTCCTGCACCAGGCTGACGATGTATTTTTCGATATCGGGGGCGACATAGACCCGCTCGATGATCTTCTGCAGCTTGAGCAACTCTTCAGCGTTGGTGATCTGGTTGAGTTCAACTTCATCCTCCTGGCGGACATGGCGGCGGTCGATGATCTCGATCTCCTCAGCGCGGGTGGGGTAGCCGATCTCCACTTTGACCATGAAGCGGTCGAGCTGGGCTTCGGGCAGGGGGAAGGTGCCTTCATATTCGATCGGGTTCTGGGTGGCAATGACGATGAAGGGATCGGGCAGATTGGCGGTCTCACCTTCAAGGGTCACCTGGCCTTCCTGCATGGCTTCCAGCAGGGCAGACTGGGTCTTGGGTGAGGCCCGGTTGATCTCATCGGCGAGGATGATATTGGCAAAGATCGGCCCCTGGCGGAGGACAAACTCGCTGTTGGAGCGGTCGTAGATGTAGCCGCCGGTGATATCGGTGGGCAGCAGGTCTGGGGTGAACTGGATGCGTTTGAAATCCAGTCCGAGGGCGGTGGCCAGGCTGCGGGCGATGAGGGTCTTGCCCAGCCCGGGGAGGTCCTCGATGAGGATATGGCCTTCGCTGAGGATGGCGGCGAGGATCAGCTCCAGCGGGCGGCGTTTGCCGATGACCGCTTTTTCGACTTCATCCAGAATTGCTGTGCTGATTTCGGTTACCTGTTTGAGTTCGCTTCTTTCGATGGCCACTAGTTACCTCCAGGTTGGTTAGTGTGGTAATCTGAATGATTACTGTGATTTATCCCTCTCATTGTACTTGAAAGAGGTCGGATGCAATTTTCAGGAGATTGCGTAAGAAATGCAACCGCACATCATTATACGTAAATATTACCGCTTATATCCATATCTTTAATCCTTCTTAAGGTGAGTTCTGGCGTCCGCTGGTATACTCGTTTTATGAAAGCAGAGGCTTCATACTCCCGTAACGATGAAATTGAATAGCCGACTGGTGGTGCTTGTTTGTTGGGCTGCTGGTGTTTATGCAGATCAGCGCGCCGCATAAGATTTGGGGCATCCTGATGATCGGGTTGGGCGGGGCACTGGTGCTGGCTTTCTTTTGGGCGCTTTCCCTGAAGCGAAATTTGCAATTCGAGCGGGAGATCCGCAGCCACCTGGCCAAAGTGGGCGATCAGCTTCAGGAGCGGTTTGTGATCGCCAACCAGGGGCGCTTCCCGGCTTTGTGGGTGGCGCTGGTGGATTATTCCAATTTCCCGCGCTATCAGGTGAATACGGCCCGGTTTGTGGGCGGCAGGGGCGTACGCCGCTGGATCAAGGGGAGTGTATGTGTCAAACGGGGGCTTTACACCCTGGGCCCGACCACCCTGGAAACCGGCGACCCCTTCGGTCTCTTCAAGGTGCAGATCAAGTATGCCAGAACGGAGACGATGCTGGTGGTTCCTCCTGTGATTCCGCTTCCTTCAATTGAAATCGCCACCGGTGACCGGATCGGTGAGGGTGGGATGAAGGTGGCAACGCCCCGCCGGACGGTAACCGCCTCTGGCGTGCGTGAATATGTGCCCGGCGATAGCTTATATTCGATCCATTGGATGACCTCTGCCCGGCTGGATGACCTGTATGTGCGCATGTTCGACCGCATGCCGACCAGCGACTGGTGGGTGTTTGTGGATATGGATGCAGCTGTGCAGGTGGGGGAAGGATGCTGAAGCCACAGAAGAATATGGGATCATCATGGCGGCTTCAATCGCCGAGCGCGGCCTGCGCAATGGTCGGGCGGTGGGTATTGGTGGCTGCCGGGGATACAACATATCTGGCTGCCGCCACAAACTGGCACCGGTCAGCGCTGGGAGATCCTGCGCTCACTGGCGACGGTGGACCGCGGTGATAAGCCGATCTTTTCCACGCTGGCAGAAACCCAGCGCTCGATGGGCCGCAGTACCAGTGCGATCGTGATCACACCTTCCGTGAACCCGGACTGGCTGAACGCGAGTGATGAGCCTGATGCAGCGCGATATCCGGGTAACGGTGCTGTTGCTGGATCCGGTAGCCTTTGGAGGCGAACAGTCCCCTGACCCGGTTTTGGCGAAATTACGCTCCTGGGGGATCAATCATTACCGCATCTCCCCGGAGATCTACCAGCAGCCGGTGGTGCGGGATGTATTTGCCTGGCAAAAATCCCAGCGCAGCGGTTCGTCTTCATTCACGGCCAGCGACCTGGACTGGAGCAAGCTGTAATGTTCAACGGTAAGAATGGTCACACGAACGGGAAGAACGGACGCCACGCCGGCAAAGCGGGTTTAGCTGGCTGCTGCTGGCTAACCTTGCCTTGGTGGTCCTGATCCACTATGCGATGGGGCTGGGGCTTATCGGAGGTGGTGCGCGGCCTGGAACCTGATCTGGTCTGGATGCTGATGGCGGTCGGGCTGGTATTTGGCTGGGGATTGTTAAAGCTGGCGAAACGTACCTGGACAGCGGCGCTGCTGACATTTTTCAGTGGGTTATTGTTTACGACTGTGGTGGTAGGCAGGCTGTGGGATGAGATCGGCATGTTCTTCCAGAATATGGCTTTCTGGTGGGGGACGGTTTTTGACGCTCTCTCAGCGCTTTCCAGGGGGAATTTGTTCCGCCTTCTTCTTGGGACTTTCTTCATATATTTATATGAGCTGACAGACAGCTTCTATATTATGCTGCAGCGCTTTGTGATTTGGCTGCTGCGGTTTCCTAACTTGAGCAAGGATCTGGTCGCCAACCTTACGGCCTGGGGGTTGTTCATCTGGCTGGCGGTGGTCTGGGCTGTCTGGAGCCTGTGGCGGCGCAGACGGCCGCTTGAGGCGGTCATCCCGGCGTTTCTTGCGGTGGCATTTGACGCGGATCGAGGCAGATGCTTCTTCCAGTGTGGTGCTGGTGATGATGGGGATGAGCATTGCCCTGATGATCCTCTCTGCCCAAGTGGATCGGGAAACTAATTGGCGGTGAAGGGGATTGGATTCAGGAAGCTGATCCGCAAGAATACGATCCAATCGGCGTTGGCGCTGTCTGTGCTGCTGGTGGTGGTTTCTTCGGGGATCACCTCGATCGATCTGGAAACGCTGAAGGAACGCTGGGATGAGTTCACCTCCGGGAGAAATCCGAATGCGAGGTAAATCCTGTGCCCGGGGATGGCGGGATCGTATGTGCTAACGAGAATTGGATGAGGACCGGCTGACCGCAGAGGAACAATTTATCCAGATGGGGGTAGGCGGCCTGCCGACCGATCACCTTGATCGGGGCAGGGCCGGAGCTTTCAGAAGAAGTGGTGATGATCGTGCGGGTGGAAGAACTGGACCCGATCTCCGGCGAGGGGCAGGATGTGGAGATGTCTGACCAGACTTATTATTTCCGCTCTCTGACCTATGACCGCTATTCCTCTCAGGGCTGGCTGGCTACCCCTGGCCGAATCTATGTTTATCAGCCCGGGCAGGAGGCGATTACCAAATACAACGACCCACCAACGCTTGATCCGGCAGGAAGTGCGTTATGAGAGTACAGCGGTGGGGTGGTCAAGATCCACACAGTTGGGGAGCCGGCGGCAATGGACCGCCAGTATAGTCTCGACTGGCGCGAGGGCAAGGGCTTGCGTGAGTTTGATGATATGTTTGGCGGCACGGTTACCAGCCGGAGCTACGAAGCGTATTCGGTGGTGCCGGCTTATTCCGAAGACGGGCTGCGGGATACAGACCAAGTGTATCCCGGAATGGATGGAAGAGCGTTATCTGGCGCTGCCGGACACTGTGCCGGACCGGGTGATCGATCTGGCGTACGAGATCACCAATCGGGAGTTCACTGCTTATGACAAGGTGGTGGCGATCGAGCAGATATCTGCGCACTTTCCCCTATACACTGGATATCCCGCATCAAACCGGCCAGCCTGGATATTGCCGATTATTTCCTGTTTGAGACCCAAACCGGTTACTGTGATTATTATGCCTCTACGATGGTGGTGCTGACCCGGGCGTTGGGGATTCCGTCCCGGCTGGCAGTGGGCTATGTAGGCGGCACGTATGATGAGGAGAATGATTATCTGGTGGTGACGGCAGATCAGGCCCATTCATGGGTGGAGGTGTACTTCCCGGAGTATGGTTGGGTGACCTTTGAGCCGACGGCTGGCCGGGTGGCATCGTGGACCGTGAAAATGGCTGCACCGCTGACGACGAATATTATTGAGCGCGATATTGTTTTTGAGGAACAGGGCCGCCAGTTGTCTGGCTTGCAGATCACGCCTGTGGGTGGTGTTGGGGCTGGTGGGGCTGGCGGTGGTCGGGTTTTCTGGTCTGGCTGCGGCTGGATATCTTCCTGCTGAAAAAGCAGCCGATTGGGAAGGCGTTTGCCCGGATGTACAGCCAGTTGCTGTTCCTGGGGCGGATGCTAGGATTGAGCAGGGGATTGCCCAGACGCCGCTGGAATTCTCAGCTGAAGATGGCGGACCAGCTTGGATATCATGCGGATGAAGCACGGCCGGTTCAAGTATCTGTGAGAAGACACCGCGGTGGGTGTGAAGAGCCTGGTGGTACTGGCGAATAAGGCGGCTTATCATTCTGAACCACCAGATGCCTTCGATCGGGCTCTGGCGGTGGACCATTGGGTAACTATCCGGCGGCATATCGGGGCATTGCTTCTGTGGGACTGGCTGACCGGTTTGTGGCCGAAGATTAACCTTTTTGGAGACAAAAAGCAGGAAAATGCCTGATTTGATTGAAATTGGCAGGTTTGTGATGAAAATGATCGTATCTGTTAACGCTAGATTAATTTTTGTGTTGACGAAATGTGATTTAATGATAATATATTCCATCAAGGTTCAATTTATGAGCCTTAGGAAAATCTATATGGAGAAGGAGGTGGTGCCTCGATAGAGATGCATATCGAGTATTTGTGTTTCCAGTTAATACAACTATTTCGAAAATTTGCTTTTTGGAGGAGCAAGAACACATGTCTAAGAAACTTTTTGCAGTATTAGGCTTGTTGGTGATCTTTAGTCTGCTGCTCGTTGCCTGTGGCGGAAATGAAGCCCCAGTGAATGAACCAGTTGCTAATGAACCTGCCAATGAACCTGCAGATGAACCGGCAGATGAACCCGCGGACGAACCGGAAGCCCCGGCCCGCACTGGTGCATGGATTGGACCAGCTCTGCCCTCTCTGTGGTCAGCGCAGACTCTGCCGTGACCCAGATTGAAGCTGGCGCCATTGACATCTATGGTTCCAACCTTTCCACCCCGCAGGACTTCCAGGCGATCGCTGATGCTGGCCTTGAGAGTTCGTTCCAGTACGGTCTGTATTACGAGCTCACTTTCAACCCGGCTGGCAACCCGACCTTTGAAGGCACTGGCAAGCTGAACCCGTTCAGCAGCATGAAGATCCGCGAAGCGATGAACTGGCTGGTCGACCGTGATTACATCAACCAGGAAATCTACGGCGGCCAGGCAATCCCGAAGTGGTTCCCCTTTGTTGCTGGTTTCCCGGAATACGGCCGCTACATCGACCTGTTCCGCCCTTACGAGGTAATTTACGCCCCCGAATCGTGACAAAGTTGACAGCAGTTCTGGCTGAAGAAATGCCGGCAATGGGCGCTGAGATGGTCGACGGAAAGTGGACCTTCGAAGGCGAACCGGTCGAACTGATCTTCCTGATCCGGACCGACTCTGACGGCACCCGCAAGCCAATGGGTGACATCATTTCGGTACTGGTTGGAAGAAGTAGGCTTCACCGTTACTCGTCAGTACGGTACCTCTTCTGAAGCTTTCTGCCACTGGGATCTTTGGTGACTCAATGACGGTCAGTTCCACCTGTACACGGGTGCCTGGGGCTCCGGCGCCATCTCCCGTGACGACTCTGACGACTTCCAGTTCTTCCTGTCCCCGTCCAGCGGCTATGGTTTCACCACCCTGTGGCAGGCTTAGAAATGGAAGACGCTGAGAGCACAGTTGTTCGATGACCTGGCCAACAAGACGTACACCAGCCCCGAACAGCGCAAAGAATGGTTCGGCGAAGCCCTTGAAATTGCCATGAAGTACTCCTTGGCGTGTCTGGGTTGACGACGGCCGTCGCTGTAAGCCCCTGGCGGGCTGAAATGCGGTTGCCTTCGACCTCTCCGCTGGTGTTGACATCAATGCTCTGTACCCGCTTACCATGCGCTTCGATGAGAGGAAGGCGGCACCGTCCGCATGGGTGAGCCGGATCTGTTCGTTGATCCCGCCAACCCGATCGCAGGCTCCAACTGGACCTACGACTCCGTTTGGCAGATCCCGACCAGGACTATGATGCAGATCAACAACCCCTACACTGGTGTTTCCCTCCCGCAGCGCCTCGAGAAGCGCTGAAGTGACCGTCAAGACCGGTTTGCCTGTTGTTCAGACCTACGACTGGGTGACCCTCAACTTCGCTGATGAAATCGTTCCTCCGGATGACGCATGGGTAGACTTGGACGTTGAAAGCGAAACCTTCCTGACCGTTGCTGACTGGAAAGCCACCTGGCTATGGTTGATGCAATCAAGCCGCTGTGGCCGATGCTGCCGCCGCTGTAGACTTCGCTGACCCTGGACACCGCTGGCGTGGTTGCCTTTGTTGAGGCTGCTGCTGCCACCTACGGCGAACAGAGTGGCAAGACCGCTGACGTTGCCGCCGCCCTGGAAGCTGCTCAGGCTGTTCCTGAAGCAGATCCGGAAGCTGAAGAAGAAGAGGACCTGCGCCCGCTGATGGAGATCCGTCTGGAAGCCATTCTGGCCGCTGACGATCCGGCAGCTGAACTGGCCGCATACGCCCTCGAGTTCGTTGCAGGCCGCTGACGTTGCTGGCCTGTTTGAGCTTCGCTGCCCGCGACTGTCCTCCGCCAACGCGCAAGGTTGTCTACTACTACCCGTCCGACATATTTGGGACATCACCTGGCACGATGGTTCTCCGATGACCATCGGCGACTTCGTAATGCCGATGATCATGGGCTATCGCCACCGGCCGCGCCGGCAGTGAGCTGTACGACACTTCGCAGGCTTCCTCCTTGAGCTGGCCTGGTAAGCTTCAAGGGCCAGAAGATCGTCTCCACTGATCCGCTGGTGATTGAATACTACTCCGACACCTGGTATGCTGATGCAGAGCGAATGCTGTTCCGTTCCGCTCCGCCTTCTGGCCGGAATACGGTTATGGTCAGTCCAGCTGGGCATGGTTGCTGTTGCTAACATGGCTGAGCGAGACAAACTTCGAACTGGCCTACTCTGCCGACAAGGCCGATGCCTTGAGATCGAGTGGATGAGCTGGATCGGTGGCCCGAGCCTTGAGATCCTGGCTGCCAAGCTGGACGAGGCTATCGCCGAGAACTACATCCCCTTCGAACCGACCATGGGTCATGTACGTGACTGCTGAAGAAGCAGCCCTGAAATACGCCAACCTGAAGGCCTTCTATGAAGAATATGGCCACTTCTGGTCGGCGTTGGCCCGTTCATCCTCCAGGATGTATTCCTGGTAGAGAAGAGCGCCACCCTGGTCCGCAACCCCAACTTCACAGACCCAGCTGACAAGTGGGCGATGTTCTCCAGCCCGATGGTGGCTGAAATTGACCGTCGACGGTGCTGGCCGTGTCACGATTGGTGAGGAAGCTGTCTTCGATGTCTTCATGACCTTCGAGGGCGAGCCCTACCCGGCCGACCGAGGTCGACGAGATGAAGTACCTGCTGTTCGACCCCAGAGCAATTTGGTCGAAGTAGGCGCAGCAGAGTTCTGGTTGAAGGATCGGCTACTCACCGTAACCCTGAGCGCTGAACGACCGCTGGCTGCTTCAAGCTGGCGCCAACAAACTGGAAGTTGTCTCGATCGTAATCCCAGTAGTATCCCGTCGATCGCAGCTTATCGAGTTCGTTTCCGAGTAAAATCCGGGAACGTAATACAGTTCCTCAAGAGATACTGTCGATATGATCCTGTAGTACAATAGGGGCAAGGCAGAAGATGCAACCGCATCGGAACCTTGCCCCTATTCCTGAAAAATGGTAAATCTATCATAAGAGTAGGAGGTAGCTATGAGTGTTGAAGCACAATCCGCTCAGCCTCAAGCTGAAGAGCAAATTAAACCTAAGAAAGGGACAAGCACATTTTCACGAGTAGCCCGCTATACCGGTGTACGTGTGTTAATGCTTTTTTTCACCGTGGCTACTGGTGTGTTCCTGACGATCATGATCGCCAATATGGGCGGTTATGTGGATCAGATCATGCGTGGCAATATCCGCGATACCATCGCTGTCAGCACTTCAGCATGATCACAGCTTTCAAGAGCTGGAGCCTGAACAGCGCAATGAGCTGATGGCTAAAGATGGTTGCTCTAGAAGAGGAGCGACTCGGGTCTGAACAAGCCATTTGCCTTGCGCGCTTTCAATTACTTGAAAATGCCCTGGTGCTAGACCTTGGGCGGGCAGTCAACATGTCCAGTGATGAAGGTTCAAGCGAGGTGCGGCATGATCATCCTCGAACGTCTCCCAGCCAACTTATTGCTAATGGGGACTTCCAACTTGGTATTATTCTTTGGAAGTTTATTCTTCGCCCTGGTGCTTTCTCGCCAGTACGGCAGTTTTTGGGACAAAGTGATCATTGCGTTGTCGCCGACTTCTTCAGCGCCATCTTGGTTTTACGGTCTTTTCCTGATCCTGATCTTTGCCGCAATTTTGCGGGTGATGCCGTTTGGCGGTATGGTCAGCTCGCCGCCCGCCGATACCCGAAATGGGGTTATTTCCTGGATGTGGCCAAGCACCTGATCCTGCCAGCTTCAGCTTTGATAATCGCTTCGCTGTTTATCAGCATCTACAACTGGCGGACTTTCTTCCTGATCTATTCAACTGAAGATTACGTGGAAATGGCCAAGGCCAAAGGCCTGACCGACCGTGAAATTGAAAGACGCTATATCCTTCGCCCGACCCTGCCGAATATCATCACCAATTTCAGCCTGCTGATCATCGCGCCTATGGACTGGCGCGATCATCACTGAAACTGTATTCAGCTGGCCTGGCCTGGGCAGGACTTATTTCCAGGCGATCGGGGCTACGATACTCCTGTGATTGTGGGCAACACGATTATTTTTGCCTATCTGTTGGCAATGACGGTTTTCTTGCTTGATTTTATCTACGCACTGGTAGATCCCCGTGTAAAGATTGGTGAGGGAAGCTGATATGAAAGGAATACAACGAACTTTCGATGAAGTTCGCCAATATCCATCGGCGGTAGTGGGATTGGTGATCATCTTCTCTGCTGATCGCATTTGCTGATCTACACAGATGGCAACAATCCCCTATAGTGAGGCCATCCGCCTCTGGCGCGGCGGCGAGGGAATCTGTGGATACAACTCCCAGAAACGCAAGACCGGACTGGGTCAATTGGTTTAGTGAAGAAGAAATTGCCGGAAACGTTTGTGATCTCTTCTGAAAATGAGGATGTCGGAGTGGTTACCAAGGAACTTGGGCTTTCATCTTCCGGCAAGAGGGAGATCAACCTGATGTCTATACCTTCGACTTTCAGGCGGATGATTTCCCGCAGGAATTGGCGGTCTTCTTAACATCAGAGTTTACAGAGGGTGAGAACGCCCCCTTTGCCTCGATGAGTCTGGGAAACGCCGGACGGACGCGAGATCCGGATGACGGATATGGCCCTGAAGGATAAGGAAGCTTACCGGATCTCTCAGGATGAGAAATTAAGCCCGGCGGGTGAACGGACTTAAGGCCTGACATTGGCCTGTTTGCTGATCCTGAATCTCCGGATATGGAAAACCCGGTACTGTTAAAAGGCATATACAAACTGCACGTCAGTGTGCTCTTCTTCGGTGACGAAGGGGATGTGAATGGCGAATTTGTGTCTTACGGTAAGGTGTTTGGCATGGCCGGCACCGACCACCTGCGCCGTGACCTGATGCTCCCGCTGATGTGGGGCGCCCCGATCGCATTGCTGTTCGGCTTGCTTGCCTCTGGCGGTATCTCCGTACTGACGATGATCATTTCGGCGATTGGCGGCTGGTACGGCGGTGTGGTGGATGGGATCATCCAGCGGATCACCGAGGTGAACCTGACCTTGCCGTTCCTTTCGATCCTGATCATGATCGGCACATTCTACTCCAAGAGCATCTGGACGATCCTGGGCGCGACGATTGTGTTGAGTATCTTTGGCGGCGCGATCAAAACCTACCGGGCGATCTTCCTGCAGATCAGAGAATCCACTTATATTGAAGCGGCCAAAGCTTATGGCGCCAGCGATATCCGGATCATCTTCCGCTACCTGATCCCCCGGATCATCCCGTTGTTGATCCCCGGTTTGGTGCTGGGTGTGCCTACCTTTGTGTTCCTGGAAGCTTCACTGGCGGTGCTTGGTCTTGGTGACCCGGTGCTGCCCACATGGGGAAAGATCATCAACGATGCTTGGATCAATGCAGCGCTTTACAATGGATACTACTATTGGATCCTTGAGCCTGCGGTCTTGCTGATGATCACCGGTCTGTCCTTCGCGATGCTCGGTTACTCCCTGGACCGAATTTTCAATCCAAGACTGAGAGGTCTATAATATATGGCTGAGAACAACAAATCACTATTAGATGTCGAAAATCTGAAGCTGCACTTCCGTACCGGTGTTGGTACCGTCCAGGCGGTTGATGGAGTTGATTTTCAATTGAACCGCAATGAAGCGGTGGTTGTTCTGGGCGAATCGGGCTGTGGCAAAACATCTCTTGCCAAGGCGTTGCTCCGATTGCTGCCCCGCAATGTGGCTGAATACTCTGGTGAGGTTTACCTGGGCGGCGACGAGCTGATGGGTTTGAGCGATGAAGAATACCGCAAGCAAATCCGCTGGGTGCGGATGTCGATGGTGCCGCAGGCAGCCATGAATGCCCTCAACCCGGTGCTGCGCGTTGGTGACCAGGTGGCAGAGCCGATGATGGTGCATGCCGGGATCAAAAGGAAGAAGCCCTGGCACAGGCGCGGGATATGTTCTCCCGTGTGGGTGTTTCGGTTGACTTCCTGCACCGCTATGCATTTGAGCTGAGCGGCGGTATGCGCCAGCGTGTGGCGATTGCCATGTCCCTGGTGACCCTGCCAGAACTGGTGATCCTGGATGAGCCGACTTCGGCCCTGGATGTGCTCACCCAGGCAAATATCTTCAATCTGCTAAAGCGGATCAAGAAGGAATTTGAGGTCAGCTTCGTATCTCATCACCCACGATATTGCCACCTCCAGTGAGCTGGCGGACCGTGTGGCTGTGATGTATGCCGGACAGATCGTTGAGGTGGGCGATGCAGACAGCTTCTTCACTGCACCACTGCATCCCTATGCTCAGAAGCTGATGGCCAGTGTGCCCCGGCTGCGTGGCGACCAGGAATTGGAATTCATCGTCGGGAAACCCGCCGAGTCTGATCGGTATCCCTGAAGGCTGCCGGTTTGCGCCGCGCTGTCCTAAGCGCTTTGAGAAATGCGACCAGGATCCGCCCACTTTTGACATGGGCAACCGCCGGATTGTAAAATGCTGGCTGTACGAAGGAAATTAGGAGACGAACATGGCTGAAAACGTAGAACTACAGACGGAAGAAGTCTCATACTCCGATACAGGCACATTACTTCAGATCAAAGACCTGCACGTATGGTTTGAATTGCGCAGAGTTTGGGTTTGGCCATGCCGGTTATGTCCGTGCGGTGGATGATGTTACATTTGAGCTGGATGCAGGTCAGGCAATCGCCGTGGTTGGCGAGTCTGGTTGCGGCAAGACCAGTTTGATGAAGACGATCCTGGGTATCAATACCCCGATCAAGGGTGAGATTATCTTTGATGGCATCGATTGACTGAAATGGACCGCAAGGGTATGCTGGAATACCGTTCCAAGATCGGTTTTGTGCAGCAGGACCCCTATGGTGCCTTACCGCCCTTTATGTCCATCCAGCGAATCCTGGAAGAACCGCTGATCATCAATGGGATCAAGAGACAAGCGGAACGGCTGGAGCGGGTTCAGAATGGTGATGGAAGAGGTTCGCCTCAGCCCGGTGGAAGATTTCATCGATAAGTTCCCGCATATGCTCAGCGGTGGACAGCAGCAGCGTGTGGTGATCGCCCGCGCCATGATCCTTGAACCCAAGCTGATCGTGGCCGATGAGCCGGTTTCGATGCTGGATGCTTCTGTGCGTGTTGAAATTCTGAAGCTGCTCGAAAAGCTGCAGGAAACCCACAACCTGGCAGTGATCTATATCACCCACGACCTTTCAACTGTGCGGTATTTCTCTGAGCGGATCTTCGTGATGTATGCCGGCAAGATCGCTGAGAAGGCGTTTGTTGAGGAAATTCTCAATGACCCGCTGCATCCCTACACCGAGGCTTTGCTGACGGCCACCTCTGAGCCAGATGCGGCCAATGCCCGCATTTACAAAGAGGTGCCCCCCGGAGAACCGCCCAGCCTGGTGAACCCCCCGGAGGGCTGCCGATACAATCCGCGCTGCCCGAAGATGATCGAGGGCCTGTGCGATGTAGAGGTGCCGCCGGAAGTTCGAACCGACCCCGGGCCACCAGACGATCTGTTGGCTGCACAAGGATGACTAAGATGTCTCACCCCAAACGATTGATCCTGATCGGGTTTCTCCTGGTCTTGTTTGGGGCTGTTATGCCCTGGTTCTTGGTGTTGGGGATGGTGGAATCCAAATATCTGGATCAATTTTCTGACCTATCGGTGCCCAGGTGGCTGGTTTGTTCATGGGCATTATCGGGGCGGCCATGATGGGTGTCTCGAGAAGAAAGAAATAACCAGGTTTTAAGAAAGAATAAAAAGGACTCTGCCACGGCAGAGTCTTTTTTTTTGACCTGATTCTAGAGGCTTATATTTCCCGGGGTTTGGTCGGGTCTTTAGGGGAGAGGCCGACCCGTTGGATAGCGGCATAATTTTGCGGGTCCCGATATCTTGCATGGGTTGCCGGGTTGAAGACCACCAGCCGGGTATCTTCCTGTCTTGGCAAAATGTAGGGCGATATCGGCATCAGTGATGATGTCTTCGGGCCAGAGATAATCCTCTGCATAATAGACCAGCCCGGCGCTAAAGCGAGGGCCAGATGCCAAGTTTGGCCCGGATTGCTTCGGTGTAGTTCTTCTGGATGCGTTCAGCGACTTTGATGAGGGTGTCTTTGGTGGTCAGCTCTTCTATCTGGATAAAGAAATGGTCCTGGTCGAAGCGGGAGAGGGTATCGATGGTACGGATGCTGGTGTTGAGGAAATCTGCTGTTTCAGTGAGGAGGATATCTCCAAAAGCGTCCCCTTTTCTTCTTTATGTAGGATGAAAAATCGTCAATATCCATGAAAATGATACCGAAAATACTACCGTTGAGCTGCCGGGCGCGTTCAATTGAGTATCCCAGCCGGCTGAGGAAGAAACTGCGGCTGTAGAGACCGGTGAGGGCATCGCGGGGCTGCTCGATAGGGGCATCAGGGTCAACCGGCCGCAGGCGGAGGACCAAGTTGGCGAGCTGGTCCACGCTGACAGGTTTTAGCAGCACTAGATCAGTTTGGGAACTCATGCCAAGGGCCAGTTCAGGATGTCCGGTGATCACAACCACATGGGTTTCGGATAGTCTTTCCTCGGCCTGAATGAAATCGAGGACCTCCATCCCTGAAACACCGGGCAGATTGAGATCCAGAAGGATAATGTCTGGCATGGCGATTTTGAGCCGGTCGATGGCCTTATCTCCCCGTAGGATGATCTCGGTTTTGTATCCGGCAAAGTCCAGCACGTGGCGGAAGAGAGCGACAGTATCCCGGTCGTCTTCGATGATCATCGCAAATGGTTTTTCCATGGCTTGTTGCCTTTCACCAGGTGGGGGAGATGAGATCTTCATCACCGCCTTTCACCATTTTCATTATACCTGAGAATATTCCTCCCAGAACTCTTTGAATTAGTTGCAGGCTGGTGAGATTTTTCCGATTTTTGGCCTGTTTACAGAACTGTAAGCTGAGTTTTTTGCTTGAATTTAGCCTAGTGATCAGTACTAATTACCTAAAAAAGCGGAATTGGCTAGCTCTATGTTCCTATACCCGATTTTCGGACTTCATTTTATTGTGATGTGGTAATAAGGAAAATTATTGCTGATTTTACTGGACCCCCCAACCCATGATCGCTACCAGGATCAGCTGGCTGAAGGATACAAAATGATTATTAATAGAAGACTCTGAGAATATTTTCAGGGGGAGCAGATTGGTGATAGTGGGAATCCTGGTGACCGCATCTATGCTGATCCTGGTGGGCTGCGGGGCAGCCTCCGGGTACAGCGAGGTGCTGGAATTTGATGGTAACGTGAAATTCTTCCAGGCGGAAACCAACCAGTTTGAGATAGTCAAGATCAACCAGCAGGTGCCTTTCAACCAGGCGCTTTTGACCGGCGAGGACAGTTGGGTTAGGCTGGGCTTGTTTGGAGATGGCAGCACTGTCCATGTGGAGGAATTATCCAGTCTGACGATTCTGAGTGGAGAAAACGATGCAAAACAATCCGCGGCTCGGTTGCGCTTGGATATTGGCAGTGTGTATCTGGCCCCCAAGGGTGGGGTGATCTATGTTGAAACACCGCTTGGGATGGCTTTTACAGAAGGATTGGGTTCTGTAGTCCAGGTATCTTATGATCCTCAGACTGGCAGCGGGCAGGTGGCCTGCCTGGCAGGATTTTGCAGGGTGAATACCGATGCGGGCGGTAAGCTGCTGGCGGCGGATCAAATCCTCACGCTTGGGGACACCGCTGACCTGGCATCAGACTCTAGCCCGGTGGAAGCATTTCATGCTGATGTCCAGCCGGAGGAAACACCTGAAGATCAACCAGAAACACGACCGGCAGCACAACTGGCAATTGAACCAGTGGCTGGATCTGCGGCTGAATCGATCGTATGTGGTCCACCAGAGGGCTGGCAACTCTTCACAGTGGGAGAAGGGCAGTCCTTCGAGAGCATTCTCAATACCTATGGGGTCACTGCAAAAGAATTTCAGCAGGCTAACTGCCTGGGTGAGTCCACTGCGATTGTGTCGGGGATGCACCTTTTCGTGCCCGCAGTGCAGGTAGCTGTGGCACCACCGGCATCGGCTCCTACCCAGTCTCCGCCCAAGCCACAACCCGCGGATCCAACTCCGACCCCCGCATCTTATAATGCCAAGCCGACCAAGTCCCCGGTGAATGAACCCACCCAGGCGCCAATGACTGCACCAACCCAATCCCCGACCCAGGTGAGCGAGCCAATCCCATCGCCCGTTCCAACCAGGCAGTCCTCCGGAATTCCCGGAACAATGCGTACTGTAGAGCTGGTGCAGTCCGGGGAGTATGTCAGCAACCCGGGGATGGGATGGCAGTACCGCGGCGGCGATTACCCGATGAGCTATCCGAATGAATCGGTTGCCTATGGCCCGCGGATGGATATTAGTTGGGATGTGTTGAACCCGGGAGAAGGCGTGTATGACTGGTCGGAACTGGATGCGAATTTAAGCTATGTGGTTTCGCAGGGGAAGCAGTTTTCCTTCCGGGTATTTACTATGGCCAGCCCCTGGTATGGCGGTCACCAGGTGCCTCAATGGGTGCTGGATAAGGGCGCTAAGATCAACAATGACGGTGAAATTGATTACGCTAACTGCGTGTACCAGGAAGAATGGGGAAAATTTGTCAACAAGCTGGTCACCCGTTACGACGGGAAATCTAATATCGCCTTTATTGATATTTCTGGCTACGGGGAGTTCAATGAGTGGAATTGGGGAGACCAGACGGAGTGGGACCAGACGTGGGCAGATGCGTATGCTAACCACACCTCCAGCCGCAGTACGATGGTAGAGATGGACAGCTATGCTCGGCGCATCCTGGCCGATATGTTCATTGGCGGGTTGTACAGCAACCACCAGTGCCAAACGAAAGACGGTCAGACAAAGACGGTCAGCTATTCCTACAGCGGGTTCAGTAATACCCAACTGCTGATGCCGTATGCCGGCACAATCCAGGCTTCGCAATATGTTCACAGTATGGATCCCACCGTTGGGTTCCGGCACGATTGCCTTGGCCGGACCAGCAGCAACTCTATGGTGCAGAATGACAATACACATCTGGGAGTTGAGATCGACCGGATCTGGCCGAATGCGCCGGTGGTCTTTGAGACCTGTTCCTCAGATGAGTTTACGATGGAAAATGCGGAATATCTGCTGGGTGAAGCCCACGGCAGCATTGTGCATGATGTCAATCTGGATCTGGAAACGAGCAAGATCGAGCGTCTGCTTGGACAGATCGGTTATAAATATCAGATGTTGAGCTTTGAGTATACCGACCGTGTCCAGCCTGGGTAGGTTTTCAAGGCTAATATGACTTGGCAAAACCAGGGGAATGCGCCTTCATATCCGCGGATGGGCCAGAATTTTGAACTGCACGTATACCTGTACGACCAGGAGGATAATCTGGTTGCGGACATAAAAGCGCCAGCAAATATCTCCCGGTGGATGCCGGCAGTCCACTCCTGGAGGGACTCCACCAACTTATACCGTATCGGTAGCAGAGCAAATGCCGCTGGATATCAATCCCTCGCTGGTATTCAAGGCAGATGTGGTGATCATTGATACCCGCACCGGACAGCCAATCTGGCTGCCGTTCTACGTGCCGGACTCGATCAGCTACCGATAGCTAAACCGTAAATCTCAATGCCCTGTGAGACCGTCTCACAGGGCTATTTTTTTGAGGTTTGATCAGGTCCCAAGCGTGTGGTGATTGAGATTTTAACCCTGGCAAAGTTTTCAGGATATAATAGGAAAAATCCAAGAAAATTGGAAAGGGAGCATCATGGACAAAATGGAAACCTTGAATTCGATCGAGATTCTGGCAGGCTTGGAAGAAGAGCAATTTGACATGTTGCTGCCATTTTACCGAAATTGTGGAAAAGAAAAAGGGTGAGATGCTTTTCCAGGTGGGTGAGGAGGCTGAAGAGATTTTCTTCCTGCTGGAAGGAAAGATATCCATCAATGTGAAACTCAGCTCCCGGCCTGAAACGGTTGGGATCGTAGTGTTGCAGCAGCCACGGCCAACTGGTCGGTTGGTCTGGTCTGATCGGCGGCTCTCATTATACCGCCAGCGGGCTGTGCCAGGAAGATACCAAAATCCTGAGTGTGCAAGGCGCAGAACTGATGAAGGTACTGGAGCATAATACTTGTGCCGGTTTTGAGGTGATGCGGGAGATTTCCAAAGTGATCAGCACCCGGATCCGGAATTTACAGAGTGTGGTGCTAAAGACGATCTAGCAGACTAATCAATTCAAACTAAAAAGAGGCGGACAATTCTTGTCCGCCTCTTTTTTTGTGGGTGGGA
Organism: uncultured Chloroflexia bacterium; assembly: GCA_963722735.1. Lineage (GTDB taxonomy): Bacteria > Chloroflexota > Anaerolineae > Anaerolineales > UBA11579 > UBA11579. The sequence goes on from CAVROH010000014.1 coordinate 329,194, forward strand.
GGTATGGTTACTCCACGATTACGATATCACTGGCGCTGCGTCCAAATACCTCGGGAGAGTACATTTCCTCGGCTTTGGCAGGCGGCACGATGAAGGTGCCTGGCATGGTGGCCCGGGTTTCGTAGGTGTACTCGTAGACCCCATCCCAGAGCAGGGTGGTAAATGCTTCCACACGCTCGTCACGCATGTTCTGATGTTCGTACCAGGTCCAGCACCACCACCAGTAGCTGGTCTCCATGCTCGGATGGATCCTGGGGTACGGATTCGGAGACAGCCAGGGCGGGGTTGATCGCTTCCAGCCCGGCAGGGAGATGGTCGACCAGGGCGACATGGTAGCGGCGGTTGTCGGCCACCATGGTGACCTTGACCCGCACGCGTGCGCCAGCTTTGATATGCCAGATGCCGTCTGCATCCTGATAGACATCCTCAGGGTCGTCAATCGCCTGGTATTCCCGCTGGACGACGAATCCCATATCCATGGGCGGGAGTTTGTAGTCATCGGGGGCGTAGCGCAGTCCCAGGCGGTAGTACAGCCTTCCATGCGCCATCCTTCTGCAGGATGATGTCCTGATCCTGTCCGTCCGTGAAGCTGTCCAGCAGGAAGGACATGGGGATATCCAACTGGTAGCTGTCGGTGGAGTAGCCCTCAAAGTTAGCTGGCGCCGAGATAGTCTGCACCCAGCCAAATGCGGGCAACGAAGTCCGGTTCGACATTCTCGAAGGTGTTGAAGTAGCGGTTCAGCGCCATCAGGACGAAGACATTCTCCTGGGTGTTGCTCCAGCGGCCCTGCTTGCGGTGAGCCAGCAGTCCATTGACCACTTTGGGGATCAGATCGCTGTTGGGGTTGTCGGAGATGATCGCGTCCAGCAGGACGGCATCGGTACGGCGGTTGCTGTGCAGCAGCACGTAGGCGTTGTCATCATAGCCGGTGATGAAGTTGGCTGCGCCGGCAGTCTCGACCACCTGGTTATTGACGTGGCGGCGGATCTGCTCTAGCTGGGTATCATAACCATCAGAGCGGGTGAGTACCTGCCAGATCCAGGCGAGGCCTTCGAGAGAGATCTCTTCCACGCCGGCGTCATCCAGCAAGGCGCTGGCCTTGGCCGGGTCGGGGTCATCCATCTCCAGGCGGACATACAGGGCATAGGCGCTGATGGTCTGCTTGATCTGTTCGCTGTACCAGTAGGGATAGTAGTTTTCGATATTGCGCAGGTAATCGAGGGTACTGTTCCACATCTGGTCGGGGACCTCGTAACCCATCATGCGGGCCCGCTGGAGGGCCAGGGCGACATGCACGGTGTTGAAGGGGATCGAGTCCCGTCCGCGGCGCCAGTAGGGGAAGCCGCCATCCCAGTTCTGGAGTTTGGCCAGTTCGGCGATATCGCGCACAACGGCGGCATCCAGTTCCTCTGGGGAGGGCAGTCCTTCGGCATCGAAGGCATCGAGCACATCCCGCAGGGAGGCAATCCCCAGGATGCGGGAAGCGATCTGCTCGGAGCAGTCGAAGGGGTAGGAGGTCAGGTAGAGGAAGGCATCGGTGAGGGCTTGCAGGGCAGTGGAGGAAGTGGTGATCTCCAAGCCCGCCGTAGATGGGGATCACGCCTTCAGGTGGTGCCAGCGGTTGGAGGACTGCACCTTCATCGACCACGCCGTAGGTGGCAAAGGCCTCGGTGGTGGCGGGGGTGTAAACCGGCAGGGAGACCTGGGCGGCATCCGCCCACTCTCCGGAGACGGCAGCAAACTGCACCTGGGCGGTTCCTGCGGAGACGGTTTCGCCGGGGAAGCGGACTTCCACGCGGTCGTTGGCGGGGACGGTCACCTGGTAGCCGGGTTGATCGGTGAGGGTCAGGTTGCCTACCTGGGCGACCACATCCACGGTGATGTCTTCATCAGTCTGGTTCTGGAGGACAACCGGCATCTCGAACTGGTCGCCGAAGTTGAGGAAGCGGGAGGCGGAGGGGCGCACCATCAGGGGGAGCCGGGCGGTGAGGCTGGATTCGCCGGTGCCGAACTGCTTGCCGCCATCATCCACAGCGACCACCATGATGCGGTAGCGGGTGAGGTTATCCGGCAGGGAAACCCGTACGCTGAGCCTTGCCGTTAGCCCCGGTGGTGACTTCAGGGGCGAAGACGGCCAGCGGGTTAAAGTTGGTGCGGATAGCGATGGGAGTAGGGGCATCTCCTGCACCGCCCATGCCAGAACCTTCGGCTTCTTCCATTGGTTCTGCCATGGCTGCCATTGGGGCAGCGGCATCCTCCATAACCATATCTCCGATCTACTTCCACCGCCCAGTGAGCGCATGTCGCCGAAGGCCTGGGTGGCCATGGGCAGCAAGCCATTGGCATCCTTGGCTTGGGCCGAGAGGAGGCAGGATCAACAAGGATGATGCTGCTGCGGCCATACCGGCTTTGCAGATTGGCCGGCGGGTGTAGTAGAAGACTGAGAGCGGATCGACAGACCTGGTAGTTGGTCAGGGCGAGGATGGCTTCATCCACGACCACCACGGCCAGTTCTGCGCCGGAGACCGGCTCGCCATTGGCATCCTTGACAGTGATATCCAGAGTGGTGGATTCACCCGGGGCAAGTTCTGATTGGCGTGGAGTGACTTCGATCTCCAGGGTGCGACCGAACGGCGGTACATTCAGGTTCAGTGTGCCGGTGGCAAAGGCTGGGCGCGGGGGCACGCCTTCGACCATCTCGCCAAATTCAGTGGTGCGGGGGGCAGATCCGGTCAGGTCCACCTGGATGTGGAGGTTGGGGTAGTGCGCCTCGGTGATCGGGATCAGCAGGGTGGTGGTGGATTCCTCGATGGTGAAGCGCTCGGTGTAAAGGATGCCATTGCGGGCAACCGTGAGTAAGCCCTCTGCGGGGCTGAAGGGCGACTGCACCAGGATTCTGGCGGTATCACCGGGCTGGTAAGTTTCCTTGTCCGGGATCAGGGTGACTTCTTCCTGTTCCACCTGGCGGGAGGGGGGCAGTTCGCCGCCGCTGACCCAGCGGGTGAGTCTGGCTCTGATTCTGGCGTCCAAGATCATCGGTTACCAGGGCGGTGATCTGGTAGCGTCCGCCGATAGGTGTTTCGAAGGTGCAGGTCACTGGTTCTGATTGCGGAGGTAACCTTGCATTCCTGAATATCAGCAGGGATTTCCTGCCATTCACCTTTGATGTTCTTCCACTCCAAGCGGGCTGCCTGAACGGTCAGTTCGCTGCCGCTGACAGCGTTGCCGTCCAGATCGGTGGCGATCAGGAAGACATCAATGGGCGTATTGCGGTCCACATAGTAATTCTCGGTGCGCAATCCCGACGTACAGGTCGGCAGGGTGGATGAGCAAACTGGTTGATCCTGCCCATGCCTGGCGGTTGACATCTTCTACACTAACGTCGGCGGAAATGGAATAGGGCCGCGGTTCACCGTTGTTCCTGAAGGTCATCTCGAGGTAGTGGTTGCCGGTGGCATCCGTGCGCCCGTTGAGGCTTTGGTAGCTGTAACCGCTGTCATAACTTCCGTAGCCGACATCATAGAACCGGTAGCTGTACCACCATGGCACCCAGGTGCCGAAGGTGAAATCGGGCCAGTTGGGCGGTGAGTAGTTGGTGGGGGAGGAGGAAACTGACCAGTTCGTATCAGCATTCGGCAGTGGGCCACCGGCATAATAGGCTGCTTCAACTGCCACCACGGCTTGATCATCAATGAAGTACGGGCCGGTGGTCTCATTGCGGGCAATGACTTCAAACTCAGGGCGGCGAAACTCCTGGATCTGGAAGCTGTGGCTGGTGGAGGTGTTCTGGACTCCGCTGAGGCTGCCGCTGGCAGAAAGGTTGATATAGGCATAGCCAAGGTTGACATTCTCCGGCAAGGTGAAGCTGAAGATCAAAGCCGCCGAGGGTGTTGGCATCTACACTGCCGCTGGTAATCTCGTTACCCTGCGGCCCGTAGACTGAGTAGTAAACCTGTTCGACCTGTCCCTGGAGGAGTCCTACGTCGCCGGTAGGGCCATCGTTGATCACACGCATCCAGCCCTTGACATGGACTTCTTCTTCAGGGCGGTACATGCCGCGGTCATCGAAGACGTACCACATGCAGGTTGTCGTAGATCGATGGATCGGCTGCCATCCGCTGCCCCAGTAAGACTCGGACTGCGGGAGAAGAGCGGTATCACCGTCCTTGGAGGCGACGAGGAAGTTGATCTCACTGGTGAGGTCGAACCTGGTCAGTCCGTCAGTTGCCGCGAAGTGCCCAGGGCTGTCCCGGTATCTGAGTGGATGGAGACACCCTGCAATGGGCTGCCGTCTTTGAGGGCGGTCGTCCAGGTGATGATCTCGTCCTGGTCTGCGAAGGCATCCAGGCCGATCTGGGTGATCTGCACCCAGACATTGATCTGCTCCCAGTAGCGTTCTTCTTCAAAGAAGCCCTTGGGTGGCTTGACCTTGACGAAGAAGTGGCCGTAGTCGCCATCCATCAACCTGCTGAGATCGATGGGTACTTCGGTTAGGGCATTGGCATCCCCATCTACGGAGATGCGTTCATCGAGGACCAGTTCGCCGGGGGGCGAGACGGGCTGGTCTGTGCGGTAGTAATCCTGTACGTAAGCCAGGTAGTCGGGCCAGTCTTCTGGTTCAACCCGGTAGACTTGCAGATCGAGGTGATCGTAGTTGATCGCGTAGAGTGAGAGGATCGGGGTGGTGCTGGATGGATCGAGGGTTACCAGGGTTTTATCAGGGCCAAACAGGCCTCGGTTCTGCTTTGCCGACCTTGAAGGTCAGCTTCTCGTTGCGGCCGAGGGTCTGACCGAAGATATCGCCGATCTTCACCGGAGACGTTGACGTGGTAGCTGGTGTTGCCGACAGAAGCGCCTTTGATGGTGAGGCTGTTGCCGCTGATGTTGATGACGGCACCGGGCAGGATTGGATCAATGGTGACCATACCTTCTTCAAACATTTCAGGGTCCAGCGGGTTGTTGAAGCGGATGTACCAGGGCGCAGAGCGGGTAGCATTTTTCATTATTGCTGTACCACGAGCAGCCGCTGCTCTTCAATCTTGAGCGGGGGATAGGTGTTGAAGCCGAAGTTCTGCGGGGAAGGTGGTGGTCAGGGGGCCTTCTGCGGAGGGCATGCCAGCATCGAAACGGATATCGATGTAGGAATCTGGTGGCAGAGGGGCATTGACCGCCTTGAAGACCAGCCAGCGTCCTTCGGGGGCATTCTCGACCAGGCGGGATGATGGTTTCATCCTCGGCGTAGTCGCTTTCATTCGCCAGGACGATCTTGAAGGGTTCATTATCTGCGGTGGCTGGATAAAGGGCAGGATTGCCTGAGGATCGATGCGCTGGTCGAAGAGGGCGAACATGAGCGGTTCAAGGCCCTGGGGGCCGGAGTTTGGATAGGATTGGGTCAGGGTGGGCGGTGGGGTTTTGAACTGCCAACTGACTTCCTGAGCCAGTGTTTCGCCGCTGACCGAGTGCGGTGCCGGCGGGGATGCGTGACAGTCAAAGACGGTCGCCATCGGCAGGCGGTCTATCAGGGTGGAGTCGAAGTTGAAGCGCAGGGTGCGGGTGCCAATCCAGCTCCAGGTGCCGGGGATATCGGGGGTGACTTCGACGGGGACATCCATCTCGGAGAGCTGGGCGAGGGTGGCAAGCGGGACCATAGGCTGATTGAAGGTGATATTGATGGTGGGGGCAATTGGGACATCGCCCTCGGGGGCGTACCGGAGTACCTCGAGCGGGCCGTAATCGCCATCCGGCCCGGTAAGATCCTCTCCGTCCAGCGGGAAGGGCAGGTCGATGCTGTTTCCGGTGAGCGGTGGCGGGATCGGGTCGCCGGGGAGACTTGAAATCAACCTGGTCGGCGGTGTCGGTGATCCATTCGGGCAGCCGGTCGAGGATGGCTTGTAGGGCTTCGGCGGTCAGCGGAGTGGTCTCGGCCAGGGGGACGGGCACTAGGTCCTGGTCCTGAGCGCTGCCATCGGTGAGGGTGATGGTGAAGTCCGGCTCTTCGCCGCCATCTTCCCCGCCAATGCCATCAGCGACATCGACAGAGGTGGTGACGCCGGAGGTATCTCCGCTATCCACCAGCGGCGGGCTGGCGTCTGGATCGTTGGAGAGGGCCGGCTCTTTGATGAATAAGAAAGTAAACGGCTACAAGAGCGGCGATGAGGACGATGATGCCGATGATGATGAAGATCAATCCGGTACGGTTTTTGGCAGGTTCCATGAGAACACTCCTTGCTAGATTAAATAGGGTCAGGGTTATGTTGTTCATATGACGTAAGATGGCGTGGTTTGGTTCCTGAAGATCAACACATAAGGTGGTGAGTTTTGGGTAACTGCTCTGCATTCTCTGCTGAGTTGGTTATGCTACCATTATAGACTAAAATGGGGAACTGGCCCGCGAGAGCAGGCAGAGTGCTGAATTATGTGGGCACGAAATCAATGATATGACTTGAATAATTAGGGTACTTGTGTTTATAGAGTTGACGGCTGTTATAACAGAAGACAAGTAATTTGATTGCACGAGCAAGTGCCTTTGGGACATCGCGAGAAGCAACGGGATCGGCGGGCCAATCTGGCAAGGTAATGACGAAATTCTGCGTTTACCCCTTCTACTGTATAGGTGTCAGCTTTTCCATCCGAAACAGTATGCCGCCCTGGATAAGAGATGAACGTGCCATACAACGGAAACTCATCACTGAAATATTGAGCCGCCTTCGGACTGCTATCAATTAGTGCCTGAAAGCTCTCTTGATCTCTCTGCCAGAGCACTCGCCAACCAACCACACAGCGCGTTTTTCTCTCGACAGCTGTGACTAGGTAGATGCGTTTTTTTTCGTCTCGATGAATGTGAACAACTCATCCAATTCGATGGCCTTCAATTCTTCTGGCATGGGCGCATCCGGGAGTTGTGCAGCGAAGGCCTTTACCCAATTGATCACCGTAGTGTTGTGTACCTGCAGATGGCGAGCAATCCGGCGGTAGTTCATCCCGTCTACATACCAACGGATTGCCTGTTGCCGAACATCATCTGGATAGCCGCGTTCTTTTGGCTGGGGAGTGTATTTTGCCTCACAATGCTTGCAGCTATATCTTTGACTGCCTGCTACTGTTTTCCCGCATTTGCGTTGATGTGTTGTTTCTTGACATTTCGGACATTTCATTCCCCTATTATCTCATATCCATTAAATTCAGCACAGCCTGAGCAGGGTGGATGTTGACTTCTGAGCCTAATACGGTATAATTTGACCTGCTAAAAATTCAGGCCCTGTAGCTCAATTTGGCAGAGCAAGCGACTCTTAATCGTTAGGTTGAAGGTTCGAGTCCTTCCAGGGTCACCTAATCGGACCTATCCCGAACCACACCAGATTGGTGTTGAGCAATTCCTAGAAATGCTTCGCTTTGACCAAAGAAGCAAGCTAGAGGAGTTGCCGGCATCAGAAAGTGGGTTCGGGATGGTTTCTTTTAACTGCCAAGGTTCTCCCATTGTGGTCAATAACCATATCTCTGTCAAAGCTGCTGCTGAATTCAGCGGATACAGCCAGCAATACATTCGCCGTCTGCTGAGATGCGGTAAGCTAGATGGTCTCAGGATTGGTCATGTCTGGTTAATCGATAAGGATATCTTTTTGGCGTACTTTGAGAAGGCCTTTCAGGTCACAGACCGGCGATTTGCCCCCCTGACCTGAGCCACACAGTCTTTTTCTTTCAGCTGTTTCTTAAATTCCGAATCTCTGCCAGATTGAATTTTGAGCAATAGGTCAATCCCGAAGAGCAGCGTTTTTAGTTTGATTTACCCCAGGCTCATACCTCATCCTTTTTGGTCTATTTGCCGATCACCATACGGGTTGGGTCAATTTCCTGCAGGATTCTCAGTTCCTCTTTTGTGGGTGGCTTTGTTACCGGCACTTCCTCCGGGATCAGGATCTCAAATTCGCTATTGTCCTGAATCTCATCGGCCGTGATGCCTGGGTGGGTGCTCTTCAATCTAAGACGCTTGGTGGCTTCATCAAAATCGTAGACACCCAATTGGGTAATGACCATAAATGGGCCAGAGCCAGCAGGAAGACCCGCTTCCTCACGTGCGCCGGGGCCAGTGAGATAACCCGGGGTGGTGATGAAGTCCAATTCTTTGACAAAGGTGCGTTTGCTCTGGTTGCGCAGATTGTAGATCGTCTTCCAGCAAAATGAGCCGAGGTCGTTTGCGCCACCTGAGCCAGGCAAACGCACTTTGGGGGTTTCCCAATCACCAATCACAGTCGTGTTAAGGTTTCCATACATATCAATCGCAGCGCCACCCAGGAAGGCGTAGTCTACATACCCGGCCTGGGCCGCAGCCATGACTTCGTGCATAGAGCTTGCCCCAATTGCCTTGTGATATGTGCGGATCTCACCGACCGAGATGGGCAAGGAGGGCGGCTGTGGCCCCATGCCGCCGGCTTCAAAGATGATGAATAAATTTGGAGAGCTGGTGCGCTGCGCAAGCATTGAGGCAACGATCGGGGTGCCAGTGCCAACAAATACCGCTGAGTTGTCTTCCAGAACTCTAGCCGCAACGGCGCTCTGCAATTCTGTCAGGGTGTATTCAACTTCCATGTCTTGCGTGTTTTCCATTGTTCGATCCTCTTTACTCATCAGACTCACATGGCTCAACTTCATCCACCGCCATGCGGAAGTTTGCGACCTTTTTCAGTTGATTAAGCATGCGTATGCCGCCGATTTTCTCAAGGTATTCTTCGAAATCCTTGACGCCGAAGACATACTTATCAAAGTATTCCTTGGTGCCTTCCTCGGTATTGGACATAGTCAGCCATTTTCGTATGTGGATCTCATCGAAGAAGTAATGGTAGGACATCTCGGTCGGATGAGCCCCGAGGGGACTTCACAAACTGCATCCACGATATAGAAGGGGATCGTCGTGTTGTGAGGGGTTCTCCGGGTGACTTCTTCATCCACGATCTCTTCGGTGGTGATGATCACCCGGCGGGAAGCCCTGGCTAGCTCATAATCCTCAACCAGAATGCCGTCAATTCTGGCATTCCCGAATTTGTCGCAGCTGGGAACGTGGAGGATGGCTACGTCGGGGTAGGCGGCAGGCACCAGGGCAACCTTTTTGCCGCTCCATGGGTCTTCAACAACCTTGGCAGAGCTTTTTTCAAAGGTGTCTGTGCCCAGCATGGCGCGAACCGGGATAAAGGGGATACCCATCATCGCTGCCAGGAACCGCCACTGATAGCTGGCATTTGAAATCTCAGCGGTAACTTTGACCTGTCCACTTTCAACGCCCCGGCGGCCAGCGGGGGAGAGACCGCGAATTTCATGCCCGAAGGCATAGGCGCACTCAACCTCACTTACACAGCCCCCTCCGATCAGAATATCAATATCGTGGACGGCCGTTTTTCCCGCAACAACCAGATTTCGGATTTTTTGACGGACGATCTGATAGACCACTGACATCGGGGATCGAATATGTCCAAACCCGCCAAAGGAGATTAAATCGCCGTTCTTGACAAATTTACTCACAGCATCTGAGACGCTCATCTGTTTGTCAACCAGGCCGCGAGGTTTGTTCTCTCTGATCCAAGCCCGGTTTTCATCTGGGTCGTGCCAGCCGATGAGTTTCCCCTGGCCTTCTGCAACGATTTTCATATCTTTTGCCATGGTGATCTCCTTATGATCCGCTGGCTCCCCTTTGACCTGACCCCAAAATATGTACCAGTCATTATGATAGTCCAACTGACTGGATTTGGGTAGGTTGGACCAGGATCGCAGCGGGTACTGGGGTTCGATAACCCAGCGAGCTATGTGGTCGAACCGTGTTGTAATGCCTTCTCCACACCTCAATCAAGACTTGTGCCTCCTTCAAAGAATAGAAGATCTCTCCGTTCAAATAATACATCCCTCATCTTGCCATTGAAGGATTCAACATAACCATTCTCCCAAGGGCTGCCAGGCTCGATGTACAGCGGCCGGACCTGGAGGTTTGAGCCCTCCCAGGGTCACCTAATCGGACCTATCCCGAACCACACCAGATTGGTGTTGAGC
>CAVROH010000015.1:0-329803 GCA_963722735.1 uncultured Chloroflexia bacterium
AATAGTTTCTCTGCATTTTGGATCAGATCGAGGCGCTCCAGGCGCTGGTAGAGTTTGATTCCCTGCTCAATGAGTTCTTTGGCTTCCAGGGGTTTTCCGAGGTCAAAATAGTTCATTGCCTGGATGATCAACTGTTCCCCTTCAAGTTCGGGCAGATCCTGCGCACGTGCAATCAGGATAGCTTCTTCACTATATTTCAAAGCTTCCTTGATATCCCCTCTATCTGCTTTTACGACACCTAATTTTGCACCGATTTGTGCCAGGGAAACAGGTTTTTGGAGTTGGGTAGCCAGTTCATAGGCCTGGAAAAGCATCTCTTCAGCTTGCTCCATCGCGTTGAGATAGTAATGAGCCAATCCCAACTGGGCGAGCATATTCATCTGCCATTCTGTGTCATGAGCATTGGCTGCTAATGCCAATCCTTGCTCCAAAAAGGGGATTGCTTCTTCATTTTTGCCTTTTTCAAGCAGATATTGGGTCAGCCGTTCTATATTTTCAGCTTTTGCCCCCAAATCTTCAATCTCTCTGGCCAATCGGATGGCTTGTGCACCATTGAAAAGAGATAGATCGGTATCCTCCAGTTGAAGACTCAACTGAAGCAGGCTTTCAAAGGCGGCAAATTCGATATTCGTGTTTTTGAGCCTGGCCCCGATATCGAGGGCATTTTTGAAATGCTCTTCTGCTGGCCCATAATCTTCTTTGATCAGATAGATGTGCCCAATGACGATTTGGTATTGGCATTCTGCTTCTGGCTTCTCCAAATTTTTTGCAGTCTCCAGGGCGATAGAGAAAAATTCCATGGCTTTGCCATGCTGCTCCATAGCCAGAAAGGTATTCCCCATGATACCGGCTATATACATTTCTCTTTGGAGGTCTTTTGTGTTGTAGGCTGAGCGGTAAGCTTTCTCAAGGTGTTTGATTCCTCTTTCCGGCTCTCCTGTTTCAAATTCCAACTTACCGATCTGGGTATAGGCATCAATCGTAATTGGGAGGTGCCCGATCTTTTCAGCAACTTTTCGGGATTTATTAAATGCTTGAAGGGCTTGCTTATTATTCCCAATCTGTTTGAGTGCAATTCCTTTGACACCTTGCAGACGGGCTTCATTGACATCGTCTTTCTGAGCAATGGATAACTTGAGGGCTTCTTCAAATTGGGTGAGAGCTTTGGGCGCTTCTCCCATAGAAAGCAAAATTGTGCCAAGCTGAATTAGTGTTTCTTTAAGTTCAATCTCATTCTTCTCATTGCGTTGTTCCTCAATCAGAGCTTCGAGATTTTGGACTGCTTGATTCTGTTCGTTGGTCATAACTATTTCTCATCCTGTTGGTGGTGATTTTAATGATTGGGGGTCGGGGTACTTTCAGGGGTGTGAGTTTTCCGGTGCTGCTTGGTGGGGGTGGTCTCCAACTGATTCCAGTTTTGGTAATCTTCATCATCCACTTCAAAGTTTTGGAGTGTTGGGCGGACAAAACCAGGGTTAATATCCCCATCGTCACCCATAATGCCATCCACCCATTGGAATGCAATCAATGCGATACAGACAATCACAAATGCAAACAGCAGAATTTCTTTCAGCCTGTCTTTGGAATTTTTCGCCATTTTTTCCATACCTCTAAAACCCAGCGTCTTACTTCGCTAATTAAATCTACGGTTGGATCAATTGGGCACAAATAATTGCAGAATGGCCGGTACATGACTAAACTTGCCAGAATAATGATAATCAGGAAAACCCATTGTAAGAGAGTGCCTTTTACATCAAATAATGTGGCGAATGGTTCGTAGCTGGCCACGCCAGGCCTGCGGAGTGCCAAGCCCAACAACACTGCAAAGAAAGCAAGTCCGCGTTGGATCCAGGTGAAGATACCCCGCAATTTTCGTGGTTTATACCGCTTTGCATTCGTCAGTTGTGCGACAGCCTCTTGAAAAGCGCCAAAAGGGCAGAACCAATTGCAATACGGGTTTTTGGCATCCACCGTGGTTACAAACAGGATGCCGCCCAAAAGCATGTACCAGTAGAGGTTGCTTTGCCAATCGGGCCAGTAGCCGCTCAGGAAAGCAATCACCTGAGCGATTGTAAATGGTGCGGTATAAATAAAACCCAATACAACCATACCGGATAGCAGCGTGCCCCAACGGATTCGGCTCTTCCAATTTCCGTTCCGGATTTTATGTCCAAAGTATCCGGTGGTGTACAGCCCCAGCAAACTGATCTCAGGCCAACCGAATTTGATTGTTTTTTTCTCGGGTGGTAAAGGTGATGCCAGACCATCTTTTGCAGCAAGCCGCAGTGCTTCTCGGGCAGCTCCCGCAACACCTTCTGCACTGAGCGTGGCACCACTGACAGCATCCAGACCCTCACCGATCTGAAAATTTGCGGTATATTTTTTGCCAGCGAATTGTCCGATTAAGTTTTCATCCTTTACCAGACGGAAAAAACTAGGGGATTCTCGTTGTTGGATCAAGGTGGTCCCTACAATTTCTCCCTCCAGATTGACCCCCACCAATAGCTCAATTGGGCCAGCGTATCCGGGTGCTTCACCAGAAGCTGCAAAACCAACAATACTACCATTTGAGTCGTATCCAACAAAGATGCGCCCATCAGGTTCAACCCGGGTAGCTCCGGGTAAAACATCTGCGACCAAAGGCAAGACCTCTACGCCGCTGGTGAAATATCCATAGATCCAGGCCAACCCAGCCAGGAGAAAACTTGCCACCAGGATCAGGCGCGTCTGCCGGATCTTTTTTTGCCGCTGGATTTGTTTTGGGTTAGGGCTCTCGAAAATAATCAGATCGTCTGTCATTTATCACCTGATTAGAAATTCATAATATCAGCAAAGAGGGAGGGATTTTTCCCTCCCTCTTTATTATAAACGATTGGTTCTCTTTTGAAATGAACCAGATTAGCTTTTGGGTTTGCGAATCGTCCAGACAACTACGCCGGCGATCAGCAATACTACAAAGATTACCCAAAAGATCACAGCCGCTGTGCTTTGCAGTTCAGTGCCGCTGGCAATTGCATTTTGCAGCATAGTTACTTCAACGATCAACCAAAGCAGCCACAACAACCATTCAACTACCGGACGTGGTTTTATATTGATTCCTAACATTTAACCCTCCAAAACTGATGCATCTGTGCTGAAACCGTACTCTGGGAGATCCAGGTCCCACCATTCTTCTGGATCGGCCTGAACGCCATAGCCAAATGCGTCATCCATCGAGCGATAGAAACCGTCCAGGGCTGGCATCTTGGCGATCCCAAAACGAACCCAATCATGGACCCAGGCTTTGTCTTCTTTGGCGAAGGGGCAAACTGCGAAGCAGATCGTGCAGTTATTGCCAGAGCCATTGCGCCAGTATGTCATGCAGGTTACGGCATCTTCAAACCAGGCCTTGTGGCCAGGAACATTCCACCCACCACGGGTTTCCCAGGTGGGTTCGTCTTCAAAGCTGATCGAACCAGAAGGGCAAGCCTCGGCACATTTTTTACATTTTTTGCAGAATTCGAGGATGCCGGCGTCAATTGGTTTGTCTGTTGCAACAGGTAAGTCGGTGAGAATCTTGAAGATACGCACCATTGGGCCATGTTCAGGTGTGATCACCCGGTTATGGCGGCCCAGCTCGCCCATCCCAGAAAGCACAGCAAAGGCAGGGGCAATACCGAGGGCATTTATCGATGCCTCACCCAGTCCCTGGTAACCTAGGCCACGTAGGAATTCCTGCGTGACGCCCTGAATACGGCGGCTGCGTCCATAACATCCCAGGGTTGTCTGGCATGCTGTGTGAGTGGGTGAGCGGCGCAGGGTTTCCAGCGACATCTGGACTGAAAACGTAATCACGTACTTGCATTTCTTGGGGATATAGCGAGCCTCTTCTGTTTCGTAGGCTTCTTCCTCATCAGTAAAGATCAATTCTTTCCCATCAGGATCATGTGAATAAATGAACTTCCGGGTATCCTCTGTCAGCTCATGGAAGGTAACCGTGGCCGCACCAAAATGCCGCATAGCTGCCCGGACGATTTTGGCTGCCTCTTCCGGAGATCCAGACCATTTCGGAATCCCCAAATCCTCAGGCGTATCTGCAGTCTGTGGCCCCAGGAAGTAGGATTCACCGCGCAAATCCCACATTTGAGCGTTGTAGATGGCCTGATCCTTGAGTGCCCAGCCGGGGGTCTCATTTTTCAGGCGTTCCATTTTCAGCTTGGTACCTTCTTCGGCCAGTTGACCGGGAAGGTCTGCACCGCCATGAATGCCCAAACCAGGCCCACGCACGGTAACCGTTTGTTCGCTGAAGCGCTCCACAACACTGTAGTCAATCTCAGTGGTTGGCTCATCAACCGTTTTTACCCACCAGGGACGGTTGGGGCGGCCAGCCGGGTCAGAGAATGTGGCCTTTGCCATTTGCTTGGCTTCAGGGGAGCTTTGGGGAGCAGCAGCGGTGGTTGCCACAGCAGCGCTTCCCAAACCCAGGCCAGCAAGGCGCAAAAATTCTCTTCGGCTGAGTTTTTTCTTAGGTTCACTCATAGTACTCATCTCCTTTTCCATCTGTGAAAAATCCTCTGCTTTATCTATCTAAATTATAGAAGAGGGAGAAGGTATCCGATGTCAGGTGAAGTCACCTTATTAAGTCAGGAAAACCACCAAATTGAGTGGTGGTTTTCCTGACATGGTGAAACTTGCTGGTTATTCTTTTAAATCATCCAGAATGCCAAGATTGACGGCAAAATGGATCATCTCACTTCTGTGCTCAATTCTCAGTTTGTCAAAAGCCCGCTGACGGTAGGTATCCACTGTCTTTGGGCTGATGATCAGCTTGTCACCAATTTCCCTGCTGGTAAAGCCCATTGCCGAGAGCCGGAAAACCTCTTGTTCGCGTCCGGTCAGTTCCTGATAGCGTTGCTCATTGCTATTTTCATCTTCGATATAAGTTTCAAGCAGGGCGTTAGCCGCAGTGGGATGAAGGTATCGCTCCCCTCGGGAGACAGCCCGAATTGCATCCAGCAAACTTTCGTGGGTACTGGATTTGGGTACATACCCGGAAGCCCCGGCTGTTATTGCTTTGATCACAAATTCTTTACTGGCATGCATTGAAAGGATCACCACACGAATTTCAGGATGAGTTTCACGAATTTGTTTTGTGACCTCGATCCCATTCATATCTGGCAGTCCCAGATCCATCACCACAACATCTGGGTTGAGGTTCTTTACTTGTTCAATCGCTTGCTTGCCATCCTCGGCTTCACCGATAATCTGAATACTTTCATCGGCGGCCAATAACATCCGAAGGCCATCACGAAGTACTTGGTGGTCATCCACTAGCAGGACCCGGACTAAGTCGTCATTCATGCATGATCTCCATTTCCCGGCTTGGAACTTTGACTTCAATAGTAGTGCCCTCACCAACCACGGAATACATCTCAAGGCTTCCCCCAATTAACTCAGCCCTTTCATGCATGCTGATCAGGCCCAGATGCCGTTTGCCGTCCGACGGGACAATATCTGCTGGGTTGAAGCCATGTCCATTATCCTGGATCTTGAGGTATATATAGTTTTCGTGTGGTTCCAATTCGATCACAACGTGGCTGGCTTCTGCATGTCTGAAAACATTGGTCAATCCTTCCTGAATGATCCGATATAGTACCCTTTCCACATTTTTTAGCAACTTGCCATCAATCCGATTCTTAAATTGTATTTGCACTTCCGATTGATTCGAAAACTGGTCTACGAGGTATCTGATGGCTGCGCCGAGTCCAAATTCTTCAAGTGCAGGAGGGCGAAGGCTATATGAGAGCTCTCGAATCTGATTGATCGTTTCTGAAACTAAGCCCTGCATATTCTCCAACTTTTGTTTCTGTTCATTATCATCGCAATCATTTTCCAGGGCTTTCAGACGAACGAGCAAACTTGTGAGGCTTTGCCCAGCCTGGTCGTGGAGTTCTCGGGCAAGATGGCTGCGTTCATCTTCCTGGGCGGTGACCAGTGATTCCAATAAAAATTGACGAGCGGCCTCCTTCTCTCGCAGTTTGATCTTCAACCAGGCATTTGCCACAACCTCAGAGATCTTTGTCTCAATCAATTCTAACAATTCGATGGTTTCTTCATCTGGATCAACAGGAAATGGGTAGTATAAATAGATCACGCCAAATTGTATCTCCCTGGCCACAATGGGTATTGTGATGTGCCTAGACTGATCCCCAACATAACCAGCGGTTTGAAGCTTTCCGCATAAGCCTGAAACTATTTCATTCTCTAATGTTTGGGTGACTAATTTCAATTGTGAATCACACAGATTCTCTGGCTCCACATTTAGGAGAATTTGTTCCAACTCACCTGGCACGTTTTTCCAACTTGCGAGGTGATGCTTGTCCACTTCCGGATCATATAGATAAACCCAGCCAAACTCCAACTCAAGTAAATCCAGCATGCTTTCAAGGGCGATAAACAATACGTCCTGGATCTCATCTTCCTGATCAGCTGCCAAGCCGATTCGGTTAATTATGGCCAATTGGCGGTTGGTTTTTGAAAGATCCTCCTGAGTGGCGACCAAGTTATCAATCATTTGATTAACTGCAGCAGCAAGAGCTCCAATCTCATCCTGCGCCCATATCTCAGCCCGGGAATCGTAATTCCCAGCGGCAACTTCCTCTGCAGTTTCCTTGAGAGCATCAATGGGACGGTTCAAGATATGTACTAAGAGTGCTAAAAGAATTAAAGAAAGGAAAGCTGCAATCACAGTGACAAATAACACACTTCGGCTGCCAGCGCCCATCGCTGCTCTAACACGAACATCGGTGAGAATATAGGAGAGCCAATCAGATAAACCAGTTGTGATCCAATAATTCAAAGATACCCCAAGGATAACCACTGGCAAGATGCCTATCCCGATGATCTTCCAACGGACTGGCACAGAGAGAACGAATTGACGAATGGATTTATTTATTTTCTGGAAAACACTAGCCATTTGAACCTCACCTAATTTCTTGGCATGGTAGTTAGGAGAACGAAGAATGACCTTGCGATGTTTACATTATAATTGCGAATGAACACTTGAGGGAATTGATAAATGAATGTTTTGTTGATGACCAAGGAAACGATGAGCCTGCAGGTTATTGAGGACAACTTACATCTGCGACTCGAACGTTTTTTGCGAAAAAATTTTTAGGAATCCAACTGAAAATCTGGTAAATCATCCAATTTTTGCCTAGTATCGAACCGAATCATAGACAAAAACCGCTCAGGATCAATCCTGGGCGGTTCCTGTACCCCCACTGCGACTCGAACGCAGGCCTCTGCCTCCGGAGGGCAGCGCTCTATCCACTGAGCTATGGGGGCGGACATAAAGTGGCGAAGCCACTTTATTATAGGTGAATGCCTAGCATTCTCTCCGGATGTTGTGCGGGATATTATACCGCATTTAGGGGGCTCTTCAATCTTCTGGCAGCAGTTTCCCCACCGGGGCGCAGTAGATCGAGAATTCGTCCTCGCCATCCACGCCCAGCACCTCGTCCATCGTGATCCGGTCGAAGGCGCCAACCGCCACCATCCCGGCGCCGATCGCGCCGCAGGCCAGGTACAGGTTCTGGCACAGGTGCCCGGCATCCACGGCAATCAGCTTGGCTGCCGCCGGGCCGTAGCGCCACTCCGTGCGGTAGGGGATCGCCGTCCAAACAAATGTCACCGCGCTGCGTTCAATGAAGGGGTAGGGCTTACCATCCAACGTGCTGGTCTGGTTCAGCGCTCCGGCGCTGGTCTGGGTGGGGATCTCCTCACCTTTCCGCACCACCACCAGTTGGTGACTTAGCGGCAGGTAGCGGTAGAGACCAATATCCAGTCCGGTCACGTTGTGGATGCTCAGGTAGGTCTCAAAGGGGTGGCGATTGCCGCCGGAGGGCACGACTCGCTTGTAATACCTGATTCCGGCATCCTCGGTGATCTGGTTGATTCCCTGGGTGGCCCACAGCAGGAAGGAAAGCTCTTCCAGCGAGAGCGGCGCATCCGAGTAGGCACGGTGGCTACGCCGGTTTTGGATCAAGTCATACAGCGGGGCATTTCCCACCGTGAGTTTCTTGGGAGAGATCAGATCGATGATCTCATCCCCGGTGGAGATGGGTTTCTGTACCTTGGGTCGCGGTTTGTTATCTTGTTGGTCGGTGGTGATATTGTCAAACTGGGTCCACCAATCACATTTAAGCAGTTCTCGGTCGTATTTCATAATTTCCTTTATGTTAGATTCCAGCCTGGGGAGCCAGCCTCCCGATCTCGGTGCGCAGTTGGTCGATCATTTCCATGGAGTTGCCGGTATTCGCGCCAACCCGGGCAATTTGCTGTTTTTTATAGGCCAGTTCGGCGGTGAGATGGTAAAACCGGCGGGTGGTGCGGTAATGTGAGCTGCCCAATCCGCCCAGGGCAGCCAGGCTGCGCTTGAAGGCGAGAGACGGCCACTTCATATTGTGCCGGGGAGATCAACCCGGATTCCACTTCCTGTTTGAGGTGGAACTGGATGCAGATCCGTTCCCGGCGGATGGCCCATAAGCATGATCGCGAAGATGAACAGCCAGCCGAGCCAATCGACCAGCAGCATCAGCACCAGGCCGCCGACATCCCCGGCCACCACCCCGATGGTGTTGTGCAGGAAGTGGGTGAAGATCGCCATCGTCAGGCCAGCCAGGGGGGCAAAAATCCTTACCAGCGGTTTTTTGTTATTGCGGGCAATCGCCAGCCCGATGCCGGTGAAGGCGGTATAAGTGGCGTGGTTCCAGGCACCCAGCACCACCCGCAGGAAGAAGATCCCCCACACACCAGCCCAGCCGTCTTCGGCATAGCCAAACTGCATCATATAGAGCACATTCTCGGTGGCGGCAAACCCCAGGGCGGTGATGGCGGCGTACACGATCCCGTCCAGGATGGAATCGAACTCCTTGCGAAAGATCCAGAAGACGATCAGCACGGCAAACCCTTTGAGGGCTTCTTCTACCAGCGGGGCGGAGAATGATCCGGTGGCGATGTCGGTGAGGATCGGATCGGAGGTGAAGGAATAGATGGCGATACCGAAGATCGTATTGAGGATGTATGCGCCCGCAGCGGCTACTACAGCGCCCCAAATGAAAACCCCGCCAACGATCGGCAGGGGTTCTTTCTCATATCGGTCCATCCAATAGGTGATCCAGGAATAGATCGAGGCCGGGATAAAGGCCAGCAGGATCGAAGCGAGTAATGGCATGGGCTTTCCTCTCGGTAGCTGGGCTAGAAGACCAGTTTTGTGCGGTGGATGTGCGGGGAAAGCGGATCGATCCCCAACGCTGAAAGGACTTCATCCGGGCGGCCGGTAGCGCCGGGTTCGGCGCGCAGCTGCAAATGCAGTTGCTGGGGCGTATCCCCATCCGGTGGGGTTACCTCCGCTGCCAGGATCAGACTGCGTAGATCGTAGGTTTTCTTCTTGCCCTTGCGGACGCGTTCCCGCATCAGTTCTTCTGCCGCCATGATCTCACCCACGCGGCTGTTGCAGATCAGGATTAGGCTGGCGAAGTGTGATCAGATATTCAGCGCTGGAGAGGGCGTTTTGCAATTTGGGTTCCTCCTCGCCGGCAATGCGGATTTCGTGCAGCTCAATCCCTGGGGGTGCAGAATTGTGGATCGCTTTGGCAACATCTTCCACCGGGAGGTCTTCTCCCAGCCAGAATTCAGCCGCCTCGGCCTCGCTGGTATATCCCAGCGGCAGGGCGGAGGCCAGGCTGAGCTTGGGACGCGGGGTGAACCCCTGGCTGTAGACCAACGGCAGGTTAGCCCGACGCATGGTGCGTTCCAGGGTGGTGTGCAGGTCCAGATGGCTGGTGAAGCGCATCGCCTCGGTCTTGGAGAAGGTCATAATATAGCGCATAAATGGGTTTATTTCTTCGGCAGCAGACGTCCGGTCTGCTTCATATAGTTTTCGTAATCCTGCCCAAAGCGGATCAGCAGGTCCTTCTCCTCGGCGCGCATCATCATGTACATCAGAGGCAGCCAGATCAGGGAGAAGAGTAGCAGGAAAGGGTTATCCAGCAGCAGGGCGATAGCAAAGAAGTAGGCATATTCCCAGGTCTGGGGGTGACGGATGCGGTCATAGATCCCACGGAACATCTCGCTGTCCTTGGCTGGCTGGATAGCCTCATCGCCGGCGTCTTTCATCCCGGTGGCGACCATGTACGTGGTGGGGATGGCGATCACCAGGGCGAGGGTGATTGATATCCAGTAAGACCAGTTGAATATTTCCAATTCCGGGATCGGCAGCGGATAGATATCATAGAGCAGATAATTAACCATCACCGCAATCAGCAGGAAGATCGAGATCGCCCGAATCTTTCCGCAGTGCAGGTAGGCTCTTTCGCCGAGTTTGGCCTCCAGCTTCGCCGGGCTTACCGATCGGATGTAGAAGCCGGTATGCAGCCCGATGAAGAGAAGCAGCAGTGAGAAATTTATCCATGCAACCATAAAGCCCTCCCCTAAGATGGCTGGGGTTGTTGACGTTTGCCCGTGTGTAACATTTTGCTTATTATATACCTCAACTGATATGCGAGGGTTGCTTTTTTCCGTTTATCCCGGGTTCTTGACTGGCTGCCAGCTCGATCAGGGGGTGATCAGATCCACTGGGATGCTCTTGTTTCCCTTCCTCGCCTTGACTTCCGGGCACATCCACACCTTGCCGGGATTGTCGCGGCGCAGATCGTTGAAGGTCGGCAGGATCCCGCAGGCATAGCAGCGCTGGCGGCAGTCGATCCGGGTTTCGCCGCGCTTGCTCATCAGATAGTCCTCGGTGAGGAATTTTCGCCGCACGGTCGAGCTGATATGGTCCCAGGGGAAAGGTTCGTCGATCAGCCGTTCCCGGTGGGTATAGCTGTCCGGATCGAGGCCGACAGCGGCGAAAGCCTCCAGCCAGCGGCTGTAATCGAAGTGCTCGTGCCAGGCGTCGAATTTTGCGCCCCGCTGCCATGCCTGGTAGATCACCTCGGCGGTGCGCCGGTCTCCACGCGAGAGCACGGCTTCCAGCATGGTCTCATCCGGCCCGTTCCAGTTCAGCTTGAGGCCGGGCCCGCGCAGCTCCCGCCGCAAGAGGTCTTGCTTGGCCCGGATCTGTTCCTCGGTATCGGTGGGGGACCACTGGAAAGGGGTGTGCGGCTTGGGGATGAAGGTGCTGACCCCGGCGGTGACCTTGGCCTTGCGCCCGATCACCTTTTCGCCTTCCTTGATCACCAGTTTGCACAGTTCGGCGATGGCCAGCACGTCTTCGAGGGTCTCTTCCGGGTGGCCGATCATGAAATACAGCTTGATATTCGTCCAGCCGCGGGAGTAGATCTCACGGGCGGTATCCAGCAGCTGCTGGGTGGGCACCGGTTTGTTGATGATCTGGCGCATGCGCTCGGTGGCGGCTTCGGGGGCGAGGGTGAACCCGCTGCGGCGGGTATCTTTGAGGGCGTCCATCAGCTCCACTGAGAAAGATTCGATCCGCAGAGAGGGCAGCGAGATGGACAGCGCCCGGTCGCCGAAGCGTTCGCCGACAGCCGTTGACCAGCTCCAGCACCTGGGAGTAATCGGAGGAGGAGAGGGACAGCAGGCCGACTTCTTCGAAGCCGGTCTTGTCCATGGCGGTCTGGATGGCTTCCAGGACTTCGTCCACCGATCTCTCCCGCACCGGGCGGGTGATCATCCCCGCCTGGCAGAAGCGGCAGCCGCGGGTGCAGCCGCGCATGATCTCGATCGGGATCCGGTTGTGGACGGTGTCGATGTAGGGCACGATCAGGTCGGTGGTGGGCGGCGGCAGCTTGCCGACGATGCGCTTGACCACCGGCAGCGAGGCGTTTTCGTGCAGCCTCTCAATATAGGAGAACATGCCGTTCTCATCGTAATAGGCTTTGTAGAGCTGCGGGACATACACGCCCCAGATCTTGCTCAAAGCTTCCAGAAGCTGCTGGCGCGGCTGCCCCGGTGGATTTCCATGACTGGTAGGCCTGGATGATCTCATGGAAGACCTCTTCGCCCTCACCGATGACGACCGCATCCAGGAAGGCGTGCATCGGCTCGGGATTCATCATCGCATGGCCGCCGGCGATCACCAGCGGGTGTTCCTCGCTGCGTTCAGCGCTAAGCAGGGGGATCCCGCTGAGATCGAGCAGGTTGAGCGTATTGGTGTACAGGGTCTCGTAGGGGATCGTGATGGCGAGGATGTCGAATTGGGCGATGGGGTGCTTGGTTTCCAGCGAATACAGCGGGATCTCCTCCCGGCGCATGACGGCTTCCATATCCGTCCAGGGGAGGTAGGTGCGCTCGGCGAGCAGGTCTGGCTGCTGGTTGATGCTGTCGTAGAAGATCGCCAGGCCGTAGTTGGACATCCCCAGGTCGTAGATATCGGGGAAGGCCAGGGCGATGCGGGTGTTGATCTGGTCCCAGTCCTTGACCACCTGGTTGAGTTCGCCGCCGGTATACCGTCCGGGGCGCTGCACCTGGGGCAGGAGGAGATCCAGTTTTTCTTTAATCAATTTGGGGGGTAATAACCATTGTGTGCACCTCTGCAAGATTTGCCGGGTAGGGGAGTTGAACCCCTGCTTGGGAATACGGGATTATATCAATAACTGGCCTGAATTGTCTAATTAAACCTAAAGCACAGCGGGGTCGCTGTGCTTTGGGAGGAGGATAAAAAATGGATTGAAAAATTATCTGGGCGCTAACGGAGCTGGCGCTTATCGGCCTGGAGGGCCTGAAGTTCGGCGGCTATTTTCTGGATGAAGTGAGCTGGAAAAGCCCTGGCTTTTCTTCTCATCAGTTTTGTGTTGGGTGTTTTGTTTCGACATCTCTCGCATCTCCTGTTAGGCCAATATGTTCACATTATATATGGAAACAAACTTGCATTCCCTGACGTTTTGGAAAGCTAACAGGAGTGAAAGGTGGGGGAAATGGCTGTTCTGGATGTGATCTTTAGAGGTAGGTGTCGGTTCCGTCGGAGAGCACTTGGGTCAGGCCAGCGTTGAGGTCGAGGACGTAGGTGGTAGTCTCGCCATTGACGGTTTGCTCAACGCGGTCGCCTAGTCCAGAGTAGCGATAAGTGTAAATATCGAAAGCAATCCTGCACGAATAGCTCATATCCCCATTATAGCCAGAAATCTACTACCTCAGCGGCAGATCTTCCGCCTCTCCGGGGAGCAAGCCGAGCTTCTGGGCTTTGATGATCGCCGAGGTGCGGTTGCTGACCCCCAGTTTGAGGTAGATATCGGATAGGTGGTTGCGTACCGTGGAGGGAGCTACCACCAGCACCTCGGCCAACTGCACATTCGAGATCCCCGGCTTGCTGCGGATCAGCGAGAGGATCTGGGTCTGGCGGTTGGTCAGGCGCGGCAGCTCTTCAGATTCGGTCAGCACTTTCAGCACTTCCGGGGAGTAATGGATGCTGTCGTTCTCATAGATATCCAGCAGGATCTCATCCAGCCGGTTGAACGATTCGCCATCATGTTTCAGGATGTACCCGCTGGCGCCAGTATCCTTGATCGCCTTGAACAGCGCTGGCCGGCTGTGCATCGAGACCACCAGAATCTTGATCTCCGGGTAGGTGCGCAGCAGTTCCGGGATCACATGGAAGATCGGGTAGGGTTCGGTCTCCTCGGGGCTGTTGGGCAGGCCGATATCCAGGATCAGCAGGTTGGTGGGGTGCTTCCGGAGATTTTCTGCCACAGCCTGGTAATACTGCGCCATCCAGACCACAGAGAGCCGCGGGTTCAGGTCCAGTTGGGCTTTCAGCCCCATGGCCGTGGCGATATGGTCTTCAAGGATCCCGATTGTGATGGTTTGCCGCATTTTTTCTCTGATAAACTTTCACATTTGTGAAAAGATAGGACATCCGTCTATATACCGGATATAGGAAATCCTGTATAAATACTGTAGGGACGAAACAATTTCATTCGACTTTTCACTGCCGGATGTGGAGGGGAGCTCATTCGGCAGGGGGATTTAAAAGGGCAATTCAGATTATACCGCAGAGTGTTGGCCGCCTGACCGGGAGCTTTCCTAAGGAAGCTCTCTTTTTTTGCCATCTTCCTGGTCAGTCAACGAAAGAACAAGCGCTCTGACCCAGTCTAGTAGGGGAGTAAAAACAAACTTTTAGGTGATCGGGTAGATCGCCTTTTGAAAACAGGAGAATAGCAATTCAATGGATATGATTATTGATTTTCCGGGCGGCGCAAAAGTGGATGCCCATTACGATGGGTTTACCATTCAAACCGACCAATCCCCGATGGGCGGCGGGGAAGGCTCTGCCCCCGAACCGTTTGCAACCTTTTTGGCCTCGATCGGCACTTGCGCCGGGATCTACGTGCTCTCTTTCTGCAAGCAGCGCGGCATTGATACACAGGGTATCCGGCTTGTCCAGCGCATGCACCCCGGCAGCGTACCGGGTTTGATCGGCAAGATCGAACTTGAGATCCAGGTGCCGGACAGCTTCCCGGAGAAATATCACAGTGCCCTGGTCAACTCGGCCAGCAAGTGCGCCGTCAAGCGCCATCTGGAGAACCCGCCAGAGTTTGATGTCCACACCGAGGTTATCTAGAATCAATCACGCATAAAAAAGAGAGGCTGTTCAACTCCTGAACAGCCTCTCTTATCTTATTGGCTTAAGAGATTGCTTTATTCAGACGGGTAGCCGTTTGCCATCCACTCGTTGAACCCGCCTGCCACACTGGTGACGCTATCGAACCCGGCACTCAGCAGGATATCCCGGCCGGCGGCGCTGCGGTTCCCCGAACGGCAAATGATTACGATATCCTCATCTTGTGGCAGTTCTGAGAGGCGCGCCTCCAATTCGTCCAGGGGGATCAAGGTGGCCCCGGGCACATGCCCATCATTCCATTCCTCCGGGGTGCGCACATCCAGGATAAAGACATCATCCTCATAAATTCTGGTAGGCTTCTTGGACGGAGATCTCCAGCGGCAGGGCGCTGACGGTGTCTTTGGTATTCTGAGTGACTACGCCAAAGATCACGGCGATCAGGATCAGTCCGCCGACGATGCCCAGGATGAGCTGATTGTTGTTTCTTCTGTTTTCGGGTTGATTTTCGTTTTGCCATTCTATATTCCTTCTGTTATGTGATGTTAATCAGATGCGCTGGCTTGTTCAGGTATTACGCCGCGGCTGCCGATTTTTTCCATGATCCTGGCCCATAGCTTTTTGGAAAACTGGTACCCCCACCAGAAAGCGACCGCCGCCATACCGTGTGCCAGGATGGCAAAGAAAGGCGGCTTTTCGAAGGTGTAATAAGTCCAGCATTCGCGGGTCGTCCCCCACAATTCCAGAAAGTAGCCCAGTCCTGCGCCGGCGATGAAAGTTAGCACGGCGCCGCGCTGCCCGCGCAGGGCGACGATCAGCAAGCCGACCAGCGCCAGGGCCAGGATGGTAAGAGATTTTCCCAGGGTCGGCCAGACAAAGACCCACATCAGGGCGTAAAATCCAGGGAAGATCATCCAGTAGGCCCAGGTGAAGACCTTCTCCGGCACTTTTTGGCTTGCCATCCGCAGCATACGGAAGAGCCGGTCGATCGAGAGGCTGGCGATCGGCCAGGCCGGGATGATCCACAGCGGCGGGCGTTCAAAGGTGTAATAGGTCCATAGTTCGGTCTGGGTCCCCCAGCCCTCGATCGCCAACCCGCCGACCAGCCCGATCGCCAGGATCGGCAGATCGGTTTTCAGGTTGGCGCCGGCCATGATCATGATCGACATGAAGAGGAAGTTGCCGATCAGCAGCCAATCGAGTCTGCCGCCAGATGGAGATCTCGGGGTTGAAATAGGAGAGATATTCGACCACCAGCGGCCACCAGACATACCCGATCAGGAAGAGCAGCAGCAGGAACCCGCTGAACAGGTAATAGCTCGCCCTGGTCCATCTGAACTGGGCGAGCAGTCTGTCTGGCGATTGGCCTGGCTTTCTTGTGAGGTTTGAGGTTGGCCCGAACTCATCAGCGGGTTTTAGCGCAGGCCGGTTTCCAGCCGGGCAATCACCAGCCGCTGGATCTCGCTGGTGCCTTCGTAGATCTCGGTGATCTTGGCGTCCCGGAAGTAGCGTTCCACCGGGTATTCTTTGCTGTATCCCATCCCGCCGTGGATCTGGACAGCATGGTGGGCGACCATCATGCACATCTCGGAGGCAAACAGCTTGGCCATCGAGGCTTCCAGGGTGTAGCGCTGTGCCGGTCTTCTTGCTGGCGGTCTTTGCCAGGGCGGCACGGTGGATCAGCCCGCGGGCGGCTTCGATATTGGTTTTCATGTCAGCGAGTTTGAAGCCGATCCCCTGGAACTGCCCGATCTTCTGACCAAAAGCTTCCCGTTCTCTGGCGTATTCCACGCTGGCTTCGTAGGCGGCTTCGGCGATCCCCAGAGCCTGGGAGGCAATCCCGATCCGCCCGGCATCCAGCACCGCCATAGCGATCTTGAAGCCCTCGCCTTCTTCTCCCAGCCGGTTGGCGGCCGGGATGCGGCAGTCTTCAAACAGCAGCTCGCTGGTGGCGGAGGCGCGGATCCCCAGTTTGGGTTCTTTCTTGCCGCGCTTGAAGCCGGGGGTATTGGCATCTACCAGGAAGGCAGTCACCCCGCGATGCCCGTCCTCAGGCTTGGTGGGCATGAAGACAACGATATAGTCGGCGACAGGGCCGCTGGTGACCCAGGATTTGAGTCCGTTGAGCACATACTCATCCCCATCCCGCACAGCCCGGCTGCGCATCGTGCCGGCATCGGAGCCGGACATCGGCTCGGTCAGCGAGTAAGCGCCGATCTTCTCTGCCGGAGGCCACCGGAACGAGGAATTGTTGCTTTTGTTCTTCGGTGCCAAAGCGCAGAATGCCGTAGCAGTATAGCGAGTTATTGACTGACATGATCGCCCCGTGGGAGGCATCCGCCTTGCAGATCTCTTCCAGGGCGAGCACGTAGGACATCGTATCCATGCCAGCGCCGCCATATTCTTCGGGGACTTCGATCCCCATAAAGCCCATTTCTCCCATCATCTTGATCGTTTTGAGGGGAAAATCTCCACTGTGGTCAAATTCTTCGGCGATGGGCGCCACCTCTTTTTGGGCAAAGTCCCGGGCGGCTTGCTGGATCATCTTGTGTTCGTCGGTGAGGTAGTCAAAGTATTCAGGGTCATTCTCTTTCCTCCGTGGTCTGGACTGGTAAGGTGGTGGGTAAAGACTTGATCGTGAATAATTTGATTTATAAGTAATCTTATAATAACAGATTTCTGCCTCCCAAGATTGAAGTTGTTTCCCATAGATAAACAAAGACCGCTGCTCAGTTTTGGTCGAGCAGCGGTCTGGATAGTTGGGATAATCTGGCTTAGGGGAAGACGTTGAACCGACCTCTGACCAGATCAACCATATCAGCGTTTTCGCTCAGCAGCCAGTAGACTTTAGGGCCTTCTTGCTGGATGCAGCTTTTCTGGCCGCCAAAGGTCCAGCAGCTCCCGCCATCAGAGAGTTCTTCTGAAGCACCGCCGAAACGGGCATCCAGAGAAGCATTCAGAGAGGTGTAGAACTGGTTGCTGTCTTCTTCGGAATCCCAGATCCAGTACACGCTGAGGAAGGTTTGCTGTTTTCGGGAGTTGTAGTAGAGCTGGTAGCGGTCTACCGACCAGCCTTCTGCGGCTACAGCAGCCTCATTTTCCGGACGCTGGGCGGTGGGGTAGTCGTTGTAGCCCAGGAGCAGGTAGGTGTACCACTCACCCAGCGAATCTTCGCGGAGCAGCTCCCATTCCTGTCCCAGCAGGTCAGTGTAAGTGGGGTAGACGATTCCACCGGCTTCCTCACGCTGCTGGTACTTTTCAGGGTGCAGGATCTGCTCGGTAGTGCTGGGAAGGATGCTGAATGCCCGGTTGACCGCGTTCCAGCCGCCGTTCTCATACAGGTATTCCACGAAAGCCAATCCATGGGTGGTGGCGAATGTGGCATCCCTGGTGAAGAATGGGGCAGGATCGGCCGGCCCAAAGAGCGTGGGGGGAATCGTAGTTGTTAATCTCGGTTATGTTACTCTGGGCGGATTTTGTTCCAGCCAGAGCTGGGTGACCAGAGCAGCCTCCCCTTTGACCAAGGCATTCATCGCCTGGCATGTCTGGGCGGCCTGTTTGCATTTGGGGTAATAACCCAGATTGGTGAGGTTGAAATTGCTGTCCTGAAGCGCATGGGCATATTCCAGGGCATAGAGGTATTGTTCGATCTCGCCAAAGCCGTCGAAGTAGCTGCCGATCAGCTAGATCTTCTTGCTTGTCCGGGGAGTAGAAGCCACCAGCCGCATCGGCGTAAGTGTTCAGCAGGGGATCCGCCAAATTGACATTCCCGCGGATGAAGCCCAGAGCGTTGAGCAGCAGCAGTTCGTCCTCGAAATTGTCCGAGTCTTTCAGCATCAATCAGTTGGAGTTCCATATCCTGGCGCAGTTTGGTTAGATCAACAATTCCCGGTTGAGGGTGGCTGGCCCGGCCAGCCCGCGCATGATCTCGATCTGGGTTTCGATCTCTTCGATCTGGCTTCGATCTCATAGGGAGCGGGCTGGATGTAGGGGTGACCGTGGGGGTTTCATCCGGGCCGAGGGTAGGCCGCAGCGTGGCGTGTGGGAGGGACATTTGTAGCCTGGGGTGTCCAGGTGGGTGCTGCGGTGGGTTGGGCCGGCGGTGTATTGGTGACAGTTGGGGTCACATTGTAATCTGGGGTAAGCAGGTAGGTGAGCGGGGCGCCCTGTGTCAGCAGGTCTGTGGCCGGGGCGGCGAATGGTTTTGCACCGGGTTGACCACAATATCGGTATAAGGCTTCACTTTGGCCCAGTAGGGTTGAAGCTCATCTCGGAAGAAGTATCCGCCCGCTGCGCCGCCGACAATGATCACCAGCAAGCAATATTCGGAAGAAAGTCTTGCGGCGTTTTTTCTTCTCGGTGGGGGTGCAATCCTTTTTTCTGCGCTTCTTTTTCTTCTTTTTGCCGTCTTCCCTCGTTGACCATGCCGCTCAGCCAGTCCGGCTCTTCGGGGGCATCTTCTTCCGCCTCGGTACCTCTTCTTTGGCATCTTCCTCCTCAAAGAATGCCGCTACCCTGTCAAAATCTGACATCATGATACGGGACATTGTCGGCGCAGCGTCTTCGTCCAGAGTTTCATCTGCAGTGGCCCAGCTGGGCAGATCTCCTCGTCTTCTTCATCCGATTCTTACCGGGTCCGACTCTATCCTTGGGCGGGATCATGCTGGCCCAGGCGGGCATTTTCCTGTTGTAGAGGTTCAGGTTCTGCCGGCAGTGCCGTCTGCTCGAGAAGGGGTTCATTTGGCCCATTCAGGGATATCTGCCTCAGTATTTTCGTAGATTTCTTCGGCGGCTGCTGCATCCGTCGGGCTGATATTCGCTGGGATCAAAGGTGGATTCAGACATCCAGTCTGGGAGGGCAAACTCATCACTGGGCAGGGGTTCTGCTTTCTGCAGCACTTGTTCGGGTGTGGTTCATCTGAGTTCGTATTCAGCGCAGGTCGCACTAGTTCCGGGCGGGGTCCATCTCAGGGGTCTTCCTCATCAGGGAGTAACTGTGCTCCTGTGTTTCCTCTGAACTGATGCCATCTTGGAATCCAGCAGATCTGTATTCCGAGTGCTGTCTGTTCCAGCCTGTCCGTCTGCAATGGGTTTCTTCCGGTGCAGGTTCCTCTTCAAATCGGCTGGCTGGTTCTGGCTCTAGGCTCAGGTTCAGGGATAATCTCAGGGGCAGGAGGCGGGGTTTCCAGCTTGGCAAGTGCCTGTGGCTTTCTCGTGGCCGGGATCGAGCTTGAGCGCCTGTTTGAAGGATTTGATCTTCTGAGCTTCAGAATCCATCGCCAGTCCCAGCAGATACCAGGCCTGGACCAGGTTGGGTTCTTTTTTCAGCACATTGGCCAGCAGCGGAACAGCCGATTTCTTGTCGCCGGATTTGAGTAAATTAATGGCTTTTACCAGGGTTTCTTTTGTCGATGCATCCATAAAAATGTGACCTTTTCTCATCTTCCTGTATTATAGGTCATAAAAGGGCTGGGAAAAAGTACAAGAGCGTTGCGATTTTAGAAAAAAAAAGCCGCCCTGGATCGAGTCAGAGCGGCCAAAAAGGAGGAGTAACAAATAATATGCGTATTAACATTATAGCAGGTTGGGGGATCGGGATTAGATTAAGGCATGCTAAGAGAGGACGATATCGGGCATAAAGCTAGATTTCAATCGGTCCCTGGCGGAGAACTCTGGGAGTCTCTCCGGTCATATCCACCACAGTGGAGGGTACACCTCCAGGTGTCTGCCCGCCATCCAGGATCAGGTCTACGCGTCCATTCCAGTTGGGACAGGGCTTCCTGGGCGGTGGTGGTATTCTCCTCACCGGAAAGATTGGCTGAGGTGACTGCCAACGGGCCAGCGGCTTTCAGCAGCGCCAGGGCTACTGGGTGGTCGGGGATGCGTACACCCAGGGTCGGCTGCGGAGAGAGGATATCCGGCATCTTCGGGTGGCGGGGGACGACCAGGGTCAGTGCGCCGGGCCAGTGTTTTTCGGCCAAGGCGATCGCAGCCTGGCTGGGATTTGTCGGTCACATCATCCAGCTGATCGACATTGCCCAGCAGTACGGCGATTGGCTTCCCTCGCTCACGCACCTTGATCTTGAACAATTTCTCGATAGCTGGCTGCAGAAAAGCGGAGGAAGCCAGCCCGTAAACCGTATCGGTGGGGAAGACGACCGTGCCTCCGGCAGCGAGGATTTCCAATGCTGTGGGGATCGCGTCGGGGCTGATCTGCGGGATGAGTTTTGTGGTAAGTCATCAGGTTTGAACCACCAGTAATCGGGGATGTCCGGCCAGGTCGGGTGATGACGTTGATCTCGGCCTGGGGGAAATCTCGTTTTGCAATCTAGCAGGGCAGACTTGCCCCTGACCGGATTCGATCTCCAGCAGGATCAGGCCTCCGGGTGTCAGCCGGCTGGTGGACTGCTCCAGCAGGCGTTCGATCAGATCGAGGCCGTCTCGACCGCCGTCCAGAGCCAGGGTCGGTTCCCGCTGGTAGATGGGGAGTTGGTGCAAGCGTTTGGGTGGGGATATAGGGCAGATTGGCGGCGATCAGGTCAAAAGGGCCGGGCTGATTGGTCAGCAGGTCGTCTTCGTGGATCGAGATTTGATTCTCAAGCGCATACCGGGCAGCATTCTCTCGGGCGATATGCTGCCGCCGGGGGAGAGATTTCCGTGGCGGTGATCTGGAGATCGGGATCGGCAGCGGCCAGGCTGACTGAGATGAACCAGCGTCCCAGTGCCTGCTTCGGCAGCCCGGCGTTTATCAGGATGGGTGCGAAGCCAGTCCAGGGCGGTCTCGACCAGCAGTTCGGTCTCGGGGCGGGGAATGAGCACATCGGGGGTGACTTTGAAAGTGCCGCCCGAAGAATTCCCATTCGCCCAGCACATAGGGCAGCGGGGTCCCGTTCAGTCAGATGGTTAGGCTGTGTTCAAGTTCGAGCAGCTCTGATCGGGTGTCAGGTTGCTTCGGGGTGGGCCAGCAGCCAGCTTCTATCGCGCTGGCAGATATGCGCCAGCAGTACCTGGGCATCCAGCCCGGGTGTTTCGGTGTGGGGTTGGATCTGTTCGCGGATCTCGGTCAGCGCCGCGGCCAGGGTGGATGGTTGGTTGCTGGCCGACATCGGTTATTGGTCAGCGAGGAGTCCGGCAGCAGCGAGTTTCTCAGCTTCGTGGTGGGTGGCCAGTTCGTCCAGGATTTCGTCCAGGTTGCCGTCCAGGATCCCGTTGAGGTTATGGGAGGTGAACCCGATGCGGTGATCGGTGATGCGTGATTGGGGGAAGTTGTAGGTCCGGATCTTTTCGGAGCGGTCTCCGGAACCGACCTGGGAGCGGCGTTCCTCGGCAATCTCGTCGTGGCGTTTTTGCTCTTCCATCTCATACAGCCTGGCGCGGAGGATGCTCATCGCCCGCATCTTGTTTTGCAGTTGGGAGCGTTCATCCTGGCAGGCAACCACCATCCCGGAGGGTAGGTGGCGGATGCGGACAGCGGTGGAGTTCTTCTGTACACTCTGGCCGCCTGCTCCGGCAGATTTATAGACCTCGATCTCAATATCCCGGTCAGGGATATCGATCTCAACATCATCTACTTCGGCCATCACAGCCACCGTGGCGGTGGAGGTGTGGATGCGCCCCTGGGATTCGGTGGTGGGGACACGCTGCACCCGGTGGACGCCGGATTCGTGCTTCAGGCGGGAGAAGGCGCCTTTTCCCTTGATCATAAAAGTGACTTCCTTGAAACCGCCCACGCCGGTATCGTTCATCGTGATGATCTCGGTCTTCCATCTGACCCGTTCAGCGTAGCGGGTGTACATCCGGTAGAGGTCGGCGGCAAAAATGCCGGCTTCATCGCCCCCGGCTCCAGCGCGGATCTCGACGATCACATTCCTTTTATCACGGGGGTCTGTAGGGTAGCAGCATGGATTTGATGCGGTCTTCCATCGGGCGCGACTTCTGGTTCCAGTTCGGCGAGTTCCATCTCGGCCAGCTCGGCCATTTCAGGATCGTCCCCATCGATCAGGGCGTGGGCTTCTTCGATCTGGGTGAGGATGCTGCGGTATTCTTCAGCGATCTCGACCAATGGTTCGAGTTCGGATCGTTCTCCGGGAAAGGTCGGCGGCCCGCTGGTAGTCGTCACCGACTTCCATCAGCTCCTGGTTGATCTCTTCGTATCTTTTTTCGATTGGTTCAAGTTTATCTAGCATAGTTCTCTTCACTTTACCGGATACTCGTCCGGGCTGGTTGCAGTTCTTGCTTTAGATGTATTGAGCAGGAGAGATTATACCTCACCCTGGGCTTTGGGTTGCAGGTCACGCACTCTGGGCAGCCAGAGGAAGGCCACCAGGGCGGTCAGCAGGAAGAGGATCCCGGTGCTGGTGAAGGTGGCCCGCAGCCCAAACCAGGTGGCGATCATTCCGCCGAGCCAGGGGTGCAACGGCTCGCCCGGCGGCATTGATCGAGTTGTCCAGCCCGTAGGCGGCGCCCTCATGGCCGGGTTTGGTGTAATTGGCCAGCAGGGCGGCAATCGAGGGGATGATCCCGCCCAGGGCAATCCCGGTCAGCGCCTGGAGGACAACCAGCTGCCAGGCAGCGGTGACGAAGGCCTGCGGCAGATAGAGGATGCCCATCGCCATCAGTGGTGATGATCAGGATCTTGCGGTGGCTGGTGCGGTCGCCCAGTTTGCCGAGGAAGACAGCAGTGACCGTGGCCGTGGCGGAAGTGATCCCCATCATCAGCCCGACCGTGGAGTTGAGCTGGTCATGGTTGGTGATCAGATCTTCCACAAAGAAAGCCAGGATGGCAAACACCATCATCCGGCCCATCTGGGTGAGGAAGCGGAGCAGAAAGGTGGTGCTGACGCCGGGGGCGGCAAAGATACTCTTCCATTCTGCAATGAAGCCGAGCTTTTCGGCGAGCTCCTCTCCGGCGGGACGGGGCGGTTCCTGGATGCCGAAGGTGACGATCAGCCCGGCGATGAAGAGCAGGGCAGCGGTGAGGTAGAAGGCCATGCGGTAGCCCCATAGATCGGCGATAGCGCCGCCCATCAGCGGGCCGACGGCCAGTCCCACCCCCATCGACATCTGGAGCACGCCCATCGCAAAGCCGCTTTCCTTGCGGGGAGCCACGGCAGCCGTCAGGGCGTTGTTGGCCGCGATCGTGCCGGTCACCAAACCCTGGATCGTGCGAAGCAGGACCAACTGTTCACCGGATGTGACGAAGGCCATCAGCAGCAGCAGGACCGTCCCGCTGAAGGCCGCCCGCTGGATCATCAGCTTGCGCCCCAGGCGGTCGGCCAGGTTGCCCCAGATCGGGGAGGCGATCATCATCGAGAAGGCCTGCCCGGAATAGACCAGCCCGGCGAGCACTTCGACACTCAGGCCCAGTGGTGGAGCCTAATTCTTCAACGTACAGCGGCAGGAATGGGAATACGCTGGAGAAACCGGCGGTGCTGGCCAAGCTGGTTAAAGGCCAGGATGAGCAGGATTCGCTTCCAGGGGTAATTTTCTGAGGTGGCATTTCCCGCTGTTGGCTTGCATAGAGGCATATTATACACCCGGGCACTCGACCTGGAAAAATGATAACTTCCATACTGATTTGTAAGGGGCAAAATTGATTTTTCAAGTAAAATGATAGGGTAACTTCACTAGAGAGATGGGCGGTATTTCATATGTCAGTAATTCAATGCGATATTATCATCAACACACCGGTAGAGCGTGCTTTCCAGTTCGTATCCGATACCCCAAACCTGATCGAGGTTTGGCCCAGTCTGATCCATATTGGCGATTGGAACCGTGATGAGAAGGGGAAGGGGTCATTCACCTATACATACCAGATGGCGGGATTCAAATACAGCGGCACCAACCGGGATGTGGAATATATCCCTAACAAGAAGATCGTGACCAAATCTGAAGGGGGGATGGCGGCAACGGTTACCTGGGAGTTTGAATCCGTGCCAGATGGCGTGCATATTACCTTCACCGGTGATTACGATGTCAACATCCCGCTGGTGGGCAAGGTGATTGCTGACCGCATCGCCGCTCTGAATGCGGTGGAGGTTGATGTTTTGCTTCAGAATATGAAGAAGAAGCTGGAAAAATAGAGTTATCGCATTGCTGGAAATACAGACAGGCTTCCGATCGGGAAGCCTGTTTTTCTATTCGTTGGGTCAGGTCGGCTCGACCTGTCCTCTGTTACATTGCTGTTGAGATTACTTCCTGCGGGCCGCCCTGCACCCGCCACTGCCACCCCCGCCGTAGGCGATCATGATGCCAAGGATGAAGCCGAAGTTGTACCAGCCGCCGTTGTTGTGCACCTCGTAGACGTTCACATTGTCGCTGAACAGGCTGATGATGAAGGTGATGAACGAGATTCCGCCGTGCCACAGGCCGGTCCAGAAGCCGGCGACACTGCCTTCCTCATCGAGCTGGTTGAGCTCCGGGTTGGGGCCTGCCGCACAGCTAGTCAGCACGACCAGCAGGATGGCCAATAATCCGATGACCAATACCTTTTTCATGTCTCTCTCCTTATGAGTAGTTTCAATACATTCAAACGGTATTGTCACATGGAGTATTCGGTTTTTGATAAATACCATGCGAAAGCTATGGTGTTCCTGCGGCATTTTGCTCTCGTATCTCCGCCATGGCCTCCAGGGTGGCGCGGCGTTCCTCGAATCCGGGGTCTTTGGCCATCGGCGGGCATTCGTCGATGGCGCGCTCCTGCATGAAGATCTTGGCGGCAAAGGCCATGCAGGTGGCCTCGCCGCATTCCCCGCAGTTGGTCTGGGGCAGCAGGGTGTAGATATCCAGCGGGCGCAGCACTTTGGCCGGCTTGGTGACGGCGGCCAGTTCGGCGCGCTTCTCCCAGGTGGCGTTGACCGCCTCGGTCAGGTTACGCAGCAATTCCTCTCCGGTCTTCGTTATCGACCACCTGGGTGATGGTGACCTTGTCGGCCAGCAGGGTCATGAATCCGGGGCGGCGGCGGAAGGTCAGGCTGGGCGTATCGGGGTTGTAGGTCACGATACTGGGCAGGGTCGCCAGATAGGGGATCACGTCCGCCAGCGAGGAGGACGGCGTCCCCACCACCTGGATCTTGCCGGGTTCTGCCAGACAGGGCAGCGTTTTGCTCAGTTTGATCTCCTCCAGATACATGCTTATGCCTCCTCAGGCTGCGGTTCGGGGATGCCGCGCAAAAAGATCCAGATCGTGATCAAGGTGAAACCGAGAGAACCGATGACGCCGACCATCAGCGGCCCGACCAGTGGGTTGTAGCCGTCCAGGACGAACAGCGCGCTGGCGGAGGCAGTGCCGTTGAGCACGGCATGACCGAAGACTCGCCGGCCAGATGTTTCCGGCTCGCAGCGAGGCCCATCCGAAGAAGGTGCCCAGCACAAAGCTGATGAAAATGAACAGCAGTGCCCCGGACCATGGCGCGCCGGGGTAATCGATGCCGTAGTTGTAACCCATCAGGATCACCGGGATATGCCACACGCCCCAGATCAGCCCGGAGATGATGTAGGCTTTGCGCTCGCCCAGCGGCAGGAGTTTGGGCAGCAGATAGCCGCGCCAGCCGAATTCCTCGCCGAAGATCGGCACCAGGTTGAGCAGGGGGGAGAGCAGGATTCCCTGGAAGATCTGGATTGCGGCCAGCAGCCCCGGCCCGAAGGGGATCTCGGCCCCGGTGGCGGTATAGTCTTCGATCAGCGCTGTGATCGTGGACAGGTTGGCGTCAAAATGCCGGGGGAAGAAGACAAAGTAGATCACCGTCCCGACGGCGATCAGCAGCGGGGTGCCTAACCAGGCCAGCAGGATATAACCCCAGTCCTTGCCTGAAGTTGAAACTTATTCGCAGGTTTTTCCAGCCTTCTCTGGTGATCAGGCGGGTGAGGATGTGGCTGATTGCCGGGGCGAACATATAGGCAGTCGCCATCAGCACTACGGCTTCGGTCAGCCCGCTGTCGGGGACCAGCTCGGGGCTGTTGAAAATCCCGCCGCGCTGGTAGATCACCAGCCCGGCTATCCAGGCGATGCCAAAGGCGATGGCGGTGAAAATGCCAATACGTTTCCAGTCGACTTGTTTTTGCTCGATCATGTGTTTTTCCTTTATTGCAGGGAGACCTGCGAGCCTTCGGGGGTTTTGGTGACTTCGATGCGCATCGGGAAGGCTTCTTTCAGCGACTCGATGTGGGTAATCACTAGGATCTTCTTGAAATCCGAGCGAATAATATTGATCGCCTCGATCAGGCGCTGCCGGCTGAGCTGATCCTGGCTGCCAAAACCCTCGTCGATCACCAGGGTTTGCAGGCGTGCTCCGGCGCGCTGGGCCAGCACCTCGGATAGCGCCAGCCGGATGGCGAAATTGATGCGGAAAGCTTCGCCGCCGGAGTACATCTCATAACCGCGCGGCCCCTGGCTGTCGGTGATCACGATCTCCAGGGTCTCGCGCAGGTCATCCCGGTTGCCGCTTTTATATTCCTGCTGGGTCTGGAACTGGAAGCTGGTCGTCCCGCCGGTGAGCTTCTCAAGGATCTCGTTGGCCTTGCTTTCGATCTGGGGCAGAGCTTGTTCGATCAGCATAGCGGGCACCCCGTTCTTGCCGAAAGCGCGTTCCAGCACTTTGTGGTTTACCACCTGTTTGTTGAGGTCTTCCTGCTCGGCTTCCAGTTCGGTTCTGCGCTGCTTGAGGGTCTCCAGCACGGCCAGGTTCTGCTGTGCCGCGCCTAACTCCATCCGGGTCTGGTTCTCCTGTTCTTTCAGATTCAGCATCTTCTGTTCTGCGCCGACCAGATCGGGCATTTCCCCATCCAGGTTGGCCTGGGCGGCGGCTACTTCTGCTTCCTGGGTCTGCTGGGCAAGCCTTTCGGCAGTCTGTTCGATCTGGGCATTGATCTCCCCAATCTCGCGCTCAAGCGGCTGGAGGGCGGCCTGGGCTTGTTCCAGCTTGCGGTGGATCTCTTCGGTGGCGCGCTGTTCCTGTTCCTGCTTGCGGATCAGGTCATGGGCGGCGGCATCGTAGCCGATCTGCTTGAGTTCCTCGTCGATCCCGGCCAGAGTTTGGCGGGCTTCCTGGGCGTAATCTTCCTTCTCCAGCAGCGATTCCAGTTCCTTTTTCCGGGGTACACCTTCAGACTTCCAGTTCTCGATCTCCTTATGGATTGCATCCATCTGGTTCTGGGTCTGGTCCAGCGCCCGGTTGGCTTCACGCAGGCGGTCTTCGATCCCGTCAGATTCAGCCAAAGAGTCGGTCAGTTCCTTGACCTGGGCGTTGACCGATTTGAGCAGGTCCTGATTGGCTCGGATAGCGGTCGCCTTTCTGTTTGCCTTCTATGTTGAGTTCATCGATCAGGCGTTCCCGGTCTTCGGGGGAGAGCGGCTGCCCGCAAAGGGGACAATCCGCGCCTTCCGTTTCGGTCAACTGGTCGATTCGCGCTTTCAGGGCATCCATCTCGTTCTTCAGCAGGGGATTCTCGGCCTTGGCCTCGGTTTGCTTGTTCTGTACTTCCTGAAGCCGGGCTTCGAGGGCTTCGCGTTCGGCGCGGGCTTTTTCCAGTTGGGCGGTTTCCTGTACGATCTGTTTGAGTTGGGTCTGAAGCTCTTTCAGTGTCCCGGTCTGCTGGCTGATGGCAGCGGCGCGGGTTTTCAGGGCTGTCCAGCTCGGCTTGCAGGCGGGTTTTGGCGGTCTCGATCTCGGTCAGCGGAGCGTGGCGGCTCTTTTCCTGCTGGTTGAAGCGGATGGCGGTCTGGTCCCATTCGGCCAGGTCGGTGCGGGTCTGTTGCCAGGCTTGGTAATCCTTCTCGATCTCTTCCTGGCGGGACATCAGATCGGCGAAAGTTGCTTTTTCCTGCTGGCGTTCTTCCAGCCGCTGGTTGAGGGTATCCAGCTCAGATTGGGTCTGGTCGGCCTGGTCCTGCAGGGTTTGTGGCCCGCTTGCGGATCTCCTCCAGCAGGGCGGCTTGCTTGCGGACCTCTTCCAGCAGGGCGGTCTGGGCTTCGAGAGCGCTCGTGATGGCGGCCATGTTGGTCTCGATTTCTTCCAGGCGCGTTTTGCGCTGGTCTTCTTCGTTCCAGTTCGGTGGAGATCTCATTCAGCCGCCCATCCAGGCCGGTGATCTCTTTTTCGATCGTTCTGCGCTGGTCGGCGGTTTCTTTGCGGTAGGCTTCCCAGACCTCCAGCCCGAGGATGCTGCTAAGGATCCGTTTGCGGTCTGCCGGGCGCTGCTGGGTGAACTGGTCGGCTTTGCCCTGCAGGAAGAAGGAGGCGTTGACGAAGGTCTCATAGTCGAGCCGCAGAATATCGTTGATCAATGCCTCGGTGGCGCGCATGAGTGCGCTCGGTGAGTGACTTCCAATTGCCCTCCGGGCCCATGATGTGGAATTCCAGCACGGTGGTCTTGCCTTCGGTTTTGGCGCGCTGCACCTTGTAGCGGTTGCCCTCATAGCTGAAGACAAGGGTTACTTCGGCGGTGTTAGATTTTTGGTTGATGATTGAATCGTCCCTGGCACGCGCCTGCCCGAAGAGCGACCAGGTGATCGCATCCAGCATGGAGGATTTGCCCGATCCGTTTGCCCCGGAGATGCAGGCCAGATCGAATGAGGAGAAATCAATCTCGACTTCTTTCTGGTAGGAGAGGAATCCGGAGAGTTTGAGTTTTTCTGGGATCATGGGCCGCTGCCGTCTGGTTGGATGATTACTGGGAGAATTATATCATTCTAGAATAACCCTAACCCCGTCCCTCTATACTGGGGGAAGGGGTTATTTAGCAGGTCTCACGGTTCGCTGACCATCACCGCCGAGGCGGGAGCCAGGGTCAGCGTGTAGGGCTGACCGGCGGTCATCGGCGGCAAGCTCTCGTCATTGATCAGGTTCACCGGGCTTTCCATATCTGCCGGAGCTTCGTTCAGGGTGATCTCGAGTGTTTCATCGCTGAAGTTGAACAGGACGAGATGATCTCTCCATCAATTCGCGCTGGACGGCCCAACCATAGGCATTGCTGGCGGAGTAGCTGGGGAAGCTGGCCTCTCCGGAACTGAGCAGCTGGGAGGAATTTTGCCCTGAGTGCGAGCACCTCCCGCCAATGATTGAGCAGCGAATCCGGGGCAGCTAGCTCTTCTTCCACTGAGATGCCGTCATCGGGCTGGTTCCAGCGGTCTTCCTCCATGAACCAGGCGGCGTGGTCGGGGCCGAGTTCGGCGGCGTACCAGTCCATTGGTTCGCGGCGGTAGGCGTCCCACCAGGGGGCGGTGCCTTTCTGGCCGGGCATCCCGATCTCCTCGCCGTAGTAGAGCATCACCGGCCCTGGGAGGGAGACCAGCAGGGTGGCGGCCAGTTTCTGGCGCGCGATACTGCCGCCCAGCTCGGTGGCGATGCGGTTGGTATCATGGTTGCTGAAGAAGCGTACCGCCTGCGCCTCGGCAGGATAGCGATTTATTTTCTTCCTTCAGGGTGGTCTTGAGCAGCAGCGGCAGGGTCTTCCCGGCCAGCAAGCCGTCGTTGTTGCTGTTCTGGTTGCCCTGTAGCCACGCTGTAAAGCGGAAAGTCAAACAGGGCGTCGAATTGGTCATGGTAGAAGATGCTCAGTGAGCGCGGGTCGGTGACCCAGGTCTCGCCCAGCAGCAGGGTTTCCGGGTTGGCGGCTTTCAGCGACTGGCGCAGTGCGATAAAGAATTCCTGAGGCGGGAAGGTGGCATTATCTACTCGGAAGCCATCAACCCCGTCGGTGTAATCGCCATCACCATCCAGATCCATCCAGTAGAGAGCGGCGCTGGTAAGGTACTCGACCACCTCGGGGTTGAAGTGGTTGAAGCGCGGCATCTGATCAGATCCGCCGAACCCGGCATACAGGGTGTTGGTATCATTGGTGAAGACGAACCAATCCTCTTTTTCTGAGCCGGGATTGCGGTAGGCTTCCTGGAAGAGCGGGTTCTGGTTGGAGAGGTGGGAGGGCACAAAGTCGAGGATGATGCCCATCCCCCGCTCGTGGACAGCCTCCACCAGGGCTTGCAGATCTTCAAGCGTGCCGTAATCGGGGTTGACGGCAAAGAAGTCGGTGACATCGTAGCCGTGGTAGGAGGGGGAGGGGTAGATCGGCATCAGCCAGATCACATCCACACCCAGATCCTGCGAGGTAATCCAGTCGGTTGGCGATCCCGTTCAGGTCCCCGATGCCATCCCCATCCGAATCAGCGAAGGAGCGCACGAAGATTTCGTAAAGCACGGCGCTGTCAAACCAGTCCGGCGTGTTGTAGGGTATCGGCGTTCGTTCGGGGGTGGGGATAGGGTGTCTCGGTGGGTAGTACCGGGGTCTGTGTAGTGGCAGCCGGCGGGCTGGTGGGTTGTGTCTCCGGTGGCGTCCCGCATCCGCTGACCAGAAATGCGGCCAGCAGCAACAGCAAAAGCCCCTGGATCCAGGGGCTTTTGGATTGTCGTGCTAAAAGGGGTGCGCATCCTATCCCTTTACGCCGCCCACGGTCAGACCGGAGACGATGTAGCGCTGCAGGGCGAAGAAGAGCAGCACCGGCGGCACGCTCATCACCAGCGCCAGGGCAAAGAAGGTCGACCACGGCGTGGTGAACTGTCCCTGCATCGAGCGCAGCGCCATCGCCAGGGTGAATTTATTTGGTGATTCGAGGAATAGCCAGGCCATCACAAATTCCGTCCACCCAGTCATAAAGCCGAGGAGTACGGTCACTGCCAGGGCAGGCACGGCTAGCGGAAGGATGATACGGATGAATGCCCCGGTGACCGAAGCCCCATCGATCAGGGCGGCCTCTTCCAGTTCCTTTGGTACGGTATCGAAGTAGCCTTTCAGGTTCCAGATGGCAAAGGGCAGCGAGCCTGAGGTATAGGCTACTGCCAGACCAACCAGTGTGGTCCGCATTGGTTCCCCTCCGAGTTTGATCTGGTTGAGGAGCACATACAGCGGGGCGATCGTGGCAGTTGCCGGCAGCATCAGCAGGGCGATGAACCCCATCAGCCCGGCCTCACGGCCGATGAATTTGAACCGGGAGAAGGCATAGGCGGCTGATGCGCCCAGTACCACAGAGAATAAGGAGGTGCCCAGGGCAACCAGCAGGCTGTTACCCAGCAGTTTGGCGAAGGTCATGCAGGTTTCAGGCTCTGCCGGGTTGGCGCACAGCTGGGTATATGGCTCGAATAAGACTTGTTTGAAGGCATCCAAGGTGGCCCCGTCGGGGATCAGTACAAGTTCCAGCGGCTTGTCGATGTTGCGGGGGTCGATCGCAATCGAGACCATCCACATGATCGGGAAGAGCACAATGATGGTCACGGTCAGCAAGAAGAGCTGCAGACCGATCTGCTTGAGGATATTCTGGAACTTTTGCTTAGTCATAGTAGGCCTCCGTGGCACTGGTGACCCGGTTCTGGAGCAATGTCAGGATCAGGAGGACAACGAAAACCACAATGCTGAAGGCGGCAGCGACGCCGTAAAGCCGCTGCTCGTAGACCAGCTTGAAGGCCTGGGTGACGAGCAGTTCAGTACGTCCAAATGGACCGCCGGCGGTAATGAAGTAGATCACATTGAAGTTGTTGAACGTCCATATCGTGCCGACCATGATCGCCGGGATCATTGCCGGACGGATCAGCGGAACGGTGATCCGCCAGAGCTGCTGCCAGCCGCTTGCGCCATCTATCTTTGGCGGCTTCGTACAGTTCGTCGGGGATGGATTGCAAGTGCCCCGGTGGCGATCACTGTCATGAAGGGCCAGCCGAGCCAGATATTGACAATCAGTACGGCATAGAAGGACAGTGGAAGGAAACTCAATATTCCGCCGAAGGGGGGTTGAGCGCTCTCCAGCCAGCGGATATCGGTATTGATTGTCCAGCCGAACGGATTCGTTGGCAGGACCAAGCAGTTGGTTGATCAGCGCCGAAGCGGCGGTCGAACATGTTGCGCCAGGTGAAGGCGATGATCAGCCCAGGGATCGCCCAGGGGAGCACGAAGATCGCCCGGTAGATCCGCCTGCCGTATCAGATTTTTGGCGTTCAGCGCCAGGGCGATGATCACGCCCAGCACGACGTGGAAGAATACATTCGAGATCGTCCAGACGAAATTGAAGGTCAGCAGGCGGACGAAGTCGTAGTTCTCGATCGCCAGGGAACTGGTGAGCACGCGGACAAAGTTCTCGAAACCAACCATCTCGGGGGCAAATTTTTCCCAGGTTTCGGGATTGAAGATATTGAAACGCAGGTTGGTGATGCGGTAATCTGTAAAGGCCATCCATGCCTGGAAAACTTGCGGGAAGAAGGTGATAAACATCATCAGTAAGCCGGCTGGGGCAATATATGCCCAGGCTTTCAGAGATTCTCTGATCTCTCTCCACGGTTTTGCCTGGCTTTGCCTTCTTCTGTGGTTGAGACTGTAAACTGGTTTCAGCCATGAGCCTCTCCTTGTGAAGGTATAGTGTTGAAGATATATCTACCTAATAATAACAAAACGCGGGCGGTCAAGCAAATGACCGCCCGCGTTTTTCGGGCATTCAACCACTACATTAGGTAGAGATGATCTGCCTCATGTTTTTATTCTGTCACTGATTACTGGCTGCGGATGTCAACCAGAGCTTCGGTGACAGCCTGTTCAGCAGCTGCCAGCGCGTCTGCTGCTTCAGCTTCGCCTTCGAGCACGCTCAGGATCGCGGTTTCGGTCGGACCCCAGAAGCCGCCCATTTCGGGGAGCACGATCCAGCCGGT
Source organism: uncultured Chloroflexia bacterium (assembly GCA_963722735.1). GTDB lineage: Bacteria > Chloroflexota > Anaerolineae > Anaerolineales > UBA11579 > UBA11579. The sequence continues at coordinate 33,245 of CAVROH010000015.1, forward strand.
GCCGCCGCCAAAGGCTGCCAGAGCACTGCTGGCGCAGCGGGTCGGTGACCTCAACGGTGGTGTTGGAGGGGATGAAGGCGCCATCAGCTTCGTAGAAAGCAGCCTGTGCGATCAGCGCTCAGCAGGTAGCCCATGAAAGCTTTTGCGCGGCTTCCAGGTTGTCGCCAGTGGAGTTGTAGTTCAAGTAGATCATACCGGTCTGCACAAATCCGGACATGTCACTCGGCCACGGGTCGATTGCCAGGTCGTCGCCCAGGGCGGCGGAGAAGTCGCCCAGGTTCCAGGTGCCGTCAATGATCACGCCAACCTTGCCTTCCTTGAACAGGTTGACATCGTTGTCGTTGTACCAGTTGTCTGCGCCCAGGGCTTTGAAGTCCTGGAGCATTTCCAGCCAGGCCACACCTTCAGCGGTGTTGAAGGCCGGGTCGCCGTCAGCGGTCATCAGGGCGCCGCCCAGACCATACAGGTGACCGAAGGAGAAGAAGGAGCCGATCTCAAGCAGAGCACCAAAGGTGTCGCCAGCAGTGGCAGCTTCAGCTTTGGCCTTCAGGTCAGCGAAGTCTGTGGCAGGTTCAGCGATGATGGCGGCGTTGCGGAACATCACCACGCCTTTGAGCACGTACGGAAGGCCAACCTGTGCGCCTTTGTACATGCCCACGCTCATGGCTGCTGCGTTGATGTTGGGGACAGCAACGTCGGAAACATCAGCGATCAGCATGGCGTTGTACATGGGGGGACCCCAGTCATCGCCACCGATCAGCAGGTCAGGCCCGCCGCCGGTGCCGGCTGCAGTTTCGAATTTGCCGCGCAGGTCATCGAAGGGGACGAACAGAACTTCGAACTCAACATTCGGGTTCGTGGCTTTGAAGGCTTCGATGATGGTGGTGAGGCCTGCGGTCTCGGTGTCCTTCAGGGCGTGCCAAAGGGCGATCTTTGCCGGTTCTTCCATCGGTTCTTCAGCGGTTCTTCGGCAGGCTCATTGGCCGGTTCATTGGCCGGCTCGTTGGCCGGTTCGTTTGCTGGTTCATTTGCCGGGGCGTTATCTGCCGGAGCAGTATTGCTACCGCCGCATGCGGCCAGCAACAGCATGGCAATCACGAGGATGCCAAGCAGGGACCAAGTCTTTTTGGTCATTTTCAAATACCTCCAAAAAATAGTGATAGGGTGAACTTCTCCTCAGGTGTTTGGCTGTACCGGGCTGGTTGTGCAGAGAACCAGCGGTTGGCGCAGCCTTTTCCTGTGGGTTTGGGCATACGGCCCAGGGGGTGAGTCAGATAATGGGCAATGATCATCAATGACTCCTGCCTGATCGGTCAGGCTGAATTGATCTGGCGCTGGTCCGGTTGAGGAGCGCAGTACCAGCTGGCAGTCTTCTAAATAAGAGGAAGGGGTTTTATTCAGGTCCGTGACCTGGGTGATCAGCAGTTCGACCGCTTTTTTGCCGATCTCGGCATAAGGCACTTCTACAGTAGTCAGCGCTGGGGTGGTGTGCTGGGAGAGGTAGGAATTGTTGGTGCCCATCACGGAAACTTCTTCCGGTACGGCTAAACCTAGTTCGGAAAGGCGCGCGAATCACGCCGACGGCCATCAGGTCATTGGCGGCGTAATAAGCGGTTGGGCATTCATCGCCCAGGGTTTTCATCCGCTGCACAGCGGTGTACCCGCCGGGTTCATCGAAATAGCCGTAATCGATCCAGTGGGGGTTGATGCTCAATCCGGCGCTCGCGCATGGTGTCTTCGTAGGCTTGCTGGCGTTCCTGGGTGGTCAGGTTTTTGGGGTCACCGCCAACATAGGCGATGCGGGTGTGGCCCAGACTGATCAGGTATTCGACGGCGATGCCGGGTAGCGATCTGGTTGTCAGCATCTACCCAGCTGATCAGCCGTGGGTCACTTTGGGGGGATGTCCGAGGAGGACAAAGGGGGTATCCAGTTCGAGCAGGCGGTCGACGGTGTCTACATCCAGGCGGGAGCTCATCACCACAATCCCGTCTGCCTGGCTGGACTGCATGATATCCCGGATCTGGGAGATCTCATCGGTATAGCCCTGGCTGCCGCCGACGATCAGTCGGAATTGGTGCTGGTAGGCGGCTTCCAGCATCCCCCGCATGATCTGGGGGAAAAAGCTGTCGTCAAAAAATCCCTCAAATACATGAGGGACAACCATGCCAATTGTATTGGTCTTCTGAGTCTTAAGGGATCGCGCAATTGCGTTGGGCTGAAAACCTAAATTGTCCGCAGCGTCGAGGACACGCTTGCGGGTGGCTTCGCTGATACTGGCATTCCCGGAAAAGACTCTGCTCACCGTACTGGGGTGGACCTGAGCTTCACGGGCGACATCACGGATAGTGGCCATTCTTTAGGTTTCTTCTCTCTTCTCTCTCTCGTGCAACCTGTTGCACAACCGATTGCATTGATTCGATTATACGTGCAACCGGTTGCATTGTCAATACACCGTTAACAATTTATTTTCAGTAATTTTGGGTAGTTTTTTGAGTATTTTTAGTCTTGGGGGCTGGCAGATTGTGCTTTGAAAGGGCTTTTCTAGTCCTTCTCGCCGCTTTCCACCTTCTGGATGATCTGATCTGCCAGGCCGAGCAGGGCTTCCGGATCGACTGTTTCCTGGGTTTTCTCGGATTGCCAGAAGATTTGGAGCAGTTCGCGCGGCGCCATACTGCTGGCGACGATTCCCTCCCCCAGCAGGCTGCGGGTTTTGATCTGCGGGCGTTTGACCAGATGGAACTCAAAGGCCTCGCTGGTCAGATCGTGGAGCATGCTCTCATCGATCAGGGATTCCCAGTCGCGGGGATATTCGATCGACAAGCCGGACAATCGCGTCCTTGATCTCCTCCGATGGAGGCATCACCTCGCGCAGTTGTTCGGTTATGTTTTCATCCGATTCCAGTTTGATGCGACCGGTCCACAAATCTGCGGATGCCGGGGATCGCGCGGCGCTGGTATGTCGGTACTGCCTTTGTCCACCTCGGCGATGACATAATATTTTTCTTCGCGGGCTTCTCCCCAATCGACGCGCTCGATCGAGCCGGGATAGACCACTGGGGGATGCTTGCCTTCATTCAGATCCTGATATTTGTGGATGTGGCCCATGCGCCACATAGTCCAGGCGTGGGTCTTTGACCAGCTTGCCGGAGAGCACCAGGTCGTTGCCCAGGGTGACGGTGCGTTCGCCGCCAAACGACTGCCCCTGGATGGAGGCATGGGCGGTCAGGATCGTGGGCAGGTCTTTGTCTGCCTCATCCAGCCATTCATCGATGATTTCGCCCAGTTTATCATCCAATTGCTGGTAGAGCTTCTCCGGCTCGCTCAGCGAAAGCTCCAGGTGGGCGACCATCCCGGATCGGGAGATCCAGGGCAGGGTGATCAACTGAAGGGGCAGGTCCCCAGAGCTCGTGCCGGGCCGTAGAATTCAGGCTTATCGGCCACGATCACGTTGGGGATCTCCAGGGTGTTGAAATGCGTCCAGGGCGTGTGCCCGGTTGAGGCTGGGGGAGAGGTCGTGGTTGCCGACCAGCAGGATGGTGGGGATATTGGCATTCGAAAGCCGCATGATGCGCTGTCCCCATTCCCGCTGGTAGGTGGGGGCCGGGTTGCGGTCTTTATAGGCATCCCCGGCAAAGATCACCAGATCTACTTTTTCCTCAATGGCGGCATCAATGATCGTATCCAGCGATTTGAGGAAATCGACCACCCGCATGGGGAGGCCGGTTTCTGGGTCCTGGCGGCCGTAGTTGGCCATGTTGATATGGGCATCGGCAAAATGGAGAATCTTGACCATCAGGGAGCGACTCCCAATTCTTCCAGTTTGGCCCGGCCGGGGGTGAAGCTGGGGTTGAGGTAGATGGTTTGCTTCAGGTCTTCCACTGCGTTGCCGGTCTCGCCGATCGCCAGGTAGGCCAGCGCCCGCCAGTAGAGGCTTTCTTCCAGGGTGGGTTCGGAGATGGTTTCATATAAGGTGGTGTTGGCCAGGTTGATCACATCCTGGTAGCGGCCGGAATAGTAATATGCCCAGTAGGGACCGGTCTGGTACCACATGATGCGGTAAGGACGTTGGGTTTCCACGTCTCGGCTTCATCAGATTCTCCAATGCCGGCATACAGCAGAAAAGCATAATCGTAGGCGAAGGCGGCATCCACGTATTCATACAACTGCACATGGCTGGTGCCTTTGTTGAACCAGGCGAAAAATTCATCGATCCCGGTTTGGGTGCCGATCTCGGCGTTGGCAATATCCAGGGCGTGGCGGTTGGCCCAGTCCACATCCGCCCAGTGTCCCAGCAGGGTCAGGATGGTTTGCTTCGTCTGCTGGTGGGTAAACCAGCATGAAGAGGTAATTGAACCCGCGCCAGCCGTTGATGAAATCAGCATAGGGTACTTCCAGATTTTCGCCGGGTTCCAGGTAGGCATCCTGAACAATGAAGACACCTTTGGCTTCATCGTAGCCGGTGACGAACAGATAATGCCCCATCCAGGCGATTTTGCCGGTGTAATCCCGCTCGTAGTAGCCTTTTTCGATCAGCACCGGGAAGCCGTGGGCCAGGAAGCGTTTGATCACCTCGATCTCTCCGCCGTAAGCGGCTGAGCATCGCTAGATCGGTCTTGTCATTTACAAAATCGACCATCTCGTAGGGCATCACATTCTTGTCGGACTTGCCGCGGTCGATGAAGTTCTTTTCCGGGTCGCTCTCGCCTGGTTTGATCGCCTTGGCGACATCATCGCGGGTGCCTGTCCAGCCCCAGAAATTGAGCGCCATGGTCAGGTTGGCCGGGCCGCAGTAATTCCATCTTTCGTGCTGGTCTACATAGGTGACCTGATCGCGCAGGTCCACAATCGTCGGGAGCGGAGTGGGGGTGATTGTTGGGGTCAGAGAGGGTTCCGGAGTGGTCTCCGGGCCGAGGATCGCGACGGATGTGGCGGTGAAGGTCGGGGTCATTGCCTGCATGGTCTCGGCCACGATGGTCTCGACGGAATTTTGTTCCTCGGGGACAAAAACAGCCTCATCCGGTGGGTTGAGTGCATAGGTGATCCGGGTGCGCAGGTCATCAAGCCGGTAGCCGATGCGGGTGCGGATCGGCGGCAGCAGCATCAGGATCCCAATCAGCACCAGTACGGCGGCGATGATCAGGATGCGCTGTCCCCGTTTTCTGCGTTTTTCAAGGAGTTGCCTGGAGCCCTTCGTATCGTGCATAAATTCGATTATATCATCATGGTTGGCAGAGGGTTTGGTATAATCCAAGGTCAGTTGAGGTGAAGAGCCAATGTGGAAGAAATTTAGTCAAATCTGGCAGCGCTATCAAAAAACACTTGCCATCTTTGCGGGGGTTGTAGGGTTCCTGGTTTTTCTAGTGCAGGCATGGGCATATGCCCAAAATCTTCCTACCGATGTGTGGGACGAGAGCATGTATTTGTATAAAGGATATTTATTTGCTTCTGTCCGTTACCAGCCATTTGAGGATTTTGGTCCCTGGACGAATCAATTGCCCGTATCCTTTCTTATCCCTGGTTATATTCAAAAGTGGTTTGGACCTGGAATGTACACAGGAAGGGTGTATGCCTTGGTGGTTGGCGCCTTTACGATAATAGGATTGTGGTGGACGGTGAAACGGAATGCAAATCTGTGGTGGGCGGCAGGTGTTGTTTGGGTATTCGTCTTCAATCCGACCTATTCACAAGTGTTTAGCCAGTCATTTGCTCAAACGCTGGTGAGTATGTTTTTTGCCTGGATGCTGTTCTTCGGCCTGGGGAAGGATCGGCAAAATTGGGAATTGGCCCTAGCCGCCTTTTTAACAGGGCTGGCAGGTATGGCCAGAGTGAACGTGCTTCCGGCTTTACCCTTATTTGTTTTGTATGTCTTTTGGCAGCATGGTGCCCGCGCTGGTTGGATTTCATTAATTGCGGGTGCATTTCCGGTATTGGGAATACATGCGCTCTACTGGCCGGATATCCTCAAGTTTTGGGCCTATTGGATACCGACGGATATTTTCCCGGGAATTGCGGCATATCGCTCTCCGTGGAGAGAGATCTTCTTGCCCGATAGTTTCTCATGGGTCCCGATTTCAGGCTGGCTCAATGACCCGGATCATCTGGCCTGGGTAGGTGTACGTGCCTTTTGGCAGGCAATCCGGGTGAATTTTGTGGTTGTCTTTGGCGTGTTAGTGGCAATGACCCTCTGGCGATGGCGAGGAGGGGGCAAATTGGGTCTACAGGTGGGGATCTTCAGTCAGAACAAGCAATTTGTTTACCTGGCTGTTAGTTTCTTTGGGATGTATCTGGTACATCTGTTTGCCGCAAATGGACAGGGGTGCAGATTTGTATGTTTGCCTGGTTATCTAATGTTCTTCTTTGTTTTTGGACTGGTGCTGATTCCGGTTTCAGCAAGCCGCTGGCGAATGGAAATGCCGGTCTGGGGAGCGGTGGGGATTGTCGTGCTTAGTCTGGGATTGCTGCTAACGTTGGAGTATAACTATTCTAATGATTACCTCGACTTCCGTTATGATGTTGTGCGCCAGACGTTCGATGCCGAGATCCCTCGACTAAAAGATGGCCGGATCGTTGAAGGCACGGGAATGGTTTGGGAATTATTGCAAAATAAGTTTGGCTACAATCATTTTCCGCTGCGAAGATTTATTTTGAAGAGTGAGACTGTTGTTCATCTTCTTCGTCTGATCAAAATGGTAGGGCTTATCGGTATCATTTCCCCATTGGCTTATTGGATCGCTGGTAAAACCAATCAGAGAGCTATCGGGTTTGGTGTATTTACTATCTTGCTCGTGCTCGCTACGGGGATGATCTTCAGTGGGGCGCGGTTGTTTGGAGGTCATCTGGTAAAGGAGACATGTGAGTCCTCGGTGATTGAAAGCTATGAACAGGTTGGCACGGATCTGGATGCACTCATCCCGGACGGATCACAACTCTATTGGCGGGTGAAGGCGGACATGCTTCTGCTGTATTTACCTGATGTGGAAATCTACACCCCTCAACTCAATGACATCTTCACCTTTACCGAGGAGACCACCACGGATCCGCAGCTGCTGTACCGCTTTGGTTGGTGGAACCCAATTTTGAAGGAACAGTGGGTTGGGGAAGCCGATTTCATCGTGATTGAAAACCGGTTCTTTGATGAGGAGTGGCAAACCCGGATCAATGGGGGGGAGTTCGAGATCGTATTTACTTCACAGCCAGCGGCAAGTTGCCGGGGAGATGATTCCCGCATCGTGGTGCTCAAGCCGGTGGACTAGCTGACCAGCAGTAGTTTAGAACAGTTTCATCTGTGAAGACTTCCTGGCGATCTTCTCAGGGGTGAATTTCGGCATCGAGAGACTGATTCCGTATTTCTGGCATGCTTCCCGGGTGAGATCGTAGAGCTTTTCAGCGTTACTGGCAGGGGCAAAATAGCGGTTGCCAAATCGTGTTCGGTATTGGTCGCTCAATCCATTGAAGTGCTTGTCGAGCTGCGCATAGTAATATTCCCGCTGGCGGTCGCGGATGGTCATCCCGTAGGAGGGGATGATGTAGCTGGCGCCGTGGTCGGCGGCTAATTGGATGATGGCGAGATACATTCTCCGGGGTATCTTCGATCATCGGCAGCAGCGGCATCAGCAGTACGCCGGTGTGGATGCCGCGCTGGGCGATTGGCCATGGCTTGAACCGGCGGGAGACCAGCGGTGCGCCGGGTTCCAGCTTCTTGCCGAGTTGGTCATCAGCGGTGGTGATCGTAAAGCTGACCGCAGCAAAAGTCTTGCTGATCTCTGTGAGGGTGTCGATGTCCCTGAGCACCAGGTCGGATTTGGTCAGCACATGCACGGGGAATCGATTCTCGGCGATGACCGCCAGCGCCTGCCCGGTGAGGTTGTACTGCTTCTCGATGGGCATGTAGGGATCATTCATCGAGCCGGTGCCGATCGTGCCTTTGATCCGCTTTCGGGGCAGCTGGTCGGCCAGCAGGTCGACGGCATTGACCTTGACGATGACCTCGCCGTCAAAATCCTCGATCTGGTAGCACTCGCTGCGCGAATCGCAGTAGATGCAGCGGTGCTGGCAGCCGCGGTACAGGTTCATGTTGTACTTCAATCCAAACCAGTCATCCGGCTGTTTGACCGGGTTGAGGATGCCCTTTGGCGTGGAATTCGGTAATTTTCATTTGTGTTCAATTACCTTTGATTGTGTGTTTCAAATATTATACCAGAACAAATGTTCAACTGTCCAAGAATAAAAAAGACGCAGCCAGTCAGGCTGCGTCTTGATTTGGTTATTGTTCGAGGCTTACTCTTCGGTGAATTCGCCTTCGAGAATCTCTTCCTCGCCTTCGGGGTGTCCATTGCCATTGGGGGACTGTCCGCCGTAGTTGGGGAAGTCAGCTCCGGGCATGCCGCCGGGTGCGCCGCCTGGGCACCGCCGGGCTGCTGGTCTTCCTGGGCATACAGCTGCTGGCTGATGGCGTGGAAGGCGTTTTGCAGGGCTTCGGTTTCCTGCTTGATCTTGTTGACATCATCAGTTTCAGCAGCCTTGCGCAGGGACTCGATCTGGGACTCGATGTTGCTCTTGTCCGCAGCCGGTACCTTGTCGCCGAGTTCCTTGAGGGTCTTCTCGGTCTGGTAGGCCAGGCTGTCGGCGTTGTTCTTGGCAGTGATCAGCTCACGGCGTTTCTCGTCTTCCGCTTTGTTCTGCTGGGCCTGCTGCACCATCTGGTCGATATCATTATCGTTGAGGTTGGTGCTGGCGGTGATCGTGATCTTCTGCTCTTTGCCGGTGGCTTTGTCCTTGGCGGTCACGTTGAGGATCCCGTTGGCATCAATATCGAAGGTAACTTCAACCTGCGGGATACCGCGCGGTGCCGGGGGAATCCCTTCCAGGCGGAAGCGGCCCAGGCTCATATTGTCACCGGCCATGGTGCGCTCACCCTGGAGGATATGGATATCCACAGCGGTCTGGTTATCTTCTGCGGTGGAGAAGACTTCGTTCTTGCGCACCGGGATGGTCGTGTTGCGCTCGATCATCGGGGTCATCACCGCACCGAGGGTTTCGATGCCGAGGGTCAGCGGGGTGACATCCAGCAGGAGTACATCCTTGACCTCGCCGCCGAGTACGCCAGCCTGAATGGCAGCGCCTACGGAGACAACTTCATCCGGGTTGACGCCCTTGTGCGGGGCTTTTTTGGTGATCGATTCGACCAGTTCCTGCACCATCGGCATCCGGGTGGAGCCGCCGACCAGCACAACTTCGTCCAGTTCGGAGGGGGACAGGCCGGCATCTTTCAGGGCGGCGTGGAACGGTCCCTTGATCCGGGCAACCAGATCTTCGGTGAGCTGCTCGAATTTAGCCCGGCTGAGCTTTTTGACCAGGTGCTTGGGGCCGCTGGCATCAGCGGTCACGTAGGGCAGGTTGACCTCGGTTTCCATCACAGTGGAAAGCTCGATCTTGGCCTTCTCGGCAGCCTCACGCAAACGCTGGAGGGCCTGCCGGTCGGTGCGCAGGTCGATGCCCTGCTCTTTCTTGAATTCATCGGCCAGGTAGTTGACGATCTTCTCGTCCCAGTCGTCACCACCCAGGTGGGTATCACCGTTGGTGGATTTGACCTCGATCACGCCGTCCCCGACTTCGAGGACGGAGACATCGAAGGTACCGCCGCCCAGGTCGAAGACCAGGATGGTTTCGTTGTTCTTCTTGTCCAGACCGTAGGCCAGGGCGGCGGCAGTCGGTTCATTGATGATCCGCAGCACTTCCAGTCCGGCGATCTTGCCGGCATCTTTGGTGGCCTGGCGCTGGCTGTCGTTGAAGTAGGCCGGCACGGTGATCACCGCCTGGGTGACCGGTGTGCCGAGATAGGCTTCGGCATCGGCCTTGAGCTTGCCAAGCACCATCGCAGAGATCTCCTGCGGGCTGTATTCTTTGCCTGTCTGGGGGACCTTGACGCGTGCTTCGCCATTGGGGCCAGAGACCACGTTGAAGGAGACCATTTTGCGCTCTGCTTCAACCTCGTCGTAGCGGCGGCCCATAAAGCGTTTGATCGAGTAGATCGTGTTTTCAGGGTTGATCACGGCCTGACGCTTGGCGGTTTGTCCGACCAGGCGCTCGCCGTTCTTGCTAAATCCAACCACGGAGGGCACCAGGCGCGAGCCTTCTGCGGTGGTGATCACGGTGGGGTCACCGCCTTCCATCACAGAGACCACACTGTTGGTGGTTCCGAGGTCGATTCCGATAATTTTTGACATGATAACCTCCTGTTTATTGATAATCCTTTTCCTTAGATTTTCAATTATTGCTGTTTTCCAGCCAAAAACGACTCGAAAGCTGATTGGCACTGAGTTAAGCATAAGATAGTTATACAAGATGAGAATTAGAGAAATGTTGGAGAAGTATAAGAAGGAAAGCAGGAAATTCATGGTAGGATGAATTAACCAAAAAAGAGGAGGAGTGATGAGGAAATTCTTTGTTTTTTTCTTGGTGTTAGCTTTTTTCCAGGTATCTTGTGTTCAGTTCTATAATTTACTGGGTCGAGATGACTCTACTCCACCGTCTGAAATTGGAGAACTGGAACCTGTACCTCCGATAGTACCGAATTCTGAGCCTGAAGAACCTGAAGTACCTGATGTGCCCGAAGAACCTGAAGTATCTGTATGCGAATTCTCAGACCAATTCTTACGCGAGCTAAAAGGCCAGGTGCCCTACGATGAGTTTGCGCTGGGTTTTAATATCATTGAGAATGTCCCAACGCTAACTGTCTGGTATGTTGATCCTTTGATTGATCTTCAGATCGATGCTTCGAACCTGGAAGAGAACATGAATAATGTGTTCCTACGAGCGATTGAAATAGCGGTTGATGTCAGACAGGCTGATCCTTGTGTTGACCAATTGGTAGAGAAGATCAATCCAATTGCCGTTGATCGAAATTACTTTGGTTGGTTCTCCGGCGAGATCTCTCCTGCTGATCTGCCACCCAGTAAAGCAGAGATCCAGGATGGTCTAAGTTGGACAGCCTCAGCCTTTAATATCGGATTTGCCCGAAATGAGATTCCGCCAACTATGCCTACAGCACCAGCCGGATCCTGTACTTGGGTAGAGACGAAAGTAGCGATCCTTCAGCATTTTGCGGCTGGCCGTGAGAATATAACTTTCCAATTTACGATTGATGGTGGTGGTACCAATCTCTGGGCACAGTGGGATGGCCCGTCAGACATAGCAATTGTGCTGGCGAATCTGATGAACATCACAATGGAATTAGATTGTCTGTACCCTGCCCCGACCAGACTTGTGGTCATTGTGGTCAATTCAGAGGATGCCGCAGTTAATCTCCTAGGAGTAATTGATGCGGTCAATGGGGTCCTTGATCCAATGAATTTTAATTACGTTCAGCAGTAATATTGAGTAGCTGGGTCACCACCGAAGCGCGCTGGTTCCTTCCAGGCCAGATCCCTGACGAAGTTCAGGACTGGTTCAACTCGCTTGGCATGCCGGAGATTCAACCCGCTCGCACAGACCGGTATCTTCCGGGAACCGGTGCCAGATTGGGGGTCAAACTGCGCGAAGGCCGGCTGGAAGTCAAGTTCTGGAGGGGCAGTAGCAGAAGAAAGACATTTGCCCCCGGAATTGCCGGGGTGGTGGAAAACTGGGTCAAAATGGGAGCCCGCTTCCCATGGCAGTTTTCCGGCTGGATTCCGGTGCGCAAGGAAAGGCAGATCCTTTTCTATCAGGTCAACTCAGGGGGAGGGGTGCTCCCGTCCGTACCGGGGGTATGCCGCAGCAGGGTGGGGGCGTGGAATTGACCCGGGTCTGGCTGGGCGAGGTTCCCTGGTGGACGGTGGGGATCGAGGTGTTTGGAACAGAAAAGTTGCATGAGGAGGGTCTAGGTCGGATAGCCAGTTTGGTGTTCTCTTCAGATGGTACGCTGAATCTGTCGGCAGAAACTTGTGCCAGTTATCCGTCCTGGCTGTCTAGGTCCAACCTGCGCCCGTAGTAGATCACCAGCGGGTGCTTTGGCCCGGGGATCTTTCCCAGATTGTCCAGCCCCTGTCTTTTATAGAATGAGATCCCGATCTGGTTATCGCCTCCCACGCCGAGGTGGTAGCCCCTGACACCGTTCTGGATCAGATTCTTTTCATAAGCGGCGATCAACCGGCTGCCAAGCCCTTTCCCCTGGTGGTCCGGGTGCACGTTGATGTGCAGGTGCGCCGGGTATTCCGCCAGCAGTTTGCTGTCCGGGTTGCGCAGGCTTGATCTCATTAAAAGGTAGTTCTGCCAGCAGGCCAGGGTTTTAGGTCTGACGGATTTCCAATGGGCTTTGATCTTTGGCAGCATCACCTCCATCAGGCGCTGCTCCTGCTGGCGGGTATCCAGCGTACCGACGATATAGCCAGCTACTCTACCGGTTTCAGTGTCTTCGGCAACGAAGCAGTTCTCGGTGTCGTACCACAGATAGTCCAGGCACCAGCGCAGGGCAAGCAGATAGGCGTCAATGCGCGTGTCACCGGTCAGGTGGCAGATCTCGATCAGATCCTCTTCATCGGAGAGCCGGCTGGTGCGGATAATAATTGAAGAAGAAGATTCGCTCATTGGGGTGATTATATCAATTCCTGGGCAGATTGAAATTGGACTTGATTTCAGTTTGTGACCATGTTATAATATTGAAAATTTAGTCAAGACTAAATTTATATTTATTAATATAAAAGGAGTAACCTATGCCCGATTCATTGATCACATTACTGATCGGCTTGGGAATCATCGGATTGGTGGGATGGTTCTTCTGGCCTGATGTGGGTATTTATTCACGTCTGAAACGAATGCGGCGTTTGACTTCCAGAGTTTTGCAGGAAGACGCCCTCAAGCACATCCAAAAACAGGAACTCAACGGACGGCGGGTCACTGTACAGAGTTTGGCCGGCGCTTTGGGGGTGGATACCAACAGCGCTATAGTGGTGTTGACCGAATTGAAATGAGACCGGTCTGATCGAGCATACAGCGATGGCTATGTCCTCACCAAGGATGGGGGGCAGGTGGCGATGAATGTCATCCGGGCGCACCGTTTGTGGGAGCAGTACCTGGCCGAACAAACCGGGTATGACCAATCGGAATGGCACAGCCAGGCGGAATTTCTGGAGCATGATTTCTCTTCCGATGAGCTCGACGAGCTGGCCGGCGTGCTGGGCAACCCGATCTACGACCCGCATGGCGACCCGATCCCCTCCAGTGACGGCCTGGTCTTTGAGCATGATGCCGTGTCTCTCCCAGAACTCGAGATCAACCAGTTTGCCCGCATCGTGCATGTCGGGGATGAGCCTGAAATCGTGGCTGCCCAGATCGAAGCCGAAGGGCTGCTTCCGGGGATGATCATCCGGGTCTCTGAAAAATCCCCAGACCGGGTGCGTTTCTGGTCGAATGGCGAGGAACACCTGCTGGCCCCGATCGTGGCGGACAGCATCAGCGTCCAGGCGCTGGAAGAGGACCATGAAGAACATGTTGACCAGACTGCTGTTTACCTGAACCAATTGGCAGTCGGGCAGAAAGGCACGGTTCTTCAGCTGATGCCCCGGCTGCGCGGCGCTGAACGCCGCCGCCTGATGGACCTGGGGATGCTGCCCGGCACCACAATAGAAGCTGACTTGAGCAGTCCGATGGGGAACCCGGTCGCATATCGGGTACGGGATGCACTGATCGCCCTGCGCAGTGAACAGGCACGGAATATCAAAATAGAACCTATTACAGATGAGGTATAAGCATGTCTGAGAAAGAAACAAAGGACCCTCAAAAGATCATTCTGACCGACGCATCGGGTTGTGAAGGCTGCCCGGCACATAACCGGGCAAACCTGCTCAAGCTGGGCGTGGATATGAACGATTGGGATTATGTCCTGGCGCTGGCCGGGAACCCCAATACCGGTAAAAGCACAGTTTTCAATGCCCTGACCGGGCTGCGCCAGCACACCGGCAACTGGCCGGGCAAGACCGTCACCCGGGCCGAAGGTGGATTTGAGTACGGCGATGCCCGTTACAAGATCGTGGACCTGCCGGGCACTTATTCGCTGTTGGCTACCAGCCTGGATGAGCAGGTGGCCCGCAACTTCATCCTTTTTGGGCAGCCGGATGTGACCGTGGTGGTGGTGGATGCCTCCCGCCTGGAACGCAACCTCAACCTGGCCCTGCAGGTGATGGAGATCACCGACCGGGTGGTGGTTTGCCTGAATCTGATGGATGAGGCCAAACGGCACGGCCTGACGGTGGATGACCGCCGCCTGGCCCGTGACCTGGGCGTACCGGTCGTGCCGACATCGGCGCGCTATCAACCGGGGTCTGGATGACCTGGTGGAAGCGATCCATGAGGTTGCCACCGGCAAGGTGCGCCCCAAACCTCGCAAAGTGGAGACACATTCGAAGATCCTTGAAATCCGCGGTGGAGAAAATGGAAATGCAGGTGCTTGCAACTATACCCCGACCTGCCCAATTCTCGCTGGGTGGCGCTGCGCCTGCTGGATGGGGATGAGGATATCATCAAGTCCCTGCGCAATGGCGAACTGGGCCAACTGATCCAACTGGAGGATCCCTCAGCTGATCAGCCGACCATCCTGGTCAAGGAGGCGGCATGATGGCTGAACGCAAACAAAATCCAGGTTGACCAGATTCTGCGCAATGCCCAGGAACTGCGTGCCCAGGTGGGCGTGGACTTCCATGAGAAGCTGGTGGAGGCGGTTTACACCGATGCCGCTTACCTGGCCGACCGGGCGGTGACCCGTCCGGACAAACCCCCACGCTTTGACCTGGACCGCACCATCGACCGGATCGTGACTGATAAGCGCTGGGGCTTCGTGCTGATGATCCTGCTCTTCACCCTGGTGTTGTGGATCACGATCTCAGGGGCGAATGTGCCCTCCAAGATGATTGCCGGGGTGCTGCTGGATACAGGTCCATCCCTGGCTAAAAGGCCTGGCGGCGGCGATCAATATGCCCTGGTGGCTGGACGGTTTACTGATCGACGGGATGTACCTGGCGACCGCCTGGGTGGTCAGCGTGATGCTGCCTCCGATGGCGATCTTCTTCCCGCTGTTCACCTTGCTGGAGGATTTTGGCTACCTGCCCAGAGTGTCCTTCAATCTGGATGCGCTTTTCCGCAAGTCCGGGGCGCACGGCAAGCAGGCCCTCACGATGATGATGGGCTTCGGCTGCAACGCCGCCGGTGTGGTCGCGACCCGGATCATTGACAGCCCGCGCGAGCGGCTGATCGCGATCATCACCAACAACTTTGCGCTGTGCAACGGCCGCTGGCCGACCCAGATCCTGATCGCCACGATCTTCATCGGCGGTCTGGTGCCGGCGCATCTGGCGGGATTGATCTCGGCAGCCACGGTGGTGGGGGTCGCCCTGCTGGGTGTCGGATTTACCTTCGTGGTGAGCTGGTTCCTCTCCCGGACGGTCCTGCGCGGCGAGGTCTCCACCTTCAGCCTGGAACTGCCTCCCTACCGCCCGCCGCGCATCTGGCAGACGCTCTACACTTCGCTGATCGACCGCACGATCTACGTGCTCTGGCGGGCGATTGTGTTTGCCATGCCGGCTGGTGCAGTCATCTGGCTGGTCTCCAATATCACGATTGCCGGTATCAGCGTGGCCGAGTATGTGATCAATTTCCTCAATCCATTTGGCCTGCTGCTGGGCTTGAACGGGATGATCCTGCTGGCCTATATCGTGGCGATCCCGGCCAATGAGATCGTGATCCCCACGATCCTGATGCTGACCGTGCTGGTCACCGGTGTTAGTGCGTGGGAAGGGCGCAGGCGTGATGTTTGAACTGGATTCGATCTCGGATACGTATGCGCTCTTCCATGCAGGCGGCTGGACGCTGCTGACCGCCGTCAACCTGATGCTTTTCAGTCTGGTGCACAACCCGTGCTCGACCACGATCTACACGATCTACAAGGAGACCGGCAGCGCCAAATGGACCACGATCGCTGCCTTGCTGCCGGTGGGGATGGGCTTTGTGCTCACCTTCATCGTGGCGCAGGTCTGGCATTTGATCGCAGCGATATAGCTTGTAAAATAAATCGACTTCGTACCGATAAATTTGATTTCACAGCAGATTGATAAGCCCTCCCTTTACTATGGGAGGGTTCCGATGGCGTAGCGATCGGATGAGCGTCTACCATAGGACGAGTTGCCATGAAAGAATTCTCTTTACGAAAAGCATACAAAGATGAAGCCGCCATGATCCGCAGGATGGTGATCTCCGCCGGTCTGAACCCTACCCGCCTGGACTGGCACCGGTTCCTCCTGGCTGTGGATGGTGCTGGTAGAGTGATCGGCTGCGTGCAGCGAAAACCGCACCGGGATGGCTCGGTGGAATTGGCTTCCCTTGTTGTGGAAGAGGAGTGGCGCGGCAGGGGTGTTGCCAGGGCTTTGATCGAGGCAGAGATCGAGGCTCACCGCGGAAGGTTGTATCTGATGTGCCGGGCGGAGTTGGGGACTTTCTACCAGCGCTTTGGATTTGAAGCCCTGACCCTGGATCAGATGCCGCCAACCTTCCGCCGGATTGGCAAGCTGGCTGCCAGGTTCCAGTCCTGGTCTGGACGCGGCGAGGGGCTGCTGGTGATGGCGCGGGAGTGCTGAGGCTGTATTGTGGTTGAGACCCGAAGGTTGACCGGAAGGCCTCTTTTAGTAGATAATGTGAGACATGGGTAAAAAGTCGAAGATCCCATTTGGGTGGATCATCTTTTTAATGGCTGTGGTTGTCCGCCTCGCGCCGGTGATCGCCGCCCGGGAGATGACCATTGGGCTGGATGATATGTTCCAGTACGATATGCTGGCCCGCAGCCTGGCTGCTGGGGACGGTTTCCGCTGGTATAGCGAGGAAGACCTTGACCTGGTGGAGCGCTATCTGCCGATCGAGTTTGTCAAGGGCGAGTATGACCCCAGAGGCGTGCTGACCTCTTTCCGGGCGCCGGGCTATCCCTTCTTCCTTTCACTGATCTACCGCATGTTTGGTCTGGAGAACCGCTTCTTTGTCGCCCGGCTGGTCCAGGCCTTCGTCATGGCAACGATCGCCCCGATGACCTGGCTGCTGGGTACGCGGCTCTTCCCCGAGAAGGAGAAGATCGGCAGGGCGGCGGCCTGGTTTGTGACTCTTTATCCCTATCTGGTGATCTATCCGCTGGCGCTGGCAACCGAGGTGATCTTCATCCCGCTGGTGATGGCCTGCATCCTGGTAGTCCTGCAGGCAGCGGAAAC
Source organism: uncultured Chloroflexia bacterium (assembly GCA_963722735.1). Classification (GTDB taxonomy): domain Bacteria; phylum Chloroflexota; class Anaerolineae; order Anaerolineales; family UBA11579; genus UBA11579. Next base: position 50,465 of record CAVROH010000015.1, read on the forward strand.
CCACCGCTGGCAGGATTATCTGCTGGCCGGAGCGCTGCTGGGATACGCCGCTCTGACCCGGTCGGTGGTGCTGGCGCTGCTGCCGTTCATCCTGCTGTGGGTCTGGTTCCTGGTCAAAGACCGGCGCGGCACGCTGATCCTGCTGGTCAGCGTGCTGGTATTCGTGATCCCCTGGACGGTGCGCAATACCCGCCTGCACGGCGCTTTCACCTCGATCGAGAACAATATGGGCTATACCCTCTACATGGGCTACCATCCTGAGACAGAGGGCAAGTTCCAGTACCCCCAATCATTGGAGTTGATGCATTACCTGGATGACGGGGAACGCAACCGGGTGGGCATGGAGGCGGCGATCGGTTTCATCAAGGATGATCCCGGGCGGGTGCCGTATCTGATGTTCCGCAAGCTGGGCTATTTCTTCGGCCTGGAGCGCAAGGCGATCACCTATTTCTATAGCAATAACTTCCTTGGCTATATCCCACAGCCCTGGCTGGGGCTGATCTTCGGGGTTTATTCTGCTGCCATTCGTATTCCTGATGATCTTTGCGGTTCCAGGCCTGATTGCGCTACAAAGTGGACTCACGCCGCGCATCCTGATCGGGGCGGTTTTGCTGGTCTATTTTGCTCCGCATCTCGTGCTTGCTGGCGGAGCCGCGCTTTCACCTGACGATCGTGCCCTTCCTGGCGGTGTTTGCTGCCTATGCCTGGGTGGAGAGAAAGCAGATCGCAGTCGGGATGATGCAGCCGGGCAAACGCTGGCAGTTGGTTCTCACAGCGGTGTTGATTGGGCTGCTGCTGTTTAACTGGGGTGCGGAACTTTGGCTGGATGCCGCAACGCTGAAATCCCTGATTCGGTCCGGAAGGCAACACAATGTATCTGAACTATTAGGTGGTGATGGATGAAAAATCTCTTCAAATTTGATCTAAAATTCAACTGGAAAGTGGTGATCTGCCACGATCGTCTCCACCCTGCTGCTGATGGTGGATCATTATCACCGCTTCACCGATTCCAAACCGCTGGACCGCTTCATTCTTTACCTGGTGGTCCCGCTGTTCTTCATTGTGGTGGTCCTGCGCGAGAACCCCAAAGACTACGGCTTTCAGCTCGGTGACTGGAAGGCTGGTCTGGCCCTGACCGGGATCGTGATCGCCATCGCCGCCCCGATATTGTGGCTGACTGCACAGGGTGATCCGACAATGCAGAAGTATTACGAGTGGCTGCTGGGCCCGAACCTGCCGTGTTATGTCTTTCTGGACCTGATCGGCTGGGAGTTTATCTTCCGGGGGTGGCTGCTGTTCGCCTATGCCCGAGCCTACGGCCATGATGCGCTCTGGCTGCAGTCGGTGCCCTTTGCGCTGGCCCATATCGGTAAGCCGGAGGTGGAGACGCTTTCCACGATCTTCGGCGGGTTCCTGTTTGGGCTGGTTGCCTGGCGGACGAAGTCGTTCCTCTACCCCTTCCTGATCCACTACTTCATCTTCGCCTTCACCGTGCTGGTGGCCGGCGGGGCGTTTGGCTAGGAGGCAGGATGTCAATTTCCAGATTCGAATATCACCCGGAGATCATTGAGACATTCCCCACTGTCCAGGCCGGGGTGCTGGTGGGGAGCGGGATTGCCAACCAGCCATCTTCGGATGCGTTGCAGGAGATCTACTTTGCAGAGCAGGCTGCCGTGCTGGAGAGGATCGGTGACACCCCCCTGAGCGAACTGCCCAGCCTGGCGGCCTGGCGGGGGGCGTTCCGGCAGTTTGGTGTCAATCCGACCAAATACCGCAGCGCCATTGAAGCACTCCTGCGCCGCCTGACCAAAAAGGGCGATATTCCCTCGATCAACACGCTGGTCGATATCGGCAACCTGGTCAGCATCCGGCACCAGATCCCGGTGGCGGTCTTCGACGTCGCCCGCACGAATGGCTCGATCCTGGTGCGTTTGCCACCGGCGAGGAGTCCTTCACGCCGCTATTCATGGAAGAAGCCGAACATCCGGAAGCGGGGGAGGTGATCTTCATGGATGGCAACGATCTGGTCGCCGCCCGGCGCTGGTGCTGGCGGCAGAGCGACCAGACCGCCGCCCGGATGGATACCACTTCGGTGATGATCGTCACCGAAGCGCACCACGCCACAGCCCTGGAGGCTGTGCAGCAGGCTGCCGCCGATCTGCAGGGGCTGTGCGAGCAGTTCCTCGGCGGGGAGTGGGATATGGGGGTGGTCAATGGGCACAATCTGGCGTTTGGGTAGAAAATCCGATTAACCCCCGCCTGTCGGCGAAGTCGACATTTCCCCCCTTACCAAAGGGAGGACAATCGCGAGCAAGTGTCAATGACCGCCCAGTTCCTTCCCTTAGAATAGGGGAAGGGAAAGAGAATGCTCCGCATTCTCAGGGATGGGGTCTTTTATGGGTCTCTATATATGCCCCTTCTGCAGCGCGGCTAATTCCTTCTGTTTGGCCTTGCTCAATTTCTTCACCACCAGCTCATAGGAGTGGTCGATCAACTCATAGACCAGGCTCTCCGGCAGGCTGCCGTCATTGATCAGAGTATTCCAATGACGTTTGTCCGTGTGATATCCCGGGATGATCGCCTCGTACTGTTTTCTCAAGGCCAGGGCGTCATCAGGATCACATTTCAGGGTGATGCGCAGGTCTCCAGCATCCTCGTAGAATCAGGCCGTACATCTTGCCCAGCACTTTGTACACCCGGGTGGTCTCGTCAAAAGGGTAGGTGGCGCGGGTGCCGGGTTTGGCCAGGAAGTAGGCATCCACCTGTTCGTAGCTCAATGTTGCCATCGGATCAATTCTGTTTTTCGGGGATCTGGCTCATGGCGTATTCCGCCAGGGCGGTGATCGTCAGGCTGGGATTGATCCCGGGGTTGGCGGGCATCACCGAGCCATCCACCACGTACAGGCCGGGGTAGTTGTGCACCTGGAAGTCCAGGTCGATCACACCTTCTTCCGCGGTCAGCCCGATCGGGCAGCCGCCCATGATGTGGGCCGTGGTCGGCATCCCCAGCAGGGTTTCGGCCACCGATCCGACCGGCGCACCCTTCATTAGTTCTGCCAGCCGGTTGGTGATCTGGTGCCCGATCTCGATCTTGGTCGGGATGGTTTCCTTGTGCCCCTTCTCGAAGACCAGCCCGGGGCGGAAGAAGGTCCAGGCGTTGCGCCCCAGCCGGACGTTGACCATATTGTCCTCGGTCTGCATCACCAGCAGGATCGTGGTGCGTTCCGACCATTTGGACTTGAACAGCGAGGCGAACAGGTCCTGCGGGCGGGTGATCAGCCGGTAAAGCAGCTGTCCGAAGCGCTGGATGGCGGGCCGGTCCGAATCGATCAGCGGCCAGGCCAGCAGGCGGATCAGTCCGGATTTTGAGGGATAGCGTACCGGCTCGATCCGGGTGATCGCGTCGGCCTGGAAGATCGAGCTGATCGCCACGCCGTTGGAATAATCGGTGTTGTTCTTATAGGCGGTCGCCCCGGTGATGGCTTCACTGTTGGTGCGCACCTGGTTGCCCAGCGCCGGGGAGAGATTGGGCAGGGTGCCGGTGATCTCCCGGCAGCGGAAGAGCAGCTTGAGGGTACCCATCACCCCGGCCGACAGGATCACGATTCCGCGCCCGGTAGCTTTTACGTTGTTTATTCACCAGGCGGGTGGGGTTGAAGGTGTGTACTTCGTAGCGGGCCCCGTCGGGTTGGGATTCAGTAATCGGGATGATCTGATCTACCTGGGACTCAGGGATGACTTCAACCCCCGATTTCTCGGCGAAGTAGAGGTAATTCTTCGGCAGGGTGTTCTTGGCATTGTAGCGGCAGCCCACCAGACACCCGCCGCAGAACTGGCAGGTGTTGCGGATCGGCCCTTCGCCGTTGAAGAAGGGGTCTGGTTTGGGTTCGCCTTCCTCACCTTCCGGGCCAAAGAACACGCCCACCTCTGTCGGGCCAAAGGTATCTTCGTTGCCCAGTTCCTCGGCGATCTGGCGCAGTTTATGGTCAGCATCCGTCAGGAGCGGGTTGGTGGTCACCCCCAGCATCTTGCGGGCGGTCTCATAATGCGGGGCGAGCTCGGTTTTCCAGTCGGCCAGGTCTTTCCAGGCGGGGGCGGCGAATAGTTTGTCTTCGGGCTGCATAAGCACATTGGCGTACCCCAGGCTGCCGCCGCCGACCCCGGCGCCGTGCAGGATCAGCATCCCGTTGAGCAGGCTCATCTGGAAGATGCCAAAGCTGCGCAGGGCCGGGTTGTAGAGGTATTTCCAGAACTTCCAGTTGGTTTCGGCGAAATCCTCGTCATGGTAGCGTTTGCCCCGCTCCAGCACCAGTACGGAGTAGCCTTTTTCGGCCAGCCGCATGGCGGATACTGATCCGCCAAATCCCGAGCCGATGATGATGTAATCGTAGGTTATTTCTTTTTCCATTATTTTTCCCAGCAGGTGGTGGATTGTTTTGCTTTCTCTATAGTACAACACTTTGATCTGATTTTGGTAGTGGGAACTTGAAACTGAGGTTCTCGCAAGAAATCACCATAAATATCTGCTACTCTCGCAATCATAAAGTGGCTGTCCCTGTTAACTTTCCTCCGATATTTTGTTTATTTAATGATTATCTGATGCTTATATCCTTCATATGTACGCGGCAGTAAGATAGCATTGACGATAAAAATCTAAGTACTGTAATCAAACAAAACTTACATATTTCGGAGGTATATGAAATGACAACTTATTATGTTTCCCCCCGCAGCCGTATGCATCGCCGCTACAACCAGATGGATACCCAGCGCCCTGACGTGCAGATCCCGCTGGATGTGATCGCCGAAGGCGATGACTTCGTGCTGGTGGCTTATGTCCCCGGTGTGAAGGCTGAAGACCTGCAGATCGAGATTATCGAAAACGTGGTCTCCATCAAGGGCGAGTTCCACAGCGACCTGGCTGAGGATGCCAAGATGCTGCGCAATGAGATCCCGACTGGCTCCTTTGCCCGCTCGATGCGCCTGCCCTCCCTGTTGAATGCTTCCGGCGCAGAAGCCGAAGTGATCAACGGTGTGCTGAAACTGCGTGTGCCCAAGGCTGAAGAAGCCAAGGCCAAGCAGATCAAAGTCAAAGTTAAATAACTCCCTGCATACTCCTATGTGGAAAAAATCGCCCCGGATTCCGGGGCGATTTTTTTGTCTCTGAGCCGGTTATAGATTTCAATAGGTGTGATCTGCGTCTAGCTTGAGGGGAATCCAGGAGATTATGAGAGACTCTTGGGAGATATTGGGACAGCGTTGCTCCGGGTTCGCGATCACACTGGGACTTTTTTCAACTGCCTGCTGCCTACTTCCCACTGCCAACTATTTCACAGCGTCCCCTTGTACATCCCGCCGTCCAGGCTGAGCATCGTGCCGGTGATGTAGGAGGCTACCGGTGATACCAGGAAGACGGCTGCATTGGCAAATTCTTGCGGCGAGGCCATCCGTCCCAGCGGGGAGTCTGTCATCTGTTTGGCGATCTCTTCCTCGATGGTGGTGCCGTTGGCAGCTGCCCGGGGGGCCATCAGCTCATGGACGCGCTCGGTCTCCGTCCAGCCGGGGAGGATCGAGTTGAAGCGGATCCCATCCGCGCCGAGTTCCAGGGCCAGCGTCTTGGTCAGCCCGATAGTAGCCAGGCGGATGCTGTTGGAGAGCACCAGGTTGGGGATCGGCTGCTTGACCGAATACGAGGTGATCGTCAGCACGGAGGCGGAGCCGGATTTGCGCAGGTAGGGAAGGGCTGCCCGGATCATGCGTACGTGGCTGATGAAGGAGAGGTCGATGGCTCTCTGCCAGGTGGCTTCATCGATGCTTTCAAATCGGCCGGGAGGCGGGCCGCCGGCATTGGTGATCAGAATATCCAACCCACCGAGCTTCTCGGCGGCGGCAGCCACCATCTCCGCGGGGAAATCCGGATCGGTCAGATCCCCGGCGAAGGGATAGATTTGCTGCCCGCTTTCGGCAGCCAGCTTCAATGCCGCAGCGGTGATCTTGTCTTCATTGCGGCTGTTGATTGCCACATCAGCCCCTTCCAGCGCCAGCCCGCGGGCTGCGGCGTATCCCAGTCCCCGGCTGGCGCCGCAGACAATTGCTTTTTTGCCTTTTAATCTTAGGTCCATGATTTTCTCCGTTCAGATCAATTCAATTTGGGCGTCTTCCACTTCCAGATCGCGCCATTCGGTTTCTACCCAGTTGGCGGTTTTTTGCAGCCTGCTTTGGGTGCGGTTGGGGTCATTGCTGACCAGCGCACAGCCGATCACCGCCCGCCCCCAGATATCGAGATCATCCACCTCGGCGACCGAAAGGTTGTAGTTCTGGTGCAGGCGCGCCAGCAGCGGCTTGAGTCGGCCGCGTTTCTCCTTCAGAGAGCTGCATCCGGGGATGCGTAGGATCAATACCAGTACGCCGATCGACATGATTTCCTTTCATAATCGATTAGGTGATAGACCTATTTTATCAAACACTGGCATCGGGTAGGTCGATTGGTTACTGCCTAGAGGGTTACGGGATGACTTTTGGGCTGTGGGGTGACGATATTTTCCTGTATAATCAAACTATGAACGAAGAAAATTATCGAAATAATCGACGCGGACCAAGGCAGGGTATCCTCCTCGTGGTCGTAATTGCTGTGATCGCGGCTTGTGTGGTTATCTTAATATTGGTAAACAATATCGCCCAGGCCACAGGAGAATTGCTCTCCCCTGTGAATGCGATCAGCACCCAGGTAGCCCAAGATCTTCAATCCGGAACCGGTGGTGAGCTTTGATCCTGAAGCGGTCGTCACCCAGATCCAGGCTCTGGCGCGCCTGGAAACAATCCAATATACGATTGAAAAAGTGATTACGGCAGACAGCGGTCACCCGGATGCATTGGGATTCCTGTTTGGAGACAAGCTGATCCTGGTAGCCCACGGCGAGGTGATCGCCGGGGTGGATTTGGCGAAGATCGAGGCAAAGGACCTGGATATGAAGGATGAAGTCCTGTATGTCACCCTCCCCGGAGCCGAGATCTTTGTGGCTGAGCTGGATAACGATAAGACCCATATCTACGACCGGGATACAGGGCTGTTTACCCATGGTAATGTAGACTTGGAGACGATCGCCAGGCAGGCGGCTGAGGAGGCGATCCTTAATGTGGCCTTGGATGACGGCATCCTGGTGCAGGCGGAGATCAATGCGGAGCATTACCTCATTCGCTTATTTGATGCGCTGGGTTACTCAGATGTCGTGTTTGAATTTTCAGATGAGTGATCCCCGGTTGGGTGATAGAAGAATCAACAAAAACAACAACAGCCTCTTTTCAGAGGCTGTTGTTTTAGAGGGGAGAAAAGGATAGGGTGATTATTGATCTTTTTGTTGGCGTTTGCCCCCGGTGATCGCTCTGGCGGTCAGACCGCCGTTCTCGTCCTCCTGGTAGAGCACCAGGACGCGCATGTCTTTCTCGAGGTCATCCAGGCTGGTGATGTTCCAGCCCTTGACCCGGGTATGCTCGTCAATCGTGAAGGTATATTCCTGTCCGCCCCGGTCGGTGATGGTCAGTGAATTGCTCGTCAGGGCGGTGATCGTGCCGCTGACCTGGTTAAATTTGAGGCGCGGCTGCTTGGTGGCCACCATTTTCGCCAGCAGGATGCCGTCTTCCTGCTCGATTGCGATAATCTCCACCAGGGTGCCCTCGACCAGGTCTGCCAGGGAGTCTGCGCTGCCGCGGTAGCGGGTATTCTCGTTCACTGCGATCTGCAAGAGTTCGCCATCGCGGGTTTCTATCTCAAAGAAGCCGCCAGTCTCGCTCACCAGGGTGACTTTGCCCGCAGCTCGTTTACCTTTGAGCTGGGTGGGGTCAAAATCCTCGGGGAGCAGCACCACCAGCCTGGCTTTGGGATTGTTCTCGCTGCTGTTTTGCATGGCGATGCCCACGTACTGGCCAACCTCTAGGTCGCCAAAGGCGGCACCGGCGGGATCCTGGGCACTGTCCTCAGGCCGGATGCGGAAGACGGTCTCATCGGTGACGGTGATCTGGAGGGTCTCGCCGTTCAGGGTTTCGATGGTGAAATCGCTGCCGCCGATCCCGGTGACCTTGCCGATCCTCAGGCTGGGCCTGTTACCGAGGTCAAAGCCTGACTTGCTGTCGGTACTGGTATCGGCAAAAGCTGCACTGGCGATCAATCCGGCGGCTAACAGAACAATGATGAGGGATACAGATAGTTTTTTCAGCATGGGTCTCTCCATTTCACTGAAATTTGGTTGACTAGCTGCACTCAGTTTAGCCCTCCGGGGATAAAAGGCTGTCAAAAGGTTGTAAAAAGCATGTAAATTCAGTTGAGAGTAGGAAGAAAGTATTCCTTGTCAACCAATGGAGATCGATGCTTATGGTTTGTTCCCTACAGGTGAGTTTTCTATAGCCATTCTTATTGCTTTTCCAAAATTCGGATAATACGGTTATAAACGACATTCGATACCATTACCTTGGTGCCACCGCCTGTATCGAACAGCGGAACTAGTGGGGTGCCACCAGCTGTGTTAACAAACTGAACCACAACCGTATCAATGTCACTGTGGTAACGAGCAATACTGTAGTATCCAGGTATCAATCCTGTATGCCCATACTCATAAACAGAGGAGTAAATAGCCTGTTCATCATCACTTAACAATGAGCCATCATTTAAAGCCCTCAAGAATATGCCCACATCCTCTGCTGTCGCGAGCATTGAGCCGTGAGGATCATTCTTCAAATCAGGCTCATAGCCTACCCAGTAGCCGCTCATTACTTCGGCTGCATCCACATCATCAATTGAAGTGTACGTATTGTTCAGCTCGAGCGGTATCAGAATCTCCTCCTCGATATATTGCCAATGGCTATACCCCACCACTTTTGTAATGAGTTCGGAGAGCAGGAAGTAATTTGTATTTGAATAACCATAATCTTCACCCGGTTCAAAGTTAGCAGGCAAATCAAGCGCTAATTCAAGGGCTGCTTCACTGCTATTTGGTGGGTTTTCCCAATAACCAGGAGAGTCGGTGAAATTGGGAATACCACTTCTATGCTGCAACATTAATCTCACGGTGATGGTCTCTGCGTTTTCAATTCTTCCCACAAGTTCTGGAAAGTGGTCAGCGAGCGTATCATCCAGCGACAAGCGTTGTTCATTGACCAGTTTGGTGGTAGCAACGGCGACATATAACTTATCGATACTGGCAATCTTGAACAATGATTGCGGGTCGGCTGGGATTTGATTTTCTCGGTTTTTCCAGCCAGCTGTATAAAATGCTGGTGGTTCACCTGCTTCATCCACATATACAATAATTCCATCCAATCCATGGCCAATTGCGTCATCAACCTGTTCCTGGACACTGTCAGGTACCGGTTTCATCCAAGCCCATATTCCGTCCCAGGGCGAGAAAATAACAATACAGATTATTCCCACGAGGGGCATCACAATTCTAAGTATTCGTACGATTTGATTCTTTTTATCCATTAGTAATTGCCTTTCATTTCTGATAAATTAGACTACTTTAGGGTGAATTTTCTTTCCAGGGTATCAAACCGCGCTCGTTACCCAGTTAGCATGCAATAGGTTGGATTTGTCCATCAACCGATTGATTCGCGGTTATTCAGGTATCCAAATTGTATTAATATTCCCCGATTACTTCCTGATTTTGGTAGGTTTGGTTTGACAATCCCCCTTACAGGAGGGTATAATCTCTTTTGCAGAGAGATCGGGCAACCTTTTCGGTTGCCTTGGCAGGCTGCCGCGGAAAACTGTAAAGGGATAGCATATCGAACGAATTATTCTTCGACCACCACCTCTTTTTTGGTTCTAACGCTCGGCTTGTGTCTCAAAGCCGATTTTTTGTTTGACCAGGAATTAGGAGAATATATGGCAAAAGAGGAAGACAAGATCAAAGTAGAGGGCCTTGTGATTGAAGCCCTGCCGGGCACACAGTTCAAAGTCCGCCTGGATAATGGGCATGAGGTATTGGCCTATCTATCCGGCAAGATGCGGCGCTACTATATCCGCATTCTGCTGGGAGACCGGGTAGCGATGGAAATGTCCCCCTATGATCTTTCACGCGGCAGGATCACTTACCGCTACAATAAGAAACGGGCCCCCCAGAATCCTGCATAGCGAATAGCAGACACAATACACGCTTCAGCTGAATTGCGAAGCGTGTTTTTTGCGGACAGGGAAACAGGTTCAGGTCTGTTCTGGACCCCTTTCCCTGTTTTGTGTTGTTAACCCAGGGGGCGTTTGGAGGGGATTCCCACCCGGCGGGGGTAATTGGGCGGGGTATGGGCGGTTTTCTCGATCAGCAGCAGATAGCGGGGTTCCGGGTTGTCAGGGAGGGTGACCTCGATGGGGAGCAGGGCTTTGCCGCCCAGGGTGGTGATGGCGGTCTGCGCCTCGGCCAGTTCTTTAAGGGCGGTATTGCCTTTCTGGGCCAGCATCATCCCGCCGACCTTGACCAGCGGCAGCAGATATTCGACCAGCACCGCCAATCCGGCCACAGCCCGCGCCAGGGCCAGATCGTACCTCTCGCGGTGTTCGGGCATCTGGCCGAGTTCCTCGGCGCGCCCGGTGAACACCGAAACCCCCTCCAGGCCTAATTCTTGCACGATTAGAGACAGGAATGCGGTCTTTTTTGCCACCGAGTCTGCCAGGGTGAGCGCTGTGTCTGGATGGAGCAGCTTGAGCGGTAGACCGGGGAAACCGCCGCCGGTGCCGACATCGATCATCGAGTTGATCTGTCTGCCGGTCAGGGCCAGTTCACAGCTCAGCGAGTCCAAAAAGTGCTTGATGCGGATCTCGTCCGGGTCGGTGATGCTGGTCAGGCTGATCTTCCGGTTCCATTCGGCCAGCAGATCGGCGTGGCGGTGCAGACCGGCAAGCTGGGATGGATCGAGTGGTCTGCCCGTGAGAGTCTCAAATTCTTGCGCCAGGCGCTCAAAATTCTTCATCATAGGAAGATTATACCGCTTGCAATCGCGAATTGGTTTGGCTACAATGGAGATAGACGCATTCTGAAATCTGCGTTTGGAGTGATGCGTATGCTTCGAAAAGGCATAATCCTGACAGTTTTGATCCTCGTCCTGCTGCCCGGTGCAGTGCGAGCCGCTTCGGCTGTCCCGGAGGAGGAATTCACCTGGGATGGTCTGCCGGACGTGGCTTTCATCACCGACTTGGTAGCGCACGGGCAGACCTACGCGCTTTCGTGCGAGTCCCGCTCGGCTTCAGACCTGGCGGGGTACTGGGGCGTAAGCGCCCCCGAGGTGCAGTTCTTCAACAGCCTGCCAAAATCGGATAACCCGGAGAAAGGCTTTGTCGGCAGTGTCCACGGCACCTGGGGAGGCACGCCGCCGAATGCCTACGGGGTGCACGCCAAGCCGATCGCCGCCCTGCTGCGCGAGTATGGGCTGGATGCGACTGCCCGGCGGGGGATGACCATCGCTGACCTGAAATTTGAGATCGCCAACGGCCGCCCGGTGATCGTGTGGGTGGTCGGGCACGTCTGGCAGGGCACCTCGCAGGAATACTACGCCAATGACGGCAACACCGTGCTTGTGGCGGGATATGAGCATACCATGATCGCTTACGGCTATGACCTGGCGGGTATCTATCTGGTGGACGCTGGGAACGCAGCCCGCAAAGGGTATTCCTACCAGGTGTTTGAGGACTCCTGGTCGGTGCTGGGGAATATGGCAGTCACCGCCACCGGCACCAAAGCTACGAATGTCAACAGCCAGACGTTCACCAGCGCCGATTATTACACCGTGAAGAAGGGAGACTATCTCTCCCAGCTAGCCCGGCAGTGGGGCATGGACTGGCAGGAACTGGCCCAGATCAATAGCATCGCCTGGCCCTATACGATCTTCCCCGGGCAGATCCTCGTGACGGTCTTGGATCCGGACACTCCCGAGCCGACCGATGGGCCCTCCCCAACGGTCTCCCCGGTGCCAACCGCAACCCCTGAACCGATCGAGACACCTGAGCCGACATTGACCCCTACCTCCAAACCGACCAGCAACAAGGTCAATGGCGAAATTGGGGACGTGCCCCCGCCCTCCGAATATACCGTCAAAAAAGGCGAGCACCTGATGCAGATCGCCCGGGACCTGGGGGTCAACTGGCAAGCCGTGGCAGACATGAACGAACTCTACCCGCCCTATAGGCTTTATCCCGGACAGGTGCTGCTGCTGCCCGGCCCTGGCGAGTCGCCCGCGGATGATGGTCCCGCCCTCACCGGCAGCGGAGAGACCTACACCGTGCAGGAAGGGGAATATCTCTATAAGATCGCCTCCCGGATGGGGATTAGTTGGCGCGCGGCTGGCCGACCTGAACGGGATCGGATCACCGTATGTGGTCTATCCGGGCCAGGTGCTGGAATTGCCGTGAACAGTAAGCAGTAGGTAGTAGGAAGTAACTATAGATAAACATGGATATAACCCCTTCCTGGTGGACATCATCGTCCGCTTTCCTCTTTCTGTACGACATCTTTGCCTTCGACTTGGAGTTTGCGGAGCAAACTCCCATAGCAAACCACAGGTTTGCGTCCTCCCCTTAGAATAGGGGGAGGATGTCGGCGCAGCCGACCGGAGGGGTTATGTAGGCCGGACTTTGTATCTGTCGCGACGACTTCAAATGCCGTGATCTCCCAACAGCCAGTTGAGGGGTTCACTCGCCCTTCTCCAGCACCCCGCCATCGATCGTCCACCTTTGCCAGCCCGTGATCTGCTCGGGATCAAAGAGCTGCACGTCGGTGGTGGTCAGCAGGGCTTGCACGCCATCCGAGACCCGCGCCAGCAGGTCCGATCGGCGGGTTTCGTCCAGTTCGGCGAGCACCTCGTCCAGCAGCAGCACCGGGGAGTAGCCCGGTCTTTTCCTTCATCCAGGCCACCTCGGCCAGTTTCATCGTCATCATCGCGGTGCGCACCTGGCCGCGCGAGCCGTAGGTGCCCAGGTCAATGCCGTTGCTGAGGAAGCGCATCTCGTCCCGGTGCGGGCCGATGGTCGTCACCCCGCGGGCGATCTCTTTCCGGCGTTTGCCCTTCAAAGCAGCAAGGAAGCCTTTTTCGATCTGCTCGATGCTGAATCCGCTGCGGTCGGGAGGGGAATAGATCAGGGCCGGCTGCGGGCCAGTCCGTCGGCTGGGTCGTAGCTGGGCTGGTAGTCCAGACGCAGGATCTCGCTCCCGCCGGTGATGTCGTGGTGGATCGTGCGGGCGGTCAGGTCGAGTTCCTGCACGGCCTGGATCCGCTGGTGGATGATCTCGGCGCCGCGCTTGGCCAGGCGTTCATCCCAGAAGTCCAGTTGCTCCGGGTCGCCGCCGCTCTCGCCGAGCCGTTTGAGCAGGGCGTTGCGGTTGGAGACCACTTTGGCATATTCGTTCAGAGCGGTGGCGGCGTGGGGTACCACCTGGCTGATCGCCAGGTCCAGGTAGCGGCGGCGTTCTTCCGGCGGACCTTCGACCACCCGCATCATCTGCGGCAGGAACAGCACCGCGTTGAACTGTCCGATGGCTTCTCGGGCGGGCTTCTTGACCCCGTCCACCAGCACCTCTTTGCGCGCCCGGGTGATTCCCGTTGCGGGTGTTTTCCTGGATGATGCGCACCTCGATCTTGTGGGGGTGCCCGCCTTTGGTGAACTCACCCACAATGCGCGGCCACAGCCAGCGGCTTCGCTGGCATGGATCAGGTTGATCAGTTGGCGGTCGGAACTGGCGTGGTAGGTGGACATCGTCGCCAGGAAGAAGATCGCCTCCAGAATGCTGGTCTTGCCCTGGGCGTTCTTTCCGAGAATCAGAGTCGTGCCCGGCGGGACATCAATATCCACGCGGGCCAGGTTGCGGAAATTTGTCAGCGAGAGGCGGGTAAGCTGCATTTGGGAAGCGGTCAGGCAGACAGGGGCGGACCGGATGATGTCGTCCACGGCGCCGGCTTGCTCGGCTTCGGCTTCTTCCTGTGCGGCGAGGATATCCTCAAGCCGGTAAATATGCTCGGTGCGGTCGGTGAACAGGACCCCGTTGGTGTGGTCGACCTCGTGCTGGAAGATGCGCGCCAGCCAGCCGGAGCTTTGATCTTGATCACCTTGCCGTGGCGGTCCTGGGCCTTGATGGTGACAGACTCGGCCCGTTCCACGTCCCCCAACAGCTCGGGGATCGAGAGGCAGCCTTCCATCCCGAAGACAGTCTCTTTGGACATCTTGCTGATCTCGGGGTTGACTAGGGTGTAGAGCGACGAGGGGGACTTCCTCGTCTTCCTCATCATCCCCATCATTCCACCACGATCACGCGCTTGAGCACGTTCACCTGCGGTCCGGCCAGCCCGACGCCAGGGGCGTCGCGCATCGTATCCACCATATCATCGATCAACTGCTGAAGCTCGGGTCCAAAGTCGGTCACGACTTTGGCCTTGGTGTGCAGCACATCATCTGGAACAATTACAATATCTAATACAGCCATATGAATATTTTATCGCATTTTATAGTGGGTAGCCAGGAGGATAATCGGCGATTCGAAGCTCTCATTTGAAAGCAAAGGTGGGCTATGCCACTGACAATGGGGAGTGAAAATGATCTGCAAACGCAATTTGACTGCAAATAGAAGGGTGTGCCAGATAGCTGCTGCTCAGGTTGGCCTCACATGAGGTCCTGGGGATGTACATCCCCGGGCGATGGGTGCAGGGGGTGCCGCCACCTCCTGCAAACACATCTTGTTAGGCTGTTCCTGTCTGCTCAGGTGTGGGCTTTTTCTCAAAGACCAACACATCTAAACCATGCACTGGTCTGAACATTTGGAATAGGCGAAGCTATTGGCGGGATGAATATTACTGAACTCGTCTTCCTGGTCTTCCTCAAATTCCTCATCCGTCGGCGAACGTCTGGTTATCGTAGGCTTTCTCCTCGGTCTGGATCTCGTGATAGGCCCGCAGCCAGCGGGAGATGTGTGCCCGGTCCTGTTCCATCTCCGGATTCTTCCTTATTCAGCTTGATCTGCTCCTGGCGGTAATAGATATCCTGCTGTACCTGGGCCGGGTTATGCACATCGTAGAAAATCAGTTCCTCATCGGCAACCACCACCCGCACGATCCCGAAGTTCAGTATCAGGCGCAGGATGCCGGTGCGTTGGTGTTCCAGGCTGATGATGTTCTTGATCGGGGCCGAGCGGCTGATCTCTTCACCGAGGGGCTTTTTCTCACTGTCGATCAGCATATCGTCTTTGGTGATCTTGTAGATATCGTTGTACCAGTCGAGGAAGTGGTAGCCCAGGATCCCGATGCAGACCAGTACCCCACAAACCAGAGGAAGAAGAAAGAGGTGAGTGGGAACTGCATTCCCAGGATCACAAAGTTGTTGTTGAGCGCATAGACCACCAGTGCTACCAGGGTGACCAGCGCCAGGATGGGCAGCCAGGTCTTGACGAAGCAGGATCCACCAGTGGCGGTGGTAGGTGATCGTCTTGCCGTCATCTGAGACCTCGCGAGTGCGGAAAATCTTGAAACCTGGTGGCAGGTTCGTCCTCTGGAGATACGAGGTGGAAAACGGTATCTTCAACTTCCTCCGGCACTTCCAGCCCGAGGCTCTTTGCGGATCGATTTCCGCAGCATATCTTCCTCGAAACTTTCGGTCTTCTTGCGCACCCGCATCAGCAATTCCTGGATCTCACCTTTCATCTGCTTGGGGTGATTGACATATGTTAGTTTCATGCTGCCGGTGCCGGTGAAGGTGCGCACCAGCACATCCCCATAATCCAGGATCCGGCCCAGATAGGTGGTCTTGACATCCACGGATTGGACGGCGGCCAGGGGGGCTTCCTGCCGAGCGGCAGCCTGGAAAAGACTTGCTCCAGCCAGACCACCCGCTGGTTGGTGAGGATGAAATAATCATTCTGCCAATCCAGCCAGGTCCAGATTGTCCATATCCCTGAGAGGCCAGGATGACATAGCCAAGGAGGCGGGGGATGGTGTCCAGGGAGGTGAGGCTGGCGACATACAGGAAGAAAAGTCCCACTAGCGCAGCGGTGATCGGGCGGAGCATGGCAGTCAGCATGCGGATGGGGTGCCTGCGGGTGAGAATTTGGACGATCTCGCCTGAATGCAGCCAGGGGAACATGTGGTCACGCGCCTGCCTGCGGGTTTCCATCAAGGTCTGGATATAATCATCTACTTCGGGGTAGGTGTCGAGGATATTCTCAAAATCGGAGCGGTGGATGACAAGGAAGACAGTATCTTCCAGGGTGGTCACGCTAAAATCGCGCGGCCGTCCAGTGATCAGCGCTTCTTCGCCGATCTTGTCACCGACCTCAAGCACGCCATACTCGAATTCTTCACCGTCATTCGTCAATGCCCCAGACGCGCACGCTCCCCTGGTAGATGATGTAGAAAGCATTGCCAGGGTCACCCTGCTTGAAGATCACCTTGCTGGGCGGGTTGAGAAAATTCCTCGATCCGCCCGGCAACCTCTTCCAGGTAGTCTTCCTCAACGCTGCTGAACATGGGGCGCTGCTTCAGGAATGTGATCCGGTCTTCTATCGTGATCGCCATGGTTCGATTTTAGCATGGTTCAATAAATCGGACGCCGCTAAAACTTTGATGATTTCGGCCCTGAAACCAGCCTGACAGGAACAGGGCTGGACTATTTTGTGCTAAAATCTGACCATTCTACAAAGCTTGAGGAGAGCAAAAATGCCAATTCATTTTGGAACTGACGGCTGGCGTGCAGTTATTTCTGATACGTTCACCTTTTACAACCTGCGTCTGGTTACCCAGGCGATCGCGGATGCATTGATTGCAGAGAACCGGCATACAGGCTCATTGAAGGAGCGGGCCGTGAAAATGGACTCAGCGTGGTGGTGGGGTTTGATACCCGCTTCCTTTCAGACCGGTATGCGGCCGATGTGGCCCGGGTGCTGGCGGCGAATGGGTTTCATGTGTATTTGGCCCAATCAGACTGCCCCACACCGGCGATCTCGTATGCCATTCCCCAATTGAAGGCTGTTGCTGGGATCATGATCACCGCCTCGCATAACGCACCGCGTTATAACGGGGTGAAAATGAAGGCCGCTTACGGCGGGTCTGCTCCTGATGAGCAGTGCCGCCGGGTGGAGGTGTACCTCAATGATAACGAATCCCGCGGCCGCGGCCCCAATCAGATGGATTACGATAAAGCCCGCGATCTGGGCCTGATCGAGCGCTTCAACCCGATCCCGATGTATTACGATCACCTGCGCACACTGATTGATTTTGATGCGATTGCCGAGAACCCCATCCGGGTGGTGGTGGATTCGATGTTCGGGTCGGGACGCGGGGCGATCAAGGGCATTCTTCAGGGGACTGGGTGTGAGGTCTTTGAAGTCCGCGGCGAGATGAACCCCGGCTTTGGCGGCGTGCACCCCGAACCGATTGCCAAGCATCTTGGCCCGCTGGCCGGCGCCATCAGCCAGGGACACGGTGTCCTCGGTCTGGCCACCGACGGCGATGCCGACCGGATCGGGGCGATGGATGAGCGCGGTAACTTTGTTGATCCGCATAAGATCATGGCCCTGTCGATCAAACACCTGGTGGAGAAGCGCGGTATGACTGGCGCTGTGGTGCGCACGGTTTCCTCGACCCGGATGATCGACCGTCTGGCGAAGAAGAACGGACTCAAGGTCTACGAGACCCCGGTGGGCTTCAACTATATTGCCGATCTGATGCTGACCCAGGATGTGCTCCTCGGTGGCGAGGAATCTGGCGGGATCTCGTTCAAGGGGCATATCCCTGAGGGGGACGGGGTTCTGATGGGCTTGCTGCTGCTGGAGATCGTCTCTACCTCTGGTGGATCACTGTTCGAGTTGGTGAAAGACTTGATGGAAGAGGTCGGCCCGGTGTTTTACGAGCGCACCGATCTTCGTCTGCGCCGGCCGGTGGAAAAAGCAGAGATGACCCGCCGCCTGGCAGAGGATGCCCCGGCCAGCATCGGTGGGGAGAATGTGGTCCAGGTCTCAACCACAGACGGGTGCAAATACGTGCTCAATGATGATTCCTGGCTGCTGATTCGCCCCTCTGGGACTGAGCCGGTGCTGCGGGTGTATGCGGAAGGGCGCAGCCCGGAAATGGTGCGCGCTCTGCTGGACTATGGTGAAGAAGTAGCCGAGAAGGCTGTTTAGGGAGTCCGAGATGGGATTTACCACAATCAAGTTCTGGCATTTTCTTGTCGTCCGTATTACTGGCTATATGCCATCGCACCTAAAAAGGTGCGCTGGCTGGTGTTGCTGGCCGCCAGCTATGCCTTTTATGCGCTGTGGCATTGGGAATATGTTGGCCTTACTGGCCGGGGTGACCCTGGTCAGCTATTTGGCCGGACGGAAGATGGCTGCTGCCACGGAGGATCGGCAGCGCAAGCTGTGGCTGTGGTTGGGTCTTGGTGGTAACCCTGTTGAGCTTGTTTTTTTCAAGTATTTCGATTATGTCCTTGACTATCCTGCGGGCGTATATCCTGCCCGGCCTCAAGGAAGTCAGGTTTCCTTGATCTGGCTGCGCCGATCGGTATTTCTTTCTTCACCTTGCAAGTATTTTCCTATCTGGTAGATGTATACCGCGGTCAGCAGCCTGCAGAGCAGCACCTGGGGAAGTATGCTCTGTTCGTCGGCTTCTTCCCCCAGATGGTGGCTGGCCCGATCACCCGGGCTAAAGCGCTGCTGCCCCAGTTGGATGAGTTTGATCAGTTGAAACTGGATGACTTCACTGTGGGGCTGTTCCGCATCTTATGGGGCGGGGTGCAGAAGTATGCCATCGCCGATCGGCTTTTGGTGATCTTTGATCAGATCACCGGCGGGGCTGAACTCCCCGGCTCTCAAAACAGCCTTAGGGTCATTTTATATTTTCAGCATCCTGCTGTATTTTGACTTTGCGGGATACAGCAATATCGCCCTCGGTGTGGCGCGGATATTTGGTATCCGGCTGGCCGAGAACTTCAACCAGCCCTATCTGGCTCTGGATGCGGCGGATTTCTGGAACCGCTGGCATATCAGCCTCTCCAATTGGCTGCGGGATTATATCTTCTATCCGGTGATGCGCTGGCTGCGGGGCTATATCAAGAATCCCGGGCAATCTGCTGCTGATCGTGATCCCACCGATGGCAGCCATGCTGGTGAGTGGTATCTGGCATGGGACTGGGATGAATTTCATCGTCTGGGGTGCGATCCACGGCGTTTTGCTGGCTATGGCCGCGGGGACGTCGCGCTGGCGTAAGTCCCTGAAGGAGAAGCTAGGCAAGATCGGCCGATTCCTGTTCAGTGCGGTTGAATGGTTTGTGACCTTTACTGCTGTTACTCTGGCGTGGGCGTTCTTCACCATGCCTGTCAGTACGGCGAGCAGCTATCTGGCCGGGATCGTAACCAAACCTGGGCTGCCTGTAATCGGACCAGTTGAATTCTCAATCTTGGGTCTAATGGTCGTGCTCTTTGTATTGATGGAGATCTTCAGAGCGTGGGTCAAAGACTTCGACCGCATTCTGGGAATCCCGCTGTTGTTGCGGTGGGGATTGACCTATTTGCTGATCTTCATCCTCCTATTGGCGGGAGATTTCGCCAGCAGCCAGCCGTTCCTGTACCAGGGGTTCTAAGACATGCTGAGAAAGACCCCCCTTGTTCTCCGGCTTGTATTGTTTGTGTCCATCTTCCTGCTGCTGAACCATTGGTTGATGCGGGCATATGTCTCTTTTACCCGCCAGCCGTACGTCTATGAGGCTAATCGAAGGGGATTTGAAGCTGCCATGGATGAGATCAGTTTCCTGGTGCTGGGCGATTCGCATTCCTTAAGTTCGGTCTTTACGCCCAAGATTCCAGGGGCATTTAATTTTTCCACCCATGGTGAGTCCTACATCCTAACCTATTTTAAAATGCGCCAATATCTCGGGAATCACCAATTAGACCTGGATGTGGTTGTTATGCCAGTTTCTTTCCACACATTCGCCGGTTCCCGGATACAGCATATTGACAATCATGATCTGGCTTTCTGGGCACAATTTGTAGATTTTATAGAATTGGGTATTGAGAGTGGACGGTTGGATTACTTCATGGAAGAGCGGATCAAATCCGAATTCGCCTATCTCGGAGGGTTGGAAGAAATATTTGAGGTCGTTCATCATTCCAGGTTTTGGCTTTCAGATCGCCTTGAAGCTGGATTCCTGCATTATTCTGAACGGTTTTCAGACCTGGGTGAGGACGAGATAATTAAGATGGCTGGCAACAAGGCTGATTATCATTTCGAAGGTGTTGAATATGTCGATCCGTTGATCGTTAAATATTTCAATTTGTTACTGGATTTGTTGGAAGAAGAGGGCGTCCAGATGGTGTTTGTGATTTTCCCAACTTCCACCGAATATCAAAATGCCGTGGCTGAATATGTGCAGATCGAGGATCATATGGCAAAGATGGAAGCGCTGCTCAGAGGCCGGGAACATGTGCTGATCCTTGATTATCATGACATGTTCGTGGATCGCTATGATGTTTTTATTGATGCAGATCATCTCAATACCGACGGCGCAAAGATTCTGACCTCGGGTTTGCTCGCTGATCTGGAAAAGAATGGGATTACATGGGAGGCTGAACCTTAGCTTTGGCTGGATTGCTGATCTGCTGATTGGTATTATTCTAAAGTAGCAAACCATTCCTACCCGAGTGTTATGAGTCCTGATGAAAAAAGTTACAGTTATCTTCCGAGTAATCTTGTTTATTTCCATCTTCCTACTGCTGAACCATTGGGTGATGCGGGCCTATGTGCGTTTTACCCGCCAGCCGTACGAGTATGAGGGTACACGCAGAGGATTTGAGGCTGTGAAGGATGAGATCTCATTTCTGGTACTGGGCGATTCTCATCCCCAACATGCTGTCTTTACACCGATGATCCCGGGAAGCTATAATTTTGCTTCCAGCGGGGAAAGCTACGTGCTGACATATTATAAAATGCGTCATTATTTGAAGCAGGATCAATTGGATCTGGATGTGGTTGTGATGCCGGTATCCTTGCATACTTTTGCCGGTTACCGTTTGGAGCGGATCGGCAAACAGGATCCTGCCTTCTGGGCACAATATGTGGATTTCATCGAACTGGGTATCGAGAGTGATAAACTGGATTACTTTTTATTAGAGCGCATCAAAGCTGAATTTGCCTATCTTGGTGGCTTGGAAGAAGTTGCTGAGATCGTCTATCCCACCAAACCCTGGCAATCAAACCGCATGGAAGATGGATTCCTGAAATTCTATGGCCTGTTTTCAGATCGGGAAGAGGAAGAGATCATAGCAATTGCTAACAAGCGGGCTGCTTTTCACTTTGAAGGAGTGACCTACATCGATCCCCTGGTCGCGGAATATTTTAACCGGCTGCTGGATCTTCTGGAGGAAGAAGATGTTCAGATCGTATTGGTGAGTTTCCCATCTACGCCAGATTATCAGAATGCTGCGGCACAGTATTTTTCGGTGGAAGATCATCTGGCTGAGATGGAAGCGCTGATTGGAGACCGGGAGAATGTGCTGATCCTCGATTACCACAATCTGTTTTCAGATCGATATGATCTTTTCGTAAATGCAGACCATCTGAACATCAATGGGGCCAGGGTCTTCACGCAGATTTTGCTTGCCGATCTGGAGAAAAATGGAATTACCTGGGACGCTGAAACGCAGCCCTAGCTGATCTGCTGCCAGTCAAATACCGGGCCATCCTGGCAGACTGTCAGAGATTGGCCCTTTTTGGTTTTAAAGGCACAGATGCCGCATTCTGCCATGGAATTGCAGGGGAAGTGGCCGTAGATCATCACCTGGGCGGGGCAGGCCAGTGGGGATAGCTTGTGCGAGGTGGTCAAATATCCTGGTGGTCTCATCAATATGGATAGAAAAGGCGGCCATATCCGCCCAGCGCAGCAGGTCGGGGAGGTCATCCAGGGTGCCGATCTCGATGCTGGCGGGGAGATGAGAGAAATCACCCGATGCGATCAGGGCCACTTCACCGCCGGTTGAGAGTACCGCTGCTGCCAGAGGGAGCAAATGATCGCTGCAATCCCCACAGGCGCATAGGGCCAGGCGGGATCTCTCCTCAGGAATGGAAAACCCTTTGCCCAACGGACCGCGAAGCTCAAGGGTATCTCCGGGCTGCCAGTTGACGGGGATGCAGGAGGCTGTGAGGAATTGGTCTGGAGGTAGAGGGCTTGCAGGATACCCGCCTAAAAAGAGCGTCTCGCCGGTCGGTTGGTGTTGGTCAACAGGCCGGTGAGCTTGCAAAAACTGACCGGGGGCTGGCGGGGCGATCCCATTCAACTGGATAACTGCCTGGTGCATGGTGGCCTCCATTTTGCCTGATTTCAAGGACCTTGCCGGTGCCAAGTTTCATACAAGCAGTGTAGCATGTTTCTGATTGGGGTGCAATTACCATACTTAGTATGTCATTTCTCGTCGGGATTATTATGTTTCATTAATAAATAAAGACTATAATTGTCTTGATTGTTAATTACTCTTCTCAGAATGGAGGAAGAAAAATGAATCTTGTGACTGTGGTTAGTATGCTGGCCGCGTTCTCGTGGATTGCCCTGATCGGCGTGGTGGTGTATGTTGTGGTCCGCGCCGCCCGGGATAAGACCACCAAAGGCGCTGCAACCATGATCGTGATCGTGGCAGCCCTGGTATTGGTGATGAATCTGGTCTCCGCCGGGCTGGTATTTGTGGAGCCTACCGAGCGCGGTGTGGTGGTGTCTGCTCTGGGTGAGGGCGGTGTCCGTCAGGAAGCCCTGCAGCCCGGCCTGAACTGGGTGGTCCCGTTCTTTGACCGGGTGGTCAAGTACCCGATCTCACGTCAGAGCTATACCATGTCAATTGCACCTCAGGAAGGGGTCATCAAAGGCGATGATTCAATTGATGCCCGCACTTCAGATGGGCAGTTGGTGCGGGTGGATGCTTCCCTGATCTTTGCGATCGATCCCACCAGGGTTGTGGATGTGCATATCGCCTGGCAGAATACTTACGTGGATGGCCTGATCCGCACGATCGCCCGCGGTGTGATCCGTGATGGGGTTTCCCAGTACGGAATTGAGGAAGTTTACAGTTCGAAGCGCCAGGCGCTCACCGATAGTATCAACGAGGATATGAAGGAGCGGCTGGAAGAGGAAGGGTTTATCCTGGTCGATTTTGTGCTGCGCAATATCGCTTTCTCGGATGAATATGCTGCCTCGGTAGAGCAAAAGCAGATCGCCGAGCAGCTTGCCCAGCAGGCCGCCTTCGTGGTTGATCAGCGCCGCCAGGAAGCTGAACAGGCCCGCCAGGAAGCCCAGGGTCAGGCCGATGCGGCTGTGATCCGGGCACAGGGTCAAGCCCAGTCCGTGGTCATCGCCGCGCAGGCGGATGCAGAAGCCCGCTTGCTCCAGGCCGAAGCTGAGGCCAAAGCGATCGAATTGCTCGGCGCAGCCCTGGCAACAAACCCGGATGTGATCCAGCTTCAGTACATCGAGAAGATCGCCCCCAACATCACGGTGATGCTGCTGCCAGGTGATAATCCCTTCCTGTTCCCCTTGCCGGATGGAGAACAAGGGCTGACGATTACACCTTAGTGCTGTAAATGTGTATAATAAACGGCGGGAAGGAAACTTCCCGCCGTTTCTATATTGGAGGTCATCTTGAGCACAAAACCGATCGATGCTGATTCTGGAAAAAAGATCCGGCTGACCAGCTATTCCCGCTGTGCGGGTTGAGCATCCAAGCTGAGCGCGGAAGCGCTGGCGCAGGTGCTGCGCCCGGTAAAGGATGTATTTGCAGGGCAGAGTTTCCCCGATCTGCTGGTAGGGTTGAATGATCCTGATGATGCCGCCGTATGGCGGCTGGATGATGACCGCGCCCTGGTGGTGACCACCGATTTCTTCACCCCGGTGGTGGATGACCCTTATGATTACGGTGCGATTGCGGCAGCCAACAGTCTTTCGGATGTGTATGCGATGGGTGGGAAGCCTTTCCTGGCGCTGAATGTGATGGGGCTGCCGGAAGCGCTGGCCGTGGATGTCGGCGGACAGATCTTGCTTGGGCGGGGCTGAGAAAGCCAGGGAGGCCGGTGTGGTGCTGGCTGGCGGCCATACCATCCAGGATGAAGAGCCAAAATACGGCTTGATCGTGCTGGGGTTTGTGCATCCTGATAAGGCGATCACCAAGACCGGCGCAAGACCGGGCGACCGGCTGTTCCTGACCAAACCGCTGGGGCTGGGCGTGACCACCTCAGCGTTGAAGAAGCAAAAAGCCGAGCCGGAGGATATCGAAGAGGCGGTCGGCTGGATGAAACAACTGAATGACAAGTCGGCAGAATTGGCGATGCGTTTTGAGGTTGCGCGGCGGAACGGATATCACCGGGTTCAGCCTGCTGGGTCATGCCGCCGAGATGGCGGAGGGTTCTGGGGTGGGACTGCGATTTAATTTCAGCCAGATCCCGCTGCTGGACATTCGCCACCCGATATGCCCAGGAATGGCATTTCCCCGGCGGGGCGCTTTCAATAACCGGCTGTTACTTTGGCGAGCAGGGTTACATTCAGCGCTGAACTGGAAGAATGGGCCCAGATGCTGCTCTTCGATCCTCAAACCAGCGGCGGGCTGCTGCTGAGCGTGCCGGCTGGTAAGGCTGAATGCATTCACTTCCGCGGCTGAAGGAGATCGGCCAGCCGGTTTGGGAGATTGGTGAAGTGGTCGAGGGCAGTGGGATCGAAGTGCTGGAATAAAGAACAAAACCAAACTTATTGGAGTAGATGAAACAACCTCAGCTTGGAGGTTGTTTCACTGAAGAGTTGAGAGAAGAAAGGTTACTAACTGTCAGTTGTTGTCTAATAAGTTGACTACGATCCGTCATAGCATCGAATACTGGAGATGTAGTTAAGCATATGTCAAAGACATGTTTACGATTCATCAGAATACCTGGGGACGAAACAAAACCATGGCCCGGCAAAACATAAAAGGAGAATAAAAAAATGTTAATTGGTGAAAGACTGCAAAAAGCCATCAACCAACAGATCGGGAATGAATTTGGGGCCAAATTGGAGTACCTTCAGATCGCCTCTTATTTCGAATCCGAGGATATGCTCAAATTTGCGGCGATCTTCTTCGAGCAGGCTGCCGAAGAGAATTTCCATGCCATGAAACTGCTGCATTACGTTCTGGATGCTGGTGGGGAAGTCGATATCCCGGCGATCCAGAAGCCGCGCAAGGAATTCAAATCCGCCGCCGATGCCGTCCAGACAGCCCTGGATTGGGAAGTCACCGTGACCGGCCAGATCAACAACCTGATGCAGATCGCTGTGGAAGAGAAGGATTTTATCGCCCAGGAGTTCCTGCGCTGGTTCGTCAACGAGCAGTTGGAAGAGATCTCCAAGATGAGCTCGATCCTGAATATCATCAAGCGTGCCGGCGATAATTTGTTGACTGCGGAGACCTACATCTCCGAGATGCTTACCCAGATCACCGCCGTTGAGGGTGGTTCGCCCACTGCGGCCGCCTAGCCAAGATTCTGATCAGTCCGAAAAATACCCTGAGCCATCTCAGGGTATTTTGGTCTTATTATCAGGGTTGAGAAATTGGATAAAACTAGTCGGTAATTTTCCTAATTTTGATAAAAAATGTGTTAAAATTGGCGAATATTAAGGACTTGTAAACTGGCGAAAGTTAACTATAATTAGTCAATGGCAAATTATGATTAAGGAGGAACAGCATGGCCTTTGAATATACAAACTCGAAAGGGAAAACCTACTACCTTCATGGACGGTTAACCACCCTTAAAGGCGGCGGAGAAAGAACGATCTATTTCTTCGCTGGTGAGGTCAAAGATGGCGCCCTGGATGCAGTCCCGGATATTTACATGGTCTCTGAGACCAAGAGCGGTCTGCCGGTCCTGAAAAAGAAGGCATAATTCTCCGTCTGGACCAAAGCAGGAAATAAAACACAACCGCAAGGTTGTGTTTTTGTTTTGCGGGCTTCCTCCTCTCCGCACACGCCAGTATTGACCCAAATTTCACAATCCTTTATAATGCTGTTATATAAATTTGAGCCGGAATGACATTCCTGGCTCCACATACCTTCGGGGCAGGGTGAGTACCTGGGCAACCAGGTGCAATTCCCGATCGGTGGTACAGCCCACGAGCGAGCGTTGTCTGCGCTTGCATGATCTGGTTAGATTCCAGAGCCGACGGTATAGTCCGGATGAAAGAAGGATTCCACAAGCAATGCGAATTGATTTCGCGTCCTCTTGTGTGCTCTAGGCAGCGCCCCGAAAACTATTAGTTTTCGGTTTTTTTATTTTTGGCGCAGTCCTTCAGGGATGAAACCCTTTTCCTGCCCCGGGGATGCAGATTGGCTGCGTACCGATCAATGGAAAAAACCAAGCGATATCCTAAGATTTCAACCAGGGGCAGGGAGAACGGCCTGTATCTCCTCCCTTTCACCCTGGCTCTGACTATCTTCCTCTGGTACCTGATCGTCTGGATGGGAGAACTGCCGCCCTTTATCCTGCCCACCCCCGACCTGGTGCTTTCCCGATTCATTCAAATCCTGCGGGATGGCTCGCTGATCCGCCATTTTGCCATCACCCTCGGTGAAGTGGTCGCCGGCCTGTGTATCGGCGCGTCTGACCGCCGCTGCTGACCGGCTATCTGCTGGCAAAATCCAAGCGCCTCTGGAGCGGATCCTATCCCCCTATATCGTCGCCAGCCAGTCGGTGCCGGTCGTGGCGATCGCCCCGCTGCTGATCATCTGGTTTGGGCCGGGGCTGCTCTCCAAGGTGCTGATCTGTGCCTTGATCGTTTTCTTCCCGATCCTGATCAATACGGTAGTAGGGGTGCGGGCCGTACCGGCAGACCTGTACGATCTGATGCGTTCGCTGAAAGCCAGCCGCTGGCAGGTCTTTCACCTGCTGGAGGTGCCGGCGGCCATGCCGGTGCTGCTGGGTGGGCTGCGGATCGGCGCGACCCTGGCGGTGATCGGGGCAGTCGTCGGCGAGTTTGTCGGATCAGACCGCGGCCTCGGATTTTTGATCAATGTCGGGCGTGGTCAATATGATGTCGCCCTGGTGTTTGTGGCTGTTTTTAGCCTGGTATTCATGGCCCTGGTGCTGTATGGCCTGGTTGTGCTCTTGGAGAACCGCTTGCTGGCCTGGCAGCAGCGGCCTGAAGATGAGATCTGATCGATAAGGGAGAATCAACAAGATGAAGAAAAATTTAACGATTACTGTTTTCCTGGGTGTGATGCTGGCAGCTTTGCTGTCTGGGTGCGGGCAGGGGACTACTATTGAAGAACCCCTGGCCGCAGATGAGTTGATCGAAGTGATGCTGCCTCTGGGGTATATCCCCAATATTCAGTTTGCGCCCCTGTATGTCGCCAGGGAAAAAGGCTATTTCGAGCAGGCCGGTTTCGATGTCAGCTTCGATTACCGCTTTGAGACAGATGGCGTGGCGCTGGTAGGGCAGGGCACGATTCCCTTTGCGGTCGCCTCCGGGGAGCAGGTGCTCCTGGCCCGGGCGCAAGGTGTTCCGGTCAAATATGTGGTTTCCTGGTTCCAGAACTTCCCGGTTGGGGTGGCTTCCAAAATTGAATCGGGGATTCAGTCCCCAGAGGACCTGGTCGGGAAAAGTGTCGGGCTGCCCGGCTTGTACGGGGCTAATTACATCGGGTTGATCGCCCTGCTGAACTCTGTGGGTGTGATCAGGCTGACCTGCGGCTGGATTCGATCGGCTATAACCAGGTGGAAGCGCTGGCTTCCGACCAGGTGGATGCTGTGGCAATCTACGTGACCAACGAACCGGTACAGCTGCGATCCTTGGGATTATGAGATCAACGAGATCGCGGTTGCCGACTACGTGCATTTGGTCGGGAACGGGATCATTACCAGCGAGAAGATCATTGCCGAGGATCCGGAGATGGTGGAGCGGTTTGTCTCTGCCTTCCTGCAGGGTCTCGCCGATACCATCGCTGACCCGGAAGAAGCCTATCAGCTCAGTTTTGCGCATGTCGAAAATCTGGGAGAGCTGGATAAGGATATCCAGATGGAAGTGCTAACCCGCTCAATCAGCCTCTGGCAGGCAGAACCTCTGGGCAAGATCGATCCTGCCGGGTGGGAAAATATGCTTGACGTCTTGCTCTCGATGGACCTGCTCGCCGATCCGATCCCGGCGTCTGAGGCTTACGATCCTCAATTTGTGAAGTGAGATCAGTTTGACTGAGAAAACCTCCTCTGCTTTCCTGGTAGTAGACCAGCTCTCAATGTCATTCCCCAACGGGAACGGCGGCCTTGAAGGTGCTGGAGAATATTTCCTTTGAGATTCAGGATTCGGAGTTCGTCTGCCTGCTGGGACCTTCGGGCAGCGGGAAGTCCACCCTGCTGCGGATCCTGGCCGGGTTGCTGCCTTACCAGGATGGCAGTGTCATCCTGGAGGATCGTTTGCTGAATGGCCCGCGTGCCGGGGTGGGGATCGTCTTCCAGAAGGCTAACCTGATGCCCTGGCGCACCGTGCGGGAGAATATCCAACTGCCCCTGGACTTGATTTCCGGTGCCAGGGGGGTTTCCACGAGGGAGGTTACCGACCTGATCGATCTGGTCGGGCTGGATGGGTTCGAAGACACCCTCCCGAGAGATCTGTCTGGCGGGATGGCCCAGCGGGTGGCAATTGCCCGTGCCCTGGTACATGACCCCGGGCTGCTGCTGCTGGATGAGCCTTTTGGCGCCCTGGATGCCCTTACCCGTGAGCGCATGGCGGGTGAACTGTTGAGAATCTGGCAGGCCCGTCAGAAAACCGTATTCATGGTGACCCACGATATCAGCGAGGCGGTCTATCTGGCAGACCGGGTGCTGGCTTTTTCAGACCGACCTGCAAAGATCACCCTGGACCTGAAGGTGGAACTCGCCCGTCCGCGCCGGCCAGAGATGCGGTATACTCCTGCATTCGGTGAAATGGCGTTGCAGTTGCGCAACGCGCGTTGGTGATTGAACCTTTTGAGATGGAGCTGTCCATGAAAAAATTGACCTTGGCTTTATTGCTGATTGGCGTATTAGTGCTTGTCCCTGTAGTTGGGGCACAGACTACGCTGCGTTTTGATGTCGTCCAGATCCAGTTCTGGCCGGAGTACGATCAGCCCGATATGCTGGTGATCTATACCTTCGAACTGCCTGCCGAGCAAAGCCTGCCGGTGGAGATGTCTGTGCGCATCCCGGCCAGGGTGGGAGAACCAACTGCAGTGGCCGTCCTTGAAGGCAACCAGTTGGTGACCCGTGAGTATTCCCTTGCTGAAGTTGGTGAATGGGCAGTAGTGACCCTGATTACAGATTCTCCCGTGATCCATATCGAGTATTACGATGATGCCCTCAGCCAAACGGACCAGCCGCGTAATTACCCTTTTGAATGGTCATTTGAGTATCAGGTCGATGAGCTGGTGATTGCTTTCAAACAGCCGGTGGGCGCCACTGATGTAGTCTTCTCATCTGATATGGGTGCGCCGGAACTGGGGGGGGATGGGTTGAACGTATATACCGCCAGTTCGGGGCGTTCACTGTCGGGGAAAAGTTTACATTTTCAATTCAGTATCAGAAGGCTGATACACGGTTGAGCGCAGGACAGCCGATTCAGGGTGCAGTGCAACCAGATACCGGGACAGCCCAGCCTGCCTCGCAAAGTCAGATCCCGGATTGGGGATGGTACGTCATCGGTGCAGGTGCATTCGTCCTGGCGGGTGGAGGGATGTATCTGTGGTATATCAATACGCCTACTGCCTT
This sequence comes from uncultured Chloroflexia bacterium, assembly GCA_963722735.1. GTDB lineage: Bacteria > Chloroflexota > Anaerolineae > Anaerolineales > UBA11579 > UBA11579. The sequence continues at coordinate 80,213 of CAVROH010000015.1, forward strand.
TAGTAAATACCGCCAGAAGAAAGCCCGATCAACCAGCAGGTCCGGCAGATCCGGTGCCTCCGGCGGCGGATTCTGCCATGAGTGCGGCGCATCGGCCATCCAGGACGACAAATTCTGCCGCGAATGCGGCACAAAACTGCGGAGATAGTCTCAGGGATGACATTTGTCCCTTCTTAAAAAGGTCAATTGTAATAGACCAAATTAGACATTCTTGGTAATATTAGCGTTGGTTTATGAATTAAATTAGAAAAGGTGCGATAATATCGAGCAGTCCATTCTGGACAACCCATCCTGAGATGGACTTGCGTGGAGGTTTTTATGGAACAACTTGAATCTTACGAACAACCGCTGGGGAACCCCAATCGGGGTAAATTTATCTTTGGCGGACTGGTGATCCTGGCTGCAGTGGTCTATCTGATCATTTCATCCACTTCTGCCGGGGCGCAGTATTTCTTTACCGTTGATGAATTGTTCGCCAAAGGCGATAAAGCCATCGGCACGCCGCGCCAAGATCTCCGGCGCAGTAATTGGGGATACAATTGATTATGATGCCGAAAACCTGACCCTGCGTTTCACCATTGCCCATGTTCCCGCAGACAACGATTTGCTGGAAGATGAAGGCGGTCTGGCGATTGCGCTGCATCAGGCGGTCCTGGATGAGAGCCGCAACCGGCTTGAGGTGGTCTATTATGGCGTCATGCCAGACCTGCTCCAGAATGAGGCCCAGGCGATCATGACCGGTGAGGTAGGTGAGGACGGCGTTTTTGTGGCGGACGAACTGCTGCTGAAGTGCCCGACCAAATACGATGAAGCGCTCCCGGATCAGTCTGAGGGGTAGGGGCTGAGGCAATCATTGGCGGGGGACTCCCGCTTTTACAATTTATTACTGTTACTAAAAAGGAGATGCCTTCAATGGCTGACACTCTTGTGAATTTTGGACTTGGGGCATTGATTTTGACGTTTATCGTCTCCCTGTATGGGATTGGGGCGGCGGTTTTGGGCTACACCCGAAGCAGGACAGCTTGCTGGAGAGCGCCCGGAATGCAATGCTGTTGACCTTCCCGCTGCTGACCATTTCTGTGACCATGATCGTGATCCTGCTGGTGCAGAATCATTTTGACGTCTCTTATGTGGCCCAGGTTACCAGCCGGAGTATGCCGGCCTATCTGAAGATCACGGCCCTGTGGGGCGGGCAGCCTGGGTCGCTGGTGTTCTGGTCCTGGTTGATGTCGATCTTTGCCACCATGGTGGCGTCTCCGAAATTGGTCCCGCGACCGGGAATTTATGCCCTGGGTGATTATTGTCGTATTGGTCACGCTGGCCTTCTTCCTGCTGTTGGCGATCTTCTTCGAGAATCCTTTTGCCCGGCTGTGGGTCTCCGGCGGCGAGGTGGTTGAATCCCTCTTCCGGCCAGCAGGTGCGACCCTGTTCACCCCGCAGGATGGGCAGGGACTCAATCCGCTGCTGCGCCACCCGGGGATGATCATCCACCCGCCGATGCAGTATCTGGGATTTGTCGCATTTGTGATCCCGTATGCCTTCGCCATCGCCGCCTTGGTCACCGGGCGCACAGATACCCGCTGGATCGCCATCACCCGCAAATGGACCCTGTGGGCCTGGCTGTTTCTTTCGCTTGGTCTGGTGCTGGGGATGCGTTGGGCGTATGACGTGCTCGGGTGGGGCGGCTACTGGGGCTGGGACCCGGTGGAAAATGCGGCCTTGATGCCCTGGTTGACGGCGACCCCCTTCCTCCACTCGGTGATGATCCAGGAGAAACGCGGCCAGCTCAAACGCTGGAATATGCTCCTGGTGATCCTGACCTACGACCTGATCCTGTTCGGCACCTTCCTGGTGCGTTCAGGCGTGCTTTCTTCGGTGCATTCCTTTGCCCAGAGCGCCATCGGGCCGTTCTTCTTTGGCTTTATTGCCATCACTTTCGGCGTGTCGATCTACTCTGCTCACCAAGCGTTGGGAACGCTTCAAACCGATACCCAGATGACCTCCTGGTTCTCGCGGGAAGCCTTCTTCCTGCTGAATAACCTGTTCTTCATCGCCATTTTGGTGATCGTGTTTGTAGGCGTGACCTACCCGATCACCACCGAGGCGCTTGGCTTCATTGGCGAGGCTTTCCCCAACTTGAGTCATATCTTCACCGGTCAGAAGGTGACCGTCGGGGCGGACTGGTATGAGCGCACCACCGGTCCATTCTGGGCGGCGCTGATCTTTTTGATGGGTGTCTGTCCGCTGACCGCCTGGCGGATCTCGACGATGAAATCATTGGGGCGCAACATCTGGAAGCCGACAGCAGTCTCCTTTGTGGTGCCAATCGTGCTGGTTGCTACTGGGATGAGCAACTGGCTGGGTATCTTTGCCTTCTGGCTGACCGCCCTGGTCGCTGCGGTGACGCTGTACGAGTTCTACAAAGGCGCTTCGGCTCGATCCCGCAAGAATAAAACCAATTTTGTGGTTGAGTTGTGGCATCTGATAGGACGCAATCGGCGGCGCTACGGTGGCTACATGATCCATTTCGGGATCGTGCTGATGGCCCTGGGTGTGATCGGGATCGAGATGTTCCAGACCCAGACCCAGGCGACGCTCGGGCTGGGTGAATCTGCTTCTTTGGACAATTACTCCATCACCTATGATTCGCTGGCAGAATTCGATACCGATGACAACCGTAATGTGGCCCGGGCTGTGGTCAGCGTCTATAAGGATGGCGACAAGGTCGGGGAACTGTATCCCCGCCGCGATTTCTTCTACGAATCCCGCCAGCCGATGACGATACCCGGTGTGCGCAGCACGATTGGGAGATGATTTCTATATCATTCTGGTAGATTGGCAGCCGATCTCGACCCAACGGGCAACCTTTAAGCTATATCACAACCCGCTGGTCAACTGGCTGTGGGTTGGCTCCTTTGTGCTGATCCTGGGCACACTGGTGGCAGCCTGGCCGGAGAAAGAGCCTGAACCTGTTCGATCTGTTGCCCGGGAGACGCGTGCCGCAGTAGGTAAATGAGGAGAAAGAGTATGACAAAGATGCGAACCTGGCTGTTGGCCTTGCTGGTGGCAGTCGCCTTGCTGGCGGTTTTCTCACCGGCAGATGTCCTCGCCCAGGATGACGGCCCGCTGCCGACCCCGTCGGATGATGAGGTCAATGTGATCGCCCGGCAGATGTACTGCCCGGTTTGCGAGAACATCCCTCTGGATGTGTGCGGCACCCAGGCCTGCGCCCAATGGCGGGAGCAGATCCGGGAGAAGCTGGCCGAGGGCTGGACCGAGGAAGAGATCAAGGATTATTTCGTCCAACTGTATGGCGACCGGGTACTCTCCGAGCCGCCCCGCCGCGGGTTGAACTGGATCATCTACATTGTGCCTGGGTTGGCTTTTGTCGTCGGCGCCTATGTACTCTACCGCGGCTTGCGCACCTGGACAGCCCCAGTGGAAGAGGTGCTCGCTGCTGATGAAGTTGATAACCCCCAGCCAGGGGAGCAGGATGAATACGTCTCCCGGTTGGAAGATGAACTGAAGAAGCGGGGCTGACCCTGGCGGGTTTCCCCGATTTGAATTAAGGAAGTGTAATGACTGATCAACAATTGACCAACGAACCTACTCCGAAGAAGCGTTCTCCGATCTGGCAGATCCTGATCTGGGGTTTTGTGATCCTCCTGATGGGGATTGTGGCGATCCAACTGGTGAAATCCCAGCAAGGCTCGATTGAAATTGGCAAGCCTGCACCGAGCTTTGTACTGACCACCTTTGAGGGCGACGAGTACGACACCGAAGCCTTGCTAGGCAAGGTGCTGGTGGTCAATTTCTGGGCTTCGTGGTGCAACCCTTGTGAGTTGGAAGCCGAAGACTTGCAATCCGCCTGGAAGATGTATGAACCCTCCGGGGAAGTGATCTTCTTGGGAGTGGACTGGACCGATACTGACACCGAAGCCAGGGAATACATGGAGAGGTTCGGGATCACCTATCCCAGCGGGCCGGATTACGGCACCCGTATCTCACAGGCTTTCCGTACCACCGGTGTGCCTGAAACATATATCATTGATAAAGACGGGACGCTGGCTTTTGTGATGAAAGGCCCGTTTGACTCGCTGCAGTCGATCATTTCGGTGATCGATCCACTGCTGGCGCCATAGGGGAGGATGAATTCTATGGATTTTGGATCGATCTTATTGCTGCTGGCGCTGGTTGTGGTCGTTGGCTTGTTTCTCGCCCGTCCGTTGCAGGGCAGGGGATTGAACATGGCTGCCACTGAGGTGGATATTGAGCTTTCGGAGCTTCTGGCGGAGCGCGAGCGCGTTCTGGAAGCCTTGGCCGAGCTTGATTTTGATAACGAGATGGGCAAGGTGCCGGATTCCCTCTTTCCGATGCAGCGCGAGGCGCTGGTCAAGCGCGGGGCGGCTGTGCTGCGTTTGCTGGACGAGCACATGCCGGCAACTGCGGAAGCTGCTGATGGAGAAATGGTGACCTATGACCAGGACGACCCGGTTGAGGTGCTGATTGCGGCGAAACGGATGGATAAATCGCCCCAGATTGCAAAAAAAGATACAAAAGAAAAATATTGCGCAAATTGTGGTGTAAAATTGCAGCCCGGTGACAAATTCTGCCCCGACTGCGGAAAAAAACTGTAAACCTAACCCAATTCAGAGTATTCGATGCGAAATAAACAAAGCCTGTTCTTGATCTTTAGCCTCCTGATGGTGCTGGCGCTTTCTGCTTGCAGCCTCTCTCTAGCCCAGGATATCCAACCTCCGGCGGGATACCAGCCGCCGGTTTATGAGGAACCTGAAGTCCTCACCGGGGCAGCCCCTGTGGCAGCGCCCAATCCGGAAAACGGCCGCCAGTTGTATGCCGTGAAGTGTGAAGCCTGCCATGGCGCCACCGGTCTGGGAGATGGGAAGGATTCCACCGCCCTGCCGAATGAGGTTGCCCGCATTGGGGCACCTAATGTAGCCAATCTGGCTTCACCGCTGGAATGGTACTCGATCATCCTCAAGGGCAATATTGAGCGGTTCATGCCGCCCTTTGAGGCTAGCCTTTCCCCGGCGGATGTCTGGGACGTGCTTGCTTATGTCTACACTTTCGGCGCTAACCCGGATGTGGTTGCCCAGGGCGGGGAAGTATTTGCATCCACCTGCGCCGAGTGCCATGGACCGGACGGCTCTGGCAGCGGGATGCCCTGGGGCAGCAAACTTCCTGGATTCAGAGCGCATGGTGATGCTCTCCCTGGAGGATATGGTCAGACAAGGCGGCCACCGGCAGCTGGCAACGATGCGCATGTTTTCAGCAATCAGCTGACTGCGGATGAGATTGAAGCCGCTGCGCTGTACGTCCGCTCGTTGACTTTCCCGCTGGCAGGCGAACCGGTTGAGGAAGCAGCCGCACAACCCACCGCCGAGCAACCGCCTGCCGAGGATGCCGGGACAGAAGAACCGGCTGATGCGACTGCACCTACCGGAAGAACCCAGCGGATGCCGTCGAGCCGGAGGATGACTGGTACGGTTACCGGGCAGGTGACCAACGGCTCCGGTGGGGACTTGCCTGGCGGGTTGGAAGTTCAGCTCGAGGTCTATGAATCCTTCGAGATGATCTATTCGGATACTACAACGATCAAGGCAGACGGCACTTACCAGTTCGAGGACGTGGTTCTCGACCCGGCGTTGATCTATATCACCTTGATCGAAATGGACGGAGCTTTCTTCCCCTCGGCGTTCCACATGGGCGAGGAAACGGTCGGCAGCACCATTGACCTGCCAATCACCTATTACGATACCACCGCGGATCCCTCCGATCTGGTAGTTTCCCGGATGCATGCCTTCTTCCATTTCACCGACAGGGCACAGTGCAGGTCATCCACCAGGTCTCGATCTCCAACCGCGGCAACCAGATGGTTGCTCCGGAACTGGATACCGAGCCGATCTTGAATTTCTCCCTGCCGGAAGGGGCCACCAATCTGATCTTCCAGTCCGGCGTGATCGGGAATCCTTACATCCAGACAGCGAACGGTTTTGCCGACCCCACCCCCGATGATCCCGGGCGAGAGCAGCTACGAGATCCTGTTTGCCTATGACTTGCCCTTCGACCGCAAGTTGGATTGGCAGTTGCCGCTGGATCTGCCCACCGATGTGGCTGTGCTCTTCGTGGAGGGCGATACGGTCAATCTGTCCAGTGAAACACTGGCGCCCGGCGGGATTGAAACTCTCGACCAGGGCGTCTTCCAGGTGATGGTGGCGGATACCCTGGCAGCCGGTGATACGATCGACCTGCAGATTGAGCACACCGCTGCTGGGCGGCGGGGATATCTACACAAAACAACTGGCTGCCGATCCTGCTGGGCGTGGTCGGCCTCGGGCTGGCTGGTTTTGGTGCCTGGCGCTTCTTTGCATCCCCTGCTGAGATGGGATAGGCCGCTGATGAACACGATCAGGTTGACGTGCTTCTCGATCAGATCGTGGCCCTGGATGAGGCGTTTGAAACCGGTGAGCTGGAATCGAATGAATACCAGCAGCGCCGTGAAGAGCTGAAAACCCAGGTGAGTAAATTGATGGGTGAAAAGGACGCCGACTAAATGCCCGAGATCGTTGTCCACAAGCTGGTCAAGCGCTTTGGACTGAAGGCCGTCCTCAAGGGGCTGGACTTCACTGCTGAGGCAGGCGAATTTGTCGGCCTGCTGGGTCCCAATGGGGCGGGTAAGACCACCCTGCTGCGGATCCTGTCCTCGCTTTCGCGTCCAACCATGGGGGTGGTCAGCGTGGCCGGCTACCGGCTGCCGCAGCAGGCCGCCGGGGTACGTGCCAATCTGGGTGTGCTCTCGCACCAGACGATGCTCTACGACAACCTCTCCGGAGAGGAGAATCTCGCGATTCTTTGGCAGGATGTATAACGTCCAGGATCTGGATGCACGCATCACCGAAGTGCTTGAACTGGTCAGATCTGCACAAACGCCGCATGGATCTGGCGCGCACCTATTCCCGCGGTATGTCCCAGCGCTTGGCAATTGCCCGCGCCGTGATCCATGACCCGGCCATCCTTTTGCTGGATGAACCCTATACCGGGCTGGATCAGGATGCCAGCCTGGTGCTGGATGATATCCTCCGTCAGATTGCCGCCCAGGGGCGCACCGTGGTGATGACCTCGCACGATTTGGTGCGCATCGCCGATCTGTGCTCCCGCTTTGATGTGCTTTCCCGCGGTAAGATCATTGCCTCTGCTGCCCGGGAGGAGATCCCCCAGGACGGCCTGCTGGCATTTTACCGCCAGGCGATCCACCAGCCCGCCGCGGAGGTGCAAAATGCGTAAATCGCAGTCTGCCCCCTCTTTCTGGAAGGCGATGTGGGCGGTGGTCTGGAAGGACCTCTCCGCAGAACGCCGCAGCCGGGAGATCTTCTCGGTGATGCTGGTCTTTTCGCTGCTGGTGGTGATTATCTCCAATTTTGCCCTCGACCTGAACCCCAAGACACAGCGCGAGATCACCGCCGGGATGCTGTGGATCACCTTTACCTTTGCCGGCACTCTCGGCCTGAACCGCTCAATGGCGATAGAGAAGGAAAACAACTGTCTGAATGGCTTGCTGCTGGCCCCGGTGGACCGCACCGCGATCCTGTTTGGCAAGGTGATCGGCAACCTGCTGTTCGTTTTGATGGTTGAGGCGATCGTCGTGCCGCTGTTCAGCATCTTCAACAATATCAACCTGTTCAATGCCGGGCTGTTGATCACCCTGGTGCTGGGATCGATCGGGTATGTGGTGGTCGGGACATTCCTCTCCACGATCACCGTCCAGACCCGCACCGGCAATATCCTGTTGCCGATCCTGCAGTTCCCTATCGTGCTGCCGGTGATCATCTCCGCGGTGCGGGCGAGCAGTTTCTTCCTCCAGGGCCAGTCGATGGATCTGATCTGGCCGAATTTGAACCTGATCATTGCGTTCGATGTGATCTATATTGCATTGAGTGTTATCTTCTTCGACTTTCTGGTCGAGGAATAGACCTTTTGGGAAAGAAGGAGTTTTTTGAATGAAACCACAACCCTTGGTACTTAAAATAATGAACTGGGTCTCCGCCATATTACTGGCCGTGGCAACCTACCTGACGATCGTCTGGGCGCCGACCGAGGCTATGATGGGCCATGTGCAGCGGGTGTTCTACTTCCACGTGGCCACCGGCTGGGTGGGGATGATCGGCTTTTTGCTGGCGGTCTTCTCCGGGATCATGTACCTGATCAAATCGGACCTGAAATGGGATACCATCGGGCTGGCTGGGATCGAGGTCGGGCTGGTTTTCTCGTTGATCAATATCGTCACCGGCTCCATCTGGGCACGCCCGATCTGGAATACCTGGTGGACCTGGGACCCGCGTCTGGTGACCGCCACGATCATGGAACTGGTCTACCTGGCTTACCTGATGCTGCGGCAGGGGATCGACAACCCAGAACGCCGGGCACGCTTCAGCGCAGTCTACGCCATTCTGGGATTTGTTAGCGTGCCGCTTTCCTTCCTCTCGATCCGCATCTGGCGCACGATTCACCCGGTGGTGGTTGGCAGCAGCGATCCGGGGGCAACCGGCACCTTTGATATGACCCCGAATATGCAGATCGCCTTCTTCTTCAGCCTGTTCACCTTCACGGTGTTCGGGATCACCTTGCTGTGGCACCGCATCCGCCTCGGTCAGCTGCAGGACGAGGTAGAGCAGAAGAAGATGGAATTGATGAGCTAGCTTGAGAGAAGGAGCAGAAAAATGGCAGACACAATGAATTTTATGATCCTCGGCTTTGCGGTGATCTTCGGCACCATCGGGGTCCACTTGTGGAGCCTGTTCAGCCGGGCCAGCCGCCTGAAGAAAGACCTGGCGCTGCTGGAGGACCTGGACGAGTAAGACAGTTTTTGTTGATCAGTGAAACAGGGTCACGGATTGTGACCCCGCCTTTTTGTATTCCGGTCACATTGCTGATGAGAAGTGCTATCCTGCTGTCCGAGCGATCTCCCTACGTTCTTAGCGAGTGGGAGATTGTCTTCGCTGCTGACAATTGAGGTGTCTGATAATCCCGCTGACTTCGCTTCTAGCGGGAATACACAGTTTGAGTTTACTTCTTCCCCGAGAAAACGACCCTGTCCCGGAACTTGTGGCTGTTGGAATTCGGACTGAAAGCCGTGCGGCTCCATTCCTCATCCGGTTCCAGATAGACCTCTCCGGTGGAAAGAAGATCGATATAAAAACGCGATTTGTAGTGATCGTACATGCGCATGAACTCGGTGGCGATCACCGCCGCCAGGCGCTTGTTGCCGCTGATCAGCAAGGCGTTCTCGTCATTGTCACTGCACGACGCGTTGGAGAAGTTGGCCGACCCGATCAGCACTTGGGGATTGTCACCCCAGGGATCGATCACAAGTGTCTTGGCGTGGATCTTATGAGCGCCGAATGCTTTGGCATCCCAACTGCGGCCCATATAGGTTTCCAAACGGGTGGGGGTGAAGAACCGCGTGCAGCGCTTCATGAACGGCTCGATCTTCTTGCGGGCAGTGGTGTTGACCAGTCCATACTCGACGATATCGGGCGAGTTGTTCTGGAATGCGGCTACCATATTCTTATCCACGCCAAAGGGGGCGCTGATCAGCACCGCTGACTCAGCCTTCCCGATCAGCTCTATTGAGGTCTCCAGGATCTCCTTTTGCCGGATAGGGGAGAAGAAATTCTTCTCGGCAAAGCCGTCCGTATGGGCATTCGCCAGGTCCATGATCGCGCGGTTGGCGGTCTTGCTGTCTGCCTTGCTGGGATTGGATTTAAGCGCCTGGAAATAATCCTCGTAATACTGCACGGTCTCGGCATCGCGCACGATCAGGGCGGTATTGGTCTGGAAGTAGAAGGCATTCTCAGAGAAGTTGGCAGACCCGGTCCACACCTGTTTGGGTGTCCCCCCTACCAGGTGGATGACCACCTTATTGTGGCTGATGTTGACCGTGTCTCGTTTGGTGCGGTGGTTTTGCAGCCCGAAATGCTGGATGACTTGCTCGCTCTCCGCCGTGGATTTCTTGCCGGGTTTGGCATCGTGGACGATATGCACATCCACACCTTTGTCGATCGCATCCTTGAATGCCTGGGCGACCTGGTGGTCGAAGAATTCGTAGATCGCCACGTGCAGGGCTTCTCCGGGCTGGGCCTGGCCGATGAACCCCAGCAGCGACTCCTTCAATCCCCGTGAGAGCCATCCGTAAGCCTGCTCACCGACATCGCTGGGGTGCAGGTCCCTGAAGCGGGAGAGATAGGCCATTGCGGCCGTCACGCCCCGGTTGACATAGATGCCGAAATCATCGAGATCCTCCGGGGAGGGGGAGATGTGGAAGGAGAGGGCTTCATCTCCGCGCACCAGGTTGGCGGGAGTGCCGCGCATCGGGAAGACTTCGTAGAGATACTCCCGGTTAGTGCGCAGGGTGTAATCATTCCAGCGGAAGCGCTGGAATGGCGCCTGGAGGGAACTTACATCCCCAACAATCCCGGGATCGGTCTCCTCGAAGCGTTTATACCCGCCCAGCCAGTCCAGGCGCAGCACTTCGCCGGTAGCAGAGTCAATATCGGAACGCCGGATGGCAAACCCAAGCAGCCCCATCCGGTCGGCGGGGTCTTTCAGGTCCCAGCCGATGATCGCTGAGTGCGTGCCGGTGAGGGCTGCCCCGCTCAGCTCACTGTTCTCAGCACGGGTCACGGGTTGATAAGCATTAGCCATCTGAACCTCCTGGCATACGGTTAGGTCTGGTTATCTTTTGAGTTGTACTGGCTGGGGGCGTCTTAGAATGTAATCTGTTTATACAATACCGGGAGGGAAAATGCAACCCGATAGTTTCACAGGGTAAACCCCTTTGATTAAAACCGCGGCCACAGATACACAAAGTCCGCCCTGCGGCGGACTATAATCTTTGTGCGTAGATGGTTTTGAAACCTCCGAAGGGAGGTTTCGTGTTTTCGTGGCTGCGAATTCATTCGCCGGATTGAAAGAATTTACCCGTCTTCCCCATCCAATATCCGATTCACCTGCTCAACTTCATCCGCGCTCAGTTCCCATTCCGCGCTTTTGGCATTTGCGATCACATGCTCAACTTTCGTCGCGCCGGAGATTACGCTGCTGACCTCTGGGAAACTGAGCAGCCAGGCGTGGGCCAGTTCATTCAGGGTGTGGCCCTGTCCCTGGGCGAACTTGTCCAGCGTTTCGATGATCGTGTAGTTCGCATCGGTCATGTATTTCTGCACATAGCTGCTGGTCTCGCCGCGGGAACCTTCCGGCGCGCCTTTGCCGCGCAGATATTTGCCGGTCAGGAAGCCGCCCGCCAGCGGGAAGAAGGGCAGGATCCCGACCCCGTAATATCTGGCCGCGGGGATCACCTCTTTCTCTACCTCGCGCTCCAGCATGTGCATGTGCGGCTGCTCGCTGACGAATTTGTTCCAGCCGTAGCGTCTCGCTGACCTGCTGGGCGGTGGCGATCATCCAGGCAGGGAAGCCGGAACTGCCGATGTAGCGCACCTTCCCCTGGGTGATCAGGTCATCCAGGGCGCGCAGGGTCTCTTCGATCGGGGTATCCTCGTCCCAGCGGTGATACTGGTACAGGTCGATATAATCCGTATCCAGGCGGCGCAGGCTGTCTTCCACTGCATCCATAATGTGCTTGCGGGAGCCGCCCCTCTCATTGGGGCCCTCACCCACCTGATTGTAAAATTTGGTGGCAATCAGTAGGTCTGAGCGGGGAAAGGCTTTGATCGCCTTGCCGATCGTCTCTTCTGAGCGGCCGCCCTGGTACACATTGGCGGTATCAAAGAAGTTGATCCCGGCATCCACTGCCGCGGCGATGATCTCAGTGACGGTTTTCTGGTCTGCCTTGCCCCCGAACTGGTTGGTGCCCAGCCCAATGGCGGAGACTTTCAGTCCAGAAGATCCTAGTTTCCTGTATATCATGAGGTTCCTTTCGGTGATAGAGTACATCCATGTGACGAAGGTCTGCGGGTGTTCCTTACCTGGCGGGCAACCATTTGCGCAAATACCTCAATCCGAATAGAATGATAGCTATGACTATAAACTCCGATCAGGCACAGCGAAGCTCAGGAACTTAGCGAAATAGAACCCTCTCCGTTTTGGGGCACACCGGTAAAATTGGTCGTCGGCATCACCCTGGTGGCAGTCGCCGCCGGGCTGCTTTTCCAGTTCCAGCGCATTATAACCCCGCTGGCCTTTGCCGGAATCCTCTCATACTTGCTCTATGCTGTCATCGAGGTGCTCGCCAAGCGCACATTTTTCAGCTGGCGTGGGGCGACCAATGTGATCTTCCTGCTGATGCTGGCACTTTTGCTGACCACGCTGTCCGCTTCGGTGGTGGCGTTGGTCAACCAGTTCCAGGAGCTGTTCAGGATCATTTCTACCTTTATCAATGATCTGCCCACTCTGGTGGAAGACTTCCTGCTCAGCGATCCGGTGCTGGTGGTGCCGGTGATCAATTACAGTTTTGATATCGGCGAATATATCCAGAACTGAACATCGACCTGCTGGCCCTCAGCGAGCAGGTTGATCTCTGTAGTGCAGCCGGTGCTGGGGCAGGCGGGTGGTTTTCTCACCAGGCTGGCTACCTCCGCATTTGGCGGATTGGGGTGGGCCGGGTTTGTGCTGATTATTTCCTACCTGGTCCTTAGCGAGGCCAGGAAGGGCCGGGCATATCTTGAAGCGTGAACTGGCAGGGATGTCTTATGATATCGGGCGGATGACGCGTGAGCTGACCTATACGTGGGATGCTTTCCTGCGCGGCCAGATTTTTGTCTTTCTGATCGCATCGAGCACGATGTTCATCGTGATGAGTATTCTCGGAGTGCGTTATGCCCTTGGCTGGCGATCCTGTCCGGGTTTGCCCGTTTTATTCCCTATATTGGACAGTACATCTCAGGGATTGTGAATGCGTTGGTGGCTTATTTCCTGGCGGAAGGGAATTACTCTGGGACTTGACCCAGTCCCTTATATGCTCCTGGTAGTGGTTTTGGCCTGGGCGCACGATCAGATCTATGATTCGCTGGTCATCCCGCGCCTGATCGGTAACTTTTTGGGTGTTCACCCTGCCCTGGTGTTGATCACAGCTTTCATCATCACCAGCTGGATCGGTGTGCTGGGTCTGCTGGTGGCAGCGCCGGTACTCTCCAGCGCACAGCTGATCCTGCGCTATGTGATCCGTAAACTGATGGATCAGGATCCCTGGCCTGATCCGGAGGAACCCCCGCCAACCCTGGGAGAACAATTCCAGAACATTTATCACGATCTGCCCGGAAGTTGATCAAGTCGCTCCCGGAGAAGACTAAGACATTATTCACCTCAATCAAACAAAGGATGAGCAGAAATGACAGAAGGACCAGAGATCAAGACAACGACACTGACGTGAAACTGAAAATATGGGCGCCTGGAAAGCCGTGGAACCTGATGGAGAGGTGGTTTACAACCTCCAATTGAACAATGTGACCGTCCATTTCTTCCAGGAAGAGTGGGATGAGTTCGTTGAATTGGTGAAGGGATTGCAATAAATCCGCAGCAGCTTTGAGGTGCAAATTTTGTGCCCCGTATGCCGGATTTTAGCCTCGTAGAACCAGGTTTGTTCGGTCATGGTATTATCACGGACTTAGCATCAAATTGCGCTTGAATTCGCATATATCGGCATGTTATATTGTATTCATGGCAGTTTCAATTCTTATTGCAACCTCTAACGCCGGATTCGGCGAACTGGTCAGCCAAATTCTGCTGGAGACCGGTGATTATGACCTGTCCATTGCCGGAAATAAGGCCCACGTCCTTGCAGCCCTGGAAGCCAAGAAACCAGAGCTTTTAATTCTGGAAACTGAATTGAAAGGCACAACCACATCAGAGATGGTTGTTGAAGCCAGAGCGCTTCTGCCAGATCTTTTATTGATCCTGATCATCACTGAAGGTGGCGGTGTTCAGACCCTGGAAGATGAATTTAAGCCGAACGGCACGCTCCTGAAGCCGGTCTATCTCCCTGATCTGGTAAGTAAGGTGGAAGAGGTGCTTGCCAAAGGTAAATTTAAAACCACCGGTCGACGGTGCTCCGGCTACCAGTGTCGAAGGGCATACCGGAGAACTATCTCCGCCGCCACAGTGGTTGAGCGACGTCAACCTGGCAGCTCAGTATCTCACCAGTCTGTCGCTTGAATCCTCGGCACAGGCTTCACTGATCACCAAGCAGGACCAGATCTGGGCCTATGCCGGAGAACTGCCGCAGCCCGCCGCGGAAGAACTGGCCCGCACCGTCAGCCAGCATTTCCAGAATGGTGGTGGCAGTGACCTGGCCCGTTTCATCCGCCTGGAAGAAACCGGCGGTGAATATATGCTGTATGCCACCGGTCTGGGTGGCTCATTTGTGCTTTCCACAGTATTTGATGCCGAGATGCCTTTCAGCAAGATCCGCGCCCAGGCCAGCAATCTGGCCATGGCGCTGGCTTCGCCTCCCCCCGCAGAAGTGGCTGAAGAAGCCCAATATGCCCCCGAGGATGAAGATTCCTTTGAAGAGGGCGAAGACTGGAACTCTGGCCGCTGCTGGAGGATGTGCCTCCGCCGATCCCCACAGGATTGGGAGCCGGAATCTGCCGCTGCCCGGAAGAAGGAAAGCAGCCTGCTGGAAGAATTGATGGAAGATTCCGCCCCGGATGATTTTTCGTCCGAGACGATGGCGATCCCAGGCGCTTTCTTTGCCCCAGAAGCAGAAGTCCGTGAACAGCCTGAGCTGGAGCAAACGACTGAATCTTGGTAAAGAAGCAGCCTGCAGCTCCTAACAGAGATGACACCGTCCTGTCCCCCTGACCAGAAGATCTGGAAGAATCTGCCTTTGCACGAGGAGGAGCAGATCGGGGTTGAGCCGGTTTCGCCTTCCATGTATAACCTCACCTATGCCTGCGTGCTGATCCCGCGCTTCCCCAGCATCATCTCACCGGCGATATTGCCCAACGTCTGACAGACTGGATCACGCATCTATGTGTGGCCTTTGGCTGGCGGCTGGAGCAGCTTTCCATCCGCCCGGATTATATTCAGTGGATGGTGAATGTGCCGCCGAACACTTCTCCGGGATATCTGATGCGCACCATCCGGGAGCACACCTCCCGCCGGATGTTTGTCGAATTCCCAACTATGGAGCAGGAAAATCCCGCCGGAGATTTCTGGGCGCCCGGGTATCTGGTACTTGGAACGCCGCAGCCCCCTCCAGCCTCCCTGATCCAGGAGTTCATGCAGAACACCCGCAGCCGTCAGGGTTTACAGGACTAATTTCCCGCCTGAAGTCAGCCCCCTTTGCTTTATAATAAGAGCATGCCTGAGACAATCTATTTACTTGATGGATATGCGTTAGCCTATCGCACCTATTTTGCCCTCTCCAGTGGGAATGCTTCCCGCTGGGTGACCACAAAGGAGAGCCGACCGCAGGGGTATTTGGTTTTGCCAGTGTGCTGCTGCAGCTCCTGGAGCAGGATAAGCCCGATTATCTGGCCGTCGCTTTTGATGTCGGCAAAACCTTCCGCGATGAGATGTACCCGGAATACAAAGCCACCCGGGAAAAGATGCCCGATGACCTGCGCGTGCAGATCAAGCGTATCCGCCAGTTGGTGGATACGTTTAATATCCCCCGGCTGGAACGTGAAGGCTATGAGGCAGATGATGTCCTCGGCAGCGCCGCCCGGGCCGCAGTAGACGCCGGGTTGGGGGTCAAGATCATCACCGGGGACCGGGATTTGCTCCAATTGGTGGATTCACGCGTGATCGTCAACCTGCCTGGGCGAAAGCTCTCAGAAGCCCAGGATTACACCGCCGAGACGGTGATGGAAACCATGGGCGTCCGCCCGGATCAGGTGGTGGATTACAAAGCCCTGTGCGGCGATCAGTCGGATAATATCCCCGGGGTGCGCGGGATGGGCAAGAAGACCGCTGAAACGCTGCTGGCAAAGTACGAGACCCTGGATGAGATCTATGCTCATCTGGACGAACTTACTCCCAGCCAGCGCAAAAAGCTGGAAGAGGGCAAAGACAATGCTTATCTAAGCCAGAAACTGGCCCGGATCGTGACCGACCTGGAAGTCGAGATCGATCTGGAGAAGGCCAGCATCACCAATTTTTCCCCGGAAGAGGTGGCAGAACTGTTCCGGGAGCTGGAATTCCGCACGCTGATGGGGCGGCTCCAAACCGTGATGCAAAGCCTGGGGATGATCGAAGCGCCCAAGCCGGCAGTGGTGGCTGGGCAGCAAATGGCGATGTTCTCCGCAGGCAGCGCCAGGGCGGGTGATCACTGGTCTGGATACCGTGGTGGTGGATAGCGCTGAGAAGCTGGCTGAATTGGCAGCCGATCTCGGATCTGCGGAGATGATCGCCTTTGATACCGAGACCACCGGCACCGATAAGATGCAGGCCGAACTGGTGGGGATCTCCTTTGCTACCCAGCCCGGGAAGGGCTATTATGTCCCCGTTGGTCACCGGGAAGGGGAGCAGCTGCCTTTGGAGCAGGTGATGGCAGCCATCCGCCCGGCAATGACCGATCCGAAGATCCCCAAAGCCGGGCATAACCTGAAATATGACTATGTCATGCTCTACCGCTATGGGCTGGATGTCTCCCCGTTGAGTTTTGATACCATGCTGGCCGAGTGGCTGCGTGATCCCGCCTCCCGCAACCTGGGATTGAAGAACCTTTCCTGGGTGCGGCTGGGTGTGCAGATGATCGAGATCGAGGAGTTGATCGGCAAAGGCAAGAACCAGATCACCATGGCGGAAGTGCCGATCGAGCAGGCCGCCGTCTATGCTGCCGCCGATGCCGAGACCGTGCTCCGCTTGATTCCCGACCTGAAGAAAGATCTGGCCGCGGTGCGGCGGTGCTGACCTGTTTGGGAATATGGAAATGCCATTGATCCGTGTGCTCTCGCGAGATGGAGATGAACGGGATCGGGCTGGATGCCGATTTCTTGGCGTAGATGTCCGAAGAACTGGCCGAGCGTATGGCCGATCTGGAGCAGAAGATCTACGAGCGGGTGGGCGCCGGGTTCAACCTGAATTCCACCCAGCAGCTTTCCGACGCGCTGTTCGACAAGCTGGGCCTGACCCCGCCGGACGGCACCCGGAAGACGGCCAGCGGGCATTATTCCACGGCTGCCGGGGTGCTGGAGATGCTGCGCACCCAGGATCCGGTGGTGGAAATGGTGCTCGAACACCGTGAGATGGCCAAGCTGAAATCCACCTATGTGGATGCGCTGCCTGCCCAGATCAACCCGGAGACCAGACGGGTGCACACCTCCTACCAGCAGACCGGCTCGGTCACCGGGAGATTGGCCTCCTCCGACCCGAATTTGCAGAATATCCCCATCCGCTCTGAGATCGGGCGCAAGGTGCGGCAGGCATTTGTCGCTGCACCGGGGAATATGCTCCTGGGGGTGGATTATTCCCAGGTGGAGCTGCGCATCGTGGCCCACATGGCCGATGACAAGGCGATGATCGATGCTTTCCTCAACGATCAGGATATCCACGCCACTACTGCGGCGGCGGTCTATGGCGTTGCATCTGGATGATGTGGATTCTGCCCAGCGCCGGCATGCCAAGGCGATCAATTTTGGACTGATCTATGGGATGAGCCCTTTTGGCCTCACCCGCACTACCGATCTGACCCTGGCTGAAGCCGAGGATTTTGTCGAGGCGTATTTCACAACAGTTCCCCGGCGTGAAGAAATTCCTGGATAGTCTGCGCAGGCAGGCCCAGGAAGAAGAATATGTAGAGACCCTGCTGGGGCGGCGGCGCTATTTCCCCGGCCTGGGAACTCAGAGCAATCAGAATATCCGCAACCGGCAGCTGCGCGAGGCGATCAACGCCCCGATCCAGGGGACAGCCGCCGATATCATGAAAGTAGCCATGCTGAATGTCTCCAGTGCGCTGCCAGAATCTGGTCTGGATGCCAAAATGCTGCTCCAGGTGCATGATGAGATTGTGTTGGAATGTCCCCACAGAGCCAATTGGAAGTGACTGCTGACTTGGTAATGGACACGATGATCGCAGGCGTACACCCTCAAGGTTCCGCTGAAGACAGATGCGCGGGCTGGTGTGAATTGGGGTAAAATGGATTCTGTTGGGACAAAGTTGAATCAGGTGCAAAGATTAATGAGCGAGCAAGAAAACACCTATCAAGAGGCGATGAACCAGGGGCATTCGGCTGCCTGGGATCAGGATTGGGAGCTGGCGGCAGAGTATTACACCGCGGCCATTGAAACCCATCCCAGCCAGTGTGCAGGCGATCAATAACCTGGGGCTGGCATATTTCCAGTTGCAGCGATATCAGGATGCTGAGGCTTGCTACAAGCAGGCGGTAAAACTCGCTCCGGATGACCCGCTGGCAATCGAACGCCTGGCGCAGATCTGTGAACGGATCGGCAAGATCAAAGACGCCGCAGAGTATTCCATGGACGCCGCCGAGATCTATCTGAAGATGAAGGATGTCGATAAGGCGATCATCAATTGGGGCCGGGTCACCCTGCTTCTCCCGGAACACCTCAAGGCGCATTCCCGTCTGGCGCTCGTATATGGAGCGTCTGGGACAAACCGAGCAGGCTGTGGAGGAATACCTGGCTACAGCTGCTCTACTGCAGGATATAGGGCAGGTCAATAAGGCAGCCCAGACAGTCGAGAAAGCCCTGCAGCTTTCCCCGGAAAATGAAGACGCACTTGAAGCCCTGGAATTGGTCACAATCCAATAAAACGCTGCCAAAACCGCAGCGCCAACGGGGGGCGACCGGCCCGCTGCGAATGGCTGCACTGCGCGAGATGGAGGAAGAAACTTCACCGGAACGCACCAATATCTCCAAAAACGGACCTGATCCGATCGCCGAGGCACGCCAGTGCTGCTCTCACCGACCTGGCAGGGCTGCTGTTCGAGGTCTCAATGGATGATCTCGATCCTGAAGCGTCCCAGTCCGGGTTGCGGAACCTGTTTGGCCGATCAAAGGATGGGGAACTGGAAGAGATCTCCAAAAATCTCGGCAATGCGATTGATCTGCAGACCCGGGCGGAAAATGAAGATGCTGCCAAAGAACTGAAAAATGCGATCGACCTGGGATTGGATATTCCCTCATCCAATTTCAATCTTGGCCTGCTTTACCATTCCTTGGGGCAGGATGACGAAGCTGCCCGCCACTTGCAGAAAGTCCCTGCGGGATGGGAGATATGCCCTGGCTGCCCATCTGCTGATTGCCCAGTACCAGCGCAGAAATAAAAAATTGCAGGAGGCAGCCATCTCCTATCTTGAAGCACTGCGTGAAGCCGATATGATGATCATCAAGGAATCGCAGCAGGCTGTCTTGCGCCAGCAGTACGAGCCTTTGATCGAGGAGTTCTCCCAGGAACAAGATAAGGAGATGCTGGGTCAGATCTGTGACAATGTCACCGAGATGCTGGTGCGCCAGAACTGGCGCGATCATATTACAAAGACCCGCAGACAAATGTCCAGCGGGGGCAGCGGCGGCAGTTCCCATGCCGATCGCTGAGATTCTCACTGAGGCCAAGGATTCCCGAATCGTGGAGGCGCTTGCCCGGATCAATGACATTGCTTCAAAGGGATTTTTGCGCTCTGCAATGGAAGAGGCCTTCATGCTGGTCTCGATCGCGCCCACCTACCTGCCGCTGCACATCCAGATGGCGGAGTTCATGCTCAAGATGGGCAATCAGGAAGCTGCTATGCAGAAGTTCATCGTGGTTTCCGAGGCTTACGGCACCCGCGGTGAGCATCAGCCGAGCCACAAACCTGCTCAGCAGGGTGGTGGAACTCTCTCCGATGGATTACAAAGCCCGCCGCTATCTGATCCAGCGTCTGGTGGAGACCGGGGATGTTGAAGAAGCTGTCCATGAGAATATTAAACTGGGGGATGTGCAGTATCGGCTCGCCCAGTTGGACATGGCCCGAAAGACTTATGAGGATGCCCTGCGCCTGGCACAAAAGGTGAATGCCGAGGAATCCTGGGCGATCCGTATCCTCAAGCAGATGGCCGATATCGATCTCCAGCGGCTGGATTGGCGTCAGGCATTGCGGGTGTTCGAGCAATTACGCAAACTTGATCCGGATGAGCAGTCACATCGCTCTCAATTGGTTGAGTTGAATGTCCGTCTGGGGCAGAATAACCAGGCTGACACCGAACTGCAAAATTATATCAATTATCTCTCCAACCGTTCTGAGATGGATACCGCGGTGAAATTCCTTGAAAAATTTGTGGAAGAAAATGATCAGATCGCCTTTGCCCGGGATAAGCTGGCAGATTGCTACCGTCAGGTTGGCCGGAACGCCGAGGCGATCGAACAATGGGATAAAGTGGCTGAGATGATGGTCGTTCAGGGGAATCTGGAACGGGCCAAAGAGGTGATCCGTGCCATCCTGATCCTTAACCCGCCAAATGCCGAACAGTACCGGGCTGCGCTCCAACAGTTAGGCTGACCGGTAATCCATATTATCCAAACGAAAAACGAGGCGAGTGATTCCACCGCCTCGTTCTTGATTCTGTAGATGATGCCTGAATGAGGATCAGTACCACAACCTGAAGGATGTAACTGTGGTGTCTTGCACGGTGGCGTTGAATGTCACCCGCACGATCACCTCGACAGTCCCCAGTGATTCTGAATTGGTAGTGATGATCACCTGGGCGAGTCCATGCGTGTCGGTGATGATATTCTCGTTGATCGGATAGACTTTTCCATCTGGGTATTTGACCGTGATATGCAGGATCGCCTTGGAAAGGGGGACGTTGTTATGATCTTTGGCGATGATGTTCAACACCTGGTTTTCACCATTTGAGATGATTGCTTTCTCCGGGAAGGCGACGATATTGATCTCCTGGATCATTTCCCGATAATCGAGGTCATCTGTGGAGACGGGCTCAAGTAGACTGAAATCCTTCTCATGGTTGAAGAAGTAGGTGTATCCAAGCGGGGCAAGCACCACTTCAGATTCGTAGCGGGTTCTCCGGATGCCACTCTAACTTGCCATATTCAAAGAACTGCACAACCCACCCTCTGAGCACTTCCATCCCGGAGACTGGCACCCCCAATTGGTCTTCGCCGCCCAACTTATTGTATTAGGGGATAGAAGGCATAGCACACCGGATAATCCCAATGGTCTTCCTGGTGGCAATTGGGCGTATCACTGGTCAAACCGGGACATAATTCCCCGTGCTCATAAAGGCGGCTGCCGATATGGGTGAGCGATACCCGGTGACCGATGGGTTGCTCGGGATGGTATTCAAAGCGGGCGAATTCAAAGTACTGCACCATGAAGCCGGTGCCTGTCCTCAATGACCGCCTCGGTGATCGGATCTCCGAAGACTTCTTCGTAATTCGGGTTAGATAGTAATAAGGTGTAGAATTCGCCCAGGATGTAATGCCCGGTCTCATCGACATATGTCATGGGTCAGTTCCTGTGCTGTCACACCCTGTGAGGTAGGGCCAGCAGCAGGGCTAAAAGTACGAGAGTAGAACGAATTTTCCTCTTCATCGTACAATAATTATAGGGAGATTTGTAAACCGGACAACAAAAAATGGCAACGAATTTGCAACTATTTGGCGGATTTTTTTACTCCCCCAGGAGGATTCCAGTCAGTTCTGCCACATCTTCCACGATCAGATCTGCCCCGGCCCGCAGCAGTTCTTTGCGGTCGCCAAAACCGGAGAGCACCCCGACGGTTTGCGCCCCGGCGGCCTTACCGGAGCGGATATCCACGGTGGTATCGCCGATCATCAGGCAGTTTTCCGGGGCAATCTCCATCTCCTCGGCTGCCCACAGCACCGGGTCTGGCCAGGGTTTGGTGTGGGTGGTGGTCTGCCCGGAGGCAATGCAGATAAAATGCCCGGTCAGCCCCTGGTGGGCGAGGAATTCATCCGTGCCGGCCTTCCCGCTGGCGCTGACCACTGCCATCGGGTAGCGGCCTTTCAGGGTGTCCAGGCTGGTTCTTGTCCCCGGGATCAGGGGCAGATCGGCTTTGGAAGGGCGCAGCTGCAGTTCATTCATTTTTTCCAGCAGCCCGATCACAGTGGCGTCCAGATGGAGCCAGTCGAGGAAGGTGTATACCGCGTTCATCGGGCGTATCCAGGACCATCACCACCCGGCGGGCAGCCTTGCGGGGATCCTTTTTGGGGGCCAGCCGGTAGAAAGGCGAGAACAGGCGGATGCAGTTTTTCTTCGTACTGGTCGTCGGTATCGCGCAGGGTGCCGTCCACATCAAAGCAGAGGGCTTGGATTTTTGAGAGGTCCAGCGGCATAAGTTGCTCCTCGATTTATGATGGCGTATTGTACCAGAGGAAGCGCTTCGGAAGCCTATCCCCGAACCGTGCCGCCATTGGCTGATTTGTGGTATATATATATCTGGTGAGCCTTTCCGTCACACGAGGATGATGAAATGGAACATGGAGAAAACCAATTAGATGAGGCCAAAATGGTTGCCTATGCCCTGGAAGGCGATCTGGATGCCTTCAACCGGCTGGTGCTGGCCTATCAGGATGTGGCCTACAATGTCGCCTTCCGGGTGACGGGTGAGCGCACCTCGGCAGAGGATGCAGTCCAGGATGCTTTCATCTCTGCCTACCGCAAGCTGAAGACCTTCAGAGGCGGTTCGTTCAAGGCCTGGCTGCTGCGGATTGTGACAAATGCCTGCCTGGATGAACTTCGGCGTCAGAAACGGCGTCCGGCAGTACCGCTGCAGCCGATGAGGGATTGAGGACGATGAGATCGAGTCTCCGTCCTGGCTGGAAGACCCGGGTGAATCCCCGGAGGAGGCGGTACTCCGGATGGAATTGAGCGTGGCGATCCAGCATTGTCTGGATGGTCTGGATGACGATTTCCGGGTAGTTGTGGTGCTGGTAGATATCCAGGGGATGGATTATGCCGAAGCGGCTGAGGCGGCAGATACCCCGCTGGGGACCATCAAAAGCCGCCTGGCACGGGCCACGCTCAAAATTACAGGACTGCCTACGGGGGTTCGGGGAACTTTTACCTGGTGTTTTCCGTTTAGATGATGAGAGGATTTCACCATGAAGACAAACAAATCCAAACACATCCACAACTGAAACCCTTTCAGCTTATCTGGATGGTCAACTTATCGGAACGTGAAACCCAGGTTTTGCGCCAGCGGTTGGAAACGGATACCGTCCTGCGCAATCAACTTGATGATCTCAGACAGACTCGATATGTGCTCCGGCGGACCCCAAAGCTGAAACGCCGGCGCAGTTTTGTGCTCTCACCCCGAGATGGTAAGACAGCAAAAAACCTTCTTCCGGGCAATGAGTGTCTCCCGGACGGTCTCGGCGGCGGCTTCTGTACTGCTCGTGGTCCTGCTGGGCAGCCAGTATCTGTTCGCTGGCGGCATGCGTCTCGCTTCCGCGCCGATGGCTGATTCGGCGAATTATGAGATGGCTGAAGAAGCCCCGGCCGCAGAGCCGATGATGGCGATGGAAGCTCCGGCGGATGATGCTGCGGGAGAAGGATTTGCCCTGGAAGAGCCGATGGAAGAACCTGCTGCCGCCGCGCTGGCAGAGCCTACCGAAGAATTGGACAGCGAAATGGCGGACATGCCCCAGGAGACTGACCCATCAGGTGAGCCTGAATCACCTCCTCCCCCAATGGCGGATGAACCGGCGGAGAACGCCGGCGATGTCCAGTCTACACAGATGCCCGATGGGAGCCGGGGGAGAACCGCCGGCGGAGGAAACCGAGCCAGCGCAAGCCGATATGGCCCTGCCGACCGTCGCTACCGACGGCGATCAGCGCAGTATGCCCCAGCAGAAGGAAGCGGATGAGACCCAGACAGTGGATCGGGAAGATACCTCACCGCCAGGCTTGGGTGAGGCAGACCAGAGCTTCCCGGCCGATGATCTGGAAGTCGGTGGCGGTCAGCCCGCAGGCTCGCAGATCTCTGCACTGCAGATGGTGCAGGCTGTCCTCCTCATCCTGGCGGTTGCCGGAGGGCTGACTGCCGCTTATTTCCGCAAAAAGGTGCGGTAAGCTAATGCGCTTGAGAATTAACTGTTAATGGGAAGAAAACTAGCGGTTACTTCGATCAGCGCACCATTTCAAAATTAATCACAAGGATCGATAGATTTCCCGCCAGGTCCAGGGCGCGGATTTCAAGCTGGTGTGCACCGGCAGTCCCGCTCCATGGGATCGTGTACGGCGGGTCAGAGATCATTGACAGCAGGTGCCCATCCATCCAGAATTCCACTCGTACCAATCCCAGATTATCGGATGCCAGCACTTGGAAGGTCTGTTCCTTTTCTTCCGGGTACTCGAAGATCTCCCCATCGGTAGGGTGCAGCGGCTGGATAACTGGGGGACTGGTTATCCACCGTCACCTGGATCGAAGCGGTCTCGATAGATTGGTTCTCCGCCACCACCTGGATCTGAAGGGCGTACAGCCCGTTTAACCCGCTGGTATCCCATTCGGTCAGCAGACCATCATTCACTGGGCGCTGAGAGTCTTCTCCGATCTGCAGCCATTGGCGTGGGTTAAGCCCTTCCCCGATCCGGATCCGGTAGCGGTCAAAATTCTCGCCGCCGGCATTCCCGCGTACTTCCACAATTCCTGAGACGTAGCTGAAGATCTCCGGTGAGGTAATGCTGGCTGTGTCACTGGGTGGGCCAGGATTGAAGACCACATCGTAGGTATCTGGTGGGAGGGTCAAGCCTTCCTGCTCTGCCCAGGTCGCGGCTTCCGGCGGGACGACCAGGTAAACGCGTTCTTCCAGGAATTCCGAGGGGGTGTAGATCGTTGCCAGGCGGTTGGTCTGGGTGTTGATCACAAAGCTCTGGTAGAGCTTATCTGCCTGGAGCGGTTCGCTGCCGGTGATGAAGATCTCATTGACCGTGCTGGGGCATTCCTCGGTGGGCAGCATCCCGGATGGGATCGCAGACTACCTGGTGGACAATCCCGATCGGTTCGGCCCAATCGTTGATCGGCGTACCCTGACTGGCAGTTTTCATGATCGCATGCCATAATCCGCTGGCAGCCTTCTGGGAGTATCATTGGCTTGCCGACTCCGTTGGCATCCGGCGCTTCTCCGACCCAGACACCGACCACCAGATCAGGGGTGTAGCCGATTGTCCAGGTGGAAGGTTCGGTCAGACCCTGGCCCTGCTTGGCTGCCACCGGGCGGGCGATCTCAAAATCATTGGGGTGTCCCAGGGTCTGCCGGCGGAGGGTTTCATCACTGAGCATATCGTTAACCAGGTAAGCCAGTTGGGCATTGGTCACCGGTTTGGTGGCAGGGGACTGCACATCCCAATGGATACCGAGTTGGTCGTTGACTTCACAGGATCGAGACCGGC
Source organism: uncultured Chloroflexia bacterium (assembly GCA_963722735.1). Taxonomy (GTDB): domain Bacteria; phylum Chloroflexota; class Anaerolineae; order Anaerolineales; family UBA11579; genus UBA11579. The sequence goes on from CAVROH010000015.1 coordinate 105,565, forward strand.
ATGATCTGGTCTTCGAACCATTAGCGGCGAATGTGCCGGCCGAGGAGGCTCCGGCCAGCGTGCCTGAATTGGCGAACATGCCGTATGCCTGGGTGATCTCGATCAATGGGATGCGGCCTTCATCCAGCAAGGGTGCGAAGCTGTTTGCCTGGGAAAACGCCGCCAGAGAAGCCAGACCGGATTGGGTGCTGGTACGCCAGGCATTCCCGGCGCCAACCTGCTGCAGCGTGGACAGGATCGGTACCAGATAATCGTTGGCTGAGGCAGTCCGGATGCGCATTGGCCCATGGAAGGTGCCATCGAAGTTGCTGAAGCCTTCCAGATATGCAGGAATGCTGCCAGGGACATCCCATACCAGCGAGGCCGGCCCCATCCCGCGGGTGAAGGCTGTCAGGTAAATGAATGGGGACAGCACTGTGCCTGCCTGACGGGGAGTGTCAGCCTGGCCTGCAACCGCCAGCAGCTCTCCGGTGGCAGGTTCGATCACCACCACACTGGCTTCCAGCAGTTCTCCGGGGAGGAGTTCATCATGGTTCAGCCTGGGAAGCAAGGCGGCGCTCTCACAATCCCGGCTGCCGAGGGTATCCAGCGGGAGGCTGCCATTCAGCCGGCCCAATCTGAACTACCGCAGCACAGCTGACTTGTTCCTGCAGGGCCAGATCCAGGCTGGTAATGATTTCCAGCCCGCCGCGCTGGACGCGCTCTTCCCCGATGGCGTCATACAGGGCTTCCAGGGCCAGGTTGGTAAATCGGGGGCGGTCATCTGGAGGGGCAGGGCGGTGGTCAGCAGCAGGATCGGCTGGGAATTTGCGCCGAGGCCAGATGTTCGTTTAGAGGATGCCGAGAGCGAGCATCTTTGCCAGCACCTGGCTCTGACGTTCGCGCGCAACTGTGGGTGCATCGATCGGGTTGAGGACCGGGGCGTCCACGGTTGCGCCCAGCAGGGCGGCTTCGGCCAGATTGAGGTCTTGGGCGGGTTTATCAAAATAGACCCAGGCAGCCTGATCGACGCCAAAGGCCAATTGCCCAAACGAGGCGTTGTTCAGATACCACTCCAGGATCGTCTCCCGGCCGTAGGTTTTGGTGATCTGGGCAGCCAGCAGGCGGGTGCGCCAGGTGCGCTGCGAGCTTTCCTCTTCCTGCCAAGGAACAGAAAATCCAATACCAGTTCTTCTGCCAGGCTGGGTTTATCCGAGTCGATCTGGTATCCCGGATGCTCCCAGAATTCCGGATCATGGGCTGCCAGGGTGGCATTGATGATCAGGATCGGGGATCAGTTCCAGGTAGAGGTATTTGGCCGGGGCAGCGTTGGGATTTTTGAGGGTGACCAGCAGGTGTTCCCCGGTGCGGTCGTACAGTTGGGTGGGGTTGCCGCAGAGAGCCATCCTCCCCCAGCAGTTCGGGCAGAATCTCAATGCTGGGCAGATCGGTGGCAATTGATAGTGTAATACAGGGAGAATGCCAGGATCCCGGCAAACAGGGCCATGCTGAAGATTGCCAGGAGGGCGATCCCGCCGCGGCTGATCCGGGCGGATGGTTTTTTGCTGCCCTTGCGCTGCCGTTTTCGGCGGCGATGGATGATCTGGGCTGAATTCGGATAGTCTGGCATGCCAGAATTGTACATGATTTCCGGGATTGCTACCAACCATCAGCCGGATGGAACCGGACACCCCGGATAATAAAAAACCCCCGGAAATTTGTTTCCAGGGGTTGGGATTCAATCTTGTTGGAGTTATTGTTCCGGGATGACCCAGTCATTCCCCAGCACGATGGCGACATCAATCGGGCTGTCGGGGTCATAGCTGTTGAAGATCCGGGTCTTCTGGATGCCCAGCAGATCCACCAGATACTGCACGGTATAAGGTTTGCCGGTGTAATCGTAGATCGTGGTCGAGGGGACGTAATCCCCATTCCCGACCTCGGCGATATTTACCTGCAGAGCCGTTGAGATAGGTTTCGGTTGACCCGGCCAGCCCGCTGACGGAGGATCCGTTGTACACAGCCACCTTCGCCGCTTCAGCCTGCATCAGCACCTGCGGGTCTGCACCGACCGCGCCGGGTCCAACGATCCCGGAGGGGGTGAAGATCTCGTCGCGCAGCAGACGGATGTTTTGAGTGATCGGTTTGAGGATGTTCAACCCATCCGGGGAAACGGCGTGCGAAACGTAATCCGGTGGAGAGATGATATACGATTTGATCTGCTCCGGGTTGATCTTCAATCGCCAGCATACCCAGGTTGAAGGCATCGGTAAAGGGGATATTGGTCTGGATGTTCTCGGAGAAGATGTCCCAGATGCCCTTCGGGTTGCCAAGCATCATTTTCTGCACATCCCGGCGCACCAATTGGTTGCGGATCGCCATGATGACTTCCTGCTGGCGTTGGGCACGCGGAGAAATCCCCATCACCTTCATAACGGTTGCGGGCGTAAGCCAGGGCGATTCCGCCGCTCAGGGTTTGCCGTCCGGGAAAAAGCTCTTCTTTCTTCTCGGTGCCGATCATCTCCAGGGTGATCGGGTACTGGATGTCCATCTTGATCCCGCCGATGTAATCGATGAACTGGACAAAGGCGGTAAAGTCCACCTGCGCCCAGTAGTGGATATCAATGCCGAGGAATTCTTCCACAGTTTTGGTCGCCAGCTCCGGCCCGCCGCCCGGCAGGCGATTGGCCTCGCCCAGGAAATAGGCGGTATTGATCTTGTTCTGGCCGTATCCGGGGACATTGACCCACAGATCTCTGGGGATGGAGAGCATTGCGGCGGTCTTTCCCACCGGGTCGATCGTGAAAACGATCATCGTATCGGAACGGGCCGGGCCGCCTTTGTCAGCTTCCCAATCCCGGTAGTCCAATCCCATCAGCAGGAAGTTGATCCGGTCGGAGAAGTCAATTTGCTCGACATCGGCATTCAAGGAACCGGTGTTGACCTCTTCACTTGCCGTCTGATCGGCCTCGGGATCATCTGCTGCGGGTGGCTGGACTGCCAGACCACCGAGTTGGAAGATATCCGTCTCACTGATGATCCCCCGTACAAAGCGGAATGCGAAGAAGGCTGTCACCAATGCGGAGAGGATTAACGCCCCGCCCAGGATCAGCATGATCTTGTCGGGTTTGGTTCTTTCCCGTACGCGTCCGCGTTCGCCTCTGTTACTTTTCTTGTTTTCTGTCATATATTTTGTTCCCTGGGGATGCTCCCCAATCACAAGGCATAGATTATATCATGCTTATCCAAAGGTACAGGATGCAACCAATATGCCAAAACATTACCTTCTGGCATTAATCCTAATTAACGATTTAGGTCCTCGCCAGGTTCCCATCCCGCGGTAAAATAGACCTTTGGAGATGATAAAATCTGTTTGCAGTATGCATCCTGGTTCAATTATGAGACTAACAAAATGGCAGTTCTGACCGCAACCAATCTGAATAAGTCCTTCGGGCCGGAAGTGATCTTCTCGAGTGTAACCTTGAGTATCCCGCAGCGCGCCCGGGTGGCAATCGTCGGGCCTAATGGGATCGGCAAGACCACCCTTCTGAAGATCCTGGCGGGTGAGGAGTCTGCTACCAGCGGGACGGTGCACCTTGCAAAATCCACCCGTCTGGGCTATCTGCCCCAGGAGGTTGGGCGGCTGGGTGGTCAATCTCTGTGGGTGGAATGCCTGAATGCATTGGAAGAGCTGCGCAGCCAGGAAGCCCGGCTGAAATCGCTGGAAGCCCAATTGGGAGAGCAACCGGATAACGAGGATCTGCTGGATCAGTACGGCCGCTTGCAGCACGCCTTTGAACTGGCAGGAGGCTATACCTACGAGACACGCATCCGGCAGGTGCTCACCGGTTTGGGTTTCGCTGAATCGGATTATCAGATGCCGCTGGATCATCTCTCTGGCGGGCAGCGCACGCGTGCCTGGTTGGCCCGGCTGCTCCTGGCCGCTCCGGATATGCTCATTCTGGATGAACCGACCAACCACCTCGATATCCAGGCAGTGCAGTGGCTGGAGAGCTATCTGCGAGACTGGGATGGGGCGGTGCTGATCGTCTCCCACGACCGCTATTTTATCGACCAGGTGGTCAATTATATCTACGAGATGAGCACCTACGGGTTTGAGACCTATCGCGGCAACTATACCCATTACCTGCACCAGCGGGAAGAACGCTGGGAAGAGCGCAAGCAGTTCTACGAGAGTGAACTCAACCGGATGCGCCAGGGAACTGGACTATATCAAGAAGAACATCGCCGGCCAGCGGGTGCAGATGGCCAAGGGTAAGCTCAGCCGACTCAGTCGGGAGATCGAGGCGGTCGAGAAGCTGGGATTTGATGGCATCCGCGGCAAACAATGGGCCAGGATCGCCGCGGAAGCCGGGGGCATCGATAATAAGCCCATGCGGGTGCATGAGGCCGAGAGCCGTCTGTCTGGCCTGCATGTGCCCGATAATCGGCTGAAGGAGTTGAACCTCAGCATCCGGGCCAAACATCGCAGCGGAAATATCGTGCTGCGCGGCGAGGATCTGGCGATCGGCTATCCCGGCAAGATGCTGTTCGAGATCGAGGAACTGGAACTGCGCCGCCAGGAATGTGTCGCCATGATCGGGCCGAATGGATCCGGCAAGACCTCTTTCCTGCGCACCTTACTGGGGCAGCTCGAACCGCTCAAGGGAGAGCTGCGCACCGGCGCCAGCCTGAAGATCGGCTATTTTGCCCAGGCTCACGAGGGCCTCAACCCGACCAATACCCTGATCGAAGAGATCGACCGGATGGGCGCACCCATGCTGGAGAAGGATATCCGCAGCTACCTGGGGCGCTTCCTGTTCCACGGGGAGGACCATTACAAGAAGGTCTCCGTCCTTTCCGGCGGCGAACGCGGCCGGATGGCGCTCGCCAAGCTGGGGTTGATAGATGCCAACTTCCTGCTGCTCGACGAGCCTTCCAATCACCTCGACATCCCCGGGCAGGAGATCCTCCAGCAGGTCCTGACCGAGTTTGAGGGCACCATCCTGATGGTCTCTCACGATCGTTATCTGATCGATGCCTTGGCGACCCAGATTTGGGATATTGACCCGGAGACACACGAATTAAAGATATTCAAAGGCTCCTATCAGCAGTTTATCGGGCGGACAGCGCCTGTGGAGCAGGAAGCAGAACCTGAACCGGATGCGTCCCCTGCCGATGAACCTGAAATAGAACTGCCGGAGGTCAAGAAGCTCTCCAAATTCCAGCGTCAGCGCATCCAGACCCGGATCAACGTGCTGGAAGACAGGATCATCGATCTGGAAGACCAGTTGGAAAAATTGGGTGAACAGTTGCAAAACCCGCCCTCGGATGCCGATGCGATCCAGCAGTTAGGCGAGGACTATGCCTACCTGGAGTCGGAACTTGCAGAACTGCATGGCGGATTGGGAGGAGGAGCACGCCAAATTGACCGGCGAACCGCAGCTATGATCAGCCTTTTCGACCTCTTCAAGGTGGGGATCGGCCCGTCCAGCTCGCATACGGTTGGCCCGATGGTGGCTGCCCGGCGTTTTGGCGAATTCCTCAAGCGCCAGGGGGTTCTTGAGTCTGTGGCACGCCTCCGGATCAGCCTGCACGGCTCTCTGGGACTGACCGGGCACGGCCATGCCAGTGATCTTGCCATCCTGCTGGGGTTGTCCGGCTTGCGGCCGGATGCGGTTGATCCAGATCAGGTGCCGGTCTCTGGTCGCAGACATCCGCCAGAAAGGGGCGATCCGGCTGCTGGGTGAGTGGGAAATCCCCTTTGATCAATCCACCGACCTGATCTTTGACCAGAAGAATATCTTGCCCGGGCATGTGAATGGCATGCTCTTCCTGGCGTTGGATCAGAATGACGCCGTGCTGGCTTCCCGGGAGTATTATTCGGTCGGCGGGGGATTTGTCCTCTCGGCGGAGGAATTATTGCAGGGGGAGGCCATTCCGGGTAAAGAGGTGAAATTCCCATATCCATTTGATTCCGCCGCCGGCTTGCTGGAGATCTGCAAACTGCACGATCTGCGCATCTGGCAGGTAGTGCTGGCAAATGAGTGCGTTTTACGGTCTGAGCAAGAGGTCTATGCCGGGATCGCCCGCATCTGGGAAGTAATGCAGACCTGTGTGCAGCGCGGCTATCAGGAGGCAGCCTGCTTGCCGGGTGGTCTGGAGATCCCGCGCCGGGCGCCGGCTTTATTTGAGAGCCTGCGCAGCCGCCCGGAAGACGGCCTGCGCGATCCCCTGACCACCATCGATTGGGTTAATCTGTATGCGTTGGCTGTCAGTGAAGAGAATGCTGCCGGCGGCCGGGTGGTGACTGCCCCAACCAATGGGGCGGCCGGGATCATCCCGGCAGTGCTGCATTATTATGTGAATTTCTTTAGTCAGGCAGATGCCGAGGGCGTTGCCAAGTTCTTCCTGACGGCGGCAGCGATCGGGATGTTGTATAAAGCCAAAGCCTCGATCTCCGGGGCGGAAGTCGGCTGCCAGGGGGAGGTGGGGGTGGCCTGCTCGATGGCGGCTGCCGGGCTGGCAGAGGTGCGGGGGGGGACGATTTATCAGGTGGAGAATGCCGCTGAGATCGGGATGGAGCACAATCTGGGATTAACCTGTGACCCGGTCGGTGGGCTGGTGCAGATCCCCTGTATCGAGCGCAACGCCATGGGGGCGGTTAAGGCGATCAATGCCGCCCGGATCGCCCTGCGTGGAGACGGCAGGCACCATGTCTCCCTGGACGCAGTGATTGCCACCATGCGCCAGACCGGCGAGGATATGAACAGCCGCTATAAAGAGACCTCACAGGGGGGATTGGCCGTCAATTTGGTCGAGTGCTGATTAAGTATCCGATCCAGCCAAAACCGGCTCATCACCGTTGTAGTTGGGGAGCTGCGGCCATTTCTTTGCGATCCAGAACACACCGAGGATACAGGCGATCCCGCCGCTGATTGCGGCTGCAGGTACACCGAATGCCTGTCCCACTACACCGGCTTCGATCTCGCCCAACTGTGGCCCACCGGCAAAAAAGATCTGGTTGACACTCGTCATCCGGCCGCGCAGCTTATCAGGGGTCTGGAGCTGGCGCAGCGTCTGGCGGATGACCATGCTGACCGTATCCGAGGCTCCGGCCAGGGCCAGGGCCAGCCAGGAAAGCCAGAAGATCCGCGAAAACCCGAAGATCGTAGTGGCAATCCCAAAGACGACCACTGCCCCCAACAGAACCCGCCCTTGCCGCTTGACCTCTTTGATCTGTGAGAGGATCACCGCGGTGGTCACCGCCCCGGCGGACTGAGCGGCAGACAGCAGCCCGTAACCGCTGGGCGTCCAATCCAAGCACCTCGCGGGCAAAGATCGGCATCAGGGTGTTGGCGCTGGCAAAAAAGGTGGCGATGAAGTCCAGGATCATGCTGCTGAGGATCAGGGGGTTGTTGAAAGTGAAGTGCAGCCCCTCCCGGATCATCTCCATATCCACGCGCACATGCGCCTGCCGGATAGAAGTATCCTGCGTGATTGGCCCCATCACGATTAGCGCCAGGATCACAGAACCGAACGAGAGGGCATTGATCAGATAGGTGGTTTGGATACCGAACCCGGCGATCACCAATCCGCTGAGTGCCGGCCCAAGGATTGAGCCTAACTGAAAGGCGATCATGCTCATACTCAGGGCTGAAGGCAGGATCTCGCGGGGTACCAGGTTGGGGATCACAGCTTGACGGGCGGGGACATCAAAGGAGAAAGCCACCGCCTGTAAAGCGGTGATTAGGTAGATGTGCCAGAGTTGGATCTGCCCGGTGAGAGGTCAGCCAAAAGAGGATCAGGGCTAGAAAGGCTTCGGAAGTTTGGGTGATGAACATCAGCTTGCGGCGGTCGAACAGGTCGGCGATGGCGCCGCCGTAAATCGAGAACAGGATGATCGGCACTACCCGGGCAGCGCCCACCATCCCCAGGGCCAGCGGTGCCTGGGTGAGATCGTCGATATGCCAGAAGATCGCCCAGACCTGCATCTGGCTGCCGATCACGCTGAAGGCTTGTCCAAACCACAGGAGGGCAAACTGGCGGTGTTTCAATGCGGGGGGGATGGTTATTCTCATTGTTTTCTAATTGCCTGGATGATCAAAAAATTGTGTAGTGGACATAAAAATGATTTTCTCACATTTTTATGTTCGCAAAACCAAACAACTTTAGTTGATTGGTCACGTTCCCCAATCTCTCAAATATAGGAAATCATATCCGATCGTGCGGTTACTGAGCTTGGCGATCGGGGGCATGATGCGTTTGTAATGATTGCGCTGGATGCGGCGGACCACTTCTCTGACGAAAGCCTCGTTGAAACCCGCCTCGACACATTCTTCCGGGGAGAAGCGCTGGTCCACCAGCAGGTAGAGCAGTTGGTCGGCTTGCTCATAGGTGAAACCAAGTTCGTCTTCATCGGTCTGCCCGGCCCACAGGTCAGCGGACGGAGGCTTGTTGATGATCTCATCCGGTACGCCCAGCCCGGCAGCCAGTTGGCGCAGTTGGGTCTTGTACAGGTCGCCGATCGGGTTGATGGCGCAGGCTGCGTCACCGTAGATGGTGGAATACCCCAGCAGGATCTCGGTCTTGTTGCCGGTCCCTACCACCAGCCCGCCAAAATCCTCAGACTGGTCGTACAGCACGATCATCCGCATCCGCGCCATGATATTCCCGTGGCGCAGGGCGGCTTCCGGCGGGGTCTGGGCGATCAGGGGATCGCACATCTCGGTGATCTCGATCGTCTTGGACTGCACCCCGAGGTCTTCGATCACCAGCCCGGCGTGGGCCATCGAGTCCGGTGAGGAGGTCTTGTAGGGCATCCGTACGGCCGAGTACATTTTCCGCTCCCAGGGCGCGGGCAGCCAGATAGCAGCTTACCGCCGAGTCGATCCCGCCGGAGAGGCCCAATACCGCCCGGGAGAAACCCGCTCGGGTGATCTCGCTCTTGATGAATCCGGTCAGGATCTGGGTTGCCAGGTCAGTATTGATCGTCAGGTCAATATTCATGAGGGGATTGTAATGGATATCACGGTTTTACCCAAGGATTTCGATTGTCCGGGCAGTCACATGCCGGATGTAGCCCTCGCACTGCGACTTCAGCCCGCGGGCCTGATACTGCTCGCTGGCATCTGGAGATTTCAGATCGATCTGGATCAGGTCGGGGCAGTAAGTGTGCTCAAATTCCTGTCGGAACCCGTCCACCAACAGGTTCGCCTTCTGGTAGAGCTTTTCACGCTCATCTTAGATCTGTCTCTCGGCCTTCAACCATGCTGAGGGCCATCAGTCCGGCGGTGAGGGCGCCGCATTGCCCGCCCGTCTGCGCCTGGCCGCTGCAAAATACGGTCGCGATCCTGGGGATCAGGTCGGATTCGATTCCCTGGTGGGCGGCAACTGCCGCCAGCACGCTCTCGGCTCAATAATAGCCGTTGTTCCAAAATTCAGCCGCCAGGTCTGCGCTTTCTTGTGGTGTTTTGGGGAGTGTTCTCGAATTTCAATGCGTTGCCTTTCCTGTGTGTTTGGTCAATGCGGGATCGAAGCGCCAGAGTCCGGCTTCACGGGCCAGTTCATAGGCCAGGTCGATCTCTGTATGCTTCGGGCGGCGGTTGATTCGGCTGTAGCGTGGATCAGTGAGCACTTTTCCGGCCGGGTGATATTGTCCCATAATATTGAGGAATGTGTCAGGGGAGATCGCGGCCAGCTTATGCATCACCAGCCGGGTGCTGGAGATATCTTCAGGCATCACCAGGTGGCGGACGAGCACGCCCCGCAGGGCGATCCCTTGCTCATCCATCACCAGGTCACCTACCTGGCGGTGCATCTCCCGGATGGCGGCTTCGGCCACTTCGGGGTAGTCCTTTGCCTGCAAATAGAGGTGCGCCTCTGTGCGGGATCGGCGGTTTTGAAATCTGGCATGTAGATATCGACCACCCCGTCCAGCCATTCCAGCGCCAGCAGGGAGGTATAGCCGGAGGTGTTGTAAACAATTGGCAGGAGCAAACCGTTATCAGCCGCGATTTCCAGGGCCGCAAGAATCTGGGGGACAAAATGGTCAGGGGTGACCAGGTTGATGTTGTGGCAGCCGGCTTCCTGCAGGGAGAGCATCATGCTCGGCCAGCTCTGCAGCAGACACCTCGCGCCCCTGGCTGGTGTGGCTGATATCGAAGTTCTGGCAGAAAACACATCTCAGGCTGCATCCGGAGAAGAAGATCGTCCCCGAACCCCGCCAGCCGCGCAGGCAGTCTTCCTCGCCCATGTGGGCGAAAGCGCTGCTGACGACGCGCATCGCGGCTGGTCTTGCAGGTCCCGCTGAAACCGGCCAGACGGTTCGTGCCGCAGTTCCTGGGGCAGACGCAGCAGTTTTCCAGGGAGGCAGTTGCTTTCTCGGCGCGGGCTGCCAGTTCCCCGCTGCGGTGCAGCCGGAGATAGGCAGGCTCGAATTGGTCAGAGGGCAGGGTGAATTGATCTGATCCGTTCATACCGGATATATTACGCCCGTTCACTCACCTTTTCTTGCCAGATCCCGTCCGGTGGAAAAGATGTGGTGAAGAAGATGAAGTAGAGCAGCCCGATCACGATCAGCAGCAGGAGATCGTAAAGGGTCAGGGTCCAGTTGAAGACCACATCAAACTGCGGATTCCCCAGGAAGAACACGATCGTGTTGATCAGTGATAATGATCGCACGCACCTCAGTCGGTCCCAGCTTGCCGAATGAGATCTTGAAGACATCATCCACATAGGTGCGCAGGAAGGTATGCACCGAGAGCAATCAGGTAGCCGATCAGGGTCAGGGCGGCGATCTCGAAATGGACCAGCGAGGAGATGCCCAATGCCATAATGACGATGAACTCATTGACGATATCAACGATGTGATCAATGTAGTAGCCGTATTTGGGGCGTTCGATCTTGCGGTAGCGGGCTAGGGAGCCATCCATGCTGTCGCCGTACCAGTTGACCAGGTACCCGGCGCTGGCCAGCCAGAGAAAGGCCAGGTTCTTGCTCGCCAGGATATACCCGGCAGCGATCATCAGCGAGCCGAATGATGCCGATCAGGGTCATCGTATCTGGGGTCATCCAGGCAGGGTGCGATCTTGCAGAAGTATTGCAGGGCTGGCCGTTCGATCGGGCCAAGAAAAATATCATTGATGCGGACATGCTTTCTAGGTTCTTCGGACATAATTCTGTTTCTCCTCTTGCGCTGCTTTCAATCCGCCCAGAAGTTGTGGAACATCATCCACTGATCTGGGATCTGTTGGATGAATTCCTCAAATACTTTCATGTACGCCGCAGTATTCAGGGCAATATCTTTACTCCCGATCTCCGCTGTTCGGATCACTTCTATCGGGTCAGAAATTGTAACACTATCGCTGCCATCTGGTTTCCTGTAGAACGAGACGATAAAGGTAACTGCATCACTCAGTAGCGCCAGCCGGGCGGTTCCCAGAGGGATATAGGCTGGTTTGCCAAAGACCTCTGTGTGACAGGGCTCTTCAGGGTGAGGCCAATCCACGCCGGTTGCGACGATCCCGCCGTCCTGCAGCAGTCTGATCGGCTTTCTTCAGGGATCCGGGCGTGATCGGCAGCAGTTCCAGGCCTGATCTTACTGCGCAGCTTGTTCTGAACCCTGATAGGCCTCGTTTGGGATTGGAAGCAGATAGGGCAGTGATCTCCAGCCTGTCGGCTGCCAGGGCGACCATGCCGAGATCGAAGTTGCCGGTATGCATCCCGGCCAGGACCACACCCCGCCCGCTCTGCTGGACGCTGGTGATCTTCTCGTAGACATCTTCGGGGATGTGGACCTGGTTCTGGGCCCGCTTCATCGGTCCCTGTACGAGATGGTAGAAATCGAAGTAGAACCGCCCGGCATTGCGAAAGGCTTGGTGCGTGAGTTGGTCCAGCTTCTCAGGGCTGAGCATCCGTTCCGGGGATGTGGTCGATATTACGGCGCAGTTTCTGGTAGACTCTGGGTTTTTGGCGGGCAATCCGCCGGGCAGCCAGGTCAATGATGGCATAGCCCATCTTTCTTCGGCATCAGGCGGACGATCCCAAGTACGGCAATGATCACCCATCGTTGTTTGAGAAATTCCTGAAGGTCCATATCATTTCAGATGCCAGGGGTTAATGAAGGAAAACTGGCAGAGGGATATTATACTCGAATTGATTGGTCGTGTTAAGTTATGTAAAATTTAAGTGCGCTTATGGCTGGACGAAGTTGAAGACCCAGGAGCCGTAGAACGGATCCCCGTCGTCCTCACACAGCTCCCCGGTGATCGACTGGATCGGGTCGCCGCCGTTTTCCAGGCGCAGGGTGTAGGTCTTGAGGGGGTCCATCTCAAAGTCGGCATAACCCAGCCCAAAGGAGGGTTTCAGCCCGGTGACAAAACGGTCTGCCTTGCCTTCCCAGAAGACCAGGATGGCCACACCGGGGACCGGGTCCCCGCTGGCATCGAAGACGTAGACCTGGATCTTGGGCGGGTAATGCGCAGAGTCGCAGAGAAGCTGATAACCATTCAGCGTGAACGGCGGGCCAGGAGTTGCGGTGAGCGTGGGGGTGGCACTCGGTGTGAACGTTGCCGTAGGCGTTTCATCCCCGGGATTACCATTGGTGGGCTGGGGACTGTTCTGTGTGGGCTTCGGCGTGGCAGTTGGGCCGCCAGCCGTCAGGGTGGCGGCGGCTCGCAGCGTGGCGGCTGCATCCGGGGTTGCGGTCTGTGCAGTCAGGGTTGTGGGGGTCTCTTGAGTTCCCCCGTCGGTAAATCTGTGCCGGGATTGCCATCTAAGGCGGGAAGCTCTTCACCACCGCTCTCTTCATTGAGCGCAGCAGCCAGCAGGCCTAGGGCGCGGGCGGCGCGTTTCTCAGCCGGGTCGTTGAGGGATAGCTGGGCCTGGACGGCCAGCTCACGGGCCGGGTCTTCATCTTCCAGCAGCGTCAGACGGGCCTGCGCCCGGCCGAGGTCGCCATCTGTAGAGATAGGCCCGGGCGATCAGCTCGCGGTATGCATCCTTGAAGTCCTCGCGCAGCATGACCGGATTGGTTTCAAGGGTTTCCTCCGGGGCGAGCATCCAGGCATACACCACACCAAAGACCAGCCCTAGGATCAGCCCGGTAACCAGGTAGATCGGCGGTTTGCGATCATTCATCGGTCTCTCCTGCCAGAGGCTCTGCCAGGTTTGGGTCCCAGGTACTCATCACTTCGCTCAGTTTCTGAAGCAAGACCAGGTCATTGGGGGAGTAGCCGTTCTCCAGGGCAAACACAATCGCCAGGTTTACGGTCTCGATCGGCCTTGCGGAACTGAGCTGGGCCAACTGCTGGGCTGCCAGAGCCGGGTCCTGGGCCTGAGCATAGGATTCGGCCACCATCAGAACGTAATCGGATCTTGTAGTCCATCGCGGAGGGTATTCAGGGGTGCATCTCTGCACTTCGACAGGATAGACCTGCTCAGCGAAGAAAATGCCCAGCACCACGCCCAGCCCGATCATGAACACAAAGAAGATATAGCGCAACATTATGCTTGTATTCTGCCATAGACCCCCGCTCCCCGCAAGTCGAACAGGTATAATACTATTCGTGGATATTCTGTCAGGCTCGATCGAGCGGATCACATACTTCAATGATGAGAACGGGTACACCGTTTTCAAGCTGGCGCCTGAGCAGTCGCAGGGGGCAGCTGAAGACCGCCAGGGGCTGGTGACCGTCATCGGGAACCTGCCGGAGTTTACTCCGGGGGAATATCTGAAGATGCACGGTGAGTGGGTTGAGCATCCCAAACACGGCCGCCAGTTCAAGATCGAGACCATCGAGCAGGCCTATCCGGTCACCCTGGAGGGGGTCAAACGCTATCTGGGCTCCGGGCTGATCACCGGGATCGGCCCCAGGATCGCCGAGCGGATCGTGGAACATTTCGGTGCCGAGACACTGGATATTATCGAGAATGAACCCAGGCGCCTGCGCGAGGTGCAGGATATCGGCAAAAAGCGCATGGCGGTCATCGTGCAAGCCTGGGAGGAACAGCGCCAGGTCAAGGAGATCATGGTCTACCTGCACGGACATGGGATCACCACCAACTTGGCCCTCAAGATCTACAAGGAATATGGCGATCAGGCCATGGGGATTGTGCAGAACAATCCCTTCCAACTGGCCCGCGATATTTACGGAGTCGGCTTCAAAACCGCCGACCGCATCGCCCAATCCACCGGACTGCCCAAGGATGACCTCACCCGGATCGAGGCCGGGATCCTGTATTTGCTGGAAGAGCTGACCAACGAAGGGCATGTGTATGCAAATCGCCAGGAACTGATCTATAAAACAGTTAACTTGCTCGATGTGCCAATTGATCTGGTCGAAGCGGGGCAGGCGCGTCTGGCTGAAGCCGAGCTGGTAATGCTGGATGCCGTTCCGGACGAGGATGACCAGATTCCCGAGTCAGAGAATGCGGTCTATTTAACCCCGTTCTATTATGCCGAGGTTGGCGTCTCGCGGCGTCTGGCGGAACTGGCAGCCGCGTTTCCGCCCGCATTGAGCGATATCCCCCCGATGTTCACCGAACTGCCCCCGGATTTGACCGAGGAGCAGGCTGAGGCGGTACGGGAGGTGCTGCGCCATCCCGTCAGCATCCTGACCGGCGGCCCGGGTACTGGCAAGACCACCTCGCTTAAATCGCTGATCTCGATTGTGGAAGCGGCAGGCAAACGCTTTGCGCTGGCATCCCCCACGGGGAGAGCGGCTAAACGCCTCTCTGAGGCTACCGGCCAACCAGCCAGCACGATCCACCGGCTGTTGGAATATTCTCCCATGGAAGGCTTTGCCCGCAATGAACAGAACCCGTTGGCGCTGGACCTGCTGGTGGTGGATGAAAGCTCGATGCTGGATGTGATCCTGGCCAATCAGTTACTCAAAGCCCTGGAGCCGGGTACCCATCTGCTGCTGGTCGGGGATATCGATCAACTGCCCTCTGTGGGGGCGGGGGATGTGCTCCGGGATGTGATCGCCTCCGGGCTGGTGCCGGTGACCACCCTGACTGAGATCTTCCGCCAGTCGGCCGGTTCGGAGATCATCACCAATGCCCACCTGATCAACCAGGGCGAGATACCCCTATTCGATACCGGGGGAGAGGATTTCTTCCGCTTCCCGGCAGATGTGCCCGAGAAAGCCGCCGACTGGGTCGTGGACCTGGTGCAGAACCGCATCCCGTCCAAATTTGGGATCTCTCCAAAGGAGATCCAGGTGCTGGTGCCAATGTACCGCGGTCCAGCGGGCATCCACACGGTCAATGCCCGGCTGCAGGAAGCGCTCAACCCGCCCGGCCCGCTCAAACCCGA
This sequence comes from uncultured Chloroflexia bacterium, assembly GCA_963722735.1. Classification (GTDB taxonomy): domain Bacteria; phylum Chloroflexota; class Anaerolineae; order Anaerolineales; family UBA11579; genus UBA11579. The sequence continues at coordinate 120,863 of CAVROH010000015.1, forward strand.
GCGCAGCCTGTTCGGCACAGTCTTCCGCGTCGGGGACCGGGTCATGCAGACCCGCAACGATTATGATAAACAGGTCTTCAATGGGGATATTGGCTTTGTTCACTCGATCTCGGTGATTGAAAAGCTGCTGACGGTGGATTTTGAGGGGCGCAAGGTAGTGTATGCCTGGAGTGAAGCCGATATGCTGACATTGGCGTATGCCATCTCGGTGCACAAGGCGCAAGGCTCGGAATTCACCGCTGTGGTGATGCCCTTACTCACCCAGCATTACATGATGCTCCAGCGCAATTTGCTGTATACCGGGGTTACCCGAGCCAGGCGCGTCTGTGTCCTGGTGACCAATACTAAGGCGCTCGCTATCGCGGTCAACAACAACCAGGTCACCCGGCGTAATACCGCCCTGGCTTGGCGTTTGTCCAATGCTTGAGTACGGGCCTAAAGCGAATTGCTCACATTGCGGATGATCACGATCACGATCCCAACTGCATCCAGCAACAGATAGAGATAGCCCAGCAGCATGATCCGGTCTAATATCTCGTAGACCACCTTTTCCCCCGATTTTGTTTTCAGGATCAACAAGAGCATCATGATGATGCCGATAATCACCGCTGCGGCGATTAGGGCGTAGGTTAGGGTGGGGTAAGTGGCTAACCCATGCAGATATTGTTTTGAGATGCGGACCTCATTGAAGGCGTGGAAGGCCATATCCACGATGCTGGTGACTGCCAGGATCGTAAAAACGCTCCCCGCCACCGAGAGGGTCCGTTTTTCGCCCCAGGCTTTGGGCAGCAGCAAACTCAATCCCCACACAATCGCTGAAAGGAGGATGCTCTCCAGCAGGATGAATAGGAGGGTGTACCCGCCATACCCAATCGCGTCCCAGCGGTTGGTGCGCTCGGTGAGAAACTCAAGATCCCGGAAGATCATCAGCAGCGCCCAAACATGCAGCGGGAAGGATACGACCAGAAATGTCTTGAAAAAATAGGCAAATGTCAGTCTGGGATTTTTGTTCGTCTCTGTCATTGGATTTTCCTTATTCCTTTACACCCATCTCACGCATTTTATCAAATAATTCATTCAGCAGGGCTTCGCCAATTTCCTTTTCTTCATCGAAAAGGTTGGTCATCTCTTCAGGATCGTTCTCAAGGTCATACAGTTCGGAGATCGGGATTCCTCCAGAGGTTCATATTCTTCGTTTTCCGAAATGATGGATCAGTTTGTATTTACCTTTCCGAAGCATCAGGCTTCCGGATTTATAGGGTTGGCCTTTTCGAGATTCTCAGGATTTGCGTTAACGATGAAGATTGGCTTGTCATCAGTGGATAGCTTTGACTAAAGGGCGGTAGGATTTGCCCCTCCGTCCAGTCCGGTGATTTCTTCGCCTGACAATGGCTTTCAGAGTGGAAAGCAGATCTACTGCGGAAGTAGGCGTATGGATGTCGATCCGTTTCTTTTGACCTGGAGGGAAGAATAATTAACGGTACTTTGGCAATAGGATCGTAATAACTGGGGATGTTTATGCGGCTTCAAATCCTCTTTCAAAAATTTCACCGTGATCGGAGGTCAGGATGATCCAGGTATTTTCCAGTTTGCCGGATCCGCTTCCATCAGCGAGAAGAACCGGCCGATCTCGGCATCCACATACAGGATGTATTCATCATAATTGCGCCGGTTTTGCAGATTTTTTTCTTCTGAGATACCCTCTGAGAGGAAATGCTCCGGTTTTTCGAGGGGGAGAAAATCCATCATCTATGAATTGGTGGTGGAAATCAACCCGAGTGGCGTAGGGGTCATGGGGCGGAAATAGATGGTAATAGATCAGGAAAGGATCTTCTTCTGATTTCGGCATAAGTCGCCAGCCAGTCAATAGCATCCTCGAAGATGAAATGGACAAACCGACCATAGGTGGGCAGCCCATCGGGGGAACTGGCCTGCCATGCGTTCAATTTGCTCGGTTAACAAGGAAGGAGATGATCCGGGATAAGAATATCGAGTTGGCGGCTCCGTTCTCGGTAGTATCCATGGTGCGGATCCAGCCGACTGAAGAAATATCATTATCCTTGAAAGAACAGGCTTTGGGCCGGGTTGGCCAGAGGTACAGATCTTGCCAGTGTTTAAGAGTATCCAGAGATTTGATCATTTTCACGAGGACATCATTGGCCAGCAGGTTATGAGAATAGGCCAGCCGCTTATATTCCGGGAAGATGCCAAAGAGATTGTTTTCCCTGAAGAATGGCGGTAGCGATTTGCTTCTGTTGGATAGCTGGTGCTGCCAGAGGAGCGTGCCGGTTAATAGCCCGGCTGTGCCAGGAACGGTGAAATGCCCGGCAGCATAGTGGTTGTGGTAGACGATCGCCTTCTCTGCCAGCCTCTCAAGGTTTGGGGTGGTCTTACGGGGATAGCCGTACAGGGACACATTCTTTGCAGACCAGGCATCAAAGACTAGCACGATGATGTTGGGAAGATCGTTGTTCTCTATGCCTGTCAATGCCGGGGGCAGGAAATATGCGGCTGGAGTAAGTGAGGCCAGCTTGAGGAAATCACGTCTTGGAAAGTTTATCAGTCATTCAGGATCCTCTCAATTTCTCTGGCGACCACCTCCGGACGTTCATCCCTGAGCAGCGGCAGGCGGGTGCGTACGTGCTGGAGTTCTGAGAGGTGGATCTCTACCATCGTAATCGCCTCTTCCTGATAGGGGCCTTTACCGATGATTTCCCCGTCCGGGCCGAAGGCATGTGCGCCGCCCCAAAAATTGATCCCGTCTTCATAGCCGACCCGGTTGGTGCTGGCGATGAAACTGGTGAACAGACTGGCATATGCCCGGTTGATGTGCTCTACCCAGCGGGAGGATTCCAAGGTGGGGGAGGCGGTCAGGCCGCGCGAAGGAGAGGCGGAGATGAAGATCATCAGGTCGGCGCCGTCCAGCCAGAGCAGATAGGGTGGGGAAGCGTGCCAGAAATCCTCACAGATCAGTAGCCCAAAGCGCCCGAAACGGGTATCGAAGGCTCTCACGCTGTCTCCGGCGGCGAAGAAGCGTCCTTCATCGAAAAGCCCATAAGTGGGCAGATACAGCTTGCGGTGGACATGCACCACCCTCCCCTCCGAGAGATATGCCGCCGAGATGTAATAACGGCTGCGCACATCTTCTTCCACAAAACCCACCACCAGATCGATCTTCTGGCTGGCTTCGATCAGAGGAGCAAAAAGGGGATCATCGCTTGTAGGGCGGCAGGCAACCGTTGGAGCCAGGTCCTGCAGGATATAGCCGGTGAGAGATAATTCGGGGAAGACCAGTAGGTCGGCGCCCTTTGAGACAGCCTCGTCAATATACTCGAGATGCTTCTTCAGGTTCTCCTGGGGGCGGCCTAAGCGGGTATTGATCTGGGCAAGGGCGAGTTTCATAAATTTCCTTAATTGTGAAATCAGAATCAAATAAGTCCTAATATCGTACCAGATTCAAATCTAATTCTCCAAGTTTGTCTTTCATCGTATCTATGAATGATTGGGAGAGAGAATTATTTGGATCAAATAGATTAATTAACTCCTCCGGGTCGTTCTCTACGTCAAAAAGTTCGTAGAGATAGTGTTGGGGAAGATTCTTATATTTAGAATTAGTTCCGAATAAATATGTAAATTTATAATTTTGTGAACGAATCATGATTGTGCCATCTGTTAGAGGCCCTTGTTTAGGGCTGTTTTTGAAGTCGACACTGAAAACCGTACGGTTTGATAAGTTTTCACTGGTAAATGGAGGAAGTAGTTTGCCTTCCAACCAGGCGGGGAGTGCATGCCCCGTCAGATCCAAAATTGTGGGTAATAGATCAACAGTGGTTGTAGAAGAATGAATATCAATTCTTTCTTTCTGTCCTGGGAGGAATATTAGCAAAGGAATATGCATAAGTGGTTTATGGAAGGACGGAATTAGATGTTCTTTAATCCCTCTTTCAAACATTTCACCATGATCAGATGTCAGTATAACAATCGTGTTGTCCAAAATGCCGTCTTTGGATAATTTATCAAACAACCTCTGGAATTCGGCATCGACATATAAGAGGAACTCATCGTACATTCTTCTTGACTCAACTTCTTCCTCAAAGGTAAGTTTTTTATATCCGAGTGGGTGTTGAGGCTTTTTTACTGGTATATATCCATCTGATCTAAATTGATCTATGAAATCATTCCGGGTACGGTAGGGTGAGTGGGGAGGTAGCAGATGTACATACCGAAAGAATGGGGTGGGGCTTTTTGCGAGGCTATCCCCCGTCCAATCGATAGCAGTTTCCAGGATAAAGTTATCTATTTCTGTGAGCGCTGGAATTCCTCTTGGAAATTGCTCCTGATATCTATTTAGTTTTACTTTGCGAAATTGACTGTATGCCCTGGAGAGAAATAAGGAATTTGCATAACCTTTTTCCAGGATTTCAAGGTTTTTGATATTAGATAATGAGGAGATATCTATATCATTTTGGAAGAGTTGATCGAACAATTTAGAAGGGAGAATGGTAAATTCATCCTTTGGCAGGTATTCGTCAATTCCCATAGCCATATCTTGGAGCAATCCATCAGCCAGAGTGTTATGTGTAAATGCAGAACGGAAATAATCAGGTAAAAGGTGAAAAATATTTTTATTCGAAAATTCTTCCAGGATTTTTCCTTGTTGATTAATCCAATAACCTTTATGTGTCCAGGGTAATACCCCTGTGAGGAAGCTGGCTGTGCTCGGGTAGGTGTAATGCCCACTGGCATAGTGGTTGTGATAGACAATTGCTTTTTCTGCCAATTTATTAATGTTGGGGGTGGTCTCTCTTGGATAACCATACAACGATGTGTTTGTTGCAGACCAGGAATCGAAAATGATGACTAAGACATTGGGCTTATCTTGGTTCGCTGATTTAATGATCTTTGGTAAGTTGAGGCTAAGAGGAATTAATGATGTTAGTTTGAGAAAGTCACGTCTTGATAATTTCCGAGTCATTTAATGTCCTTTATGTTTCTTTGGTGACTATCTTCTGACTGGCTTCGATCAGAGGAGCAAAAAGGAGATCATCGGCTGTCGGTCGGCAGGCAACCGTTGGGACCAGATCCTGTAGGATATAGCCGGTGAGAGATAATTCGGGGAAGACCACCAGGTCGGCATCCTTTGAGACTGCTTCCTCGATAGAATCGAGATGCTTCTTCAGGTTGTCCTGGGGGCGGCCTAAGCGGGTATTGATCTGGGCAAGGGCGAGTTTCATAACTATCCTCGGAGGAGGTCTGGTAACTTTTAACTTTCCTCTTACAAAATATGATTGTACCCGATTTGGTAGGAATGTATAATGATATTATAATGTAAGATTGAACTAGAAGTTTTAGGAGGCGTGAATGGAGATCATATTAGACCCGAATGTGGCCTATCTGCTGATCGTGATCGGCTTTATCCTGACGATTTTCGCGATCCTCACGCCAGGTACCGGCATCTTCGAGGTTGGGGCGGTGATCGTACTCGGTCTGGCGGCCTGGCGTGTGCTTGAGCTTGAGATCAACGTCTGGGCGTTAATCGTGCTGGTGGCGGGGATTGTGCCCGTTCATCTTCGCGGTGCGGAATAAACGCCGGACGCTCAACCTGGTGCTAACCCTGGCCGCGTTTGTGATCGGGTCGGCTTTCCTCTTCCGGTCGGAAGTGTGGTGGCGGCCAGCTGTGCACCCCGTGCTGGCCGTGGTTACTTCTATCGCAGCTGGCAGCCTGATCTGGCTGATGATGGTCAAGGTGCTGGAAGCGGAGAGCAAATCCCCCGCGCATGACCTTGGCAAATCGTTGGCGGTGTCGGCGAAGCCCGCACCGATATCAGTATTGAAGGCTCGGTGTACTTGCAGGGCGAAATGTGGACGGCGGAGAGCGAAATCCTGATCAAAGCCGGCAGCCATGTTAAGGTCCTCTCCCGGAATGGATTTGTATCTGAAAGTAGAAGAAATTAACGAGCCTATGTAGATAGTATCTGGTTTATGATAGATGGAGCTAACTCGTTATTGTTTGATCGATCAAGTCACTAATGAAAGGAAAAATTGATGAACCCAACATTTTTTAATCTGCGCAATTGCTGCAGTCGGCGCGATCGTGGTGGTGCTGTTTATGACCGCCATCCGGATCGTGCCGGAATACCAGCGCCTGGTGGTCTTCCGGCTGGGCCGCTCGGTCGGTGAAAAGGGCCTGGCATGATATTCCTCATCCCGGTCGTGGATACGGCCCGAAAGGTGGATCTGCGTGAGCAGGTGAGAGAGATCCCACACCAGACCTCGATCACCAAGGATAACGCAGCTATCTCGGTGGACTTCATCTGGTACTACAAGGTTCTGGACGCTGAAGCCTCTGTGATCCAGGTGGGCAACTTTGAAAGCGCTGCTGAGGGTATGGCCACCACCACGCTGCGTGCCGTCATCGGTGGTATCCCGCTGGATGATGTGCTTTCCGAGCGAGACCATATCAATGATATGCTGCGTACCCGCCTCGATGAAGTCACCGAGCGCTGGGGTGTCAAGGTGACCAATGTAGAGATCCGAGAGATCATCCCCCCGAGGGAGATCCAGGATGCGATGAACCGGCAGATGGCCGCTGAGCGTGAACGCCGCGCCCAGGTGACCCAGTCCACCGGTGAGAAGGAAGCCTCGATCAACATTGCCGATGGTAAGAAGCAGGCGGCCGTTCTGGAAGCAGATGGTCAGAGGCAATCTGCGATTTTGAGAGCCCAGGGTTATGCCGAGGCTTTGCAGTTGATCTTCAAAGCCGCGGAAGATATTGACGAGAAGACCATGACCCTGCAGTACTTTGAAGCCCTGAAAGAGATGGGGCAGGGGAATCGACCAAATTTGTCTTCCCGATGGAGTTCACCAGCTTCCTGGGTGATTTCATCAAGAAAAACGCAACCCGATAGGGTCATAATCCGGTATTACATGACAAGGGGAGTGGTATCATTCCCCGTCCCTTGTCTATTCCTTTATTGCGTCAGGTGAAGTGAACTGACTTCCGCCAAACTTCCAGATCCAGACTGCATCACTCTTCGATCTAACTCCGCTGTGCGCCAGTTGGAGAAGGTTTGCTTCCCGGTGGATGCCTGGCCACTGCTGGATTTGATCGGGGCGCTGTCTTTCCCCAATATCGTGCGTTATAAGGCTTGCTGGATGGGGAAATGGTCGGCTTCATTGCTGGGGAGATCCGCTTCCCCGCCCGGATTGGGTGGATCGCTACAGTAGCGGTACACCCCGATCACCGGCGCAGAGGGATTGCCCGCAAGTTGATCCACCTGGTGGAGGAGGAGATGGCCCAGCCGCGCGTCCGCCTGACGGTGCGGGAATCGAACCAGGTGGCGATCAACCTATATCAGCAGGATGGATATTTCCAGATCAACCGCTGGGAGAAGTATTACAAAGACGGTGAGGACGGGATCGTGATGGAAAAAATTCGGTAAGAAATTCCGATTAGATATGAAAAGAGGCTGCCAAACGGCAGCCTCTTTCTTTGGCGGAGAGGGAGGGATTCGAACCCTCGATACCTTTCGGTATACACGCTTTCCAAGCGTGCGCACTAGGCCAGACTATGCGACCTCTCCACAGCGGAGGAATTTTACCATAACCTCCAGTTAGTTGGGTAGCTTTTGGATCATAAAAAGTGAAGGCACTTAGTGATAAGGGATTCGGAAAACCAACATTCTTCCTTTGGCTTATTCCGGGAAGAGGTCTTTTTACTCAGGGAACAGCCCGAAGCGCCGCGAATTCTCGCACCATCTCTGAGGTCAGGGCATTGTTCTCGGCGATCTTGGCGTAGAAGTCGGCGCTGGGGCGTTTTTTGCGGGCCTGGGTCTCGGTATCCAGCTCCCAGAGGCCAAAGCGGCGCGTCCAGCCTTGCGTTCCACTCAAAATTGTCCACCAGCGTCCAGACAAAATAGCCCTTGATCGGGTAGTTGAAGTTGACTGCCCGCCACAGCTGGTGGATGTGGGCGGCCAGGTACTCGCGGCGGAAGGTGTCCTCGGCGTCTTCGGTGCCGTTCTCGGTAATGATGATCGGCACACCGAACTTGAGTGACCATTCGATCGCATGGTAGAAATCGTGTGGGGTGCTGGCGATCATCCCGTTGGGGCTGAGCGGTGCATCCTCAGGGAAGCTGCGTCTCGGAGAAGAAGTTCGTTGCCCCGGCGCTGAGCTTGAAGCTCACTTCATCACTGGTGTAGTAGTTCAGCCCGAAGAAATCCTGGGTGCCTTTGGCCTCGGGGATCTCGATCGTCCGGGTGCCGATGCGTGCCTTGCCATGTGTGAACATGGAAGGGAAGAACTCGTTCATCATCTGGTGGTGCATCTTCGCCGACCAGCGGTGCAGCGGGTTGCGCGGGTTCTTCGGAGTGAATCCCCGGTAGGCATGGGCATACCCCACCCTGGGCTTCCGGTTGGATGGCTTTGATCTTGTGATAAGCGAGGGCATGCGCCGCGGGCGAAATTGGTCATCACGGCGATCGAGCGGTTCAGATCCTGCACGCCGGGGGGGAACTCACCGGTCAGGTAACCGAGGATGGCGGGGACATTCGGCTCGTTGGTGGTCAGCCAGGTGGTGACGTAGGATTTCAGTGCTTCGGTGACCTTTTCCACGTAGGCGGCAAACAGTTCGGGGACTTCGTCATTCTCCCAGCCGCCCATCTCCACCACCCACAGCGGGTCGGTGAAGTGGTGGAAGTTGACCATTGGGAAGATATTGCGGTCGATCGAGCCCGCGCAGCATCTCGATATAGTGGTCGAGGGCATTTTCATCCCAGCGGTCGCGCTCCGGCTGGATGCGGCTCCACTCCACCGAGATGCGGATGGCGTTGTGGTGGCCTTCTTTGGCACGGTCAAAATCTTCCCGCCAGCGGCCGCCCCACCAGTCACAGGCCAGGCCGTTGATGTGCCCGTCGGCGATGCGGCCGGGTTCCTGCTCCCAGAGGTACCATTGATGGTTCTTGCTGTTGCCCTCGACCTGGTAGGCAGAGCTGGCCGTCCCCCATAAAAATCCCTTCGGAAAGTTGAATTGTGCGTCAGGCATAGGTCCCTTCGTTTGAAAAGTGTTCGATCTTGTAGATATATCCCGTCGCCCAGCTTGGATTCTGCCATGACATGCTTGAGAACGTACTGCCCGCAGTTGGAGCCGATCCGGTTCTCTTCCAGTTCGCCCACGCTGACGATCACCCGGTAGCCGGCTGCTTCCAGGGATTCCACGACCTGGCCGGACATCTGGCCGGTTTCGGTATCAATATAGAGATTCCAGCCCATGTGTTTCAGCGGTGTAGGTCGGGTTGAGCGGGGTGATCTTGATCAGGAATTTCTCCGGGCTGAAATAGGGAGTCAGGTCCTCTGGCCGGAGGGGGATATCCTTGGCCAGGGCGAAGTTGAGGGTGATCTTGCGGTCTCCGGGGCGGTAGTAGCGGTCTCCGAAGTCGCTCATCTCTGCAAAGGACCAGGTCTTGACCGGGATGAGCTTCTTGCGCAGTTCCTGATCGGAGGTGTGCAGGGAGAACTGGAACTGGAACTGCCCGCCAGAATAGTGCTGGTTCTTGATCTCGATCAGCCGATCGAAGAACTCATCTACACCGCGGGGAGCAATCGTGGAGAGGGACGGCATCAGTCCCGGAGCATGGTAGTGGGTCGGGAGGGCTTCGAGTACTTCCAGCACCGCCGGATTGAAGGTCGGCTCACCCATGCGGGCAAATTGGATCTTGAACTGCTTGCAGGGGATCACCCTGTCAGGGTAGTGGCGGTGGACCATGTAGTCCAGCTGGTCCAGCAGCCTTTCTTTGCTGATCTTGCCGTGGTAGAAGCCCCCGGCATCGCACATCTGGCATTCCACCGGGCAGCCGTACAGCGTGGAGAGCATCAGCACCCATTTCTCTTCTCTTGGCATGGGCGGCTGAACGGCTTCCACAAATTCAACCAGTTCTCCGTCGTCAAATTTGCCGACATACACCACCGCGATATCGTCGGAGCCAACTTTTGCTTCGATTTTCATATTTTTCCTCTTCCTTGAGAAATTGATAAATTTTCATGGCTGCTTTCAGCCCGTCTCCTACAGCGATGGCGGTCTGGCGGTAGATGCCGTTGTGCAGGTCGCCGATGAGGTGCAGTAGCGCCAGAGATTGCAAAGATGTTTCGTTGGCAGCCAGCCGTGTCTGAGCGTTCCGGCCCGTGTGGGGGAGCGGCCGATAGCGCCCAGGAGTGCATCCACTTTATACGATGTCTTTCCGCTTCCGTCAATGCCACTTAGGAGGAGTTTTTCATCCTCCAGGCGGACATCTGTCAGAGAGTGTTCTCGCGATAGGTGATTTTATGCATTATTTTGAGTACCCTGATCCACCAACAGGGGCAGGGCTTTGATCTCAGTGCCCCGGTTGAGGATCAGTCACCTCGTTATCCCGCCTTGCCAGGTTGAGGGCATAGTCAAAGGCCGCATCGCCTGCGCCAACGATCGCTATCCGGGCGTTGTACATGTCTGCCAGGTCGTGGACTTCGTAGAAAACCGGCTGGCGGCTTCTGGCGGGATCAATTCTGTCAGGGAAGCTGTTGGGCTGGTGCCAGTAGCGAGAACCAGGAATATGGCGATATAAGGTCTTGTTCTCTCCATGGGCAATGAAGGTTTCGCCGTCATGATCAACCTCTGAAATGTACTCAGGTTATGGCGGATGCTCAGATCGGTAAACTGGCGGGTGATCTTCTCCACCAGGGCTGGCCCGGGGATGCCACCGGGAAAGCCGGGATAGTTCTCGACCAGATTGGCATTCCACAGCAGCCCGCCCAGCCGGTTGGATTCGAACAAGAAGCGGATCCAGCCCGTAGCGTTTTAGCTGGATGGCCGCGGTCATGCCTGCCGGCCCGCCGCCGATGATGATCACCTCGGCGGAGGTCATGCCAACGCTCCGATCACGTTTTTGATCAGCACCGGGGTGGCAAAGCCGTGGGAGAGGTTGCGCAGGGTGGCAAGGTGGAAGTCCATATTGTAGGTGGCGGTGCCGTCCACAGGGAACCAGATGCGGAAGCCGTGGACAAATCCGGATCGGGCGGTGGTCTCGCAGCACAGATGCGTCATCACCCCGGTGATCACCAGGTCGGTGACATCGAGCGGCTTGCAGTCGTTCCAGCAGCGGGGTTTGGTAAAAGGCGTCGTACTGGCTCTTTTCGATGACCTCATCAGCCAGGTCATCGATCTCATTGACCAGTCCGGCCGCGGGGTGATCGCTTTGTCAGCAGGTCGCGCCACCATTCGGCCATCATGCCCGGCGTTTTCTTCGGTGTTCTCGTGACGGGTGAAGATCACCGGCAGGCTGGCTTGCTGGAAGGCGGTGATCAGATTGACTACACCGGGCAAGATCGCCGGGGCGCTGGGGATGAAGGCATGCGAATCCGGGGAGAAGAAGTAGTTTTGCATGTCCAGCACCAGCAGGGCAGGGCGCTCCAGGTCGATCTCCGGCTCGAGGTGCAGTCCGAGCGAGGTCAGGAAGGCTGCCGACTGCACCCCGATCTGCTTGCTGGTAAAATAAAGTGATTTCATCCTTCACATTGTAACCGCAACTGGCCTGGAAACAAATGCGAACCAGCCCCGAAAAACACAGCGTAAATATCATCCTCGGCATGGGCACCAACAAAGGTGACCGCCTGGGGAATTTGACTGCCGCTGTCCAGAGCCTTGCCCCGCAGGTGATGGTGAGGCGGGTTTCCTCCGTGTACAGCACGCCGCCCTGGGGGTACACCGACCAGCCTGATTTCCTCAATATCGTACTCATCGCCCGGACCAGTCTCTCCCCGGAGGGGCTGCTGACATTACCTCAAGGACCTGGAGCAGCAGGTGGGGCGCACAGCCAGTTTCCGCTGGGGGCCGCGGGAGATCGATATTGACATCCTTGATTATGACGGAGCGGGAATACCAATCAGAGCGGCTTGGAGTCCCGCATCCCACGCATGCATCGAGCGCGCATTTGTGCTTGTCCCGCTGGCCGAGATCGCCCCAGATTGGCGCCACCCGGTGACCGGGACTTGATTAGAGACATTGCTGGCGAAAGTGGATACCGGTGAGATCAAAATCTATACCAGGAGTTTGACAATGACCAGACCAGCTGGAATCCCCTCAAAGGCAAGAAATTTGAGTGGGGCAACCAGACCTATGTGATGGGGATCCTCAACATCACCCCGGACAGCTTTTCGGGGGATGGACTGCGCCAGTCCACCGACCCGGTGGAGGCCGCCCTGGAGCAGGCCCGGCGTTTTGCCGAGGCTGGTGCACATATTCTGGATATGGGCGGGGAAAGCACCCGTCCCGGTTCTGATCCGGTCGGTGCGGCAGAGGAGATCGAGCGGGTCATCCCGGTAGTGAGAGCGCTGGCGGCAGAGAGCGACCTGCCGGTCTCGATCGATACCTACAAGGCCGAGGTGGCCGCCGCTGCCCTGGATGCCGGGGCAGACCTGATCAACGATGTCTGGGGACTGAAAGCCGATCCGGAGATGGCCCCGCTGGCGGCTGCGAGAGGTGTGCCGGTGGTGATGATGCACAACCGCAGCACCCCCAAGTCTGCCGAGGTGCAGGCCCGCCTGGGAGGCCGCTATACCGGGGTGGAATATGATGACCTGATTGGGGATATCAAGCGGGAGCTGATGGAATCGGTGCAGATTGCCAGAGAAGCCGGAATCCCTGATGAGCATATCATCCTGGATACCGGGATCGGCTTTGGAAAGACGGTGCCGCAGAATCTGGAACTGCTCAACCGCACGGATGAATTCCTCGAGCTGGGCTTCCCGATCCTGATCGGGTCCTCGCGCAAGTCCTTTATCGGCTATACACTCGATCTGCCGCCCGACCAGCGCGTGGAGGGGACTGCAGCCACGGTGGCGGTTGCAATCACCCGCGGGGCGGATATTGTCCGGGTGCATGATGTCGCAATTATGGCCCGCGTGGCAAAAATGACGGACGCCATCGTCCGGTAAGGAGAGAATCAATGAAGATTACCGAAGTGAAACCGAATGTGTTTTTTGGCGATTCGCCGGAGGCGTCATCCAATGTGATGTTTCTTAAGACCTCTGAAGGAGTGGTGTGGATTGATACAACCACCACGGTGGAGAATATGCAAAATGTGCTCGATCTGGCCGGATTCATGCCGGAGGATGTCTGCATGCTGATCAATACGCATGCCGATGGCGATCATATCGGCGGCAATAGCCTGTTTCCCTGCCCAAAATATGCCCACCAGAAGACCTATCAGCGGATGAAAGAAGCCGGCCGCCCGGAGAGCCGAAATGCCGACCCTGACCTTTGACCAGCCCAAGATGACCCTGACTGCCGGGGAATTCGAGATCGAATTGATCTACACCGGCGGGCATAAGCCGGATCAAACCATCCTGTGGCTGCCGGAGCAGAAGGTGCTCCTCGCCAGCGATCTGCTCTTCCAGGGGAGCTATCCCTTGGATGCAGAATTGTGATGTGCATGACTGGATCGCGGCCCTGAAGTCTCTACACGGGATTTTGATGCCGAGGTGATCCTCCCCGGGCATGGCACGGTTAGCGAATATGCTGATGTGGATCGAGCTGATCGACTACATGGAAACCTGCCTGGCGATCGCCGCGGCACATAAGCAGAAAGGCTCCAGCCTGGAAGAGGTGCTCAAGGACCCGGCTTTCCCGCGCCCGGATGGGCTGGGACCGGGAACAGCTCCATGAGAAAGCCATCGCGGTGTTTTTCGAGCAGGCGTAGAATAAATCATCGACCCCTTTCCTGTCTGCGCAGCATTCTTGGGTTAGGGGTTCTCCTGGGGGCATGAAAGAAGTTATTGTTATCTGGGTATTCGCTCTATGCCTTGAGAACTGTAAAAAAGGGCTGGTCAACTGACCAGCCCTGATCTTTTATAGGGTAATTCTACGGCGTAGTGGATAGATCCAGATTGCCTGCGCCCATTTGATGATAAAGGTCAGTGTCGGCCCTTCACCGGTGAGGGTGTAGTTGGTTCCGCTTCCGCCCCAGCGGCCGTGGGCATTGACATTCGTCAGGTTGCTCTCAATTGACAAAGTGGTGGGGATGTTCTCCGGGACGATGATCTTGACATTGCTCAGGGCGGCGTCAATCTTCAACTGTGGCGTCCCGGGTGAGGGTGCCGGAGAAATCCAGGGTGTACGATCCGGCCCCGCCTTCAAATTTCATCAGGCTGAAATTGGCGTTCGAGAGGCTGTTGAGGTGGGCGGTGGAGGCCCCGGTGCGGAAGTGGAATTGGCCCATGGTGGTCAGGTTGGGAGTGGTGAAGGCCAGGTCCGTCTTGGAGGCGCCGCTGGTGATCTTCAAGCTCCTGGATGGCCATCCCGCCGAATTCAAAGTTCGCCGGTGAAAGCACCGGCGCGCACTTCCAGATCCATCGGGTGGGCGCTGAAGTACAGGTCCCAGGTGTTTTCTACCTCTTTGACATTGGGCAGCCCGCCGATCTTGAACTCATAGGGCTCCTGCTTGATGCTCACATCCCCGCCACCGGCCGAGATGATCGGCTCAAGCCCGTCCACGTTGTAAATGGCGGTGCCAACGATCAGCCCGTCAGTTCGAACCTGGATTCAGGTTCAACTCACCGGCGCCGAATTCCAGGGTCACATCGGCGGCATTGCCGCCGGAGGGGGCGGAGATATAGATTTCCTCGGTGCGCAGTTCGCCGATCTCGATGGCGTCATCGGGCATCGTCAGGGTGATCCCGCAGGCCAGCGAGGCAAGCGCCAGGGCGGCAAATACCAGAAATAGGGTTCTTGTCAGTTTCATGCTCTTCTTGCTCCAATCTAAAAGACTCTTCTCAGTATTTAATACGAAATAGTGCAGTTTTTGTTCCAATTTGGTGATTCAAACCGGATATGTTGGGTTTAGAGCTGGGAAATAGGATCTAGATTGGGAATAACCCCGCTGCCCAGATGGTCAGCAGCCCGAAGACAGATCCCCAGCGCCCAGCCGGCGAGTACATCCGAGACGTAGTGCACCCCGATCATCACCCGGGCGATGCCGACCAGCGGCGCCCACACGATCAGCAGGATCCCCAGCCAGGTTGGCGCAATCCCCACCGCAATCACCCCCAGCATCAGCGAGCGGACGGCGTGCCCGGAGGGGAAGGAGTGCGGGTCTGTCTTGCGGTAGATCTGGCCCATCTCGCCTTCCGGGCGGCGGCGTTTGAAGGTGAACTTGATCGCCAGCACCACAGCCGCTCCGATCACCACGGCGGTCAGGCTGACAGCCGCCCACCAGGGGTAGGGCGGTTGGCCGAACAGGATGACCGCCAGCAGCACCAGCCCCCAATACCACGAGTCTCCGCTGTGCCCGATAGCAGGGAGCCGATCAGGCGCAGCGGGCCTTCTTTCTCGGCGACCCGCAGCCGGGTGGTGAGCTGTTTGTCTACTTCCAGGATTCTATCGAGGTTCATATTGGCACAGTATATCGTAAGGGGGATGAAACGAGTAGGGGGATACGCCGCCGTGGAGGATCTGCACACCGGCCTGCGTAACTGAATTGCCAGCAGAGCTTACGTAACTGTAAGCTCTCTCAGGGTTTTGTTTCCGTATAATTAGTGACAGGAACAGGAGGATTTACGCTTGAATACCGCGATCCAGATCACCCCGAAGCTCAATGACCCGGTGGCAGACCTGAAGTTGGTCGATGCCTACTTCAGGTGGGCTTTGCTGTCGATCGTCGAGGTGGCCGGGGAGCATGGCCTGGATTCGGTGCTTGAGCGGGTCGGGATGGAGCGGTTCCGCCAGAGCTATGCCTCAGATAAGCTCGAGCCGGTCAGCGGACTGACCTACGGGGATTTTGCCACGATCAATCAGGGCGTGATCCAGGTGATCGGCGCCAAGCAGCCGGAGTATATCTTCCACAGCGGACGGGTTTCCGCCCGCCATGCCATGCGCCAGAACGGGAGCATCTTCCATCCCTCCACACAGCTGATCAGCGGCCAGCTTGACCAGGTGGAGCGGATCGAGCTCAGCCTGGAGACGGTCCTGGCAGGCTACAAGGGCGTCGCCCGGAATGCGGATCTGCCCTATCATGCCTGGCTGGAGGAGACCGGCGAGCATTTCTACTACCACCTGGAATCCTGCGCGGTGTGCGCCGGGAAGTCCTCCTCCGAGCCGATCTGCCAGTTCTTCTCCGGATCGCTGATGGAGAGCCTCAAATGGTTCACCGGCCAGAAATACACCGTCGAAGAGATCGCCTGCCGGGCGATGAACGACCCCGCCTGCGTCTGGCGCATCGACAAACAGCCCGCCGAATAGACGCTCATCCTGGCTTTCAACTCCTCTGTCCTTTCCTTCAACTCCCTGATCTCCCGGATGTTCACCAGCACCCCGGCCAGCAAGAAAATCTCATACTCATTCAGAATATCATCCAGGCTTTCCAGTTCCGGGATCAGTTCGCTGGCTTTCTGGAATTGAGCCTTTAGGTGTGGCTGGTAATCGGTAAGCACGGTGCGGTACATGCGGTCAGTGATGGCTTCGGGGGAGTAGCGGGATTTGTCCATAATTGAAGGATAACAGGCATTCTCACAGTCAGGTTGAGAGAAGATACTCTGTCAATCCGCTTGTTTTTCAGTGTAGAATGGAAATGTAGGTCAAACGGATGGATCGACAAACAGCCCGCCGAATAGACCCTTCCCTGAGAACACAAAAAGTGACCCTGGCGGTCGCTTTTTTGTGTCTGGGGGGCGGAGGATGTCCTGGAGGGGTGAGTGATTTGAATCTCCGACCTTACCGACTGAGGTAAAAAATCCTGAACCCACCTCATTTTAAACGATTGATAACAAGCTGTGCTACAATAACTAGAATAGATGTGCTAAGCAGAGGATAAAATGAAATTCAAAGAAGATCAAACTGCAACTAAATTGCGTGGTGGATATTATACTCCTTTGCCAATCGCATCCTTTATCAACCGCTGGATACTATCAGCAAACCCAAAAACCCTTTTAGAACCTAGTTGTGGTGATGGCGTTTTTTTTCATTCCTTGATGGAACTAAACACAATATCTCTTGAAGAAGTATGGGGATTTGAAATCGATCCTGTAGAAACTCAAAAGGCTATAGAAATTAGTAGCAATCTCCCCAAAGTCGAAAAAAAAGTTCTAAATGAAGACTTTCTACATTGGTTTCTTTCTAGACCTTTGTCAGTGCCTTTTGTTGATGCCGTAGTTGGAAACCCTCCTTTTATTAGGTATCAATACTTGGAGAAATTCCAGCAAGAAAATGCTAGAGCGATCTTTGATAGGTACAATCAAAAATTCACGTTACACACAAATGCCTGGGTACCTTTCGTTATGGCTTCAATTGGATTGCTCAATCAGGGCGGAAGGTTAGGAATGGTCTTACCTTCGGAAATTCTGCATGTTTTACATGCTGAGTCTTTGCGGTCATTTCTAGCTAAAACGTGTTCAAGAATGCTGATTATTGATCCTCAAGAACTTTGGTTTGACAATACCCTTCAAGGTGCAATTATCCTTCTGGCAGAGAAGAAAAGAGATAGAACACAAAAATCAGAGGGAATAAAAATTCTATCAACAAAATCTAGATCCATCTTAATCAGAATCTGAGGAGTTATTCCAGCAGGCCACCTATGTAAATGGTTAGGTACTCAGTGGTAAATGGATGCGTGCTTTATTATCACAAAAGGAAAGAGACACGGAAAACTTGCGGGAAAACAGCTCCCTAGTAAAGAAGTTTGATGACATTCGCTAAGTCGCAGTTGGAATCGTTATAGGTGCGGTAGAAATTCTTCCTGGTTCCTGATGCTGTTGTAGATCAATATAACTTACACAAATGGGCTTACCCAATGTTTGGAAGAAGTGAGCATGTTCCCGGAATCATCTATGATGAGCAAGTTCACCAAGAAAATAAAGATAAAGGGAAGCCAACAAACTTCATCTGGATAAAAGACACGACTTTTCAAGAATTACCCGATTCCGTTCAAGAATACATAAAGAATGGTGAAGCTCAAAGTCTTCACACTCGTTATAAATGTAGAATTCGTGAGCCATGGTACAGTGTACCATCTGGTATCAACTAAAATTGGTATGCTAAGAGAAGCCACCATTTTCCGAGACCGATTTCTAACTCTCTCAGTGCGTATACAACGGATACAGCGTATCGTGTAAAAACTAAGAATATTGATCCTGATGCAATTGTTCACAATTTCGTAAATAGCCTAACTGCTTTAACCGCTGAACTGGAAGGAAGGCACTATGGCGGTGGTGTATTAGAATTAGTTCCATCGGAAATCCGAAAGCTCTTGATCCCCACTACCCCAATTAATAAAGAGAGTTTGATTAGATTAAATAATAGAATAAGGCTACTGTTACCTCCTAAGAAGTCCTCAACTATCAAGATAAGACCGTACTGAAATCAATAGGTTTACGTACCAGGAAATGATCACAATTCAAAATGCATGGAACACCTGAAGACTTAGAAGACAAAGAGAAGATGAGGACTTAGCTGATTGAAATTTTCTGAAGCTTGCTTCTGAATCCTCCGGGAGTTTATATAAATCAAAGGTAAGACCAACCAGATTTAGGTCTCTGATTAGATTACCGAGATGTCCCCAATGTAAAATAGTTGTATAGTTGCCTTGCCGAGCTTCACCACTTGGCTTATGGCTTATCGTTAGCCCATGAATCCCATAGAACTGATCACGTATAAAGATCTCGAATGAGGCTTGGTAAGCTTCTTCTCGCTGTAATGGTGGGGGCAGACCGATTTACTGCCCAATAACCATCGGAAAACACCCTATATCGAAAATATGTTGTTTGATCAATAACTTGTTCAGCCACTTCGAAACGAGCCTGCGTAAGTCGCAGACCTCCTGTAGGATTCCCTGTGCTGCCTCTGAACATCAGATCTTGGCAAATCTGGCTTCCTCCATACCAAGATTCCATCAACAATTTCTTGTGCTTCATGGGGTTCTGAGACACAGCTTCGTTCACCTCTACCTCACCAATAGCCGGTGCATTTGGAATTATGACAGGTTGAAATGGAAGCTCAATTTCTTCTATCTCACCTATTTCAATTTGGTCGTTTATTGCCTCAGCTTCATCCTGTTGAACTTCCCGTCTTCTTCTTTCCCGTACTATGCGCCTAGTTGAGACTAAGTTCCCACTTACTAGATTCTCGATCAATTCATTTGTAAGATTAGCGGTTATATCCTCATTTGGTTCGATCAAACTAGATAGTTCAGTACGAATCCTTGAATAAACCTCATCATCCTCTGGAAATTTTAAAAACTAATCCATGTGGCAACTTCATAATTCCTAAACAAACCACCATCTGTTAGGTTATTGGACCCAACAAAGATGTGAGCTACCGATTGACCTTCAAGAATATAAACTTTGGGGTGAAATGTATTTCTATAGGTAGGATTATAGATAACTTTTGAATCTACCCCTAACCTATGAATTGAACGGATTGCTTCTAAATATGTTCCTTGGAAATTGATCCCAAAAAAGATATGGATACTAGTTCCAGAATTTCGTAAATACTCTAGCGTTGAGTATAGTCGTCTAATCGAAGTTTGATTGATCCAAGCTGAAATCAGCCAAATATCATTAAAAGAGTCATCCTCCGAGGATAACAGATTTTGAAGAACATCGCCAAGAGTTTGAGAGTTACCAACTTGATCGAAAGGCTGTGTAAGGATTTGAACTTGCATAGTCTAATTTTATACCAAGTATGAAGTTCACGAACAAAAAAACAAATACTGATCTAAAAGTAGCTTACTTGACTCTATTCTGTCCGCAACAAACCTCTGAACTGATCCATTAACGCTTAAAGCTTTGTAACTGAGCTTCCATTTGGCGCCGAATATCTAACATCTCACTAATGAACTTCTGAATAAAATCTCTATGCTCAAGCGGATCAAGTTCATCACCTGCTGGAATGGTAGCTGCCAATTGTAACAATAATTGAATACAATTGAACAATAGATTTTAAAAAGCCTAAGAACCTCGTTATGGTCTGGGCTTTATTCAAACTGTCGGGGCGAGAGGATTTGAACCTCCGCCCTCACCGACCGAGATGTAAATTCGTAATATTCCTGCGCTAATCATCTCCGTGTTTATCCGCATGGCGTTTGGCTAAGCAAGGTTTTTTGCTGGAAGCCAAAGGTTGTAAGTAATCCGTAGGATTACGGCGAGTAAAACCGTAGGTTTACGGCCATCTGCGTTTATCCGCGTGGCGTTCGGCAATAGTAATCCGCAGGATTACGGCTAGCAAAACCGCAGGTTTGCGGCCATCTGTGTTTATCCGTGTTTATCTGTGGTTAAATGGGTTTTTCCCTGATCCCTGAGTGCCAGATCACTGATCACTGGGTTTTTCCCTGATCCCTGAGTGCCAAATCACTGATTACTCAAGTTTTAATGACCGCAGGATAACGTCGCCGCCCTCATCCTCATCCTCACATCACTCGCATCAGGGCTTCCCCCATCACATCCATCGCCCTCGGGATCATCGTCCGGTACCGCACCTTGTGCGATTCCAGAATTTCCACCCGGTTTTTTTTCACCACCTCCATGAAAAAAACGTTGTGATTCTTCCATTTGTTCACTGTTTTACGCGAAACGCCCACTAGATTGCCAACTTCTATATCGTTAAGCCCCATCGCCACCAGTGCCGCCGCTTCCATCTGGTTCGCATTCAGTGGTTTCGTCCTCGCATCCTCGATCATCTCGTTGATCACATCCCCTGTCAGACCGGAGACCCTCAAACCTTTTGTCAGGTCCAGTTCGGCAGGTATCAGCGCTTTTTCTGGGTTTTCAGCATCATCATCATCCTCAAATTGCCCCTCATCCATCACCATCAATGCCCAATTCTCGTTATCCATCTAATATCCTCCCTTTTAATTGTTGTTGCCTCCATTAGAACATACCCTCTCCAAAACCTCATAATTTTCACCAACCGTCAAACACATTTAACCAACTATGCGTGGCGTTTGTCCCATAGTAAACCCACGGTTTACGTCGATCGCAGATCTGGAGGACAAAGGCAATAGTATTCCGAAGGATTACGGCTAGCAAAGCCTATGGCTTGCGACCATTTTTACCTTCCCCAACCATCCGTGTTTATCGGTGTTCATCTGTGGTTATATCGGTTTTTCCCTGATCCCTGAGTGCCAGATCACTGATCACTGGTTTACAGCTAGTAAACCAATTTGAAACTGTAAACGTACTTTGTAAAAAGTGTAACCTTTTGTAACCTTTTGTCCCCTTTTCCCCCCCATCGCCCGACCAGGCATAACAAAAGACCACCGCTACAGCCGGTGGTCTTCTGCGCTCAGCCTACATGTCGCTCTTCTGGGTCTGCATCCGCAGGGTCGAGAGCTTGCTCGTCAGCCCCTCCCACACCTTCTTGAACCACGCCTTCACCGGCTTCACCCGCATCAGCAGCAGCAGCGTCACGATCAGCGCATAGATCAACGGGCGGACGATATCCCCCTGCAGGCTGAAGATATTGCCTTTCTTGGCCAGCCCGTAATGGATCACCACCAGCGGGGCGATCACATACACGGCTTTGTGCAGGCGCTTCCAGTTCTTCTTCAGCTTCTTCTGCCAGTATTTGAAAGAGGTCGCCGCCAGCAGGGTCAGCCCGATAAAGGCCAGTCGCACCCAGCAGGATGAACCACTTCTCCAGGATCTCGGCGAAGATCAGGTCAAAGGCGAAGCCGAAGTCCAGCGCAGCGAAGATGCTCACATGGATCAAGGCCATCATAAAGGCATACAGCCCGATCGTGCGGCGGCGTTTGATCATTTCCTTCCAGCCGAAGATGCTCGCCAGCGGCGTGGCAGTCAGGGAGAGCACCAGCCACAGGATCGCCAGCCGTCCGGTGCGCTGCTCGATATCCTGGATCGGGTTGACCGTCAGCCCGCCGTTGAAGAAGTTGAACACGATCAGCGCCAGCGGGATCCAGGCCCCCAGGTGGATGACGATCTCCAGCCAGGTGAGTTTGGTCCAAAAGTTTGAATTGTTTCATATGTTCTTCTTCCCCAGTGGTAGAGCAGGCAGTTTCCTGCCTGCTTCGAGACCACCATTTGGTTTAGTAATACTCGCTCAGGTCCATGCCCTCGTACAGGTAGGCCACATCGGCTTCATAGCCATTGAACATGTGGGTTGCCCGCCGGCCGATCTCGCCGATCCGCCGCTCGGTCTTCTGTGACCAGCGCGGGTGGTCTACCTGCGGGTTGACGTTGGCGTAGAAGCCGTACTCGTTGGGGGCGATCGTGCTCCACATCGTGGCCGGTTCCTCGGCGGTCAGCTCGATCTTGGTGATCGCCTTGATCGATTTGAAGCCGTACTTCCACGGTACCACCAGCCGCACCGGCGCGCCGCTCTGGTTGGGCATCGGCTTGCCGTACAGCCCGGTGGCGATCAGGGTCAGGGGGTGCATGGCTTCATCCAGGCGCAGCCCTTCCTGGTAGGGCCAGGGATACAGGCCGTTCTTTTGGCCGGGCATCCGGTCGGGGTCCATCAGGGTTTCAAAGCGCACGTATTTGGCCTCTGCGGTCGGTTCCACTCTGCCAGCAGGGCGCCGAGTTCAAATCCCTGCCAGGGGATGACCATGCTCCAGGCTTCCACGCAGCGCAGCCGGTAGATGCGTTCCTCCACCGGGAACTTCTCCAGCAGTTCGGAGATCGTGTAGCTGCCGGGGTTGTTGACCAGTCCGCTGACCTCGATCGACCACGGGTCCGGGTCAAAGTCGGCGGCCAGCGGGCAACGCCCTGCTTGTCGGTGGTGAACTCGTAATAGTTGTTGTAGTTGATGATCTCGTCGTAGGTATTGACCGGATCGCCGTTCTCGTCGGTGTTGTTGGAGAGTACCAGGTCCTCATGCCGGGGCTGGCGGCATTGCCGCCGGTCTCAGGCAAATTCGGGCCGCAGGCGGCCAGCAGGGCGGCGGATGCGGTCACGATCCCCATTGCTTTGAGCACATCCCGCCGGGAGAGATAGGTCTCTTCCGGGGTGATCTCGGAAGGGTCGATCGGTTCTGATTTGAATTTTCGGGTCATCTTCATTACCTCTTTTCATTGATATCTAGTCATTCTCTTCTGCCAGCAATGCCTGGATGGCTATTTCTGTTTCCTCGTAAGCGCCTTCGCCAATGTGGACGTAGCGGATATGTCCCTGCTTGTCGATCAGGTAGAGCGTGGGCCAGTAGCGGTTGTTGTAGGCTGCCCAGGTCTCCCGGTCATTGTCCACTGCCACCGGATAGGGGATTTCCAGGTCGATGATCGCCTGCTGGAGGTTGTCCAGGTCGGCTTCGTAGCCGAATTCCGGGTAGTGGTTGCCGATGATCACCAGCCCCTGATCCTGATATGTCTGGTGCCATTCCCTCAACGAGGGAATTACGTTCTTGCAGTTGATTCAACCAAAGGTCCACATCTCCAGCAGGACGACCTTCCCGCGCAGTTCGGACAATCTCAGCGGCTTTTCGGTGTTGAACCAGACGGTGTTGGTCAGCTCCGGGGCCGGGCCGAGGTCTTTGAGGGTTGGTGTGCCGCTGCGTCAGGCTTGCCCGGCGCATCCAGCCAGGATCAGCAAGCCAAGCAGCGGTAAGATCAGTTTTTTCATAGGTCTGTTCTCCATATAGACTGAATTATAGGAAACAAATCTTACGAAAGGCTTGCGAAAGGGTGAAGGAAAGTGAATGGCAATCAGGCACCGAGTGATCAGGAATACCGATTTCGCTTTTCCTGATTACTGAGTGCCTGGGTGCCTGATCCCTTTCTCTATATCCTGAAAATGAAAGTCGTGCCCTCACCCGGCTGGCTTTCGACCCAGATCTCTCCATCATGGGCCAGGATGATGCCGCGGGCGATCGCCAATCCCAGACCGGCGCCGCCGGTGGCCCGGTTGCGGGATTTCTCTCCCCGGTAGAAGCTCTCAAACAGGTGCGGCAGGTCCTCTTCGGGGATGCCTTCTCCGGTATCCCGCACCCGCACCTCTACCTGTTCTCCCATCCCTCTGGGCGGAGATCTCAACTTGCTGGCCTTCGGGGGTGTAGCGCAGGGCATTGCTGACCAGATTGTTAAGCACCCGCCCGATCTGTTTGGCATCCATCTCTACCGGATCGATCCCCGTCCGAGACCTGCCCGCTGAGTTGGATATTTTGCTTCTCCGCCAGTTGGGAGAAGGATTCCAGAGTATCAGAGATCAGGTCACTGAGCGAGTTGGGGCAGATCTCGAGGGTCAGCCCGCCGGCATCCAGCTTGGTGAGCTGGAACAGGTCGTCGATCAGGTCTGAAAGCGAGCGCACTTCGCGCTGGGCGGTGCGCAGGTAGCGTTCCTGGGCTTCCGGGTCCTCGATCAGTCCGTCTGCCAGCGCTTCCAGGATCGCCTGGATCGAGGTGAGGGGGGTTTGCAGGTCATGGCTGACCCAGGCGATCAGGTCGGCGCGCTGGCGGGTGGCCTGCTGCAGCTGCTCGGCCATCTGGTTGAAGTCCTGGCTCAGCTGGGCGACCTCATCCCTGCCGTTGACCTCGATGCGCGTTTCCAGGTCTCCGCCGGCCAGCTTGTGGGCGGCTTGCTGCAGGACGAAGATCCGGTCGGTGATGGCGGAGGAGAGGAAATAGCCCAGCACCATCGCCATCCCCCCGGCAAACAGCAGCAGCACGGTCGCCAGCAGCAGGTCGTGCTGGCTGGCAAACATCAGGCGGGCGGTCAGCCAGACATTAAAGAAGGTCAGCACGCTGGAGATCAGGTAGCTGATCAGCAGGGTCAGCCGCAGGGTGGAGATGCGCGTCATCCAGCCCAGGCGGTAGGCGGCATAGCCGACGATGCTGGAGACCACCGCTGTGATCATCAGGAAGAGCGCCATCAGCCCAAAATCCACCATCGGCGGGTTCATCACCAGCACAAAGACGACCAGTGAGATCAGCAGGATGGCGATCACGCCGATGACGTATTTGGTCGGTGGTGGAGATACTTTCAGGGATCGATTTTCATCAGTTATTCCGCTACAAATTTGTAGCCCACGCCCCAGACGGTGATCAACCGGGTGGGGGAGGAGGGGTCGGTCTTCGATCTTCTCGCGCAGGCGGCGGACATGCACGGTGACCGTGCTGGGGTCGATGTATTCCACCTCGCCCCACACCTGGTCCAGCAGTTGGTCCCGGGTGAAGACCTGCTGCGGCCGGCTGGCAAACAGATGAAGCATGTCAAACTCCTTGGCCGTCAGGGTGAGGGATTCTCCTTTAAGCGTGGCGCTGCGCGAGAGCGGTTCAATCACCAGGTCGCCGGCGGTGACCGGCTGGGCTTCCTGGCTGTGGGTCTCGGTCTGGGCGGTGCGGCGCAGCACCGCCCGTACCCGGCTGACCAGCTCCTGCGGGCTGAACGGTTTGACCACATAGTCATCTGCGCCCAGCTCCAGCCCGGTGATGCGGTCGATCTCGTCCCGGCGGGCGGTCAGCATGATGATGGGTACATTGCTGCGCTCCCGCAGCCAGCGGGTGATGGCAAAGCCGTCCACTTCCGGCAGCATGATATCGAGGACGATCAGATCGGGGATGCGTTCTTCCAGGATCTTCATTGCAGCCATGCCGTCCCTGGCGACGCGCACTTTGAAGTCGGCGCGCTCCAGGTACAGGCTGACCACTTCGGCGATATTGGGTTCATCCTCTACGATCAGGATGCTTTTACCTTTCATAATGACTCCTATAATTTCTAGTCTAATGATACTACTCAGTTCCTTGAAAATTACCTTAACAGTCTCTTACAATCAAGAATTCTGTTCATACTTTCGCAAGATTGGAATACGTTTTGGTAAGAACCTGGGGGTAAAATCAGACCAATACACATAACCAAAGGAGTACATACCGATGCAAAAAACAAAACTGTTTATTGGAATCTTTCTTCTGACCGCACTGCTGCTGGCTGCCTGTTCAGGCGGGCAGACTGCCAACAATGTGATGGATGATATGAACAATGATTCCGCCCAAGCAGACAATACAATGGATGACATGAATGATGATAGTCATGGCGATAACATGGATGACGATTCCATGGAACGACACAAGACGATGACATGATGGACGACGAAGATGATGAGATGATGGAAGACAACGAATGATGATATGGCCGAGGATATGTCGAAGACGGTTCGGATTCGCATGGTCGATCCCCGGACTTGGTACGGCTACGAATTCAGGATGTGGTTACCGGTGAGAAATTCAGCATCAGCCAGTTCAAAGGGAAGGTGGTGCTGGTTGAGACCATGGCAACCTGGTGCTCCAACTGCCTCAAGCAGCAGGAGCAGGTCAAGGAATTCCACAGACTGCTTGGCGAGCGTGATGACTTTGTCAGTGATTGGGATCAGTGTGGAACTGGATATTGACCCGATCGATCTGGGCGATGTATGTGGAGAATAACGGCTTTGACTGGCTGTACGGGGTTGCGGATCGAATCTGTCCAGCAGAGCATTGTGGCTGCATTCGGCGGCCAGTTCCTCAATCCGCCGGCCACCCCGATGTTCATTGTGGACAAGGATGGCGGCACCCACGAGCTGCCGCTGGGCAGATTAAAACTGCAGATCAACTGATGGCATTTGTAGAGCCATTCCTCAATTAAGTTCGGCTCAGATTTTCAGGAAAGAATAGTATGCAGGGGCAGCGTCAAGCTGCCCCTGAAGACTAACAGGAGACGATATGGAAATCAACTCGATCATTACCTCGATCTCAATTGGGCTGCTGGCGACCACCAGCCCGTGTGTGCTGCCGCTTTACCCCGGTTACCTGGCCTATCTCAGCGGCGGGACAGGAGAATGTAAAGAATAAATCCGGCCGCTACCTGCTGGGCTTCTTCGTGCTGCTGGGGGTGCTCTCCACCATGCTGCTGCTGGGGGCGATGATCGCCTTGCTCTCCATCTCCATTGGGCGGGCGCTCTCGGTGGTCATCCCGCTGGCAGACCTGGTCATCATCATCCTGGGTGTGCTGCTGCTGATCAATATCAACCCCTTCAAGAAGCTGCCCCAGATCCAGGTGCCGGTGCTCAAGCACCCCTTTGCGAATGCCTTTATCTACGGCATGCTCTACGGACCGATTGCCCTGCCGTGTGCCGGACCGCTGGTGGTCAGCATCTTTGCCCTCTCCCTCTCCACCACCCAGACCCTGGAACAGCTGGGTATCTTCCTCTGGTTTGGGTTGGGGTTCGGGCTTCCGCTGTTGCTGCTCTCGTTCCTCTCCGGGGCGGCGGCCAACTGGATCACCCGGGCATTTGCCCGCCGGGCGCGCCTGATCAATGTGGTCAGCGGCCTGCTGCTGGTCGGGATCGGGATCTACGACCTGGTGATCAACTGGGAGATGATCAGCAGCTACTTTATAGCCGGGTGATAGTTGCAACATTAACCAAATTTTTATGTAATCCTCTTTCATAAAATCTTGATTGAGTGATATAATTGAGATAATTATGACAAATTTTGTAATATTATAATCATTCAGGACATCCAAGTGTTACTGCTCGTGTTTTGAGCGGGATTAATGGCCTCCTGAAGCAAATAGCGAACTCAGCTTCGTTAACGCCAGTAGACCTCCGGCGGCTGTTATCCCGCAGAACTTCAGTTGAGCACCGATTCTCAATCCGGTGCTTCACAAAGATGTTCTGCCGCATTGCGGCTGCCGGTTTTGTCTATTGGCGTTTTGGTTTACACAGTGAACAAGGAAAACCAATATGGTGATGACAGAAAATATCACACAATAAACGAATCAAGAGATCCGAATTCCCCAAGACAGGCCTTTTCAGCCTGGTAGGGAATACACCGCTTCTGCCGCTGCACCGGATTGCGGGTGATCTGTGGGTCTCAGGTGCAGGTGTATGCCAAGGCGGAATGGTTCAATCCCGGTGGTTCGGTCAAGGACCGGCCGGCAATGTACATCCTGCAGGATGCAGTGGAAAAAGGGCTGCTGACCCCCGGGAAGCGCTTGCTGGATTCCACCTCCGGCAATATGGGGATCGCCTATGCCACCCTGGCCGCCTCGATGGGGATCCCGGTCACCCTGGCGATCCCGGAGAATGCCTCCCCGGAGCGGATCAAGATCCTGCGTGCCTTGGGCGCTGAACTGGTGCTGACTGACTCACAGGAAGGCTCGGATGGGGCCATGGACGTTGCCCAGCAGATGGCCGAGCTGACCCGGAACGGTACTTCTACGCCAACCAGTATGACAATCCCGCCAACTGGCAGGCGCATTTCCACACCACCGGCCCGGAGATTTGGGGGCAGACCGGAGGTCAGATCACCCACATGGTTGCCGGGATGGGCACATCAGGCACGATCACCGGCACAACCGCTACCTGAAGGGCAAAAATCCTTCGATCCGGTCGGTGGCTTTCTACCCGGATTCCCCCTTCCACGGACTGGAGGGGCTGAAACACATGCCCACCGCCCACCAGCCGGGGATCTATGATCCCGAGCCTGGCAGATGAAACCCGCCAGGTGGCTACTGAGGATGCTTATCGGATGGTGCGCCGTCTGGGACGTGAGGAAGGCCTGTTTGTGGGGATTTCCTCCGGTGCGGCGGCTTCGGCTGCTCTGAGCTTGGCGGAGGAGATTGCCGTCAGAAGGGCGGACCGGCATGGTGGTGACCGTTTTCCCGGATGCCGGCTACAAATATCTGACCTCGGATTTCTGGACCGAGAAGGATAGAACCATGGAAACCCAATTAAACCTGACCGAAGAAGTGCTTGCCCAGATCCATGCACACGGCGAGCGGGCTTATCCTGAAGAGGGCGCCGGGCTGATGCTGGGCAGCGATGACGGCGAGAGCCGGGTGGTGAACGACATCTTTCCGCTGACCAATGCCGCGAGAAGACACCGCCCGTCATAACCGCTACCTGATCACCCCGCAGGACATGCTTGCTGGTGAAATAGAAGCAGATCGGCTGGGTCTGGATGTGGTCGGTGTCTTCCATTCCCATCCCGATCATCCCAACCTGCCCTCGGAATTTGACCGTGAGTGGGCATTGCCCTGGTTCTCATATCTGATCACCAGCGTGATCGCTGGCGAAGGCGGTTGGCAGCCGCTGCTGGCGGCTATCCGAGGACCGCGGAAAGTTTTTACTGAAGAGAAAATCAGAGACGAACATCAACACAGTTGGAGGTTGAACCCTGATGACAACCCTAAAAATTCCTACCCCGCTGCGCCCGTATGCCGAAGGCGCTAAAGAGATCGAAGTCACCGCGGCGACAGCCGGGCTGGTGATGGAAGAACTGACCGAACGCTATCCAGCCTTGCGCAAACACCTCTTCACCGAGGAAGGCGAAATGCGCAGCTATGTTAATCTGTTCCTCAATGATGAGGACATCCGTCACCTGCAGGGAGTGGATACACCGGTTGGCGATGGGGACAAGCTGATGATCATCCCCAGTATTGCCGGGGGCTGCTGATGTCCGACTCGCAGAATGTGGATCACACCGCAATCAAGGTCAGCCAGGGGATGGTGATCGGCCTGAATATTACCGCCTTCGTTCTCAACCTGCCTGTGCTGGCGGCGGTGGTGACGATCTTGATGCTGGGGGGCAGTCTCATTGGGCAGCCGGGGTTTAAATTTGTGTACCGCTGGCTGCTTAAACCACTGGGATTGGTGAAACCGGAGATGGTCGACGATCATCCCGAGCCGCACCGCTTTGCCCAGTTAGTCGGGGGTCTGGTGATGCAAACCGGCGTGCTGCTACTGTTCTTCGGGTTTTCTGGATTGGGATGGACCCTCGTCTGGCTGGTGATAGCCCTGGCTGCGCTGAACCTGTTTGGGGGATTCTGCGTGGGCTGCGCGATGTATTACTGGTTCAACCGGCTGCAGGTGCCGGGCTTTATCAGATCCCCGCTTCCGGGGACGGTTCGGCCTGGGGCGCGCCCGAGGGCAAAACAGTTGTGAGCGATCTGCTGCTGCGTTCGGTCTTTGCGCTTAGCCTGGTGGCGCTTGGCTATAGCAGCTACCGGCTGTTGAATGCGGCTATCCTTTCCCGCGGGCGAATGTCCGGGGCAGGATTGGCGGATTTCATCCCCGGAAAACCTGGAATCCTGTACTTTACGATGGAGGGCTGCCTCCCCTGTCAGACGACCCAGCGACCGGCGCTGGAGGAATTATCTGCCCAATTGGGGGATAGGATCCAGTTCATCGAAGTCGATGTGGTTGCCCGACCGGAACTGGCGGAAAGCTGGCGGGTGCTCAGCGTGCCTACCACGGTGATTCTCAATCCACAGGGAGAAGGGCGTCAAATCAACCACGGTGTGGCCCTGGCTGGTACGCTGCACAACCAATTGGATCGGTTTGGAGGGCTGGGTACAGCTTCGCTGGATTGAGATCAGGGTGAAATCCCCTACACTTTTTAATAAAATGAGGCTATCATGGCTATACCGATGACAAAACAAGAACTCTCACACGATGAGATCCGGCGATATTCCCGCCACCTGCTGATCCCGGAAGTGGGGCTGGAGGGACAGAAGAAGCTGAAGAATTCCTCCGTGCTGGTGGTCGGCACCGGTGGGTTGGGTTCTCCGGTGGCGATGTACCTGGCCGCTGCCGGGGTCGGGCATATCGGCCTGGTGGATTATGACGTGGTGGATTATTCCAACCTGCAGCGCCAGGTGATCCATGGATCATCTACCCTGGGCAAATTGAAGGTCGATTCAGCCAAACAGCGTTTGCTGGATATCAACCCCGATATCGAGGTCAGCACCTACAACCAGATGTTCACCTCTGCCAATGCGATCGAGATCGCCCGGGGCTATGATCTGGTCATCGATGGGACGGATAATTTCCCCACCCGCTACCTGGTCAATGATGTCTGCGTGATGCTGGGGATCCCGAATGTGTACGGTTCGATCTTCCGTTTTGATGGACAGGTGAGTGTGTTCGATGCCGAAGACGGCCCGTGCTACCGCTGTATCTTCCCCGAACCGCCGCCGCCCGGATTGGTGCCCTCTTGTGCCGAGGGTGGGGTGCTGGGTGTGCTGCCGGGGACGGTCGGTACGCTCCAGGCCACCGAGGCGATCAAGCTGCTGCTGGGGATCGGGACCAGCCTGAAGGGCAGGATGATGCTCTACAATGCCCTGGATATGAGCTTTGATTTCATCAAGCTGCGCAAGAACCCGAACTGCAAGGTGTGCAGCCCGGAGCCGGAGATCACCGAGCTGATCGATTACGAGGCTTTCTGCGGGATGCCGATGAATGACCACGATCTAGGCTCGGCCGGCGCGGAATGGGACATCACCCCGCTGGAACTGGAGGCAGCAGCTGAAGAGTGCATCCCCGCCGCATCTGATCGATGTGCGCGAGCCGCACGAACTGCAGATCGCTGCCCTGGAAGGCGCCGACCTGATCCCGCTGGGTCAGTTGGCCGGCCGGCTCTCTGAACTGGACAGCGCCGAGGAGATCGTGCTGTTCTGCAAGGGCGGTACCCGCTCTACCCGTGCCCTGGAACTGCTGGTGGGGGCCGGGTTCCGCAAGGTCAAGAACCTCAAGGGCGGGATCAACGCCTGGGCAGAGGACGTCGATCCCAGCATGCCGATCTATTAAAAGGTTCAGGTCTGAATCAAAAAGGCTGGCAAACGCCAGCCTTCTTTCGTATTCTTCTGTGGTGAACGGGAAAATTATTCATTTTACCGTTTGCCTGAATGTAATTTTTCCCTTTAGGGAAAAATTACATCACCATCGGCAGGATCAGGAACAGAATGTAGAACAGCCCCCAGGTGAATCCCAGGTAGCGGGCGATCTGTCCGGGGAGGGCGAAGATATCTGATTCCTCTTCTTCCTCTTCTTCCTTGCCAAATGCCAGGCTGCTGATCTCGAAGGTGTAGGACACCAGTCCGAGCCAGGCGCTGAGCAGCAGGAAGACCAGACCGATGCTTAGCAGGGTGGCGAAGAGCACACCGTAGTTGGTGAACAGGTCACCAATGCCGTTTACCAGGGTCTGGAAGAGGGTTTGGATAATTGCATTGAAAACGTTGACCGTTGCATTTGAGGTGTAAGCAGTTGCTGCCAGCAGCGCAACCCAGATCACAACAGCCATCCAACTTTTTTGAGATTTCTTTGAATCCATTTAATGCCTCCTGAGCATATATTTTATTGTGGTCAACTTTATCATATTTTTGCCATTCCGTCACCCGGATTGAGCAAGACCTCACATAGAGCACATCACTTTTTCCTGCCAATCGGCTGTTTCCTGGAGTTGGAACAGGTGGGTGCTGCCGGGGTGGTCGCTGGCTCCCAGCCCGCGGGCGGGGATCGTGGTCTCAGGCAGGGCCGGCCAATCTTCGGCGAGTTGGGTTTCCAGATCGTCCCGGGTGCGGATGGCGATCACCCCGCTGATCTCCGCCTCTGGGAGTTCCAGCAGGTAATCAATATGCCAGTGGCAGCGCTTATTGGCGGGAACTTTTGCATGCATATCCGGCGTTTAATAGCTGGGTTTGCAGGCTTTCCCGGATGGCTTGCGGATGGGCTGGGTCGCAGCGGGTGGCATGGCGCATCAATCGGGCGCCCAGACTGCTGATCCACGTTCTCCGCGGGCTGAACCAACATAGAGATAAGATCCATCTGGCAGGAAAACTGCATCCCCTTGATTGAAGCGGCCAAATCTCAACTTTTTTGCGGCCTTCAATCTGGATGATCAATAGATAACAGCCCGCAGGGGTCGAGTCTCCCAGAAGGTGGATGGTAAAATCTTTCATCTATTGCCTCATTCCTGATTAAGGGATTATACTTTTAGAGTTGGATTTGTACAGGAGACACTATGTCTTTAGGACCCACCAGGCCTTCAAAGCCTGAACCTTCAATAACCAAACAGCCTGAAGAAAAGCCTGCACCCAAAATGGATTGGGGGCTGGCCTTCAATACCGTGCTGCTGTTTGTCGGGGCGCTGCTGCTTTTGGGTACTGCCAGTGGATTCCTGGGATACCGCAGCGGTGAAAAGCAGCATCTGAGCATCGCTACCCAGACGGTAGATGCTTATCTGGATGCACAGCTCAGGCTGGCGGCTGAAGACTATCTCAACCACAATTATATTCTGGCGCGAGAACGCCTGGTGTATATCCTTGAGCGCAACCCCAATTATCAACTCGCCACAGAATTATTGATCGAGGTGGAGGTCGCCCAGGCGATCACAATGACGCCGACACCTCCACCGCCAACGGCGACACCTTCTCCAACACCCGATATGCGTCCGGCTGAAGATCAATTCAATACGGTATTATCACTGATCTCCCAAAGCCAGTGGCAGCCAGCCCTGGATACCCTGAATAACCTGCGCAAGAACAATCCGGAATATCCGCATCGTAGAAGTGGATGGGCTGATCTATCTGTGTTTGCGAAACCGGGGGATTGAGAAGATCCTCAGCGGTCAGTTGGAGTCCGGGATCTATGACTTTACCCTGGCGGAGCAGTTTGGTCCCCTGGATGGCGAGACCGAGAATTATCGCAACTGGGCCAGGCTGTATCTGCTGGGGAATGCTTTCTGGGGCGCCTATCCTGAGCAGGCGGCCTAGTTATTATGGTCAGTTGGTGGCTGCTGCGCCGAATATCACCGATTCATCCGGCGTGTCTGCTTTTTACCGCTACTGGGCATCCCTGCTTCAGATCGGAGATCAACTGGCCAAAGAAGAAGAAATGGTGCCAGTCCAGCGAGCAGATGACAGTCGTGCTGGGTGTCTGGGATCAGGCTTACGTTTATCCGACAGCCACCTGGGTTTATAAAAAGTGTTTGCTGGGAACACCTTCGGCCACACCGACATTCACCATCACCCCCACGCCGGCAGGATACGCGCGACCGGGACGCCCTGCGCCATCCAATACGCCAGAGACCCCGATGTATCTCGCCACCACAGCAGTACCGACACCACGGCTGGGGTCCCGACCACGGCTGTTCCGACCGATACCCCGGTACGCCGACCAACACGCCTGTAAACCGACACACGTGAAACACCAACGGAACACCGCCTGTAGACCCCTGACCCGTAACCGCTGGGAAGAATGAAACCATGAAACAGAAGCTGCAAAACCTGTCGATCAATTCCCGCCAGATTATTTGTGCTGGCGTTGGTGCTGTTCATCGGGATCGGGGTGGTGATCTCTGCGGTGGTGTATACCTTTTCGTATGATTGGGGCCTGCAATCGTCCGGCCCTGGTGAGACACCAGGACCCCGGCTTTCAATGCTCAGGGACGCCAATCGCGGCGACGAGAGAATGGGTTCGATATTCACATGACTTTGGACGATGTCCCGGATCCTAGATTCGATCAATCCGCCATCCTGGGATGGCAACCGGCGGGTGACCGTGCTGGTGATGGGGGTGGATTACCGCGATTGGCAGGCGAGTACACCCTCATTCTCGCACGGATACAATGATGCTGCTGACGATCGACCCGGTGGCAAAAACAGCCGGTGCGCTCTCGATCCCCAGAGACCTGTGGGCGGCGATCCCGGGATTCAATCCCGCCAAGATCAATACCGCCCATTACTTTGGCGGTTTGTACAATTATCCCGGCGGCGGGCCTGCCTTGGCGATCAAGACAGTGGAAAATGTGATCGGTGTGCCAATCGATTATTATGTCCGGCTGGATTTCTATGCCTTCGTGGATTTCATTGATTTCATTGACGGGGTAAAGGTGGATGTGGAAGAAACGATCGAGCTGGAGATCATCGGCAAGGACTTTGATACCGTGCTCACCCCGGGCCGTTATACCTTGAATGGCGAGCAGGCGCTGGCTTATGCCCGCAA
The DNA here is from genome assembly GCA_963722735.1 of uncultured Chloroflexia bacterium. Classification (GTDB taxonomy): domain Bacteria; phylum Chloroflexota; class Anaerolineae; order Anaerolineales; family UBA11579; genus UBA11579. The sequence goes on from CAVROH010000015.1 coordinate 155,590, forward strand.
CCGCTATAATGACGGCGGCGATTTTGACCGCGCCCGCCGTCAGCAGCAGATCATCCTGGGGATCCGCCAACGGCTGCTGACGCCCAGCGGTCTGGGCGCAAGCTGATCGCCAATGCGCCTGAACTCTACGATACATTCTCACAGAAGATCACCACCAATATGCCCTTCGATGATGCCCTCAAACTGGCGACTCTGGCCGTCCAGGTAGAAATGGATGATATCGATATGGCGGTGATCGGGTTGAATGAGGTCTATTTTGGCCGATCTCCGGATGACCTTTCGATCCTGATCCCTTATCCGGATAAGATCCGTGAGCTGCGTGACCGCATCTTTGCCACTGGTGGAGGCTTCTCTCCGGCGATGACCGGTGATCCGCTGGCTCTGATGCAGATCGAGAATGCCAATATCCTGATCCTGAACGGCGCTGACTGACGGCGGCGGGATCGCTGAGAAGACAGCCGCCTATCTGCGTTCAATGGGCGTCGAGAATGTCACTGTGCAGCCTGCCGGGCAGACCTATTCGAACACCAGCCTGATCGACCATACCGGCAGCCCCTATACCCTGTCCTATCTTGCCGATCTGATGAGTGTCAACCTCTACCGCATCTACCATGAGACCGATATCTATAACCCGGTGGATGTGGAGATCAGGCTGGGCACAGATTGGCAATACAATAATTCTATTCCCTAGGGGCAGGTTTTGAATGATGACAAAAAACCGCAAATTTTACTGACCAACGATGATGGGATCGATTCGCCCGGGTCTGTGGGCCGCGGCCGAAGCTTTGTCCGAGATCGGCTATGTCTGGGTGGCGGCTCCCCGGGAGCAGAAATCCGGGATGGGACGCAGCATGCCCACAGATTCGGATGGGCGGATAACCCGCCAGCAGCTGACCGTCAATGGGCAGGAATGGACCGTGCATGCCGTCGGCGGTTCACCCGCCCAGACGGTGCTGCACAGCATTTATGAGATCATGGATCAGCCGCCAGACCTGGTGGTTTCCGGGATCAATTACGGGCTGAATCTGGCCCTGGGGATGACCATGTCAGGGACGGTTGGGGCGGCAATTGAGGCGGCAGTGAATGGGATACCGGCAATTGCCATCTCTTTGGAAACCGCGCATGGAGCATTATTATTCTAACTCCGCGGAGGTGGATTTTTCTGGCTGCGGCGTTCTTCACCAAAAAATTTGCGGCTTACTTGCTTGACCATGGCGGGAGGGGGATTTCAGTTTCCTGAAGATCGAGGTGCCGGTCATCAGCCACACCGGAGACCGAGTGGGCGTTCTGCCGTCTGGGGATGCAGCGGTTTTACTGAATCGTGGGCGGAACCGCGTGAACCCGAGGAACCTGGACAACTGCAGTTATGCTCCCCGCACCGATTATCGAGAACTTTGACCCCAGGCACGGATGTGTATGTCACCAAGGTGGAGCACAAGGTGGCCGTCACACCGATCACATTGGATATGACCGCCAACGTGGATTTTGACCAACTGCGCAAGCAATTTCGAGAAGTAGCCCCGGGAAGTTTGCTGTTTGTAGGCAAAAAGGTTGAGTTTAACAGGATGAGGGTATTTACCCTCATCCTTTTTGTAATGAGGAGAATAGGATGAAAAGTAAAACGAAATTGGCCCTGGATCAGGAGACAATCATCAGGTTGTTTGAGAAAGCCGGGATTCCCGGGAGCGGAGAATATAGCTCCTCTGGGGGCGGGGGAATATAACAGCGTCTATCCGTGGATGCCGGCGGCAAGGGATATGCGATCAAGATTGCGCCTCAAGGCTCCGCCAGGATCTTGACCTACGAACAGGAGATGATGGCCCAGGAGGTCTTATTATTACGCGCTGATGGCGGGATCAAGCCGGGATCCGGGTACCGGAGATCTACTACTCGGATTTTTCAAAAACTGAGATTCCCACAGAGTATTTCATCATGGACCGGCTTGAGGGCGTTCATCTGGATCAGGCGGAGCTATCTGACGTGCAGCGGAAGGAAGCAGATGAGAAACTCGCCGCCATGGCTGCCCGGATGCACGCTGTCAAAGGGGAGGGGTTCGGTTACCGGCAGAACGGCCTGCATCGAGAACTGGTATCTGGCGCTGAGGTCGAATGGTTAGCAATCTGATCGAGGACTGCAAACGTCTGGGCAGGCGAACCCGAAACGGTGAAAAATTGCTGGCCTATATCAATCAGAATCGAGAGGTGCTGGAGAAGGTGGAATCCTCGCTGATCAATTTTGATATCTGGCCGGCGAATATCTTTGTGCAATGGGAAGGGGAGCAGTTCAATCTGGCCTGGATTGATCCGGAGAGGTGCTTGTGGGGAGACCGGATTGCGGATTTTGTGCTGCCTGGACTTTATCCATATGTCTCTGGATGAGAAGACTACCACGATGAATGCCTATAATCGAGCGTCAGATCGATCCAATCGTGATTGGAAACGAGGAGAGGATCCGATATGCGCTCATGCTGGGGTATCTGGGGCTGATCATGGAAGTGGAAAAATATGCCCGCTATTCGCTCTTCCACTATGGCTACTGGCGCAATCTGGCGGTTTGCCGGATGATCTGTTTTCGAATTGCTTCGAGCAGTTGGAAGAATTGACTGCTGGGTGATTCTTCTGACCGGTTTATGCTGCTGGTCATAGTATAATTATTCTGTAACCCGAATAACATTTGAGGAGCCAGCATGCGAGCAGTTTGGATCAAAGAAAACGGCGGATTGGATGTACTCACCTATGGAGAACTGCCTGAACCGCAGCCCGGCCCAGGTGAAGTGCTTGTCAGGCTGAAAGCAGCGGCGATCAACCGTTTGGACCTATGGACGCGCAATGGCTGGCCAGGGATCAAGATCGAGTTCCCTTTCATCCTCGGCGCTGATGGGGCAGGGGAAGTGGCAGGTCTGGGGGAGGGCGTCACCGGGTGGGAGGTTGGCACACCGGTTTCGATCAATGCCAACCTGGGATGCGGCGAATGTGAATTCTGCCGCGCCGGGCATGAGAACCGCTGTGCCAACTGGGGACTTTTGGGGGAGACCTGCAATGGAACCTATGCTGAATATGTGGTCGCCCGGCTAGAAATCTCAAACGGATGCCGAACAACTTCGATCCCCATCAAGCGGCGGCCGCCGGACTGGTTTTCCATACCGCCTGGCATTCGCTGATCACCCGCGGTAAGCTGCGCCCGGGAGAGACGGTACTGGTGGTCGGCGCATCTGGCGGGGTGAATACGGCCAGCATCCAGATCGCCAAGTATGCCGGGGCGGAAGTGATCGTGGTCGGTTCAGATCAGGGGAAGCTGGCGCTGGCTGCTTCTCTTGGCGCTGATCAGTTGGTCGACCGCTCGGAGGATGAGAACTGGTCTCGCACGATCTTCAATCTGACCAATAAGCGCGGCGTGGATGTGGTCGTGGACAATGTCGGTACAACCTACTATCATAGCTTCAGGGCGGCGCGCAAAGGCGGCCGTATCCTGACCGTCGGTAACACTGGCGGGCCAAAATTCGAGATCGACAACCGCTATCGTCTTTGGCAAGCATCTCAGCCTGATCGGCTCGACGATGGGCACGCTGCAGGATTACCACACCGTGATGGACCTGGTCTTCCAGGGAAAGCTGAAAGCCGTGATGGACAAGACTTTCCCGCTGGAAGAAGCTGCTGCTGCCCAGGAGCGCCTTGAATCTGGCGCACAACTGGGAAAGATCACATTATCAATTTGACCGGAGGTAAAGATGAGCGACCTGCCTTTTGATATCCCCACGGATGTGGATGGCATCCGAAACCTGTTCCTGGAGACCCGGGAGAATGCTGGCGGCCGCATGGGAGGGACTTCCAGAAGAGTTGATGATCCAGCGCCCCGGCCCGCATCCGGAGTGGTCGGTCAAGGATATCATCGCCCACCTGTGCTGGTGGGAGAATTTTGCTATCAGCCGGATCGCCGTGCTGGCGGCGGGACTGGAGATCAACCCGATCAAGGATTTTGACCGCCTGAACAAAGAGGTGGATGCGATGGTTGTCCACACTCCCTCTGGAGGCCGTGCTGGCGCAGTTCGAAGCCAACAAGTCACCAGATCCTCAACCTGATCGACCACTTCAGCTTTGAAGAATGGGCGGATGAGACCCGTCCCAATTTTGAAGGCATGGCATTCATGTTCCTGCTGGGTGGCAATACTTTTGGCCATTACTATGAGCATCTCGCAGAGCCTGAACGCTTTCCGGGAGAAGTACCTTTCTTAGCACTGCGATGATCTTCAAACGTCCATGGCTCGTTCTCCTGTTATTTATTGTCTCACTGATCTTCACGGTTGGCGCCTGGGCGCGGGTGTGGAACGGCTTGCAGCTACTGGATTATCTTTCTGAACTGCCCCTGTCGGTCTCCCCATGGTATCTGGTCATCACAGGGGCGGTTTGGGGCATTTTTGGCCTGGCAGCTGTGATCTTGATCTGGTGGGGAACGACTGCAGCACCGTTGACTGTGACCTTGGGAGCAATTGCATACAGTCTAAATTTCTGGGTAGAGCAGCTTTTCATAATGATTAGCCCTCTGCGGCAAGGTCAATTGGCCGTTCCTTGTTGTTTTCAATGCTGATCTTAGTTCTGGTTGTTGTGCTCTAGTTTCAGGCAACCCGCGGGTGGGAAGTTTCTATGGAGGTAGGCATGAGCAAGAAATCCAGCCATGAGATACTGCGCGAGCAGCGCGCCAAGAGCCAGCTGGGCGGGGGAGAGCGCCGCATCCAGGCCCAACATGACCGGGGCAAGCTGACTGCCAGGGAGCGGATCGATATCCTGCTGGATAACGGCTCCTTCCGCGAGACGGATGCCTTTGTCACCCACCGCACCGAGGATTTCGGGCTGGCGGATCGGAAATATCTCGGCGACAGCGTGGTCACAGGCTGGGGCACGATCGACGGCCGGCTGGTGTATGTCTTTTCGCAGGATTTTACCGTATTTGGCGGCAGCCTGGGAGAAGCGCATGCCCAGAAGATCGTCAAGATCATGGATATGGCCCTCAAGAATGGGGCGCCGCTGATCGGGCTGAATGATTCTGGCGGGGCGCGCATCCAGGAGGGGGTCGTCTCCCTCGGTGGGTATGCCGATATCTTCCTGCGCAATACACTGGCCTCCGGTGTGGTGCCGCAGATTAGCGTGATCATGGGGCCGTGTGCCGGTGGGGCGGTGTATTCCCCGGCGATCACCGATTTTATCTTCATGGTCAAGAAATCCTCGTATATGTTCATCACCGGGCCGGAGGTGGTCAAGACCGTGACCCATGAAGATGTCTCCTTTGAGGAACTTGGCGGGGCGATGACCCATGCCGAGATCTCCGGCGTGTGCCACGTGGCGGCCGACAGTGAGGCTGAGGCGCTGGCAAAGCTGCGGGAATTGTTCTCCTATCTGCCGCAGAACAACATGGAAGACCCGCCCCGCCGCCAGACGGAGGATGATCCCCTGCGGCGGGATGTGGACCTGGATACGATCATCCCTGAAGACTCCAACAAGCCCTATGATATTAAGGATGTGATCTGCAAGGTGGTGGATGACCACAAATTCTTCGAGATCCACAAGGATTATGCCGCCAATATTGTGTGTGGTTTTGCCCGCCTGGACGGACGCCCGGTTGGGATTGTGGCCAATCAGCCGGCGGTGCTGGCCGGGGCGTTGGATATTGACAGCTCCAAGAAGGCCGGGCGCTTTGTGCGCTTCTGCGATGCCTTCAACTTCCCGATCATCACTTTTGTGGATGTGCCCGGCTTCCTGCCGGGCGTGGATCAGGAGCACGGCGGGGTGATCAGCTCCGGGGCCAAGCTGCTGTATGCCTACTGCGAGGCGACCGTGCCGAAATTGACCGTGATCACCCGCAAGGCGTACGGCGGGGCCTATGATGTGATGAGCAGCAAACATATCCGGGCTGATTTCAACGTTGCCTGGCCGGGCGCAGAGATCGCCGTGATGGGGCCGGATGGGGCGGTCAATATCATCTTCCGCAAGGAGCTGGCTGAAGCTGAGGACCCGGTGCAGAAGAAGGATGAGCTGGTGGCTGACTACCGGGAGAAGTTCGCCAATCCGTATATTGCCGCTTCGCACGGCTATATTGACGATGTGATCGAACCCAGCGAGACCCGTCCGCGGCTGATCAATGCCCTGCAGATGCTGGAGAACAAGCGGGACACCAATCCGCCCAAAAAGCACGGGAACATTCCCCTCTAACGTGTCCTTGCGAGCGAAGAAAGCAATCTCGAATGTTTAGGAGAACAATGAACAAAGTTTTAGTCGCAAATCGGGGGGAGATCGCTGTTCGGGTGCTGCGCGCCTGCCGGGAGCTTGGGCTTGCAGACCGTGGCGGTCTACTCCGACGTGGACCGCAAGAGCCTGCATGTGCGCTATGCCGATGAAGCCTATCTGATCGGCCCAGCGCCTTCTGCGGAGTCCTATCTGCGCATGGAGAAGCTGATCGAGGTGGCAAAATAGAGCGGGGCGGAGGCGATCCATCCTGGATATGGCTTCCTCTCCGAGAATGCCGACTTTGCCCAGCTATGCGCCGATGAGGGGATCATCTTTATTGGGCCGCCGCCGGATGCGATCCGGCGGATGGGGGATAAGGGGATTGCCCGGGCCACGATGAAGGCCGCCGGTGTGCCGGTGGTGCCTGGTACAGAAGGCGAATTGAAATTGCGGGATGAGGATCTGCTTGCTGAGGCGGAGAAGATCGGCTTTCCGCTGTTGATCAAGGCCACGGCCGGCGGTGGGGGAAAAGGGATGCGGGCGGTAAACAGCCTGGATGAGATGCCAGCGGCAATCGAGTCGGCCCGGCGGGAGTCCAAATCTGCGTTTGGCGATGACAATGTCTATCTGGAGAAGATGATCCTCAACGCCCGGCATATCGAGATCCAGGTGCTAGCTGATTCAGCATGGCAATGTGGTCCACCTGGGAGAGCGCGAGTGCTCGATCCAGCGTCGGCACCAGAAGTTGATTGAGGAAGCGCCCTCAATGTTTGTCGGCGAGGATCAGGTCTTTCGGGAAAAGCTGGGCCAGGTAGGGGTGCTGGCTGCCCAGGCGGTGGATTATGTCAATGCCGGGACGGTGGAGTGCCTGGTGGACGCCGACAAGAATTTCTACTTCCTGGAGATGAATACCCGCCTGCAGGTGGAGCACCCGGTCACTGAATTGGTCACCGGGGTGGATATCGTCGTCCAGCAGCTGCGCATTGCCCGCGGGGAGAAGCTGGCCTTCTATCAGGACGATATCGAGATGCGCGGCTGGGCGCTGGAATGCCGGATCAATGCCGAGGACCCCTTCAACCAGTATTTCCCCTCCACCGGGCAGATCAGCCAGCATGATGTCCCCACCGGGCCGGGCGTGCGGGTGGATACCGGCGTGTTCAGCGGGGCGGAGATCACCCCGTACTACGATCCGATGATCGCCAAGCTGGTCTGCTATGGGGATAAGCGCTCTCAGGCCATCCGGCGGATGCTGCGTGCCCTGGCGGAGTACCACATCCTGGGCGTGACCTCCAATATTCCATTTCATCAAAATATTTTACAAAATAAAGATTTTATTGCAGGAAATTTTGACACTCGATTCGTCGAGGAACGCTTTTCCCTCGATCAGGCAATTGCCGCTGCCGGACAGCATGCCGAGGTGGCCGCAGTGATCGCTACCTTGCTCTCACATGAGAAGAACCAGCGGGCTGCACGCATCGACCGGGATTGTGATCAGGGCGTTTCTCCGTGGAAGCGATCTGCCCGCTGGAAGGATGGGGGGCGCTGAGATGAAATACATCACCACGATCAACCAGACCGATTTTGAGATCGAACTGCTGGAGGACGGGGGGGTGCTGGTCAACGGCCGGTCTGGCCAGGTGGACTTGCAGCGGGTGGACAACGGCACCGCCTACTCCCTGATCCTGGATGGGGAATCGTATGCCGCCTTTGTGCTGCAGGAGAACGGACGATGCAGGTGTTCATCAATGGGGTGCGCTACACCGCCGAAGTGCTGGACGAACACGAGAAGCTGCTGCGCGAGGTGACCGCCAGCGCCGCTGGACTGGATGATGTCTATGAGTTGAAAGCCCCGATGCCCGGGCTGGTGGTCGGTGGTGCCGGTGGCGGTGGGTCAGGTGGTTGACCAGGGAGATGTCCTCGTGATCCTGGAATCGATGAAGATGCAGAACGAACTGCGCGCCCCGCAGCCCGGCGTGGTCACCGAGGTGCGGGCCAAACAGGGTGACAGCCTGGAGAAGCGCGATGTGATCGTGGTGCTTGGTCCGCTGGATGAGGGCACGGGGTAATTGAATATGGAGGTTGAAGCCAAATTCCATGTAGGGGACCTGGCCCGGATCGCCGCCCGGCTGGCAGAACTCGGCGCTGAGGTGGTACATCCCCGCGTGCTGGAGCAGAACTGGCGCTACGACACCCCTGAGCGCACCCTGGAAGCCGACTGGCAGATCTTGCGGCTGCGTGTCTCGCATAAGGTGATGCTGACCTATAAAGGCCGCAGCGAGGCGGTGGAGGGCACCAGCCAGCGCCCGGAGTATCAGACCGAGGTCGGGGACCTGGCGCAGACCCGCCTGCTGCTGGAGGCGCTGGGATACGAGGTCAGCGGCTATTATGAGAAGTACCGCACCGAGTACCGCCTGGATGGGATGATCATCACCCTGGATGAGATGCCCTTTGGCGATTTTGTCGAGATTGAGGGGGAGAGCGTTGCCGAGATCCAGAAACTCGCAGCTGACCTGGGCCTGGATTGGGAGGCGAATATCACCGAGAATTACATGCTGCTGTTTCAACGCATGAAGCAGGTTCTGGGGCTGGAGATCGAGGAAATCTCGTTTGAGGCGCTGTCAGGGGTGGAGGCCAGTCCGGAGATGTGGGGGCTGCGGAGGGCGGATGGTTGACCCCGTCCGGCCTGCTCTCAAATACACCCAAACTCAGACTCACCCAGCCTCACTCCACACCAACTGATCGATATTCACATCTCCCTCAAATATCCCCAGCGACTCTGCGAAATGGCGGAACTTCTCCACCTCTCCGGTGGTCAGCAGAGTGATCTCGCCGGGTGCATCCTCCGGGGTGTGCAGATCAAACTGGTCCAGCAGGCGGCCCACCTGGCGGGCAACTGCCGGGGCGGGGTCGATCACGCGCACGCCTTCTCCCACGATCTGCTTGATCTGCGGGATCACAAAGGGGTAGTGGGTGCAGCCCAGCACCACAGTATCGATCTTGGCGGCCAGCATCGGCTTGAGGGCGCCTTCCAGGATGATGGCGGTCTCCTACCTCCATGTTGCCGGCTTCGATCTGCTCCACCAGCCCGGCACAGGTGTTTTGCAGCAGCATCACCCCACTGGCAAAACGCTCCACTACCGAGGCATACAGCTCACCCTGGAAGGTGGCCGGGGTGGCCAGATACGCCGACCACGCCGGTCTCGGTGGTCTCGGCGGCGGGTTTGACCGCCGGCTCCATGCCGACAAAGGGAATCTTCGGGAAGGTCTTGCGCAGGTGGTGCAGGGCTGCGGCTGAGGCGGTGTTGCAGGCCACCACGATCAGTTTAGCGCCCTGGTCCAGCAGGTAGCGGGTGATTTCTTCTGAGAACTGGCGAACCTCATCCAGCGGACGCGGCCCATAAGGGACATGCCCCTGATCGGCGATGTAGATCAGGTCTTCGCTGGGAAGCTGCTCCCGGATCGCTCCGCAGCACCGAAAGGCCGCCCACGCCGGAATCGAAAATCCCAATTGGGGATCGGCATCCATTATTTCCCTCTTTTTGCCTGGTAGTGCTTCCGCCGCCTGGATCAACGCCCGTGAAGAGCTTTTGCTGGTGTTCATCCTCCGGCATCCATTCCGGATGCCACTGCACGCCCAGTCCGAAGGGGTGGCCGGGCAGCTCGAAGGCTTCCACCAGCCCATCTGGCGCCCAGCCGGTGACTTCGAAACTGGCTGGCGATCTCCTTGGCGCCCTGGTGGTGCAGGCTGTTGACCTTCACCTGTTCCTGCCCGTAGATCTGCGCCAGCAGGCTGCCGGGTTTCAGGTCGATGCTGTGGGCTTCGTGGTCGGTGGGATGGGTGTGAAGCAGGCGTGCTGCACCGCACCGGGGAGCTGATCCTCAATGTGGGTGTAGAGCGATCCGCCCAGGGCGACATTCAGTACCTGGAAGCCGCGGCAGATCCCCAGGAAGGGCATCTCCATCTCTACGATGTGCGCGCCAAGATCGAGCTCGATCGCATCCCGCTCGGGGTCCACGCCGTAGATCTTCTCGTGGTCTTCGCCTTCAAAATGCTCCAGGGCGATATCCCCGCCGCCGGTGAAGATGACCGCGTCCAGGCGGGTGAGCAGGTCGGGGATCAGGGCAAGATCCAGGTTGACCGGGACCAGCACCGGGATCGCGCCAGCTTTGATCAGGGCTTCGGTATAGGATCGGGGGGAGGTAATGATCGGGATATTGAGTTTCGGGTCTGTATTGTTGCGGGTGGTCAGCCCGATCAGAGGTGCGCTCATGGTCGGTACTCCGTTAAATATGAAAGGGTGCAGTTCAACTGCACCCTATTTTAGCACTATAAATATACCCGCGATACAGAGATTACCTGCAAGGGTTATCTTCAGATCGAGCTTATTTTTTCTTCTGGATCTTTTGCTTCAGGCGGGTGGCTTTACCCACACGGTCGCGCAGGAAATACAGATTGGCGCGGCGCACATGAGAGCTGCGTTCTACCACAACCTTCTCAATGCGGGGAGAGCGGGTCAGGAAGGTGCGCTCTACGCCGATACCGTTGCTGGCTACGCGGCGCACAGTGAAGTTGGCGTTGTTGCCGGCCTTCCGGTTGCGGATGACGGTGCCCTTGAATTCCTGAACACGTTCGCGGTTGCCTTCTTTGATCCGCACATGCACACTGACGACGTCGCCAGGGCGCAGGTCGGGGATATTCTCATTTACTGGTGCTTCAACAGATCTCAAAATTTCGTCAGACATTGTATCTATCCTTCTATATATCATTGCTTCCAGGCCCCGGTGTTTTGCACCTGTGGGCACAGCGGATTATTATACCAGCGGGTATTGGATATTGGAAGGGTTTTTTGAGTGGAATTTACAGGCACATTACCCGAATAGATCCCTGGCGCGGTAATTCTCTGCGACAGCCGGCTGGGCCTGCATGAAGGTATCTTTTCTGGTATTCAGCAGGCGGGTAAGCCGCCGGATCACCGGGCTTTGCGTGCTGAAGCTGATCTGGCTGGCGTGGCACTGGCTGGCCTGATCTTTCTTTTCCTTTACTTTTTGTAATTGATCTGTACATGTGGCGGGTAGTCATCGTCCCCGGCCAGTTTGGCCAGGTCGATATCCCCGTTGCGCCCGAATTTTGAGGGGTCTCTTCCCAGCAGACGCAGTACTCTGCACGACCACGCGCATGAAATCGCCGCGGGAAAACATGGTAGTACAGTTTGTCCGGCTGGAAAGGCTGCCCCAATGTCGGGTATTGGTCCGGATCACCGGCGGCTTCGAAGGCAATTGTGGCTGCCTTCTGGATGTGGATGTGGTCCGGATGGTGGTAGCCGCCGACCGGGTCAAAGGTCAGCACCAGGTCGGGTTGGAACTCGCGGATATAAGCCACGACTTCGCCGGCAACTTTCTCGAGAGGAGCGTTGATGAAAGCCTGGGGGTGCTGGTTATCCTCGCTGCCCTGCATGCCTGAATCCCGGTAGCCCATAAAGTGGACTTTGGCCAGTCCGAGATGTTCGGCGGCGCACAGCAGTTCAGATTCGCGCCGGCTGGCGATTGAATCGAACCCTTCCAGGAATTCGGGGTCAACTTCTCCGGCTTCTCCTTTGGTGGCGCACATCAGGTGGATTTCGACGCCCTTGCTGGGCGTATAGGGCCAGGGTGCCGCCCATCCCGAAGGATTCATCATCAGGGTGCGCGAGTACAGAGAGGATTTTGCGTGGTTTGGTCATGAGATTTAGAGGGAGTTTCGCAGGGCTTTCTTACTTGCGGCCTTCCACCTCGGCGATCAGCTGATCGAAATAGGACTGCATGAAATTGTGGCGCTCTTCGGCCATCTGCCTGGCCGCTTTTGGTCTGCATGCGCTCTTTGATCTTTGAGAGCTTGAAGAGATGCTCGTGATAGGCGGTATAGGCTTCGCCGGGTTCGGTCTTCAGGGTTTCAATAAAAGTCTGGGAGGGTGCGGCATACAGCGGCTGGCCGTCCAGGACGGCATAGGCCAGCGCCCGCGCAACACCGATCGCGCCGATCGCATCCAGCTTGTCGGCATCAAAGAGCACTTTGGCCTCCAGGGTCTCCGGTGCTTTGCCGGCCGGAAGCGGTGGCTGAGGATGCACTCCTGGACTGCCTGGATGCGTTCTGCAGGCCAGCCTTCTTCTGCCAGGATTTTTCCGGCAAAATCCGCGGCGGCTTCATGGTGGGCCAGGCGGGCTATGATCATCTCCGGAGGCGCTTTCGGCATCGTGCAGCAGGGCCGCCGCCCGGACGATCTCGATATCGGCGCCTTCCTTTTCGGCCAGCACTTCGGCCAGGCGGTAGACGCGGATCACATGGTCGAAGTCGTGCACCTGGTCGCTGGCCGCGTACCATTCTCTGGCCTGTTCAATGGTTGGCATGCTCAACCACCCTGGATCATCTGGGCGATGATCACGAGCGCGCCAATCACCACGATCGCCAGGCAGCCGATCTGGAAGATCTTGCCGGCCAGCTTGAGCAGGAAACGCAGCACGATCCAGCCGACGCCGACTGCCAGGATGATGTACACAGATATTCAGAGGTATCGGGTTGAATAGTTCTTGAATGGCATTCATCTTTCTCTCCGTTGGGCAGGTTAGTTTGGGTAGACCTTTCCCTTCTTGATCACCGTCTCTACCAGATTGGTGCCGTAGCGGTAGCCAAGTTGGCGGTAGTCGGGGATATCGAGGATCAGCAGGTCGGCTTGCTTGCCGGATTCCAGGCGTAGCCGACCTGGTCTGCCAGGTCCACGCGGCGGCGGCGTTGATCGTGGCGGCGGCAATCGCCTGGGCGGGCGTGATCTTCATATAGCGGCAGGCCAGGGCGATGCTCATTTGCAGGTTCTCGCACCAGGTGGTGCCGGGGTTGAGGTCCGATGCCAGGGATAGCAGCCCATTGGCGGCGAGGATTTTTTTGGCGGGGGTATAGTCTTGATGGGCCAGTCCAAAGGGGGTGCCCGGCAGCCCGACGGCCACAGTATCCGACTCACCGAGGGCTTCGATATCCGCTTCCGAGGTGGTCACCAGGTGGTCGGCTGAGGCTGCTCCCAGCGAAACGGCCAGGCTGGCCCCACCGAGGTTGTCGAATTCGTCGGCGTGGATCTTCAGCGGGAAACCCAGCTCGTTTGGCGGTTTCCAGGATCTGCCGTGATTGGGCCAGATCGAAAGCGCCGGTCTCGCAGAAGACATCCACATACGGCAATCGTGCGGCCGCCGCCGTTTTGCTTCCACCACGACCAGCAGGGCGGGCAGCATTTCACTCGCAGATCAGGTCGGTGTAGCCCTGGGGGTCTCTCCTTGAATTCTGGGGCAATGGCGTGCGCCCCGAGGAAGGTGGGAACCAGGTCCCAGGGACCTTCTTCATCCAGGGCCAGGATGGCTGCCAGCATGCGCAGTTCGGTCTCGGTATCCAGCCCATAGCCGGTTTTGACCTCAATGGTGGTGCTGCCATGCCGGAAGGCGCGCCACAGCCGCCTGCGGGTCTCGGAGATCAGGGTAGTCCAGGTCTGGCGCTGCGGGTGGCGGTCACAGTGGAGAGGATGCCTCCGCCGGCCTGCAGGATCTCCAGATAGGTTTTGCCTTCCAGCTTGAGCTCAAATTCGGCGGCCCGGTCTCCGGCCCAGATGGCATGGGTGTGCGGGTCGACAAAGCCCGGGAGGACCACCTTTCCGGAGGCGTCCAGTTTCTCAGTATGTGGGTATTGGCCCAGTCAGGACTTCGCTGGGTCCGACTTCGGCGATCCCGTCTTCCTGGATATAGACAGCGCCATCCGGGATGATGGTCAGTTTGCCCAGATCCTTGCCACGTTGGGGCGGACCAGCCAGGGTGAGAAGTTGGGCTGCAGAATGGATCAGCATGTAAAAATCCTTTTTTGAGAGAGATAGTTTGAGGGCAATTATATGATACAAACGATGGGAGAGAGAATGGAGATTGAATCGGATTTCAGGATTTTATAGAGGGTAATTTTGGCCCAGCCAGGTCGATTAAAGCTATTTCTTCCGGTGATTTTCAAAAGAATGGCAAATTTTCCTGCAATATCTTAACTCTCCTTACTAATGAAGATGTAATGAAGCTGAAAGTCACCTCAGCTTGACACAATAGTACCCCTGTGCTACATTAAATTCTTGAACCAATAGAGATTTTCATCATATTTTATAGGATTGAGGAGTGCAGCGTTGACCAAGTCTCGCACCCAGAAATTAGTTGATCGATTACGTGATTTGCAGGCGTCTTCCCCAGATGTGGAAGGGTCTGCGATTGTCAGTGTAGATGGCCTGAGTATCGCTTCGGCGCTGCATCAGGAAATTGAAGAAGACCGCGTATCTGCCATGTCTGCCGCCATGCTCTCTCTCGGTGAGCGGATCGCCTACCGAGTTGGGGCGGGGCAACCTGGAGCAGGTTTATATTCGCGGTGAGAATGGATATGTTCTCCTGATGGCTGTTGGTGAGGAAGCTGTTCTCACCGTGATGGCTCGCAAGGAAGCCAAACTCGGTCTGATCTTGCTGGATATGAAGCGGGCTGTTCAGGACCTCGTAAGTCTGATCTAGGAGAAGGGCAAATGGACCAAATCCCAAAGAGCGGGTTTTATTACCCAAATCGCTTTGCCCTGATCACCCTCAAGGCGCTGGAAGAAGTGATGGGGAAGAATGGCTTGAATGCAATTCTGAATGTGGCACACCAGCCTGAATTGATTGATAATTATCCGCCGGCCAACCTGGAGCGCGAGTTTGATTTCTGCAAATTACTCGATGCTCAATGTCGCCCTCGAAGAGATGTATGGCCCCCGCGGGGGACGCGGGCTGGCCCTGCGTGTCGGTCGGGCGACCTTTACCGATGCCCTCCAGAACTTCGGCGCGATGGCCGGCGTGGGCGATGCGGCTTTCAAGGTGCTCCCCCTGAACCAGAAGCTTAAGCTCGGTCTTCCCGCAATGGCCAAGATCTTCAGCTCAGTCAGTGACCAGCACAGTACGGTTGAGGACCACGGCACCGAACTGCACTACATCATTCACCGCTGCCCGGTTTGTTGGGGCCGACTGGTGAAGACCGCCCGGTTTGCTTTGTTTCCACCGGTCTGATCCAGGAAAGCCTGAAATGGGTCTCCGGTGGTAGAGAATTCCGGGTCAATGAATCCGAATGTATTGCCATGGGCGATGATGTTTGCCGCTTTGTGATCCAGAAGGAACCGATTAGGCTAAGACATGCCGCTTCCCAGAGAATCTGCTTATATCCTGGTTGTCGATGACGACATAGAACTTGCCGAGATGCTGCGCGCCTATTTCTCTGCGCAGGGCTATCAGGTCGCTGCGGCTCCATTCCGGAGAGGCAGCTGTCGAAGCGTGTGAAGCACGAATCCCCGATATGGTCATCCTGGATATCAATATGCCGGATATTGACGGGTTTGAAGTTGCCCGCCGTCTGCGGACACAAACGGCTGACCCAGGACCTGCCGATCATCTTCCTGACTGGAAATGAAGGCCGCAAAGACCGCCTGGAAGGGCTGGGGCTTGGTGCAGATGACTATATGACCAAGCCGTTCGATGTGCAGGAACTGCGCCTGCGGATCCGCAATTCGCTCACCCGCGCCAGCCAGACCCAACTGCGTAACCCGGTGACCAATCTCCCCGAAGGCCAATGGCTGGATGAACGCCTGCGCGAGATCCTCACTGAGGAGGATTGGGCGCTGCTGGTGATCGGGATTGAAAATCTGAACTTATTTCCGTGAGGAGTACGGCTTTATCACCGCCGATGATGTCCTCCGGGCGATCAGCCTGATGATCGAGAATACCGTCAGCCATCTGGGGAATCCAGGCGATTTTCTCGGGCACATGGCTGTCGATACCTTTGTGATTGTCACCACCCCGGAAGTGGGCATGCAGCTGCGCAAACGTCTGGTAGGCCCGCTGCAGCAGTCGTTGGA
The DNA here is from genome assembly GCA_963722735.1 of uncultured Chloroflexia bacterium. Lineage (GTDB taxonomy): Bacteria > Chloroflexota > Anaerolineae > Anaerolineales > UBA11579 > UBA11579. The sequence goes on from CAVROH010000015.1 coordinate 171,728, forward strand.
TTATTTCTACCCGATGCGGGACCGGGAGTCTGATACCGGCCGGTTGAAGAGCATCTATGTCAACCGGTTGGCGATTCGGCTGGGTATGCTGCGCAGCACAGATGGGCCATTTACCAGCATTACCGCATTGAAGGAACGTTTGACCCTTCTGATTTCCAACTGAAAGCGATATAATCCCCAAAATGGAAAACTTTGATGGTACTGCCAACTTTTAACGAGGCAGAAAATCTGCCCGTGCTTGTGAATAAGATCCTGTCTCTTGAAGGGCAGGATATTTCCCTTTTAATTGTCGATGATAACAGCCCGGATGGCACCGGAGAGATCGCTGACCGTCTCTCGGAAGAACACCCCGAAAGCGTGCATGTGATGCACCGTCAGGGTAAGCAGGGCCTGGCCAGTGCCTATATCCAGGGCTTCAAGCATGCCCTGACCATCGATGGTATCGAAGCAATTGGGATGATGGATTCGGATTTCTCCCACGACCCAGCCAAACTGCCGGAAATGATCGCCGCCATGGAGGATGCTGATCTGGTGATCGGCTCCCGCTATGTGGAGGGCGGCTCGGTGGACCAGGAATGGCCGGCCTGGCGTAAGTTCCTCTCCGCATTTGGGAATTTCTATGCCCGCACGATCCTGAACCTGAAAACGCAGGATGTGACCACTGGCTACCGCCTGTGGCGGCGCGAGAAAATGCTCAGCTTCCCCCTGGATGCGGTGCTATCAACTGGCTATATCTTCCTGGTGGAGATGGCCTATCTCGCCACCCGTTTGGGCTTCCGGATCGTGGAAGTGCCGATCTATTTTGCCGACCGTAAGGTGGGTGATTTCCAAGATGAATATCTGCGTATCCAGCTGGAGGCGGCTTTCCGTGTCTGGCAGGTGCGTTTTGCCCACCGCAACCGGTTTTAGGGCAGGAACATCCCCCTAGTTCTCCCTTGTTGTAATTGCTACCAGTTTCCCCCATTCTTCCAGGCTGAGGGTTTGTGCCCGGCGCATCGGGTCTATCCCCGCTGCATATCAGCAGCTCAGCGGTCTTTTGCTTATCCCATTTCATCCCGGCGGAGAGAGCGTTTTGCAGGGTTTTGCGCTTCTGGGCGAAGCCGGCTTTGATCAGGGAGAAGAAGGTATCCAGTTGTTCCCGCGGGATGTGTGGCTCAGGGTAGATCTCGATGCGCACTACGGCAGAATCCACCTTGGGGGCGGGGTAGAAAGGCGCCGGCAGGGATCTGGTGGGTGATGGATGGTTCTCCATAGACCTGTACACTCAGCGCCAGCAGGCTGAGGTTGCCCGTTGGGGCGCAGATGCGCTGGGCGACCTCTTTCTGCACGGTGAGCACCACCCGTTGTGGGGCGTATTTGGCTTCCAGCAGCTGGCGCAGCAGGGCGGAGGTGATGTAGTAGGGGATGTTGGCGGCCACAATATAGCCGGGTTGGGTGAATAGTTCGTTAAGGTTGACTTCCAGGATATCGCCCTGGATCAGCTCGATGTTGTCGTAATCTGAGAGGATGTCCTTCAGGGCGCCGACCAGGTTGCGGTCCAGTTCTACGGCGATAACGCGTTGGGCTTTCTCCGCCAGCAGGGCTGGTCAGGGTGCCCAGCCCGGGGCCGATCTCCAGTACGGTATCTTCCGGGCCGATCTCGGCGCCTGAGAGGATCTTGTTCAGGGAGCCGGGGTCGCGAGGAAGTTTTGTCCCAGCCCCTTCTGGGGTTTCAGCCTATATTGTTTAAGACAGTTGTTGATATTGAGATTCTTGTGCATCAAAGGTCTCAATCAATTATTCGATCGGTCAGGGTAGACCGGGCAGAGTTGCTGGGTCTCTCCGGCGTGGATATCGTCGGTTTCGCCCTCCACCGGGGGCGGGGGCCAACTGCCATCCAGAAAACCGGCCACATAGCGGCGGATAGCGGCGTTGTCCATATCCCAGATGAAATCGTTGATGTTCATATTTGGATTATATATCGTTTTACCGGTCATTTCATCTTCCGGCAGGCGGGCAAAGACAATATTGTCCCAACTGAAGCCGCGGCGCCAGACAGGCCAACTGGCTGAGCTGGGCCGGGCTGAGGTCGGTGAGGACGTTATCCGAGAAGGCGGTGATCATATCCGGGATGCCCAGCACGGTATCGGGGCTGATCAGCTTGTTCTTCACCGCACAGAGGATCTCGGTCTGCCGGTCGGTGCGGCCAAAGACATTATCAATATGGCGGATACGGGCATAATACACGGCGCGTTTGCCATTCAGGTGGTTCCAGCCCGCTCGGATAGATCTTCCACGAATCTTCGGATTCGGGAGTATCGCGGGCATCGATGCCTTGCGTCCAGGTAGATATCCACCCCGCCCATGGCGTCGATCATGTCGATGAGCACGTTCATATTGACCACGCCGTAATGCTCCGGCTGGGCGCCGTAGTTCAATTCGATCGTGCGGGCCAGCAGATCCAGCCCCGCCGCCTGGACCATCGTAATAGCCCATTGCCTCGGTGCCGTAGAAGTAGGATTGGTTCAGTTTGGAATGGGTGATTCCGTAATGGTTGGAGATACCCGGCACTTCCACCCAGAAATCACGCGGCAGGGTCAGCACGGAGACCCGCGGGGTGACAAAATCTACTTTGACCAGCCGGATGACATCTGCCAGGCCGTAGGTGTAGGTGCCTTTGCGGTAGTCGATCCCAATGGCGAGGATCAGCATTTCCGGATCGGTGCCGCACATCGCATCTGGGGTGTAGGTTGGCATGAGGATCGGGGTGGGGGTGGTGGATTGGGCAACTTCCAGATCGTCAGCGGTTTCTTCGGTGACCAGGGCATCTTCGGTTGGCTGAATGGGCAGCTCGGTTCGGGTGAGTTCAAAACCAAGGTCTGGGGCCGAGCGGCGTCTGCCAAAAATCAACCAGTTTGGGGACGATCACAATCAGCAGGAAGATCAGCATCAACGATCCCAAATCCGATCATCCAGAGTCCGATATGGTTTCTTTTGGCTTTCATTTTCCCTTCTGTCATCGGTGACAGATGTTCTGCTGGTAGTTTGCTCATTTGATTCTGGATGTACAGATTCAGTGATGCATGTTTTACGCCAGCAACTGGCTATTTATATGGCAGAACGTACAGGATCTCGTGCTCCGGCGGGATTGGGGTGGTGAAGTAGACCGTGACCCACTGTGCCCAGGGAATATAATCCTCGTCGGTGTAGCCCAGGTCGATCCAGTGACGTCCGGGGACGCCGCCGCCCACATCGGCAATGATCGCGTGGCCGTAGCCGGGGACATAGACGGTATGGTTGCCCATCGGGATGAACCAGTCGTAGATCACCGCGACCACACCTTGCTTCACCGGCAGCCCCAGGGAGGTGTAGGGGTAGCAGCGGTCTGGCGCCCGAGTTGCACGGAGAGTAGGAAGTCGCCCACATGCTGACCTTGCGCCAATACTCGATGGTTTCACCGCCCACAACCTCGGTGCGCACCACGATCTTGGCGCCGTAGCCTTCGATCCGGTCGACCGGCTCGCGCAGGGTCCATTCATCTTCCACCAGGCGGGAGACCTCCTCGCCGTCTTCCATCCGGATGCGCACGCGCTGGGCTTTGATGCCGACCTGACCTAGTTGGGCGACCTGGTAATTGTCGAGCTCAACATCAGCGAAGCATCTGGTAAAGCGTCTGGAAGGGGATTGCCTCCTGGTTGATGACCACTTCTTCCGCCACGCGCACGATGCGGATGCTGCCGTCTTCCGGGAGGGGGGTATCCTCATCCGGGATACTGAAATCCAGCCCCTGGAGGGAGAAACCGGCTTGGGCAAGCGCTTCGCCGACGGTTGCCGCCGAGGTGACTGCATTGGTTGTCTGCCCGCTGGCGGTGATCTGGATCTGCCTGCCGGGCACCAGCACGGCGCTGATCTCGCCGGTCAGCGGGGTTTCGGGGTCAGGGGAAAGCACGTCACTGGAGGTTAGCTGAAAACCGGCATCCCACAAGGCACGGCCCAGGGTGGGGGCGGAGGACTGGATCGTCCACATGCGCCCATCGCTCTCCAGCGAGATGGTCACCGCCCGCCTGACCTGGACAGTAATGCGTCGCTGGAAAAGCAACTGCTTCTCAGGGCTGGTTTCCTGCCCGTTGACGATCAACCTGTCCGCCGGGGCGAGTGTGATCCCGCTTGCGGCCAGCCAAGCATTTGGCGTGCGGTCGGTTGAATAGAAAGAGGTTGTCTCACCGTCTGCCTGGAGGTTGATCCGGGAAGCCTGGGTCAGGGAGATGGTGTCCCCCTCGCCGACCCGCTGATTGGCAGCCGGGGAAACTGCATCGGCCTCACCGAGGGGGAATCCGGCTTCATCCAGGATATCGGCTACCCGCCGGGCCGAGGTAGTCACCGTCACCGGCTGGCCTTCGACCAGAAGGGTGACGGTGCGGCTCTGTGGGATCACCAGCAGGAGGGTCAAAGCGCCAATCAGGCCGATTGCGACCATGATCGGGAGGCGGAATTTACTCATGGTTTGATTCTATCAGAGATTGTGGGTGGGGGAGAATGAACTAATTGAAACTCTGGTTAATAATGTCACAAACAGGTGATTGGAGCAAGTTCAAATCTCAATATTTAAGAGTAATAAAAAAGCTTCAATAAGTTTAAATACCTGGGCAGGAACCCCGGCGGCACCCGGAATGATCTGCTTATCGCTGCTTCCTTTCGGACCTGACGAGGTTCACAAACTTCCGCCGCGCCGGACCCACCCAGGCGGGCAAAAGCATAACGCATGTGAGATACGGTGTCAAGGAGCGGGCTGGTGCCTTCTTTCCGGCTTGACCCTCCCAATCAGATATGGGATAATTCGACCATTATCACAACCACAGATAGTAAAACGGTGATGGAAACGAGTAAGCCCGTAGATGATTGGCAGCGAACCTGGGAACGTGTGAGCCAGGGCGATCAGGCAGGCCGAAAATCCTTCCGGAGTGCAAACTGAAAGGACTCAGTCCGAGTAGGGGAGCCGGGGTGAGCACCCCGTTATCAATCGCACAGGATTTGCTGATCTGATCAGCTGTTCCTGGTTGAGCGCTTGCAAATGGGAGTTTGCAGGAAAGCGGGTGGTACCGCGAGAGATGATTTGAACCGTCCTCGTCCCGGTGTGGGATGAGGTTTTTTTGTTCCACGAAATTTATCCCTAGGCAGCAAATTTGCTTGCAGGAGGTTGTATGTTTGAATCTGTTTCACCCAAGCTGGATGTCAACGAGATGGAGTTGGCGATCCTTAAATTCTGGAAAAATCAAAATGTTTTTGAGCGCGTCACCACGATGCGTGAGGGCGGGCCTGAATACGTCTTCTATGAAGGACCCCCGACGGCCAATGGCCGCCCCGGTGTCCATCATGGGCTGGCGCGTGCTTTCAAAGACCTTTTCCCGCGTTACCATGTGATGCGCGGTGAGCATGTCATCCGCCGCGGGGGTTGGGATACTCACGGCCTGCCGGTGGAGATCGAGGTCGAACGCAAATTGGGGTTCACCAACAAGCAGGATATCGAGGAGTACGGCATCGACAGGTTCAATGAACTTTGCCGCCAGTCCGCATTTGAGTACATCCAGGAGTGGGAACGCTTCACCGACCGGCTGGGGTTTTGGGTGGATTTTGATACGGCCTATGTGACCTATAAGAACGAGTATATCGAGTCGGTCTGGCATATCCTCAAATCCTTCTGGGACCAGGATCTGCTCTACCAGGGGTATAAGGTAGTGCCTTACTGCCCGCGCTGCGGCACGCCCCTCTCCGACCATGAGGTCTCGCAGGGCTATGCCGATGCTGAGGACCCCTCGATCTTCGTGCGCTTCCCGCTGGTGGATGAACCCGGCACATCCCTGCTGGTGTGGACCACGACCCCCTGGACGCTGCCCGGCAACGTGGCGGTGGCTGCACATCCCGATGAGGACTATGTCAAGATCGAGCGCAAGAGCGAAGAGAACGGCACCGAGCGCATGATCCTGGGGAAAGCGCTGCTGGAAAAGGTGTTTGGTGACGAAGATGTCAAGGTGCTGGAGACCTTCAAAGGCAAGAAGCTGAAAGGCACTCGTTACCAACCGCTGTTCACTTTCCTGCCGGTGGAAAAAGACGCCTACTACGTGGTGCTGCAGGATTACGTCACCATGGAAGATGGTACCGGGCTGGTGCATACCGCTCCGGCCTTCGGTGGTGAGGATATGAACGCCGCCCTTGAATTTGATCTTCCGGTGCTGATGACGGTCAAGGAAGACGGCACCTTCATCCAGGAAGTCAGACCGTGGAGCGGCAAATTCGTCAAGAAAGCTGATCCAGAGATCATCCAGGATCTGGAAAACCGTGGGCTGATGTTCCGCGTGGGGACTTATGTCCACACTTACCCGTTCTGCTGGCGCTGCGATACGCCCCTGTTGTATTACGCCCGCGGCACCTGGTTCATCCGTACCTCCAGCCTCAAAGACCGGTTGCTCTCCCATAATCAGGAGATCAATTGGGTGCCAGAGCATATCAAGGACGGCCGCTTTGGCAACTGGCTGGAAAATAACATTGACTGGTCGCTGGGCCGTGAACGTTACTGGGGTACGCCGCTGCCTGTGTGGGAATGTGAGGAATGCCACCACCAGGACTGCATCGGCTCTGTCGCCGAACTGTCTGAAAAGACCGGTGAGGACCTGACCGAGCTGGACCTGCACCGCCCGCATGTGGACAATGTCCACTACGATTGCCCCGAATGCGGCGGACGGATGCAGCGCGTCCCTGAGCTGATCGATGTGTGGTTCGATTCCGGGGCGATGCCCTATGCCCAATGGCATGCTCCCTTTGAGAATGAGGAGATGTTTGAGAAGCAGTTCCCCGCAGACTTCATCTGTGAGGCGGTCGATCAGACCCGCGGCTGGTTTTACTCGCTGCATGCCATCGCCAGCCTGCACATGGACTCGGTCTGCTTCAAGAACGTGATCTGCCTGGGGCATATCCTGGCCGAGGATGGGCTGAAGATGTCCAAATCACGCGGATACGGCCGTAGAACCATGGGATGTGTTCGATAACCACGGCGCGGATGCCTTCCGCTGGTATCTGTACACCGCCAGCCCTCCCGGGAATGCCGCGTAAGTTCTCCGCCCAGCTGGTCGAGGATGTGGTCAAGAATTTCACCCTGACTCTTGTGGAATGTGTATTCCTTCTTTGTCACCTATGCCAACCTGGATGGCTGGCAGCCCGGCGGAGACCGAAGGATCTGGAATATAACTCGCTGGACCTGTGGCTGCGCTCCTCGCTGCATGCCCTGGTACGGGATGTGACCGAGGCGATGGACAATTATGATGTCCCCGGCTGCACCCGCCCGGTGGAGGAATTTGTCAATACCCTCTCCAAATGGTACCTGCGCCGCTCGCGCCGCCGCTTCTGGAAGGGTGACTCGGATGCGGATAAGAATGCCGCGTACGCCACCCTTTATGAGGCGCTGACTATGCTCTGCCAAACTGCTGGCGCCGACGATGCCCTTCCTGGCGGAGGAGCTTTACCAGAACCTGGTGCGCAGCGTGGATGCCGATGCACCCGAATCGGTGCACATGGTGGATTGGCCGGAATACGATCCGGCTGTGATCGATGACCAGCTCAACCGTGAGATGGACCTGGTGCTGCGTCTGGTTTCCCTGGGGCACGCCGCCCGCAATAAGGCCGAGATCAAGGTCCGCCAGCCGCTGGCCCAGATCGCCTTCTCGGTGGGTTCTGCCCAGGAGGCTCGGGCGCTGGAACAGTATGCTGATGTGTTTGCGGACGAGTTGAATGTCAAAAAGGTCACCGCCCTGGGTGCGGCAGGTGAGGTTGTGGATTACCGCATCAACCCGCTGCCCCGGCAGTTAGGCTCTAAATACCAGGAGAAGTTCCCTGTCATCCGCAAGGCGCTGCTGGCGATGGATGCCGGTGAAGTGGCTGCTAAATTACTGGATGAGCAGCCCGTTGAGGTCAGCGTGGATGGGGAGACCTATACCATCATGCCGGATGAGGTCGAAGTCCACGCGGATGCCAAGACCGGGCTGACCGTGGCCCAGGAAGGCGCTTATATGGCGGCGCTTTCCACCGAGCTGACCCCTGAGCTGATCTCGGAGGGCATGGCGCGTGAGTTTGTCCGCCGGGTACAGGACTTCCGCAAGCAGTCTGACCTGGAGATCTCCGACCGGATCAAGCTCTATTTCCAGGCCAGTGAGAAGCTGACCGAGATCGTCCAGGAACACAGCGAGTACATCATGAACGAGACCTTGGCAGTCGAGCTGCTTGCCGAACCGGCGCCGGAAGATGCCCTGAGCCATGAGGAGCCATTCACTTTTGAAGGTGAGGAACTCGTCCTGGGGATCGTGGTTGCCAACTAGGAGCGAAAACATAAAAATCAGTACTAATGGGGCAGCCTTGGCTGCCCCATTTTTTAAAATCTCCACCGAGAGTACTGTTTGAAAATCAATCAAGTTGAGGTAAAGTATTATTAATCGAAAAAACCTTATGAATGGAGAAATGAAATGGTAAACAAAAAATTGATCGTGTTCTTCACCACGATCCTGGTGGTCAGCTTGGCCTGTTCCTTAAGTGGAGGGCAAGCCGGTGCGATCACCGTTGAGATCAGCTCCCCGACGGAAGGCGCAGCCTTCACTGTGGGGCAGGAGGTCTACGTGGTGGCTTCGGTGATTGCTGAGAATGGGGTTGAAAAAGCCTATCTCAGCGTCAACGGCCAGATCGTTGCCACAGAGGAGCCAGGCGTGCTTCCGCAAGCCCATGTGACCAACTTCTTATGGGTTCCAATAGCCGAGGGCAATGTAAAATTGTCGGTAGTGGGCACTGATGGCGAGGGGCAAAGTTCCGAGCCGGTGAGTGTCAATGTGGTCATCGGGGCAGCCCCCGCAGGCGGAGATGATCCTGGTGGAGAACCTGCTGATAATCCCCCGGCAGACACTCCTGAGCCGCCCGCCGCCACCGATACCCCGGAACCTCCCGCTGCAACCTCCGAACCGTCGACGGATACGCCGGAACCGCCCACACCGACCTTCACCTATACGCCGCACCCGCCTACACCTACCTTTACTCCGACGCCAACAACTGGGTTGATCATCAGCCTGGCGCCGATTATCGTATCAATACTGCCACAGGTGGAAACAGTTTGGGAGCAGGTATCCGTGCCTGCCAATGATGTCGCTTCTGCATCCGTGCAGTGCCCATCTGGGAGCACGGTGGTAGGCGGTGGTTTTGCGACAAATAAAGCGTGTATGTTTATACTCATTCCAAGCATAATAATGGCTGGCAGGCTTACGGGTCGAACTTCAATCCAGTAACAAACTATTGAATGTGTATGCTGTCTGCCTAAAATTTGTAGCGAATGCCTCTGTCCAGCAGGTATTGAATCAGGTCACGGCTCCCGCAAACGGGATTGGCCAGGCTGTGGCCACATGCCCGGCAGGGACGACCGTGGTTGGCGGTGGCTATGCCTCCAAGGGAAATGGCACCTTACGGGTTTACACGGCCACCAAGAAAGATAATGGTTACCAAGTGTATGCCAAGAACCATACAGGATCGGGGCAGTTGTTGAATGCGTATGCGATCTGCCTCAGTTCGGACCGGACTACGCACAGCGAGCTGGTCTGGGATAATGTGGATGTGCCTTCAAGCAGCACCAAAGGCACCGAGACAACCTGCCCGTCGGGGATGTATGCCACCGGCGGCGGGTTTGCCGGCAGTGATGGTTTGGAGATTTACAACAACTCCCCGAGTGAGTGGAACATCTGGGAGGGTTATGGTTACAATACAAAGCCATCATCCACTGGGATGAACGTCTACGCCATCTGCCTGGCATTTGATAGCTAGATTCCTGGCCGAAAATGAAATAGGGCATGGTATAAGCACCATGCCCTATTTTTTGTTTTGGTTAAGCTGATCTTTAGCCGCAACCGCCGCCGGTTGGGCCTTTCTTCAGTTCCAGCTTGACCTTGGATTCGAACTGCAACTCCTCGATCAAATGGGAATTCGGACTGGCCGCCGGCTGCTTAGCACCAAGAGCGGCATTGAAGGTGTGGGTCATTTCCTCACCGGGAGGCAGCACCAGCTTGGCGTTGTGCGCATGCCCATCGGCAAATACATCCAGCCAGTAGTTGATCCCGCCTTCAAGGATATACACATTGTGCAGCTGCTGAGCAGCCAGCATCTTCCATGCTTCGGTGGAAATCTCTTCATTGTTGCCCATCACCACGAAAACGGCATTGGAGGGTTCCAACCGCAAGGTGGCAGCTGCATCCTCAAGCTGATCCATGGAGTAGTGCTCGGCATCCTCGATGTGGAAGAGGTTGTAATCGCTTTCCGAGCGCAGGTCGATCATGAACAGCTTGATATCATCGTTGTGGATCACACTCAGCAGCTCGCCGGGATGGATCTGATAAGCCCGGTCGACTTCAAGCAGGGGCGCTTTCTCATCGGCAACCGAATTCCATTTGTCGGCGATGGTGGGCTGGCCGATCACCAGAGCGACGACGGCGATAGCGATCAGGGAACCTGCCCAGATATAGCGGCCTTTGGGTTCCTTGCTTAGGTCTCTGCCGCCGAAGATCTTCTCCAGCTTCTCGCCGCCCCAGAACATGAACAGGGCCATCAATACGATAATCAGCACGATCACGCCGGTGGGGAGGCCGAGCCAATCCATCAGGGTGAAGCGTCCCATGTAGGAGGAGTAGAAGAAATCCCAAAAATATTCTACGGTTTCGCCAAAGGAGAAGATTCCGAAGAGTACACCGAGTACGAAGAAAAGGCCATCAGTTTTGCCGGTGGCAACTGCCACCAAGGATGTACCCGGTCAAAATCCGCCGACGATGAAACCAACGCCCATGATCAGACCGCCGACGATCCCGGGCCACAGGTAGGTGGGGTTTACCCATACCAGGCTGTAATCCAGCAAGCCGAGAGCCGAGGCGGTGAAGATACCCAGCATCGCGACGATGATGCCGGTGAACATGACTTTGAGGACGGTCAGGTCTTTGAAATAGAATTGGGCAGCCAGTTTGGTTGATTTACCAAAGCCACCGATCTCCAGCGCATAGCCAAAGAAGAAGCCAATCGCCAGGAAGACCAGGTATGCGCCGTACTCGCCAAGTAAAGCTGTCAGATTAAGTGGGAAAGGTGCCATTGCTGCCTCCTAGTTCCACAATTTGCGGACAAAGTAAGCCAGGGCATATGCGCCGCCAAATACGGCAAACATGAATGCCCAGCTTCCCACGGATAACACCGCGCCGCCGGACAATGCCTGCCCGGAGGTGCAGCCGCGGGCCAGACGTGCGCCATAGCCCATAAAACTACCGCCGATAAAGGCGAATAACCAGCGCTGATGCTTGGTGATATTAGGTCCTTTATTGGTCTCGAGCTTGATCCTGCCGTTGAGCCAGCCGGAGACCAGGCCGCCGAGCACTACGCCTACGGTTAGATACACGATCCAACTGCGCAATGGGTTCAGGTCTCCACCAGCCAGGCTCAACAGGTAGGGGGTATTGTCTACGTGGTTGGGGGCAACCAGGTCCTGGAAGAAAACCAGGATCCGGTTCATGCCGCCGGAAGCGCCCAGACCTTCACCGGTGATGAAGAACGCGGCAAATAACACCAAACCCAGCATTGTGCCAGCCACGTAGGGGTGGGCATACGGTTTTGCCTCTCTGGGTTTCCTCTTTTGAATTTTTTCTGCAGTCGTCATTACTTTTCCTCCGTCGATTCAGGCTCGGATGTGTGGACTTCCACCTCATCCCAACCTACGATCATGGATTTGATCCCGGCCATGGGGGTATGGCCGGTGGTTGTCAGGTACACATGGAGAATGATGAAAGCCACAAAACTCCATGAGATCAGTGTATGGAAGGGGGCCAGCAGGGGCAAGCCGCCCAGTTTTCCGGCCAGCTGCGGCCAGCGCTGAACGCCCCACATCATGATTCCGGTAATTACCTGCAAGGGCAGGAGCACGTTCAGCACCATCAGATAGGTGATCTGCTGCAGCGGGTTCAGCCGGTTCTCACGGGTTTTCTCAACCGGGTGTTCCTCATGCTTGAAGATACCGGAGAGGTAGTATTTGGCTTGCACGATCGCCTGGTTGAAGAACCCTTTCGGTTCGGGGATGAAGCGCTTGATGTCACCGCTCAGCAGGTTGTAGGCCAGCGCCAGGGCGGCATTGGCTACCAGGATCGCAGCCATGATGTTGTGCACCAGCACTACGCCCTTGAACTGTAAAGCTCCGAACATCTCAGGTTTGTGGATCACAAAGCCGGTGAAGGCCAGGATCACAATCGTGAGGGTTTGCAGCCAGTGCCAGATGCGCTCGTAGAAGGTGTACATGTAGATCTTCTCAAGCTCTGGCTCGTGCTTGGCCTGTTTGCGGGCAGACCAGACTCGCAGGCCGCCGTGCAGGCTGATACCGCCCAACACGCCGAGGATCATCACCACGCCTAGCCAATCGATCCAGGAGACGTTGTTATGCCCGAAGATGTAAATGCCTTCTCCATCCATAGAGGTCTCGTAGTAGAGGGCGCCATCTTCGCCGGTGTAGATCCGGCCGTTGGTCAGGGCATTGTTGCCGGCTACGAATTCCGGCATTACCCCGCCGGGGACGTAGCTGGCTAACTGCACTGGGGCAGCCAACCGGGAATCTTCGGTGTGGCAGGTTTCGCAATCCTGGATCGCCCAGCCGGTGCCTGCCACATTGTGGTTGATGCTGTAGGGCTGCACCTCTGCCCGGATCTGCGGGTTCTGCATCCCCAGGGCTTCCAGTTCAGCGGCAATTGCAGCCGTCTTTGCCTGGCTGTCCAGCGCCAACTCGGATTTACTTAGTTCTCCATCACCATTGCTGTCCAACAGGGCAATCATCTCTGGCCGGTAGCTGTCGCCGTCCAGGAAGGCAGCTTGGAGCACTTCCATTGGTACCGGCCGCTGCGGATCGCCATATACCCAGAACCAGGCGCTGATCATATTGTAGGGAGCCAGTTTAATGTCGCCGTCAACATTTTCGCGCTGCAATAGGGTGGGGGAGAAGCCGATCACCAGGTCGTTGATCGTGCCGGTATTGCCATCTATCCCGCGGCAGGTGGTCTGGGAACTGCCGTCTGTTTCTACCACGGTCCAGTCAACTTGTTGGATCGCCGGGCTGTACATCTGTGGGATGTGGCAGGTCTCGCAGTGGATCGCTTCCATGTGCTGATCTGCATAGGGCAGCCAATCGTGCGAGCCATCCACATTATGACAAGATTCGCAGCGGCGCATGGTGTCTTTCAATTCGGGGGCGATAGTGCCCTGGGCGCTCTGCCCGCGGGCAAAATCGTGGTCTGGCTGGAACAGGTATTCGCCCAGATCCAGGCGGCGGGGGTCAAATTGCAGGTTGTCCTGCGAATCTGAAACGTTGAGAGCAAAGACCGGATTGTTGATCGAGAAATGGCAGTCTGTGCACTCCACCAGGCGTTCCATATGAACGTCGTATGACCGGGTGAGTTTTGCCTTATCCCGTAGGTTCATGCCGCTTTCGGTCAGCCGTTGGGCAGCGAAGATCATCCCGGTAGTGCTTGTCTCCCAGCCGGCATCTTCACAGTCGGTGACCACGACCGGATCCAGACTCTGGTGGACTGTGCCGTGGCACTGCCCGCAGTTCTCGTTGGAGGGGTCCTGGATGCCCAGGTAGGCGGGGAGCAGTTCCCCGACCTCATCGAAGGCATCCTGATTGTATTCAAAATCGCCAGCAGTATAGGTAACGATCCCGGACTTGGCCAGGGTGGCGGTATTGGCCCATGCGAACTGGCCGGCTTCCAGCATCTGCATGCGGGTCTCGTTATCCGGGTTGTTCAGGTGGCAGAGGAAGCAGTTCATCTCCACGCCGGAGTCTTCCGCCGGTCCACCGCCTACATGCCGCAAGCCAACAGTCTCAAGCCAGGTCTGGTCATCGCTGTATTCAACCGGTTCGCCGTAGGTGATTGGGTTCCACTTACCGTAGAGGCCTTCGCTGGTATCCCAGGGACGTCCTGTGCTGGTTCCTCCTGGCTGGGTAGCGCTGGAGGAGCCGGCATCGACGTGGAAGCTGTGGCTGGCAATGAATTCGGTATTGTGGCACTGCCCACAGGTCTGCATGGTGGAAATGGGCTTGCCAGAGTCGAGCACGTTGCTTCCATCTTCATCCAGGAAGGGGAAGGTGGGGTGCAGCGGGGTCTGGGCAGTCGCATTTCCGCCGGTCAGCGCCAGGCTGAAAAGGATCACGCCGGCAGCGATCAGAACCAGTGCGGTCTTGCGGGAGTATGTTATTGTTAATCATTTTCATCGTTTGTCCCCTTAATTATCGAACCGGCTGCCCCATTCGATCGGGTCGCCGGGGTAACCGAGAGCCTGCCAGTCAAGGCGGCCTTCTTCGCTGTGACATTCCGCACACTGCAGGGCTTCACTGACCGGCTGCACCATGTGGGTGGTCGGCCAGAACATGATCGTCTCTGTGAAGCCGTAGCTGCCGGAGAAAGGCAGGCCAGTGATCTCAGCGCCGAGTTCAGCCGCCAGTTGCCAGTCGAATTCCGTCCAATAGCCGCCCTCGCCAACCGTCTTGGGCTGGATCAAGTAGTTATTGACCGTGTCATAGATCTGGTCAGCCAGGTGCACCTTGAAAGGCATGATCTTGGCCGTTGGATCTTTGAGATCGCCCTGTGGGTAGTTGATCGGAGTTACGCCGTCCTCAACAAGTGGGTCGCCAAGCAGGTAGCGGTCGGCAACACCGTTGTACCAGAAGTACTGCGGCTGGACATCATTTGCATATACAAAGCTGCCCTTGATCTTAAGATAGACATGCGGATCGTCCCCGATATCCTGTCCGGCTTCAGACCAGCGCCATTCCATTTTGGTGGGGTCTTCGAGGGCAAAATTGGGGATATGGCAGGTCTGGCAGGCCACCGTGTCCAGGTGGGCATTCAGGCGGTCGTCCTCATGCAAGTTGTCGCCATGGCAGTCCGTGCAATAGACCTGGTTTTCGTTATCCAGACTAACGCTGATCGAGCGGCCTTTGATCTTGTGGTCTTCGGTCTGATGGCAGTCGATGCATTGGAAGTCGTGCTCACCCATGTGGACATCGATGCTGGCAGACGGCCAGTAAAGGGATTCGTCCAGGTCGCCGTGTTTTACGCCGTTACCGCCGCCGCCGTCGAAGTGGCAGCTGCCGCAGTTCTGGCGGGTGGGTACGCCGACACTCTGGGCAGCTGATACCAAATCGATACCTTCGAGGGGCAAGCCGTAGTCGCCTTTGGCATAGGTGCCCACTCCGGCATGGCAAACCAGACAGTCCACCTGGTTTTCCTTGGCTGTATCGAAAAAGGTTTCATCTTCCCAGCCGTAGCCAATATGGCAGGTCACGCATTTTTGCCAGTTGCCCTGGATGCCGATGCAGAAGTTGTTGATCTGGTTCTTCTTGCCCACAGTGACGGGTTCGTCCCTGCCGGGAAGCTGCACGGGTTCGCTTTCCCACGTCCAGTGAGCAGTACCCATCACCTGGCTGGCCGAATCGGGATGGCATTCCAGACAGGCCTGGGTGACTTCCTGTCCGGTCTCCAGGGGGGCGGAGATCAGGTTGGTGTGATCCGTACGGGTAGGGCGCTGAGGAACATTCGCCCACGGATCCACCTTTTCGGTGTTGTTTTGTGGCAGGAACAGGATCAGCGGCACAATCACCAATGCCACTGTCAGTCCCAGCACAAGGATCCAGAGATATTTGTTATTCTTCATCGTACCTTTCCATGTTCACTAGGTTTGCATGATGGGCTAACTGATTATCCAGAATATCCAGAAAGATATCCAGAGCTGTGATCAATTCGGGGGCTGCCAGTGAATATTCGACTGTATGGCCCTGTCGGGAGGCGTGGACCAGTCCGCGGTCTCGCAGGATCTTTAGATGCCGGGAGGTTGCCGATGGAGATAATCCTAAGGCAGCCGCCAGGGTTTTTACATTTTGCGCGTCTTCTGCAAGCTGGTAGACGATCTTCACACGGTTGGCGTCTCCCACTGCGGCGCAAAATTCTGCCTGGATACTGGTCAGATCCTGGTATTGCTTGTTATTTATTGGCATATTCGTTTATCCGAATAACTTATTTGTGCAAATTGTAACATACTTTTACTTCTGGTCAACATGAAACTTTCGGAAGGTAAAGGATTTCAGGATCATTTTTCAGCTTAATTGAAAATAAAAAAGGGCATCCGGTACCGGATGCCCTTGTTGGTGATTATTGTGTGCTAATCAGCCGCGGCGGGTTCGAGTTGCTCTTCTTTGGGATGGTCATCGTGATGATGATCATCCCCCTTGAAAGGCAGGAACCGGGCCGCCAGACTGAATGCCATCAGCCAGTAGGAGATTACACCCATCCCAACCTGCCATTCCGTGGTGGTGGGTGAGTAGCTGTTCAGCACCACCGTCGGGGTGAATGGATCGTAGGTGATCTGGGCGATCAGGCCGGAGAGGTTGTAGTTCCAGCGGGTCAGCACGGTGCAGACGATCGGCAGGATGGCGAAGAATGCCAGCACCTTGATGTGCTTGATCCGGTTGGCGCTGACCAGCACAAAGCCGGGGATGATTCCAAACAGGATCTGCCCGATCCAGAAGGTGGTGGCATATGGAGCCACCTTGTTGAGCAGGTCTGTCTGCAGGGCAATCTCCAGGTCGAAGCTGTAGTAGTTGGTCACTGCCCAGTCCCACACCCGGATGTAGATGCAGAGCAGGGCGACATAGCCGGTGAAGCGGGCGATATCGCGCAGGACATCATCAGACACCAAGTCCGGGCCGCATCACGCGGAATACCAGGATGCTGGTGATTAACAGCAGGCCCGAACCTCCGGCAACTGCCGAGAGCACGAAGATCACCGGGGCGGTTGGACTGAACCATAAGCCGCGGCCGGAGAGCACACCATAGGTAGCGCCCAGGGAAGCCTGGTGGAGCAGGGAAAGGGTCAAACCGATGACGGCCAGCACCGGACCGGCCTTGTGCAGCCAGCCGGAGAGCTTCTGCAGGAAGTTGGCGAAGCCGCGTAGGAATTTACTCTTATCCAGGATCGGGTGGGAGTGGAACAGATTCGTGTTCCAGGATGATCGGCAGCAGCTCTGCCAGCAGCACACTGAGGTAGAGCACCACACACATGGTGATCTCCCACAGCAGGGAGTGCGGCTGCCAGTAGATAATCGGGTGCCAGAAGCGCAGCGGTTGACCGAGATCAAAGAGCAAGATCATCCCAGCGGTGGAGTAGCCCAGGAAACCGAGCAGCACGGCCAGCATGCCCACCCGCTTGAATCGTTCGAGCTTCAGCAGGTAGACCATCACGCCGAAAACAAAAGCGCTGCCGCCCAGGGCGATGCTGGAGAGGTCGATAGCGATCCACAATCCCCAGGGCACCTGATTGCTCAACCCGGTGACTGAAAGGCCCTGGGTCAGCACAGTGTACATTCCCTGAACGCCGATACCAAATGCTGCCAGAAGGAAAGCCATCCAGATTGGGAAGAGAGGAATCTGACGGCCGCCAATTTTGAGTTTGGGTACAAAAATGCCGTTTTCCATCATACCTGTCCTCCCTTCACCCTCGGTGGGATGTAAAGCACGCTTGGTTCGGTGCTAAGCTCGTCTCTAAGTCTGATCACGTTGTCGCTTACAGCCAGTCTTTGATTGGCCGGGCTTTCTGGGTTGTTCAGGTCTCCGAAGACACGTGAGCCGGTCGGGCAGGCGACGATGCAGGCCGGGGTGGCGGCTGCATCTACACCGGGTACAAGTCCGCGTTCAAGGCCATAGTCGATCCGGTGTGAGCAGAAATGGCATTTTTCCATCACGCCGCGATCTCTTGGCGGCAGCTCGGGGGTACCGAAATCAGGAACCCGGGGGCTGTCTTCGGTATGTTCATACCAGTTGAAGACACGCACATCATATGGGCAGGCGATCATACAGTAGCGGCAACCGATACACAGGTCGTAGTCCATCGCCACGATCCCATCAGGCCGGATGTAGGTAGCCTCAACCGGGCAGACATGTACGCAGGGAGGGTTAGCACACTGCATGCACGGCCGGGAGAGGAAGAATTCCTCTCCGATCTCGGTGGTTTCAGTGGTGACGATGTTGTACTTCATATCGTCTGAGAGGTTGTTGACAGCCTGGCAGGCATAGGTACAGTAGTTGCAGCCGATGCACAGGTCGATATCGATCACCATGCCCCACTTGTGTTCACCTTCGGGTTGACCGGAGGCTCCACGTGTGGTCTTTGGGGGCTTGGCTACCTGGCGAAGTGCAACCGTACCGAGAGCCGTGCCCCCAAGCAGAAGAAAGTCCCTGCGCGAAAGCTTCTCTTTCGGCTCCCCATTTTCTGGTTTTTTGTTATGGTCTGACATATTCATATCTCCATAATTTGTGGGTTGCACGAATTATTCTTCAGAATTTGTTTTTTCTTCTGCCTTGCCATTTTTGTCTTGCCGGCTGAAGACGAGGGCCAGTCCGGTACCAAGTACGACGGCGGTGAAGAAGCCAGCCCAAATCGGGAGGTTGATGCCAACATCTTCAGGACTGGGTTCCTCTTCAACTGGGACAGGGTTGGGGGCAGCCGTCCCGTTATTGGTGATAATCGAATCAGCACCGTGGATCGATTCTTCGTGGCAGAGCATACAGGTATCCGATTCAACAGTCCAGGCGTGACCGGTATTGATGGCGGTATTCATGTGGCACTCATTGCACATCAGCCCGGCAGCCCGGTGAGTAGAGTGGGCGGTAGCCTCGGTGGCTTCCTGGTGGCAGGTCTGGCAGGAGATCTTGTAGTCGCCGATGGTCATCTGGTCCTGGGCATGTGGGTTATGGCAGGTAACACAGGTGACATTGTAGTGACTGTGTTCGCTTTTTTCCCAGTCTCGGTATTCATCAATATGGCAGGCACCGCAAAGTTCGGCATCTTTTTCCATAGTGAAGGCTACTTCGGGGTGCTGTCCGTCTTCTTCAAGTTGGTGACAGGCTACACAACCAACAGAGTTATCCTTGTGGGAGCTGGTGCCCCAGAGTTCATGTTCGGTAGTGTGGCAGGACTTACAGGCATCCGGGTCAATTGGTGTTGACGGGATGACTGCATTGGCGTCGAAGTTGGATGCCGGCGGGAAGCTGGTCAGTTTGGCAACATCAGCATCAGAATAACCTAAAGCGGCGAAGTCCAGTCGCCCTTCATCTGAGGTATGGCAGTCGTGGCAGCCGAGTGCTTCACTGCCAGGAGTAACCATATGTGTGATCGGCCAATACATCTGAGATTCAACGAAATCATATTCTCCGCTGTAAGGTAATCCGGCGGCTGCCATCCCTGCTTCGATGGAAGCATTCCAGTCGTAGGTTTTCCAGTAGGCAGCATCATCTTTGCCAAAAAGGTGAGGGATGGCGAGGATATTGTTGACGGAATCGTACGGCTGGATCGCGGTGAAGTATTTCACCGGGTAGATTTTGGCGTTGGGATCATCCTTGTCGCCGAGGAATTCGTTGATCGCCACCATGCCGCTGGGATCGATCTCTTCACCGGGCATGGTATAGGTTACATTGCCGTTGTACCAGACATAGTGGGGAGTTACGAAAGATTCAAAGGTGAAAGCGCCTTTCTTTCCGTCATAGATCACTTCACCAGCGTCATTTGTGGTGATGAGTGGGTTACCATTATTGTCTTTCTTTCCGGCAACAGACCAGTCCCAGGTCATCTTGGTGGGAGGGCCACCGCGGGCAAACTCGGGGATGTGGCAGGTCTGGCAGGCTACCTTTTGATGGCTGTTGAGTGAATCGAGCTTGTGCGGGGTGGTGGTGTGGCAATCTTCACATCCCTGCCAGCTATCGTCAGCGTGGCCGTAGCGGCTGCCGGAAATTTTATGGCTTTCGGTCATATGGCAGGAGGTACAAGTGAAACCAGCGCCATCCGGAGATAGGTGAACATCTACCTCGACAGGAGCATTGATCAGGGAGGAATCCAGATCGCCGTGTTTGACATAGTCGCCGCCGCCGCCGTAGAAGTGGCAGGAGCCACAGGTCTGGTTAGAAGTTTTGCCGATATTTTGGGCTACATTCGCCAGATCGGGCGGACTCCAAATGATTCCGCTTCCGGCCGGGAATTCAGCATCTGCTGCGGTGGGCAGACCAGCGCCAGTGGGGAATTTCTTATACTCACCGGTTGTATCGTGGCAAACCAGGCAGTCAAGATTCTCTTTTTCGGTGAAATCGAAGCCATCGTCCTTCCATCCATAGCCGATATGGCAGGATGTACAGCGGGGTTCGTTGGTTTCGATGCTGATGCAGAAGTTGTTGATCAGGTTCTTCTTGCCCAATACCTGCCCGGTTTCTTCATTGGTATATTCCCAGGTCCAGTGGACGGTAGACATAAGTTCATCTGCAACGTTGTAGTGGCATGCAAGGCAGGCTTTGGTGACATCTTGTGGGGTCTCAAATGGGCCTTGCAATGGAATGAATTCGCTGTGGTCTATAGATGGGGTGGGTGGCTCTTCGCCTTCCGGTGCAACCCCGGCCAGGGCGTTGGTGGTGAAGCCGGCTGAGATGACTACCAGGATCAGTCCCAGGGCGATAACCAGCTTGTAAAGTAGTGCATTCCTTTTTTCCATGTGCTACTCCTCGATCGATAGATAATTAAATACAAAAAAACCTAACCGTTTTCTATTAAGAATACTAATAGAAAAAACACAAGTTTTATTAGATTCGCTTGTGAAAATTGTAGCATACTTTCAGCTACTTTTTCAAGTATATTTGCCTATATTTATAGGGACATATGTCCCTAATTTGAGATGGTTAGACTCGCAAAACGGGCTTGGGTCAGCCGGATGAGGTCATTTGGATCGATCTCGATATTCAACCCTCTTTGTCCCCCGGAGATGTAGATTGCGGCGTGTGCCTGGGCGGTTTGATCCACGAATATCTGAAATCCTTTGTTGATCAGCGACAGCGGCGAGATCCCCCCGGTTTGTAACCCGGTGATCGATTCAGCTTGCTGGTGGGAGGCGACTTTGATCTTCTTTTCTCCTGCCGCTTTGGCCAGCAATTTCAGGTCCAGTTCCCGGTCGCCTGGCACCACGGCGAGGATCGGCTTGCCGGGGGAATTGCGAACCGCCACGATGGTTTTATAGACCAGTCCGGCGGGGACGCCGATCAGGTCGGCAGCCTCCTGTGCTCCTAGCTTCTCCTCTGGCAGTGCATGGGCGTGGAACTTGATCTTTTTGGCTTCCAGCATGCGGGTGACATTGTTGGTGATCGGCATTATTCACCCCTGGTGGGAAGGTCGATGGTAAAGACAGCCCCGCCCTCGGGATGGTTGCCGGCGGACATCTCACCGTTATGGGCCAGCACGATCTGCCGGGCAATCGCTAGCCCCAGACCGGATCCTCCCATGTCCCGTGAGCGGGATTGATCCGAACGGTAGAAGCGATCGAATAGATGTGGCAACGCTTCCTCGGGGATGCCTTCGCCCGTATCGCGGATGAAGATCTGGGCGGATTCCCCCGTGCAGGAGGTGATGATTTCTACACTGCCGCCCTCAGGTGTGTGACGGAGGCTGTTTTGCAGCACGTTGTAGATCACCTGGCTGATCCTGCCGGGGTCTAATTGGCAGGTGGGGCAGGTGAGATCGAATTGGGTCGTTAGGGTGACCCGGGCTTCATCGAACCTGGCCTGGAAATCCTCCCGGATGCGGGCGATCAGGGCTGTCAGGTCTGTATTGATGAGTTCGAGCTGTAATCCCCCGGCATCTGCGATTGCCAGGGTGCGCAGGTCCTCGACCAGCTTGGTCAGCATGCTGTTCTGCTGCACGACCGTGGTGAGGTTTTCCTGGGTAAGCGGGTAGATACCGTCCTGCAGGGCTTCAAGATTGGCGCGCTGGATGGATAGCGGGGTGCGCAGCTCGTGGGCGATATCGGCGGTCATCGCCTGGCGGGCTTGCTGGGCTTCTTCCAGCGAGTCAGCCATCTGGTTGAATGAAAGAGCGAGCTGGTTGATCTCATCTTTGCCCTTGACCGGGACGCGCTGGCTCAGGTCTCCGCCGGCAATCCGGTCGGCTGCTCCAGTCAGTTGCTGGATCGGGGACACCAGGATGGCGGCCAAAATGACCGCGAGCAAAATAGCGGCTCCGGAGGCGATCAGGGTGGTGGGCAGCAGAGATTTTTTCAACGCAGAGGAGAGTTCTTCCCCGATCAACTCGCTTAGATCGACCAGGTTGGCATCCGGGATCAGGTAGCCGATTACCTCGCCATCCACATCGATAGGAAGGCCATTGTTGATCGAGGAGGGTTCCAGTTTTTCTCCCACCGGCAAACTCTGGGACATGAGTACCGTGCCCTCCGGGTCGATCAGGGTGAACTCGCCGGAGATATTCATGCCCATAGCCGAATTGCCCTGGCCGCCCTGCTGGTTGCCGCTGCCCATCCCCATCCCCGACCCATGGCCAGCCCCTCCGGGTTGGGGTTGGCCGACCCCTCATTCTCACCGTGGGTGGTGGTGATCAGTCCGGAGGTGATCCCGGCAAAGGAGCCGTTTTCGGCGTAATAATTGGCATACTCGGTGATCACACGGCTGCTGGCGTAAAATCCACCGGATTGGGCGAAATTGGTAATCGTGGTCTGGGTATTGGACTGGAGGACGATCCCCAGCACTAACAGAGTGATGATAGTGATGATCAGAAAGGAGAAAAACAGACGCAGACGCATATAGTTCTACTCCTTTGAGAATTTATAGCCGACCCCGAAGACTGTCTGGATGTAGATTGGGGTTTTATGGTCCGGCTCGATCTTGGCGCGCGAGATTTTTGATATGGGCATCGATGGTGCGTTCGTATCCCTCAAAAACGCTGCCTTCCTGGGTAGCTTCGAGCAGCTGCAAACGGGAAAACACCCGCCCTGGAGCTCCTGCCAGGGTCGCCAGCAGGTTGAATTCGGTTGGGGTGAGATCAATCTCCAAGCCGCCGCGCTGGACGGTGTGCGCTTCCGGATCGATCTCCAGGTCACCGGTGCGGATGATCTGGGTTTTTGGCTCAGGTTGCCGGTTGGCGCGGCGCAGCACCGTCCGTACCCGGGCAACCACCTCGCGGGGTGAATATGGCTTGGTGACATAGTCATCAGCGCCGAGTTCCAGTCCGATCAATTTGTCGGTCTCTTCCACCCGGGCTGTAACCATGATGATCGGGGTATCTCCCTCGCGCCGGATCTCTCGGGCAATGTCCAGCCCATCCATGCCGGGCAGATTAAGGTCAAGGATCACCAGGTCTGGCTTGATGCTTTTCCAGGTTTCCAGACCAGAGTCTCCTCTGAATTCGGCTGTGACCTCAAATCCGGCTTTCTCCAGATAAGACCTGAGGACCTTCACCAGTTCGGTTTCATCTTCAATGATCAGGATTTTATTCATATCAAAATTATAGCGCAGTAAAGTTATTCAAAGCAAATGGGTGGCGGAAGTTCCGCCACCCATCTATTGGTGCAGGCAACCTTACTCTGTTGGGGAGGAAAGATCGGGGGGCTGCATGCAGCCTCCGGGGCGTCCGCCGCCAGAGAAGCTGCCATTATTGTTTACACGGCCGTGCATCCCGTTTCCACCGCCGCCCTGACCTTGGAATCTCTCCAACATCCAGTTGAACTGCTCTTCGGAGAACAGGCCGTCTGCGAAGGCGTTTTCCAGAGCGATCCGGCGGGCGTTGAGATGCAGATCGAAAAAGGAGTCCAGGTCGAAGCCCTGGCTCATGGCGATAGCATAAAAGCCTTCGCCGGCGGCCATGCGGGCTTCGAATTCTTCCACCGGAATCCCGAGGGCTTCAGCCATGGCGGCGTGCATGTACTCAGACATATACCCGCTGCCGCGGCTTCCCTGTCCGTTATATTGCGAGCTTCCATCGCAGTTAGGGCAGTCGCCCGGTACGGGGTTACCGGGGGGATCGGTTTGGGCGATGACAACACCAACGGTCAGAGCTGCCAGGATGGCAACAACCACTGTGAGAATAACAATTTTCTTCATATCTTCACCTTTCAATCGATAAGATTTGATGCTCTGATTGTAAATCAGAGTTGTGAAGAAGTTGTGAAGAAGAAATGCGCAAATTATGAATTTCTATGGGTAATCCTGCCCGGCAAGCACCTTGATCTTCTCCCAGGGTTTGAGGGATTCGTCCTCCGCCAGGATGGTGCGCAGCTCATAGATCTGGTCGCGCAGCATGGCGGCCTGCTCGAACTGCAGGTCGGCAGCCGCCTGGCGCATGCGTGACTCCAGCGTCTCGACCATGCTCCGCAGTTCTTTCTTTGGCAGCGGACCGGGCTGGCCGGTCTCATACGCGGCGGAAGATTCAGCCACCTGGCTGATGCTGACCCGGTCGGTCAGGTCGCGGATCGCTTTTATGATGCTGATCGGCTCGATATTGTGCTTCTGGTTGTAGGCGCGCTGGATCTCGCGGCGGCGATTGGTCTCGTCGATGGCTGCTTTCATTGCATCGGTGATCTTGTCGGCATACATGATCACCCGCCCGCTGACATGCCGGGCGGCGCGGCCGATGGTCTGGATCAGGGCAGTCTGCGAGCGAAGGAAGCCTTGCTTGTCGGCATCCAGGATTGCCACCAGCGAGACTTCTGGCAGGTCGAGGCCCTCGCGCAATAGGTTGATCCCAACGACGACATCGAAGACACCCATGCGCAGGTCGCGCAATATGCCGATGCGTTCGAGGGTGTCCACCTCCGAATGAAGGTAGTGGACTTTGATGCCCATCTCCAGCAGGTAGTCGGCCAGGTCCTCAGACATTCGTTTGGTGAGGGTGGTCACGATGGCGCGCTCGCCAACCTCGATGCGCTGCTTGATCTCGCCGATCAGGTCATCGATCTGACCCTCGATCGGGCGGACCTCTACTTCGGGGTCGACCAACCCGGTGGGGCGGATGACCTGGTCGACTACCTGGGCGGCATGTTCCAGCTCATAGGGGCCGGGGGTGGCGGTAGTATAGATCACCTGACCGATGTATTCTTCGAACTCGTCGAACTTCAACGGACGGTTGTCCATGGCAGAGGGCAGACGGAAGCCATATTCCACCAGGGTGGACTTGCGCGATTGGTCACCGTTGTACATCCCGCGGATCTGCGGTAC
The DNA here is from genome assembly GCA_963722735.1 of uncultured Chloroflexia bacterium. GTDB lineage: Bacteria > Chloroflexota > Anaerolineae > Anaerolineales > UBA11579 > UBA11579. The sequence goes on from CAVROH010000015.1 coordinate 196,834, forward strand.
GGTCATGTGGGATTCGTCAATGAACAGCAGGAAGTCTGGCGGGAAGTAGTCGATGAGTGTCCAGGGATGGGTGCCGGACGGGCGCTGGTCGAGGTGGCGGGAATAGTTCTCCACCCCGGAGCAGGAGCCGGTCTCGCGCAACATCTCCAGGTCGTAACGCGTGCGCTGCTCCAACCGTTGGGCTTCCAGCAGCATCTGGCTACTCTTGAAATGCGCCAACTGCCCTTCCAGTTCGGACTCGATAGTGCCCAGGGCGGAGCGGAGTTTGTCTTCATCGGTGATGAAGTGTTTGGCGGGGAAGATCGAGACCTCGCCCAATTCCTCTAAAATCTCGCCGGTGAGCATGTTCATCTCGACGATGCGCTCGACCTCATCACCGAAGAATGTGATGCGGTAGCCGGTCTTGTCCTGGTAGGCGGGGACGAGATCGAGGGTGTCGCCGCGTACCCGGAAAGCGCCGGGAGCCAGGTCGATGTCGTTGCGGGAGTAGTGGATCTCCACCAGCCGCCGCAGGAGGAAGTTGCGCCGGATGGCCTCGCCAACCTTGAGGTGGATGACGACCTTGCCGTAGGCTTCCGGGTTGCCCAGACCGTAGATGCACGATACTGAGGCGACGATGATGCAATCCTTGCGCGACATCAGGGAGGTGGTCGCCGCAAGACGCAGGCGCTCGATCTCCTCGTTGATGTCGGTCTCTTTCTCGATGTACAGGTCGCGCCGAGGGACGTAAGCCTCCGGCTGGTAGTAGTCGTAATACGAGGTGAAGTATTCCACGGCGTTCTCGGGGAAGAACTCCTTGAACTCGGCGTACAGTTGGGCGACAAGGGTCTTGTTGTGGGCGATCACCAGGGCAGGGCGCTGGGTCTGCTCGATGATATTGGCCATGGTGAAGGTCTTGCCGGTGCCTGTGGCGCCCAATAATACCTGATGCTGTTGACCCTGGTTAAGCCCTTCGGTTAGCTCTTTGATTGCCTGAGGTTGGTCGCCGGTTGGCTTGTAGGGTGCATGCAATACAAATTGTTTCATGATATTCCTTATGCATAAAATTATGTAATTATTGAATGAATGCGAAGGGATCGAGAACGACCTATATTATAGAACAAATGCCCTATTACGTACAGGGATTTGACGAAGATGGGCGGGGCAAACGCCCCGCCCATCTTCGTCCATCTATGAGCAAACCACAGGTTTGCGTCCTTTAGTTGGCCGGATTGTCTGGAAATGCGCCCGAGGCGTAGAAATCTACTGGGTCTACACCAGGGGTATCCTGCCCGATGGTGACGGTTACCAGAATCAGGGAGTGATCGGTGCATTCCACGCTCTGTCCGCAGGGCACAAATTTGGAGTATCCGCCGCCTTCTTCATCTCCCTGTGGGTAAGCCACCACGGTGTAATCTCCTGGGGGCAGGTTTTCGATGATGTAGCTGCCTTGATTGAGGGTTGTTTCCACAAAATAATACTGTTGGGTCACCGTGTTGGTGGCGACCACGGTCATTTGCGGAATGCTCTCAGATGGGTAGCCCAGGTTCCCGCTGATACTGCCGAAATATTGGGAGAGGTTTGTGCCCGGAGGGAAGGGGATATCGCCAGCATCCGTATACCAGTCGCAGATCTCTACCCCGGTAGTTGTCTGATTGGCGACCACCTGGAATTGGATCAGAGAGTGATCGTTACAACTGATGCTCAATCCACAGGGTACAGACTGGGAGTAAGATCCGCCGTAGACAAAGTCAGGCAGCCAGGCATAGGCTACGTAGGTTCCTTCAGGAACTGCCAGGGTCATCGGCGGCTGATTTTGCACGGTCGGCACCACGGTGACCTCATGAGTGTTGGCATTCTCCAGGTAAACTATCATCGGCGGGATGCCCTCACTGGGAAAGCACAGGCCGACTTCCACATCCCCGGTGTTGTAGGGATTCTCAGGTGTGTCTGTCACTGCGGGTTGGGCGGCTGCCAGGGTCTCCGCCACTGATGTGGCGATTTCATCTCCGCTTTCAGTGGTTTGCGAGCATGCAAACGAGAGCAGCAACAATAAAAGTAATATTCTCATCATCCGTTTCATTTTTTTCTCCTAAAGTGAAGATGGCTACCAATAATTATTTTGATTATCCCACATAAATCGGATTGCTGAAGATCCAACCCCGTCGTTTACCTTTGAAGTGAATATATGCTTCCACGCGGTAGACGCCAGGCGCTTCGACTTTGTGCACCATGGTTTCCCGCTTTGCGTGCGTGCGGATGATCTCGCCATCCTTGAGCAGATGGCATTCGGCCGCCTGGGGGAGCTTGACCTGCAGGGTGGTTGGTCCCCGGCTTCGATCTGATCGCCCATCAAGTAGGTCTGCTCCTCAGTGTGAGCGGTGAAGCGGAATCCTTTGGTGGGGGCCGGCAGGTCGTAGCCGATGAAGGCATGCCCGGCTGCCAGCGCCTGGTAGATCATCTTCTTGTCCTGGGCCAGGTTCCCCGGTCAGCGGTTAGCAGCAGCAGATGGGTATTGATCGCCCGGAAATGGTTCTCGTAGGGGAACAGCACCCTGTTGATCGGCCCGAGCGAGCCGTTCATGGCGTGCGCATCCGAGCCGCCAACCGCCACCACCGGTGTTGCCCTTGGCGAGCAGTTCATCCCACATTTTGAGCGTCTCGGGAAGGGGCCGTGGGCGACCTTGCTCAAAATTGAACGCATAGCGGATCGCCGGCAGATAGCCGGTCAGCAGCGATTTGAACTCGGTCATCGAGTTCCACAGCTCGATTCCGGTAAACCCGTTCACATCCCAGCTGACCCAGGAGAGGTCGCCCTGGCCGAATTTTGGCGCTGGCGGGTCGACCGGGTGGGCCAGGAAGCAGATCCCCCCGGCTTCCCTCACCTGGTTGATCAGATTCTGCGGATCGGGGGCATAAGGTGGCCAGTTCGCTCTCTGCGCCAAATACCAGCAGGTGGTTCTTTTGTGGGTCACGCGCCTGGTCGTGGACTTCCTCGCCGATCAGCATCAGCACCTTCTGGTCGTCTTCCCCGTGATATCCTTCCACGCCCTGCACCCAGATATTGTGGTCGGTGACGATCATCGCGTCCAACCCGGCCTTGATGGCGGCCTTGGCCAGGTCGGTATGCAGGCCGGTGCCGTCGGAGTATAGGGTGTGCATGTGCAGGTTAATGGTGATTTCGTGCATGTGTGTGTCCTATAACCCTATCCCGGTCATAATCAGCAGGTATTTAGCTGGTTCAACCAACTCTTCCCGATGCTTCCAGTTTTTGCATAGGGGAAGGGGTTATCATAACAATCTCAGCCTTAACAACATACCTGGAGGATTAACCAAAGAAGTGGTATCGTTTGACAGAATCACCTTCTAAACGGTATAATCCGCCTGTTTGGGATACCATGCGAACTCCCTTATGGTGCCTGTAAGCTGATAAGGAGCAATGATGGAAACCTTTTTGGATATTGCCTTGATTATAACGTCAATTGCACTGATCGTCAGTGTTGTTCTACAGAGCAAGGGCGGCGGTCTGGGTGGTCTGGTCGGCGCTGACACCGGTGGCGTATTTTCCGCCCGCCGCGGCCTTGAAAAGACCCTTTTCAACGCCACGATCGTGCTGAGCGTGATCTTCTTCCTCCTGGCGATCATCACAGTCGCAATTACCGGCTAATTACAATACTCAAGAACTAACCACATCAAGGGATGCTCTGGCAAATGCTTCGGGAGTGCTGCGAGGTCCCTTTTGTGTATCTTGGGAAAATACGGTTTTTGATATAGGATAATTCCACCAAGCGCGGTAAGATAACCTTATGAAGAACTTCAGATGGCAGATTTTGATTGCAGTGATCGCACTGGTGGCAGTGGCCCTGGTGCTGTTGAGCCAATCCCAGGTGGGAGAGACGATCACTCAGATCATCGAACCCGCTGCACAACAGGGCGGGGTGTATGTGGAAGGGCTTGATTGGCGAGCCGATCCGCTTCAATCCCCTGCTGGATGATTACAATCAGGTGGATCAGGATGTCAACCGGCTGGTCTTCAGCCGTATGATCCGCTTCGACTCGTGGGGCAATCCTCAGCCGGAACTGGCGGAATCCTTTGGCGTTTCGGTGATCGGGGACATCTACAATGTGCAGCTCCGGGAAAAAGCCCTCTGGCACGACGGCATGCCCGTGACCACTGCCGATGTGCTCTTCACCATCAGTCTGATGCGCAACGGTGAGATGCCGGTCCCGGCTGATGTGCGCGCCCTGTGGAACTCGGTGCAGGTGACGGCTTTTGACGCCCTCAACCTGCAGTTCAAATTGCCGGAACCCTATGCCCCTTTCATGGATTATCTCTCCTTCGGCATCCTGCCGAAGCACATGCTGGAGGGGAAATCCCCGCAGGAGATGATCAACGACCCGTTTAACCTGCTGCCGATCGGTTCTGGTCCTTACCAGGTCGCCGACCTGCGCAGCGAGAATGGCAAGATCACCGCCGTGGTGTTGGAAGCCTTCCCGGACTATTACATGGGCGAACCGCTGATCGAACAGATCGTGATGCGTTATTTTGACTCGTCAGCCGAAGCGCTGAAAGCCTACCAGGCCGGCGAGATCCTGGGGATCGGCGCTGTCGATCCGGAAGACCTGGACGCAGTCCTGGCGGAACCAAACCTGAACATTTTCTCGGTGCGCGTGCCCGAGATGGCGATGGTGTTGTTCAATCTTGGAGAGGAATATCCGGCTTTCTTCAAGGATATTGTTTTTCGCCAGGCGATGATGACCGCCCTCAACCGTTCCTGGATGATCGATCAGGCCATGGAGGGGCAAGCGGTACTGGCTAATTCACCGATCATGATGGGTTCGTGGGCGTATTTTGGGGAGACGGAGGCCTATGACTTCAATCCCGAAGAGGCAGTCAAGATGCTGCGCGCCGGTGGATACGGCCTGCCCGCAGACAGCAGCCTGATCCGGGAGAAGGACGGCGTGCGCCTTTCATTCGATATGATCTATACCGATAAACCTGAGTACCAGGTGCTGGCAGAGATGATCCGGGACTATTGGGCGGCTGTCGGGGTGGGGGTGAATATCATCCCGATACCTGCCGACGCCATTTACCGCGATTACCTTGGTCCGCGCAATTATGAGGCTGCCCTGGTAGACCTGGCGTTGTATAATTCCCCCGATCCGGACCCCTATCCGTTCTGGCACCAGGCCATGGCTGCCAGCGGGCAGAACTTCTCCCAGTGGAACGACCGCCGGGCGAGCGAATATCTGGAACGTGCCCGGGTGACTCCGGACCGGTTGGAGCGCGCCAGAATGTACCGCAATTTCCAGATCCATTTCTCCAACGAACTTCCTGCCCTGCCGCTGTTTACCAAGATCTACAACTACCCGATCGACCAGCAGGTGCAGGGTGTGCAGCTCGGACCGCTGTATGACCCCGCCGACCGATTCGATCAGGTCTATTTGTGGTCTTTGGAGACCCGCCCGATCGTGGAGGAAGCGCCTCAGGTGGAATCAGGCACCGAGTAACGAGGCACTCAGGCACCCGGGGAACATCCCAAAGATAAGTAAAAAAACAGGAGCCCTCTTCGCGAGGGCTCACTTTTGTTAGATAATCCTGATTACTTGGCGCCTGGTTTCCCGTTCACTGGTTTTCCCTCTCGTACAGATTTGAATAGATCTCGTGCAGCTCATAAATGTGGCGGATGTAATCGCGGGTCTCCGAGAAGCGGATTACCTCTACGAAGAGGTCCATGTCCCCGTCTGCCAGGGCCAGCCATTTGGCTGCGTTGCCGGGGCCGCCATTGTAGGCGGCCAGGGCGGCATAGATATCCCCGTTGAAGTAGGCCCGCTGGCGGTTGAGGTAGCTGGCTCCGAAGGGGATGCTGACCGCCGGGCGGTACAGGTCGTCATCGGTGTAGTTGGGCGGCCAGTTCAGATAGCGGGAGATTTCTTCCCCTGTAGTGGGAATGACCTGCATCAAGCCGCGGGCACCGGCGGTGGAAGTGACAAAGCCCTCAAAGAGGCTCTCCTGGCGCATCACACTGGTCAGGAAGAGGGGATCGAAGCCGTATTCCTCGCCGGCAGCCTGTACCAGATCGCGGTAGTACAGCCCAAAGCGCTGATGATTGAACCAGGGGGGAGCGGTCAGAGTGCCGGCGTCATCCATCCCGGCCAGATTGAGCACCTGGCGGCTGGCGATGATCCCGGAGCGGTACAGCCCGATCTCGACCAGGTAGTTTGCCAGCCGGAAGGTCTGGGCTGGGTCATCCAGAATGGACAACCGGTAGGACTCGAACTCCCGGCGGGCATCTTCATAGAGGTGCAGGCGCCACAGTTCTGCGCCGCGCACCATCCGCGGGTCTGAGAACAGCGGGGTGGGGTCGGTGAGGTCTTCAGTGATCGGGATGCTGAAGATCGTGCACATCCAGGTGATCGCCTCGGCTTTCTCGCTCAACGGATCGATCGGTGTCAGGGAGCGGGCCACCAAGTCGAAAGGCTCTTTGCCATTGATCAGGTCTTTGGCCCGCTCACTGTAATAGCCGGTCGGGTCGCTGGTGCTGGCCTGCAGCCAGGCATCGTTGGCCTCCTCGGGATAGCCCCATTTCTGGTAGGTCTTTCCAATCCAGAAGTAGGCGGCAGCTTGATCGGTGGGGGTGGCGGTCACGCCCAGGGAAGACTGGAGGGTGCTGATCGCGTTCTGGTATTCGCCCAGTCCGGTAGCGGGTGATCCCAGCCTGGAAGAGTCCCTCAAAAGCGTACGAGGAGGTGGAAAACTGGGTACCGATCCGCTCCCACAGGTTGGCAGCGGTCTTGAGGTCATTATAACGTTCGGCTACCCTGGCAGCATAGAACAGGAACTCCGGGGCACGCGCGTCCAGGGGAGAGCGGTCCACAAATTCCAGATAGGTGTCGATGGCGCTATCGGGTTTGCTCAGGAAAACATCCTGGGTGTAGGCCATTTCGTCGTAGGCGTTGGCCCAGTTGCGGTCGTTGACATGATCATCGATAACAGCCTGCCAGGCTTCGATCGACTTGGCGTGTTCGCCCAGATTGCGGTAGGCTAATCCCAGATAGTAATGGGCGATATCGGAATGGTTATTTGGGTTCTCACGCAGGTAGCGGACAAATACCTCTACTGCCAGCCCGTATTGCTGCACAAAGTAGTTGATCAGCCCCCGGTTGAGGTCCTTGACCGGCTGTCCGGCATCCAGCAAGCTGACCAGGGCCAGATAGGAATCGTAGGCCAGCGGGTAGTTCTCCACTGTCTGTGTATAGGCGGCATAGCCCTGTTCTTCCGATCCCAACTGGATGAGGATATCGCCCATCTTGCGCAGTGCTTCGGCTTTCTGGTAATCGTTCTGGGTGCGCTGGGAGACATCTTCAAAGGTCACCAGGGCGGTAGAGAGATCACCCATTGCCAGGTAGGCGTCCCCGATGCGCAGGTTGAAGTAGAAGCCGTCGCCGATGAAGTCCGATTGCAGGGTGAGGATGTAGCTGTCGATGGCTGCCTGGTATTCCACGGTGGTCATGTGATTGTTGCCCAGGCGTTCGTGGATGTAGGCGTCGATCAGACCCGGGCGCAACTGCATGTAGCGCAGATAGGATTCTGAAGCCGCGGCTGCCTCTCCCATGGTCTGTTGTACCTGCCCCTGGGTGAAATACAGGTCGGCCAGACTATTGACTTCCGGGTAGGTGCCGATCGCCTGCGCCAGGGTATCGGCCGCCGCCTGGATCTGCCCGGTCTGGAGGTAGGTGCGTGCCAGCCCCAGCATGGCCCCGGCTTTGACCTCGTTCTCGGTGGTGCCATCCAGGGCACGCGCATATTCCTGCAGCGCCAGATCCCAATCCCCATTGGCAAAGGCCAGATCCCCGGTGTGGATGCGTGCACCCGGCTCAGGCGTGGGGATCGGGGTGGGGGTGGGGATTTGGGTCGGTGTGGGGGTGATCCCGACGGTAGGGGTGTAAGTCGGCAAAGCGGGGTTCAAGATCCGGTCCATCCGGCAGGCCAGCGACACCAGGATCAGGGCTACGGCAAAGAGTGCCAGTTTCTTTTTGTTCACAAATCGGACTATACACTAGGTGGGATAGGTAGTCAAGCAGAAGATTATTTAGTCATTTGATTGTTTTTTTCGTGTTATATATTCCTGATGTTATCTCTGCGCACCAATCCCAAGCTGGATCAAAAATGTTTGTTCCTACTCCCTAGGCACGTGTTCACTAATCACTGGATTATGGCTTGCTTCATGCATCGTTTCAGAGTATCCTTGGAATTGTAATCTTCACCCAGATTTGAGCCAAATCTATGAAAAAATACCGCCATCCAAAAGAGAAAACTGCTGCCTTTGTCACCTTTGGCATCGGCCTGGCCGCCTCGCTGTTCTTCGTTACGGTTACCTTTGGCTGCGGCCTGTTCCTGCTAGGGATCGGCTTTGCCTGGCTGTCGATCAATCTGCTCAACAACCCCAGCCTGGACAGGTATCACCGCGTGGATGGGCACAACCTCCCTGATCTGTACAACCTGGTCCACGGGTTGCGCCGGCAGTGGCATATGCGGGATCTGGAGATCTATCTCAACCCAACCAACCAGATAAACGCCTCAGCCAGCGATTTCGGCAAGGATTTCCTGATCGTCAATCAGGGGCTGTGGACGTCGATCCGCGGGGAGGCGCACCGCAAGTTCGTCGTCGGGCACGAGTTGGGTCATATCGGTCTGGGGCATAGTTGGCTGCGGGTGCTGGCCTACCAGGCGGATAATGCCTTCCAGGGCAGCTTGTTGGGGATATTGTTCCAGTTCCTGCTGCTGAATTACTCCCGGATGAAAGAACTCAGCGCTGACCGGATCGGCCTGCTCTCCTGCGGCGATCTGACTGCCGCACTGGAAGTGCTCGCTTTTCTGGAGCTTGCCCCTCAGAACCCCAGCATGGACGATATCCGTCACGCTGTAAAGCAGATGGCTGCAAGCAAGGATGATGGTTTCACGCTGGATGAGTTGTTCTCCACCCATCCCGATATGGAAGAACGGGCAGCGGGAATTGATCTCCTTTGCCCGCCAGATGAAGATGGTTTAGGGGGATGAGATGAAAGAATCGAAGCCGAATAGCTACCGCATCCGGGATTTGGAATCCTCCGACAGGCCGCGCGAGCGCCTGGCCCGGTTGGGTCCGCAGGCACTCAGCAATGCCGAGTTGATCGCCATCCTGTTGCGGGTGGGAGTCGAGGGCGAGAATGCCGTCCAGGTCGGGCAGCGGCTGCTGAACAAATATGGCGGGATCCGCGGCTTGCACCGTGCGGATTATGCCATGCTGATTGAGGAACACGGCCTGGGGGAGGCTAAGGTCTCTACCCTGAAGGCCGCTATCGAATTGGGCCGCCGTCTGTCTCTGGAAGACCCGGAAGAACGTCCCTCAATCAACAGCCCCGGAGGATGCGGCTGCCCTGGTGCAGTTTGAGATGCAGGCGCTGGAGAAGGAACATCTCAGGGTGATCCTCCTCGATACCCGCAACCGGGTGATTGAGATCCGGGAGGTGTACCGCGGCTCGCTGAATGCTTCGGTGGTGCGAGTCTCGGAGGTCTTCACCCCGCGGTGCGGATCAACGCTGCCAGCGTATTGGTGGTGCACAACCATCCCAGCGGTGACCCGACCCCCAGTCCGGAAGACATCGCCATCACCAAACGCCTGGTCGAAGCCGGCAAATTGATGGAAATTGAAGTCCTCGATCATCTGATCATCGGCCAGGGGCGGCTATGTCTCGATGAAAGAGCGAGGACTGGGCTTCTCCGGAGGGGAGCGCTGATGGCGAAGGGCCACGTACTGCTGCTTCCCCGGCAGGATTATTACAAATGGGTGCGGGCGGTGCAGAAATACGCGCTTCATTTTGGTGTGGGCATCAACCCCGATCCGGGGAAACTGGCCGGCCAGCAGGTGGTCTCAGTGATCGCCGTACAGAATGGGTATCCGAAGGAAGGCGATATCCTCCGCTGGCTGAAACGGTCCTATCCCGATCTGCTGATCGACTATATCCGCACTGACTCGCAGTTCAAGCTGGTTGAAATGCTCGATGAGCGCATCCGCAGCGGAAAGCCCTATGGCAGGCTGATCGGTGAAGATGATGGGCAGGATGCCCTGCCCCGCTATCCCAAAGACCGTTTATACCTCTTCTGGCCGACTGATTACGATACTGTGCTGCAGCCTTTTGGCGCTAACCCTGAGCTGTATGCCAGCTACGGGCTGCCCGGACATGAGGGGATCGATATCCGCGCCCCACATGGCGCCAATGTGTACGCCTGCGCCGAGGGTGAGGTCTATTTAGTTGAAGATGGGCATAACGAGCACAATTACGGCGTGCATGTACGCATCCGGCATGCCACCGGTTACCGCACGATCTACGCCCACCTGGAGAAGGTGCTAGTCAAGGTGGGGGAGCAGGTCAAAGCCCGCCAGTTGATCGGCCGGGCAGATTCCAGCGGCAACTCGACCGGCAACCACCTGCACCTGACCCTGAAGAAGGACGGGGCCAGCCAGCGGGGCGAAACCGATTACCCGCTGGATATTATCGACCCCACGCCCTTCTTTGTGTACCCGCACCAGGAGGCGGAGGTGCTGGAGGCGCTGGGGATGGATCCTGCATCCAGGCGATTGGATGTGTATGCCTGGTCCCGGCCTTGCCTGGTGGGGCTGAACAGCCGCATCGGTGGCACGATGCAGGAAGCTGATTTCACCGTTATAGAACAAGCCCGTATCGAGGCGGTGACGATTTACAACTATACCCCCAACGAGACCATTCAACGATTGCGGGGAGGCAACCCTGAGATCTTCCTGCTGGCGAGGATCAATCTGCCCCTGAATGGGACGCCGGTCAGCGGGCGGCAGTGGGCTGAGATGGCCTACCCCGATCTCTATCGGCTGTCCAAACTCGGGATCCAGTTTTTCCAGATCGGCCATGCTCCTAATCTACAGCAGAACGGCTGGCGCACCGCCTGGACTTCAGGGGAGGGGTTTGGCGAATGGTGGACGGAGGCAGTCTCCAGTCTTCGGCCCCAATTCCCCGATGCCCAATTTGGCTTCCCCGGGGTTTCACCTGGCGGACAGGTCTCCGGCCAGCGCATGGATGCCGAGGTCTTTCTGGATGGCGCTGACCAGGCGATGATGGGGGCGGACTGGCTGGGGGTGCACTGCTATTGGAACAGCGAGGGGGCGATGAAAGCTCTGGACTTCGGGCGTAGTTACCAGCAGATCCGTGACCGCTATCCCGATAAGCTGATCTTCATCACCCAATTTGGCAATCTGAATCCGTATTCGAATGCAAATGTCAAGGGGAGCGAGTATCGCAGCTATCTTACAACTCTGCGAGAGCTGCTGGGGATCGGGGCGGCATTTGGGCAGGTGGTCTCAGCGGCGCAGGGTTACAACGCCCTGGTATGGCGCGATGAAGCCGGTCAGGTTAACCGGATGGCAGAGGAAGTGGGGAAGCGGGAATTCTAGCGGCTGCGGGGATTACCCCATCCAGCGGATCTGGAAGTTGGTGAACTCACCGGTGGCATCCAGCCATTGGATCTCAACATTATCGACATAAGAAGGCCCTGGCCCGGCGCTGATCTGGCGGATAAAAGTATCCAGTTGGGTCTGATTGCCCTCGGCGACGGTCTCCACTGTGCCGTTGACCTTGTTGCGCACCCAGCCGGTCAGGCCGATCCGCTGTGCAGTGGTAGCGGTGAAGCCGCGGAAGCCGACTCCCTGTACCCGCCCGGAAATGATCGCGTGCAGGCGTAAATGTTCAGTTTCACTCATTGGCTGCCTCCTTTTCGCCGGCTGGTGACCAGGAGCATGATGATTGGGGCAGCAAAGAGGATCACCAGCAGCACTACCCAGGTCAGGATCGCCCCAACTGATCTCGGCACGCCCCCGCTGTTGAAGGTCTCTTTATGCCAGTCCGCCTCCAGCCGCTCCAGGCTGCTGCCCAGTGCGACCTGCACGCCGTTCTGGCAGGTCTGTCCCTGTTTATATGCCTCCAGCAGGGCTTGCAGTCCAGCCTTTCCGTAGCGATTTTCCAGATAACGGACGAAGGATTCCGACTGGGCATACGCCAGGGCGGCATCATCATTGGAATAGGGGAAGCTCTCGCACAGCGTCTCCAGCGGGATCAGGTCACCGGTCTGGAAGGCGGTTTGCAGGATCTGCCAGTATTCCGGGGCGGTGAAGTTCTCCGCCAGCGAGGCGATTCCCTCATTGAACCAGGTTGGCAGCGGATCGGTGCTCCCACCCAGGTAGAGCGCCAGCCGGATGTGGGCGATCTCATGCGGGATCTGGCGCTGGATGTCCAATTGCTGGTCGAATCCGATGGGGATTGCCACCAGGATCGTGTTCTGGTCCGGGTTGGCATGTCCCGAAGCCCAGGGGATCTGGCTAAACTCCAAAGCGGACCGGAAAGCCGAGGTGGTTGGGTAGATGTAGATGTGCAGTTCTTCCGGGTAGGGCAGATCCAGGTAGCGGTTGAAGTTCGATTTGTGCTGGTAGACCACATCCGAAACCGACTGGCCTAGCGAAAAATCGCCTTCCACCCAGTTGACATCCGAATTTTCCCCTAGCGAATGGGACTGCCATTCAAAGCGGTTATCACTGAACAGGTAGGTGGTTCTCTCGCTCTCGATCGTGCTGCCGTCTGTCAATTTCAGGGTGAACCAGAAGGTCAGCCGGGAGAAGGCGGGCAGCGGGTTTTGGGTGGCGTGTTCATACCTGGCGGTCAGCAAACCGGAACCTAGCATTTCGGCCGAGAGGACGATACTCTGGCCGCTGGAGGTGGATTGGAAGGTGAGGTATGCCTCAGTAAATTCCGTTTCGGTGGACAGGTCAGCAAAAAACTCGATCTGGCTGCCAAATTCGTGGGCTGCCCGCAAATTGCTGATCGGGCTGGATTGCTGGGCGTGGACCGGGGCGGTCAGCAAGGGGATCAATAGAGATAAAACCAGTAAGGCAAACGATCTGGCTTTCATCAACCCCCCAGATAAGCGATCAAGGGCGTCAATGTCAGCGGGCTGAGCAAGGTGGTAATGGTCACAATTGTAGAGACCAGCGAGGCTTCGACATCGAACTCAGTTGAGAGGATCGTGGTCATCACCGCCGTGGGCATGGAGGACTCGGTGACGCCGGCTTGCAGGGCTGCGCCTTCCAGCCCGAATGGCTGGCTGAGTCCCAGGGCAACGAACGGGCTGATGAACATGCGCATGACCACTGCAAGGGCGACCGCACCGATATGTTGGTTTAATTTTGCGGTGCCCAACTGCATCCCCAGCAACACCAGCATGGAGGGGATCGCTGCCCCCGCTAGTTTGGTGATCGCCCGGTCCAGTGACAGGGGCAGAACTACCCCGGTCTGGTTGAGGATGATTGCGATGATCAGGGCGTAGAGTGCCGGGAATTTGAGAATGTTGAGCAGCGATTGCCCAATGGAGGCCTTCCCCATTGAGGCAACCATAACCCCCAGGGTGGTGACCATGATGCTGGAAGTGACAAAATAAATACTGGCATAGGCCAGGGCTTCCTGCCCAAATGCAAATTCGTTCAGCGACATGCCGTAGTTACCGGCGTTGACCAATAAGGTGGTCAGCACAATCGCGATGATCAGTTTGCGTTCAAAGCCGATCAGTCTGGCGAGGATCAAGGCGATCAGGCCCACGCTAAGGGTGGCGGTGAAGGCAAACCCGGCCATCCGTAAGATTTCTGATGAGGTCAGCTCGCTGTTCAGGAAGATTGTGAAGACCAGGGCTGGGCTGAATAAATAGAAAGTGATCCGTGAGACTGTCTTGGGATTGAGGTCGATCGTCCTGGAGAGCAGGAATCCTAACCCGGCAGTGATCAGGATCGGCAGCAGATTGGCGTTGAAGAGTGGGATCAATCCGGTCATAGGGCCTCGAGTTAGTCGTCGGTGTCATCCAGCATATTGGTGAGGTCATCCTCGATGAGGTCGTCCTCAGAAAGGTCGAAGAGGTCAAAATTCAGGGCCATTTCCGTAAAGTCCAGGTTTTCCATTGCATCGGCGATGAACTCGATCTCGTCTTCATCTTCGGCGTTCTTGATCAAGCTCTCGAGGGCGGCACGCGCATCCAAACCGCCGATCTCGGAAAGCGCCCAGATGGCTGCGAACTTGATCTCTTCTTCCGGGTCGTCGATCAGGTGGAGCAAGTGGGTAGCCGCTTGCTGTGCGCTGAGCAAACCGGAGGCTTCCACCGCCTCCCTCCGTACATCAGGAGAATCGTGGTTCAGGTGCTCGATCACTTGGGGGATGAACTGGTCATTGGCAGACCGCCCGGCGGCGATCAGGCCACTCACCAGCCAGTCTTCCTGTTCCATATCAAAGGCAGATTCGATCAGCTTGGTCACCTGCGGGTCACTGCTGAAACCAATCCCTTCGAGGATACCCCGTTTGAGGGCTTCAGGTGGATCTGCCCGGAAAAGGGTTAAAAGCTGATCGGCGATCTTCCCGCCCAAGGCCGGGTTGATCTCCTCGATCTCCGCCCGGTATATAAATCGGCCCAATCCGCGGGCGGCCTGGGCGCGCACATCAGTTTCAGGGTCATCCAGCAGCATTGAAGTGAATTTGTCGATCAGGTCGGTGTCCGGGCATTCCCACAGGGCGCGGATTGCCAATTGGCGGGTATGAGCGCTGGTTTCATTCAGCCCAAGGCGAAAGATCTGGTCAAAATCCAGGTGGAGGAGATCATCCGCCAGGACTTCCAGGTCTTCCAGCAAGCGGTTTCGTCGGGGCTGGGAGGCATTTGACCAGGTGTCGATGAATTGGTCCAGTTCCAGCGATTCAAGCCCGGACAGGCGGGATAAATACCGGGGCGGAAAGGTGGTTTCGTCATCCAGGAAAGCATCCATGACTTCGTTGAAGTCGATAGGCTCTTCCATTTCATCCGGATCGTACAGATCAAAATCATCACTCATCATGAGCCTCCATTACGGAATCGGGGTCTGGGTAACGGCTCCGATGATTGGATTGATGATATCCCGGACATTGATATAGACCATCAGCAGCAGCACGGCTCCCAGACTGGCCATATTAAGGATGTAATACACATTGATTGGGACACGCTTGCGGGTGAGCATCTCCCAGAGAGCAAACAGGATCTTCCCGCCGTCAAAGATCGGCACCGGGAAGAGGTTCAGGATCCCCAGGGAGAATGAGATCGATGCCAGGTACCAGATGGTATTCGACCCGGCGACTTCAGTTGGACCGGAGATATCATTGCTGATGCTGTCCTCGAGGATATTGCGCATCGGCACCAGCCCGACCAGTTCCATAGCCTGATCGAAGATCCCCAGCGTGAGGTAGTAGAAGCCAATGGTGGTATTGGTCAGGGCTTGTACATAGGTTACATCTGTGGGGTCGTAAATGCCCCTCACGCCGATCGAGCCTTCTTCTTGCGGATTGAATTGGTCCGGCGTGCGCGGTGTCAGGGCTGTGGCGAAAGTTTCGCCGTCCCGGAAGATGGTCAGGTCCATCTCAGTGCCCATATTCTCGTTGATCGCGGTGACCAGGGCCATGGAGGTGAAAATTTCCTCTCCATTGACAGCAGTGATCTGGTCACCATTTTCCATACCGGCTATCTCGGCGGGTGAACCCTGATCGATACTCTCAATGAGCACATGGTCGATCCGTTTGCGGACGGCATAGTCATTGGTCGCCATGATCAGAATGGCGAAAAGGATATTGACTGTTGAACCCGCAAGGAGGAAAATGATCCGCCGCCAGGGTTTGGCGGCTAGCATCTCATCCGGCACATCGTTATCATCAGCCCGTTCCCTGGCGCGCACAAATCCGCCGATCGGCAGCCAGTTGAGGGTAAATTCAGTCCCCCATTTTTTGAACAGGGTCAGCATCTTTGGGGGGAAGCCGATCCCAAATTCCTGGATCGGGATACCCACCGCCTTGGCGGCAAGGAAATGCCCCAGCTCATGGATCAGGATCAAAAATCCCAGGGCAATGATGAAGAGAACAGTAATCAGCATAGCAGTCTCCGTGGTCTGCAAAATTGTTAAAACAACGGGCTAAAACCCAAAGGTGATTATAACGGTTTCTGGGGGGCTGTACAGGATCAGTGGAGCCTGCCCTGAGCTTTCTAACGAGAGTCTTACAACCTTAAGGAGGATGTGTCCATCAATCTCGCTGGACCGCCAGGGACTGCCCGGAGCACATTCTCTACACCGGGGATATCTTCCAGCAGTCGTCTGACCTTACCGTAATCCCGCTGCAGGGTGATGACGTGCACATTGGGGCCGGCATCGATGGTGTAGCAGACTGCCAAACCGGCTTTGCGCCAGGAATGGACTGCCTGCATAATGGCAAGCGTTGCCGGCTGCCAATAGATCAGCGCCGGCGTGGAGGTCTGCATCACGGCGTGCATGATGTTTGAATCCAGCTCGACGATCTCGGCAAATTGACTAAAGTCCCGGTCATAGATCGCCCGGCGGCAGTTTGACAGGCGGCGGGGGGCATCGGCGACCCGGGCAGTCTGCAGGGGGCTGGAATCTGCCAGGGCATGCCCGCTGCTCGACCCGGTGGCTTTGTGTTCCTTGCTGATCACGGCGATCAGATCTACCAGGTCCCAATGATTGGCGGGGGCGATGGAAAAGGCGTATGAAGAAAGATGGTCATTGCCCGGCTGCCATTCCACAAACCCGGCAGGGATCGAACGGGCTGCCGACCCCGACCCGGTGCGGGCCAGGATGGAGAGATCTTTTTCGTCCAGCTCCAGCCCGGCGGCCTGGCTGGCGGCCAGCGCCAGGGCAGCAAAAGCCGAAGCCGAGGAGGCGATGCCGGAGCCGGTAGGGAAGTTGTTCTCGCTGGTGACCCTGGCGTGCAGATCGAATTTGGCTTGCCTGCGTACGCGTTCCAGCAGGTCGGAGACGCGCGAGAGCGGACCGCCGCTAGCGGGGGCTTTGTTGAGGGTCAGCACATCCGAGGGGAGCTTGGGATCGAAGGTGACGGTAGTACGGGTGATCAGACCCTCCAGATTCATGGACAGGGATCCGTTAGCCGGGATGCGCAAGGTGTGGTTCTGGTTACCCCAGTATTTGATAAAGGCGATGTTAGGATGGGCTTCGGCAGAGGCAGTATTCTTCATATCCTCAGTTTACCATAGGAGGGTTTTCGGGGCTGTTTTCTCGACAATTGAATTCGCCGAGGATCAATCCACCGCCAGGTAAACCGTATCGCCGGTCTCCGACTCATAATACAGCACCAGGTCCTCTTCTCCCTGATCGACGAGGAAGACCATGTAGCCAAAGGTTGATTCTCCCCCGGGCATGTGCCGGTTCATAAGGATCAGGTATTGAAAGCTGTCTAACTCCTGAGGTTTCCTGATCTCGCCGGAAGAACCTGTCAGACGGAAGTTATATTCCCGGATATAGCAATCGAGGCCGCTTATGGAGTTGCATATCTCGGCGAGGTCGATTACCAGGTATTCCTGTCCTAGCCCGGGCGTTGGGTTCTCGCAGGAGGCATCCATCACGAAATCATCCCCTGGTCGTTTGACCTCCCGGATCTGGAGTTCAAAATCTTCGATGGCAGCTTTCTCCCCTAGCGGCACAGGATTGGCTTTGGTCCCCACCGGGGGGATCACGCACCTGAAGCCGACGTTGCGGAAAGCATCATAGCGGTGAAATTCGCTCACCCGCTGGTAGACCTTGAGAAAGGTCATCTGGCTGAAGAAGGAACCGCCGCGTGAGGCAACGGTATCCAGGGGGGAGGAATCCGGCCCTGTCGGGTTCTTGTAGGGCGAATTGAGGTAATAATCCGGGTCATACCAGTCCTGGGTGAATTCGCCCACATTCCCGGCCATATCATAGATGCCGTATGGGCTGACATTTTCCGGGATGCTGCCAATGCGGTAAGGAGCTTCAAGTCCACAGAGCGAGTAATTGGCAATGTCGCAGTCGATGCCTTTGCCCCAAGGGAATGGGGAGACAGACTTGCTGCCGCGGGCTGCTTTTTCCCATTCTGCTTCGGTGGGCAGCCGGCCGCCGCGCCACTCACAGAACGCCTGGGCACCGTACCAGCTTACAGCCCGGACGGGGTAGTCTCCATAACCGGGTTCGACCACCCAACTGCCGTTTTTCTGGCTGATCTCTGGGTTGATCGATGTGCGCATCCACTTGGCATTCTCCTCCTCCTGGTTGCCGAATTCGTTCAGGAATTCGGCGAAAAGCTGGTTGGTGACCTCGTACTGGTCGATGGCGTAGCTGTCCAGATAGACTAGGTGGGGCGGGACATCCTCTTCACCAAAATCGCTGCCCATGATGAACTCCCCGGCAGGGATCTGCACCATGGGAACCGCGATAGCATCCGTAAACGTGACCGCTGGTATCTCGGCCAAGTTCTCTCCCGGCACAAGAGGCTGATCGTACTCAAACAGGTTCACCGTCCCCGGATTGGCGCTGTTGACCGTCTGGACGTAGGCATAATAATGACCGTCCACGTATTCAAACTCCGGGGAGAAGGCCATCGACCAGGCTACGTACTGGTCCAAGTTGATCGCCGGGGTATCCTGGCCGGGTTTCCAGTTGATCCCGTCTGGGCTGACCGCCAGGGTGTAGGCATTCGAATATTCCGCCCCCTGCACCCGGTAGAGCATTAAAAATCCGTTGGGGGTGTGCACCACCGCCGGATAACGGATCGAGCCGAATTCTTCCCAGGGAATCTGATCGGCGGTGTAGATCGGTTCTTCGTGGCGTGTCCAGCTGATCCCATCCTCGGAGGTTGCCAGACCAAAGGAGATTATGCCATTTGAACTGTGGGTGCCCTGGTAGTACATTAGATATTCCCCATCCACCTTTACCACGCAGGGATATTTAACCTCAAAGCGATCCCAGCCGGATTCAGAGGGGACCAGGGCCGGTTCAGGGTCTGCTAGCCAGGGGCCTTCCGGATTGGATGCGGTTGCCCGGCCGATCCGGGAACCGACCTTATAAGGGGTGCTGGAGGTGGTGTGGAAGTAAAGCACAAAAGTGCCGTCATCTTCCACGATCATATCCGAGGCCAGGACGACATTGTCTTCATAGGGGACATCCTCGGCGGAGAACACACTGCCTTCGGATACCTGCTCCCAGTTGATTCCATCCGCAGAGCGGGCGTACCCGATATCTGCGCGGGAGGGAGGATAGCTGTAGAGCACATTGTAGAGGATGTGGAAGCTGGCCTCATGGTACACGATTGCCCCAGCTTCGGTATTCACCCCAGGGAATTTAGTATACACTTCCCCCGGAAGGATTGATTTGCGGTCTGGGTCGTGGAAGCTGAAGACCACATCGTTGGGGATCTCTTCTTCCACCTCAGGTTCCGGGGTGGGAGAGGGGGCAGGTTCTTCGGTTTGGGGAACTGAGGTTGGGGATTCTTCTATTAACAAAGTGGGTGTCTGTATGGGAACTGTGGCAGTTGTGCAACTGACCAGAATAAGCGTTGATAAGAACACGAGGCAAAACGTTGATAGACCTTTCATTAGAAAGACTCCTTAGATTGCCCCGATTCTTGTGCCATCACCAGTATAGAGGAAAATTCCCCTGTTTGGATTAAAGGAGGATAATAACTACGCACGGGCTAAAACTGTTTTGACAATCACTCCCCTGCGTGTTACACTTGGCGGGCATTTTCAATGGCGCACTCCACGCGAGGGCGTCATTTCTCTGTGAAAAGGGTAGTTATGGATATTGTGGTTACTGGTTCTGTCGCATTTGATTATTTGATGACTTTCCCCGGAAAATTCAAGGAGCATATCCTTCCAGAGAAGCTGGAATCAATCAGCCTCTCTTTTTTAGTGACCTCGCTGGTGCGCCGGCGGGGAGGGATTGCGCCTAATATTGCTTATAATCTGGCCCTGCTGGGGGGAAAGCCGAAGGTGTTTGCCACCGTGGGTACTGATTTTGAGGAGTACCGCCAGTGGCTTGAGGCTCAGGGAGTCGATACCACCTATGCCGTTGTGGTAGAGGATGAGCTGACCGGCTCTTTTTTCGCCACCACTGATGAGGATAATTCCCAGATGGCCAGCTTCTATCCCGGCGCGATGGGACACGCGGCTTCGATATCTCTGCATGATTTGGCTGAAAAGCCTGATCTGGTCGTGATTGCTCCCACTGATCCGGCTGCAATGGATAAGTATATTGAAGAATGCAAGCAGTTGGGGATCAAGTATATCTACGATCCCAGCCAGCAAATCCCGCGTGTGGATGGCGAGACCCTCCGAAAAGGGATTGATGGGGCATTGGCCCTGTTTGTCAACGAGTATGAGTTCGAGCTGGTCCTCAAGATGACCGGGATGACGCTGGATGAGATCTTGGAGAAGGTGGCGTTTGTCGCTGTTACCATGGGGAGTAAGGGTGTATCTATCTACACCGGTGACGAGAAGATCGAGATCGATCCGGTTCCCCCAAAACAGATCATTGACCCCACCGGCGCTGGGGATGCCTTCCGCGGCGGTTTCCTGACCGGATACAGCCGGGGCTGGGATTTCAAAACCTGTGCCCGCATGGGCGCTCTTTCTGCCACCTACTGCCTGGAGAGTGACGGGCCGCAAGGGCAATCCTATACCGCTGAAGAATTTATCTCCCGCTTCCGCCAGCACTATGATGACGGCGGTTTGCTGGATGAATTGATCCGCAAATAATTTTTTAGGTACGATTGGAGAATAATCATGGATTACGATATCAAAGACATCAAACAGGCTGAAGGCGGCCGCCGCCGGATCGATTGGGCAGAACGCGAGATGCCTGTGCTGCGCTCGATCCTCGAACGCTTCCGCAAGGAGAAACCTCTCAAAGGGATGCGCGTTTCTGCTTGTCTGCATGTGACCACAGAAACCGCTAACCTGATGTACACCCTGGCAGAGGGTGGTGCTGACGTGGTCCTGACTGCATCCAACCCGCTTTCCACCCAGGATGATGTCGCCGCTTCGTTGGTCTCCCATTTCGAGATCCCGGTGTACGCGATCAAGGGCGAAGATAACGCCACCTATTACAAACATATCGAAGCTGCCCTGGACCATAAACCGCATCTCACCATGGATGACGGCGCCGACCTGGTCAGTACGCTGCACAAATCCCGCCGAGAGCTGCTCGACACGATTATCGGCGGTACTGAAGAGACTACCACTGGTGTGATCCGGCTCAAGGCCATGGCGGCTGATGGCGCCCTGGAGTTCCCGGTGGTAGCTGTCAATGACGCCATGACCAAGCACTTCTTTGATAACCGCTACGGCACCGGCCAGTCCACCCTGGACGGAATTATCCGGGCAACCAACGTACTGCTGGCCGGCAAGACCTTCGTGGTCTCCGGATACGGCTGGTGCGGGCGCGGTCTGGCCCAGAAAGCCCGCGGTATGGGCGCTAACGTGATCGTCACCGAGATCGACCCGATGGTGGCTCTGGAGGCGGTGATGGATGGCTTCCGGGTGATGCCGATGGCTAAAGCGGCAACTGAGGGTGATATCTTCTGCACCCTGACCGGTGATCTGAATGTGATCGACAAGCACCACTTCGAGGTGATGAAAGACGGCGCGATCGTCTCCAACTCCGGGCACTTCAATGTCGAGATCAATATCCCCGCCCTGGAAGCGATGTCCAAAGACAAACGCCAGGTGCGCCCCTTTGTGGACCAATACCAGTTGGATGACGGCCGCAAGATCAATTTGCTGGGCGAGGGCCGCCTGATCAATCTGGCCTCTGCCGAAGGCCACCCGGCCAGCGTGATGGATATGTCCTTTGCCAACCAGGCGCTCTCTGCAGAATTCATGGTCAAGAACGCCGACAAGTTACAGAACAAGGTCTACGGCGTACCGGAAGAGATCGACCGCGAGATCGCCCGCCTAAAGCTGGAGGCGATGGGAGTGGAACTCGATGTACTCACTCCCCAGCAGGAAGATTACCTCAACTCCTGGGAAGAGGGCACATAAAGCCTAAAAATTTAATTTATCTAAAGCCGCAGATTCTTATCTGCGGTTTTTTTGTTGGTGATTTTGACAATCTTGCAGATTAGTTGGTTATCAAGGTTGTAAGCGCCGGGCTGCTGCTGCCCAACTATAATTAGATAGATTATGGGAATCTTCGTGCTTACTCCTAATGCAATTGGTTATTTTGCCTTTCTGATTCTGTGTGGTTTGGTTGCCGCTTTCCTGATGCGGGTGAGCAAACGGACCAAAACACAGGCTGAAAGGGCTGCCACACTGCTGTTATCCGGGGAGATGACATCCCTGGCTGCCCTGGCTGTACTCTTGTTCGTAGAAGAGTCCTCATACCTGGTCGGCAGCATCATAGCACTCTATCTTCAATCTTTTGTCCTCTCAATTGTATTGCTTCTGGTGATCCAGTTTGCTTACCGCTACCCCACAAATCTCCCCCGTTTCAAGCGGGAATCCAGTGTGCTGTTCGTGATTTCGATTGTCTATTCAATCGTGGAGCTTTGGCTGATGGTTGATCGTCTGGTAGATCTAAGCCACGGAGGGTTTACGTTCAGACCTGGATATGCCGATTATCCGATTGTAATTGGCCTGGTCTGGGTGATGTTGGTGCTCTTACGCCGCTCGGTCAGGGCATCCGGTACGGTTGATGGTGGCAGAAGGCTGATCCATCTGTTCAAGCCGCAAGGCGAAGCTGCCCATTCCACTCATTCCTTGTTGGGGGTCATCCTGATCGGTTTGGTCTTGAGCACCTTTGAACTGATCGCCAGCGGTTTCATCATCTCAAGTGCTGTCTACCATAGGGTGATGATCTTAGGATTTTTAATCCTGATTGGCAATTTTGTGCGCGTGTATACCAATTATTTTCCAGATCTTGTGAAGTTGCGCGAAAGGTTAGTCGGGGCGGCGATAGTGACAAATCTGGTAGTTCTGACGACCCTTGCCTGGGGGATGCAGATTCCACAGACATCCCTTGGTCTCTATCCTGAACTGAGCCTGACGGGGAAAAGTTTCCGCTTCACCCAAAACCCTGACAGCAGCTTTGGGCGACAGGAAATCTCACTTGCCGGGGAAGAAATTTCAGGAGAGAAGATCACCGGGATGTATCAGGTAGTTCCTCTGCCGTTCAGTTTTCAGTTCTATGGAAAAGAATATTCGGAGGTATTGATCTTCCGGGATGGCACTCTGCGGTTTGAGCTGCCTTTCAATTCAGCCTCGTACCAAGTCAATTATGGCGATGGTCCGGCGATCTATGCCCTCCAGTATAAATCGGTCAGCAATTATGATTCTACCGCTGCTTTTCCTGATACGGGGGTGTTCTATCAGGTCAACCAGGATCATCTGACCGTTACATGGGAAAATCTGCCTGAGCAGTTGACCCCGGAAGCCCAGCATACTTTCCAGGCGATCCTGTATGCGGATGGGGTGATCGAATTTCATTACCTGGATGTTAACCCTGACCCGATGAGGATCAGCAATATCTCGTCCAGACTTGGCTGGTTCTCAGGGGTTACTCCTGGGGATCAATATGGCCGGGTGGTCCCTCTTGCAGAAATTTCCAGGGATGGGTATCAGGCCGAGCCTGGGCAGGCTCTGATCCAGGATTACCGCTATTTGATAAAAAGCCGTCAGCACCCGGTCATGGGGGTGATTGGCTATACCATGGTGTTCAGTACCCTGCTGATCACTTTGCTTTTCCCGTTGATTCTGGAAAAAAGTGTGATCCAGCCGGTTGAGAAGATTGTGTCGAGTATTGAAAAAGTGCCTAATGGACAGGATAACGCTGAACAGGAGAATGGGTACCAGGATGAAATCGGGCTGATCTCGCGCGCGTTTGAATCGATGCGATCCGAAAAAGATTTCCAGGTAGCTGAGCCAGAAATTCAGATCCAAACCTTTTCCCGGATCTTTGAGCGCAGCCCGAACGCGGTGATGATCGTGGATAACGGATTTCACATTCAATATGTCAATACGATGTTTGTGGAGCTAAGTGGGTTCAGCAGGGAAGAGGTGCGGATGCAGACACCCAATATCCTGACCTCCGGGAAGACCTTAATGGGGGTGTACCGCAAATTGTGGCTCACGATTTTGCAGGGTGAGGTATGGCGCGGCGAGATATTAAATCGGCACAAGAATGGGGAGGATTACTGGGCCGGGGTAGTTGTAGCGCCAATCAAAGGCCAGGACAATAAGAACAGCCATTATGTGTGGGTCATCGATGACATCACCGAGCGCAAGAATGCGGAAGAAGCGCTCCTCCAACTATCGATCACTGATCCGCTTACCGGAATTTTCAACCGGCGCCAACTTTTTGTCCTGGGCGAGACCGCCTTTGAGCAAGCCATCAGGTATGAACATCCGCTAAGTATCCTGATGCTGGATGTGGACCATTTCAAGCAGGTCAACGATACCTATGGTCATCAGAAGGGGGATGAGGTATTGGCATCGTTGGCAAATATCGTGAAGGAAAAGACACGGAAAGCCGATATCTTTGGCCGCTATGGGGGAGAGGAATTCATGGTCATAATGCCCAATACCGATCAGGAGGGGGCTTTTGCGGCCGCTGAGCATCTCCGTGAGGAAGTGGAAAAAATCACCCTTGAAACTGTGAAAGGTGAGATCCTGGTCACGGTCAGCGTGGGGGTATGCGAGCTTCAACCCGCGCATAAGGTCCTCGAGCAGTTGATCAACGGCGCCGACCAAGCGCTCTATTCTGCCAAGCAGGCTGGCAGGAACCGGGTGGTGGCAAGCTCCGGCGAAGATCCGATGCTCTGGCAGCCGGACATTTTCTAACAATTTTCCAAATATCAAGCCGGGTTTTGCTTCAGCACCTCTAGCCATCTGTCCTGAGGGGCGATCAACTCTGGCAGATCATCCAGCGGGAACCAGGAGAGGATGTAGGTGTGGTGATCGGTGTTGACCTTCCAACTAACCGGGGTTTGGCCACGGAACTGGAATCGAAAGAAGTAGCGCCGTTGCAGGTTGGAGAGGACTTCGTCCGGTACCCAGCCGGTGATCTGGTAGGTGGTGAAGTTCGGGTTGGGGATCTGGTCGGGTTCGGTGTAATTGATCTGCGTATAGCCAGACTGCTTGCGGAGTACATCCAACCACATACCGGGCTGCAGCTTGATCCAGTCAAAACTGGTCGGGTCCGGACGGGCGAAAACCGTTGTAGAAGCGATCAGCACGGCTTTGTCGGCGGGCATGATCGTATCCCGGTGCCCCAGGGGTTTCTCGATCGGCAGGTTGGCCATCCCGGTTTCCTCAGCTACCTCCCGCATCACCGCGGCTTCCGGTATCTCGCCAAGATTGACCGTCCCGGCGGGGAACTGGTACCCGGCGAAGGGGTGCTCAAGCAGCAGGATCTCTTTGCCGCCTGGGGCGGGACGTAAAATGAAGGCAGTAACTTTTTCGAGCATGGCTAGCAGATAGCGATCACTTCGCCGTTTGTCATTTCTTTGAGAGCATCTGGGGTCAGCCGGAAGACGGCATGCGGTGTCCCGGCGGCAGCCCAGATCACATCGTGCAGGAACAGATCGGCGTCGATGAATGTGCGGATCGGTGCGAGGTGACCGACTGGAGGGATTCCGCCGATGGCGTACCCGGTTGTCTCCCGCACAAATTCGGCTTCCGCTTTGCCGATCGTTTCCCCCAGCAACGCTTCCACCATAGCCTCATTCACCCGGTTAGGCCCGCTGGCGATCACCAAAACGGGCTGGTTGCCCGGCTCGCTGCGGAAGACCAGGGATTTGGCGATCTGGGCTACTGTACAGCCGATGGCGGCGGCAGCATCTTTGGATGTGCGGGTAGACTCGTCGAATTCCACGATGGTGAAGTCATACCCCAGTTCGTTGACCGCTTGCTGAACTTTTCCGGCGCTGCTTTTGAGGGAATTCTCCAACTCAATCCTCGCTCAGAACCAGATCCGGGTCAACGACGATCTGGATATAGAATGCCTGTCCGAAAGGTTCTCCCTCAGGGTCGTGGGCTTGCCAGTTGCTGGCATGTGCCCCGGCATCAGTAGGGGCGGAGAAGGTGATCGTGATCTCGTATTCTCCCCCGCTGCGTACCGGATAGAGCGCCTGGATGGTGGAAGCTCCCATCGGCGATCCGCCCACATTGCGCAGGGTGTAATCGGATTCCCAGTTGCAGGTGCCGTTGTTCTGCACTAGCCAGACTTTCTCAACCTCCTGTCCCGGGGCGACCACGGTATCATCCGGATAGGTGACATCGCTGATGAAGCGCAGATCGTTGACGCACAGCGTTTCGCTGGTCGGTTCTGGTTCTGGTGTGGCTGTGGCCAGTGGTGTGGCCGTGGCTGGCTTAACTGCCAGTGTGGGGGGGATGAAGTAGTCTGGGTCATTACGCGCATCTTGCCCTCCGCACGCGGAGAGCAAGATGATGGTTAGCAATATTAAAATGAGTGTGCCGGAAAATTTAATCTTCGGCGTATTCTTCGTCCTCTTCGGGGTATTCTTCCTGATCTTCGACCAATTCTTCGTCTTCATTGAACTTCTCCACCAGCGGCGGGGGAGCCTCGCCACCCAGCAATTCCTGCCGGATGATGCCTTCTACCTGGAAGGCGAAATCGGGATGTTCACGCAAGTAATCTTTGGCATTTTCGCGTCCCTGAGCGAGGTTTTCATCTCCGTAGTAGTAGTATGAGCCGCGTTTGTTGATGATATCCATTTCCACTGCCAGATCCAGCAGGTCTCCGGCATCGGGAGATACCTTCATTATACATGATGTCAAATTCTACCTGGCGGAAAGGCGGGGAGACTTTATTTTTGACCACACGGACCTTGGTGCGGTTGCCAATGATATCACCACCGACCTTGATCGAACTGATCCGGCGGATATCCATGCGTACAGAAGCATAGAATTTGAGCGCCTGGCCGCCGGTGGTGGTTTCCGGGTTGCCGAACATCACACCGATCTTCTGGCGAAGCTGGTTGGTGAAGATCACGGCGGTGTTGGTTTGCTTGATCGCCCCGGAGAGCTTGCGCAGTGCCTGGGACATTAGACGGGCTTGTACACCCATAGTGGCATCGCCCATATCGCCTTCCATCTCGGAGCGGGGCACCAGGGCGGCGACCGAGTCGATCACGATCACATCCACCGCGCCAGAGCGCACCAGCGTCTCGGTGATCTCAAGGGCCTGCTCGCCCATATCGGGCTGGGAGATCAGCAGGTTCTCCACGTCCACACCCAGACGTCCGGCATAGGCCGGGTCGAGGGCGTGTTCCATATCGATGAAGGCAGCCGTGCCGCCCAACTTCTGGGCTTCGGCGATGATGTGCAAGCAGAGGGTGGTTTTGCCGGAAGATTCCGGGCCGTAGATTTCGGTCACCCGGCCGCGGGGGATCCCGCCGATGCCGAGGGCGATATCCAGTGAGAGGCATCCGGTGGGGATCGCCTCGACAGCCAGAGCGTGCGCTTCGCCCAGTCTCATGATCGCGCCGTCGCCGATAGCGTTTGGTGATGTCACCGAGGGCCTTTTCCAGAGATGCCTTGCGGGCCGGATCGTTACCGTTCTCTGGAGGAGCAGATGTGGATTTTTTAGCCATTTTTTAGTACCTCCAAATGTCAAAGGGGTTTACCGACATAGTTTAGCACGCTTGTTCTAAAAGAGCAAGCATTTGGAAAGGGGATTTTTCAATGAGTTGAGAACCAATTTCTGAGGTATTGGGGCAGGTCTCCGGGGGTGCCAAATCACTGATCACTGTATATCTGGTAGACTCTCCGGACGGTCCTCGTAGGGATAGAAATCGTTGAAACCCATCAGGCCGCGGTAGCGGAAGTAGGTCACCGCCCCGGGTTTGACCTGGATAACCAGCTCGTACATATAGCCGTAATAGGGGATGCGCACCTTGTAGGTCCCGGCGGGGATGTCGGAGAGGGCGAAGTTCTCGTCATAGAAAGGATCGCCGTTGACCGTATAGATCGAGCCGTAGGTCTTGCCCTGCCATTCCTCCAGGGTAGCCTGATTCTCGAGGATGACTTCCTGTTTGAGCAGCATCTCCCCGGCGCCGTCGGTCAGCTTGCCGACCACCACGCCAGTCCCCTGGGAGGGGGCCAGCCACAGCTCCGGGTTATAGGTCTGGTAGTAGTTATTCGTCTCCAGGCGGACTTCGAGGTGCAGGTGCGGGGCGGTGCTGAAGCCGGTATTGCCTGACAGGGCGATCTGATCTCCAGCTCTCACATAGTCACCCTTTTCAACGGTCACTTCCGAGAGATGGGCGTACAGGGTGAAGAGCGTTTTATTGTCCCAGCCGAAGTTGTGTTTGATCGCCACCGCAATCCCGTAGGGATCATCTCATCATCGTCGCCGAACAGCAGACCCGGTCCCGGCCCAGATCACCTGCCCGTCACCGGTGCCAGCACAGGCGTGCCTTCCGGGACGACGATATCCACCCCGGTATGGGGCACATCCGGGGCGAAGAACACCCCGCCGTAGCGGTACGAGGGCAGCGGCCAGTTGACATTGTCCACCGTCACCGGGCGCTGGAGGTAGAAATGATCGTGCTCGCTCAATGCCCAGGGGACCGGGTAAAGCGGCGGCCGCCACGAAGATTGCGGTTCGCTGCTCCCGACAGGCAGCGGCACGGCCAGCGGATCGGGCAGGGGGGTGGGATCCTGTGAAATTGGGGAGCAGATCGGATGCCAATACACCCTGCGGAACAGGCTATACCAGCAAGATCAGGGCTGCCGGGATCAACAGGATCAGCGGGCGGGTGCGCATCTCAGTTTCCCCCCAGGAAGATCTCAGGCGGCCAGATTTGCAGCATGGCGTCTTCCCAGTCCAGCCCGGAGGTGATTGCAAAGGTGTTATAGCGCGCGCCCTGCGATGTAGCTTTCCCAGGTGATCAGCGCCGGGGTGCGCTCCCAGCCGTAATCGATCGCCAGGGCGGTGAAATCCACCCAATACCCGCCGGGGATCGCCAGATAGGCTGTCTCCGCCGTTCTCATAAGCGGCCGGGGACCCGGAGAAGCGGGCGTCAAAATCCCAGGGGAACTGGGTCAGCGGCATGCCCATCTCGCCGCTCTGGTCGAGCGGCTTGAGGAAGATGCGCCAGTAGGTATCTGGCCCAAATTCTTCTTTGACCACCAGCATGTATTCATAATCGATCAGCACCGGATTGAGGGCAAACGCCCGCCCGGTGTAGAGCCAGTCGTTCTGGCGTCCGGGCGGCAGTGATCTCGGTGATCGAGACGAACATATTCTCCAGATCGGAGAGCACATCCCAGCCCAGTTCGGCATTTGCCCGGTCTTTGAGGGCGAAGAAGGGTTCCACCGCCAGGCCGGTCAGGGATGGGTTTGGGGCTTTGATCCCGGGCAGACTCGATCACTTCTGCGTCCGGAGAGCGCCCCGGCGCTGGGGATCAGTCATTCCAGCCAGGGGGCGGAGGGCTGGCCATCAGCCGCCTCTGGATCAGGGCGGGCAGGGTGGCTGGCATAGCGTTAACACCCCAGTCGATCCCGGAGATTTGTCCGGATCCTGTGGGGTGGGCAGTGTACGTAGCGCAAGTCACTGGCATGCTGGATTGCGAAGATAACTTTCATCCGGCGTAGTTTGCAGGTTGAGCAGAATGCTGCCGGTCGGGTCCCAGACACTTTCAACTGGATATGACTGCGGCTTCAGCCAGGGCGGCTTGCTCGGAGCCGTGGCCGATGTACAGGGTGGGATAGCCGTTCCCTCGGCTGATCCAGCCTAACTGCCCGCCATCCGGGGACCAGGCAGCTCCGCGTTGGTCGATGGTGAAGTTGATCGTGAAATTCACCGGCTCGGCATCCGCTATGGCGTTGACCAGATAGATATCCACCGCCCCGCTGCGCGCCGATGAGAAGGCCAGCAGGTTGCTTCCGGGCTGCCAGGCAGGCTGGAAATCAGGGGCCTGGTGGGTGGTGATGCGGGTCTCTGGCCAGATCCCCGGCAAATCGGGCGGGACATAGATATCGAGATTATCATCCGGCATACTTTCTCATAGGCCAGCCAGATGCCGTCAGAGGACCAGTCCGGGTGACCGTCGTAAGATTGGTCATCGGTGAATTGAGTGGTGATCCCGGTGGTCAGGTCGAGGATGAAGATATCCCAATGTCCATGCCGGTTGGAGCTGAAGGCGATCTGCTGCCGTCCGGACTGAGGGCGGGGTGCTGATCGTCCCATTCGCCGTAGGTCAGGCGGGTGGGGGCCAGCGTCTCGGGATGCCAGGCAAATAGATGACGAATAGCCGGCCTCGGAGATGGCGTACACGATCAATCCGGGCAGAGCGCCGCTGTTCAGAGCGGCGGGCAGGGTCGGTAAAGGGGTGGGGACGAGCTCGAGCGATTCCGTGGTTGGCAGGACGACTTCTTCCGGGGCGGGCGTTGGTGTGCTGGTTGGGGCCGGCGCGGTATCAGGATTACGCCGGATGTCGGGATTTAGCAAATCTGACCCGCAGCCGCTGAGAATAGGGACAAGTAATAGGAACCAATAATATTCCGGCAAGTTTCAATCTTGCCGGGGATGTGTGAGTAGTCTTCATGCTCTGGATTAAACCATAAATATCAGAATCAGGCTGGCAGCGGCTTGCGTGAATCAAAGACAGGCTGGCATGCCAACCTGTCCTGAACTTGAATTTATATGAATTGACTGGATTGGGCCACAAGGTCATGCGATCTTCATCCAGGGAGCCGCAGTATTTCTGGCGCAATCAGGGCGAAGAGTGAGGCAGCTTAATCCTCCGGGAAGAAATCTCCCTGTGCACATTTCCCTTCATAGAACTGCCATTCATCGCATTCTGAGCCGTCGGTGAAAATGCACATGCCGTACTGTCCGCCGTCCTCCTGGGTGCGGATCTCGTAGCTGCCGCTTTGATCTGTACAGTACCCGGCTGCGGGGTTGGCTAATCCGACATTGTCTCCGCCGTCTGAAGTTGGGAAGTAGTCTCCCGGGCTGCATTTCTCGTTGAAGAACTCCCATTCTTCACACTCAGAGCCGTCTTCGAACATGCAGACGCCGTATTGGCCGCCAATCTCGTCGGTGCGGATCTCGAGCTCGCCGCCCTGGTCTTCACAGAAAACCGAGGCAGGATTCGCCATTGCTGGTCCTTCCAGCGGGGATTCAGAGACCGCTCCGCACGCCGCTCCGATCGCCATGATTGCCAGAAGGTTAACAAACAAGAGAAATTGGTTGTTTTTCATTTTTGACACCTCCTCAGGTGGTTATCTATCCATAGAACGGAGGATCGTAGAAAATAGTTCCCTATAAATCACCTCGAATGTGAAATAAGGTACGAATATAATACCATCTCAGATCTCCGCGGTATGGCAGCCTTGTCCTGGTAGTGCACGAATCAAAGACAGGCTGGAGTTCCAGCCCGTTTTTTTGAACTTGTATCAGGAGAATACGAATGGTTTTATTGGATCAGTCCTTCGTCGGATCCTGAAAGCCGATCCGGTAGAGATTGTAGTAGGTGCCTCGTTTTGCCAGCAGCTCTTCATGGTTGCCATGTTCCACGATGCGGCCCTCATCCATCACGATGATCTGGTCAGCATTCACGATCGTCGAAAGACGGTGGGCGATCACAAACGAGGTGCGTCCCTTCAGCAGTATGGAGAGCGCTTCCTGAATGATCTGCTCGGTCTGGGTATCGATGCTGGAGGTGGCTTCATCCAGGATCAGCACGCGAGGATTGGCCAGCAAGGCGCGTACAAAGGAGATCAACTGGCGCTGCCCGACGGACAGCATCGCTCCGCCTTCTTCCACGGAGGTATTGTAGCCCTCTTTCATAGCAGAGATGAAATTCATGGGCCCCAACAGCTTTGGAAGCGGCGATCACCTCTTCCTCACTGGCGTCCAGCCGACCGAATCTGGATATTCTCCAGCACCGAACCGCCAAACAGGAACGGTTCCTGGAGCACGACCCCCATCTGCCCGCGCAGGCTGGCCTGGGTGACTTTGGAGATGTTGTGTCCGTCGATCTTGATCGTGCCCTCAGTCGGATCGTAGAACCGGCTGATCAGCTTGATCAGCGTCGATTTTCCTGCGCCGGTCTCGCCAACCAGAGCAATGGTTTGTCCAGGTTCTGCCGTGAAAGCTGACTATTGTTGAGTACACGGGTGGAGGGATCATCGGCGTAGTGGAAGGAGACCTCCTCGAATTCCACCTTCCCGCTGATCGGGGGCAGGTGGTGTGCCCCGGGGTCATCCTGGATCTCCACCTCGGTGGCCAGCAGTTCCAGAATGCGCTCCCCGGCGATCATCGCTGACTGGAACTGGTCATAGCGCTGGCTGAGGTCCTGGATCGGGCGGAAGAATTGCTGGATATACAGCACAAATGCCACCAGCACGCCAGTGGTGACCTGTTCGCCGATCACCGCTGCCCCGCCCAGCCAGACCACCAAAAAGATCGCCACGGTCCCGATCATATCAATTGTAGGGAAGAAGACCGAGACCAGTTTGGCTGATTGGAGGTTGTTTTGCAGCTGGTAGAGGTTGACCTGGTCCTTGAAGTGCCGGTAATTGTAATCCTGGCGGGCTAAATGCCTGGATCACCCGCACCCCGTTGATATTCTCGGCCAGGACGGAGTTCACCCAGCTCATCCCGGCGCGTACCCGGCGGTAAATGTCCTGGATGTGTTTGCGGAAGAGGAAGGTGGAGATCACGATCAGGGGCATCACCGCCATGGTAATCAGAGAGAGGCGCAGGTTCAGGTTGAACATGGCGATCACAATCCCGACCACGGTGAGCATATCCCGGGCTGAAGCGATGATCGCCCAGGTGACGAACTGGCGCAGCACGGTGACATCATTGATCACGCGGGAGATCAGCCGTCCGGCGCTGTAATGTGAGAAGAAGTTCATCGAAAGCTGCTGGATATGGTCGAACAGCCGGGCGCGCATATCGTAGATCGTGGATTGGCCGGCCTTAGCCATGATGTTGATCCGGATATAAGTCACAAGCCATTGGGTCAGCACGGCGGCAAGGAACAGCAGCAGGGAATTTCGAAGCACGATCCGATCTTGTCCGACGATGCCATCATCTAAGGCGATCTTGGTGAGATACGGTCCCACAACCGAGGCCACCGAGCCGATCAGCATCAGGATGAAGGAGATAATCATCTCCCGCTTGTAGGGTGTGATGAAGCTCAGGATGCCCTTCAGTACCTCAGGTTTTACACCTTCCTGCTTCTTATCATGTTCCCGGCGGTAATGTTCGGGGATCTGGATGGTGGAATCACTCATCGGCCTGCTCCTCATCCTCCTGAGAGATGATCCGATCCATTTCAATCTGAGCCTGGGTTTGCTGGTCATGCTGGAGATTGAAGATTTCGGCGTAGAAGCTATCCTCCTGAATGAGGTCATCATGCGTGCCCTGCTCCACGATGCGCCCCTGGTCGAAGACCAGGATGTGATCGGCATTGCGGATCGAGGAGATGCGTTGGGCGATAATGAAGGTTGTCCGTCCACCGATCAAGCTCTGCCATCGCCTGCTGGATGAGATGTTCGGTCTCGGTATCCACGCTGCTAGTGGAATCATCCAGGATCAGGATGCTGGGATCAATTAGCAGTGCCCGGGCAATCGCCACACGCTGCCGCTGCCCGCCTGAAAGGGTGATGCCGCGTTCTCCGACAATGGTTTCATATCCATGGGGGAAGCTGCGGATGAATTCATCCGCCTGGGCGGCTTTGGCCGCTGCGACGATCTCTTCCATGCTGGCATCCGGGCGGCCAAAGGCGATATTCTCGGCGATATTGGAGGTGAACAGCAGGGTGGTCTGGAGAACGTACCCGATCTGGCGCCGCAGGGATTGCAGATCGTATTTGGTTACCTCAACCCCGTCGATCAGCACCTGGCCCTGCTGGGCTTCGTAGAAGCGGGCGATCAGGTTAACCAGGGTGGTCTTTCCCGAGCCGGTATGCCCGATCAGGCCAATGATCTGGTTAGGGGAGACCGTGAAATTGATCCCATCCAGCGCAGGGTAGCTCTCTCCTTGATAGGTGAAGCTGACATTCTTGAATTCGACCTCGCCCTGGATGTTCTCCGCAGAGAGGGCATCTGGTCTGAGAGGCGATCTCTGGGTCGTGGTCCAGCACCTCGGAGATGCGGCGCGCTCCGGCTTCTGCTTCCCCAGCCATGTTGATGAACCAGGTCAGTTGGCGGGCAGGCATGGCGATCAGGAGCATATAGCTGTTGAATTCCACCACCTGGCCGACGGTCAGCGTCCCATCCAGTACCATATTGCCGCCAAACCACAGCAGGAGGATTGTGCTCAGGGAAACCAGCATCATCGTGGTCGGCATGATCTTGGACCACTCGGTGATCACGTTGATGCGGGCATCATACAGCGCCCGGTTGGAGCTGTCAAAACGGTTGATCTCATGTCCCTCGCGGGTAAAAGCACGTACTACCTGGACACCGATCACATTCTCCTGCAATCGGGAAGACAGGTCGCCCAAAGCCCGGTCGATGGCGTAGAACAAATGCGTCACCCGCCCGCCGAAATCGGCTGTCAGGATCAGCAGCGGGATCATCGGCAGCATGGTGATCAGGGTCAGCAGCGGGTTCTCCCCGACCATCAGGATCACCGAGCCAATGATCAGCAGGATCACCTGGAGAAGTTCGAGTACACCCCGACCGATAAAGGCTTGCAACGAGCGCAGGTCTTCGGTGCAGCGGCTCATCAACTGGCCGGTCTGGGCATGGTCGTGATAGCTGAAGGATTGGTGCTGGATCTGGTCGAACAGCCGGTTACGAAGGTCATAGGCATAGCGCATCGAGACAGTTTCGCTCAGGTAGCGTCCCAGGGCAGAGAATCCGGCCCTGACGACCCCCAGCCCCAGGATAACCAAGCCGGCATTGAACATGAAACGCACCTCGCCTTTGATCAGGCCGTTGTCGATCACGTCCCGGATGATGCTCGGGAAGGCCAGTTGGGCTGCCAGGATGAAAAGTAAGGCAACCCCGGCACCGACCATCTGCAGCCAGTAAGGTTTAGCGTATTTGATCAGTTTTAGAATTGATTTCATGCGTCTTCTTTGGGCGGGATGGAGAAATTTACCTCTGCTTCAGTGACCACCTGTTTGGTGTCCAGGAGCATATTCTTGATCGGGGTTTCTTCATCTTCCAGAGCGGTGAGGTCGGTGTAGAATACCAACATCTTGAGTGTATACTCCCCGATCGGGTCTGGCTCGCGCAGATGCAGGGTAAAGGACATCCGGTTCTCGATGACTTCGAGGACGCTGAAGGTCGCCGCGATGCGACCCTCTGCGTTGGTCACCACTATCTCGATATTCGGTTTCTCCTCAAAGGGCGTGATCTCAAAATCTACCGCTACCCGGCGGTGATCCTCATAAGGGGCGGCCTTCAGGCTTCTGATCCTGACTTCATCAGGGGGAACCGGAGGGTCGTTGGGGTTGTTGAAGAAAATGTCCATACTTTGATCCAGATTGGCAGGGTTTAGTTCAATTAGACCATTGTCTAAGCAAGACGCAATTATACCTTAACTGGGAGAGGAGCGAAAACCAGTGATTGGTGATTAGGAAAAGGACAAGATTTCCAAGGCTCTATTCTTGATCCATGATTGACTAATTACAATTCACGATCACTCATCATACATCACCGTGGTCTCTGTATAGATGCGCACACCTTTCTTGTCCAGCCGGTCCTGGATGAAGGTTCTCAGGATCTGGCGTTTCTCTTCCAGAGTGTGATTGCCAAAGAGGTTCTGGAGGGGATAATTTACCCTCAGAGCACGCGGGGAAACAATAAAACGGGTCACGCCAGCGGGCAGCAGGTGCCCCTCCTGGCAGAACTGCACAACTTCTTCCAATGTTGAAATGTGGGTAGATCATCAACCCGGCCAGATCCTGATACAGCCCGTCCAGGTTGCCGAGATCATCGATCATCGTGCGGTCGAAACGGGCCATTTTTGCCGTACAGGCTGACCAGTTCACTGATCTTGTCGCTGCGCAAATCGGGCGCAGGAGGTTGTTAGAACGGAAAGTTCGCCCATCGGCGATCTGTACATGGCCCAGATCGTTGGCCGAGAAGGTTTTCTCTGCGGTTTCGGTAAGGGCGAGATCTTCGATCTGGCCGATCAGGGCCAGCAGGTTTGTCGGGTTGAGATTCCAGATCACATGGTTCCAGGTTTGCAGGCTCAGTCCGGGGGAGTCGGGGTCGACGATTTGAATCAGGATGTGGGGCAGGCCCAAGCTCTTTCATCGAGGTCACCCGGTTAGCGCCGTCCAGTACCATGTATTCATCCCCGCCATTGGAGAAGGGGATCACCAGCGGGGGATTATACAGCACGCCGGAGGTGTCGATCCGGCTTTTAAGCGGAGAAGTGCGTGCGGGTCATGGTGCTCGTGCAGGCGGATTTGCTCCACGGGAAGGATTTCCAGGTTGGGATAGCGTTCGATTTTATTCATAATGTTTTCTGTGTTTTCTCGGGTGGGAACCGGTTCAGGGGCAGGCGTAGTTCAGGTGCTGCTCGAAAGTCTCTGAGAAGTTGTGCCGCCCAGAACCATCGCAAGCCGCCCTGAAGAAGTAATAGGGTGTCTGGGCTGGGAAGGCGGCTGCTTGCAGGGCGGCCAGACTGGGGCTGCAAATCGGCGTGGGCGGCAATTGGGGTACAGGTAGGTGTTGTACCGCGAATTCACTTTCAGATCTTCCAGGCTCAGGGGGTTGGTCCACCAGGTATTTTGGACTGGATTATACCCTACCGCATACTGCACAGTGGGGTCGGTTTCCAATTTCATAGAAATTTCTAATCTATTCAGGAATACTGAGGCGATCATCGGCATTTCTTCGACCAGCACAGCCTCACGCTCAATGATCGAGGCCAGGATGATGCCCTGGTAGAGACTCAGTCCTTGCTGTTCCAGACCATTGAGGATCGCCTGGTTAATGGCTGTCTCCGTCTGGTTGGTGAGGAACACGATCAGATCCTCCGCCGAGATGGTGCGCTCCAATTCCCAGGTGCCGGGGGAAAACAGACCCTTCAAGGGAATATCCTTCCGGGACACGGGACAATAGTTGGGGGTAGGGATATCGCTGTTTGGCGGCGGCCAGGAATTCCTCAGGGGAGATTGTCAGCCCGGAGGTGGGCAGGCTTTCAGCGATTTCCTCCATCCGCCAACCGGCCAGCACGCTGAAGTGGACTGTGCGTGGTGTCGGGTCCTGGATGGCAGCGGCAATCTCCAGGGCGGTCATCTGCCCGTTGAGCAGGAATTCGCCGGCTTGCAGGGTAGTGTCCTGCCCAGTATAGACCAGATAGTCGCGGAACAGGCTTTCAGATGGGATCAGACCGATCAAGGCCAGGTGGTTGAGGATCGAACTGGTCGATTCCCCGCTCTCGATCGTGAAGGGGAACTCGCCTACTGCCGGGTTGGCCGGGGTGAGGAGCAGGTCCTGGTTATTGAGCAACTTCCATGAGAGGGTCAGTACTTGCCACTGGAGAGGTTCATTGCCGGCGGCCCATAAACGACTTCAGTCCGGCTGGGGATCTGTTTGACAAAATTGAAGCTGAATACGGCAGCAATCAGGAGAACGGCTGCGAACAGGATTAGGAAGAATGCCAGGAGGCGGGAGCCGGCGTTATTCATCGTCTTGGTAAGGTGTTTGGCGGCGGCAGGGTATCGAGGTAATACTGGAGCACCACCGCGGCTGCCTCAGAATCGTGGTGCCCGTGACTGGCCGGGTTGCTCATCCCTCGCTTTTTCCGGCTGAGGACGGCGTCCCTGGTGCTGCGGGTCTCATCGACCATTTCCACCTCGATCTCAGATTCATCCCGGATGGCTGCCGCCAGACGCAGCGCTTTGCTCCCGGTGAAGTTTGGTCTCCCATCTTCCCCGGTGGCCATGCCGACCAGGATCCTGGTCACTTCATTCT
This sequence comes from uncultured Chloroflexia bacterium, assembly GCA_963722735.1. Taxonomy (GTDB): domain Bacteria; phylum Chloroflexota; class Anaerolineae; order Anaerolineales; family UBA11579; genus UBA11579. The sequence goes on from CAVROH010000015.1 coordinate 234,618, forward strand.
CACTGGCAATCTCGGCGATCCGGGCGGCATCTTCCTGCCGCTGGATGTGGAAGATGATATCCAATGGGCGCGCCAGAGTTGCCGGTCGGGTCGCTGATCGCCAGGCCGATGCGTTTATCACCGGGGTCTACACACAGGATCCGCATGGCCTAATTCTGCAGCAGGTCCACTGCTTCTATCCGGATCTCCAGCAGCGGCAGCAGCGGCCACCATTCTGGGAACAGGGTGATCCTGGGTGAATCGGCCAAGCTCAGGTCTTTCTCCAGCATGCCGGCAGCCTTGTCCGGGGTTTTCCCCAGGATCTGCTGCACAGAGGGCGGAGCTGTTCGCTTTCAAAGGTCATCCGGGAGAGAGCGATCTCCCATTCAGTTAGGTCATTTTCAAGGAAAACCGGTGAGGAGAGCGGGTCGATTTGCAGGGTTTCGGCTTTGCGACTGGTAACCCTCCTGGCAGGGTGGCATCGAGGATGTCGTTGCCCATTGCGGAGAGGTCCTCCCAGTCCAGGTAGAGCAGCTCGTATTCCACTTGCAGGATCAGGGAGAGGCTGCTGCTCGGTTCCGGTTCTTCCGGGGAGAAGGTCTCTTGCACGATAGTCACTTGGCGTGGGATGGTATCCAGGATCACATCTTTCTCGTTCAGGGTGGTCTGGGCTTCTTCCAGGGCGGTATCCCAGAGGGAGCGAGCAGGTCATCCCTCAGGCCGGCATAATCCTCCAGGGTAGGGGAAGCGCTGACCCGTTCGGTGCCGCCATCGGTTGACTCAGGGTTGGTGGCCGTCAGACTGCGGGAGAGATCGCCTTCGATGATCACTAGCGAATTGGCGGGCAGGTTGCTGTTCGGACCGGGGTTGAGGGCTTCGATCGGCACCTGAATGACTGCCCCGGCACGCGCTTCGATGATCGCGTTGGTCGCCGTGGAGAAGCGGATCGAGGTGTTCGGGTCGGCGGTGCGGATGATCGTGCCTGCCGGGATCTGGATCTCCTGATCGGTCAGGTTGGAAAACACGATCAGCCCCACCGAGGTCTGGTCGGGGATGCGGGTCTGGCCGCTTGGTTCAGTTTCCAGGCGGCCTTCTACACTGATCAGCAGCCGCCGTGCCGGGATTGCGCCGGATAGGTTATAAGTTCGGATCTCCGGGTTGGCCTGCAAGGTGAGATCAAGGTGTTGGGCCTCGAATTGGGGCAGATATTCGATCCGTGCGCCGGGTACCAGGAAGACTGCCATTGCCAGGATAGCCAGGACCGAAGCAATAATCGCTACCATCCGGGTGGTGGGGTGGGTCGTCCATGCCGGGGGATTGGCCTCGGACGCGCATCTCGGCCAGTTCGGCACGGGTGAATTTCCGTATCAGGTTTCTTTGGAGGTTGGTAGGGGGCCAGGTGGTATTCCCAGGCGATCCGCTGAGCCTGGCGCAGCGAGCGGAAGACCGGGATGCCCAGGTTGCGGGCTTCATCCACCACCGGCGGGTATTTGCACACCAGCGCCAGGCTGCACCTGGCTTTCCTGGCAGCGGCGGTGGATCAATTTCAGGTCCAGCTTGTGATCCAGCGGTGTACCGCGAACCGGCCAGATCATATGATCCGGTCGGCCTGACCCCAGTTCAACCTGTCAAGGATCGAATGGCGGTCATCGTAGGATTCAAGGTGGATTACCTGTGTTTTCATGCTCCTCTAGGGGGATGCGGGTTTCTATGCCAGTTTACCGCGGACCCAGTCCTCCACGATGGCGAGGGCTTCATCCAGCTTGTCCGGATCAGAGCCGCCGGCCTGGGCCAGGTTGGGACGTCCGCCCCCACTGCCGCCGACCACAGCGGCGACTTCCTTGATCAGGTCTCCGGCTTTGAGGCCTTTCTTGACCAGATCATCGGTCACGGCGGCGATCAAGGCTGGCTTGTCATCGATCACCGTGCCCAGCACAACCACCCCACTAGTCAAATTTCTGCCGGAAGAGGTCGCTCATCTGGCGCAGGGTGTCCCGGTCTGCGCCGGGGAGGGTGCTGGCCAGGACACGTACACCGGCCACTTCCGGCGCATCTTCCATCTGTTCGCTGAAGTTCGCCTGGGCGCTGCTGTGGCGCAGCTTCTGCATCTCGTTGTGCAGCTTATGATTTTGGTCGATCAGGGCGGCCGTCTTTGTCCACGATCTGGCTGGGAGTGGTCTTGAGCAGGTCTGCCAGCTCCTGGGTCTCGGCGATGGTTTCCTGGATGCGATGATATGCTTCCCGCCCGGTGACCGCCTCAATCCGGCGGATGCCGGAGGCCACGCTGCCCTCGCTGACGATCAGGAATGTGCCGATCTCGCCGGTCGAATTGACATGCGTGCCGCCGCACAGCTCGTAGGAGAATGGCTTTTCCCCGCCGATCTGGATGGTGCGCACAATATCGCCGTATTTCTCACCGAACAGGGCACGCGCCCCCTCGGCTTTGGCTTCGTCCAGAGGTTTGTTTTCAATCCTGAGGGGGTAATTCTCCAGAATATGTCGGTTGACCCCGGCTTCGATCTCTTTCAATTCTTCCCGGGTGACCGCTTCGGGGTGGGTGAAGTCGAAACGCAGCCGGTCTGGGGCTACCAATGAACCTGCCTGACGGGCGTGGCTGCCCAGGACGCGGTCCAGTTCGGCGTGCAGCAGGTGGGTGGCGGTGTGGTTGCGCATAATATCCTGCCGGCGTGGCTAGATCGATGCTGGCCTCTGCCTTGTCGCCGATTTTGGGCGCGCCCCTGGCTCACCTTACCGTGGTGGGCGATCACCCCGGCAGCAGGGCTGCCGAGTACCTGAGGATCTCGATACTCCCAACTGCCGTCCGCAGCTAATCGATCGTACCGGTATCGGTAACCTGACCGCCGGATGCAACGTAGAAGCCGGTCCTGGGGAGGATGATCTCGATCTCATCACCAGTGTCTGCCTGCTTGACGCTCTCGCCATCCCGCAGGATTGCCAGCAGTTCGCCTTCGGTCTGCAGGGAGTAATAAGGGTCGTATCCGACCCTATCTCTTCCAGTTTTCCTTCCGCCTGAAGTTTATGAGGATCTCCTGAAAGGCTTCGGCATCCTCGCCGCCCAGATCGCCCATGGCCTGACCGCCGCCAGAGGCGATCCGGTGGGCTTCCATGGCTTCCTGGAATCCGGCTTCATCGACCTTCAGGCCATGTTCCAGGGCGATATCGCGGGTCAGTTCCAGCGGAAGGCCGTGGGTGGCGTAGAGTTCAAAGGTCTCTTTGGCATCCAGTACCTTCCCTCCGGCCTTTTCAGTGGCAGCCATCAGATTTTCCAGTTGGGCGATGCCGCCTTCTACGGTCTTCTGGAAGCGTTTTTCTTCCCGGGTCAGTTGGTTGAGGATGATCTCCTCGTTCTTGACCAGCTCAGGGTAGGCCTCGCCGTAATTCTTGATCACAATTTTGGCGACTTCAGCCATGAAAGGCTCATCCAGCCCAATCTTGGTGCCAAAACGGGCTGCTCGGCGCACGATCATGCGGGTGATGTAATTGCGGCTCATGTTGCCAGGGTTGACCCCGTCGGCGATCAGGAAGGCGGCTGCCCGGCCGTGATCGGCGATTACCCGGTAGGCGGTGAAGTTCTCTTCCCGCTGCTGCATCGGTGTGCCCGGCCAAATGCTGGATCTTTTCGATCACCGGCCAGAACAGGTCAGTGCGGTAGTTGGAATTCTTTCCCTGCAGTACCGACACGATGCGCTCAAAGCCCATCCCGGTATCCACGTGGGTGGCGGGGAGCGGTTCCAGCGTGTCGGGACCGGTGCGGTTGTACTGGATGAATACCAGGTTCCACAGTTCCAGGAAGCGCGGCCCGTCCAGATCGACCTTGCCGTTTTCCAGATAGGTGAATTCGCCGTGGTCGGGGCCCAGGTCAATGTGGATCTCGGAGTTCGGCCCGCAGGGGCCGGTGTTGGCCATCTCCCAGAAGTTGTCTTTGCGTCCCAGATAGAGGATATGTTCCGGGTCCAGGCCGGGCTGCTGACGCCAGTAACCGGCGGCTTCCTCATCGGTGGGGATCTCGCCCAGTTCGTCCTTGAACACGGTCACATACAGGCGTTCTTTGGGTAGCTTCCACACTTCGGTGAGCAGCTCCCAGGCCCACTCGATCGCTTCTTTTTTGTAGTAATCGCCAAACGACCAGTTCCCCAGCATCTCGAAGAAGGTGTGGTGGGTATCATCGGCGCCGACATCTTCCAGATCGTTGTGCTTACCGGCCACGCGCATGCATTTCTGCGAATTGGCCGCCCGGGTGTAGTCGCGCTTGTCGGTGCCCAGGAAGACATCTTTGAACTGCACCATCCCGGCATTGGTGAACAGCAGGGTGGCGTCTCCACCAGGGACCAGTGAAGAGGAGCGCACAAAGGTGTGGCCCTTCTTCTCCACGAAGAAATCGATAAATTGTTTGCGGATCTGGTTACCAGTCAGTTTTTCAGGCATGGAACGACTCCAAATAAAGATTTTGCTCCCGTAATTTTATCATTGAGAACGGGAGGTGGGTAATCCCACCTCCCAGTGATTAGTGATCAGGCACTTAGTGAATTAGGAAAAAACCAATTTAACCACAGATGAACATAGATTTACACAGATAGAATTTTTTTATCTGCCTACTACCTTCTGATAACTGCATTTGCCATGTCGAAACCGGTGGGCTGCTGGAAGAGGCGCAGATCGAAGAAGTTGGCCGCCGCAATCAGGTGGTTGAAGATCTCGGCCTGGATGCCTTCGTAATCTTCCCAGGCGGTGGTTTTGGTGAAGGCATATACTCGATCGGCAGGCCACGGTCTGAGGGGGCCAGATCGCGCACCAGCAGGGTCAACCGTTTCCTTATGAATATCGGTGCGGTTTTCCAGATACAACTCAATATAAATGCGGAAGACCTCGGCATTGGTCACCTGCGGGCCGTCCAGCGGGAAATCGGATTGTTCGCCCAAATTCTGCTTTATGCTTCTTGATGACGCCGCTTTCTCATCGATATAGGTCTTCCAGCAGGTCCACCGATCCTGAATTTATCCAGCATCTCGGGGTGCAGAACTGGATGCTGTTCATGTCCAGGGTAATGTCGAGCGTTTGATCCGCCGCCCGCCGCTTTCGGTCATCCCGCGCCAGTTCTTGTAGGATACTTCCAGGATCTTGTAGGTCGGGATCATCGAGATGGTCTTGTCCCAGTTCTGGATCTTGATGGTGTGCAGGCTGATGTTCAGCACATCGCCATCTGCGCCGTAACTGGGGACTTCGACCCAGTCGCCTTCCTTGATCAGGTCGTTGGCGGCGATCTGGAAGCTGGCGACCACCGAGAGGATCGTATCCCGGAAGACCAGCAGCAGTACAGCGGTTGCCGCACCGATCCCGGTGAGCAGCACGGTAGGGGATTCTCCGGTGACAAGCGAGATGGATAGGATCAGGGCGACAGCAGGATCAGCAGCTTGACCAGATCGAGGTAGCTCTGAATTGGCACGCCGTTGTAAGACGGGTTGCTTTCGTAGATATCATTGATCGCATTCAGCAGGGAATTCAGCGTCAGGGCGACCGACCCACAGCATCAGGAACAGGGCAGATGTTCTCGATGATCACCTGGTACTGCGGGGCGAGATCAGCAAAAGATGTAGATCATCAGCAGGGGGCGATCCAGGCGACCCGGTAGGGGTGCAGATGGGCGACGATCATATCATCCTATTTCGTCTCGGCTGTTCGGCTGGTAGAGATATACCAGCAGTCTTCCCGAACGATCAGGCGGCCAAGCAGGTAGATCAGGAAGCTGGCCCGCGATCACGATCGACCAGCGACCCAATAGGCGGTTATTGTTCGATAACAGTTTTGAATTCTGATAGCGAGTGGAATGTCAAGGCATTTATAATTCTCCGATAATCGAGATAATTTGTTTAGGCAAGGATAACGCCTTCATGTTTCAGCAGGTTGATCTTGCGTTCGCTGCCGATCACGCCGCCGTACCCGCCCAGGGTGCCGTCTGAACTGATCACCCTGTGGCAGGGAATTATAATCGGAATTGGGTTGCGCCGCAGGACTTGACCGATGGCCCGGGAGGCATTTGGGTTTTCGATCTGGTCGGCGATCTCGCCGTAGGTGGTGGTTGCCCCAAAGGGGATCAGCTGCACGAGCCATCGAGGATCTGCTGCTGGAACTCGGTCAGCTGGTGCAGGTCCACCGGAAGTTCTCCGGGATTGGGATCTTCTCATCCATATATGCAGCAAGGCATCTGGATATGGTTTGATCTCTTCAGGGCTGTGCACGATGCTGGGCGCTTCGGCGGTGATCACCCGCGTGGCAAGGTAGGCGATAAAACTGGCCGAATCTTCATCAAAGCGGAGGGAGCAGATTCCCTGGTCGGTGGCGGCGATCCAGATCTGACCGAGCAGGTCGGTCTGGAATTCGGCATAATACACGGTCCGGGCCGTGGCATTCGGAATATTCATCGGGTATCCTTTGTTTCCAAGCAGGTTGCCACTGTCTTTATTATATACTGATGTTTTCAGTTTCCCATCAGGTAGTTTACTCATTTTAGTGATTTGAGCTTGATGGAAATTTTCCTTCCCTTGTCGCCCTTAGGTTATAATTCCCCCAATCATTTCTCCAAAAGGAGCAAGACATTTGAGACGCTACCTGTATTTTGCAGTTTTCTCCTCCGGACTGGTAACGATGGCCTCCGAGATGGCCGCCTCCCGCCTGCTGGGCAACGTATTTGGCTCCAGTAACCTGGTGTGGGCCAGCATCATCGGCCTGATCCTGATCTATCTCACCGCCGGGTATTTCCTCGGCGGACGGCTGGCGGATAAACGCCCCGAGCACAAAACCCTCTTCACCGTGATGCTGTGGGGCGGGTTTCACAGTCGGGGTTGTGCCGCTGGTTTCCCGCCCGATCCTCAAGCTGGCCGCCACCGCCTTTGATAACCTTCAGATGGGCGACCTGATCGGCTCTTTTGTGGTTGTGATGGTGCTCTTCATCATCCCGATCACCCTGCTGGGGATGGTCTCCCCGATCGCCATTCGGCTGGCGATCACCACCCCGGAGGAGGCTGGCAAGATCTCCGGGCGGATCTATGCGATCTCCACGATGGGCTCTTTCATCGGCACCTTCTTGCCCGTGCTGCTGCTGATCCCGTTGCTGGGCACGACCAATACCTTTATCACCGATCAGCGTGTTCCTGATGCTGGTGGCGCTGGTCGGATTGGTGCTCAGCGAGGGCTGGAAAAAGACCCTCATCTGGCTGTGGATGCCGGTGGTGCTGACCATTTTCGCCCTGTTGTGGGCCAGCGGAACTTTCAAGGATACCCCCGGACAGGTGGTCGAACGTGAGTCGGCATATAATTATATCGAAGTGGTCGAGGATCACGGCTATACCATGCTGCGTCTCAATGACGGCCAGGGGGTCCACTCCATGTATCACCCGGAGGTGGTTGATTATGCTGGGCCATGGCAGCAGTTTTTGCCGGGCCCGTTCTTTTATCCGGATACCGGCCTGGAGTGATGTTGAACGGATTGCGATCATCGGGCTGGCTGCAGGGACGACTGCCCGGCAGGCGACAGCGGTTTTTGGCCCGCTGCCGATCGATGGATACGAGATTGACCCTGAGATCATTGCTGTGGGGGAGGAATATTTCGGCATGGACATGCCCAATCTGAATGCCTACGCCCAGGACGGCCGCTGGGGGCTGTTCGCCAGTGAGGAGAAATACCCTTGGTGGCGATTGATGCCTACCGCCCGCCTTATATCCCCTGGCATCTGACCACCCAGGAGTTCTTCCAGCTGGTGGATGAGCATCTCACCGAGAGGGCGTGGTGGTGATCAATGTCGGGCGTTCTCCGTCCAGCCGGGCGTTGATCGATGCGATGGTCACCACCCTGCAGACTGTCTTCCCCAGCGTGCATGTGATGGACATCCCCTATACGTTGAATACAATGGTGTATGCCACTGCACAGCCCACCGAGATGGATGACCTGATCGGCAATTATCTGCCCTCAGGGCTGACCCTGCCACCCATCCGCTGCTGCTGCATGCCATCGAGCAGACCATTCTCTACCAGCAGCCTCTCCCGGAGCCAACCGTGGTTTTCACTGATGACAAAGCCCCGGTGGAGTGGGTGGTCAACCGGATGGTGCTGGAATTTATGCTGAACGGAGAAATGGAGGTGCTGAGATGATCGAGAACCGCACACTTAGAACGCTCCTCCAGATCTTCCTGGTGGTATTGGTGCTGGCCTTTTTCTTGCTGACCGGCATCCGCATGCTGCTGACCGACGCCTTTGTCCAGATCGAATACAATACCCCTTGGTTCCCGGAAGATACTTATGGGATGACCAAAGCCGAGCGTCTGGAATATGCACCGATCGCACTTGGAGTTCCTGCTGAATGGCGCGGAAGAGTCTTTCCTCGGCGATCTGGCGTTCGAGGATGGCACTGTGCTCTTCAACCAGCGTGAGCTTGATCACATGGTCGATGTCCAGGTGCTGACGATGGCTTTTATCAAGGTCTGGTATGTCACGATCGTGTTGCTGGCAGGCATGCTGATCTGGGCGTGGCGGGGTGGCTGGTGGGCGGAACTGAAGCAGATGCTCTCCACTACCGGATGGATGATCCTGGTGATACTTGGCACGTTGATCCTGCTGATGCTGCTCTCATTCGATCTGGTCTTCACCAACTTCCACCGCATCTTCTTTGAGGGCGACAGTTGGCTGTTCTATTACTCGGATACACTCATCCGCCTGTTCCCGCTGCGTTTCTGGCAGGATGCTTTTGGCTTTGCCGGGGTATTTACTCTGGCAGGTGGGCTGGCTTTGTGGCTGGGGCTGCGGAAGAAACCCGGTTAAGGCTTCTTCCCGACGAACAGACCGTATCCGAAGTATTGGTTGATTGCATCTGGCACAACGCCATCCTGCTGGGTGCTCTTCACAAATCCCCGGTAAGCTGGATTCTTCAGGTAGAGGGCGAACATACGCCCAATGATACCTAACATCCCGCCGCAGCCGTAGCGTTTGAGCAGTCCTCTGGATTCATCGCGCAGGTCCACTTCTTCCACTTCTGTGAATACTTCGCGCAGACCGGCTTCCAGGAGCAATTTCTCCCATTCTTCTGCCTGCAACGGCTCGGCAGACATCCCCAGATCCTGGGAGACCCAGTCGATGATCTCCTGGGGTGGGGGATAGCTGATCCAGGTGCTCTCGTTGAGACCAATATACCCGCCCGGTTTGAGTACACGGTAGTATTCGCTCACCGCTTTGGCCTTGTCCTGCGGGAATGCGGTCACCGACTCACTGATCACGGCGGTGAAGCTCTGGTCCTCAAAGGGAAGGTCCTCCACATCGGCCACACGGAACTCGACCTGACCGGAAATACCTTCCTTTTTAGCTCGTTGGCGGGATCTATCTACCATCCCAGGGACGATGTCGATCCCCATCACCCGGCACCCGGTTCTGCGGGCCAGATAACAGGCGGTGACACCTACCCCGCAACCCACATCAAGGATGTTGGAGTCCTGATCGATCTTGCACAGGTAGATCAGGGATTCGGTTGCCGCCACACCGCCGACATGCTTGGTCAGTCCGACCTCGGCTGCAAAATCAAAGAAGGTTTGTTTGGGTTCCATGACTGCCTCCTTGTGCAGAAGAAATAAACTCATCCTGACTATACAGCGGGATTTGGCAAAATAGCGGAATTTTAATCCTCCTCTCAGCAGATCATCATAGTTTCCATGATTCTGGATGGAAAAGGAAAACGCCGCCAGAATTCTGACGGCGTTTGGATCATCTTTGGGTCAGCTTACTTGTCATCCTCACCCGGGACCTTCATCGGGTTCTGGGTATCTTTATCCAGCCCTTCCATCCGGGTGGGGAGAATCTGGGTGGGGATCTCTTCGTATTTCAAGCCATCCTCCAGCGGTTGGGTACGATCCATGGCTTTGGAGATCATCTTGGGGGTGTCCTGAACGAATTTGATTTCCAGGCCGGCCAGGGAGATGGTATCACCGGAATACAGCACACTTTTGCTGATCTTTTTGCCGTTGACCATCGTCCCTCCGGTGGAGTTGAGATCCAGCAGGATGAATTGGCTTTCCATCACCCGGATCTGGGCATGGTTGCGTGAGACGCGGGGGTCATTCAACACAATATGGTTGTCCAGTTTGCGTCCCAGGTTGGTTAGTTGGCCTTTGATCGGGAAAACTTCGCTGTTCACGATCAGGTACGCATTTGTGGTTTGGTCAGATTTTGGTCGCGTTTCCGCCATGGTCGTTCCTTATCATCGAGGTTGGAGTATGGCCCAACCATAGTTTGCCATAACCTGCCCCGAAGGGCATTTCAAAAGCGTAACAAGACTGTTACCGGTCATTCCGGCTGGTGCGGCGCATTCCAGGAGGGCGATTTGTGTACATGCACCACTTTCCACTGGCCGTTAATTTTCACCATCACCCGGCTCTCATTATGAGATTTTACTACAATCCCCGAGGAAGAGGAGGTCGTCACCAATAAAGTGTAACTGGCAATTGCTGTATCCTCATACTGCTGGATCTTAAGGTTGGAGAGGTCGAAGCGGGAGCGGCTTTCTTCATCGCCAGGGTCGGCTTCTGATCCGAAGGTGGTGCCTTTGCGGGCATTTTCTTCGATCAGGAAATCATGGAATCCCAACCCATTGATCCGGTTAGGCGTCACCCACCATTCATAGAGGGTCAGATCCTCGGCGGTGGTGTCGTGATAGCCTTCAACATCCCCCTCACGCACGCTGTTGAGATGGTCGAGCAGGAAATGTTTGATTTCTTCATGATCGGACATGGTTATCTCGGTTCTATTTAAAAATTAGTTAATCGGCGGTAAGTCGTCGTAGCGAACTGGAAAATGACCTGTCATTTTCCAGTTCGCCTAAACTCAAACTTCACAAAGTGAAGTTTGAGTCAGGCTCCATACTTCATCAGTTTACCGGCATGCGCCAGGGCCAGCGGTAAACTCTGGGTGGCGTGGAAGGTGCCCAAACCGCCAAGCTGGCAGGCGCGCTCGCCAAATTGGTCCTGTGTGTCAGGCATGCCCAGCGCCGGAGACCACAGCAGGAAGGGGACCGGGTGCCAGGAGTGCGATCTCATCCGTGCGGGGGTGGAGTGGTCGCCGGTGATCATCAGCACATCTGGCTTCAGCGCCAGCAGTTCTGGCATGGCTTGATCCACGCTTTCGATGATCTTCACCTTGCCCTCGAAGTTACCATCCTCGCCCATACTGTCGGTCTTTTTAATATGGATGAAGACAAAATTATAGTCGTCCCAGATCTTTTTCACCGCGGCAAATTCATCCTTGGGGTATTCACCCTCGAACTCGATCACATCCATCCCTACCAGTTTGGAGACGCCCTTGTACATCGGATAGACCGCCACGCAGGCCGCCTTGAGGCCAAATACCTCGGAGAAGGGCGGCAGACCAGGATCGGTGGCAAAACCGCGCATGGTGAAGAAATTGGCCTTTGGTTCGTCTGATAGAATCTTGCGGGCTTTGTCAGCCCACTGTCTGAAGATTGCGGCAGTCTTTTCGGCTTTTGGATCGGAGGCTGTGATCGGCAGCGGCTCGACACCCGTGATCTGCGGGTCGGTGTCATCGATCTCCGCAGACAGGCCTTCACCGCGCATCACGATGGCAAAACGGTATTCCTTGACGTGGCGCACGGTCACATCGACACCCGGCACTTCGATGGTCTTGAGTTTCTCGATGATAGGGAGGGCTTCCTCGGTAGAGATGCGTCCGGCCCTCCGGTCTGTGATCTTGCCGTCCTGGTCGAGGGTGCAGAAGTTGCAGCGGACAGCGACATCCCCGGCTTTGATGTGTTCGCCCACCCCGCATGCTTCCAGAGCGCCGCGCCCGATCTTGTATTCGATTGGGTCATAGCCAAAAAGGGAGAGGTGTGCCGGTCCCGAGCCTGGAGTGACACCTGTCCGGACCGGAATGGTCCGTCCCAGGGTGCCCTCAGCGGCGAGTTTATCCATATTGGGCGTCCGGGCAGCTTCCAGTTCTGTCTTTCCGCCAGCTTCCATCGGCAGCCCGCCAAGCCCGTCCAATACAAGGAGAACGATCTTCTTATCGTTTTGCTCCAGCAGTTCAGTAATATAGTCAAATGGCATTAGTTTTTCCTTTTCTGAGTTCGTCAATATTTCTCAGGATCATAGGTCCTGGAGTCTACATAAAAAATATCCCTGCCCGAAGGCAGGGATATTATAAATCTTTTTGATCCTTCTAGCGGATCGCTTCCTCTGTTTCTTTATCAAAGATGTGGAAGTTATCCATGTTGAAGGCTACCTTGACACTTTGCCCGAACTGGTATTTCGAGCGGGGATCAACGCGGGCGATATAGCCGGAGTGGTCACCGGTATTGAGGTAGACGAAGATCTCATTACCCATCAACTCGGTGACTTCAACCTTGGCGTCCACTACAGCGGGGATGATGCCTTGTGGCTGGAAATCCGGGTTATGGATATCCTCGGGGCGGATGCCAAAGGTGACAGGCTTGCCGACGTGGGGCTTGTAGACATCCTTCTTCTTATCGGGGATCTGAAGTTGGAAGGATCCACCATCGAAGAAGATATTATGGCCGTTGTCGGTCAGCATGCCGTCGAAGAAGTTCATTGACGGGGAGCCGATAAAGCCGGCCACGAACTTGTTGACCGGGAGGTCATACAGGTTCTGGGGGGAGTCCACCTGGTTGAGAATGCCCAGTTTCATCACTGCGATCCGGTCAGCCATGGTCATGGCCTCGGTCTGGTCGTGGGTCACGTAGATGAAGGTGGTCTCGAGCTGCTTGTGGAGTTTGCTGATCTCGGCACGGGTCTGCACGCGCAGTTTGGCGTCCAGGTTGGAGAGCGGCTCGTCCAGCAGGAAGACGTTCGGTTCACGCACAATGGCACGTCCGAGGGCTACACGCTGTCGCTGACCACCGGATAGCTGGCGGGGCTTGCGTTCGAGAAGTTCCTCGATACCGAGGATCTCAGCGGCGTCTGCCTACCCGGCGCTTGATTTCCTCTTTATCCATCTTGCGGAGTTTAAGGCCAAAGGCCATATTGTCGTAGACGGACATATGGGGGTAGAGAGCGTAGGATTGAAAGACCATGGCAATGTCCCGGTCTTTCGGGGGAACATCATTGACGACTCGGTCGCCAATTTTGATCTCACCTTCGCTGATCTCTTCCAGCCCGGCCAGACAGCGCAGGGCAGTGGATTTGCCACAACCTGAGGGGCCGACCAGCACAAGGAATTCCTTGTCCTCGATCTCGATGCTCAGATCGTTTACGGCGACAACGTCGCCAAACCTTTTGTATACATTTGATATACGTCACACTTGCCATAATCTTTTACCTCGCTTTCGTCGCATGTATAGTGACACAATTATACACTAAACAGGGGCGTGGGAAAAGTATTGAGAAGGATTTCACAAAAATAGCGAATTGTGATTGGGGATTGGTGATTTGGGAAGTTCACTCAAGGCCAGGAATCTTCCCCCTATTCCTAATAGCCGTTCACCAATCATCGATCTGTCCCCTTGCCCAAAAGCCCCCGCCGACTTAGAATGAGGGTATGTCCTCTTCCACGTCAAGCAAAGTCAGCCCGGTACGGCAGCAATATCTGGATATCAAGGCCAAACACAAGGATGCGATCCTGTTCTTCCGCCTGGGAGATTTCTATGAGACCTTTGATGATGATGCTGAATTGGTGGCGCGGGTAGCTGGATATCGTCCTCACCTCCCGCAATGTAGCCAAAGGGCATGCGCGTGCCGATGGCGGGGATCCCCCACCATGCCATGGAGAACTACCTCTCCCGTCTGATCGAGAAAGGCTACCATGTGGCGATCTGCGAGCAGATCGGGGATGTGCCGGTCAACGGGTTGATGCCGCGTGAAGTGGTGCGGATCGTCACCCCTGGCACGATCGTGGAACCCGGCTTGCTGCCCGGAGACCGGAATAATTATCTTGCTGCCCTGGTGGTGGAAGACAGCCGCGCTGGGCGTGGCCTATGCCGATATCACTACCGGGGAATTTGGCGCGACTGAGATCAGCGGGGTAGACATCTGGAACGCGGTGCAGGCGGAGATCAACCGACTGCACCCGGCAGAGCTGCTTGTCCCGGATACTCTGGAACCCGAGGATCACGACAACGGTCTGCCCGGATTTGAGACCCGATGGCCGGCCTGGCGCTTTGAACCCGGCCGCTGCGAGGAAAGCCTGCGCACCCAATTTGAGGTTGCCTCACTGGATGGGTTCGGTTTGCGCGGCCATCCGCTGGCGATCCGGGCGGCTGGCGGGATTTTGCAGTATCTGCGCGAGACCCAGCCCGCGGCCCTGAAGCTGCTAGGAAATCTCAGCTATTACAGCCTGGCGGAATTTATGGTGCTGGATGCCAATACCCGCCGTAACCTGGAGCTGACTGAGACGATCCGGGATGGAAAGGTCAAGGGATCGCTGCTGGGCGTACTGGATGAGACGGTCACCCCGATGGGCGCCCGACTGATCGGGCAATGGGTCAGCCGCCCGCTGCTGAATGTCGAAGAAATCAATGCCCGCCAGGAAGGGGTGGACCATTTCTATCAGGATGGCTTGGGCGGGCGGAATTCCGGGCTGCCCTCAAGCCGCTTGAATGACCTGGAACGCCTGACCAACCGGGTGGTGGGTGGGACGGCCCAGCCGCGTGATCTGGTGGCGATCCGGGACACACTGACCGGCCTGCCAATGGTGCGTGGATTGCTCCCTGAGAATGCACGGAGCATTGGCCAATCCTCTGGCGAGTTTCTCCCTTTGCGATGAGGATCTGTTGCTTGCTGCAAACTGCAATTGCAGAGTCGCCGCCGGCCACCGTGCAGCACACCGGGATCATCAAGCCCGGCTATTCTGAGGAACTGGATGACCTGATGGAGAATTCTGCCTTTGCCCGCGAGTGGATTGCCGGGCTGGAGAAGGTTGAACGGGAGCGGTTGGGAATCAAATCGCTCAAGGTGGGCTATAACAAAGTCCATGGCTATTACATCGAGGTGACCAAATCGAATACCGACATGGTGCCGGATGATTACATCCGCAAGCAGACCCTGGTCAATGCCGAGCGCTACATTACCCCGGAAATGAAAGATTACGAAGCCCAGGTGCTCAACGCCGAGGAGCAGATCCACGAGGTTGAGCTGCGCTTGTTCAAAGAGATCAATACCCAGCTGGCAAAGTCCGCAAATCAGTTGCTGGAAACCGCCAGGGCGATTGCCGAATTGGATGTGCTCGGCCACCCTGGCCGAAGTTGCTGCCCTGCACGGCTACATCCGCCCGGAAGTGGTGGCAGAAGACATGCTGGAAGTGCAGGACAGCCGCCATCCGGTGGTGGAACATACCCTCCGGCAGGGTGATCGCTTTGTGCCCAATGACATCCATTTTGAGGAAGGCGAGCGGATCCGGCTGATCACCGGGCCGAACATGAGCGGTAAATCCACCTATCTGCGCCAGGTGGCCCTGGTGGTGCTGATGGCCCAGATGGGCGGCTTTGTCCCGGCAGACTCGGCCAGGATCGGCGTGGTGGACCGCATCTTCACCCGCATCGGCGCGCAGGATGAGATCCATGCCGGGCAGTCGACCTTCATGGTTGAGATGGTCGAGACTGCCAATATCCTCAACCACGCCACCAGCCGCAGCCTGCTGATCCTGGATGAGATCGGGCGCGGCACCAGCACCTACGATGGGGTCTCGATCGCCTGGTCGGTGGTCGAATATCTGCATAACCACCCCGATCTGCGGCCCAAGACCCTCTTCGCCACCCATTACCATGAACTCACCCAGCTCTCAGAGCTGCTGCCCGGGGTGCGTAATTACAATGTGGCCGTCAGCGAGGCGGATAACAAGGTGGTCTTCCTGCACAAGATCGTCCCCGGCGGGGCAGACCGCTCCTACGGCATCCATGTCGGGCAGCTGGCCGGCCTGCCAAAGACGGTCGTCCAACGGGCGCAGGAGATCCTCCAGCAGCTGGAAGCCTCCTCTGGCAGCGCGGTGAAGATCGATCCCAGCGCCCCGAAGCAGATCGCCCTCTTCCCGGAGACCAATCCCCTGCTGGATGAACTGGCAGAAGATCGATATCAATGCCCTCAGCCCGATGGAAGCCCTGAACAAGCTGTATGAATGGCAGCGGCGCTATCTCTCTCAGAAGGATGAGGAATAAATGAAACTTGCCACCTTTCCCGCAGGATGAACAGACCTGGTTGGAGAATTTTGACGAATTCAGCGAAAACACAGCCGGCGACCATCTGGGGATCAGGCTGGAATCGATCAATGCCGAGAGATCGTGCTGACCATGCCGATCAGCGACAAGACCCGCCAGCCTTATGGCCTGCTGCACGGGGGGATCACGATGGCGCTGGTCGAATCAGCTGCCAGCATCCATGCCAGCTGGGGGATGGACCTCTCTCTGGTGGTGCCGGTGGGGATCGAGATCAACGGTTCGCATGTGCGCTCGGCGACAGAAGGGACAGTCCGGGCAGTTGGCAAGGTAGTGCGCCGCTCCCGGTCGATGATCGTGCACCAGGTAGATGTCTATCTGGTAGAGACGGCAGAACTGCTCTCCACCGCCCGGATGACGAATTCTTACAAACCGGTCAAGCAGGAGAATAAGCCTATGAAAACACTGACTGCCTGGCTCATACCGTATTTCCACAGGCTGGCTGGCGCTGGCATTCACGGTTCTGATGGTGGCGTTCATGATCTGGGTGCTGCCGGATCAGTCCGCCAAGGCTGAAGCAGTCGCCAATGGGGCAGGATCACCGGATACTTCCTTCTTATATTCCCCGGATACACTTATTCGAGATCGCCGAAACCTATGGCGAGGAAGGCCGGCAGGCCTATATCCGTGCCCGCTGGACCTTCGACCTGGTCTTCCCGCTGGTTTACGGGGGATTCCTGATTTCCGTGATCGGCTGGCTGCTGGAGAAATCAACATCCCCTGAGAGCAAAGCTGCGCTGGTTGATCCTGGTGCCGCTGCTCGGAGTGGTGCTTGGACTTATCTGGAGAATACTGCCGCCTCCCTGGTGATGGGCGCTTATCCCACCCGCCTGGGCTGGGCCGCTTTTCTGGCCTCGGGCTTTACCCTGATCAAATGGATCTTTGTATATGGCGGGTTCGTCGTCCTGGTAGCGGCATTCATCATCTGGCTGGCGGACGAAGGAATCAGAACTCGCCAGCCAAACAATAATTCGAGGAAGATTTGGCAAATAAATATCTTGACATTATTGCGCAACCGGCCAGGGTACCGAAACCTGTGGCTGGCTTCGATGGTGTCTCTGTTGGGGGACTGGTTCAATACGATTGCCAGCGTAATGATTGTCAACCGCTACACCGAGACCGATCTGGCGATCAGCTGGATCCTGATCGCCCGCACTCTGCCGCGCTTCCTGCTGGTGCCTTTCTCCGGCGCACTCGCCGACCGGGTCAACCGCAAGCTGGTCATGGTGGTGGCCGACTTGCTGCGTGCCGGGATCGTGCTCTCCTTCCTGTGGGTGGACAGGCCGGAACGCGTCTGGCTGATCTATGTGCTGACTGTGGCCCAGTTCGTGGCGGCCTCATTCTTTGAGCCGGCTTCCTCGGCGATCACCCCCAGCCTGGTAGAGGGCCGGGAGGAATTGATGACCGCCAACGTGCTCTCCTCGGTCACCTGGTCGGCGATGCTGGCAATCGGGGCGGCGCTGGGCGGCGTTTTTGCCGGGATCTTTGGCGCACAGACGGCCTTGGTCGCCGACGCGGTCACCTTTCTGATGTCCGCTGCATTCCTGATCGGGATTCGTGATCCCTGGAATTGAGAAGGTTGAAGAGGAAGAGAAGACCAGCGGCTTTGGCGAACTGTTCGCCGGGTTCAGGTATGTGCTGCAAAATCCGCGGGTCGGGTTCCTCACTATGGTGAAGACCTTCGGCCAGATCGGCAGCGCCGATATCTTCATGATTGTGCTGGCGGAGCAGTATTTCCCCCTCGGGGAGGAGGGAGCTATCTCGCTCGGCTTCCTGTTTGGGATGATGGGTCTGGGGGCGATCCTCGGGCCGCTGGCGGTCAACCGGATCAAAGGGGAGGAGCCAACCGGGCTGCGCGGGTGATCCATGCTGGGTACATTGCTGATCCCGATTGGCTGGTCGCTGATGGCCTGGTCGCCGAATTTGTGGGTCGGCGGGATTGGGGGCTGATCCGCCTGATGGGCACCTCGATCAACTGGACCTACAGCACGGTGCTGATCCAGACCGAAGTGCCAGATCGATTTTTGGGCCGGGTGTTTGCCCTCGACCTGGGACTGTTCACCCTGGCGACCTCGATCGCCACATACCTGACCGGTTACACCCTGGATCAGGCCAACGCATCGATCTGCATGGTTTTGGCGTCTATCTGGCTGCTCGGGTCCTTGCTGCCGATCATCCTGTGGGGGATTTACCGGGCAATAGGATCAAACAGACCTGATTCGAGTAAAACGTAGGGGAGAGTTCCCGATCACCTTGCAACCGAAACTCTTCCTTTTCGCATATTTCTCTGGATTCCCGCTAAATGCGTGCGGGAATGACGCCTGATTGTCTGGCGGTTCCCTACCTCAACTCGCGCCCAAAGGGGGCCAAAGCCAGCGGGATCAGCTTGAAATGCTGTTTGCCGAAGGGGATCCCGATGATGGTGATATAGAGCAGCAGGCCGTGGATCAGGTGTGAGAGGGCCACTTCCCAGCCAAAGAGGATTGCCCAGAGGATGTTCAGGATTACGGAGCCAGGTTCGGCGGCTTTCTCGGTGGCGATGATCTCCTTGCCAAAAGGCACCATTGTGCCGAAACCCAGCTTGATCGCCTGCACCCCGATGGGGATCCCGACAATCGTAAGGCAGATCAGCAGCCCGCCGATGATATAGCCCATCCCGCTGATGAAGCCGCCAAAGATCATCCAGATAATATTGCCAAAAAAGCTCATAGTCATTCTCCTTTATTACCTTATACGGATAATCATAGTCTGAGTTTCAAAACTATACAATCAGGGAAAGTATGAGGGATTCTTTGGGTACGTATTGGCATTATTCCTGCAACCTAATGATTGCTGAAAACAGGTATTTTTGAGGAGAAATGCAGTGGCAGTTATACAAAGAGCTAAAGGAATAGACGTCAGCCATTATAAGAAGAATATTGACTGGCATAAGGTGAAACAGAGCGGGGTGGAGTTTGCGATCATCAAATCCACCGAGGCCGAACATTTTGTCGATCCCCGTTTTGACTACAACTGGACGCGTACTCGCCGTGAAGGAGTGATCCGTGGGGCATATCATTTCTTCCGCCCCAAGGTGGACCCGGTCGCCCAGGCCAATCATTTCCTCCGGATTGCCGGGGAGACCTTGCATGCAAAATGATCTGCCGCCTGTGCTGGATATCGAGATGTATCCCGATTTCATGAAGCACGAGTGGAAATCGATCAGCCTGGAAGAACGCTACAAGCGCATCCAGCTCTGGCTGCAGACGGTGGAAGCTGCTACCGGGCGGATGCCGATGATCTACACCGAATATTACACCTGGTATGAACTCCTCGATAACACCGAGCGGTTTCACCCGTTACCCGCTGTGGGTGGCGAATTACAAGGTCGAGCAGCCCAAGGTGCCGGCCAATAACTGGGGTGGCAAGGGCTGGTGGATGTGGCAGACCACTGATCGGGGAATCGTCCCCGGCATCCGGGATGAAGCCCCCTGTGTGGATCTGAACATTTTCGCCGGCAGTTCGGATGATCTGAGCAACTGGCTGGGGATCGAATCCCCCCGCAGCATTCCGCCCATGATCACCAATGGCGATATGATGGCCGCCTTGATCGATACCGCCGACCAACTGAAGATATCCGCAGACATGCTGGTATCCAACTGCGGATTCAATTACCTGGTGGACCCGATCGGCAACGCCACCCGGCCCTATGACGGCCCGGCGCTGGACGAACTGCCCCTCGAGGATCAGCAACGCGATGTGCTGGCCTGTTATGTGGAGGAGCATCTGCGGCGAGAACGCGGCTGCCTGGAGCATCACCCACCAGGATCTGATCAATGCTTTTTATTATGCCGGCTCCCTGGAGGATATCGGCGGATGGCACCTGGTCACCCGTGCCGGCCTGGATTATATTGGCGAGGATCGAGACGAGACCTATACCGGTCCGGTGATCGAGGAACTCCCCGGGCTGACCCAGAACCAGAAAGATGCCATCATGGCGGCGTTGGGTTTAGGGGAATCGCCCGTTTGCGAAATTCCGGAAGAACCGGAAGAGACAGGTTCTCTCTCCGGGGAGCAACCGTTGGAACTGGATATCCCTGCCGAATTGAGCGAGGAGCCTTCTGTCCAGGCTACTTACGGCCAGGATGTGGACAACCAGGCGGTGATCAATGCCTTTTATCTGACTGCCATCCGCCTTGACCGGGTGGGCCGGCAGTTGATGGCTGCTGCCGGGGTCTCTGCGCTGGTCAATGACCGGCTGGCAGTGTACACCGGTCCGAAGGTGGAAGAGATGCCCGGACTAACGGCCGAGGAGCGCAATTCGATTGCTGGGCTGCTGGGCGTTGATCTTGGCGGACTGGTGGTGGATGAGATCATCACCTCGGTCCCCGATCCGCTTGCCCCGCAGTATGAACAGCCTAGCGATCTGGAAATAATTGCCGCTCCTGAGCCGGAACCGCAACTGCAACCGGAACCGGTTTTCAAACCTGAACCGGAGATCCCGGCTGGTCCGACCTATCCCGGGTTGGTCAACCAGGACATGATCAACCTGTTCTACAAGGCTGCATCGATCACTGGAGAGAACGGTTTGCATTGGATCGTGCGCTGCGGATTGGGTCATATTGCCGTTTCCAGGGGTTCCCGCTTTGAGAGCTATCACGGTCCAGTGGTGGATGCCTTGCCGAGCTTGACGATGGAGCAGCGCACTGCACTATCGGAAGAATTATCCCTACTGGCAGCCTGATTTCCTTGAGCGTGGCATTGCGAAAGAGAGGTAGCAAATGAAGCAATCTCGCCATTCAGTTAGGAATTGTGTCTGGTTGCGGGTTCTGACATCTTCCTGTATAGTAGATTTATCCACCCTTGAAACTGGAGTTTTGGTATGAGCAGGAAACTAATCTTTGGCATTTTGTTCGCGGTGATGATCGCGATATTGTTGGCAGGCTGCGGCCCGATCAACCAGCGGTTATTGGATGGCACGGCTGTGGCCGGCGGGCAGGCGATTGATACGTCTCTCATCGAAGCGCAGGATGACGCTGGCGGCGGTGAGGATGGCCCCGCACAGCCGACCATGGACACCAATGCCCTGGCTACTCAGATCCAGGCTCAATTGGACACGGCTCAACCCACAGCTACCAAGACAAGCGCCCCAACAGATACGATCATGCCCACCCCGGCGATCCCCACCAATACCCCAGCGCCGACCTTGACCCCGACGAAGTCGGAGGACGAGGTCAAGCTGACTGCCCTGGCGAATACCCTGATCGCACTCGCTTCCGGTACCCCGGCAGGTACACCGGCTGGCACTTCGACAACCGATCCGGCGGGTACCCTTTCAGAAACACCGTCCGGGGACGCCACCGCCACCTCGGATGGACCGACCCCAACTCCTGGCTCTGCTGGGGTGCCTTGCCTGGCGATGCGCTTTGTCGCCCATGTGACCTATCCGCTGTACTCGATCGTGCAGCCGAATACCAACTTCTACAAGACCTGGTATGTTCAGAATGTCGGCTCCTGCACCTGGAACGGCGAGTTTGCCATCGTGCATTACGATGGGCTGCAAATGAACGGCCCGACACCGCAACGTCTGGGAGCAAATGTGGCTGTTCCTCCGGGCGATTTTGTCAATATCACCGTCTCTTTGTGGACAGGCCCACAGACCGGGGATTTCTCCAGTTACTGGATGATGTCCAATGATAAAGGTACCCTGTTCGGCGGTGGACCGGGGCGCAACGAGCCTTTAGCCGTGATCGTCCGGGTGCCCGGAAACTCCCCGCCGGTATTCACCCAGCCTGCGGTCACCGCTCCGCCGTTCTATACGCCGACGCCTTAACCGAAGATGTGATTCATATTCAAGGAGTGCACCGATCCCCGTTGCACTCCTTATTGGTTGTATCCTCCCGCTGAAAATCGTATAATGGGGGTATGAACTCAAAAAACTCCCTGGCCCCCCAAGGTGAAGCCGCCATCCAGGATTTCCGGCTGGCGGAGAAATGGCTCTTCACTCTGATTACGGACCCGAAAGGCGAGCGCTACTTCATGGAGAAATCCATGGATGAACGCATGGACGAATTCCGTGAGCAGATTGAGCGCATCCAGTCGTTCCTGTATTATTGCAATGATCCGGAAACCGAATTCCATTCCATCCATGTGGCCGGGACCAGCGGCAAGGGGTCGACTGTGCATTACTTGGCAGCCATCCTTCGAGAAGCCGGGATCCGAACAGGTTACCATGTCAGCCCCTATTTGCAGGTCTGCAACGAGAAGTTGATTACTGATGGGCGCATGATCCGGCCTTCCGAGTTTGCAGCCCTGGTGGCCGATCTGCGTAAGATATACGAAAAGTGGATTCACCAGAACGGCCATTTTGACATGTTGAAATACGGCGAGGCCTGGGTGGCGTTAACCTTTATGTGGATGGCGCGCCAGAAGGTGCAGTGGGCGGTGATCGAGACCGGGCTGGGCGGGCGGTACGATCCCACCAATGCTGTGCCGGCTAAACTGGCGGTGATCACCAATGTGAACTACGATCACGTTGAGGTGTTGGGGGAGACCCTGCGGGAGATTGCCTATCATAAGGCGGGGATCATCAAGCATGCCGGTCTGGCGATCACTGCGGAGACCAATCCCGAGTCGCTGGATGTGATCCGCTCTGAGGCGCATCACAAGAACGCCCGGCTGTATATCCTCGGCAAGGATTTCAACTTCCAGCGCGTCGATAAGCGTGGAAAGCGCTTGCTGCGGGTAGAGGGCGTCCATCATACTTATGAGGATCTCTCCCTTGCCATGCTGGGTGAATTCCAGTTGCAGAATGCTGCCCTAGCAGTTGCCAGCATCGACCTGCTTGCCGGACTGGGCATGATCCAGGCTACACCAGCTCAGATCCAGGCGGGGCTGCAAGTGGAGGTCCCCGGCCGTTTTGAGATCATCCAACAAGAACCAACTGTGATCCTGGATGGAGCACACAATCTCCATAAAGCCCAGGCCCTGGCGGACAGCCTGTCCAGGCAGTACCCCGGACGCAAGATGACCGTGATCCTCGGCACGCTCACGATCAAGGATTTCAGCGGGATCATTCATGCCCTGGCACCAATAGCGGAGAAGTGGATCGCCACCCAGCCGCACGTCTTCGGTAAACCGGCTGCCCCGGCGGATAAACTGGGTGATGTGATTCGGGAGGTTTCACCGGGGAAAAAGGTCGTCCAGACTACAGATGTCCAGACCGCGATCCAGATGGCATTGGAAAACGCCTCAAAGGACGATTTGATCGTAATTACCGGGTCACTGTATCTATTGGGAGAGGCACGCGGGTATTGGTACCCGGCAGAAGAGATCCTGGCGAAGATCGAAACGCAGGACTAGTCTAATTTCAACAGCACGAATTTGAGGTAATCAAGTTCCGGCATAGCCAGCGGGGAGGGGTGGTCTGCCGGCTGGCCGTGGATGCCGATCACGGTGGCCTTGCGCCGCGCCTGGGAGATCGATTCAGTGATGATCTCCAGAAAGTGCTCCCGGCGGATATGGCTGGAGCAGGAGGACGCAGCCAGGACCCCACCCGCCTCAGTGACCTGCGCGCCAAGCGTGATCAGCCGGGTATAAGCTTTCACCGCTGCCGGCAGGCTGGCTTCGGAAGGCGCAAAAGAGGGTGGATCGAGGATGACCACTTCCCAGCGGCGGCTTTGTTTGCCAGCAGCTTCTAGATACTCAAAAGCGTCCCCGGCGACAGTCTGGTGCCGCTCCGGGGGAAGCTGGTTCTCGGCCCAGAGCCGGACAGCCACCTCCAGGGCCGGGGCAGCCACATCCAGGGTGATCACCTCTCGAGCGCCGCCTTTCCCGGCATAAATAGAAAATCCTCCGGTGTAGCCGAAGGCGTTCAGTACGGATTTATCCCCGCAAAGCTGCCCGATCTGGCGGCGGTTGTTTCGCTGGTCGAGGAAGAAGCCGGATTTCTGCCCCTCTACCAGATCGGCGCTGAATTTCAACCCATTTTCGAGGAAACTGACCGGCTGTCTGACCGGCTCCCCCCAGATCTGGACGACCTGCTTCTCTGAGCCTGCCCGGCTCTTATTGAAAACGGCCTGGATATCCATGTGTTCGCCCAACCATTCGGCGATCCCGTCGGTCTGCCAGAATGCCTCGGCTGCCGAACCATCTGTGATCAAGATGGCAGTCTTATCGTAGATATCACATACCAGGCCGGGCAGCCCATCGCCTTCCCCGTTGAACAGCCGGAAGCTGCTGGTCTGCTGGTAGGGGGCAAACAGTTCCTGCCGAAGGGCCAGGGCGGCGCTGAAGCGGTTCTCCGCCCAGCGGTGATCTAGGTTCTCTCCCTGGGCAGTGGTGCACACCCGCAGGGCAATCGCGCCTTCCGGATCGAGGTAGCCGCGGGCGATCTCTTTGCCGCCGCGGTTATCCAGCAATATAGCCGGTGTTCCTGGCGGTACTTTGGGCAGACTGCGCAGGGCGTCGCCGTACACCCAGGCATGCCCGCGCTTGATCTGCCGCACTAGGTTGCGGCTGAGCTGGACTTTCACAGGAGAGTGGTCGTTGGTCAGTTTTATCATAGCAGGGTCACATGGCGGGAGGCGCGCAGCAAGGCGATTTGCCAGGCGGTCAGGGTGACGGGTTCGACGCGCACCGAAGAGGGGTGCATCAGATTGTGCTCATCTTTGTGGTGCAGCAGATTGCAAGCGTGACCGAGTTCATGTGCAGTGGTCTTCAGCGATCTGGTCTTAACGGTGACATAATCCGCGAGCCATCCCAGGGAACAGCCGCCAAAGCCGGCGAGGTCCTCGACCACGAAGACCATCAGCGGCGCGCCGTACCCGGAGATCCGCCGGGCGGTGGCGTGGAACGAATTCCGCAGCGTGTGGATCTGGTAGCTGCTGCCGGGCAGACCCAGATCCTGGAGCACCGCCTGCAGATTGCAGCCTACCCTTCGTACTCGCGCCGAGTCTGAGGGCGAGAGTTCCCGCATCCACCGCAGGGCATAATTTTCCTCTCCCGATTCTGTCAGACGCTTGGGCGGGGGGAAGGCAGGGGCTATCTCGATCTTTGCAGTCTGGTAGACCTGCCGGATGTAGTCGATTGCCGGGGGGAGATCTGCTGGTTGGGCCAGCGGTTCACCGTTTTCCTTGCTGAGTACCAGGAACCCGATGCGCAGCTTCTTTGCCGGTCGGAAACCTGCTCCCCAGAGGACCAGCTCGATCAGCCCGACGAGTACATGCAGCAGGGTGAGGACAGAATTCCACAGCCATAAAAGGAGCCTGCCCACTACCGGGATGCAGAAGACCAGTTCGATCACAGCACCGGCCAGGTTCAGCGGCAGGAGCAGGATTTCGCCAGTAGATATTTCGGAAATCTTTCGGTTCGTCATAGGATTGCTTTCTCTCAGGAAATATTATAGTCGATTGGCTGCCTGAAATTGCTCTGGAAAATATGCAGGAATTACGCGACCCTTTTGAATATATGACGTATAGTGAAGTGAACCTAAACGGCGTTTGTGGTGGACTGCTTCCGCAAACTGACCTAGAAATCAAACTGGCTGGTTGGCCTGATCTTAGGAGAGAAAAAAATGACCAAACGAAACCAACAAATCCTGGCGTTGTTCCTGATCCTGCTTGGCGCGCTCTACCTGGTTGCCAATTTTGTGAACATTGACCCAGGCAAGATATTCTGGCCGCTGGCTTTCATCGCGATTGGCGTGATCCTGATCTTCCGGCCCAAAGCGATTGCCCCGGATTATGCCGAGTACCACTTTGCCAAGGATATCTCTCTGGACCGCAACTGGCAGCCGGGAGATTCCGAGGTGCGCATGTTTGCTGGTGACATTGACATTGATCTGCGTGACATGGATTTGGAACCGGGTGAGAATTTCTACGCAGTCAAGTTCTTCGCCGGTGATATCACCCTGGATGTGCCCGCAGATGTCGGGTTGAAGATCAATTCGACCGGCTTTGTGGTTGAAGTCAAGATGGATGGTGAATCCACCAGCAACGTGATGACCGGCTACAGCTACCAGAGCGGTAACTACGAGACTGCCGAGAAGAAGTTCTATCTCAACACCACCGCCTTTGCCGTCGATCTGAAGATCCGCAAAGAGTAGGCTGAATAGAGTCCTGAAGAAGATCGCCCTGGAGGGTAGTTCCTTCCAGGGCGTTTTCATATGGTTTTGGGATCTATTAGGTGATACCGGTCTTTGAATTTATCCAAAAACCGCCGATTGCTTCCAACCTTGAATAGTTCTATAATTAACTCGGGGAAATGAAAGTCTCAACCTTGATGAGTCTGATTGCTCTAGGAGATCCACTCAAAATGAAAGCATATCTGGTGATTGTTCTAACAATGATCCTGTTCCTGGCTGCCTGCACCGCCCCCCCTCCCGCTGAAACCCTGCCCGCCCCAACGATTGAAATGGCCGAAGTGATGATCTACTTCCTGGACGAAGCCCAATTTGCCATCGGCGCCGAGCCGTATGAGGTAGGGGTGATCCGCGAATTCCATCCAGATGCCAATCTTCCTCATCTGGCACTGGAGTCGTATTTTGCCGGCCCAACCGAGGAAGAAGAATCGCGAGGGTTGGTCCAGGTACTCAGCGGATGCAAAGGATTTTCAAGCCTGTCCATCCAGGATGGGATCGCGCATGTGTACCTGACCGGTCCGTGTACCTCCGGGGGCAGCACTTACACGATTGCCGGTCCGGTGATGAAGATCCTGCGCCAGTTCGATGGGATCGACTTTGTTAAGCTGTATGATGCAGATGGAAACACCGAGATACCAGACGGGCGCAACGACTCGATCCCCTTTGTGCTGGAACCCTGAGCAAGAATGTTTCGGCTGCTGATTCCTGGAAGTAAATAAAGAGGCTGTCTGAAAAGACAGCCTCATGAACTGCTGGCTTCCCCGTTTAGCGGAAGAAGAGCATGTATGCCCCGGCGCCGATCAGGAAGACAGGGAAGATCAAGCTCCAGGAGATGTTGAAGAGGAAGGCGAAGGCCAGCAGGATCAGCCCCAGGCCCCACATCGCCGAATTCCGGCTGCTGGCAGACTGGTTGTTCCGGTAAGCCCGCCAGCCGTTGATCGTCATGCTGACCCCGGGGATCAGGATGAACACCGCCCACCAATTCACCAGATTGATGTTCACCAGATTGAAGCTGTCCAGCATGAACAGCCCGCCGACCACGATCAGCGCCAGCCCGACGATCCAGTTGTTGTTATCGAAACCCAGCTCGATGCTGCGCTCAAACCCATTCTCTTTGTTTTCAAATTCGTCACTCATGATTTCTCTCCATTGGTTGGTTTTCCGTTAGGTTCTATCACTGGTTAATACGCATAGATTGTGATAAAGTTGCGCCAGACATTGTTCCTGGAATAAATCTTGCATCATCTCCTGTATTGAGAGAACACATCTGGCCCCGGCCAATCTATAGGATTTTTTCAGGTGTACTGAATGGGTAAAAAGTCTGGATTTAGCATAATTTTCCTGCTGCTGCTGGCGGCTCTGATGACGGCCTGCAGTGGGATTCTGGATAAACCATCGGCAGGGGCTGGTGGACCATTATTGTTGTTTGAGGATGATTTCTCAAATCCTGCCAGCGGATGGGACGTATCCACACAAGGCGGCTCAAAGGATTACTACAACGGCACATACCACATCAAGGTGGAGGATACCAACATTTTCTCCTGGAGTGTGGCCGACCAGACCTACGGTGATGTGATCATCGATGTGGATGTGGCTTTTACCGGCCCGGCAGAACTGGCCGAGATGGGCGTGATCTGCCGGATGGAGAATAACCAGGATTTCTATTTCCTCACGATCCGCTCGGACGGGGAGTATGCGGTCTTCAAGATGTACCAGGGCAATGAGTACTTCCTGGGGATGGCCGGCTACCAGCAGAGCGGGGCGATCAACACCGGGCTGGCTACCAATCACCTGCGGGTGGAGTGCAAGGGTGAGTCCCTGGCGTTGAGCGTCAACGGGCAGGAATTGGTGCGGGTGAATGATGCCAGCTACCAGGTGGGGGATGTCGGCCTGATCGTCGGGCGCATTTTCCGAGATGGATGTGAATGTCTTCTTTGACAATTTCTTTGTCAACCAGCCGGAATAAACCTCCTCAGATATGAATATAAGGTGTCCGTTGTGATGCACGGGCACCTTTTTTTGTGGTAACCTATCTTGTGGTATGGAAGAGCAGAATTTGCGCATCCTGGTGCTTAGCGATCAGGTAAAAAGGCGGATCTACAGCCAGACGATCAAGACCACATTCCATGATGTGGACCTGGTGGTCAGCTGCGGCGATCTGCCTTATTATTACCTGGAATTCGTGATCGATGTGCTGAATGTGCCGTTGTTCTTTGTGCACGGCAACCACGACCCGGAGGTAGAGATCTCTGCACATGCAGAGAAACGCCAGCCCTGGGGCGCGACCAACCTGCATCAAAAATTTGAGCGGAAGAACGGCGTAATCTTCCTGGGATTCGAAGGCTCGATCCGTTATTCGAAGGCGCGCTATCAATTCACGCAGTGGGAGGTTTGGATGCAGGTGCTTGGGAAGCTGCCGGGCCTGCTGCTCAACCGGCTGCTGTACGGCAGGTATCTGGATGTGCTGGTGACGCATTCGCCGGCTTACCAGGTTGGGGACGAGTCCGATCCGGCTCATACTGGCTTTAAGGCTTACCGCTGGCTGATCAAGACCTTTAAGCCGCGCTACCATTTCCATGGTCACATCCATATTTACGATCATGTATCGTTCAAACCGATCCGTTATGAAAATACCGAAGTGATCAATGCCTGCCCGTACAGGGTCGTAGAAATCTCAGGAGGAACCCCCCGTGCATGACCCAGATGGCGCTAATCGGGTGCGCGGACTGCAGCAGTTTAGAGCGGCCCGGCGCGAGGCGAGACTCAACCGGGTGATGTCCCGGCTGACCGGCCGCCCGGATGAGCTGCTGGTGTTTGATGAGGTCCGCCAGGCGCTGGATCTGGCGCATCCGATGAAGGAAGAGCTTAAGGATATCCCCCTGGACCGGATCGTGGGGACGGTCAACCGCTACCATGATTTCAACCGCCAATTCAACCCGATCCAGGACAGCGACGAGGACCGCTGGTCACGGGTGATAGAGATGATGGAAGTGAAGGGCCTGGACCCAATCGAGGTTTACCAGGTGGATGAGATCTATTTTGTGCTGGATGGCAATCACCGGGTGTCTGTCTCCCGCCATTTCGGATCCGAGACGATCCAGGCATATGTGAAGGAGTTCCGCACGGCAATCGACCTGGAACCGGAGGATAATATTCAGGATGTGGTCCTCAAGGCGGAGTGGAACGAGTTGATGGCCGATACGCAGTTGTATTGGGTGCGTCCCTGGGTGGATATCCGGGTGACGGTCCCGGGCCGATATAATGAGATCCGCGAGCATATTGCGGTGCACCGCTATTATATGGGGCAGGAGCAGAGCAGGGAGATCGCGATCGAAGAGGCCAGCGCCAGTTGGGTGGACAATGTCTATCTGCCGGCGGTGGAGGCGATCCGGGAATTGAGGCTGCTGGAGGATTTCCCCGGCCGTACGGAGACCGACCTGTACCTGTGGCTGAAGCGGCACCAGCATGAATTGCAAACCGACTGGAAGCGCGAGGTGCACCTGATCGATGCGGCGGCTGACCTGACGACACCGCTTTGGCAAGAACTTCTGGGGCCGGTTGTGGGGGAAGATCTTCAAACGGGAGAATGAGGGCGAGGGGTAGGCGGATAGTCGGGGAGTCGGAAAGTCTGTTAGTCGGATCGCCAAAACCAGGGGAACCACAGATACACACAGATGTACACAGATGAGGGGCTGTAAACACACCTTCTTTTGATTAGATGGCTTTGTCAGAGGCAGGGAGTTGACGGGGTTGAAAGCCAGCCCTGAAAGGTGACAAAAGGTTACAAAAGGTTACACTTTTTACAAAGTCTCTTTACAGTTTCAAGTGGGTTGGACGCAAGGCTACGCCTTGCTATGGGCCTGCTTACAGGCCTTTGTCCTCCAGATCTGCGATCGAGGTAAACCGTAGGTTTACGATGGGAAAAACGCCACGCGTAGTTAGTGGGTGTTATCCAATTGGCGCCCCTTTTTCCGGACGACTCACCCTGAAAAGTGCGGGTGCTAAATATTGGGCTGGAAATTTTTGGTCACTCACCTGTGTTGGAGGAGTGAGACGATGGCAGGGTCATCTACAGGTCAGAGAGCAAACCAAATTCACCACAGATAAACACGGATGAACACGGATGAGGGGCGGTAATAGCACCTGCCGCTGCCCGGTGTATAGGTAATCGGTGGTCATTGTGCTGGAATCGTAGCGGACCTCTCCAAAGGCTGAATAGCGCACTTCGCTGATCAGAACCCCGGGATCGTCCGTTGCCATCGAGGTCGATCCCAGGTGATCTCTTATTTTGTGTCTACTTTTTTGGGGTCAGTTCACAGCCAGTTGGAATTTCCTGCGGACCTCCGTTTACATCCCATGTTTAACTAGAGAATAGAACTAGAGCAACCCCTATTCCACATAGGAACAACCAAAACCATCCAGTAATTACCGCTAGTCTTCCTTTGAAAGGAAATCCCAATGCGCTCGGAGCTTCTTTTTTTATTATTTGAGCAGCACCACTTAGACTTGCTAGTAACATACTGAAAATGGAAATACTTCTAGTAAAAGTTTCGGGGGGCTCTCTGTGAAAAACTGAACCACTGATAAAAGCCCCAATGATCATTACAATCATTGCTAAAACCAATGGAATTGTCACAAGAATCGTAATATTCGCTTCAATAATCGCCTTTTTGATCGAATGCCAGGTTTTTTTCATGGATAACCTCCCCATCCGAAGTTAGTAAAGAGCCATGAGTTAAACTTACTGAACATCGCATCTGCGGCAATGGTAGTTGCTATCGAACCAGCTTCAAATCCAACAAATCCGCCTGCAGCTGTTCCAACTCCTGGTACTGCAGAACCAGCCGCCGCCCCAGGTGCAACTAGTGCAGTACCAACTGTGTTTGCTGCCACATCAGTTACCCCCGCTTCTAAAGCTATGAAAAACGCTCTTCCCACCTTTTGACCAGTGTTTAAAGATGACAGAGCAGGATCATTCGAATCAATTACGAATTGCAAAATTCCACTAACACCTCCTTCAATAGCAAATCCTAAAGGAAGTGATGCTCGTCCCATTTTCCATCCCCCCCTTATCAACTTGGCTGCATTGACTGCATCAATCCCCTCACCTATCTGATTAACAAAATTCAAACCTACATGCTGGATAAATATCAACATACCTTCAAGGTCGCGATAACCTGATGGCAATCCTGATTTTACTCCTGTATCAGGATTATATAAGTAAGGATTGAATTCTGGGATATTTGGGCTACTACTAGGTGGAGTTAGATATGGAGCTTGTCCAGGATTACCTCCACTTGGAGGAGTAGAGGGTGGAGGAGCTGCTGGTGGGGAAGTCCCTGGTTCACCATTCGGCAAACAAATCCCATCAATACAAGGTGTACTGCTAGGTGGTTCTTGTGGAAAATGACCTGAAGGGTCTGTAAAACTCAATGGATTATTGTATCCATAACTATACCGATCAAACCCCTTCGCACTCCCCGGATTTGGCACAATGCTATCAGCCTGGATGAACCGCCCTATCGCCGGATCGTACCAGCGGGCCACGTAGTAATACAGCCCGATCTCAGCCTCTTCCCGCTGACCGGTGTACAGGTAGTCCGTGGTCATTGTGCCGGAATCGTATCTGATTTCCCCAAAAGCCGAATATCTCACCTCGCTGGCTAACACCCCGGAATCATCCGTCGCCATCGAGGTCGAACCAAGGTGATTTCCCAACAGCCAGCTGGGAATAGAAGTTAGTTCAGTCAACTAGCACAGCTCCGCTCCTTTGTCTATAAACCTTAATGGATTTGATTATTCCTTCTCGACTAAATTTAGATCAGTGAAACCTTGAATTTCTTCGATTAAATTATCCGAGTTCATTAGCAGTCCTGTAAGGAACAAATTTTTTGTCGTCGGTTGACCGCAATGCTTTCTTGATAGAACTTTGTGCCAAGTGGTCAAGGCACAGTCTGTGCTGACACACCAAATCCTATAACCGCGGTAGGTGCTTTCTAATTCGTTAACATCTTTTATCTGACTCCACGAGATATGAATCCAACGCCACCGAAAATTAAAAACCTTAACATCGATTCCATCATCACCAACCCTAACACTTGGAAGCATATTCAAGTCTAAGGAAAACAATATTGTGAAAACTAATGGTGATAAAACGATTACTATCAAATCGAATATCCCTTCCAGGCTAAATATGTAATGCCCCATTACGATATCGATTATTTTCAAGATTGCAGTTGGTAGTAACATCAAAACAATCGCATACATCATCATTATAGGCATTACATTGAAAAGGAATCTCCGTGGGTATGTATATTCTTTTCCATCCATTTTATTTTCCTTGATATTTTATTGTTTCATTTACCAGGAAACAATCGATCAATCAGGTAAACATCCCCTAAAATAATACCATCGAGAAGTGGAATTTTCTGGCACAATAGGAACAGGAGATTCCCAATGAAACGAAAAACATACAGTGAACACCAAATCGTCAAGATTCTCAACGAAGCTGAGGCCGGGGTGCCGGTGGCTGAACTTAGCCGCCAATACGGCTTCAGCCAGAGCGCTTTCTACAAATGGAAAGCCAAATACGGCGGGATGGATACCTCTCAATTGAAGCGGCTAAAGGAACTGGAAGACGAGAACCGCAAGTTGAAGCAGATGTATGCCGACATCAGCCTGGAATACAAGGTGCTGAAGGACATTCTTGAAAAAAAGTAGTCAGCACGGCGGAGCGGCGGGAATGGGCCGAATATGCTGTCGAGGAACATGGGTTGAGTGAACGCCAGGCCTGCAAGATGCTGGTCGGACCTACCCAAATCCAGTCAGTTGGACTATCATAATGACTGGTACATATTTTGGGGTCAGGTCAGCTTTGGTTGGTTTCACAATCTCAAACTTTCTCTTTTATGTCAAATCAAAAATGTGAATATCGCTTGCATTATTAACACTTATTGTGTAAACTGTTAATAACAAAATCCTTATTAACACTTTTGGATACGCTATGAAACGTGCAGATTTCAAGAAAAATGCCCCGGGCAAACTCATCAAAACACCAACCGGATTCCTGGCATTTGTCCCCGCTCCCCTGCCGCCGCAGATCGAGTGGACAGACGAACTGCTGGCGATCTTATCCAATGCCGACCGCAGTCTGGCGCAGTTGGCCGAAGTAGGCAAATCGTTCCCAGCGCCCCATGTAGTTGTGCGTCCATTCATCCGGCATGAGGCGGTTTTATCCTCACGGATTGAAGGCACCCGGACTTCATTGCAAGAACTGCTCACCTACGAAGCCCGCCAACTGCCGCTGTTTGAGAACCCAGACGCCCACGAAGTCCACAATTATGTCAAGGCGTTAGATTTCGGCCTGGAGCGGCTGGATACCCTCCCGGTCAGCCAGCGTCTGATCCGTGAACTGCACGCCCGGCTGATGAAGGGTGTTCGCGGCGAACACGCCACACCTGGAGAGTTCCGGCGCAGTCAAAACTGGATCGGCGCACCTGGCGCTACAATCGAAAAAGCCACCTATGTCCCGCCGCCGGTGGATGAAATGAAGAACTGCATGAGCAATCTTGAGAAATACATTCATGCCCCTGGTAAACTTCCCCCGTTGGTACAAACCGGCTTGATCCATTACCAATTTGAAGCCATTCACCCATTTATAGATGGCAACGGGCGGGTCGGACGGCTGTTGGTCAGCTTGCTGATGTGCGCCTGGGGTTTGCTGCCCCAGCCTTTGCTTTACCTGAGTGCTTATTTTGAAGCTCATCGTCAAGACTATTACGATCATCTGCTCGCCGTCAGCCAAAAAGGGTCGTGGGGAAACTGGTTAGGCTTCTTTTTGGATGGTGTTGACCAGCAAGCCCAGGAAGCCACCACTCGACTACAGCGGTTGTGGAATCTCCGTTTGAAATACGCTGAAAAATTCGCCGAGGAGCGGACAAGGGAAACATTGGCCCAGGCAGTAGACTTTTTGATCGGTCAGCCTATCGTGACGGTATCTCAATTCCAGGAAGGAATCGGCTTGAACAATTTCGTCACGGCACAGAGGTATGTAGACCGATTGATCGATTTGGGCATCCTGCGCCAACTAGAAGGGAGAGCTCGTAACCGGCTGTTCGTGGCAGATGAGATCATGGAGGCACTAGAGAAGAAATAAATCAGAGGTTAAATCCATGAAAACCAGCGGGACCCAATCATCCCGATCCGCACGCTGCCAGATAGAGGCGTGCAGGATCGTCTCGGTAGACAGCCGGTCATAGTCATAGTGCCAGGTCACAAAGTGACCAATCACCAATCACTTGCCTTTATCGCACATTATAGTAGTTATAGACCACCTCAGAGAGGTCGCCCATCAGCTTGGACATCGGGTCCCAGACCAGTTGGGTGGGGTGGGAGAAATAGATCGCCAGCACGTAATCGCCGCTGGGGGTGTAGACGATCCCGGCATCGCCGATCGTGGTGATCGCCCCGGTGAACGACATCCGAGACCCAGCCGTGCTTATGGGCGATGCGGGTATCATCCGGCGCGCCGGCTTCGATCAGGAAGGGCGTGTTGTTGCGCGTCAGGGTGTCGATCATGGCGTTGCATTCCGCCTGGGTGATGTCTTTGGGGAAGACCGCCCTCAGCGCCCCGCCGCCATACTCGGCACACTGGTACAGGTCGGCCAGCAGCATGCCCATATCTGAGACGGTGGTGTGGTTGTAGGGGTCGGGGTCGGTGTTCAGGTCGGTGCGCTCATCAGCCGGGGTGGTGTAGTAGTACAGGATCGGGGCGCCCAACCCGGAAGAATCCTGCCAGGAAAGTGTTTTCCAGCCCCAGCTGCTGCATCGTCTCGGTAACCACCAGCGGGCCAGTGGCTTGATCGATATACTGCTCCATCAGCCAGTCAGCCGGGTCATTCCCAGATTCTTCGATCATCCCGGTGATCAGGTTTAGTGCTTCGGCCGGGATAGGGATCGTTGATCTGTGAATAGGCGGCCACCAGGATCGGGATCTTGATCACCGAGGAGGCGGTGAAGGCCAGGTCGGGATTGGTGGGGTAGTCTACCTTGTTGGTATAAACAAAATGGATCTCCTGCGAGGTTTGCAGGTCCAGCAGGTATAGCCCGGCGATCCCGTCGAACTCAGCCACATCCAGGATCTGCTTGAGCAGGATCTCCAGATTGCCAAAGGCGGGGCGTCCCGGGTTCTGCTGCTCCAGCGGCAGGTTGACCACCCTGCGGGTGGGGGAGAACAGGGCTTGTTCGACCTGGACGACTGCCCGGTCCATGGCGATACTGGTGCCGGCCTGCCCGGGCTGGAAGGCCGCCGACCCACCTGCGGCTGGGCAGCGGTAGCGGGCTGGTCATAGCTGGTGCTGATCTCTGTTTCAAGGTAAGGTGCGCAGCGAGGGATTCGGAGTAATCGGCATCCAGCGGGACAGGGGTGATGGTGCGCTCACTGTTCCACATGAAGGACCAGAATTCCTGCCAGAAATTGCCGCCGATACGCACGAAGTCTGCGGTTGCCAGCATGCTCTCCAACTGCAGTTCAAAACCAAGCACGTTCGGTTCTACCTGGATGGCGGCGTCCTGATAATGGATTTCGATTGGCTGGCTGTAAACTTCCAGCAGGCGGGAGGCGGCCTGCTCACGGGTCAGACCGCCCATCGGGATCCCGGCGATTTCCATGGAGGCCGGATAAGTGATCCTCGACCGGCTGAACATGATCAACTGGATGGCGATCAGGATGATTGCCAGCAGCAGGGAGACCAATGAGACCCATCTGAAAGATCAAGCCGCTTCTTCTAATTCTTCGCAAAGTCTTGCTCCTAACGGTTTTCGGGGGCAGTATATCATGGTTTGGCGAGTAGGTTTAGCCTGCCACCTGGTTTTCCGACTAAATCGTCGAAACCGTCTGGCTAAGCATCGGCTGTGGAGATTGTGAAAAATTATGCTAAAATTCGGGACTTATAGCAACAATATCTATCTTCGAGAAAAGGATAAAAATGCTGCGATCTATACTGATCTATTTGTCTCAGGCCGATTGGATGAAGCGCCTGGTGATGAGCGTGGGCCTCGCCCGCAGGGTAGCAAAACGTTTCGTAGCAGGAGAGACATTGGAGGAAGGCATCGACGCCGTGGCTGTGATCAACAGCAGGGAATGTACGCCACAATGGATCAATTGGGGGAGCATACAGAAACACCTGACCAAGCAAGATCAAACAACTGAACGAAATCCTCAAGATCCTGGAAGAGATCCACCGTTCCGGGGTGAAATCCGGCCTATCGGTCAAACTGACCCAGATTCGGCCTGGGCATGGATGATGCCCTGTGTGCAGAGAATCTGGCCCAGGATCATTTCCTCGGCCAAAGAGAAGGGTATCTTCGTGCGCATAGATATGGAGGATTTCGAGTGCCTGGAACCAACCCTGGCGATCTACTGGCAGATGCGCAATGAGCGCCAGTTTGACAATGTCGGGATGGCGATCCAGTCTTATCTGTACCGCAGCGAGGAGGATATCGCTGACCTGCTCAAGGCGGATACCACCATCCGGCTGGTAAAAGGTGCTTACAAGGAACCCACCGAGGTGGCATATCCGCAGAAAAAGGATGTGGATGCTGCCTTTGACCGGATCACCATGCAGCTGCTGGACCACGCCAAAGGGGAGAATTCTCCCGCCGTCAGCGAGGATGGCCGCCACCCGCCCGTGACCGCGCTTGGTACACATGATGCTGCCCGGATTGAATTTGGCATCCGCTATGCTGAAGAGAACGGGATCCCCAAAGAGAAGCTCGAAGTTCAGATGCTTTACGGCATCCGCCGAGACCTGCAGCAGGAGCTGGCCGAAAAAGGCTACCCGGTGCGGATCTATGTGCCCTTCGGCACAGAGTGGTATCCCTACTTCATGCGCCGCCTGGCTGAGCGCCCCGCAAACTTGTGGTTCTTTATTTCCAGCCTGTTCAGGAAATAAATCGCAGATTAGCTCGATTGTCGCTATCGGGAAAATGATTGACTCAAATTGAGCATGGATTGAATTCGAATGAATTCTCCGATATTGTCCATAGTGACCAGACCAACCAATATTCCTTCATGCAAGACGGGCATCGTGTGGCAGGAACATTCTGCCAGCCGGTTGAAAGCAGTTTCCAGCATTTCATGAGAATCTGCGGTTTTAAAGCTCCTTTCCATAACTTCAGCTACCAAAGTCCCTTCCCCATTTTTGCGCAAACCTTGCAGCAATCCGGATTCAGATAGAATTCCTGTTACCTGACCATTATCAATCACAGGAAAATGTTTTTGGTCGCTATTTAGTACGTGATCGATCACTCTCGTGAGAGAATCTTCTGGTGAGAGGGTCTCAAAATTGGTCAGCATTGCCCGGCTGACCGGAATGCCTTCCAGGGCAGAGTTCATCCGCACCATTTTGGCTTCGTTTTGTGCCCCAATCCAGACGAAGAAGGCGATGAAAACCAGGAAGGGATTGGAGAATAAACCGATCAGGCCAAAGATGAAGGCCAATCCTTGTCCAATGGATGCCGCAATCTGGGTGGCAGCAGTATACTCAAGTCTCATGGCCAGTATGAGCCCTTACTACGCGGCCGCCATCCATCGGAAAGGCTGGGATCAGATTGAATCCGACCAGGGCTAGATTGGTAATCATCAGACGTTGGAGGAAGGATCCTTCAAGAATTCCTGTTGAAGTGAATCGGCTGTAAGACTGGATGTCAGAAACAGCCAGACGAAGATCACCGCAGATATGATTAGGTTTACAGCGGGACCAGCCAGTGCTACCAGCAGCTCTTGTTTTGGTTTCTCCGGAATGCGTTCAAGACTGGCAACCCCGCCAATTGGGTATAGTGTGATGTTCCTGGTTTTTACACCATATTTCCGGGCCATCAAGGCGTGGCCGTACTCATGTAATACAACACTGGCAAACAAGGCAAGGATAAACCCTACACCAAGCAGCGCGGTAAGAAAACTGTTTCCCTGGAAATAGTATGTGATCCCAATCCAGAATATAAATATCAAAAAGGTTGTATGGAGGAAAACATCAATTCCTAAAAACTTGCCGATTTTGAAATGCCATTTCATAGTTTTTGCTCCTTTTAGAGTAAAGAATTGGATGCTACAGTCCGCATTTGTTTGGAGATGGCCTTCATGCGGTCAGAGAAGTCCCAGGTAAACACTTTTTTGGGTTCCAAATAAATTGCTACTTCTGTTTCACTTTTGGCGAGTAGTTTTTGTGCGAATTGATTGTTCAAATCGCCGACGTACCTGAGTAATAACTGTTCCAGTACATTTTTCCCGGACGATTTGTCGATCCTGGCAATTGCCTGCCCTCTAACACCACGATAAGGAGGAGAGTCTGGTGCAATCTCAAAAGCAACACGCGGGTCGTTTTGATATAAGAAATGATGCGTGCAAATTCTTGTGTGGCGCAAACCAGCACACCATCCTGGTATTGGAACCACAGAGAGAGGACCATCGGCCAACCGGAGGGTGTAGTCACTGTGAGGCGGATGGGAATCCTGATTTCCTCTAAGAAATCGGATACTTGTGATAAGTCATTCATGATAGAAACCTTTGAAGGAGTATGGATCCAGTCATTGTTGGGATCAATCTGTGAGAAAATGTAACCAGTTCTGGGCTTTTTCTTCTGAATAGGTTCCCGTTTCAGACCATAGGATTTTCCCTCCCGTCTATTAAATAAGATAGATCTGGTTCTCGGATGCAATATTTAGGGCTTGTTTGAAAGTTTCCTTGTCCAGATATAAGGTGATCGTTCGTTGTCGAGCGGTTTCGTCAGGGATACCAGCACGCATCCCTTCATTGATGAATGTGCGAGAAAGGGTTGGGAGTTGATAGATTGTTGGCAGCTCGTAATAGACGAAAGCCGGGAACGTATATTCGATTTCCTTTGCAAAGGGAATCCAGGTATTGACATCCAGTTGTTGTTTCTGTTGAAAGGGAATGATGACGAGGTTTACCTTGCCGGCAAAATCTCTGGGAAATTCAAACTTTTCCCGATTGAGATTATTACCTGTCACAATGGGAAAGTGGGGTTGATCCTCTCGAACAAGCAGCTTGCTAGGGTCTGGGGCAATCTTCCGGATCAAACTGAGTGTGGCAATCACAAGTCCTGCTAACAATGCACCGATAAAAATCTTCATAACACGCTCCGTAAGTTGATGATCTTCCCTTTCTGGGATCCAGGCCAAAATCGCTGGTAAAAAAGGGCTTAAATTTTTCCTCAAGTGTAATTAATCAATTATTTGTCAATATATTGTCGATATACAAAAGGAATATCTTACCTCTTTCCCAACACATTTTTAATTCATTAAAAAAGCAACAAATCCACATAATGAGAATTGCCTGATTGACACCTTAAAATCCTTGTGATAATATCTGAATATATGTTCATATATTATAGGAATAAATCTATGGACAAATTACTAGAAAATCAAATCCAGACCCTGGCGGAATTGTTCTCCGCCTTCAGCGATGCCAGCCGGCTGAAGATCATCGCCACACTGGCGGAGGGTGAATGCAACGTCGGCCGGATTGCCGAGGCAGTGGGTCTAAGTGAATCGGCTACCTCGCATCATTTACGCGGCTTGCGCCAGCTCAAGCTGGTCCGCAGCCCGTAAAGAAGGGCGGGAGGTGTATTATTCCCTGCAGGACGATCATGTGATAAAAATTTACGAGATTGGGAGAGAACATATCCTCCATGGCTGAAAACACCACAGAGATCAAAGAATTCCGGGTTGAGAACTTGAGCTGTGCCAACTGCGCCGAGAAGATCGAGACCACGGTCCGCAAGATGCCGGGGGTCAAATTTGTCAACTTGAATTTTGCTGCGGGCAGTCTCGAGTTGGACGCTGGATGACCAGACGGCGGTATTCGCCCGCATTCAGCAGATCGAACCGCAGGTGCAGCTGATCTCAGACGGATCAGAAAGATGACCCGGCTGATGATCCGCTGAGGAGAGAATTGATCCTGATCGGGATGACGGCTGGTGCTGTTCGTTGCCGGGATCGTGGCTGACCAGCGTACTTGATTGGGCATCCATTCTCGATCGGTGCGGTACTGATCTTTGGGAGCGCATATCTGATCTCGGGTCACCAGGTGATCTGGCGTGCGGTGCAGAATATTCGGGCTGGGCAGTTGGTTCGATGAGACTTTTTTGATGAGTGTCTCCACAATCGGTGCAATTGCGATTGGTGAATTGCCTGAAGCGGTTGGCGTGATGCTCTTCTACCAGATCGGTGAATATTTGCAGCGACGGTCTGTTTCCCGCTCCCGAGGCATGATCAAGGCATTGATGGATGTCCGTCCTGATCAGGCCGTAGTGATTCATCCTGATGGCAGCGACGAGAGGTTGTCCCCCGGAAAAGGTCAGCGTAGGACGAGATCATTCTGGTTCGCCCCGGTGAAAAGGTTGCCCTGGATGGCGTTGTTCTGGATGGGCATTCACAGGTGGATCAATCCATGCTGACCGGCGAGTCGGTACCGGTGTCCATTTCCCCCGGCAGCGAAGTGTTTGCCGGTACGCTCAATCAGGATGGCGTGCTGCAAGTGGAGGTCCGCAAGCCATTGGCCGAATCTTCCGTCTCACGGATGTTGTCCTTGGTTCAGAATGCTGCCAGCCGAAAGGCAAAAACAGAACGATTTATCACCCGGTTTGCGCGCTGGTACTCGCCTGCCATGGTGGCGCTGGCGCTGGCCGTCGCTCTGATTCCGCCGCTGGTGATTCCTGATCAGAGCTTCCGTGAATGGTTCTACCGGGCACTGGTGCTGCTGGTGATTTCCTGTCCCTGCGCGCTGTTGATCAGCATTCCATTGGGCTATTTTGGTGGCATCGGCGGCGCTTCCCGCCGGGGGATCCTGGTAAAAGGAGCCAATTATCTCGATGTGCTCGCCAATGTGCGAACAGTGGTGTTTGACAAGACTGGTACGATCACCCAGGGCCAATTCCAGGTAACGGAGATCGTCCCGGAAGCGGGCATCAGCCGAATCCGATCTGCTTGCCCAGGCTGCCGCGGCCGAAATTTATTCCCGTCACCCGCTGGCGAACGCGATTCGTAAAGCCTTTCAACAAGCCACCGGGGACAAAATTCCTGTTGGGGCGGTAATCGTGGAGGATTATCAGGAAGCCGCTGGGTTTGGCGTAAAGGCGCAGGTGAATGGGAGTACAATTCTGGTTGGGAATGATGCGATCCTCCACCGGGATGGGATTCCCCATACCACCTGTGATGTTCCTGGAACTGTGGTGCATGTTGCTCAGGAATGGTGCTTATCTGGGTTATCTGGTTGTGGCAGATCAGCTCAAACCAGATGTGACTGAGGCGATCAGTGCGCTGCGCCAAATGGGTATTACTCAACTAACGATGCTCTCAGGGGATCAGGAAGATGTCGCTGCCCGAGTGGCGGATGCTGCCGGGTTGGATGGGTTCCGGGCTGGCTTGCTTCCTGAAGAAAAAGTATCAGCGTTGGAGGAGATCATTGCCGGCACTGATGGCGGTAAGGTCGCCTTCGTTGGAGATGGGATCAATGACGCCCCGGCCCTTGCACGTGCTGATGTTGGCATTGCGATGGGCGCCCTGGGAACAGATGCTGCCCGGGAGACCGCTGATGTGGTCTTGATGCGTGATTCGATTACCCAGGTGGTGGAAGCCGTCCAGGTTAGCAAGCGAACTCGCCGTATTGTGCTGGCAAAATATAATCCTGGCACTCGGGACCAAGCTGATTTTCATCTTGCTGGGTGATTGCCGGGTCAGCCTCTATGTGGGAGGCGGTATTTGCAGATGTCGGGATCACTGTTTTGGCTGTACTCAATGCCAGCCGGGTGATGAGAGTCAAGGGTTAATCATGGACAAGGTCGAAAGGCTGGCAAAAAAATTTATCCAGGAGGGGGAGAAGACCTCAGCCTTCTTCAGCCAGTTGGATGAGGAGGCATGGGCGGTTCAGTTATATACCGATGGCGCAGAATGGACGATTCATGAGGTGCTGGCACATATTGTGGATACGGAGGCTGCGCTTTTACAGCTCTTTGAGAATATCAGCCAGGGGGGGAGTGGGTTAGCAAATAAATTTGATATTGGTGAATATAATGCAAAATCAGTTGCGAAAATGACCGGGCTCTCGCCCCAGGATTTACTGAAAGAGTTTGGTTCCAGGCGGGAGGTTATGGGCCGATTTTGTTTCCAACCTTTCAGATAATGACCTTGAGCTTGTAGGCAATCATCCCTTCCTGGGTGAAACCACTCTGGGCGAGATGCTGCGTTTGTTTTACCTGCATGTAAACCTGCATATCCGGGATATCCGAGCGGTTTTGGGGAAGTAAAAAGAGGAGTTGAGATGGAAATAAATGATGTGGTAATCCACGAAATTGATCGAATCAAATTGAAATCAGGCCAGTATATGACCATCCTCAGGGAAAAGGATCCCTTGCTGAGACGTTTTGGCCAATGTGACCTTCTGTTATTGGATGTTGGAGAAGAAATTGAATTCCACCGCGAGAAGGCGGATGAGATCTGGGCTGTGGTGGATGGCCATGTTTCCTTTACGATGGTAGATACCCGTCCCAGAATCACCCAGCTATCAGAAGGAGCAGTATGAAGAACTCAAGGGAGAGACTCCCCGTTTGCTATCTGGTTCCATTTGGTGTGAAATTCAGCGATTTCTACCGAATTACCTTCAACACTTGGTACGCCTGACCACCCATCAGGATGATACCCATCCGGGAGACCAAACCCTCCTGCCACTTTTTGATTAGGTCCAGTGTTATATTTTTATATAATCTCAATTGACTGCAGGGATTGAACCCTGGCTTGCGTTATACTATTTTTGCTTTTCTATTAGATCCAAAATAATTTCCTGGCAGGGAAAAATGAACAATAATCAAATCCGAAACTTTCTGAAACTCTCACGGCCAGTGCTGCTCCTGGGAGGTATTGGATTGACCTTCCTTGGTGCTGGAATTGCAAAATACCTCGGCAAGACGATTGATTGGGAAGTATTTTATTTCGGCTTGCTCTGGGTGATCTTTACGCAGCTGGCTGCCCAATATCTGGATGAATATTTTGATGAACCAGTTGACCGGGAGAACGCTAACCGCACCATGTTCTCCGGTGGCAGCGGACAGTTGGGCAAGGGCGAGGAGCAGCTTGATCGTAAGGTGGCCCTGTCTGGATTTGTGGTTTCGCTCTCCCTTTCCGTGGCAATTGTGCTTGTAATGATCTGGACCGGCAGCCTGGGCTGGGTAGGCGGCTTTTTGATGAGCTTGATCTTGATCGTTGCCCTGGCATATTCCATCCCGCCGATCCAGTTATCCCGTTCCGGCTATGGCGAATTTATCGCCGCGATAGTCGGCGGCTATCTGGTCCCGATGCTGGCCTATAACCTCCAGACAGGTGAAGCCCACCGTCTGGTTGCCTTTTCCGCTTTGCCGGTGGTGCTGCTGCTGGTAGTCTTCTTCATGGCGGTCTCCTTCCCGGACTATGCCACCGACTTGAAATATGGCAAACGCACATTCCTGATCCGTGCCGGGTGGGAAAATACAATGACTGTGCACAATACTCTCGTGCTGCTGGCTTTTGTTGTGCTGGCAGCGCTGTGGTTCTTTGATTTCCCCCGCTCGATCCTGGTGCCCGACCTACCTGACCATGCCGCTGGGTTTCCCCAGTTCTGGCAGATGCGCCAGATCGGGGCCGGGGGCAAGCCCAACTGGAAGGCACTGACCTTCAATGCTGCCGCCCTGGTTGGGTTGGTGATCTATCTGTTGACTTATTCATTCTGGACGAGGTAATATGCCTGAATTTCTGACCCTGCAGCCTCCCGGTGAGGCCTTGGCCACTTTTTTTGATAATCTTGAAATCCATCCAAAATCTGAATTCATCCAAGTAGAGGACAGCCTTGGCAGGGTATTGATATCTGCTGTTCAGGCCAGATATACCCATGCCGGCTTTCCGGCGGTCCACAGTGGATGGGTTTGCTGTCCGTGCTGCAGACACCTATGGTGCCAGCGAAAGCCTGCCCGCCTATCTGCCGCTGGTTGGAGAAGTGCCGATGGGCGCTGCACCGGATTTTGTACTTCGAGCAGGACTTGTGCTGTGATCCATACCGGTGGGATGCTGCCCGAGGGGGCTGATGCTGTGATCATGATCGAGTATACCCAGCAAGCCGGGGAAGATGAAGTTGAACTGCTGCGAGCAGTTGGCTTTGGCGAAAATGTGCTTGAGATTGGCGAGGATGTGCAGGACAGGTGAAGAGGTCATCCCTGC
This sequence comes from uncultured Chloroflexia bacterium, assembly GCA_963722735.1. Lineage (GTDB taxonomy): Bacteria > Chloroflexota > Anaerolineae > Anaerolineales > UBA11579 > UBA11579. The sequence goes on from CAVROH010000015.1 coordinate 279,212, forward strand.
TGGGACTGTGATCCGCCCGGCGGAGATTGGCGGGTTGATGGCCCTGGGGATCACCGAAGTGGAAGTCGCAAAAAGCCGCTCGTCGGCATCCTCTCCAGCGGGGATGAAGTTGTCCATCCCTCCGAGGCGATTGCCCCCGGAAAGGTCCGCGACATTAATTCCTATACTCTGCAGGCCCTGGTGCGGCAGGCGGGCGGGGAGCCGGTTTTGTATGGTGTTGCCGCCGATGATAAAGGCGCTCTGGCAGAACTGGTTGCCGAAGCCTATCAGGCATGTGATCTGGTGGTGGTCACTGCTGGATCTTCTGCCAGTGTGCGCGACCTGACAGCCATGGTGATCGATGAACTCGGAGATCCAGGGGTGCTGGTCCACGGCGTGAATGTGCGTCCGGGAAAGCCTACTATTCTGGGGGTTTGTGATGGTAAGCCGGTAATTGGCCTGCCAGGGAACCCGGTCAGTGCGCTGGTGATCGCCGGTTTATTCGTTACCCCGCTGCTTGCGCCGGATGTCGGGTGAACGCGAGCGCCGTGCATGATCCCGCTGTGCAGGCTGAATTGGAAGTCAACCTGTCTTCTCAATCTGGCCGGGAGGAATGGGTGGCTGTTTCGCTTCGTGAGAGGGAGAGCATGTCTGGTGGCCTCAACCGGTCTTCGGCAAAAGCAACCTGATCTTCACCCTGGTGCGTGCTGAGGGGTTGGTGTGTGTGCCGGCTGATGCCAATGGTCTGGCTGCCGGCAGTCAGGTCACTGTCCATCTGATGTAAGGATGTTGCCATGTCTGTTTATCTGCATGATATTCCCCTGGACCAGGCTATGGCCCGGTTTGATGAAGCGCTGGCTGATGCCGGCCTCTCTGGCATCCTTGGTGAAGAGGAACTGCCGCTTTCTGTCAGATCTGATTGGTCGGGTGCTTTCTCGCCCGGTGTGGGCAAAGATTTCCTCCCCCATTATCATGCCTCGGCTATGGACGGTTATGCCGTCCGGGCGGTGGATACTCACGGCGCCCGGCAGACCGCCCCCGTGGCTCTCGAAGTCGGCTACCCAGGCCCAATATCTGGATACCGGCGATCTGCTGCCGGATGGCTTCAATGCTGTCATCCAGATTGAGCATGTTGAGGCGCTGGATGCTTCTGGAGAAATAACTAGCTGAGATTCGAAACCCGGACCAGATCCGGATCCGGGAGGCTGCCAAACCCTGGCAGCATATCCGCCCGCTAGGCGAGGATATGGTCGCCACACAGCTGGTCCTGCCTGCTGGGCAGACTTTGCGCCCCGTGGATCTGGGTGCGATTGCTGGAAGCGGGCACAGCAGTGTATTCGTCAGCCGTAAGCCGAAGGTGGCGGTGATCCCCACCGGCACCGAACTGGTTGAGATCGGCTCACCGGTGATGCCCGGCGATATTCTGGAATATAACAGCCTGGTGCTTTCATCTCAGGTGGAAGCTATGGGGCGGGATCAGTGACAAGCGCCCAAAAGTGGCCGATGATCTTGAGTCTATTCGATCTGCTGTGGCGGAAGCGGCCGCGGAGAATGATCTGGTGCTGCTGAATGCCGGTTCCTCTGCTGGGGCGGAAGATTTTTCTGCCAGCGTGGTGCAGTCACTGGGGAGTTGTTGGTGCATGGCGTTGCTGTCCGGCCCGGCCATCCGGTGATCCTCGGGATCATCCAGTCTCAAGGATGGCCGATCTGTGCCAGTGGTAGGCGTGCCGGGATACCCGGTCTCAGCTGCCCTGACAGGGGAAATATTTGTTGAACCGCTGCTTGCCCGTTGGCTGGGTCGGCCGGCAATGAGCCGGATGTGATCGAAGCTGAACTGACCCGCAAGGTCACCTCCCCGGGCGGGGATGATGATTTCCAGCGGGTGGTGGTAGGGCGGGTGGGGGAGCGGATCCTGGCCGCGCCTTTGCCACGCGGTGCAGGGGTGATCTCCTCCCTTGTGCGGGCTGATGGCCTGGCGTTGATCCCGCGCGGCTCACAGGGGGAGCCAGCTGGGGCGAAGGTCAATGTGCGTTTGTACCGCTCCCGGGCACAGATCGACCGAACGATCTTCGCGATTGGCTCCCATGATCTCACTATGGACCTGATCGCCCAGTTCTTAGAGCCAATCACAGCGGCGGCTGACCTCGGCCAATGTGGGCAGTTTGGGTGGACTGGTTTCCCTCAAGCGGGGGGAGGCCCATCTGGCAGGCTCCCACTTGCTGGATCCTGAAACTGGTGAATATAACCTTTCCTATATCCGCCAGTATTTACCCGGCGTGCCGGTGCGGGTGATCGGGCTGGTCAACCGTCAGCAGGGACTGCTGGTGCGCAAAGGGAATCCGAAGGGAATTCATACCCTGGAAGATTTGCCGACGGCGAGGATCTACGCTATGTAAACCGGCAGCGGGGGGCAGGGACACGGGTGCTGCTGGATTACCATCTTGGATCAGCTAGGAATAGACTCTAGCTGCAGTACTGGGATATGAGCAGGATGAGGAATTTACTCATCTGGCGGTTGCCGCGGCAGTTGCTTCCGGCCGGGCAGACTGCGGTATGGGGATCGCGGCCGCAGCCGCAGCCCTGGAGCTGGATTTCATCCCGCTGTATGAGGAACAGATATGATCTGATCGTGCCGGAAGTCGCATTATCAAAGTGATTTGCTTGCCCCGCTTTGGGATATGCTTGATCAGCCTGAGTTTTCGAAGGCAGTATTGGCGCTACCCGGTTATAATATAAAAGCGCTCAATCAAACCATTGCACTGGTGGAGTAGAAATTATGGTAAAAGCCCTTATTGTTGATGATAGCCGTCAAATCGCAGACAGCGTGGTAAATATGTTGTGCTTTTTTGATATTGAGGCTCATGCCAGCCTATGGCGCTCGCGCTGGCTTGAATGCACTGAAAGAAATGACCCCCTCGATCGTTTTTCTGGATCTGAATATGCCCGGCCTGACCGGTTTTGAAGTTCTTAGCTATCTGCGCCGCGAACCTCATCTTGAAAATGTGCCGGTGATCGTGGTCACTTCTGATGACCAGCCCGAATCAGCTGACGATGCCATGCAAAAAGGCGCAACCGCCTATGTGATCAAGCCAATGACCCTGGATGTACTTGAAGTCAACCCTAAAATCACTTGGATTTAATTCCCATGAATTAAGGAGAATTGATCAATGACGATGCCTGAAGCTGGCCAGATGGCCCCGGATTTTACCCTTACCGATGAGAATGGCGAATCCCATACCCTGAGTGATTACCAGGGAAAGACCGTCCTGCTTTATTTCTACCCCAAGGATGATACCTCTGGCTGCACTACCGAAGCCTGCAACTTCCGGGATGATTATTCTGCTTACCAGGAAGCGGTGTGGTGATCCTCGGTGTCAGCGCTGATGACGAGAAATCTCATCTCAAGTTCAAGACCAAAATATGATCTGCCCTTCACCTTGCTGGCCGATGTCGAAAAGAAGTGGTCAACCTTTACGGCGTTTGGGGCACGAAGAAGATGTACGGCAAGGAATATATGGGCATCTACCGCACCACTTTCCTGATTGATAAGGAAGGCAAGATCATCAAGGTGTTTGAGAATGTCAAACCTGCCAATCACAGCGCCGAGGTGCTGGCTGCTTTGGCTGAATAAAACCATGAGAATAGAAAATGAAACGGGACGCTGAAACCAGCGTCCCGTTTTGTTGTGTCTTGTGTCAGGCGCAATGCTATAAGTAATCCCTAATTTATTTCCCGATCGGCAGGTAGAGGTCGAAGTGGTTGGTGGGCTTGGGGGCCAGCCAGTGCTCACGTTCTTCCTCCAGCCACTGGTGGTTGGCTGGCTGATATTCACTCGCATCCCGCCAGGCAACCAGTTTCTGCCAGATCTCACCGATCACATCCAGGCTGGGGCAGTAGGCCACGGCGTACAACCCGCCCTTGAAATCGACTTCTTTTGCCCCATGGCCTTCTGGAAGCCCATCAGTGGGCACCACCCAGATCTCATAGCCGTAGTTCGGACTGCCGGGGGAGGGGTTGGGGTTATTGAATCCGAAGGTGCGGTAGGCGCCTTCTTTGAAGAGATCATGCTTTTTCAGCCAGGCGATTGCCGCATCGTGGGCTTTCGGCTCGGGGGAATTGCCAAATCCATGGAAAGAGGCAGCTTTCATCGGGGGGAGTTCGACAATTTTTACTTCAAGTTCGTCATTTTTTTTTCCTTTCTTTTCAGGTAGTTTTTTCATAAGCGCTTATCTAACTTAATGATACCGCATATACCTGACATCTTTTGTCAGTTATTTGTGATACACTTTTTATGAGGTAATACTGATGAGAGCAGACCGATTACTGAAAATGACCATGATCCTGCAGACCAGGGGGCGGCAAACTGCCCAGGATCTGGCGGATGAGCTGGAAGTCTCCGAGCGCACTATCTACCGGGATGTGATCGCCCTCAGCCTGGCAGGGGTGCCGGTCTATACCGAGAAAGGCCCTGGTGGAGGCATCCAGTTGATCGAGGAATACCGCACATCCCTCACTGGCCTGTCACCGGATGAGGTTAGCGCTTTGTTCATGATCAATATTCCTGCGGCGCTGGCTTCTTTGGGGATGGGGGATGAGGTCCAGAATGCCTGGCTGAAGCTTTCTGCCTCCCTGCCGGATTACCTCCAGCAGTCCCAGAGGGATGCCCGTCAGCGCATGCTCATCGACCAGAGCTGGTGGCGGAACCGTCCTGAGGATGCGCCGCTCTTCTCTCAAGGATCTGTACCGGGCAGTCTGGGAGGACCGGCATGATCCGGATCACGGTGCAGTATCAGTTTGGCTACCAGGCTGTGCATCTGGTTGAGCCATACAGCCTGGTTTCACGCGGGCAAGCCTGGTATCTGGTATGCTGCATCGAAGGAAACCTCAAGGTCTTCTGGCTGCGGGATATCCGGGAGATTGAAGTCACTGGATGAAACCTTTCACCCGATCAGTAGGATTTGATCTGGAATCTTTCTGGGCAGAGTGGAATGCCTTCAGGAGGGGCTGGGGATTTGGACTACCAGGTTGAGCTGCTGGCGAAGCAGGATGCCTTCCAGATCCTCAATCGGTTGACCGACCGCGGTCGTGGATGAGGTAGAACCAACAGATGATCCGGAATGGCAGCGGGTCTTGATCCGGTTTGACGACTTCGATCAAGCTCGACGTCGGATCCTTGACCTCGGCGGGGCGGTCAAGGTGCTCGAACCGATGCCCTTTGCCCGCACGATTGAGGATTATGCCCAGCAGATCGTTGCACCGTTATGAGGATTAGCATTTGATGAGCATTCCATAACCATTCCGAAACCTTCCAGAAACTCCAGGATTTGTTATAATGGCTGAGGCTTTCAGAAGTAAACCAAAAACTAATTTTGGAGGAACTCGACTGATATGGCTCGGAAAAGCATACTGATCATGGGGGCAGCAGGACGGGATTTTCACAATTTCAACACATTTTTCAGAGACAATGATGAATACGAGGTAGTGGCATTCACCGCCACCCAGATTCCCGATATTGAAGGGCGCACCTATCCGCCAGAACTGGCCGGCAGCCTTTATCCCGAAGGGATCCCGATCTACCCCGAGGAAGATCTGCTTGAGCTGATCGAAAAGCATAAAGTCGAGCAGGTGGTCTTTGCCTACAGCGATGTGCCTCACGACCTATGTGATGCACAAAGCATCAGCAGTGCTGGCCGCTGGTCCTGATTTCCGGCTGATGGGGCTGGACACCACCACGGTAAAATCCACCAAGCCGTTGGTCTCGGTATGTGCCGTGCGCACCGGCGCTGGCAAGAGCCAGACCACCCGCCGTGTTTCCCTGATCCTGCGGGATATGGGCTATAAGGTTGCCGCCATCCGGCACCCGATGCCATATGGTGACCTGGCTAAACAGGCTGTCCAGCGCTTTGCGGATTACAGCGACCTCGACAAGCACGAGTGCACCATCGAGGAGCGCGAGGAATACGAACCGCATATCGATAACGGCGTGATCGTGTATGCCGGTGTGGATTATGAAGCCATTCTGCGGCAGGCAGAGCAGGAAGTCGATATTATGCTTGTGGGACGGCGGTAACAACGACCTGCCCTTTTACGAATCAGATCTCCATATTGTTGTCGCCGATCCGCACCGCCCCGGCCATGAGCTGACATACCATCCCGGTGAGGCGAATGTCCGGATGGCGGATGTGTTCGTGATCAACAAAGTGGATACCGCCGATCCGGAAGGAATCCTCACCGTGCGTGAATCCCTGCGTCAGCTGAACCCGGATGCGATCGTGATCGAAGGCGCTTCCCCGCTATTTGTGGATGATCCCGATGCGATCAGAGGGCAAGCGAGTGCTGGTCGTTGAAGACGGCCCGACCCTGACCCACGGTGAGATGGCCTACGGCGCTGGTTGGGTGGCTGCCCGCCGCTTCGGCGCTGCCGAGATCGTTGATCCGCGCCCCTTCGCGGTCGGTTCGATCATTGAGACCTACAAGAAATACCCCACCACCGGCAATGTACTCCCGGCAATGGGCTATGGCGAGAAGCAGATGAAAGAACTTGAGCAGATCCATCGCCAATGCCGATGTGGACCTGGTGATCGTCGGCACACCGATCGATCTGACCCGGATCATCAAGATCAAGCAGCCTTACCAGCGGGTACGTTATGAACTCCAGGAAATTGGTCAGCCCACCCTGGCAGACCTGCTGGAGAAGAAATTTGGCCGCAAGGCATAGCTTTAGAACATGACAAAAAAACGGGACGTTGAAAAACGTCCCGTTTTAGTTTTACAATGGATCAGCGGGCAAATGCCAGAAAAGGATTGGTTTCGGTCAGTTGAATCAGTGTTGCTTCCTCTACTCCAGCAGCTATTAGCAGAGGAAGGAAATTATCAGGCAGATAATTGTATGATTTGGGAACACCGCCACCTGAGATTGCAGGATCATACCATCCTCGATCCTGGCTGATCAGCAGTTGGTCGCCCAGACCAGCATCCAGCAACCGTTTTATATTCTCAATGTAATATTGATCATTCTTAAAATCAGGATTTCCAATCCAATCGTATTCCAGCCAAATCCCGCGCGCTCCCATTTCAAGATGGAGATTGAAATCTGGCTCTGCCTGTGTATGGATCCAGATAAACCTTTCGGGCGCACCCCCGGCGGTTTCCAGGATAGATAGTTGCTCCTTCACCACATTCCCCCGGATAGTATGGCTGCCAATGACCGCATTTGATTCTCTGCTGGCGTTTGCAGCGGCTCGCAGGATTTTCTTTTCGGACGCCGTCAGTCCATCATCGCCTGCACTCAATTTGATCCAGCCTGCCTGCACTCCACTACCATCTATCTCGTCCATTAATTCTTTCAGCATCCATTCTGTCAATTCACTCTGGCTGGCATCATGCACCCAGTCTGGGATCCAGGGCTCACGGTAGACCCCGGTTGGCACGACCACTGGCAAATTGGTGGCTGTCGATACGGCTTTATCAATATCAGCCCGACGACCAACACCATTGGTGCTGCATTCTACAATTGCTGTTACCCTAGACCTCTGAGCTTTGGTGATCTCTGGAGACATTAACCGGATCACGTCCGCTGTGTCAGCCTGAGCATAGCCAGGAGTGTTCCATGTTCGAAGATCAACAAAAATATGCTCATGCGGTAATATCAGACCCAGTTCAGTTTCACTTTTAGGTCCGAGGGTAGTAATCAATTGAGCCATGTTTAATTTCCTGAAGGGTTTTTTGGACGAAACCTGATTGTGATTGGTCATGAAAAATGAAGTATGCATTTCAGGGAAAAGAAAAAGCCACCAAGTGCATGCCGATTGGAATAATCAACGTCCCGTGTGATCCTGTCTCAGGAAAAAGGCCATTTCAATATCAGGAGGTTGCAATGATAGCTGACCATCATCAGGTATCAGAGAGGGTATGCATTTTGGGCGTTTACCCAATTATGGAAATTTCTTCCTGAAGTGGTTCCGACTGGGACCTGTGACCTTGGCTGCGGCTTATTCTTCAAGCAGCTTCCGATAGCTTTCATAAGCCTCTTCTTCGGATATATCCTGAAAAATCGCCCATTCACGCAGGAACATTTTCTCAGTGTTTTCAAGCACTTGGATCTCAAAATCATTCAGGTCTGTGCATCCCTTTACGGAAGAGCAGGTCGCGGATCAATTCCGCAGCAGCATCCATCTCGTTGTTGGTTACAAATTCGGCGATGTATTTTCGCCGGTCGTTGTGGTTCTCGGGAAGGTTTTCGGGGTCGGATTTGAGGATTTTTCTCGCCTTGCGGAGCATGTAATCTGAGGAGAGCGGCCGAATACGGTCGTGATCGATATTCTTCACAGGTACAAAGAAGGTGCTGTTCCTGGCATCTACCCGGTAGTATTTGGCTTTTTCTTCGCCGATGGCTTTGGTTTCAACTTTCGTGATCTGGCCGATTCCGTAGTACGCATGAACAATCCAATCGCCTTTGGTCAGCGAATCTGGCTTCTTGCTCACGGTTGTTCTCCTTCATTTGCATGTGTTTACAAGTTTTTGTTAAAATAGTATAACATGTGGGCATTAAATTCCAAAATTTTTGGGTTATTACAGCGATTTTGAAGAGGTAAAAAATGAGTATTTTGCATGATCATCCAGATCGTAATAGGGGTAATTGCGGCTGGTTTGGTGTGGTTTTATTCTACCGAAAAGAGGAAACCCGTAAAAGGTTGCTTATACGATTGGGGTAGTTGTGGTGATCTGGTTTCTCATCATCGCCAATGGCGGTGATACGGTTACGATCCTCAATCACAGCACCGAGGATATCTGTGAGGTCTATTTTGCCTTCTCTCCTGAGGAAAATGGATGGGGATCCAACCGTCTGACAAGACGCCTTGCGGTATCCTCATTCACGCGATATCCGCATGCCGATCTACTTTGAGTGGTTTGCGGAGATCAGAGATGGCTATTCCGGCCGGGTGATCAGCTGTGAGGGGGAAGAACTGGACATCCGAGAGCGAATTGGGCATTGAGACCAATTATGAGATCTGGGAAGTGCGGTAAACTGCTTTTTGAGGAGCTAACCTATTCCGTTTCGTTTTAGCCATTTATCCCCGCAGCATCAATTCAAATCTGAATACCGGCCGGTCGAATTTCTCCCAGGCGATCTGGAAGCGGGTCTTGGCAGGTGGGGAGAAGTCGGTCAGATAGCGTTCAGGGTGGGTTTTGGCGAAGCGCTCATCCCCCTCAGCGATCTCCAGCATATCGATCAGGAAGGGGTGCTGGTCGGTGACCACCTGGAGTCTGCCCTCCGGATGTTAGCGCTGTTGCCATCAGATCGAGGAAGTTGGGTGAGAAGATCCGGTTTTTGCGGTTCTTCTGCCCGCCGTAGTTCGGGTCGGGGAAGTTGAGAGTTACCCATCTTCAGAGCTGTTCGGGGGCAAACAGCGGGTATAGCAGTCGGAAATCAGCCTTGATGAACTTGAGGTTCTTCAGTTTGTTTTGGGCTGCCTGCTTAACGGCGTAATAGGTCACCCGGCGGGAGATTTCGACCCCAAGAAAGTATTCGTCCGGGTGGAGCTGGGCCATGGCGTGGATGAATTCCCCCGTCCCGCTGCCGATATCCAGGGAGAGCGGGCCGTCCGCGTTGAAGATGGCTTCTGTGGTCAGCCTGGGGAAATTCTCTGGCGATTCGTACAAGCGTCTTCTGGTCCCATTCCAGCAGGTATTTGGCGGCTTCTTCCTCTGTGGGCGGGGTGAATTTAACCCGTGAGATCCTTCTGCCGCGTGACATGGCTAGTTGCTCCCCTCTGGCCGGGACGGGCGGTCGCTGGAAGCTGAGTGCGTAGAAATGCGTGTTGGGGATTTTCTGTGATTTGATATTGATCATGCTGTGCGGCACCAGGCGCTTGATCCCGTCGATGATCTTCTCCGGGGTGGCATATTTCTGATGAGCGGGCATCTTGCTCAGGGCTGGATTGCCCCGCGCACTTCGTCAATGATGTGGATCGTGGCCCCCGGTCTGGCTACCCGGGCCATCTCGCTGATCGCTTTGAACGGCGCACTGACGAATTGCAGCCCGCCCATCTGGAAGACAAGGTCAAAACGCTCATCGCAGAAGGGGATGAAGCCGCAGTCTGCCTGCACCAGCTCGATCTGCCGGTTGGCTTTCTGGGCTTTGCGCTGGGCGCGTTTCAGCATCGGGAAGGAAATATCCAGCCCGTAGAGATCGATCCCCTCCGGCAGGTGGGCAGGTTGGAAGCCGTGCCCACAGCGGTCTCCAGCACCCGGTCTCCCGGGGAGAGGTCCAGGCTGGCGATGTAATCCCGCCGGACGCGTCCCTCAGTATTCAAGCCGACTTGTCTCCCAGGGTGACAACGGCATCATACGACCAGGCGGTCAGATCGTAGATCAGCTTGGATCCCCGGTTGCGCCCGGCCAGGCCTTCCTCTGCCAGGATCACCGGGATGCCATCCCGGATCTTGAAGCGCTGCTGTGAAGCCGCGCCGATCAGCTGTCTCCCTTTCGGATCAGCGGTTCTCCCATATATGGATTGCACATTAGATTAATTGTCTCAGGCCGCATGGCTGTATTATACTTTTGATAGGTGGGTTCCGCCAAATACCAGGATTCAGATTGCATATTCAGGAGAGCAACTTGGACGACAAATTGAAAGGCAAAAACATTCTGATCACCGGGGCTACAGACGGGATCGGTAAGCAAGCCGCTAAAGAACTGGCTGCCATGGGGGCGAACTTGATCCTGGTGGGGCGCAGCGAGGAACGCTGCCGAGCAGGCGGTGGAAGAAGTCATCGCTTTCAGCGGTAACCCGCAGGTGGACTACCTGCTGGCAGATCTGTCTTCGATGAAGCAGGTTTCCGATCTGGCGGATGAGGTCGTTGCCCGGCTGACCCAGCTGGATGTGCTGGTCAATAACGCCGGGCGGGTCTTTCCTAACCGGGCAGGAGACGGTGGACGGGTTTGAGCTGACCTTTGCCCTCAACCACCTGGCTTACTTTTTGCTTACCACTCGGCTGCTGCCCTTGCTCGAATCCACACCGGATAGCCGGATCGTTTCGACCTCATCCGGGTCGCATTTCAGCGGCAAAGATTCCATTTCGAGGATCCGCACCTGCAGGCGCGGCTATTTTATGTTCACGGCCTATATGCAGTCCAAGCTGGCCAATGTGATGTTCACTTACACGCTGGCGCGTCAGTTGGTAGGAAAACCGGTCACGGTGAATTGCTTCCATCCCGGCCTGGTGAGTACCGGGATCTTCCGTAAGGTGCCGGTGGTCGGCGGTCTGGTGGATTGGGTGCAGTCCTGGAAGGCGATCTCGGTGGAAGAAGGCGCGGATACGCTGGTCTATCTGGCCAGCTCAGAGGAGGTTGCCCAGACATCCGGCAGCTATTTCTACAAACGGGAAGTGCAGGACCACCAACCCGATCTCGTATGATATCGACGGCGCAGGACCGGTTGTGGGAGATCGAGTGCTGAGATGGTGCGGCCATGGCTGGCTGATTAGCACTGACAGAAACTACCGACTTCAATATCCCCCAGAGCTTGTTTCAGGTGTTTCCTGCGCATCAGGATGGCGGTTCCTGAGTACCCCTGATCCCATGGAGACTGCGTCGGGGTGGAAGATATTGCTGTCCGCCAGATATGGGGATCTCGGTCTTGATCCCAAACGGCGCAACCGTCCCCACCTTGTAGCCGGTGACTGCCAGCACTTCTTCCGGGGAGGCCATTGTCAGATCGGGAGGTGTTGAAATGCTGCCGCAGCGCTTTCCAGGAGATCTGGTGTGTACCGGCGATCAGCACCATGGCATATTCCCCCTCACTGATGCGGAACACGATGCTGCGGATCACCTGGTTGGTGTCCTGGTTGCGTTCTGCGGCGGCTTGCTCGATGAGAGTGGATCGGCCCGGTGTGGGTGAAGGTCTGGTGGGGGATGCCGAGTTGATCCAGGGCGAGCGAGGCGGGTGGTGGGTTGGTCATTATTATCCGTATTGTCATTGCGAGCCGGACGTTGCTGAACTTAGGCAAGCAATATCGTTTTGACCAAATGCCGGTCCACTCAGGAAGACGCACCCAATTTTCGTTTTCTTACCTTTTTAGCCAGCTCATCCCCAAAGAAGAATTGCGCATAGCGATAAGCCTGGGCAAGGTCATCGAACAGGTAATCGGTCTGGATCACCTGGGAGTCGAAACCCAGATCCTCTTCCAGCCAGCGGTAATATTCCGCCAGACCAGGCGAAGGCGGGGCAGGAGTGGTGCTGCCGGTGGTCATCGTCTCGAGGATGATCAGCCAGCCGCCGGGCTGCAGTACACGCTGGGCTTCCTCCAGCACCAGTCTCATTTGCGCCTGCCAGTCCTCCCCAAACCAGCCGGTGAAGTGGCCCAATGCCCATCCGGCGGTAACGATCTGAAAGCTGCCTGATGGGAAGGGGAGGAGCCGCATATCGCCCTGCAGCAGCGGGCCGGGATCGGGCATCTGCTGGCGCTGATTTTCCTTCAGCATATCCCAGTGCAGGTCCAGCCCGGTGATGTTCGCCTCCGGGAAGAGCAGGGGGATGCGTCCGGTGCCGGTGCCCAGGTCGAGGATCTTGCCGGTGAAGGGCGTGATTCCCTCCAGCGCCGGGCGCAGGTTGCCGTCCACATCCTCGTACGAGATCATCTCATGGTAGGCTGTGCCCTGGTGGGAATAGATCTGGATGAAGTGGTCTTTTGGGTCCATGCTTGAATTATATTACATTGTCGCGTTTCCACCTCCCTTTTTCAAAGGGGAAGGGCGGCGGCACAGCCGTCGGGATGGGGGTATAGGTGGAGATAAAAAAGGGAGAGCCATTCTCAGACTCTCCCTTGATCCGTTATTGAGTTGCCTACTTCAAATCAGCAAGCTGGCTCTTGATCTTCACGGCAGATTCCTTGAATTCGGTCAACTTCTCGCGTTCCTTCTGCACGACTGCCTCCGGCGCTTTCTTGGCAAATGGGCTGTTGAGCAGCTTCTCCAGCCGGTCGATCTGGCTTTCGGTTTCGGCCAGGTCTTTCTCCAGGCGTTTGAGTTCCTCTGCCGGGTCGACCAGGTCAGCCAGCGGCAGGTAGATCTCGGTAGCGCCGACCACCAGGGCAGTGCTGCCTTCCGGTTTCTCGGCCAGTGTGGCGGTCGATCTTGAATGCCTCCGGGTTGAGATGTGCCAAGCGCACTGATCGTGCCGGCCTGGGCATTCAGCATGTCAGCCTGTGCCCCGGCGGAGATCGTTGCCGAGATCAGATGTCCCGGCTTGACCTGCTTCTCGGCCCGCAGGTTGCGGATCGAGCGCACGATCTCCATCACCAGCTCAAAGTTCTTGATCGTGTCGTCTTCCCAGCCCTCAAAGGCGTGCGGTTCCGGCCAATTGGCAACGATCAGGGCTTCTTCCCAGCCCTCGGGCGGGCACATATCCGGCCCGTGGTCGCTGGCCGCTTCAGTCAGCCGTCCCCACAGCTCCTCGGTGATGAACGGGGTGAAGGGATGCAGCAGCCGCAGGATCTGATCCAGTACCCGAACCAGTGTCTTGGCGGTTTTCTTGGCCCGCAGGCCGCCTTCGGCCACCTGGAGTTTGGCGATCTCCAGATACCAGTCGGCAAACTCGCTCCAGAAGAAGTCGTAGATCTGGCGGCCGGCCTCGCCGTATTGGTAGTTGGTGAACAGCCGGTCGGCATCGTGGGTCAGCTGGCGCAGGCGCGCCCAGATCCAGGAGTCTGCCAGGGTCCAGTCGATCTCGGTGAGGTCACCCTCTGCCGGGGATTGCTCCAGCAGGCCGAGCACCAGGCGGGAGGCGTTCCAGAGCTTGTTGGCAAAGTTGCGGTTCGATTCCACTTTCTTGATGCTCAGGTTCATATCCTTGCCGGGGGAGGAACCCACCAGCAGGGTAAAGCGCAGCGCATCGGTGCCGAGTTCATCCATCACCACCAGCGGGTCGATCACATTGCCGGTGGTCTTGCTCATCTTGCGTCCGATGTTCATCACGGATGATGCCGTGCAGGTAGACGGTATGGAAAGGCACCTCGCCAGTGTATTCCAGACCGGACATGATCATGCGCGCCACCCAGAAGAAGAGGATGTCGTAGCCGGTCTCCAGCACCGAGGTGGGGTAGAAGTATTCCAGGTCGGGGGTTTGCTCCGGCCAGCCCAGGGTGGAGAAAGGCCACAGACCGGAGGAGAACCAGGTGTCCAGCACGTCGGGGTCCTGCTCCAGGGCGGTATCCTTTCCGTAGTGGGCTTTGGCTTTCTCCAGGGCTTCTTCCTCACTGCGGGCGCAGAACATCTCGCCATCGGGGCCGTACCACACCGGGATACGGTGCCCCCACCACAGCTGGCGGGAGATGCACCAGTCCTGGATGTTTTCCATCCAGTTGTAATACACCTTGGTGAAGAAGTCCGGCACGATCTGGATGCGCCCGTCCTTGACGGCTTCCAGTGCGGCTTCGGCCATCGAGTCGATCGTGACGAACCACTGGGTGGAGATCATCGGTTCGATGATCTCGCCGCCGCGCTGCGAGCGGGGGATCTTGTGGGTGTAAGTCTTCTTCCTTGATCACCAGGCCGGCGGCTTTCATATCTGCCCACAACTTCTCCCGGCATTCTTCCCGATCCTGCCCGGCGTAAGGGCCGCCGTGTTCGTTGATGCTGGCGTCCTTGTTGAGGATCGAGATGATCTCCAGGTTGTGGCGCTCGCCGATCTCATAGTCGTTGATGTCGTGCCCGGGGGTGATCTTCAGCGCCCCGGTACCGAACTCGCGGTCCACATAGTCATCCCCGATCACCGGGATCTCGCGTCCCAGGATCGGCACGATGGCGGTCTTGCCGATCATGTCCTTGTAGCGCTCATCCTCCGGGTGGACGGCCACGGCGGTATCGCCGAGGATCGTCTCCGGGCGGGTGGTGGCCACCGGGATGAATTCGTCGCTGTCCTTGAGCATGTATTTGAAGTAATACAGCTTGCCGGGTTCCTCGAAGTATTCCACCTCCAGGTCGGAGACGGCGGTTTGCAGACCGGGCGACCAGTTGATCAGCCGCGGGCCGCGGTAGATCAGACCTTTTTCGTACAGGCGCACAAAGGCTTCCCGCACGGCAATTGAGAGGCCCTCATCCAGGGTGAATCGCTCATAGCTCCAGGCGCAGGAAGCGCCCAGGCGCCGGATCTGGTTGGTGATGATCCCGCCGTATTTTTCCTTCCATTCCCAGGTGCGTTCCACAAAGGCTTCCCGCCCGATGTCCTCGCGGCGTTTGCCCTCGGTCTTCATCAGATCCTTTTCCACCTGCAGCTGGGTGGCGATCCCGGCATGGTCGGTTCCCGGCACCCACAGGGTGGGGATGCCTTTCATCCGGTGGTAGCGGATCATCAGGTCTTCCATCGAAACGAACAGGGCATGACCGATGTGCAGCTCTCCGGTCACATTGGCCGGGGGAATCGAGATCACAAAGGGCTTGATCGTCTGGGTCATGGCCTGGATCGGTGGGCTTGTTGGTCGGTTCAAAATAGCCCTTGCTCTCCCACATCTCGTAGATACGGCTCTTCGGTGTCGTGGAAGTCATAGGCTTTTGGCATTTCTGTGTTTAGTCATTCAGTTTTCTCCATTACTCAGGTTTATGATTAATTCTTGCAATCGATAATTACATCCATAGCGAACAACGATGGCGCGCAGACCCGGCGGTTGAGCCGGACTGCGCATGAGGCCCTCCAGACCTCGTGGAATTGATTGGCGGATTTTGTCCATCGTACACTCCAAATAAAAAACGCTTTCATCCCAAAGGACGAAAGCGAACTTCCGCGGTACCACCTTCATTCGCCAGCGGTTGGACTGGCGCTCTCAGTTCCCGGACGAACATCCGGGATACGCTGTAACGGGCTTACCCGTGCCGGTCTACTGTCGATGGCTCGATTTCTTCGGCATCCTTCCGGGCGACATTCGGGGATTGGCTTTCTCGGAGGGCTTCCAGCCGCTGGCCCTGCCTCTCTGTGGGAGTGCCCTATCCCTTACTCCTCCCGGATGAGGAGGATATTTAAATATGTGCTGATTATACAGACTTCTGCGAGAGAATGTCAACTTGTGCTGAAGCCGGGAGTCAGCACCTCTCGATGATCCCGGTGCTGCCGTCGATGCGGATGCGGTCGCCGGTCTGGAGGATCTCGGTGGCCGAGTTGACCCCGACCACTGCCGGGATACCGTATTCCCTGGCAACGATCGCCCCATGGGTCATCAGCCCGCCGACTTCCATCACCAGCCCGCCAGCCACCAGGAAAAGCGGTGTCCAGGCCGGGTCTGTGCCCGGGCAGACCAGGATCTCACCGGGGGACAGGTTGGCATTGTGGGGGTCTAGCACAACCCGCACAGTCCCTTCCACCGTTCCCGGGGAAACCGGGCTGCCTTTGAATTGCCCCTGCGAAGCGTCAGCAGAGCCGATCCCATCATAATAAGAGCGCCCGTCGCTGACCAAGAGGCGCGGAATCTGCTTGCGTCTCATTTCGCGGTCGTAGGTCTGTCGTCGATCTTCGATCAGAGAGATTCCAGTCCTCCATTTCACCCCGGACGAATCTTTCCAGCTCGTCCAGGTAGAGGAAGAACAGGTCGTCAGGTTGCTTCAGCCGGCCTTGTTGTACCAGCCGCTCGCCGTGCTCCAGGAATACCTCCCGGATCAGCCCGAACTTCTGGATGATGTAGAATTTGGGGCTTTCCCGCAAGCCTCCCAAAGCGCGCAGCCGACGGGCAGCGCCTTTGACGATTTTAACTTTGAGTTTCCCGCCAAAGGTCTTGCTGACCCCGGCCATCAGCGTATTGAGTGCCGCGGCAGCCCTTTCAGCCCCTTTCCGGAAGATAACTTCAGGAGCGCTGTCCGGGTCCTCAATTTGCAGGTAACTCTGGATCGTTTTCATCACCGGGGCCGGGTTTTCCCGCCAGCGTTGGCGGCCAAAATCGATCTCACCCAGTCCGCGCATTCCATAGATGTCCATGAACGCCGAGATGGCGGTTTGGATGGTTGCGGGGAGGGTCTGTTGGATAAATTCCTCAGTCAGGGCTTCCGGGGAGGAGGAGGACAGGTGTTGGAAGGCAGCCTGATCGCCCCTGATTTTTTGCGCAGTTTGCCACAAGATGATGTCCATCTCGGTGGTGACGTTATTGGGCAATCCTCGAGTGAGTTCCAGCGCCAGATCGCCCGAGCCGGTCAGCTGTTTAGAGTATTTGTTCAACACAAGCATCGGGATCAGTCCGACCATTACACCGGGCACCATCTCTGGGATGCCGTAAATGAAGCTATTCCTGATCTCTCTGAATAATTCTGGCAGTTCCTCCAGGGCAGGCAGAGTTCCGGAATTGAGGTTGAATTTTGCTGCCATCTCCTCCAACTCTTGCTCGTACCCCTCTTTGATCTGGACGGCGGCTTCTTCCGGATTGGGGAAATACTGGCGCGCTTTCCTGAATAACCGCGAATAGAATTTACTCATCCTTCTCAGGGTGTGCAGCTTAATTTTGCCGGTGCCTGCCCTCAATAGAGGGATCTGCGAGCAGGGTTTTCAGTGCTTCCACCGAGCCGGGTTCAACCCCTGGGAAGAGTTTGAGGATCAGTTTCGCCCCGATCGGATGGCGGAGTATGGCGGTAATATCTCCCCACAGGCGTTCCCCGGCAGCTCCAGAGCACTTGTTGGGTGTCTGTGATCGTGGTCAAAGCCAAATAAGCTCGCCCCTCCGGAAAAGATCAGCCGGATGGCATCCTGTCCCAGGGGTGTGATTGGGCCAAGGATCCCTTGCACAGCGCCGAAAGAAAAATACACCCGCAGGAAGGGATTATCTTCCCTGATCGGGATTGGATACAGTGATGTGATTGGGCGAGATTGAAGTATGTACAACCGCCCCTGCTTCCAGGCCCACTCGATATCCTGGGGGAAGCTGTATAAGGTCTCGATCTGCTTGCCAATGGCGCTCAGCTGCAGGATGGCTTCATCTGGCAGCGCCTGGATAGCTGAACGATCCTGCTCTGTGGTGCTTGTCCCGCCGCCATCCCGACCCTGGATGAGCACGGATTTGCTCCCCAGGTTTTTTTCGGTAATGGCGGGGGTTTCTGAATCGACCACATAATGATCCGGCTGCACCTGCCCGCTAACCAGGGCTTCACCCAAACCTAGCGTGGCGTCGATGACCACTTCACGTCGCAATCCAGTTAGCGGGTTGGCGGTAAATAACACCCCGGAAGATTCGCTCTCCACCATCTGCTGCACGATCACAGATAAGGAGACCTGCTCGTGGGGGATCCCGTTGCGGTGCCGGTAGCCAATTGCCCGGGCGGTCCACAGGGACGACCAGCATCGGATGACTGCCTCCCGAAGGCTCTCCAAAGAGGAAATATTCAGGAAGGTGTCCTGCTGCCCGGCAAAGGACATATCCGGCAGATCTTCAGCGGTGGCGGAGGAGCGTACTGCCACCGGGTGGTTACCGAGGAACTCCCATCCCTGTGCGAGGGATTTCTCTAGAGACCAGGAAATCCGGCTCTGGGAGAACAACGTTCTGATCTGCTCAGAGGCTGTCTCCAAGGCTGCTGGTGAGGTAGGATCGATTGCTGCACAGATCGAGAGGATAGGTTCCTCCAGCCGATTTTCTTCCACAAATTGGTGATAGGCAGAAGTGGGGAGGATGAAGCCATCCGGTACGGAAAACCCGGCCCGGAACAGCCGGACCAGATTCAATCCCTTGCCGCCGACCATCTCCAGGTCTGCATCTGTGGAATCGAAGGGTATCAGGAGGGAGGGGAGTTGAGCAGGAGTCTTCATAGTCAATCTTCTCTTTTCGTTGGTGGCTCGATTGTTCTGTTCCTGTATTAAACAACAAAATACAAGATCCGGTCAAGTCACGGCTGACCTAGGTTGAGGCTTTCCTGTCAATTGCATCCAATAAAACAGAGTCCAGCTGGTTGGCTGAACCCTGTTAGTTGGATAGGTTGTTTTTGAGTGGTCTGGCGCTTACATATTGGAGAGTAAGGATATCCCGCCGCCGCAGGCGATCATGGCAGAGACGATGATCAGGATGATGCCAATGATCACGCCCCAGAGGGTGCCTTTGGCTCCCCGCCGCAGCACGGATTCATTCGGGTCCTGGGGGTCGTAGTACACCCGCACCCGGCTGTTGGCCGGGAATTTATCCAGTTCTTCCTGGGCTTTCCCACGGCGTCCGTAGCCTTTTTCCGCCCCATAGGAGATGCGCTGGCTGGTATATTCGTAACCGCCCGCCTGGAAAGTGTACTGCCATTTGGGATAATAGCTCGTGCTGGTGTCACCGTCCTCATCCTGGCTGGTCTTCTCCTCGATCCAGGCATTGGTGATCACGCCGCCGGTATTCGGCCAGGACTGGCTGGCTTTGCCTTTCTTGCGGGCTTTGATCCCTGCAATGATTGAAACGACCCCGCCGATAAACAGCCCGATCACCAGCGCTCCGCCGCATAATAGGGCTACTACATTGGTATCCATAAAGTCTCCTATTTTGATTAGTAAATCTATTCTACACCCTATACTTTATAAAACACACCTGCTGAGATTTTCTTTTCAACAGGTGTGTTCTAGGATCAGTTTTCGGCAGCAATCCGATCAATGCTGACCGGTTGGCAATAGTGCTTTACTCCACTACTGTTGGATAATCAATCAGCTTGATTTGGTTGACCAGGCCATTAGCAGCAATTCTAAATACAGTTACGAGATCTCCACCTTTAGGTTGGCACAGGAAGTGGTCTTCATCGCCGTTTTCCCGGTCTATTGCGACTTGATCGAGGCAATGTCCCTGGTCATCCGCAGAGTCTGTGGCCATTAACGCCAATAAATCAGTTACTCGCATATTATAGTAGATGCCGGTTTCAGAAGTGCTGCACCTTGCATTCTCAACACCGTAACCAATCGTGAATATCTCAACATCGGCAGCTTTTGCTATGCCGGCCATGGCATGTGCATATCGGCATGCAGTATTGGTAAATGGTCGATTTGCAGCACCATCGGACAGGAAAATAATACCTTTTTCGACATCAGTACGAGTTGAGTTTAATAACTCAGTCAAGGCATCAGGCTGCCCAAATTGCTGATCAAAAATTGGACCGCCAAGATCCGTATAGCCTTGATCCACAATACAATCAATGGTTTGAACCAGGTTGCTGCTTGTGTTGATGGTTCCATCCGCATTCTGATAGTCGTTACTCAGTCCCACTACAAGCCATTCACCTCCTCCACCCGTGCTATTCTGCGTTATTTACCACACAGTGATTGGCGGTTTGGCTGGCGCCAAGAACAGCCAGTCCTACATAATGGAGTTCAGGATCGAATACTTCAAGCACAGCTTTAGCACCCGCTTGCGCATCATCAATATCTTGCCCGGACATACTGCCAGATCTATCCAGGATAATGATCACGTCCATTGGGCCAGGCGGCTCTTTCCCACAAAGTCCTTTGCAGGCGCCTGTTCTGCTGGCTGTGATCTGGACTGGAGGAAGCCCCATTAATCTCGTAAAGGCAAGCTCAACGTCCTTGCTTGCAGTAACTCCCATGGTGTTGCACATATTCGTCCCGGTAAGCTCGCATGGACTGATGCAGAGGTCATCCCCGCAGGTCCATGAGGCGGAATCTCCAGGGCTACAGACTTTGGGGACATCCTTCTCATCCGGGCTGCCATCGTTGTCTCGATCTCCAACCAGGCACCAAAACTGAACTGTCACATCAGCAAGATTGACATCGGCATCGTTTTGGGTGAGGAATGACTCTGCCATTGAGACTGCTTCTAATCCGTCCGTCGGAAGCTCCATCGTCCCTGCCAATGCTGCGGCATCCACTGCGACTTCCAGTCTTTGCCGAGAGTGTACATAAGTCCCATAATCAACAGAACCTACTACAGCAGCAGCCAGAAGGACGAACAAGACCATAAATAAAGCGATGATCTGGCCGCTTTCTTTCCGGTTGAGGTGCGATTTTCTTAAAAGCGAAAAATATTTCATAGTGATCCCCTTAACAACCTTCATAGCGCATCGTTGTAGGTATGTTTATATTTATTTGGTTGATGCCAATGATGTTAAGAAAAATAAAGTTGTAGGTACCGGTTACCGTCACTGTAACCTGACCATCTGCATCACAATCGGGAACATTGTTTGTAATAGTCAACCCAGATATCAAACCGCTAACAGGGAGAACCAGGTCAACACGGTCGATGACCCTCGAGTCGTTTGCTACCAAGTTGGAGAGTACAACAGCTTGCCTTGCTCCCTCACGGCCTCCATTTTGAACCACATGGGCTGTCCAAAAAAACAAACCAAATTCGACAATTCCAACAAAAAAAAGCATAAAAAGAGGAAAAACGAGTGCGAATTCAACCACGGACTGGCCACGGTTTGAACCAAATTTAAATCCTTTAGTTTTCATATTTATTTACCCTTCAGAAAAGGCTGTGGCTGTTGATGCAATCGGCAGCATAAATATAGGTTGCACCATAGGCACAGATGTCTGTTCCAATATCAAGCGGGGGATGCGTTGGTTAACCATAGTTCCCTCCAGATGGTTAGGCCTCAGCATGGAATGATGGGTAATTAAAAGAAAGGTTAGAGTTGCTGGGCAACCTTATTATAGTCTGTATCTATATCTTACACAACTAAGCACTGATTTTGACTTTGCAATTTTGTTAGGATAATATTAAATTCATCTGTTTTATGGAGCAGGAATTTTAATCGTGCTCACTTCGCAATTCAATTACTCTTTGGCCCTGTTTTGCGATCTCTCTCGCCCGGGACTCAGCAATTCCGGTATGTGCACCGCTTTCCATCAGGGATGCAATCTCCTCCGGGCTGAGGAATTGGGTCAGTTGTGCATCGCCTGCCAGACTGGCGGCCAGGGGATTGGCGTTCCCCTTTTGCACTGCGGACCAGGCTTGCAGGGAGTGCTGGCGCAGTACTTCGTGGATCTCCTGCCGGTCAGCGCCTTGCTTGACTGCTGCCATCAGTACCTTTTCGGTGGCGGCGAAGGGGGCATAGGTCTCCAGGTTGCGCTGGATGCCTTCCAAATTGACGACCAGCCCGTCCACGATCCGCCGGGTGACCTGGAGCATCTCGTCGGTGAGTAAAAAGCTCTCCGGCAGCAGGATGCGGCGGTTGGCGCTGTCATCCAGGGTGCGTTCCAGCAGCGAGTGGGCGGCATTGTCCCAGGCGGTGCGCGGCATCTGGGCCAGCAGCCGGCCGAGTGAGTTCAGCTTCTCGGCGTTGATCGGGTTGCGTTTGAAAGGCATCGCCGAAGAGCCAACCTGGTTCTCCCGGAACGGCTCGGAAAGTTCCCCAAACGGCGGGGATTGGAGGATACGCAGGTCGAAGGCGAATTTGTACAGGCTGGCCCCCAGAGAGGCGAGGGCGTTGATCAAGTGCAGGTCTTGCTTGCGGGGATAGACCTGGGTGGTGACGGGAAAGAAGCCGATCCCCAGCTTGTGGCTCAGTTTGGCCTCGAAATCGGCAAAATTCTCCTCCCCGATCAGGTCGGTGTAAGCGGCTGCAGTACCGACTGCGCCTTTGAAGCCTTTGGCCCGGTAAGTATCCGCCACTGCTCCGATCTGGTCCCAGTCCATCAGCAGGTCCTGGGCGTACACCGCCAGCCGGTAGCCCAATGTGGAGGGTTCGGCGGGTTGGATGTGGGTCATGGCGATGATCGGGGTTGCAGCGTAGGTTTCCACTTTTTCCAGCAAGGTGGCGAGTAATCTAGCCAGACTGTGGCGCAGGAATTTGAGGGATTGCTGCACCCGCAGGGCGTCGGCATTATCCACGATGTCCATCGAAGTGGCCCCCAGATGGATGATCCCGCCCCCGATGGGGCATTGTTCGGCAAAGGTCTTGATCTCGGCCATCAGGTCATGGCGGATATCAGCTTCGATCTCGAGTGCGCGGGGGATATCGATCTGGTCGGCGTGGGCGGTCAGATCGGCTACCTGCTCAGGGTTGGTGATGCCATAATCCGCCTGGACTTCTGCCAGCGCAACCCACAGCTTGCGCCAGATGCGGCGTTTATTCTCCTCGCTCCAGATGGCGCGCATCTCTTCGGAACCGTAACGCCAAGTGAATGGGGATTGGTAAGTGCTGAAAGTCCATGGGTGATCTGCCTGGTTTCAGGAGGAAGCGGTCTGCTGGATGAACTTGTTGACCGCGTCTACCTGCTCCTGGGTGATATGGCCTTGCTCTTTGAGCATGTTGCACAGCCTGCTGAGCGTGAAAACGGCGTGCAGCCGGTACCCGGCATTGACCAGCTTCTGGTTAGCCCCCGATTCGCGGTCGATCAGCACCAGGATGTCCTCCACCTCCACTTCCTCCTGGCGCAGGTTTTCGATGATCGCAAATTTGGTGATCCCGGTGGTGGTCATATCATCGATCACTACCGCACGTTCGCCGGGGTTGAAGATTCCCTCGATATCGGTCTGCGGCTCTCCGGGACGCGGTTCCTTGCGGGGATAGATCATCGAGTAGTTTCCCTGTAAGCTGACGGCGGTTCCGATCGGCAGCCCGGTATAGGGGATCACCGCCAGACGGTCAAAAGTCAGGCTCTCCAGGTAAGGGAGAAAAGCTGGAGGCTACCTGGAACAGCAGGCGTGGTTTGCTCGGCAGGATCCTCAGGTCGATGAAGATCGGGGAGTGAGCGCCATCATCGATGGTGAAATTGCCAAACTGGATACAGCCGTTCTCATACAGCGCAGAGGCCAGGGTTTGGTAGTCGTGCAGGTCTTTCTCCGGCGGGGTTTTGGACCACTTCTGCCGCAGGAGATTGATTTGCTTCTACATAGCGCCTGGCGGCTTGGCCAGGATTTTCGGCCCGGGAAATGCCGCGTGAGATCGAGATGACCATCCCCATCCCGTCCGGGCGGATGCCGGCTTTTAGCGCCTCCTTGAGATTCTCGCCGTTCGGGCCAATCCCGGGACTGAGGATCCAGGCGGTGGGGGAGGCATTCCGCACCCGCCGGATGGCCGCTGGATCTGTAGCGCCAACGGTCAGCCCGATGTTGTTGTTGGTGTTCCATTGGCGTGCCAGGGAGGCCAGGTGCTGGTAGATCGGTTTCCCTGAGATCATCGGGATATTCTGGATATCGGCGGATCCGGGGTTGGAGGTTTTGATCGCCAGAAAGACCCCGTTCTCTGGTTTGACCAGATATGGCAGAATGGAATCTTCTCCAAAATAGGGGTTTACCGTGGCGGCATCCGCGCCGAGGGTCTCAAACAGGGCTTCGGCATATACATCCGCAGTGGGGGAGACATCGCCGCGTCTTGGCATCCAGGATCACGGGGATATCCTCCGGGATCGATTCGATCAGGGTCTTGAGGGCATCCAGTCCGGCGCCGCCAAAACGTTCAAAGAAGGCGATATTGGGCTTGATATGCCAGGGCAACCTCGGCGGTCTGTGAGACGATTTCCAGACAGAAGCGCAGAGCCCCCTCAGCGCTGAATTCTGCCAGGTCTTCTGCATGGGCATCCAGCCCAACACACAGCAGGGAGTTGATCCGGTCGGGCGCGCTCTTCAAGTCTGGAGATAAAAGACATGTTTCCTCCTGGTAAGGGCATACGAATGATGATTTTATTATAGCCTAATTGGGTTTCAAAACCTTGTTTTGTACTGAAAGTTTATGGAGATTATTGCGGTTAACAGCGCTAAGTATTGGGGGGATGTAAAAAAGCGGCCAGGCATTGCCTGGCCGCTGATTAGGGAAACCTCAGTCTTTCTTGGTCAATTTTATTGTCGTTTCTGCTGCGACATCATCCATGAAGGCTTTGATTCCTTCCACTCCGGTCAGCTTCTCGTAGAAGAAGTTGTTCACCAGGTTGATCACCTCTGCCCGGGCGGCTTCAGCCTGTGGGGAGAGCGTGCCGCTGTGTACATCCTCAGAGAGCAGGTCTCTCAGGCGCAGCAGCATGCGCACAATTTCCTCTTCCTCCACGCCTTCCAGCACGCGGGTCACCGCCAGGATCAACTGGTCGGCCTGCGAGAGGAGCATATCGCCGGTGATCGAGGATTCGGGCTGGAAGCAGTCATCGATCGTGCGGATCAGCGCCCAGACCTGGTAGAGCATGGTGGTGGGCTCATCAAACAGCTCTCGCAGATAGGCGGCCTCGGCATATTTCCCGGTCAGTCGGAAGATATTGTACATCCGTTTGGCGGCTTTGCCGTAGTTGATATCCTTGGTGGTGTACTTCTTGACCTCATTGTGCAGCTGGCCGACATAATGATCCAGCGCATCACCGGAGATGTTCTTGACCAGCTTACTGAAGATCGGGATCGATTCCGCTTCCAGATAGACTTCCTGGAAGAAGCCGTCCAGATAGCCATCCAGCGGGGTGATCGAGCCATCCGGCGCTTCCCAGGTGACATCGAGCATATTGCTGGCATTCACCAGCGTGCGGCGCACCGGGTCTACTACCACCCAGTCCAGCTTGCACCAGCCGGGGTCCTCGGCGACATCCTCCCAGTTGATCTGCTTGGGTTTTCCGTCAGGGGTTTCAGCCTCAAAGAGCCGCGCTTTACATCTGCAGCCGCCCAGGAGATCGGGCTGCCGGCTGCCATCATGCTGCCATTGCGTTTTAGTTCATAAGGATAGCTGCCGAATTTGACCTCGATCAGCTCGTAGGTGTCGCCTTTGAACGCGCTGAGGGCTTTATCGCGCATGATCTTTGCCAGGATCAGACAGGCTTCCTGGTGGGTGTCCGCCAGGATGTTGACCCGTTCGAAGAAATCCGCATCACCCGGGTAGGTCTGGATCTTGGATTGGGCTGCCGAACCTGAGAGGGCCAGGGCGGTCTCTACCTTGCCGGGGATGTCCTCAAATTCC
Organism: uncultured Chloroflexia bacterium; assembly: GCA_963722735.1. Lineage (GTDB taxonomy): Bacteria > Chloroflexota > Anaerolineae > Anaerolineales > UBA11579 > UBA11579. The sequence continues at coordinate 305,009 of CAVROH010000015.1, forward strand.
ACCAGCTTGCCAATCTGGCGGAAGTGGGCCAGATCCTCCGGGCTGAAATCCAGCATGGTGATCTTGTGGCCGAAGGTGCCGGTGCTGATATCCAGCGAGACCTCCTGTGATCCGGCGGCAGCTGCGGCGGTCAACCACTGAATGGCATCTTCTTCATTCAGTTCCACCCCCAGCCTTTTTGCCGAGTCGATGATCTTTTGCAGTTCCTGATCAGAAACAGATTGTGAAGGGCTCATTTCATTTCCTTTCTATTGGGTTGGTCTTTCATTCAGAATCATTGATAAGAGTTGGGCTTCCTGCACGGCATCTTCCAGTGCGTGATGGGAGAGGGTCGTCTTGAGGTTGTAATGTTCGCAGATATTATGGTGTGATGTTTCGGAGAAAGGAACATGGTGCAGCCCCATGAACAGGGCTTTGATATCCAGTGCTTTATGCCCAAAAGGATTATAGCTCAAATAGCGGTGAAAGTATGCATTAACAAACATCCAGTCGAAGGGGGCATTGAAAGCCGTGAAGACCGGTTTCTGATCTGGCGGGCTGACTGCCACCACCCAGCGGGCGAACTCATCCATCGCGTCTCTGGGAGGGGTGCCTTTCATCGCCAGGTCCTGCATAGAGAGACCGCTGATTGCCAGAGCATCGGGGAGGAATGCCTCCGAATCAGGCTGAAGTTCGATGTAAAAAGTTTCCTGGGGTTCGGTTAGCGTGGCTGCGCCCAGGGAAAGCATCGCAAATTCTCCGGGGATAGGCCCCGCTGCTTCAATATCAACTACGATGAAGAACTCATTGAATGGGTTCATTGTTTCCTCTTCTGGTTAATGGTTCAGGCAAAAACGGCAATTCACCGGCCCGGACTGCTGCCGTGAGATCTTCTCAACCTGGGTGAAGTCCAGCCCGGAAAGCGAGTTGATCAACTCCCTGTCCATCTGGCACAGCTCCGGGTGGCGGTTGAGGATCGGGGCGTATGGGCATCTGCCAAGCACGACATGGGGCGAATCGGCATGGGCTTCCCAATGGGCTTTGTAATTCAGGTCGTTAAGCCGGTTGACTGTCTGCCCTAAGCGTATTGTAATGGATTTCGAAAAATCCGGTGTGGTCCCAGCCAATTGACGGGCGGTGCTGGACAGGATGCGCTCGCGCTGTTTGGGGTCTTCCCGGCCAGGCTGTCGAGCAGCAGGGCGCTGGCAAGCTCATCCAGGGCGTTGTCCTGAGCTGTTTTGGTGAGCATATACACCAGGGAAGGGCGCCCGCGCTGGCCTGGAGAAGTTTGGCCGATCACCTCTACGATGCCGCGCTGCTGGAGGATCTCCAGATGGTGGCGGATATTGGCCTGGGTCAGATCAAAGGTCAGGCCAAGCTCTGGAGCAGTGGCCTGGTGGTGGGTATTCAGATATTGGAGGATCCGTTTGGCGGGTATTTTGCATTAGAGTTCCAGATCGGTTAAAAACGAGCGTGCTTATCGTCCTGTTCCACCTCTAGTATATCCATCCCTGGTTAATTAAGCAAATAAATATTTTCTTAAATTCACTGATTGACCCCTCCCGAAGGGGGCTGTATAATACTGAGGTGATGTCAAAGCGATACTGCTGGGATTCGATCTATGAGATTGCTTTGGCTTTGAAAGCCCGATACCCGCAGGAGACCCTGGAAGATGTTTCTCTCCAGATGATCTATGATTGGGTGATCGCGCTGCCGGAGTTTGAGGATGACCTGGAGCTGGCAAATGAAGAGATATTGCTGGCAATCTTCCAGGAATGGTATGAGGAGCTAATATGAGTGATGAGAAAACCCCTTTAGAAGTTCCCGAAGAAATGCGCAGCCAGGTGGCTGTCACCACGATGGAGGAAATGGTATCCCAGAGCTTTATCGATAAAGCCTATAACTGGGGACGCCGGAACTCTGTCTGGCCGGTGTTTTTCGGGTTGGCTTGCTGTGCGATCGAAATGATCGCCACGGCTTCCTCCCGCTATGACTTCTCCCGCTTCGGGATGGAAGTGATGCGCGCCAGCCCCCGTCAGGCTGACTTAATGATCATTTCAGGTACCGTCACCAAGAAGATGCTGCCCCAGATCGTGCGTCTGTACAACCAGATGCCCGAGCCGAAGTATGTCCTGGCGATGGGCGCCTGTGCCTCCGGTGGCGGACCTTTCAAAGAGGGCTACAATGTGGTTTCCGGGATCGACAAATTCCTGCCGGTAGATGTGTATGTGCCCGGCTGCCCGCCCACTCCTCAGGCGCTGATCCACGGCCTGATGAAGCTGCAGGAAAAGATCGATTCCCAATCGATCAAGAGCGTTTCCTGGTACGACAAGAAAAATCCTGGAGATCCCCTGCCAATCCCGGTGTTGGGTCCCGACCTGATGGACCCGAGGGACTTTCCCGCCCATGGAAAGGCAAAGGAGTAAATCATGAGTGAACAAATTGTTGCTGCTCCTGCTGATCTGATCAGCCTGTTCCCGCAGGCAGTAAAAGCGGATGAACGCCAGGGGTACGAAGGTTTCCTGGTTGAGGCGAAGGACCTTGTCCGGGTGGCGATTGCCCTGCGTGACCAGCTTGGATACGATTTTCTCTCCTCCGTGACCGCTGCAGACTACATTGAGGAAGGCAAGATCGAGGTGGTTTACCACTTCTTCAAATCCACCGGCGGCTCAAATCTCACCCTGAGCGTCCGCCTCCCCCGCGATAAGACCGTAGTGCCCTCCCTGATGCATGAATTCCCCAGCATGGACCTGCAGGAACGTGAGGTCTACGATATGTTCGGCGTCGAATTCACCGGCCATCTCAGACCTACGCCGGGTGCTGCTCTGGGATGGGTTTGAGGGCTATCCGCTGCGCAAGGATTATAAAGAGGCTTATTTCACCGAAGAGAAAGAAGCCCTTTACCAACCGCTGGCCGGAAGGCCACATCTCTCGGGCGGAAGATGCATACCCCCTATAAAAAGAATGTGGTCTATCCCGAAAATCTAAAACCGATTGAGGAATATGACCCCAGTGTAGAGAACCTGCTGTACTCCGGGATGAAGAAGTTTCTCCCTGAGGATAAACGCGAACTGCATACCGCACCGGTGATGGTAAATTTTGGCCCGCAGCACCCCTCCACCCACGGCGTGTTCCGCATGGCTGCCATCCTGGATGGCGAGACCGTGATCGCCTTGAAGCCGGTGATGGGGTACCTGCACCGTAACCATGAGAAGATTGGTGAACGCAATACCTACCTGGGCAATATCCCCTTCACTGACCGCCTGGATTATATTTCTTCAATGGCGAATAACTTTGCCTACGTGGTGGCTGTAGAGAAATTGCTGGGGCCCAAGATCCAGGTGCCGGAGCGTGCCGAGTATCTGCGGGTGATCATGGCCGAGCTGACCCGTGTAGTCAACCATACCTGGGCAATCGGCTTCCTGCTCAATGACCTCGGTGCTTTCTTCACCCCGGCCCTTTACGCCATGGTGGAACGTGAGCTGATCCTGGATATCTTCGAGGCTGCTTCTGGTTCCCGGATGATGTGCAATTACTACCGCTTTGGCGGCGTCTCCCGGGATGTGCCAGAAGATGCGATGAACAAGATGAAAGATCTGGTCTTCGAACGCCTGCCGCGTAAAATCGACGAGCTGGACACCTATCTCTCCGAAAATGAGATCATCCGTGAGCGCATGGAGGGTGTCGGCGTGCTCAGTCCGGAAGAGGCGATCGCTTACGGGGCTTCCGGCCCGGTGCTGCGTGCCTCCGGCGTGCCATACGATATCCGCCGGGCAGAGCCTTACGGCATCTACGACCAGTTTGATTTCGATGTCGCTGTCCGCTACCATGGGGATACCTACGACCGCTATATCATCCGCCTGGATGAGATCCGCCAATCGCTGCGCATCCTCCAGCAAGCCCTCAAAGCCATTCCTGAAGGCCCGGTACTGCTCAAGAATTCCTACAACGTCCGTGTTCCTGCCGGTGAGGCCTATGGGCGGGCGGAAGTGCCTAAGGGTGAGCTTGGCTTCTACCTGGTTTCAGATGGCACTGCCAACCCCTTCCGTTACCATGTCCGCTCTCCTTCCTTCATCAACCTGACCGGGCTTGAGAAGATGAGCCTCGGGTTGAAGAGTGGCTGATGTATTCGCTATTCTCGGTTCGATCGACATCGTTCTCGGTGAAGTGGACCGCTAGTCCAACTGGAGTTGACCATGACAGAAGAGAAGAAAAACAGAATTTACGGTACTGGAATTGTCAAAGGCGCTCTGGTGACCATGCGTCACTTCTTTGAGACCTATCTGGACGATATCCGCATGATGGGCAAGCGCTATATGACCCCGGAATCGGTTGAATACCGCAGCAGCAAGGATGTCAAAGGCATCTTCACGGTCCAGTATCCGGAAGAAAAATTGGTCCCGCAAGGAAGAGTTCCGCTTCGTCCCCTTCCTGGTCTATGATACCGAGGAAGACGGCACCGATGTGATCCGCTGCACCAGCTGCGGTATCTGCTCGAAGGTTTGCCCACCCCAGTGTATCTGGATCGTGCAGACGGTTGATGAGAAGACCGGCAAGCCGAAACCGGAGCCTGCAGAGTTCTACATCGATATCGATATCTGCATGAACTGCGGTTTCTGCGCGGAGTTTTGCCCCTTTGATGCGATCAAGATGGACCATGACTATGAGATTGCCTCCTACGATCGCACCGAAGCGCATCTCTACAATAAGGAACGTCTGATGAAACCGGCAGCTTACTATGCCGGAGATCAGGCCGACCAACTTTGCACGTGAAGAGGCTATCCGGCTCGAGAAGGAAGAAAAGAAAGCCGCTGCTGCCCGAGCCAAGGCTGAAAGAGCTGCCAAATCCGCGAAGGCAGATTAGGTCCAATTTTGATAAATCGACTCCAGCGGGTATATAATACATCCGCTGGAGTAGCTTATATTATGTATAACAACGATACTGAACTGCTTATTCCCATCCAGGGTGATCAAAGACCTCAAAGGTATTCGTGGCGAGGAATTTGATGCCCTTATCGAGCAGGTGAAAGATCTGCCTGAAGATGACCCCGAACATCTCGCCTGGCGACTGATGATGACCAAACTGAACGGCTGTATGAGCTGCAATTCAGATTCATTTCGGGCGATGCGCGGCTGTACCCAGTGTTCGATATTGAATGTCCGCCGCTACCGTGGGACTGAAAAGCAGTTCAAGGGATTGTTTACCAAGGCAAGGAAAGAGATCACGAAAGCTTGTGGAAGCACGGAACAAATCAGAAATTAGATAATATGAGGTGATCTTCAAATGAGTAGAATTGAATCAGGAAGTAATCTTGCAGACACTGCAAGCTGTGACAGACCCTGTGATGGGGTTTGGCTATGTTGAGAATGATCTGATCCGTGATATTGAGATCGAGTGGTGGCAAGGTCAGCCTGACGTTGGTATGAGGTGATGTTTGGTCATCCCAAACTGGCTGAGATCGAGGCTGAGATTGCAGAAAAGCTCAAAGCTCTGGACGGTGTCGAGTCGGTTGAGATCAATACGGTGGTTGAGGTTCCGCAGGATATGCGCCTCAAGGAAACCGGGCGTTCCAAGATCAAAACTGTGATCGCCGTTGCTTCCGGCAAGGGCGGGGTGGGCAAATCCACCGTTGTCGGTCAACCTGGCTGTCACCCTGGCAAAGATGGGTGCAAAAGTCGGCCTGATGGATGCCGATGTTTACGGCCCCAATATCCCCACGATGATGGGCGTCGAGCAGCTTCCGCCGCAGGAAAGCCGGGAATATATCATCCCCGCCGAGACCTACGGCGTGAAGATGATCTCGATCGGTTTCATGGTCAAGCCTGACCAGCCGATCGTCTGGCGCGGGCCGATGCTGCACAGCGCTATCCAGCAGTTCATCAAGGATGTGGTCTGGGGTGACCTGGACTACCTGGTCGTGGACCTGCCCCCCGGCACTGGTGATGCCCAGCTCAGCCTGGTGCAAACCATCTCGGTTACCGGCGGTGTGATCGTGACCTTGCCGCAGGCTGTCTCCCTGGAAGATGCCCGCCGCGGCCTTGGAAATGTTCCGCCAGATGGATATTCCCATCATTGGCGTGGTTGAGAATATGAGCTACCTGGAATTGCCCGATGGCCAGAAGATGGATATCTTTGGCAGCGGTGGCGGTGAGAAGATGGCCCAGGCTGCAGATGTGAAGTTCCTCGGGGCGGTCCCGATGGATCCGGCCGTCCGTGAGGGTGGGGACAGCGGGAAACCGATCGTGGTGGCTTTCCCGGAATCCAAAGTGGCAGAAGATGTTGAAAGATATTGCTGCCCAGACTGCCCTGGAGATCGGCAGTATCGCCCTCGGGCAGTAAAGGAAGATGCTGTCAATATCAGCATCTCCTAGAGAGGATTTATGTCAGAAAAGAAAATAATTGGCATCCGTTTTCAGAAAGTTGGCAAGCTGTATCATTTCGATGCTGGCAATGTTACCGATCTGAAACCGGGTGATTTTGCCGTGGTGCGAACCAGCCGCGGCCAGCAGATGGGGCAGGTGATGGGCTTTGTTGCCGATCCGCCCAAACCCCAGCGCGGTTCCTGGAAGCGGATCGAGCGCAAAGCCACTGCCGGCGATCTGCTCTTGCGCCAGTCATTGGCCAAGAAAGAACTGGCTCTGCTGATCGAACTGCGCGCCAAAGTCGTCTGAACTTGGTTATGAGGGGCTGAAGATCGCCTCTGCCGAGATCAGTTTTGATTCCAAGACGATCACCGTCCTCTTCAATATTGAGGATCAGGATGTCCCTAACCTTGAACCCGCTTAAGAAACTGGTCAAAGAAGCAGTATCCCAAGGTGGATATCGATTTCCGCCGGATCGGGCCGCGGGATGTGGCCAAGATCATCGGTGGGATGGGTGCTTGCGGAATCGAAATGCGCTGCTGCTCTACCTTCCTGACCGAATTCAGCCCGATCTCGATCCGCATGGCAAAAGCCCAGGGTGTTTCGCTGGACCCATCTGAGATCACCGGGATGTGCGGCCGCTTGCGCTGCTGCCTGATCTATGAATATGAGCAGTATGTCGAAGCTCGCAAGCATCTGCCCAAGCGCAATAAGCGTGTGGTCACCCCGGAAGGGGAAGGCAAGGTGATCGACTCGTTACCCGCTGCGGGATGTGGTCGTGGTGTTGGTCGAAGGGGAGGAACGCAAACGTCTGGAGTTCAATAAAGATGAGATCGAACCCTGGGATGAGATGGAAGCGCTGCGCCGCAAGGCTGAGGCTCCCTGTGACAAGCATGAGAACGGTGAGTGTGACTGCAATGAAACCTGCAGAGCCGCAGCAGGAAGAATTGCGAGGAACCTAACTAGTTACTCAACTGGAGAAGAAGACCATGACGATCGATTTCTACGCTGAAGCTGAGGAACTTTTTCCGTATACCCAAAAACTGCGCCGGGATTTCCACATGCACCCCGAACTGGGATTTCAGGAGGTCCGCACTGCCGGGATCGTGGCAGAGGAGCTGACCAAGCTCGGGATCGAGATCACCACTGGCGTGGGCAAGACTGGCGTGGTCGGGATCATTGAGGGGAATGGCCCTGGGCCGGTGGTTCTGCTCCGCTTTGATATGGATGCGCTTCCGATCCATGAAGAGACCGGCGCTGAGTATGCTTCTCAGAATCCTGGCGTGATGCATGCCTGCGGTCATGACGGGCATACCGCGGTCGGCTTGAGTGTGGCCAGATGCTGCAAAAGCATAAAGACGAATGGGCCGGGACGGTCAAGCTGGTTTTCCAGCCTGCCGAAGAAGGTCTGGGCGGGGCACGCGCCATGGTGAAAGATGGTGTACTTACCAATCCCACGCCGGATTATTCACTCGGCATGCATGTATGGAATGACCGCCCCACTGGCCAGATTGCCGCCACCTCCGGCCCGATGATGGCTGCCGCCGAGATGTTCTCCGGTCAAAATCACCGGTAAGGGCGCCCACGGCGCTTCCCCGCATCTCGGCAAGGACCCGATCCTGGCTGCTGCCCAGATCATCAGCGCACTGCAGTCGGTCGTTTCCCGCAATGTTGATCCCCTGGAGACGGCAGTGATCAGCATCACCGCGGTCAATGGCGGCACTGCTTTCAATGTGATCCCGCCCGACAGTGGAGCTAAAGGGGACGATCCGCACTTACCTGCCCGAGATCCGGGAGATGGTGCTGCGCCGGGTGGAAGAGATCATCCACGGGGTTGCTGAATCAATGCAGTGCACTGCCGAGGTGATTGATTGAGGATGTCACTCCGGCTGTGACCAATGATCTGCGCCTGGCAAAATTGATGGACAATGTCCGCCAGGAGGTATTGCCCGACACCGAAGATATCTCCGGCTTGCAGACGATGGGCTCTGAGGATATGGCCTACCTGATGGATGAGATCCCGGGGTGCTATATCTTTGTCGGTTCCAAAAATGAAGAAAAGAATCTGAGTCTACGGCCACCATCACCCCAAATTTGATTTTGATGAGCAGGCCCTGGTACAGGGTGTCGCCCTGATCAGCGCTTCTGCCGTTGCCGTGCTCAATGGAGGTGTGGAGGAAGAATGACCCTTTCCCCGCTTGACCAGTATCAGATGCCTGATTGGGATCATCCCCCCAGGCGGGTGGTCTCGCTGGTTCCCTCGATCACCGAGAGCCTGTTTGCACTTGGGCTTCGGTGGGGCAGTGGTAGGTGATCACAGATTTCTGCACCCGTCCGGCAGGCGCATTGGGTGTGACTCCCCGCGTGGGCGGCCCGAAATTCCCCAACCTTGACTTGATTGCCGATCTCAACCCTGACCTGGTGATCGCCGGTCAGGAAGAGACTGAAAAGCAGGCGGTCGAAGCTCTTGCTGGGATGGAGATCCCGGTGTGGCTGGTCTTCCCCAAATCAGTGGATGACGGCATGTTCTTCCTGCGCCAACTGCTGGCCCTTTTCCATACGGATAAGCCGGTGACGCAGATCAATGCCCTGCAGATCGGCGTGGATTATGCCACGCGCAGCTGCCGATTCGATGCCTGAGGTGCCTTACTTCTGCCCGATCTGGATGGATGTCCATCAAGGGGTGGATTGGTGGATGACCTTCAACCAGGATACCTATATGTCGGATGTGCTCCGCATGTTTGGCGGGGTGAATGTCTTCGCTGACCGGGAACGCCAGTATCCTCTGGAAGCCGATCTCGGGTTGGGAAAGCCAGAACCCCCCGGAGAGCGGGATACCCGCTATCCCCGGGTGACGGCCGCCGAGGTGATCGCTGCCCAGCCGGAATGATCTTCCTGCCGGATGATCCCTACAAGTTCTCCGCCGAAGATCGCTCACTTGATCGAATATGCCCTCGCTGACACACCGGCGGTACGCAATCGGAAGATCTTTTTCATCGACGGCAGCCTGATCACCTGGTATGGGGTGCGCATCGCCGAGAAGCGATGCCGGACATTTTGCCGGAGTATTTGTCATAGAGGGAAAATACCAGGCGTCTCAGCACCTAGTCGATCAAGCAAAATTTTGAAAATCAGGAGTCCGCCCCGTTGGTGGATCTTTTTCTCAATTGAGGATATGATCTTAATACTCGTTCTCCGTACCAATGCCCTAATTACATAAATCAAATCCCTTGATTCTCTCCAAAAATCCGTTATAATATCAATCCTCTTATTCATCTGATTAATAGAATCAAACTGATCTTTAGTCACCTCAGATGAAAAGTGAACCATATGGGAAATTTTGACCTGATCGAATATCTTTCTAAGGCTAGCCGGGGGAATGGCAACGCAAAAGGCGCCGATATCCCATCCTTGAAGCAGATCGGCGAGGATAACAATGTCAGCATTGCCAAATTGAGGGAGCAGCTCAGTGTCGCCCGCAGCTTCGGCTTTGTGGATGTCCAGCCGCATCACGGCATCACCCTGCGGCCTTATTCCTTCTCTCCGGCAGTCAAGAATAGTCTGGCGTATGCACTAAGCAGTTGAGCCTGCCTATTTTAAGCAAATCTCCGAACTGCGGATCCAGATTGGAAGCGACTAACTGGTTTTCCGCAGTGGAAAAGCTGACATCCGAAGATATTATCGCTATGAAAAGACTGGTGGAGACGGCCAAAGAAAAACTCTCCGCCTCTCCGCCACAGGTCCCCCACCAGGAGCACCGCTCTCTGCATCTCACCATCTATCGCAAACTGGATAATGTTTTCGTTCTTGGCTTGCTTGAGGCCTATTGGGATGCATATGAAGCGGTCGGGCTTGTCCCGCTATACCGAGCTTTCCTATCTGTGCAGCGTGTGGGAGTATCACGATCTCATCGTTCAGGCGCTTGAAAAAGGTGAGTTTGATCAGGGTTACCGTCTGATGCTTGACCATATGGGCTTGATAAAGGATAGAACGCCAGATAGCCTGGCGCTATATAAGAAACATTACAAAAAAGGAACCAAGGAGTATTTATGTCTGGTATCCAGGAAAAAATGAAAGGAAATGGATCAATGGAAAAGATTGCCAATGACTTTTCGATGACTGTTGCGACCGTTAATGGTTCCGGCAGCCAGACCTCAAACCTTACCCTGCAGCGGGCTTTCTTCAGAATGGGTATCCCGGTATCAGGGAAAAACCTCTTCCCCTCAAATATTCAGGGTCTGCCCACCTGGTACACCATCCGGGTGAATAAAGATGGTTATACCGCCCGGAGTGAGACTCACCAGATCATCGTGGCGATGAATCCGGCGACGATCCAGGATGACCTTGCCAAGGTGGAACCGGGTGGCGCGTTCTATTACGCCGACCATATCCGCTTTGACCAGAATCGGGATGATATCTCGGTGTACTCCGATGCCGGTTAAGGAATTGGCCAAGGAATCTGGCGCCCCGCCCAAGCTGCGCGATTATGTTGCCAATATGGCCTATGTCGGTGTGCTGGCCCAGATGCTGGAGATCGACATGACCAAGATCCGCGATGGCGATCGAGTATCATTTCAGCGGGAAGCAGACCCCGATCGATCTGAACATGGGTGTGATCGAGAAAGGCCTATCGAGTGGGCCAAAGAAAATCTGGAAAAGACCGATCCGTATTGTGTTTCTCCACTCAATCTGACCGAGGGTTACGTCATGTCAGACGGAAATACTGCTGGCTGCTCTGGGATCAATCTTCGGCGGTGTGCAGTTCTGCGCCTGGTACCCGATCACCCCGGCATCTACGCTGGCAGAGTCGCTGACCGCCTATATTCCCGGCACTGCGGGATAATCTCTCCGAGGACGGCAAGACCTACGCCATCGTCCAGGCGGAAGATGAGCTTGGCCGCGATTGGGATGTCCATCGGGGCAGGGTGGTCCGGTCTCCGCTCAATGACCTCTACCTCCGGCCCTGGGATCAGTCTGATGACTGAGTTTGTTGGTCTGGCTTACTATTCCGAGATCCCCGTGGTGATCTGGAATGTGCAGCGGGTTGGTCCCAGCACCGGGATGCCCACCCGCACTGCCCAGGGTGACCTCACCCAGGCTTATTTCCTCGGTCATGGTGATACCCAGCATATCATCCTGCTGCCCTCCAGTGTGCATGAGTGCTTTGAGTTTGGTTGGAAATCACTGGATATTGCTGAACGTGTGCAAACGCCGGTATTTGTGCTTTCGGATCTGGACCTGGGCATGAACCAGTGGATGGCCGAAGAAATATGAATACCCGGATGTGGATATTGACCGGGGGAAAGTCCTCTGGGAAGAAGACCTTGAGAACTTCAAGGAGAAATTTGGCAAAGAGTGGGGCCGCTACCTGGATGTGGATGGGGATGGAATCACTTACCGCACTCTGCCGGGTAATAAGATGCCCGGGTGCTGCCTACTTTGCCCGCGGCACAGGTCATGATGAATATGCTGCCTATACCGAAGACCCGGAGGATTGGGAAGTGAATATGGCCCGGCTGAAGAAGAAGTTTGAGACTGCCCTGGAATTTACGCCGAAACCCGAACTGATCGGCAGTGGAAAGGCTGAGATCGGGATCATCGCCTACGGCTCCACCGAGATGGCTGTCCTCGAGGCGATTGACTATTTGCGGCGAAGAAGGTATCGAGATCGATTTCCTGCGCCTGCGCTCCCTACCGCTGCATGATGAGGTCATCCAGTTCATTGAGGAAAAGAACCTGGTCTTCATCCCCGAATTGAACCGGGACGGCCAGCTCTGGCAGATCCTGAATATGGAATTCCCCACCGGTTGCGGCAAGATGAAATCCTTGCCCAAGCATGATGGCTTGCCGCTGACAGCTACCTGGCTGACAAATGCGATCCTTGAAATGGAAGGAAAATAAGATGGCGACGACAAATAATGTTGGATTGACCAAAGCTGATTACAAAGGTGCGCCTACAACTCTGTGCGCCGGATGCGGGCATAACTCGATCAACAACCAGATCATGGCTGCCGCCTATGAGCTGGATCTGCTCCCCGAGAATGTCCTCAAGTTCAGCGGGATCGGATGTTCCAGCAAAAGCCCGACCTACTTCATGGGCCGTTCGTTCGGCTTTAACAGCCTGCACGGGCGCATGCCTGCGATTGCGACTGGCGGGATGTTTGGCGATCATCACCTGAAGGCAATTGCGATGAGTGGTGATGGTGATACCTCCAATATCGGGATGGGACATTTCAAGCACGTCATCCGCCGCAACCTGCCTTTGGTCTATATCGTGGCTAATAATGGTGTCTATGGTCTCACCAAAGGCCAGTTCTCAGCCACCGCCGAGCAGGGCTTGCAGTTGAAAAGCCAGGGTGTCAATCTCTACATGCCAATGGATATTGTCCTTGAGGCATTGGCTTCATCTGCGACCTTCGTGGCCCGATCCTTTGCCGGTGATGCAGCCCAGGTCAAGGAGTTGATCAAGGCTGCCTTCAGCCACGATGGTATCGCCGTGCTGGATATCATCAGCCCGTGTGTGACCTTCAATAACCGGGATGAGTCCCACCATTCCTACAGCTGGGGCAAGCAGCACCGCGAGATGATCCACGATTTCAATTTCATCCCCAAAGAGCAGGAGATCACTGTTAGAGGAAGGCTTTGAAGAGGGCAGCACCCAGAAGGTGACGATGCACGATGGTTCCAAGATTGTGCTGCAGAAACTGGACCGGGATTACGACCCCTATGACCGGATCAACGCCATCAAGACCGTTCAGGAAGCCAACCAGAATGATATCCTTCTGACCGGGTTGATATTTGTGGATACCAGCTCGAAATCACTGATCGATCTCTATGAACTGCCTAAAGAGCGAGCCACTCAACCGCATCGGGCAGGAGTGAAATTCGCCCTCCGAAGGCGATTCTCGACAGTATCAACGAGCAGCTTTTCTAAGCTGATTGCATCCATGACCGAAACGCCGCCCGATCGGGCGGCGTTTTCTCTTTCCTAAAGTTCTGAATTGTGGTTGATTTTCCTGCCCCTTTCAAGGGGAAAGGTGTAGCGCAGCTCGCCGGGAAGGGGTAGTTATTTCGCTCCGATCTCATGCAGCAGGGCCAGGTTGGGCAGCCGGTAGCTGCCCACCGGGAAGCTGCACACCACCACCACTTCCTGCCCCGAGTGTATCGGGGTGGAGGCGATCATCGCTTCGTCCACATAGCTCGAGCATTTCTTCCAGCGAGTTGGCTTTCTTGATCTTGTAAGGGTACACACCCCGGTAGATCGCCATCTTGTTGAAGGTGTCATCATCCGGGGTGAAGCCCACAATCGGAACTCTGGGCATTTCCTTGGACATGATCCTGGCTGTCCGCCCGGATTGGGTGAAGACCACCACAGCAGAAACCGATAGGTCATGGGCCAGTTCCCGGGCGGCGCGGGCAATCGCTTCGGCATCATCAGCATATTGCTCGGCGACAGCCCCTTGCCAGCGTCCCCATTCCTTGAGGTGCTTCTCCGATTCACAGATGATCGCTTCCATCATCTGGATGGTTTCGATTGGATATTCCCCAACGGCTGTTTCGCCTGAGAGCATGACTGCATCAGAGCCATCAAAGATCGCATTGGCTACATCGGTGGTCTCGGCACGGGTGGGGCGGGGGTTATGGATCATCGAATCCAGCATCTGGGTGGCGGTGATCACGATTTTCTTATGCCGGTTGGCGGTCTGGATGATCTTCTTCTGGATGATCGGCACTTCCTGGGGGGCCATTTCCACGCCCAGGTCGCCCCGGGCAACCATGACCCCATCGGAAATCTCGATGATCTCATCGAGATTGTTCAGCGCTTCGGGGCGTTCCAGCTTGGCGATCACGATAGGAGAAGTATTATTGTCCGCCATCTCGCTGATCGCCCGGCGCACCCGGGAAATATCCTCCGCGCTGGTCACAAAAGAGACCGCCACCGCATCCACGCCCAGTGCCATCCCAAATTGAGGTCTTCTTCATCTTTCTCGGTAAACCCAGGGATATCGAGTTTGGTCCCAGGCAGGTTGACGCCTTTATTCGGGACGGACTTCTCCACCGGTGATCACCTTGCATTTGATCTCCTGGCCCTTGACCGACTTGACCACCAGTTCCAGGTTGCCGTCATCCAGCAGGATGCGTTTCCCAGGCTCCATATAGCGGTGCATATCGGGAAAATCGACAAAAATATGGGTATCATCCATCGGTGTGGCGGTGGTCAGGGTCACCGTTTCGCCGGGATAGATCGTCATAAAGATCTCGCCAGTGCGGATCTTGACGCCCTGCAGGTCTTGCATGATGCAAACTGGTACACCCATCCGGTGGCTGATCTTCCTCAGCCGGTTATAGGTCTGTTCGTGCACATCATGGGTGCCGTGTGAAAAGTTCAGCCTGGCGACATTCATCCCGGCTTTGATCATCTTTTGCAGATTGACCTCATCCTGGGTGGCGGGGCCGATCGTGGCGACAATTTTGGTTCTCCGGTTGCTGAGCATGGCTAGATGTAATGCAACTCCTTGGCTTGTGCGGTGAGTTGGTCTCTGAATTTGGGGTGGGCGATATTGATCAGTGCTTTTGCCCGCTGGCGGACGGTTTTTCCGTACAGGTCGGCAATGCCGTATTCGGTGATCACATAGTGGACATGGTTGCGGGAGGTCACCACCCCGGCGCCTTGTTTGAGCATCGGCACGATCCGGCTGATCTCATCTCCCTTGGCTGTACTTGGCAGGGTGATGATCGGGACGCCGCCTTCAGACCGGGCAGCGCCATAGATGAAGTCCAATTGGCCGCCGACGCCGCTGTACAGTTTGGGGCCGATACTGTCGGCGCAGATCTGGCCGGTCAGGTCTACCTCGATGGCGGAATTGATCGCCACCATGCGGTGGTTCCGGGAGATCACAAATGGGTCGTTGACATATTCGGTCGGGTGGAACTCGATCAGCGGGTTGTCATGCACCCAGCGGTAGAGTTTCTTGGTGCCGATGATGAACCCGGCGATGATCTTGCCGGGGTGGAGGGTTTTTTTGGCATTGGTGATCACGCCGGCTTCGACCAGATCGATGACCCCATCCGAAAACAGCTCGGTGTGGATGCCCAGGTCCTTTTTTCCGTAAAGGTGCTTCAAGACCGCGTCCGGGATCGCGCCGATCCCCATCTGCATGGTGGCTTCATCCGGGATCAGTTCGGCGCAAAATTCGGCGATCATCTTGGTGGTTTCACTCGGCCCATCAGCGCTCATGGCGTGTTCCGGCAGGTCGTAATCCACCGGGACCATATAGTCCAGTTTGCTGACGTGGATGAAGGAATCTCCCAGAGCACGCGGCATTTGCTGGTTGACTTCGGCGATCACGATCTGGGCGGAGTTGGCTGCGCTCTTGGTCAGGCCGACCTCCACTCCCAGGCTGCAGAATCCGTGTTCATCCGGCGGAGAGACGTGGATCAGAGCCACATCCAGCGGCAGGTAGCCGCGGGTGAACAGCAGCGGGAATTCGGAGAGCAGCACCGGGGTAAAATCGGCGCGGCCTTCATGCACCGCTTTGCGCACGTTGCCGTCAATGAAGATCGTATTGATCCGCAGATGGCCTTCCATCTCAGGGGCGGCGTAATCCTGGGCACCAATGGTCAGCGCCTGTACGATCTCGACATCCTTCATGTTTGGGGCGTAATCCACCAATGCGGCCAGCAGTTTGAGCGGCACGGATACATTGCCGGTCATGAACAAACGGTAGTTGTCTTTGATTTGCGTCACCGCTTCTTCTGGCGGTAACCACACGGTTTTGATATTTACTGATCCATTCCATGGCAGTTCCTGTTAGTGATTGGTGAGACTGTGAAGATGAATGTGCTTTCCCTGTATGGGTGCAGATGGCCTTCTCGATCTCTGGGTTGGTTTGAATTGCGTTGCATCTATGCCAAGGTTGGCAATTTGTTCAATATATTCGAAGACCACATTTGAATAGGCATTTGTCGCCGTCCGGGCCACAATGCTGGAGATATTTGGTACGCAGTAGTGGATCACATCTTCAACCACAAAGGTGGGGTTGTCGTGCGTGGTGGGGCGGGAGGTTTCCAGACATCCGCCCTGGTCGATGCTGGCATCAATGATGATCGAGCGCGGTTTCATCTTCCGAAGCATCTCTTTGAGATGATCAGTTCCGGGGCGATCTGCCCGGGTACCCCGGCCGCGGTGATGACCACATCTGCATAACGAGCAGGCCATTTCAATATTGGCTTTGGTGGCATACATCGTGGTGATCCGTGGAGCGATCTCCAGCGTGTCTCGAAGTGCTTCGGTAGAGATATCCAGGGCAGTGATGTTGGCACCTACGCCGCAAAAGGCTTTGATCGCTGAAATGCCCAGCATCCCGGACCCGATCACCACCACTTCAGCCGGGGGAATTCCGGCTGTCCCGCTGATCAGAATCCCTTTGCCGCCGGTGTTATTCTGCAGCAAATGGGCTGCAATCTGGGGCAGCAGGCTGCCACCGATCTGGCTCATCATCTGCAGTACGGGCCGCAAGCCATTCTCTGCCTGGATCTGTTCGTATGCCACTGTGGTGATCTTGTTTTCCAGCAATGTATCGATCTTTGATTGGCTGGCTGCTGCCAGATGCAGGAATCCACCCACGATTGCGCCCGGTCGTGATCAGGGTCAGTTCGTCATCCTGGGGGCGGGCTACCTTCAGGATAAAGTCTGCCCGGCCGAAAGCTTCATGTGCGGAATAAACGATAGATGGCGCCTGCGGTTTCATAGTCCTGGTCGCTGAAGCCAGCATATTGTCCCGCATCATGTTCGACATAGCAGGTATGTCCCCGGCTGGTTAGCCGCTGCACGCCAGCAGGGGAAAGGCCAACGCGGTATTCAGAAGGGCGGCTCTCTTTTGGGATCCCGATATTCATTTTATGGTGCTCCTTTTGTGATGGAAGGGGCAAACTTTCCGATTTGAGTATATCATGTTGGGGGTTGGTTATGACAGGCAAAAGCGGCTGTTTTATTCTATAATGCTAGCAATCCGGAGGCCAGATTTTGAGACCAAAACAGCAGAATCTTAACGACCAGCTTCGTTATGCCAGCCAGCATTCGCAGGTGGCATGGGGGGCGATTTTTGCTGCGCAGTGCAGAGCGCTGGGTGGTGGATTTTTCCTATGGATTGAAGAGATCTCAAAGGGCGGCATTTGGATGATTTTCTCTCCGGTGCAAAGACAACATCCTGGCTGGATGGGATCGGAAGCGCCCCAGCAGCTACCGGCACCCAAGGGAGGAGGATTCAGGTTTGGACGTAAAGCGGGTATATGCGCTTTCCTCTCCGCAGGAAGATGAACTGCTCCTGGTTGGGGCAGAAACCCTTCCAAAAGCCGATCTGGGTTTCCTGAGGGCAATACTGGATCAGCCGTCCATCCCTGGCAGGAAATTACCTTGGCGATCCCACCTCAACAGCCAGCACCCCGCAGCCGGCAGTCACATTGGATCTTGAGGCCAGCTTGCATGCCATTGTGGAAACGATCTCGTTTGCTATGCATGCGGATTACGGTATGCTGTGTGTGCGGGCGGGTGATGATTTCACCATCGAAGCGGTCTGAAATTTGCCGGCTGAGACGGTTTCGGCTGCATTTCTATGTAGGTGAAGACAGCCAACTGTATCATCGTATCCACGCCCATCACCCATTTGCGCTGACTGCTGACCTGAAGCCGGCAGATTTCCCGAACCTGCCAGGCAAGGAGTGGCTGGCAGTCCCGGTGGTGATCGGGCAGCGCTTGATTGGGGCGATTATCTTAGGGCGCGAGACTGAATTTGAGGAGCAGGACTATCTTTCTGCGGCAGCCATTGGCAGCCATGTGGCCCCATCGGTGGAGAAGAGCATCCTTAGTGATGAGGCTGCTTATTATTTGCAGCGATTTGCCTTGTTGAATGAGCTGGCCGGCTTTGGCGGGGCAGGATTGGGTATCTCGCAGGTAATTGAGCGGGGTGAGATAATGCTGCGGAGATCCTTCGATGCCGCCTCTGCGCGGATCACGCTATATCGATGACAAGGAGAGGAAATATTGCTCCCAGGGCAGGAAGCCAGTAGAAGTTGGGGCTGGTAACGATGCTGGAGAAGAGTGCGCTGGAGATCGGCCAGGTGCTGCGGATAGACAATTTGGTAAATCTCTAGCCGGGAGCACATCCTGAGGGAATCGAAACTCAAAGATGGTCGTCCCAATGAAATTCAGCGGACAGGTGGTTGGCGTGCTCTACACTGGAAAGTGAGTCAAGTCTGCTTTCTCCGAACAGGACGAAAAATTTATCACGGTCCTCACCAGCCAACTGGCCAGTATTATTCTCAATTCCCGGTTGAACGGCGAAATGCGTCACCGGGCAGGGGCGATGCAGGCGGTGAACGAGATTGTCCAGGAGATCCTGGGACTATCCGATCTTTCCTGGTCGCCAACCGCACGGCCCAGTTAATGGCCGAGAAATTTGATCACGGCATGGTTCTGGTGATGATCCTGGACCCGGAAATGGATGAACTAATCGCTGAAGGAGTGGATGGCGTTACAGTCGCAGATGTACCTCGTGGATTCCGTTTCTCTAAAAGCCTGGGGATTCCCGGTGAAGTGATGTCTTTTGGGATCAGTATGTTGCTCCAGGATGTGAGTCAGTCCTCAGATTATGTGCCGATCCCCGGTTGGGAGCCGGGTTCGGGGATGTGGGTGCCGCTCCGGACTGGGGCGGAAATTTTTGGTGTGCTCAGCGTGGAATATCAGGAGAAGGGGCTGGTCAATGAGAATGATATTGCAGTGCTTGAAGCGATTGCCGGGATTCTCTCCAGTGTGATGACCAATGCCCGTCAGTATGAGCAGCTTCAGCAGAGTCCATGCCAGTTGGAGGCGGTCCGTGAGACGGCGCTTGATATTGGTACAGACCTGGAACTGGAGACACTCCTCAAGCGGGTGGTCAATCGTGTCCGAACCCTGATCGATGCCCACGGGGCTGAACTTGGATTTGTGGATCAGGAAAATAAGGTAATTGAGGTGCTGGTCTCCGAAAATCCCTGGCAGGAATACAGCGGATACCGTTTCAAATTCAATGACGGTGTCACTGGACGGGTGGCGGCGCGGGGAGAGCCGCTGGCGATTGCTGATTTCAATTCCTGGCGCGGCCGCAGGAAAACACCTTCAAAGCGCCATTCACCACAGTAGCTGGCGTACCGCTCAAATTGCAGGGCGAGACAATCGGCACCCTGGTGGTGCAGGATGACCGTCCTGCCAGGGAATTCACCCAGCAACGATATCCGCACCCTGGAACTTCTGGCCCCTCAGATTGGCGATTTTCATTCGCAATGCCCGCCTGTACCAGGAACTGGAACTTCGCATGGAAGCCCAGCGACTGGCCGAAGAGCGCCTGGTGCGGTCGGCCAAACTGGCCGCTGTTGGTGAGATGGCGGCCGCAGTTGCCCATGAATTGAATAATCCGCTTACCACAGTGACAGGGTTTGCTGAACTGCTCCTGGAATCGTTCCCGGAAGGGATCACCAGAGTATGAGGATATGAGCCTGGTACTGAGAGAGGCCCAGCGTTCCCGGGCTGTGGTGCGGCGCTTGTTGGATTTCTCCCGCCAGTCCGAATTCTGCGCGTGGATACCGATCTCAACGAGATCATCACCACCGTACTGCAGATGATCCACCACCTGGCGACCACTGAGAATATCACTGTGCGGATGGAATTGTGGGGCGATATTCCCCTGATCCGCGCAGACCGTAACCAGATCCACCAGGTGATCCTCAATCTGGTGCATAATGCCATCCAGGCAATGCCTGACGGCGGAGAGCTGTTTGTCCAGTCGCTGATCGAGGAGCGTGAGGACCAGACCTGGCTTGGAATCCGGGTGAAGGATACTGGTGTGGGAATCCCGGAGAAGAACATCTCGACAAGATATTTGAACCTTTCTTTACTACCAAGCCAAGTGGGAGGGTACGGGCTTGGGCTTATCGGTGAGTTATTCGATCATTTCAGAGCACGGCGGTTATATCGATGTGGTCTCCGTAGAGGGAGTGGGGGCGATGTTCACCATCTGGCTGCCGACCCAGCGGGATGAGCAGGAAGGAACATAATGACAGACGGTTCGATTTTTATCATTGATGATGAGGAAGGGATTGTCCGCCTGTGTACCCGGCTGCTTACCCGGGCCAATTATCGAGGTTGATGGTGTCTCAGACCCGGCTGCAGGTGTGGAGCGGCTGCGGGATCCAAAGTTCGACCTGCTGCTGGTGGATATCCGGATGCCAGGGATGGATGGCTTTGAAGTGATCTACCAGGCCCGCCGTTTGCAGCCGGAGATTGCTGTGGTGATCATGACCGGTTACGGCACCCTGGAAACCGCTATCCGGGCTTTGCGTCAGGGAGCGGACGGGTTGATCCTGAAGCCTTTTGAGAAGGGTGAGGACCTGGTGCGCACCGTACAGGATGCGCTAAAAGCTCGCCGGGAGAAGCAGGAGATCTCCCGCCTGCGTGCCATCCGGCCGCTGCTCATCGATCACAGAAGCTCTATTTGCTGAGACCCGCACGGAGACTGCTGATTGCCCTGATCCTGGAAACGATCAAGGATGCATCTGAATGCCGATCATGCCATGATCTACCACCGCAGGGCGGGGGATAGCTTTATCTCCCTGATGGGGGAGACGGGCTGGTCGCTGCCGGAGGAGCATGCCCGCGCCAGCGGCGGAATCCTGGCCCGCACCGATCATTGGGATGTGCCCATCTGGGTCAACCGTGAAGGGCCGGGAAATTTGAGATTTCCAGGCCCTGCTGGAGGAGGAAGACCTGGCCGGGGTGATCTGCATCCCGGTGCGGCGCGGCGGAGGATCGATGATCTTTGCCGCCACCCGCAGAGCATGGCAAAAACCGGTTTTCATATTGCCGATGTGGAGATGTTCGGCCTGCTGGCCCGCCAGGCGGATATCGCCCTGGAGAATGCCCGCCTGTATGAGGATCTGCGCGAGTCGCTGCGCCAGGTGGAACAGTCCCAGCGGGCTTTGATCCAGGCGGAAAAGATGTCGGCGGTCGGACGGTTAACTGCTTCGATCGCCCATGAGGTCAATAACCCGCTTCAGGCGGTGCAGAACTGCCTGCACCTCGGCCAGCGGGATGAACTCAGCGAGGAGAAGCAGACTGAGTACCTGGAGATGGCGGATGAGGAATTGGCCCGTTTAATGCACACTGTACAGCGGATGCTGGATTTTTACCGGCCTGGCGCGTTGAAGAAAACGCCCACCGACATCGTCGATCTGATCGAAAAGGTGCTTGCATTGCTGGATAAGCAGCTCCGCAACCAGGAGATCGCCGATCGAGCGCGATTTTCAGCCCGACCTGCCGCCTGTTCCGGTGGTCAGCAACCAGATCCAGCAGGTGTTCTTCAATCTGGTGCTGAATGCGATGGATGTGATGCCCAGATCGCGGCTCGATCCAGATCAGCGCTGCCGTTGGTGGAAGATGTCATCCAGGTGGATTTTCAGGATTCCGGCCCTGGTGTGGACCCTGACGCTGAAAGAGACGATCTTTGAGCCGTTTGTCAGCGCTGGGGAAGATGGTACCGGGCTTGGGCTTTCGGTGAGTTATGGGATTCTGACCGCACATAATGGCGCTTTACAATTAATTGAAAATAACCAACCGGGGGCTTGCTTCAGAGTGAGCATCCCGATGGAGGTGAAGGAATGAAGGGAAGAATACTGATCGTAGATGACGAACGCACCATGCGCAAATCGCTGGAAGAGATCCTAAATCTGGAGGGCTACCAGGTGTTTTCAGTGGGGGATGGCAAGTCGGCTATTGAAACCCTGGAGACACGGCAGCTATGATCTGATGCTGCTGGACCTGAAGATGCCCGGGGTGGATGGGCTGGAAGTGCTCAAATTTGCCGCTGAGAATGCCCCAAAATGCAAGGTGATCATGCTAACTGCCCATGGCTCGCTTGAATCTGCAATTGAGGCTTTGCGGCAGGGGGCGCATGATTACATCCTCAAACCGGCCAAACCTGAGGAATTGGTCGCCAGCGTGGCAGCCGGGATTGGATGACAAGCAGGATTCGGAGCGAAAGCAGCTTCTGCTGGCCCAGATGGAAGCCTCGATCCAGGAACTGCGGGATTCGGAATCTGGCGGTGAACCGGTCGAGGTCTCCCGGACGGTGATGGTGGTGGGCAATAATGTTAAGATCGATCTGGAACGCCGAGAAATCTGGACCAGTGAGGATGACAAGGTACAGCTTACCCCCACAGAGGGTAAGCTGATGCAGATTCTGCTGGAGAACCGCGGGCGGGTGCTCTCGCATAAGGACCTGGTCTTCCTCGTCCAGGGTTACCAGACCACCGATTGGGAAGCCCCGGAGATCATGCGCCCATTGGTCAGCCGATTGCGCCGCAAACTGGCCTATTTTGAGGGTGGGGATGACTGGATCGTAAATGTGCGTGGCACGGGGTACGTTTTTGACGGGAAGTGAGTGATTGAGAAAGGAATTAACCACAGATGACCACGGATGGAACAGATAGGGGAAACTATGGAACGATTCTCTCACTGGCTGTTGGGAGATCGACCTGCCGACCTACGCCAATGACCGCAAATGAACCGGCGACCTTCACAGTGAGGTGACGCTACTCCGCCTTTGGCGAGATCCGCTACAACTCCGGCACAATGACGACCGATTACCTGTACACCGGTCAGCGGCAGGAGTCGGAGGTCGGGCTGTATTACTATGTGGCCAGGTGGTACGATCCGGCGATAGGGCGGTTTATCCAGGCGGACAGTGTTGTGCCGAATCCGGGGAGAGCGGTTGGTTGGGATCGATATAGTTACACGTACAACAATCCGATAAAATATAATGATCCGAGTGGGCATACGCCTTTACTAGATGGTATTTTAGGCGATTGGCCACCTCAACCGGTTCCAACACCACCCCCACCACCTACACCAGGCAAAAGCAGCTCTGAACCAAGCAACTCCCACAATGATGATATTCAGGATAACGGAGGTGGTAGTGTGCCAGTACCAGTCCCTGAGGCTCCATATTCAGAACCCGATTCCTGTGTTGGTTTGCCCTATCCATGTTCAGACATAGATTTTTATACTGACATAACTCAAGAATATGATGTGATTCCTATTCAAGGAGATCTTGCTGAACTTGTAATGAAGGGCAGTTACAATATAAATCCCGGGGCTATTTTTGGAGAACCAGATGAATTTTATTCAAATTTTCTTTGGGAGATTGATGAGGTTTTGCTTACTTCACAACTTGAGATAGATTATGTTGTTGCTGCAGCCTTTTTCAAGGAAACCATTACTAAAACAACAATGGCCGAGACTCCTAACGGTCCAGTGATCGTCTCGACCTCAAAAAAAGAAAAAACATGGTTTTATGTAAAAACGATTGTTACAGGATTATTTGCTAATTACTCTAATGGAAATAAATCAAATCTATTTTCAGTCGCCCCACAATTCCGTCAGAGGATTATTGATTAACCCAAATAGAGTAGTTTTCATTGAAAGTTTGGTTTTGTACTTACAGAGATTGCTAAATGCAGTAGCAGGAGGTTGTTTGTTACAACTACTTTAGAGTGTGTTCGATTGAATTTCGTGCCACATACAATAACTGGAATACTTAGAATATTCAAGGAAGGATTTGGATTTGATTTCAAACAAATATCCCATCAAGGATTGCGTTATTTATTGTAATAATGATTCTCGGGTTCTCAGTTGTGAAAACCGAGGAGAAAGGAAAAACTCTTGGCGGTATTGCACTAGTGCTTCTGATATCAATAACCAGCATGTTCGACCAACAGTTTACTCTGAATACAATTACATTTTCCTGTAATTTTGGTTGGATAGTAATGATTTTCATCCTTGGGTTTTTAATTCAAACGAAGAATATCCCCTTTTTCTTTGTTACATCTAAAAGACTTACCCAATCAATTATCTGGGGTGGAGTTGTTGGGATTATTCTTTCACTAGTTGTTATTCTGGTAGGTTTGACAGGGATGAAGAGTGCGCCTACGATTGAAACAGTTCCAATAATATTCTCAAGTACTTTTTGGATAGCACTACGAGAAGAATTGTTGTTTAGGGATATTATTCTTGGCACTGAGAAAACTGGGGGCTAGTCCAATTTTCGCCATCATAGCTCAAGGATTGATTTTTTCTTTAGGACATTTGCAGTATTCATTCCTTGGATTCTTGATTAGTACGATTTTTGGATTGGTTGCTGGATACCTAGTCGTTAAGTATGAAAATATTTTCGGCCCAATAATTGGTCATTTAATAATAAACATGCTACCGAGCTTGTTTCCATTGCTTGTCTAGTTACTCACAGTGGAAATTTTGGGTGATTGAAGAGAAAATCTATGTATCTAATCAACAAATGACTGTCAAAAAGGTTTGTAGTCACAATGGCGGAGCTGTGTCTATTGACTGAACAAAACTGCTTAGAA
>CAVROH010000016.1:0-199922 GCA_963722735.1 uncultured Chloroflexia bacterium
AAACTTCGAATCAGTAGGTTGGGGGTTCGAGTCCCTCCGGGTGCGCAATCCAGATCAACATCAATAAACATACTATGGTTTTGGAAAAAGATTTCAATAATCATTTATGCAAACCATGTCGGAAATGGATTCCAACGAGAATGTCTCTCAAGTCTCTAGTTTGGAATTTGCGATAAGCGCTGATAGCAACTACCCTTCGAATGGATTAGGGTTCGGCAGTTCAACCTCAAGAACAAAACCATCATCTATTGATGAGTCCAATTTCATTGTGCCATCGAGTAAAGCAACCCGCTCGCTGATCCCCAATAGACCAAAATGTTTACTGGCAGATAAATCTGCCAAATTGGGAATGCTCTCTAACCCCTGGCCATTATCCGCTATCCGGATAGTAAGTTGCCCCCCTGGCGTTCCGCTGATAGACATTTGGACAGCGCCTGCCTCGGCATGTTTTGCCACGTTATTCAACCCTTCCTGCACAATCCGAAAAATGGAGAGTTCGATCCACTCTGGAAGCCTGCCCAATTTGATGTCAACTTGGGTATCAACCATAATCCCAGTCCGATCCTCCCACTCCTGAATAAACGACGGAATTGCTGACGAAAGCCCATGATTGTCTATTGTGGGGGGCCGAAGATCCCGGCAAACCTGCCGTAAATCGGAGACCACCTGACGAATCTCAGACCGAATCTCAGAAAATTCCTCCCCTTCCCCATCAGCTTCCACAGTTTCCATACTCTCCAGGCGGTAATTCAAACCCAACAAATCCTGAATTACCGAGTCATGCAGGTCGCGAGCCAGGGCTTTTCGCTCTTCTTCTCTCTCAGTCAACAGGCGACGCTGGGCATCTTGCAAGGCAAAATTCAATCGGTTGACTGCTGTAACTTGTTTACGCAACCGAACTACCAACTGGCGGTTTAGCTGATCACTGGCCTCCAGGGTCTGATGCATCTCAACCTGCTTCTGAAAAAGCTCCTCAGTTTGCTGCTCAGCTTTTTGATAATTCTCCAGCGCCCAAATAACAGGCGTAACGCGTTCGGGCTTGCTGGTTCCAACACTTAGCTCGACCACATCCCGCGGGGTACACTCTGTTGTACCCAAATTTGCGACCATCTTGCCATCCTGAAGAACAATGATCTTATTGGTAATATTAAAAATGTGGTTGAGGTCATTGCTGCAGATAACCACCCCGGATCCCTGCTCAGCACTCCGCCGGATCAGATCAAACAGAATCATTTGCCGATGGTAACTCAGGTTTGGCAAGACATCATCCAGCAGGAGAAGCTCAAAAGGCTGGCAGAAGGCACGCATTAATACAACCAGATGACGTTGCTCATCAGTTAAATCTTCAACCGGCGTATTTAGAAAGTCATCAGACAGACTAAAACTGGCGACCATTGACTGAGCTTGTTGACTCATTTCGTCGATATCCGGTCTTCGAATCCAAAATGGCTTACTAATCTCATGCCCCAAAAAAATATTGTGGATTACATCCAGATGGTCAACCAACTGCGGGTTTTGAAAAACCACTTCGATCCCAGCTCTCCGGGCATACAGGGTCGTCGATCTCGGGAGTGGTTCGCCATTCAAAAGGATAATCCCGCTTGAAGGCTGATTAGCGCCACCCAGTACCTGCACCAGCGCAGATTTTCCGGAACCACGCCGCCCTACGACACCCATAATATCCCCAGGTCGGATAGAGAAATTTATCTCCTCCAAAGCCATCAGGTTACCATAATACTTCGTCAGATTACTGACTTGAAGCAACGGCCTTGTCATGCCACACTCACCATTTTTCAGCTCCAATATACAGGATGAATTCTTTCAAAATTATACACCACCATCCATCCACCAGCCTCCCTGTAAAAAAAGAGGTTTTATTATCCTGAACTGCAGGCTAACAAAACCTCTCCAATTTGATCATAAAATCCTGAGCGGTTATTTCCCTGACTTTCGGGTGGCTACGTCGAATATCACCGCACCAGCCAACACTGCACCACGCACAATATATTGGGATGAGATATCAATCCCCATTAAATTCATCCCGCTGGAGAGGGAGAGCATCACAAATGCGCCGATGATCGAACCAGTCACCTTTCCAACACCGCCCGCAGCCGAAACGCCACCTACATACGCAGCGGCAATTGCATCCAGCTCGAACAATGTCCCCGCGGTAGTCGTAGCAGATTGCAAGCGGGAGGCAAACAGGATCCCTGAGAGAGCCGACAGCATCCCCATAGAACCGAAGACCACATAGATGACCTTCTTGACATCAATACCACTCAATTCAGCAGCTTCAGGATTGCCGCCTACAGCATAGATATGGCGTCCCAGGATTGTCCTCGTTGTAACAAAATTGTAAATCAATACCACCAATATCACGATAACGGCTGTCCAGGAAAGACCATTGTATCCTGCAAGGACCCAGGTGATCCCACCCACTATCGCAGCCAAGAAAATAAGCTGTAAGATGAACATATCCATCGGGACTACTTCAAAATTGTATTCTAATTTCTTTTTGCGGTCATTGATTGATGAGATTACCAGCACAACCACACCAACCAAACCGATTAGTAAGGTTAGCTTATGAACCCCAGGTAAAAATCCCATCTCAGGGAAATCGGGGATATACCCGTTACCAATCGCAGTGAAGCTCTTATTCGGAATAATGATCGTACCGGTCTTCAGGGTTGCCAAAAGCAGTGCGCCACGATAGATTAGCCATCCGGCCAGGGAGGTCACAAAGGATGGAACTCCCATCTGCGCAACAGGCAGCGCTGTGATCAGGCCTGCAATCGCCCCAAAGGCTAACACCATCGGGATTACCACCACTACCGGCAAACCCCAGGAAACCAGTGCAATCGCCGCAATCGCGCCCAGAAAACCAGCCAGGTATCCTACCGAAAGGTCAATATGGCGAATTACAATAACAAGCGTCATTCCAACTGCCAGCACGGCAATATACCCTGTCTGGTTGACCAGGTTGCTGATATTCCGTGATGAAAGAAAAATACCTTTAGTTGTGATCGCAAAGATAATCATGATCACAAATAAGGCGATAAACATCCCATAATCTCGGATGTTATCTTGAAGGATCTTTTGAAGGTTCTTGAAAAATGTCATTTGGCGTACCTCAATTTGTGGCTAATCTCATTATTTTTTCTTGGGTCGCTTCTTCTGCCAGGAATTCTCCCGTAATTTCACCCGAAGCGACAACGTACACACGGTCGCTCATACCCAACACCTCGGGGAGTTCAGAGGACATCATCAGAATACTCATCCCTTCTCCCACAAGTTTGTTCATGATCGTGTAAATTTCAAATTTTGCCCCGACATCGATTCCCCTGGTTGGCTCGTCCAGAATCAGAATATCAGGCTTTACGTACAACCACTTGGCTACCGAGACTTTTTGCTGATTGCCCCCGCTCAGGTTCATCACTTTCTGCTCAATACTGGGGGTCTTGATATCCAGGGATTTGGCGTATTCTTGCGCAACGGTGATCTCGGCATTTTCATCCAGTACTCCACCCCGAGAGAGTTCCTGCAAATTTGCCAGGGTGATATTTTCTTTCACATCCTGGATAAGGATCAACCCATCCTTCTTTCGGTCCTCAGTGATGTAAGCTACCCCAGACCTGATCGCCGCGCTGGGATGATTGAATCGCTTTTCTTCGCCTTTGATAAACATTTGGCCAGTAATTTTATACCCCATCGGGTTTCCAAACAGGCTCAGAGCCAGCTCGGTCCGGCCAGAACCCATCAAGCCGGAAAATCCAACAATCTCACCCTTCTTGATTTGAAAGTTGATATTCTTAAGGATCTCCCGTCCTATCCGGGGATCATACGCAGACCAGTCTTTGACTTCGAATACAATTTCTGTAGCTTCATGGCGGGTTCGCTCCGGATAAATATTTTCGATCGAACGGCCAACCATGTGTTTGATCAAAATATTTTCTGATACTTCCCCATTGGATGCATCCAGGGTACAAACCGTTTTCCCATCCCGTAAAACAGTGACCGTATCTGCAACTTCAATAACCTCTTTTAATTTATGTGAGATCAATATACAAGTCACGCCACGTGTTTTCAGTTCCACCAGCAGATTGAGCAAGTTCTTGCTGTCATTCTCGTTGAGTGCTGATGTCGGTTCATCCAGAATAAGGATTTTAACATCCCTGCTTAAGGCTTTTGCAATTTCGACTAATTGTTGCTTCCCAACCCCAATATCCCGCACCTTAAAAGCTGGATTTACATCCAACCGGACTTTCTCAAGCATCGTGCTGGCTTCCTGGATAGTCTCATTCCAATCGATCACACCCCCATTGGCAATCTCGTGTCCCAAAAAAATATTTTCGTAGATGGTCATCTCAGGGACTAGAGCCAATTCCTGATAAATAATTGCAATCCCGGTTTTTTCGCTGTCGCTGATATGCCGAAATTCTTGCTCTTCCCCACTAAAAATGATCTTTCCAGTGTAATCACCAACCGGGTAAACCCCACTCAATACCTTCATTAAGGTAGACTTTCCTGCCCCATTCTCACCAACCAGGCAGTGGATCTCTCCCTTTTTCACCCTGAAGCTAACATCGTCCAGGGCTTTTACACCAGGGAACTCTTTGATGATACTCTGCATCTCCAGGATCACATCTTCCATAAACAACTCCTCCTCAAAAAGTCAGCCCTGAATACTCGTCGGCGATTTGACCGATATACCCGGCTGCCAGCAAAAAACTGCATTAACTCAATTATCTAGTACGAAAATAGTTTACCACTAACATCTAGCTAAGTTTGGAAAAGGGATTGGCGGCTTTGCCGCCAATCCCTATCTATTAGGTGCTCAGATTACGGGAGGCCAGTAAACTCGCTGGCCGGCCAGTAACCGGAATCGATTACAGCTTCAACTACATTATCAGCATCCACAGAGACCACTGCGGACGGCTTCGCCGGAATTTCGGCAGCGCCATTGTCATAGGTGTGGGTCTGGGGGGGAGTGGTGCCTTCGAGGTAAGCAATTGCTGCGGCGATTGCATCTGCCACCAGCGTCCGGACGTCTTTCAGGACGGTCATGGACTGCTTGCCATCGATGATGTACTGCACAGAAGCGATTTCAGCATCCTGTCCGGTGACGAGGTAGCTGGTCACATCGGTGTCCGCTGCGAAAGCATCTGCGATCGCGCGGGCGGTCCCATCATTCGGGGCCAGGATGAACACATCACCCTTGTCTTCGGCAGGCGCCACAGTCAGGTTGGCTTCAGCCAGATTCATGGCAGTGTTGAAGTCCCAGTTGGTCGTGATCTGACCGATGATCTGGGCCATTTCGTCGCGGCTCAGTGTCGCCTTGTCCTGAAGGGCAATGGCTTCGCTGGAGTTCACGATGTAGAAGGTGCCATCAGCAATCTTTCGGCTGCAGCACGTTCCAGGCGCCTTCAAAGAAGAAGAAGGCGTTGTTGTCGGAGGCTGCGCCTGCGTACAGGTAGAGCGGGTTGCCGGCGCCTTCGGCCTTGTCCACCAGATACTGGGCCTGGGCTTCACCCACGGCCACGCTGTCGAAGGTCACATAGTAATCAACGGCGTCGGTGTCGCGGATCAGGCGGTCGTAAGAGATTACCTTCACACCAGCGGCGGCGGCAGCTTCAGCCGCAGCAGCGGCAGCAGTACCATCCTGCGGGCAGATGATCAGGACTTTCACACCCTTGGTGATCAGGTCTTCAACATTGGCTTTCTCTTTGGCAGAATCACCCTGGCTGAACAGGATCTCAACATCGTATCCGGCGGCAGACAGCGCATCGCGGAAGCGGGTCTCGTCCTGGATCCAGCGCGGCTCTTCCTTGGTCGGAAGCACGATGCCGACGGAGCCAGCCGCTACATCAGCGGGAGCTGCTCCAAGAGCATCAACACCAGTGAATTCACTGGCCGGCCAGTAACCGGAATCGATGATTGCCTCAACCACATTGGCAGCATCCACGGAGACCACTGCGGACGGCTTCGCCGGAATTTCGGCAGCGCCATTGTCATAGGTGTGGGTCTGGGGGGGAGTGGTGCCTTCGAGGTAAGCAATTGCTGCGGCGATTGCATCTGCCACCAGCGTCCGGACGTCTTTCAGGACGGTCATGGACTGCTTGCCATCGATGATGTACTGCACAGAAGCGATTTCAGCATCCTGTCCGGTGACGAGGTAGCTGGTCACATCGGTGTCCACTGCGAAAGCATCTGCGATCGCGCGGGCGGTCCCATCATTCGGGGCCAGGATGAACACATCACCCTTGTCTTCGGCAGAAGCGGCAGTCAGATTGGCTTCGGCCAGGTTCTTGGCGGTGTTGAAATCCCAGTTGGTCGTGACCTGACCGATGATCTGGGCCATTTCGTCGCGGCTCAGTGTCGCCTTGTCCTGAAGAGCAATGGCTTCGCTGGAGTTCACGATGTAGAAGGTGCCATCAGCAACTTTCGGCTGCAGCACGTTCCAGGCGCCTTCAAAGAACAGGAAGGCGTTGTTGTCGGAGGCTGCGCCTGCGTACAGGTACAGCGGGTTGCCGGCGCCTTCAGTCTTGTCCACCAGATACTGGGCCTGGGCTTCACCCACGGCCACGCTGTCGAAGGTCACATAGTAATCAACGGCGGCGGTGTCGCGGATCAGGCGGTCGTAAGAGATTACCTTCACACCAGCGGCGGCGGCAGCTTCAGCCGCAGCAGCGGCAGCAGTACCATCCTGCGGGCAGATGATCAGGACTTTCACACCCTTGGTGATCAGGTCCTCAACATTGGCTTTCTCTTTGGCAGAATCACCCTGGCTGAACAGGATCTCAACATCGTATCCGGCGGCAGACAGCGCAT
The DNA here is from genome assembly GCA_963722735.1 of uncultured Chloroflexia bacterium. Classification (GTDB taxonomy): domain Bacteria; phylum Chloroflexota; class Anaerolineae; order Anaerolineales; family UBA11579; genus UBA11579. Next base: position 6,829 of record CAVROH010000016.1, read on the forward strand.
CGCGGAAGCGGGTCTCATCCTGGATCCAACGCGGCTCTTCCTTGGTCGGAAGCACGATGCCGACAGCCAGTTTCGCTTCTTCAGCGGGGCTATCTGCAGGGGCTTTGCCGCAGGAAGTGAGCATCAGACCACTAGCAATGATCACTAAAACAAAAAGGGTCAAAATAATTTTCTTGGACATTCTTCGCTCCTCATATATTGTTTGGTTTCACTACAGAACAATGCAGTTACTTACTTCGCAATAAACTACCTCCTTTTAGGTCTGAGGAAATCTTCTTCTGATCTGTCTTGATTTTTGATAATTTTACAAATGAAGCAATGCTTGAAAAGACAGAATCAGCTAACTTTACTTTATCAAATTGTTAACAAATAGTCGGCCCAGCATCCCCCAATCACAAATAGGGATTTCCCCTAATCCATGATTACGCTTACAGTTCTTTATGAGCCTATAAAACTCGCCAGCATTTAACGCCTATGGTATAACAGACCTTATGGAAAAAACAAACTTAATCCTGGCAGATGACCATGCAGTAGTTCGAGCTGGGATCACAAAGGTACTGGAGGCAGCCAAAACCTATAAAATAATCGCAGAGGTGGAAGATGGACCGTCCCTGCTCAACAGCCTGGAAAGATCCCAACCTGATTGCCTATTGGTAGATATCAGCATGCCGGATTTTGACCCGCTGACAGCTATCCCCTGGATCAAAGAACAATATCCAGAGGTAAAAATCCTGATTGTCAGCGCTTATGACAACTACCATTATGTCCAGGGCTTGCTCAAACAGGGAATTGATGGCTATCACCTTAAAGATCAACCTCTGAGCGATCTGCTATTGGCTATCCAGCGGGTCATGGATGGAAAACGCTGGATCTCGGCACCGCTGATTACTAAATTAGTAGAAAACCCGGACCAATCACCCAAATCGCCTCAACTATCCTACCGCCAAAGCCAAATTTTGAGATTAATTCAGGAGGGGTATGGAAACCAGGATATCGCAGTTGAAATGAACCTTAGCGTCAAGACAGTTGAAAACCACCTGACCAGGTTATACCGCCTACTCGGTGTGAAAAGCCGCCTGGAGGCTAGTACATACGTAAACCAAAACCCCGAAATATTGGGGGTAAAAGGTCACGGGGTAACAAAAATAAAGAATCCGCCCCTTAAACCATTAAGCGATATGACTGTCCTGATCGTGGACGATAACCGCCAATACCTGCACCAGTTGCAGCGTGTATTGGGTAGTATTATCCCCCAAATCGATTTATATAATGCCAATGACACCAAAGAAGCAGTTAATATTGCTCAAAAAATCGAGCCAAAACTGGCTTTGGTCGATGTCGTCCTGGGAGACGAAGATGGAATTCGTTGCGCAAAACGAATAAAGGCCGTCTCAAAAAAGACCCGTGTGATTATGATCAGCGCCTATCCTGACCGGGAGTTTCACCGCTTGAGCATTGAAGCCGGAGCAATTGCATTTCTGGATAAAAAAGACTTAGATGCCAGAACCTTACGCCAGGTGGTAAAAGACTTGGGATAATTTCTTCATAACAAACAATGTAGGAATTCCCGTACTTCACTAGGCCCACTAATCCTGAGCTGGGCAACAGTTTTGCTGTTATGCTCGCAAACCCTGATCGCCACCCCCTGGAATTTTTAATATTTCCTTAAAAGCCTCTTCATCTTTATCATCATCACCAATATAGATCGGCAACCTATTTTCAGGCTGCTGACTTAATCAGGAAGTTAACTGTGGAACCTTTATTCGCCAGAACAGGTGCAACCTCCAGGAACTTATGCCCACCCATCACTCGAAAACCCTCTTGGAAGCTACCTGTCCCTGGAATTTGACCTCTGGCTATACGCATATTATCCTCTGCGATACTATCTTCAACCTCCTTGGCGTGGAGCGCCAAGGACCACCCCTTATCCTCCAAATATAAACCTGGAGTGGATTCAGTCAGCCGTAGCCAGCCAGGTTTTAGCCCATCCAATACTGGCCGGACCTGATCGTACTCCACACGCTCTTCCAGCCTGCCATCAGGCCACATCACTTCAATCCCGTAGGTCCCTGCCAATAATATTCCCTTCACCGGAACCAACTTCTGAATATGACTCAACCGCCGCCCACTGATGACCGAAACCCGAATTCTTTCATCACTTTGCAATTGGGATAAAAGGCTTATCAAATCAGGATCTGGAAAGATATCATCAGGTGTTGGGGCAAAATCGGCCAGCGTGCCGTCATAATCCAGAAATAGCAGCACCTTTTCGGCACGCCGGATCAGGGCAAGCTTTTTTTCGGGACCCCTGATTCTCATTTATTCCCCCTTAACAAGTAATGGCTGAATTTCATTCTCAAAGAGCGCCTGCCATGAATACTCTTTTCGAACCTGCCTCTTGAAACTAGAAGTGGATGTCTTTTCAAGGACTTTAGAGATCAACCCTGCCAAATCATCGGATGAGGCTTCATCAGAAAAGATCAGAGCATCTCGGCCTGCTATTTCCATGGCTGCAGGAACCTCGCGGCACACAACCGGGATATTGACCAAACCCGCCTCAAGCACAGGCATGCCAAATCCCTCACGGTGACTGGGCATGAACATCACATCGCTGACCCGGTATAGATCGCCCACAACAGGCTCGTCAATTATGAATGGTTTACCTGGCTCCAGACCAGAATCAAAGATAAAGCGAACATTCTCCCGGACATTAAGTTGATCCCGATACTGCTTCAGCGAGTTGAAATATTCAATGCTGCTTGCATCGTGCGGGTCTGGCGGACCTGTGATCACAAATCTGGAGTCCAGTCCTTTTGACTTTAATGAAGCCGCGACCTCGATGGCAAACTCGATGTTCTTCGCTTCGGTCACTCGAACTGGCATCAACACATTGATATCGCTTTCGAGTAAACCCAACCTTTGAATGATCCCCCACCCAGTCTCGGTGATTCCCAATAATTGCCTTGGATTAACGCCGTTGTACACCACTGGTATTTCCGAGTCCGGGCAGCCAAAAAGACCCGCCAATGCCTGCTGCCTTTCTATAGAGATGGTGACGTATTGTGTATTCACCCATTTCGTTTTAAGTAAATTCCAGGGCTCTCCCTCGTAAACCTTTGAGCGTGAGGAAGGACTGGTCCAGGTGAAATCATGGCACCAGGCGATCAGATTTTTAATCGAGCCGTCGTCATTCAGTCTGTGGATCGCTTTGGTCAACGGTAAATTAAAATGTTTAGTCATCACATTGTGGACAATTAAGTGGTCAAGTGCTTCCACAATTGGTTTCAATTTTTCGGTCAGTTTTTGTTCTAGCCCGTCAAAATTCTCAGGCACCTGGCCCACTTCAAGTTCCCGGCTCACGTTCTGGACTTCGGGATAGTTTGAATCGATTTCTGGGATACTAATAAATTCGCTATCGGCAGGCAACCCAGATTTGTCCCCCCGCCCGGATATGATCGCGCAAGTATATCCAGCCCGAATGATTTCAACTGTATGGGCTTTCATCACAGATTCCACGCCACCAATTACGGGAGGAGCAGAATAATGTAAAATACCGACAGACTCTTGTCTCATTTGAGGTCCTATTTCTCTAATAAATTATTTACAGCATCTAGTTGCTTGCAGAACCAATCGTGGATATCTTCTTTCTCGATGATCCAGCGGAGACGCTCAGCACGCTCCCTGCGATTACCAGCATCCATCATTAATCCCAAATTCATCGCTTCAGCAGTGGCATACACATCGCAAGGTGAAATTGTGATAGCGCTTTCCCCAAGCTGCTCCTGGGCGCCAGTACGCTCAGAGAGTACCAGAACACCATCACGTTGGTTGACGATCGGGCCTTCCTTCGCTACCAAATTCATCCCGTCGGCGATTGAATTTACCAACAGCACATCGTAAAATTTCAAAGCCGCAATTGCCCTGGAGTAGCTTTCTCCAACTAATACCCGGATCGGCTCCCAATCAGATGTCCCGTAGAGAGCATTCACCTGACCTGCCGCCGCCATAAGGTCCGCCAGATAATCCTGATATTCCTCCACATCCATCCTTGATGGAACCAGTAATGCCAGGAATACGACCTTTTCGCGTTGTTCCGGATAAATGCTTAACATCTCTTCGAAGGCTTTGAACCCACGCACAATATTTTTACTTGGTTCAATCCGATCGATCCTGAGGATTAATTTGCAATCTCCCACAATATCAGAGATGTCTCGCTGATGTGACAGCACTTCCTCGCTCTTTGCGAAAGTACGCAATGCCTCAACGTCAATAGAGATCGGGAATTCCCGCGCGTATGTGGCATGATTGCGATACCAGACACGCTGTGGCGTAAACTTTAACACTAGCCTCAGGAATAAACGTCTGGCAGGTTCTCAGGAAATCCAACACATCCGCCTTTGTCTGGAATCCCAGTATATCTGAAGCACACATGCTCATCAAAATTTCCTGTCGCATAGCTGGCGGTAGGATTCGCCAGTACTCAGGTCCCGGCCATGGGATATGTGTAAAATGCATGATCGTTGGTCTGTCTCTGGCTGGCATAGATTCCCGCAGGTATTTTGCCACCAGGTACAGATGATAATCCTGCAACATTACGATAACGGGTTTCGGTGTATTTTTTAGTTGAACGCGAATTTCTTCTGCAAATAACCGATTTACATTCATATACCCCACAGTCCAGGCTTTCCAGGTTGATTGGTCTATGATCGGCGAGTTGGGAAGATTCCACATGGAATGTTGCAAAAACCAAAGCAGCGGATTGGCGATCACATTGTAATACCCTTCAAATTCATCCTTACCGGGTGAAACAAACTTCACCAATATTTCCTCGCCCGATTCAGTAAGTGAGACCATTCCCTCCTTCCAGTTAGAATCCTCCTCTGTCATTGTACATGAGATCCAGGTAGCGTTGATTTCTCCAACAATATCTTTCAGAGCCGTCACCAGTCCCCCGCTGCCGCGCTGCGTTACCAAATCGCCAGCCTCATTTTTGGTAAAAGAGACTGGCCCTCGATTCGAGGAAACAATGATGGAAATTTTTCTTCCTGAAGGATGCTCTAAGCAATCATTCATACCTATCTCCCTTTACATTATTTCATGAAGTCTAAGGTTGGATCCAGGGTACTTTGATGTGGCTAATTGAATTGCCAAGTCAATGTAAACCGCTGCTGTCCAGCCAAAAGACCTCGCCGCGGTTTCAGGAGGAGTCCCGGTTTGAGAGTTGTAATATTCGTATATTCCCGGTTGTGCCCCGATCATATCCAGCGTCTTTTTGGGCTAATTCATTTGCCAACAGTTCCCTTCCAACTTGATGTAAAGCCTCAATGAAAAAATAATTGATATTTACCCAGACTGGACCGCGCCACATCGTCTCTGGATCATGGTGTGGATCTGATATGCTACTGATGGAATCGCGAACTCGCCCCAGAATTCATCCGGGAGGTTAGAGTGTTGGATCAACCGCTCCCGGATGTGGTCTGGCAGTTGCCCGGTCCACAATGGGTATAGATTGAAATGGGGTAAGCACATGCACAGGTTGGTTATCGTACATCGCCTGAAAAACCCCCATTTCCTCATCCCACAGATCTTCGATCATCCGGCGAACGATAGCTGTAGACCTTCTCCGCCACATTGCCGCTTCAGCATCCAAACCCAAGATCTCGGCAATCATCGCCAAAGATCCCATCTGCACACACAGATAGGTATTCAAATCAGGGGATTCCACCGGCATCCCATAATCCCAGAGTGGATTATCATCCAGACCAGAAGAGTAGGGATGATTATATTGCGCCAGACCATCCACATCATCATCATTCATGCTGAACCACCAGGCATTCCAACGAACCAGTGGGATGTAGATCTCCTGCAAGAAAATCCATATCTGGTGCAGTTTCGTGCAGTTTTAGCGCTGCCCAGGCCAAAATAGGCGGCTTGGTCACCTCAGCTTTGATGGGGTGATCGATTTCCGAAATCACACCTTCATCATACACAGCATCCGGGAGCATGCCATCTGCAAGTTGACACTCCAGCATCACCCGAATTTGATTCCGGGCTAATTCAGCATCAATATGACGATAGGCCAGTGCATGCATGGCGCTATCCCATAGCCACATACCCACATAATTTACCATCGAGGGCATCATCGCCTCATAGTATATCCGCCCCAGAGGTTTCACCAGGTTATTGGCCATCACCCACCAGGCGTAGGAGTAGGTAAGCAGATAGTCCTCTCTGACCGGCGGCACACTCTCAAACCAATTCTTCCACCGACTTTCTGCTGCCCCGCATAAAATGGAAAAGGGTGGAATCACACTGGTCGAGTCAAGCTCGTTGGAGATTTCCAAGATAATCGTACTATCATCACCGGCTTCAACGATCAATGTGACCTTATAACCTCCCCGCTCCGGGACGATCGAATTTTGGATGATTTCCCCATTCGACATATACGCAAGGTTGCGGATTGATTTGAACTCTCCGCCCTGATCGGTAATTTTCCAGAGTTGGGGAGACACATGAAAACTGATCCCGCAGACCTGCTCCTGAGGTAGTCCTATCGCTATTTTTGTATTGTCAGCAAAGCTAACCCCAAAATCCCCAATGGCTGTACCACAATAGATCGCATAGGGATAAGTGATTGTTTCATACTCAAGCACGCTTCCATAACGATCAATATAGCTAAGACCAGTAATCAGCGGCGGCCGCTTCAGATACGCCTCGATATGCTGGTCAATACTTGTCAGCCTTTCAGCCAATCGGATATAAATACTTGGCTCATCCTTGGCAAGGAAAAGCATCAACCTGGATCCCCGATCACTAAAAGGAACCTCGGTAAAGTCAATCTGGTTTCTGAGAATATTAATATTTGGATGAAGGAGTTTTTCTTCCATTTTCATTTAGTCTCTTAATGGTTGTGAAGGATAATTGAAGCCATGGCTGATTTAACAACTCTTGCTTTTATCAACCATCATGCATTGGATGAAGATCTCATTCTTCAGAAAATGAAAAATGTACTTATATTTATCAATAAGTATATCAAATTAACATCAGCTTCTAGCTCTGGATCAAGCTGATTCCCGTCGGACAGCTTTTCCTATCCATCCAGATTCCAAACGTATTGCCCCGATAACTTCAAGTTCATGCTGATGTGTTCTCAGAAACCTCAATATTGTTACAGGGGATTTAATTTCAACTTCTTTCGGGCCTCTTCGATGGATGTCTCATATGAAGCTGCATATTCCCGCGCTAAACGCTCTTCAAGTTTATCGACAGCATCTTTTTCCGTATTATTCAGTTTTTTCGTTCCTTTCAAACCATACAGATCTCGCAGCAATTTAGTAAACTCCCGGATTGAGCCGTCCTCAAAAACCTCACTTATTCGTGCATGTCGGGTTTTATAATTCTTCGCCATTTCTGCCGGTCTGGATTTCAACAACTTGAGCGCACGACGCAGCTTCCGCTTATTCACCACCCGGCGAATACGAGGATTCACGGCTTTTTTAACAGGAACCCAATAAACACAATCCTTGGTTTGTACCCGGAATGTTCTCACTTTCTCCCCATGGATCGGCCTTTTCTCTATTCTTATTATCTGCCCGACCCCATAGTAATTATGAACAATCCAATCCCCAATATCAAAAGTTATATCAACTGACATTCATCTCCTTTCCTAACGATAATTTTTAGTTCTTCTTCCATTAGATGCAATGGCATACATGTACACTAAAATACCATCAAGTGTGATGAGATTGGGTGATCTGAGTTTTTTGGAAATGAAAATCAGGCTTTGATCTCTTGCCAGGCCCACGGTCGGGCGGGAATTTACCCAACTATATAGATAAATTCGCTTCCTGATGTAACCAACTCCCCCGATTTGTGGCAACCCAGCCACCAGATAATAAAGTCGATCATTCAAATCTTCTCTAGTAAACCCAAAAAGGCTTCAATATTTCAATCACCCATATTATAACATATGCTTTCTGGTTGCCTATTTCTCCCTCACAAAGGCCAGATCACCGGCACAAGAATGATTGCAATCACCAAGATCAGCAATGTCAGCAGCGCACCGACCTTGGGAAAATCTGAAAACTTATATTTTCCAGGCCCATAAACAAGCATTGTGGCTGGTTCAAGAGGTGTCAGGAAGGAACTGCTTGCACCAACAGCGATCATAATTGCAAATGTGCGCGGGTTCAATCCCAGTTGCAGGGCTAACTGGATTGCTACAGGAACTACCACCACAGCAGCAGCCTGGTTAGACATTGGTTGGGTAAGTAGCATTGTCAAAATAAAAAACCCACCCAGCAACCAGATCGGATCCAACCCTACTGTCATATTGATGATCTGCTGAGCCAGGAAATCTGCCGTCCCTGTTTCCTGCATCGCTTTTCCGATCGCCAGCATGCTGCCGATCATAATCAGCAACCGCCATTCAACTGAACGATACGCTTCCTCCGGCGTGATGATCCTGGTAACAAAAGCAAGGAAGGCGGCGGTCAGAACCGATATGGATAACGGTACTATATTCATCCCGGCCAAAACCAAAGGAATAATGAACAACACACCAGCCAGGGAAGCCCGCCTCCCTTGCAATACCCGCCACCGCACCGGGCGGATCAGCCTGAGCGTACTCTCCCGGTCCAGGAACATCAGTTTGGAACGATCCCCCTGAACCAGCAGTTCATCGCCCGAAGCCAGCCGCACCTGGCTCAATCGCTGATGAATTTGCTCCCCACTGCGGTTGATCCCTATCACCTGCAGGTTATACCTCACGCGAAAATTTAGGTCCTGCAGAGTCCGCCCGATCATCCTTGAGTTTGGCAGCAGAACGACCTCGAATAAACCATTCTCCTCGTCCTGAAGATCCACATCCTTGATCTTGCGCCGCGGTTTCAGATCGATACCGGTCTTTTTCTCAATCCCAAGGAGAACATTTCGAGACCCTTCAACCAGCAAGAGGTCCCCGCGATCTAGAATCAGATCAGCGTTTGGAGCCAAATATTGCTACCCCTCCCGGATCACCCGTATTACGGTCAGATCCAGATCCTGGCCCAATCTGGAGTCCCCCAGTGTTTCACCAACCAACACAGAATCCGGCAGAATTTCAATCTCTGTTAGGTAAGGTTGAAGCTCGAAGCCTGCTGTGTATTCTTGGGTAAAACCTCTATCCGGGATGAGACGGTTTCCAATCGTGAGCATATACCCCAGGCCGATGATCAGAACGGGAAGCCCGACAGCCGTTAGCTCAAACATACCCAATGGCTTTAGGCCGGCGGTGACCAGCAGCCCGCTAATCACCAGATTGGTTGAAGTCCCGATCAGAGTAACCGAGCTTGCCAGGATACTGGCAAAGGCCAGCGGCATTAATAGCTTTGAGGGACTGACCTTCAATTGCCTGCTGATCGATAGCGCGATCGGCAGGAAAAACGCCGTCGCCCCGGTATTGCTCATGAATGCGCTCAAGGTTGCCGCCGCAATCATCAGAAGCAGTTGGAATTTCCACACTTCTTCCCCCATCCGGGATAAGATCTCTCGCCCCAGATAGTCAACGACACCCGTCTGGATCAGTCCGGCAGTCAGGATCAGTAGACCAAGGATCATTAAAACCACTTCGCTGCCAAACCCGGCAAAAGCCTGTTCCGGTGTGACCAAACCTGTTAATGCCACAAGCAGCATCAAACCCAAGGCAGTAACATCCGGGGGGATCCGTTCCAGCGAGAATAGGACCACTGCAGCCAGAATTATGCCGATCATCAACCCAATTTCAAAGGTCATCGCAGATCCCTAACTTGACTCAGTTTCAGCTTCTTGATCCCCATTTCGACTCAAGATCAACCATCCCAGTACAGCTGAAATAAATGACGCCGCCAGGATACCCACCTTGGCATAGGTCAACATTGCCGGATCAGAGAAAGCCAAATTGCTGATAAACAGCGACATGGTGAAACCGATCCCTGCCAGGGTAGCCGCTCCCCAAATCTGTTTCCATGTTACCCCGTTGATCTTTCTGGACCATCCCAAACGAGCTACCGACCATGCCAGGAATGTAATCCCGATCTGTTTTCCGACCACAAGGCCGAGAATGATCCCCAATGTGATCGGATTCAGCAGCGCAGCGATAAGGTCTATGCGCAAATCCACTCCGGCGTTGGCTAAAGCGAATACCGGCATGATTAGGTATGCCACCCAGGGATGCAGAGCATGCTCCATTTGTTGCAGTGGGGCTTCAACCCCATTGGTACAATCTTCAATACCCTGCAAAAGAGCCCGTTGTTTCTTCGTCGTGAAAACAGCCCCATCGCCGATCCCTTCTTCTTCAAATTGTTCGAGATACTCACGAACCCTTTTCACGTATCCCCTTCGGTCAACGATTGTTGAGGCCGGAATCGTCATCGCCAGGAGCACACCAGCGATCGTGGCATGCACACCAGATTTCAGGAACGCCACCCATAGCAGAATGCCAAGCAGTGCATACGGCAAAGGCTTCCGTACACCCATTCGACTCATGATGATCAGGGCTACGAACACCAACCCAGCTAGGGCTAGGCTTCCCCACACAATATTCTCGGTATAAAATAAGCGCGATAACCAGAACAGCCCCGATATCATCCACAATCGCAACCGCAGTCAGGAAGATCTTAAGCGACAGTGGAGCCCGTTTCCCCAGCAACGCCAGGATTCCCAACGCAAAAGCGATATCTGTTGCCATCGGGATTCCCCACCCGCTTGCTCCGGCGCTATCGGCGTTCAACAGCAGGAAAAGACCTGCTGGAACAAACATCCCCCCCAGTGCGGCAGCGATTGGAAACAATGCCTGACGCAAGGAGGACAACTCTCCCACCAGCAGCTCACGTTTAATCTCCAAACCCACCACAAAGAAGAAAACCGCCATCAATCCATCGTTAATCCATAACAGCAGAGGTTTATCGATTTTAAAACTTCCAATCGAAACATTCACGTTGGTTTGCCAGAGCGCTTCGTAACTGGCAGACCATGGCGAATTGGCCCAGATCAGGGCAATCAACATAAAGGCGATCAGCAAAATGCCGCTGAACGATTCAGTTTTCACAAATTCCTGGAACGGCAAAATGATCTGCTCCATCCGTGGAGGAGATAGTCTAAACTGGTTACGAATATTTTCACTTCGTTTCATAATTATGTCCTTTATGAATCGTTAACCAATATTTGAGGCCAAAATTTCTGCTATCAGGAAGGGAACCGGATTTACCCGCAAATCAGAAGCCACAAAAAGAGTAACTGGGGCAATCAAAATAACAATCGTGACATTATCCAAAAAAGCAGAGGAAAATGCGGTAATCAAAGATAATAAGACCAGAACAATGATCGGGTTTCCTTTACCCAATCTGACTGTTTTTATTGCAATCCATTGAAAAACACCTGTTTCACGCAACACATTTGCGATGACCATCATCGATGCTAGCAAAAAGATAACATTCCAATCTATGGAATGAAATGCCTTCTCTTGCGAAATGATCCCCAAGATTATCATTGCCACACCCCCAAAAACGGCAGCAACGGACTTGTGAATTTTTTCGCTCACAATCAAGGCATATGTAATTAAAAATATGCCACCAGCTAACCATGTCGTTGACATTATTTCTCCTCAATGTTTGGCATGGTGGACTTCTCTTTGTCCTTGTACATAAAACATATTGCTGACAATTCCAACAAATTCACATAACCAATCACTCGATATTGTTCATCTACAAGGGGCAATCCAGGAAGGTCATTCTCATGCATCCGTAAAAATCCATCTTTAACAGTTTCACCAACCTGAATCCAAATTGGCGCCGACATAGCATCTCTTGCCGTTGTAATCCTGCTTTTGTCAGCGAAAGACATTAATTTTTCCAAATCAGTGCTCTCAGAAATGAACTCCTCAGGGACAATGTGAAAGTACAGATCATCCGCTAAAGTTTTCAGACTGATTACCCCAAGCAAACGGTCATTGTCCCCCACCACACAAGCAAGATGCACTTCAGGATGAACCAGCATTGCCCTGGCAACTTCATGCAATGACAACTCTGGGGTTACAAGAGTAGGGGGCAGATGACTAATCAAGTCAATCTCCTCGATAGGCATATTCCGCAATTGCAGCCATTCAGGATGAAGTGCTGGAGGAGATACATCCGGAAGAGTCTCCTCAGTTTTTACCTTCCTCATCCCGATAGCATGGGTAAGTGGCCAGGCCATTAACAATCCACTATCCGGGCGATCAAGCCCACCCATTACACGCTCAGCCTCAGCAATTGCAATTTCAAGCATGTCTTCAGAATCAAGCGCAGCAATCACAACCTTTCCTTGAACTTCTCTATTCTCAAATAACCGATCGAGAACCCCCGCACCTACTCTTCTCAACAGAGAAGTTGTCCGGTGACCACCAGCACTCTTCAAGATAGTCGAGCCAGGGACACCTATCTTGTCCCAGACATGCAGTAATTCAGTCAACTGGCTAGTATCCTGCATAATCAACAAAAGAACATAATTCATCACACACTCCTTTTTTTAATAACCAATTTCTGCCTGTTCAAGAACAGGCTTATCGCCAAACCAACAATAACTATCCTTCCTTATCAGGCCAGCTAAGGCGAATACCTAAGAAATCAAATATCGGTCCAATTGCCACTCGCAATAGGATGATCAGTAGAACTGCCGTGACCAATGCAATCTCTACACTGATCGTGGTCAGAAAGGCTTGTTGCGGCCAAAATAACACCGCACCTATCAGCAGGAGAAACACACCTATCTCTTTCCTCAGTAATCGGGTCCATCGATTCTCAGCCGATATCGGTGACAGCTTCCTGATTACCAAAATACTGATCGTGATAACCAACAATGCTGGCAGGATCCCAAACAAACTAACCGGGTACAACACAGTATGCGCCTGCCAACCCAGAGCGAGCCAGACGGCAGCGGATAAATAGAAAAAGACCGGGAAATTCGAAGGCACCGGGACATCCTTTTTCCCATGCCACAAGCCGATGCTGAAGCCATAGGTAGAAACTACAAGTGCAGCAGCCATTGTGGTTGCCATCACTGAGGTATCAAAGACCAGCCCAACCATGTAAGCTACATAGGCCCAGACGAAGAAAAACGAATTTTTCCACTTGTATTGCTTGAGCCTGCGGAAGATGAAGATTCCCAGGAACCCGATTAAGAACCCAATTGAAGCCCCGGAAAGCAGCGTGCCCAGCCAGAGTCGGAGAGACACCAATGCCAGATCAATCTCCACCAACAAGACCACAAGAGTGATCAGCCCAATCGTGGACAAATAGCTCCGCTCAACATCAAGCTCCCGGAAGTACCACACCAACGTAACCGCCAGTACACCCAATAGCAATGCAGTTGAGACCGGCAGACCCCCAAGCAGCACTAGGCTGGCTGCAACCAGAACCAGGGTAATCACCCATAGGGCTAATCCCCACTGCCAGCGAAGCGGCCCGCTTTTGGTCACTGCCACAGCAGATTGCCACAAGAACGGAGGCACCACCAACCCGGTTATCACGGGCCAGAAGAGGTTGATCTCATGGACAGGGGTAAAAAGGGATAGCAGGATGCCCCCCAGGATCACCACAGGTACCCATCGAGCCACTTTCGCCTCACGGAAGGTGAGCAAACCGTACAACAGCAGCAACATCACCAGACCGTGCTCCGTATCCAGGAGCGTGCCAGAGGATAAAATCAACTTAACATATTCGGTCATTTTCCCTGCCTCCCAACTACCCGGTTATCCAAGCCGCTTTCTTCTTTTGAACCATTTCTCCAATTCTACACCGAAGAATACCACCAGGCTCATAATAAGACTGATTCCCAATTCTTTCATGGGCAGCGGCTGCGTTTTGAAAGATATCATTCATCGGCGCCCAATAAGTAATCATCATCTGCAGCCCAAAGGTGAGCATCACAGCGCCGATCATTAGCTTATTTGAGAACAATCCTTGCTTGAACAATGACTGCTTATCCGAGCGGACAGCCAGCGCATGCCCCATCTGCGAAAGAGTCAGCGTGGTAAACACCATCGTTCCCCAATAGGGGTTTCCAGTCTGCCAGCCCCAGAATCCAACTCCTAGCGAAACCAACCCCATCAGAAGCCCGACCCAGATTATATGAACGCTCAACCCGCCAGAAAAAATGCTCTTGCGAATGTCGATTGGCGGGCGCTTCATCGTATCTTGTTCGGTTGGCTCTACGCTCAAAGCCAGTCCAGGCAATCCATCGGTTACCAGGTTAATCCACAGGATCTGGAGGGCTGTAAGCGGAAGAGGCATCCCAAAGAAGGGTGCCAGCAGCATCACCAGCACTTCCCCGGCATTACTGGTCATTGTGTATTTAATGAATTTACGAATGTTATCGAAGATTGTCCGGCCTTCACGTACTGCTCTGACGATGGTGGCGAAATTATCATCTAGCAGCACCATATCAGCTGCTTCCTTAGAGACATCCGTACCGGTAATCCCCATCGCAACCCCGATATCGGCCTTCCGTAAAGCAGGCGCATCATTAACTCCGTCTCCTGTCATCGCCACCACTTCACCAAGCTCCTGAAGTGCAGATCACAATACGCAGCTTATGTTCAGGAGCAACCCGGGCATAAACATTGACGTTCGAAACAACTTGGCGCAATTCTTCGTCACTCATCATTGCAAGCTGCTTTCCAGTGATCGGCGAGCTATTCTGATCGATCCCCAGATCCCTGGCGATCCGTTGGGCTGTCAGAGGATGATCACCGGTGATCATGATCGTGCGGATACCGGCCTCATGGTTGATCTGTACTGATTCAAACGCCTCTGGCCGCGGCGGGTCCATCATCCCGAACAAGCCAACAAACACCAGGGATTTTTCAACCATTTCTTCGGTGTTTCCTCTCTCAATCGGGGAAATAGTCTCAAATCCCAATCCAAGCACCCGCAGACCATCCTTGTGCCATGGTATCTGTCGCCTGTTCTATCCGGGATTTCCAAATCCTCATCCAGCGGCAGGATCTCGCCATCCACAAAAACCTGAGAGCTGATCTCCAGCAATCCATCGACCGCCCCTTTGGTGAACGAGAGCAGTCTTCAATTCATCGAATGTCTTGTCCAAGTCCCGTTGGTAATGTATCATGGGAAGTTTCGGAAATTCGATGGATTGTGGTCATCCGCTTTCGCTCGGAACTAAAAGGAACCTCACCACACGCGGGAATACACCTGTCAGTTCCGTCTGCATCAGCCCCAGATTGGCTGCCGCTGAGATCAGCGCCCCTTCAGTCGGATCACCCAGGACAAGATATGCATCTGGGTCCTTTTCATCAGTCACCAGTTGGGCATTATTGTTTAGCACGCCTCCAAGCATCAATAGCTTTGTCCCAGAATTCAGATCGCTGATATGTCAGGGCAGTAGGTTGTCCAGGCTGCCAATCCAGCTTCGTGGGTATTCCCAGCCACATCCAGCACACGCAGTTGCATCTTATTGGCGGTCAATGTGCCCGTCTTATCTGATGCGATCACTGTCACCGAGCCCAGCGTTTCCACTGCGGGCAGTTTCCGGATCAATGCCTGGCGTTTCAACATACGCTGTGCGCCTAGAGCTAGGGCGATAGCCACCACCGCTGGCAGACCTTCGGGCACTGCCGCTACCGCCATTGCCACTGCTGTGAGGAACATCTCAGATGGATTTTCACCCCGGAGAAGACCAAGCAAAAATACCACAGCAACAACTCCAAGTGCGACCACCGCCAGAGTCTTGCCCATCTGTCCATCCGCTTCTGCAGAGGCGTCTGTTCCTCTTCAACTGTCTGGATCAATCTCCGCGATTCCGCCCAGTTCAGTGTCCATCCCCGTCTTGACGACTACTGCCTTCCCGCGACCAAACACAACCGTTGTCCCCATATATAGCATATTGATCCGATCCCCGATGGTTATGTTCTCTTCCTCCAAGGAATCGGATGATTTTGTCAACTGGCTCGGATTCACCCGTTAGGGAGGCTTCTTCAACCCTCAGATTTGCGGCCTCAACCAGTCGGGCATCTGCTGGAACCTTGCTGCCGGCCTCCAGGAAAATGATGTCTCCTGGCACCAAATTCTTGGCATCGATCTCTTCTGGCTTGCCATTTCGCCGAACCCTGACGGTCGGGGAAGCCATTTGCTTCAAGGCAGCCATAGCCTGCTCCGCCCGATATTCCTGCACCAATCCAATAATCGCATTGATCAGGACGATTGCAAAGATCGCAATCGCATCCTTCCAGTCACTGATCAACACAGAGATGATCGCCGCGGCAAACAACACCAACACCATAGTGTCGGTCAGTTGTGCCCACAGCATCTTCCAGATGCTTCTCCCCTCCTGGCCAACGATCTCATTGGTACCAAATTCAGCCAGGCGTTCCTCCACCTGGCTATTGGTCAGCCCGGTTTCATTTTGTCCCTGTAAAATGGAAAATACTTCCTCGACGGAATGCTGGAACCAATGCACATCCTCAAATTGCTTTCGCTCGATCATCTACGCTATTTCCCTTCCATCTTTATTTTGTTTTGATCTGCACGGAAAAAAATCATAGCCCAACCGGCTTTGTGGTCGATCAGAGGCACGACCTCGCCAATGGGTTTGCCAATGATCTCTTCAGCCATCGGTAAAAACTCTGAAGTAACTGTGTGGAGCAGAGTGCGGAGATATTTATTCAACACCTGCCCCCTCCCGGTGAATTACTGTAAAGATTCAACTCCGCCTGATACAAGGCTTGTGGGATCAGGATCACCAATCCATCTTCGCCTTGAAAAAGGTGCACCTTCTCAGCGTTTCCACCATGTCCCACTTTCCAAGCTTTGAGGATCTCCTGGCTGATCTTATTAGACATTGCCTCTTCTGATTTCGTTAATTCCACAGCTCCACCTCCATTGATGTAAACAAAAACGCCAGCAAGACCTTGTTGATGGTTTCATTGCTGGCGTACTTTACAACTGGTCTTCTCACCGCGAGACTACCCTTTATCCAGTCAGCCTAAATCATGAAAATATTTAGTTCAAGTATTAGTCTAATCGGTTATTTAATTTCTTTCGTTAGAGATATATAAACATTCCAATCATCAAACTGCTAGGTGCCGAAGTTTTTGCCTACGGTGAGCACAATGATTCGTTCACCAGTTTCGGTACTGATATCAGAAAACAGATCAATCAACTCGGTATCAAATACCTCCCCAACATAACTTTCCAGAATATTCCGGGAAGTCTCAAATAACTGGCGCCTGGCTTCTTTCACCAGCGCTTGTCCCTCTCGCTTTTCAGCCAATTTTTCTTCTGCAGGAGTCAATACGCCCCGCAAACGAATGACCACCATATCATTGAGAAGGTATGTGCGGGCATCAACCGGCCCTCTGCCCAAATAATCCTTTTCAAACTTCACGATTTTCTTGGTGAAACTTGCCTCTAGTTCACCCTTCGTCATGTGATTTTCCTTCGGGGTCATCAACGATCTCCTCAGATAAAATTTTAGTAATTATACCGGATAGTCCACGAATTCTAATCTTTGGTTATAATCATATTGGATAAAGGAAAGGAGCAGCAATGCAGGTTCTAGGTATCGACATCGGGGGTTCAGGGATCAAAGGCGCACCAGTAGATATTGTGAAGGGCGAAATGCTGACAGAGCGGTATAGAATCCCCACACCAAAATCTGCCAAGCCCAAACCAGTCGCAAGTACAGTCGCCGAAATCACCAAATACTTCAACTGGGACGGTCCCATTGGCTGCGGATTCCCTGCCGTAGTTCAGCATGGAATAACCCGTTCAGCCGCCAATGTCTCAGAAAAATGGGTCGGCGCTAATGCCGCCGAACTCTTCAGTATCACCACCGGTTGTCCGGTTACCGTGATCAATGATGCCGATGCAGCCGGGCTGGCCGAGATGACCTTTGGCGCCGGAAAAGGACGCAAGGGTGTAGTCCTGATCGTTACGATTGGCACCGGTCTGGGCACCTCCCTCTTCACCGATGGAATTCTGATTCCCAATACTGAACTTGGGCATATTGAAATTGATTGTGAAGACGCAGAACTGACCGCTTCTAATGCAGCCCGGAAACGGAATGACCTGTCCTGGAAGAAATGGGGGAAACAGTTCGACACCTACCTCAACCAGTTGGAAGCACTCCTCTGGCCGGACCTGATTATCTTAGGCGGTGGGGTAAGTAAAAATATTAATAAATTTATGCCCTACATTTCCGTCCACGCAGAGGTGCTGGTTGCCGAAGCCTTCAATGAGGCCGGGATCATCGGCGCGGCATTGGCTGGAAAACCACATTAGTCAATCGAGAATTACTTCAACAATCCTGGATGTCCATTCATCGACCATCTGCCAATCCCGATAATCGCCGGAAGGTGTATCCATCGCCTCCATGATCTTTTTCTCAATGCGGGATAATTTTGTTTCGTCCAGCTTTCCATGGAAGACAGTCACATCCTGCGGACCGATCAAATCCGCAATCTCCTGCTGTAGCGGTGGAAACGTCCAACCATCCAACTGTTCCAAAGGATCCCCTTCCCCGATCGGACCACTCGAAAAGAACCAAATGGGGATAGACGACATCTTCTCCTTGAATTTTTTCAGGAACTTCACCGCCCCCTTGCGCCAACGGCCGTAATAGATTGCACTGCCCAGAACCACAGCCTCAAAATCGCCAATATCCTTGACCTTGCCGGCTATCCTCCAGGGTCACGACCATACCCGCTGACGACAATCCTCCCCCAATTCGCTCCGCGATCTCCGCTGTAGCCCCATACTTGCTCTCATACGCTACCAAAATACGTCTCATGCTTTCTCCTCCGAAGCTAGCCACATTCTTTCATTCCAACGGGAAGAACCTCAAACCCAAATCGATCTTCATATCCTGATTTGATGGACTGAAATTCAAATTAATGCCAGCCTTCTCACCAAAACAAGAAACCGGCACAATGATCTCCTCCGCCATCGGCAGGAAAGTGGGTATGACAGCGTTCTCCCATCGATTTTTGATCGTAAGCATCGGGGCGAATTCAAACCCAATTCCGGTATCATTCAATACCAGTGGGATATTGCCCTCAGGAGATAATTTCAAAGTTTCAGATGCATCTCCCGGTGCTCCCTGGATTTGGCAGGAGAGCACAACGATCCCGGTGACCTTTGCCGCGCCTGCGTCCCTGCTTGAGCTGCCCCATGATCTGGTCGAACATCCCCTCCTCAAGATCGATTTCAGCATCCGAAACAACATCCCCTACAATGTCTGCAAACCCGACCCCCTGTGTGCTTTCCCAGGCTTCCAACAGCTTGCCGAGATCAAATTCTGCTAAAACAATCAGGTGAAAAATCGAACCTACCCGGATCTCGGCTTCCAATCCCCAATCTGGCTCACCGATCAGGAAATTGGTATTCTCCTCATGGGCTTCCCCAAACTCGGAAATCGCATCAGTCAGATCCCCCATTTGATCGGGCATATTCTCCACCAGGGAAGAAAGAGAACCCATAATATTACCCAAACCTTTGATATTGGGAAGGTCATCCATGGCTTTCTGAGCATCTTTCATTGCGTCGACTATCTGCTTGGTAAGGTCACCAAGCTCCGGCATTTCAAATAAGTCATCAGTCATAAACATCTCCTCTGGTATGTGCTTCATGTATTACCTGGCTTGGTTTTCGCTCAACCCACACCACCACCAGAAATGCCAAACCCGTCAAACTTCCCAGCCCGGCAATCAAGGGGATCACCGTGCCATTGTAACTTTGCCCGATAATCGTTCCAAACACCATCTGGATCAATGTCCCGGCCGACCCAACAACCGCAGCCCCAATGCCAGCCAGATGCAGTGGTATCCAGAGAGTTACTGGTTCCGAACAGGATACCGATGCAAAAGAAAGTTAGGATGATCCACCCTAAAAGGATGCTCAGTGGTGGGTGTCCTGCAAAGAACAGAGCTAGCGCATGCTCAGGCAGCCAGTCCAATGACCAAGAGACCATTTCAGCAAAGCCATTATCCCCAGAAAAGCCCTATAGACAATCACCACCACAATCCCCAATGGTATTGATCTATGTGCTAATAGTCAATTTATCTCTGGCAATCCACCGGGTCAGGTTCTTTGTATATCTTTCGTCTTTTTGTGAATCGTGATCAAATTGAGCAAAGATCGATACGATTGTATCTAACTTCAGAGTGTCCTTATGTTGGCAGGTATCGACCCAGTGAGTCTGGTGGATTTCTGCGCAGATGCCCCGCCAGCAAGGATTGCACTTCTTCATAAAGATAAGAATATCTCCGAAAACCAGTTCAACATTAATGTTACATTGGCTTTCTCAGCATTTACAGGCATCATATTTCTACCTGTTTATTTTCTTTTCGAGCACAGCCGCTGGCTGATGCTCTCCTATCTCATCATCGTCCTGATCTAATGCCCTAATTTTCCTGTCATTTATTTGTCCTGCATGCGGTAATACGCATGTGTGTCCAGGAGGAAAAACATCATCCATGTTTAGAGACAAATTCTTAAAGAGATTGAACCCTGGTCATTATTCACAGGCCAATATCCCTGAGATAATCCCGGCCAAAGCCATCCCCCCCGATGTGTTACCCCAGTTCATCAAACCTTCCACTAAATCAGCTCCATCCTGCCCTGTGATCAGAGAATCTACCACCAGGCTGATCCTCTCATCCACCTGACCTAAAGCCGCACATTCGATCAGGTTCGAGCTCAACCGAGTGGTCTTTTTTTGCGCCTGATCGACTATTTCTTTTGCCAGCAGTTCGTGTTCCTGCTTGTATCGAGAATTGGCTATGCGCAAAACAAATAATAACCCGATCACAAAATCATCGCCTTCAGGGGTTAGCCCCTCCCCTATGCCCAGGATCTTGCCAAGCATTTCTACCGCGCCCTGATAGTCTTCCGTCTGGATCGCGCTGGGTATCTTTATAATCACTTTATGCAGCACTTCGTTATTCGTAAACGAAGCTGACCTTTTACCTATTAATGTATCAATCACAGCGTTCTCGGTTCTCTTCAATGACTCGATGGCCTTCCTAACACTCAACCCACTCTCCTCTTGGTACGCCGGATGGTACGCCCATACCTCAGCATCTTGGATTTTCACCCTCACGCCAATATCCTTGAACTCCATCCCTTCGCCAGAGAGCTTACCCACCGAGCCGATTATGAATCTTTCCTTTGTCCGAGGCAGATCTGGGAGTGTGAGCGTCAACGGCCCGCGGAATTTCTCGCCCGACAAGAACAGCATCCAGCCAATCTCACTCTCTAGGAATACCCCGCGTGATGTACCCCCCTTTACGGAAATCCCCCCCCCCCCATTGAGTATCTCCGCCACTTTATGACCGATCGAATTGGCTGAAATTTTTTTCACGAAAACACCTCTTGTACAGATGTCTAGACAATTAGACTATTTAGATAAATAAGGGACAAATATCCCACACTTCTGGTTACATAAGTCACTTCTATCTGATAGGGTTACTATACTACTATTAAATCAGGTGCGTAACCTATGCATTGTCGCCGGGTTTGTTGATTTGTATCTACAAAACGTGTATAGTAGGAGTATGCAAGTGCTGTTATCATATCATTTTGCTAGCCTTTATACCAACTGCTCTAGGGGAGTCATTATAAGGGCAATTCCGATGCTAAAGGAGGTGTCCGGCGGCTAAATAATCCTGTTTGATGCGCCTAATTATTCGGCGTAATTTTTTTATAGAAACTCATTTCAACCCGCAAGAATATTCTTGCACCATTAGGAGGCTTAGGAGGCTAAGAAATGGCAGAAAAGAAAATTCTAGGGTATCTCCCCAATGATGCCCCCCCATTTGGTCGGATGATCGTGCTGGGCTTCCAGCATGTGCTGGCCATGTTCCCGGCAACCGTGCTGGTTGCCTTGTTGGTCGGCTTTGATGTCGGTACCGTGCTGACGGTTTCCGGTGTAGCCACCATCACCGCCCTGATCCTGTCCAAGCTGCTAGCAGGCAAATTCATTCCCCTGTACTACGGCTCCAGCTTCAGCTATATTGCCGCCACATTGGCAATCACCAATGCTGATTTTGGCGTTTATGCAGCCGACAAGGTCGCGATCGCCCAGGTAGGTATTGTTGCCACTGGTGTGATCAACATCCTGGTTGGTTTATCATCCGATTTACCGGCGGCCGCAAAGGCATCGACAAGGTCCTGCCCCCGGTCATCACCGGTTCGGTTGCAGCGACCATCGGTATTGCCTTGGCTTTCGCTGCCCTGGACATGGCTGCCGCTAACTGGGGCGTCGCCATCTTTACCCTGGTTAGTAACAATCGTGTTCTCTGTTTACCTGCAGGGCAAAGGCTTCTTCGGTCTGATCCCTGTATTGCTGGGTGCTGTCGCTGGGTATTTATTCGCTGCCATATTTGGTGGTGGTTGATGCATCCATCATTGGCACAGCCGCCTGGTTCGTAATCCCGAAGTTTACACTGCCCGGCATTCAGTTCACCACAGGCCTGGGAGGCAATCGCTGGTATCGCGATCATCGCTATCGCCACCATCCCTGAATCCACTGCTCACCTCTACCAGATCTCCCTCTACGTGGACAACCTGGCAGAGAACATGGGCAAGGAAAAGTATGAACTTCGCGACCTGATCGGCCTTAACCTGATCCTCGATGGTCTTGGAGACATGATCAATGGTATGTTCGGTGGTGTGGCTGGCACCAACTACGGAGAGAACAACTCCCTGATGGTGATCACCCGCAACTACTCTGGCCCAACCCTGATCACAGCTGGCGTTATCGCTATTCTCGCTGGGTTTCGTCGGAAAACTGGCTGCGTTGGTCAATACAGTTCCGTTGGCCGTCACAGGCGGTCTGGCGATCTACCTCTTCGGTATCATTGGTATGCAGGGTGTTGCCCTCATGCAGGCCGAAAGGTCAATCTCTATGACCCGCGCCAGTTGGCGATCGGTGCCACCATCCTCGTGGTTGGCATCGGCGGTAACATTGGCTACGGCGGGAATCTGCCGATTCCGGTCATGCAGGGTATTTTCCCCAATGGTTTTCCCGCAATTGCAACTGCCGCAGTTCTCGGTATTCTGTTAAACCTCATCTTCCTGATCTTCAAAGCGCCTGAAGAAGCGATGCTTGAGGTAACAGAACTGGAATAAGTACAAGTACTTAATATAAGGGGAGGTGCTAATACCTCCCCTTTTTTCTTCTTTTACACTATGAAATCATTTGATTTTTCTTATCAACAATATATAATAGAAGGAAAAAAACATGGCAAGAGAAGCACATCCCGCATTACCAGAATTTGAATACATTAAACCAAAATCTCTGGCAGAAGCCAGTCAATTCCTTGCGGACCACCCCGGTGAATCCCGCCCCATGCTGGGTGGGACGGATATTTTCGTGCGCCTCCGTGATGGCGTTTGGAAGGAAAACAAGTTCCTCGTAGATGTCAAAGGACTCGAAGGCATCGACCAGATTTCATTTGATCCAAGACAGGTCTGACAATCGGTGCTGCAGTCAACATGAATCAGCGTCAGCAGCCACCCGGATGTAAAGCCAACATTATCCATTACTGGCAGAAGCCTGCGATGCGGTTGCCGCTTACCAGTTGCGCAACCGGGCCACCGTGGTCGGCAATATTTGCAATGCCTCTCCCGCTGGCGACACAATCGGTGCCTGCATGCTTTATGAGGGCATACTCAAAGTTCACGGCGTTGATGGTATCCGCCAGGAAGCACTTGGCAGATTTCTTCAAAGGTCCAGGCAAGACCAAGCTCAAATCCGGTGATCTGGTCGTCACTCTCTCCCTACCGATTCCGCCCGGATGGTTCATCGGTAAGTACATCAAACTGAACCGTAATAAACGCGGAGACCTCGCCATTGTCGGTGTCACAGCTGCCTCCTGGCCTGACCAATCAGCCAGCACAGGACTGAAAGTCAAGATCGCCCTGGCCTCTGTTGCCCCGGTCCCGCTGGTGGTTCCCACGGTTGAAGAATTCTTTGACCAAAACGGACTCACCATGACACGGTCCGCAGGCAGCCCAGATCGCCATGGATTCGTGCACCCCGATCGATGATGTCCGTGGCACTGCGAAATACCGAAAGATGATGGTCCGCAATTTGGCGAAACAGGCACTCACCGCCATCCTTGAGAAACGGAGTTAGCCATGACAATCCATACGATACCGTTAAACATAAATGGTGAAACCGAAGTTGTTGATGTGCCTGCCCATTGGACCTTGCTCCAGATGCTGCGAGAGAAACTCGGTCTGACAGGAACAAAGAATGGTTGCGCAGGCGGTGAATGTGGTGCTTGTACGGTGATGCTGAACGGTGCCCCGGTAAACAGCTGTATGGTTTTCGGCGTGGAATGTGATGGACGCAGAAATCATCACCGTGGAAGGCCTAGCCCAAGATGGCAAATCGATCCCCGTTCAACAGGCGATCATGGAAGCCGGTGGTGTCCAATGTGGTTTTTGCACACCGGAGTATTGATCTCTGCCAAAGCGCTGTTGGACCGAAACCCCGATCCAACCGAAGAAGAGATCAAAGAATCTCTTGTCGGTAATTTATGCCGCTGCACTGGCTATGTCCGGATCATCGAAGGGATCAAAGAAGCTGCCAAACTTCAATGATCAGGTGACAAGGAGAAAACCATGACTATTACAGATCCCAATAAGCTGCCCTCCCCGGTTGGTGAAAGCAAACCCCGCCTGGATGTACTTGAAAAGGTCACTGGCGCTGCGATCTACACCGATGATATTCAGTTTGGTCCCGGATTGCTGCACGCCCGTGTAAAACGAAGCCCCCACCCACACGCTAAAATCCTTTCGATTGACTATACGAAAGCAGAAGCTCTGCCGGGCGTGAAAGTTGTCGTCACAGGAGAAGATTTTCCCAAGCGGATTGGCTTATATTTGGTTGACAAACATATCTTTGCCCGTGACCGGGTCCGCTTCATCGGAGAACCGGTTGCCGCCGTGGCAGCCATCACTGCAGGATATCGCCGAAAAGGCCATCGATCTGATCGAGGTTGAATACGAGCCACTCGAAGCAGTATTTGATCCGGTGTATGGTGCATCCCAAGAAGCACCCCTGCTTCACCCTGATATGGCAGAATATGACGTGCCAAACTACATCTTCCCCCAAGCAGGCACCAATATTGCCAACCACTTCAAAGTCCGCAAAGGTGATGTGGAAGGCGCATGGGAAGATTGTGCCGCCATCGTTGAGACCGAGTTCTATATTCCCCACGTGCAGCATGTGCCGATCGAGCCGCATGTCGCCGTAGCCAAGTTTGAAGATGACGGTACTGTCACCCTTTGGGCCGCATCCCAATCCCCATTTGCCCAACGCAACTTGATCGCCAAATCCTTTGGGATCTCCGAGAGTGATATGCGGGTGATTGCCCCCTTTGTCGGCGGTGGATTCGGCTGCAAGGCTGGCGTGACCATGGAAGCCCTGCCAGTGGCAATCGCCTCAAAGGTCAAGGGCAGACCGGTGAAACTGGTTCTCACCCGCGAGGAAGAATTCTATACCAACTTTGTCCGCCAAGCCTTGGTGATCAAGCTCAAGATGGGCTGTGATGCAGATGGAAACTTGCTTGCATTGAAGAACACCATGTATTGGGATGGAGGGGCTTCCACCGAATACGGCGTGAACATCACCCGTGCTGGCGGTTACAACAGCAGCGGCCCTTATTTCTTCCCCAATGTTCACACCGACAGCCTGTGCGTTTACACCAACCACCCGATCGGCGGTGCCTACCGCGGCTTTGGCATGTCCGAGCTCCACACCGGGATCGAACAGACCATCGACTATGCTGGCTGAAAAGATCGGCATGGATGTCGTCGACTTCCGCCTCAAGAACTGTGTCAAGGGTGGCGATATCATCCTGACTGGAATGACCATGCACCCAACAGGGCTCTCAGAGTGCATTCAGAAAGCCGCGGAAGCAATCGAATGGGGCAAGGAAGCCAAACCCAGCAGCCCCAACAAACTGCGCGGCAAGGGGATCGCCCTGATGTGGAAAGCCCCCTCCATGCCCCCCAATGCCGGCTCCAGCGCCGAGGTCAAGTTCACTGAAGACGGAACGATCAACGTCAGCCTGGGTGGGCAGGAGATTGGACAGGGAACCTTTACTGTTATGGCCCAAATGGCCGCCGGTGTCCTCGGCATCCCCTACGAATGGGTCCGCGTTCGGGGCCGCTGGACACCCGCTACAGCCCCTATGAATGGCAGACCGTTGCCAGCCGCCTCACCTGGAGCATGGGCAATGCGGTCGTTGTGGCCGCTCAGGATGCCCGCACACAGATGCTTGATACAGTCGCTGCCCATTGGGGCGAAGATCCCGAGGATCTGGATATTGTCGATGGTAAGGTCATTTCGTACAAATCCGAGAACGAAATGTCGGTGAAAAATGTCGGCATCTACGGTCTACCGAACGAGAACGATGAAGGCTGGAAAGGCGGCCCGATCGTCGGGCGCGGCAGCTTCATGCCCACCTACGTTACCAACCTGGACTTCGAAACCGGCCAGGGTGAACGTGCCGTGGTGCACTACACCACTGGTGCTCAGGCCTTTGATATCGAGATCGACAAGGAGACCGGCAGCATTGAAGTGATCAAAGCCGCCTCTGCCTTTGATGTCGGAAAAGCGATCAACCCCGAACTGGTGAAAGCTCAGATCGAAGGCGGCTTCATCCAGGGATACAGCTCGGCAGTCTTTGAACAGATGCTCCTCAAAGAAGGCGCCATGCTGAACCCGAGTTTTGTGGACTACCGCATCGCCACCGCTGTGGATATTCCTGAGAAACACCACATCGACATCATCGAGGTTCCGCAAGATGACGGTCCTTGGGGTGCACGCGGCATCGGTGAACATCCGATGGTGCCCACCATCGCCGCCCTTGGCGAATGCGATCTACGATGCCACGGGTCTGCGGCTGGAAGGGCCGCCCTACACAGCCGAGAAGATCTATCTCGCCATGCTTGAAGCCGGGCTGGTCGAATAATGGCTGCTCATCACAAAAGGCAAACCAATGACAGATGAAAAACAACAAACCCACCAGGAACTGATCGAGGAACTCAAGCAAAAGCGAGAGAAGATCAGCCTGGGTGGAGGTCAGAAAAGGATCGATTCCCAGCACGCCAAAGGGAAGCTGACTGCCCGTGAAAGGATCCTCCAATTGGTGGATGAAGGCAGCTTCCACGAGATCGATGCCTATTGGACCCATCGCCACACAGATTTTGAGATGGATGACAAGCGCTACGAAGGCGATAGCGTCGTCGTCGGTTATGGCAAGATCGATGGCCGCATGGTCTGTGTCTACTCGCAGGATTTTACCGTGCTTGGCGGCTCCTTCTCCGAGGTGCAGGGTCAGAAGATCGCCAAGATCCTCGACCTGGCAATGGACTCCGGTGCACCGGTGATCGGCATCATGGATTCGGTCGGCGCACGCATCCAGGAAGGCGTTTACAGCCTTGCGGCCTACTCCGAGCTTTTCTGGCGCAATACTCAGGCCAGCGGAGTCATCCCGCAGATCAGCGTGATGGTCGGGCCTTGCGCCGGTGGATCGGTTTACTCCCCCGGCCTCACTGATTTCGTGATCATGACCGAAGGCACCAGCCACATGTTCATCACCGGCCCGAAGGTCATCGAGACTGTCACCCGGGAACAGGTCTCCCTGGACGACCTTGGTGGCACGATGGTACACAACGCCATCAGCGGAGTGGCCCATTTTGCGGCTCAGAATGAAGAACACGCCTTCCAGCTGACCCGCCAATTGGTCGGATACCTCCGGGAAGCAACCGGGAGAAGACCGCCCTCATCGGCCCCCACTGATGATCCCTGGCGCATGGAAGAACGCCTCAACACAATCATCCCCACAGATCCAGTGAATCCTATGATGTCACCGAGATCATTGACTTGATCTTCGACAAAGGCAGCTTCCTCCCGGTGCATGAGCACTTTGCCCCAAATGCCTGTGTCGGGTTTGCCACGCCTGCACGGACAGACTGTTGCCGTAATCGCCAACCAGCCACTGTATGTCGCTGGCGTACTGGATATTGATGCCGCCGACAAGATCGCCCGGTTCATCCGCTTCAGTGATGCCTTCAATATCCCGCTGATCACTTTTGTGGATACACCCGGATTCATGCCCGGCACCAAACAGGAGCACGGCGGCATCATCCGCCATGGCGCTAAGATCGTCTACGCCTACTCTGAGGCGACTGTGCCGAAGATCGCCATCATCACCCGTAAGGCATATGGCGGCGCATACATTGTCATGTCCAGCAAATACATCCGCACCGATATGGTCTATGCCTGGCCAACCACCGAGGTTGCCGTCATGGGTGCGGATGGGGCAGTCAATATCCTATATGCCAAGAAACTCAAGGAGATGGAGAACCCCGAGGAAGAACGCCAGAAGATCCTGGGAGAATATAGTGAGAAATTCTCCAAGCCCTATCATGTTGCTGCCAGCGGTCATGTCGATGAGATCCTCATCCCGGCGGAAACCCGCCCCAAGCTGATCTCTGCCCTGGAACTGCTGCGAGATAAGAAAGCCAGCCTCCCAGAAAAGAAGCACGGCAACATCCCGCTGTAAAGGAGGATCGATGAACGCTGATATCATCATCGGATTGCGCATCGGCCTGATCGGCCTGGGAGTTACCTTCCTCGCTCTGGGCCTTCTTAGCATTATGATGAAATACCTGCCAAGTCTCTTCCCGGTACAAAAACCCAAACCAGCCAGACCTAACCCCTTCGGTGAGATATTCCGCAGGATCAGCGACTGGAAGAAATGGCTGTTGCACTGGCAGTCGGGATTTGTCTGCTGGAAGAACGTCACGCCCTGGATTACCAGGACACAAATCTGGGAAAATTATTGGAAATTCAATAAACCCTCACCACATAGAGGACTACTGATGACAAAGAAAGTAACCGTAATTGTAGAAGGACGGGAATACATCGTCGAAGTTGGTGATCTGGACAGCAGTCCGGTCACGGCAACCGTAAACAAGAAAGCCTACCAGGCTGAGGTACCCCAAAAGCCGGCGGCCTCACAGGCCAAGTGCACCAGCACCGCTAGCCCGCCGCCAGCCAGGAGCGCCCCAGCGCCAAAACAGGCAGCCGCAGCACCACCCGCCTCCGGGAATGCCATCACTGCTCCCATGCCAGGCGACATCCTCGAAGTACGCGTAAAACCCGGTGACCAGGTCAATCCTGGTGACGTGGTCTGCGTGCTTGAAGCGATGAAGATGAAGAATATGATCCGCTCGGCCAGCGGCGGTAAGATTGCCACAGTAGAAGTTTCGCCTGGACAGGCTGTGGAGTACAACGCTATCCTCGTCACCTTCGAGTGAAATAATGGATATCAGCGAATTCCTCTCCCTCTTCCTGGCCCCTACAGAGCTCACCTGGAAGATGCTGGTCATGATCGCCATCGGGGGAGTCCTTCTGTACCTGGCTGTTGCCAAGGATATGGAACCGGTACTCCTGCTCCCTATCGGGTTTGGCGCGATCCTCACCAACCTGCCCTCTGACTGGCATTGCCAGCCCGGAAGGCCTGCTGGGCAGGCTCTATGAGGTTGGCATTCAGACCGAAATCTTCCCTTTACTGCTCTTCATCGGCCTAGGCAGCGATGACGGACTTCGGCCCTCTGCTGGAGAATCCCGGTATGGCCCTGCTTGGTGCTGCAGGGCATCTGGGCATCTTTGCCACTATCCTGCTGGCCCTTGTCCTTGGAATGGACCTTAATGAGGCTGGCGCTATTGGGGTCATCGGCACAATGGATGGTCCCACCGCCATTTTTGTCGCTGCCAGGATCGCTCCCGACTTGCTTGCTCCGATCACCGTGGTTGCATACAGCTATATGGCCCTGGTGCCGATCATCCAGCCGCCTGTGATGCGCCTGCTGACCACCGATGCAGAACGCAAAGTGCGCATGCCCTACTCCAAGCAGGAGGTATCCAAAACGGCTCGCGTGCTCTTCCCGATCATCGTCACGGTCTTTGTGTCTTTGCTGGCTCCCGTCGCCTCTCCCATTAATCGCCACAATCATGTTCGGTAACCTGATGCGCGAATCCGGTGTGGTGGATGGGCTGACCAATACCGCCAAGACGGAACTCGCCAATATCACCACCATTTTCCTCGGTTTGGCGGTTGGCTCACGCATGACTGGCGAGGCCTTTATTCGTGTAGAGACCCTCGCCATACTTGGGCTGGGACTGTTCGCCTTTGTGTTGGATATGGCCGGTGGCGTATTATATGGCAAGCTGCTCTACATCCTCTCTGGGAAGAAATTCAACCCGTTGATCGGGGCAGCCGGGATAAGCGCATTCCCCATGTCCGCCCGGGTCGTCCAGCGAATCGGCCAGGAATATGATATGGAGAATTATCTCCTGATGCATGCGATGGGTGCGAATGTCGCCGGCCAATTGGGCAGCGTGATCGCAGGCGGATTGGTGCTATCGATCATCTCAGGAATGCTCTAGGAATAGATGACAGGGATTGACATCAAAATCCTGAACGCCAAATTATTGGATCAGCGGGAGGGACTGTACCAGATCGCCATCAAGAACGGACTGATCGCAGATATCGGCCCGCCATTCAGGATGAAGGCCTGCGTGAGATCGATGCGCTGGCAAGTTGGTCACAGAATCTTTCGCCAACCCCCACCTGCATCTCTGCAAGGTCTACACCCTGCCAATGATGGATGAGATCGCTCTGCAGGCCTATCACGGCCAGGATATGGGCAAAGCCATGAACGCCATCGAGCTGGCTGCCCGGGTCAAAGAGAATTATGCCGTCTGAATGGATACTGCACAATGTCCGCAAAGCGCTGCCCTGGCGGCCGTTTATGGCAATACTCACATCCGAGCCTTTGCCGATGTGGACAGCAAAGCCAAACTGGAAGGTGTCAAAGCCCTACTGGCAGCAAAGCAGGAATTTGAGGGATCGTCGATCTTCAGGTGGTCGCCTTCGCGCAGGACGGGATCGTGCGCGAGCCAGGAGCGGAAGACCTGGTCATCCAGGCCATGGAACTGGGCGCGGATGTGGTTGGCGGCATTCCCTGGATCGAATTCACCGATGCCGACATTCAGAAACATGTCGAGGTCATTTTCGATATTGCTGAGAAGTTCGATAAACCCGTCTCCATGCTGGTAGACGATGCCGGTGACCCCGGGCTGCGCTCGCTGGAAGTGATGGCAGTCGAAGCTATCCGACGAGGCTGGCAGGGACGCGTATTGGCCCATCATGCCCGCGCCCAGGCAATGTACCCCACCCCCTACTTGCAAAAATTGGCCAGCCTTGATGAAGCAGGCCCAAATGGGTATTGGTCACCGATCCGCATACCGGCCCGCTGCACGCCAGGGTAAAGAATTGTCGAAGAGGATGTGCTGTTTGTCTCGGGCAGGATGACATCTCCGATGCCTACTATCCTTACGGCCGAAATAACATGCTAGAGGTGGCATTCCTCGCCTCTCACCTTCTCTGGATGACGACCGACAAAGATATCGAGACCCTTTACACAATGATCACATCAGAGCTTTCCAGGCGATTGGTTTGCCGGAGATCGGGCTGATTCAGGCGCACCAGCCAACCTGGTCGTCCTCGGGCAGGATAACCTGGTCGATGTGCTCCGCTATCACCAGGCCCCCCGGTATGTGATCAGCCATGGCAAACTGGTGGAAAAAGAAAAGATGATCTCTCTTGCGAGGATTGAATCCTGGAATGGGATAAATTGGAAAAGGAGTAGTAACTTTGACAATAAAAACGCTAATCAAGATCAGCGAATACCACGATTCCGTCAGCCTGATGCTGGTGGCTCGCGAGCTTGCTGGTTTCCCCGGCATTGAAGATGCCGCCGTGGTCATGGCTACCGAGGCGAATAAATCGATTCTTGCAGAGGCCGGCATGCTCACTGAGGAAGCCAATGCCGCAACCGCCAATGACCTGGTGATCGCAGTAAAAGCAGCCGATCGAAAAAACAGCTGAGGATGCCCTGGGCAATGTGGAAGCCCTCTTTGCCCAGAAAGCCGCTGAAGACGAGCCTGCTGATTTCAAACCCAAGACCATCCGCGGCGCGCTTTCCTCCAATCCCGCCGGGAACGTGGCGGTTATCTCGGTTGCCGGCCGTTATGCCACAGACGAGGCTTGGGAAGCCCTTACCCGAGGGCTTGCATGTGCTTCTCTTCAGCGATAATGTCTCACTGGAAGATGAGATTGCCTTAAAGAAATATGCCAGTAAGAACGGCCTGCTTCTGATGGGTCCTGGCGCAGGCACAGCGATCATTAACAATGTCGCCCTCGGGTTCGCCAATGTCATCCCTGCAGGCAATGTCGGTGTCGTCTCTGCTGCCGGTACCGGCCTCCAGGAGGTCAGCACCCTGGTCGCCAAGAACGGCCTCGGCATCACCCAGGGGATTGGCACCGGTGGGCGTGATCTGAAGAAAGAAGTCGGCGGCATCATGATGCTGGATGGTCTGAAAGCCCTCCAGCAGGATCCCGCCACCGAGGTCATCGCCCTGGTCAGCAAACCTCCCGCCCCCGAAGTAGTCAGCCTGATCCTGGAGCAGATCAAGAAAAGCAAAAAACCGACCGTGGTCTGCTTCATGGGCGGCGATATGTCCCAGGTAGCCGAAGTAGAGAACGCTATCCCCGCCCGCACATTGCAGGAAGGCGGCCTGCTGGCAGCCAAAGCTGCCGGCGCTAACATCGGCGACATCGACTGCACTGATCAAAGAAGAAAATCAGCGACTGAAAAAGCAAGCTGTTGATCTCAAAGCCAAATTACAGCCCCAGCAGAAATATCTGCGCGGCTTATTCTCTGGCGGCACCCTGTGCTATGAAGCCCAGGTGATCTGGCGTGAAATGCTGGAATCGCCGGTCTATTCCAATGCCCCCTTACCCGGTGAACCGCATCTGGCGGATTCCACCAAAAGCCAGGAACACACCACTGTTGACCTTGGCGAGGAAGAATTCACCGTTGGCCGGCCGCACCCGATGATCGACAACGATCTGCGCATCCGCCGCTTGATGCAGGAAGCCGCCGATCCGGAAGTGGCCGTGATCATCCTGGATGTGGTCATCGGCTACGGTGCGCATCCGGATCCCGCCTCTGAACTGGGTACCGCCATCGAGCAAGCCCAGAAAGCTTGCCGCTGATGCAGGCAGGACACTGCATGTGATTGCTTCTGTCACCGGCACAGACCAGGATCCCCAGGGACTGCAGCACACCATCAACACACTCAAGCGCGCTGGCGTGATCGTCTGCGACAGCAATGCAGCTGCCGCCCGCCTGACCGCCATGATCGTCTCATAGCAAGGGAGACAAATGATGACCAAAATCAGTGATATTTTTGGAAAAGAACTCACCGTGATCAATGTCGGCCTCGCCAGTATGGCTGAATCCGTCAAGGATCAGGGTATCAAAACCATCGATCTCGATTGGACCCCGCCCCAGAGAAGGGATCAAGCGCTTGCGGGTGACCAAAACTGGCGTGAACATCAATGATGCCAATCAGCAGGTGGTGGACCGCATCAAGCAAGCCCTCCCGGTTCTGGTCGGCATGGGCATCGCCAAAGACGTCATTCCCGGGATGCACGACAAGATGATCCTGCATGCCGGCCCGCCGATCGAATGGGAACGCATGTGCGGCCCCACCCGCGGCGCCATCATGGGCGCTTTGATCTACGAAGGTCTGGCAGCAGATGAAGCAGGAAGCCGAGAAACTGGCTGCTTCAGGCGAGATCGAATATGACCCCTGCCACCACCACAGCACAGTTGGCCCAATGGCCGGGATTGTCTCACCCAGCATGCCAGTCTTCATCTTTGAGAATAAGACCTTTGGCAATAAGGCCTACTGCACCCAGAACGAAGGGCTGGGGAAAGTGCTCCGTTATGGCGGTATGGGCGAGGAAGTCTACGCCCGACTCAAATGGATGGAAACCGACCTTTACCCCACACTGGATAAAGCCCTGCAATCCCTGCCAGATGGCATCGACATCAAGAGCATCATCGCCCAGGCGATGCACATGGGAGACGAGTCTCACAACCGCAACCGGGCTGGCACTTCGCTCTTCCTGCGGGCAATCGCCCCGGCGATGGCCCGCACCTGTGATGACGATGAGCGCCTGGCAAAAGTGATCGAGTTCATCGACAAGAACGACCACTTCTTCCTCAACCTTAGTATGCCGGCTGGCAAGGCTGCCCTGGAAGCCGCCGAGGGGATTGAGGGCAGCAGCATCGTGACCGTCATGGCCCGCAACGGCACAGATTTCGGCATCCGCCTGGCCGGCATGCCCGACCGCTGGTTCACCGCCCCGGCTGGTGAGGTGGAAGGCTTGTACTTCCCCGGCTTCACCGCTGAGGATGCCAACCCTGATATCGGCGACTCCACCGTCACCGAGACGGCTGGCTACGGCGGTTTTGCCATGGCGGCTGCCCCGGCGATCACCCAGTTTGTCGGCGGCTCACCCCAGATGGCCCTGGATTCCACCCTGGAAATGTACGAGATCACCTTTGACGAGCATCCCGGTTTCACCATCCCGGCCCTCAATTTCCGCGGCACGCCGCTGGGAATTGATGTCCGCCTGGTGATGGAAACCGGTATCCTGCCCAAGATCAACACCGGTATTGCCCACAAAAAACCTGGCGTCGGTATGGTTGGCGCTGGCATCCTGCGTGCCCCTGAAAAATGCTTCAGGGATGCTTACAATGCCCTGGAGGAAATTTGCTAGAGAATACCAAATAGAATTATCATAACCAATATTTCTAACAAGGAGAAATATGATGAAAGTAATTGATCTGACTGCCGCTCGGAATTGGCACCCCCCCCTGGCCGACCTATGAGCCACTGCAGGTGAAGTATTTCAAACGCCTGGCTCCCAATGGCGCCAACGGCCAGCTGTTGACCCACTCCAACCACCTCGGCACCCACCTGGATGGCGAGATCCACTTCTACACCCCCGGCCGGGATATTGCCTCCCTGCCGATGGATTTCCTGGTCAATGACGGTGTGGTTGTAGACCTCAGCGATGTGGTTGGCGACTATGACATCTACACCCCCAAGATGATCGAAGACAAAGTGGAAGTCAAAGAAGGTGATATCCTCATCATCCACACCGGCTTCCATCACTTTGGCTGGGACCATGACACCGCCGATGAGATGCGCTACATGGTCCAGCACCCCGGCCCGACCGCAGAATTTGCCCAATGGTGCTATGACAAGAAGCTCCGCTGGATCGGCGTGGACTGCGGCAGCGCCGACCACCCAATGAACACCATTATCCGAGACTGGATGGGCCGCCAGCGCCGCCAGGCGATTATGTTTTCAAGAATAAATACAAAACCACGATCGAAGAGACTTTCCCGGATGAACTATACCAGATGATGCACATCGACATGTTCCCGCATGCCATCATCCACGCCGAATGCATCGGTGGTGATATTGACCTGCTGCTCAACCGCCGGGTGCAGATCGGCTTCTTCCCCTGGCGCTTTGTGGATGGCGAAGCCAGCATCGGCCGCTGTGTTGCCTTTGTCGAAGATGATGAATATGAAGAACTGATGGCCAAGAAAGAAAGCATGCCCAAGACCCGCTTTGGCGATGCCTATGATCCCAAGCCACGTGGAGAATCTGGACAAGATCACCGCCAAGAACCTGGAAGGCTATCCCGCATATCCGCACCTTACTGCGTGATTAATCATATCCAATTGACTAACTAAAGGAGATAATAAGAATGAAACTTGAAACCCCATGCAAAGTGACCCGACGAACAGCTCACCATTGATGTCGAAACCGTAGAACCCTTGCTGCAGGGCTACCCGATGAAGATGGAACCCTGGCCGGGTGCGACTGTCGAGCTGCGCGATGGCCGCACCCTCTATATCCGTGAAGCCAAAATGGAAGAAGCCCCACTGATGCTTTCCTACGTGGAGCAGGTTATGAAGACCGAGCATGACTTCTACGATATTGTTGGCGCACGTGTGTATGCCGAAATCCTTGGCTGGTACCGCAAACGCCTCAAGGATCCCTACACCCTGGTCGGCTGCTCGATGGTGAATGGGCTGGATTTGCCAATGGCCGCCTGATGAACGAGGATATCAACATCAGCCTGCACACCATGGCCATTGCCCGCGGCGGCCGCATTGGCGCAGTGATGTACTACGCCAAAGCCTATTATGGCTTTGAGATCCTCAAGAACAAAGAATGGTGGGCCACCTACGAAAGCTACAATGGCTGGATGCGCTGGGGTCTCGGAATGGCTCAGCCCACCTACCCCTGGCCGGATGTTCAGCACGAACTTGGCGGCGCCCGAGTATACTACGTCACCAAGGAATACTGGGACCAGGCTGTGAAGACCTACGTCCAGCAGATGATCGGGGCTGACCTGAACTTCGATGTTCCGGATGAGATAATCAAGGCCAATGAAACCCTCCGCCTGCCGGATGAAGTAACCGTCTAACATCTGAAAAAAAGCAATCAAATCAGAGTGGGGTTGGTCTCTATCAACCCCACTCCTCTTTCAAGGACAAACTATGCAACAGACTATTGCACTCCATCTCATAAACCGGAATAATTCCCGCCACACTTGGATTGCTGATTTGACCCTCGCTCTCGCTGGCAGTCTCCTGATTGCATTATCAGCTCAAATTTCAATCCGCCTGCCTTTCTCCCCGATTCCGATCACAGGTCAGACATTCGCCGTCCTTCTGGTTGGCTTTGCCCTTGGTTCCCGGCTTGCTTTCCTCAGCCTGGGATTATATATTCTGGAAGGAGTCAGCGGATTACCGGTATTTGCTGGTGGGGGCGCTGGCCCAGGATGGTTGATCGGACCGACTGGTGGCTACCTGATCGGGTTTGTACTGGCTGCCACCCTGGTAGGAGCCCTGGCCCAACGCGGTTTAGACCGAAAAATCCTCACCACATTACTGGCATTTGCCCTGGGGCAGATGGTCATCTATCTTTTCGGCGTCGCCTGGTTGGGCATCTTTACCGGGTGGGAAACTGCCTTCCAGGCAGGCGTGCTCCCATTCCTAGCCGGTGATGTCATCAAAGCGATCCTGGCTGCCCTTGGTCTCCCACTGGTCTGGAAAATCAGACAATAGCAACCCAAGATCTTATCATCTGGATGGATAAAAAGGCTTTCTATGTTTGAGATTTACGCTGACATATCCTCCTGGATTGAGGCAAACCAGAAATTTGCCCTTGCAACTGTCGTCAGGACTTGGGGTTCTGCTCCCCGCACCGTTGGGGCCAAGATGGCCGTCAACCAGAACGGAGAGATGGCTGGTTCGGTTAGCGGCGGATGCGTGGAAGGTGCGGTTGCTGCGGTTTGCAACCAGGTGATCAAATCTGGTCAGCCCCAATTGCTCCACTTCGATGTAGAAGATCGCACTGCCTGGGAGGTTGGGCTGGCCTGCGGCGGCGAACTGGATGTCTTCGTCCAACTACCTGCCCCGGATTTCCTGGACCTCTTTGCGCAAGCTCACAAGACAGAACAAGCCCTGACCACTGCCACAATCACAAGAGGATCCCCGGAACTGCTCGGACGGATAATCTGTCTTCCCCAGGATGGTCAACCCTCTGGCGCTATCACCCCTGACCGCGATATTAAAGTGAAGAACATCCTTAGAGACCATTCTGGGCAATCAACCACAGTCTCCCTATCCACCGAGGAGGAAATCTTCGTCGATTTCATGGCTCCCCCGCCGACCCTGATCATCATCGGCGGCGTACATATCGCCATCTCCCTAACCAAG
Organism: uncultured Chloroflexia bacterium; assembly: GCA_963722735.1. Taxonomy (GTDB): domain Bacteria; phylum Chloroflexota; class Anaerolineae; order Anaerolineales; family UBA11579; genus UBA11579. The sequence goes on from CAVROH010000016.1 coordinate 44,583, forward strand.
ATTGCCAAAGCATGCGGTTACAGGGTCATCATCGTAGATCCTCGCCGCCAGTTCGCCACTAAATTGCGCTTCCCCGAAGCGGACCAGATCATCAATCTATGGCCGGACAAAGCATTTGAACATCACCCAATCAGTGCGAATACAGCCATTGCATTTCTGACCCACGATCCCAAGATCGACGATCCCGGTTTGATTGCAGCCTTCTCCACCTCTGCCTTCTATATCGGCGGACTGGGCAGCAAAAAGACTCAGGCAGCCCGTCGCCAGCGCTTGCTTGAAGCTGGGTATCACCGAAGAATTGCTGAACCGTTTGCACGGCCCAATCGGTCTTGATATCGGCGGACGCAGACCGGAGGAAATTGCCCTGGCAATCATGGCTCAGATCATCCAGACTCGTAACCAGTAGGTTATAATTTACTGGGAATTTATCAGTAAGACCTAGGAGTTTGAATGGCAATCTACGTTGGCTGCGATCTCGGCGGCACGAACATCAAAGCTGGTTTAGTGGATGTGAAAACCGGTGAAGTGCTTATCTCCAAATCCACCCCAACCCTTGCCCATGAAGGCCATGACGCAGTCATTCAGCGGATGGGTTCGTTCATCAAGGATCTGATCCAGGAATGCGGTACCCCCAGTTGTGATATCCGGGGCGTCGGCGTCAGTGCCCCCGGCCTTGTGGACCTCGATTCTGGCACAGTCCTGTTCCTCACCAATCTCCCCGGCCATTGGCCCAATGTTCCGCTGCAAAAAAACCTCAGAAATTATCTCAACCTCCCCGTCTCAATCCTCAATGATGTGCGCGCCATCACCCTGGGCGAATTCACCTTTGGCGCTGGGAAAGGCGCCGAAAATATGGCCTGCCTTGCCATTGGCACCGGTATTGGTGGAGGGATCGTGGTCAACGGAAAATTGGTCCTTGGTGTCAGCGGTCAGGCCGGAGAACTCGGCCATATCACCATCGACATCAACGGCCCGCGTTGTGGATGTGGGAACAACGGCTGCCTGGAGACCTTCGCTTCGGCCCCGGCCATCGCCAATATGGGCGTAAAAGCCGTCCAGCAAGGCCAGGCTACCTTGATCGGAGAACTTTCCGGCTTTGATCTCAACAAGATCACACCCAAATTGATCGCCGATGCCGCCCACCAGGGGGATGAGATCGCCAAATGCATCTGGGAGGATGCCGGGCACTATATCGGTACAGGCATCGCCAACATCCTCGTCACCCTCGCCCCCTCCAGGATTATCATAAGCGGTGGTGTCGCTGCGGCTGGCGATCTGCTCCTCAAACCGATCCGTCGAACGATTGAAGACCGCGTCTATCTGGTTCCCCTTGAAGAGGTGGATGTTTTACTCGGAGAATTGGGGAATAATGCCGGAATCCTCGGCATGGCCCAATGGGCTTCCCTGCATATAGAAGGTGATTGATAATCCAAAATTGGAGCCGCAATTTCCTCCTATCTTCTTTTTTTAGCATTATAATTAAGCAAGCAATCAAATAATCATAAGTTCTGTATTTCTGAGGAGGAGTATCAGAATGGTCAAAACTACGCGTAAGAGCGCACTTTCCCTAATCGTACTGATTCTAATAATATCTTTCGTCGGGGGATCTACCCTGACAGCCAAAGCAGCTACAAATATCTTTATCAATGAGATCCATTACGACAATACTGGCGGAGATACTGGCGAGGCAGTTGAAATTGCTGGCCCTGCCGGAACCGATCTGACTGGATGGACATTGGCACTTTACAATGGAAGTGCAACCCAATTAAATGTCTATGATACCATCTCACTTTCTGGCACTATACCAAATCAACAAAATGGCTATGGAACGCTATCTTTCAATACACCCGGGATTCAAAATGGATCACCTGATGGCCTTGCACTGGTTGATTCATCCAATATAGTTATTCAATTCCTGAGCTATGAAGGTTCTTTTACTGCAGCAAGTGGCCCTGCAGCCGGAATGACAAGCACAGATATCGGTGTTTCTGAACCGGGGACTGATCCGGTAGGCCAATCTCTCCAACTGACTGGAACTGGCTCACTAGACAGTGATTTCACATGGACCGCCCCCTCAGCCGATTCATTTGGTGCTATCAACACGGGGCAAACCTTTAGCATTACAGCACTTGTTTTTATCAACGAGATCCAGGTAAGCACCACTGGTACTGACTGGGAATTCTTTGAATTGCAGGGAACACCAGGTACTGATCTATCCTCGCTCACCTTGATCGGCATTGAAAGTGATATCGAATCAACCACCGGAACGATCGACCGGGTCATCAGTCTCGCAGGCGAGACCATCCCGGCGGATGGTTTTTGGTTAGGAATCAACTCAACCGGAGCCACTACCTACAGTGTGACGGGCGATATGTCCATCCCAGAAAACGCCTTTGAGAACAGCACAGCTACCTACTTCCTGGTGAGTGACTTTACTGGAGCCGCTGGCGATGACCTGGACACGAGCGACGACGGCAACCTGGACAACACTCCCTGGACTGATATTCTGGATTCACTCAATATTCGGGATGCGAATGCGGCTGATTTCGATTATGGTGCAGTCCAGGTCGGCCCGGACGGTTCTTTCCTCCCCTCTGGCACCTATCGCTGTCCAGATGCCCCCACTGGTACCTTTGATAGCAATTTCCTAAACTTCTCTACACCAGATGGTACGCCTGGCACAGCCAATGCTTGCACTGCTACTAACATAATCATCAACGAGGTCGATGCCGATACCCCCACCCTTCCCACCAATGATGCCGCCGAATTTATCGAACTGTACGACGGTGGAACCGGCAACACCAGCCTGACAGGGTTGACCGTCGTCCTCTTCAACGGCAGCGGCGACACATCTTATCAAGCCATCGATCTCGACGGCTACTCCACAGATGCCAATGGCTACTTTGTGATCGGCAGTACCGGCGTCAATGGAGTTTCTATCGTTCTTCCCGTCAACACCATCCAGAACGGCGCAGATGCAGTTGCGCTTTATGTTGATGATGCGGCCAATTTCCCAAATGGCACAGCAGTAACCACCACCAATCTTCGCGACGCCCTCGTTTACGACACCAGTGATGGCGATGATCCCGGACTTCTGGTCTTACTCAATGCTTCTGAACCTCAGGTAAATGAGAACGGCAATGGCAATGGGGCCAATGAATCAAACCAGCGCTGCCCCAATGGCATCGGCGGACAGCGGAACACCAGCAGCTATGAACAATGGGAACCCACCCCTGGAACCGCAAACCTTTGTATGGCAATCGCCACCAACATCGTCATCAACGAGGTGGATGCAGATAACGTTGGTACTGATACCACTGAATTTATCGAACTCTACGATGGCGGCACCGGGAACACTGCTCTGGATGGATTGGTTCTGGTAACCTTCAACGGCAGTGATGATCAATCCTACAACCTGGGCGGCTACTCAAACGCTATCGATCTGGACGGTTATTCCACCGATGCCAATGGCTATTTTATTCTCGGCAATTCAGCTATCGCCAGCGCTGATATCACTTTTGGCAATGACTCCCTCCAGAATGGAGCCGATGCAGTTGCCCTCTTCATTGGTGATGGATCCGACTTCCCCAACGACACGCCTGTCAGCACTACCAATCTGCTCGATGCCCTTGTGTATGACACCTCGGACACAGATGATGCCGGCCTTCTCGTTTTGCTCAATCCAACTGAACCCCAGGTAAATGAGAATGGCAATGGAAATGGTGCCGCAGAATCCAGCCAGCGCTGCCCCAATGGCGCTGGCGGCCAACGCAATACTTCAGGTTTCACCCAGATGGCCCCTTCACCAGATGCAGACAATCCCTGCATGGCCATTGACCTCGAGTTGAGCAAAGTAGCCAATCAAACACTTGTTTTTGAAGGCGATACGATTTCCTTTACCCTGACCGTATCAAACACCAGCACCAACCAGGATGCCACTAATGTAATAGTTAGGGATTATCTCCCCGATCCAACCACCCAGGTTGAAAATATTGCTGTTACCAATTGCCCGCAAGGAACCACTTCATACCCATCTGCCGGCACCCTCGAATGGTCAGTCGGTACAGTTGCACAGGGCACCTCGTTTTCTTGTGATGTCCAAATGGGTGTCCGCACAGGGACTAATGGAAGCACATTCACCAACACCGCTGAAGTTTATCTCTGCGAATGAATCCACCGATCCCGACTCAATCCCTGGGAACCTGGCTGTGGCTCCTGTAGAAGATGACGAGGATACGCCTCGATCTCGGTGGGCTCGCCCGCAGCCTGCGGTAACCCTGCCACACTGATCTCAATCATCCAGGGCAGCGGCGCAGCCAGTCGGAGGTTGGCAACATCCATACCATCGAAGGTATCGTCACCGGAGATTTCCAGACATCCAACAACTTACGCGGTTTCTTCATTCAGGAAGAAACAAGTGATCAGGACGGTAATCCAGCTACATCAGAAGGTATCTATGTCTACGATGGCAACGTTCCAGCAGTCGATGTCAATGTTGGCGACTTGGTGCGGGTAACCGGGTACTGTAGATGAGTATTTCGAACTAACAGAAATAACCTCGGTCAGTTCTGTAATCGTTTGCGGAACAGGAAATTCTGTTTCTCCCACCACTATCAACATGCCGGTGACTTCCCTGGATACCTGGGAGCAGCACGAAGGCATGCTCATCAATATCCCACAAACTCTCTACGCCACTGAGAATTACTTCCAGGGCCAATACGGAGAAGTGTTACTCTCAACCGGCGGCCGGCTCTTCAATCCGACTAATGTAGTTGAACCAGGTGCTCCAGCGATTGCCATGCAGGTAGCAAATAATCTAAACGTCATCCAACTTGAAGATGGCAAGACCGCCCAAAACCCTGATCCAACACCCTATCTGGGTGCAAATAACACCCTGCGTTCTGGTGACACTTTGCCCGGGCTTACTGGCGTGCTTAACTATGCCTATGAAGCCTACGAGGTCCATCCAACTGGCCCGATCAACTTCACCCGGGTCAATGACCGGCCCGGCTCACCTTCCCTGGATCCCGGCACCCTCAAGGTTGCCAGTTTCAACACCCTGAATTACTTCACCACCCTGGATGGCAGTGGAGCAATTTGCGGCCCGGATACAAACATGGATTGCCGCGGTGCAGACACCGCCGCAGAGTTCACCCGCCAGCGTGACAAAATTATTGCTGCAATAGTCAACATGGACGCCGATGTCATCGGCCTGATGGAAATTGAAAACCATGCCGCCGATAACGCCGTCCTCGACCTGGTAAACGGCCTCAATGCTGCAGCCGGGGCAGGCACTTACGCCGCCATCAGTACCGGTACCATCGGCACAGACGCGATCAAAGTCGCCATAATCTACAAACCTGCCAGCGTGTCACCTCTTGGCAGCTATGCCATTCTGGATAGCTCTGTCGATCCGACCTTCATTGATACCAAGAACCGCCCCAGTCTGATCCAGACCTTTGAAGAGGTCGCCTCCGGTGAAATCTTCACCGTCTCCGTCAACCACCTCAAATCCAAAGGCTCCGACTGCAATTCCCTTGGCGATCCCGATACCGGCGATGGGCAGGGTAACTGCAATATCACTCGCACGACTGCTGCCACAGCCCTGGTCAACTACCTGGCCACGGATCCCACGGGCAGCGGTGACGAAGACTTTCTCATCATCGGTGACCTGAACTCCTATGCCAAGGAAGACCCGATCGATGCCATCAAAACTGCCGGCTACTACGATCTGATTGATTACTTCGTCGGCATTGGCTCATATTCCTATGTCTTCGACGGTCAGGCTGGCTATCTCGATCATGCCCTGGCTACAATGCCGCTCAAACTCCAGGTCAAGGATATCCAGGAATGGCACATCAATGCAGATGAGCCTGCCGCCCTGGATTACAATGATTGGAACCCGGCAGCCAACTACAGCGCTGATCAATACCGTGCCTCAGACCACGATCCTGTTCTCATCAGTCTAATCCTGGGGGAATATCCTGTTATAACATCTTCTGATCCGGCTGATGGCGCCAAAGTTACCACCAATATCAACCATGCAACCGTCACCTTCAGCAAGGACGTTCTTGCCGACGGCTCCCCTCAAGCAGCCAACAACGTAGCCAATTACCTGTTGTTGGAAAGCCAGGGAGACGGTTTCCAGACCGGCTCATGTGCCGCTGCAATTGCTACCGGCGTTGATCCAGCCGATACACAGATCGTGATCAACAGCGCCACTTACGATTCGGCCAGCTTCACCGCCACCATCAATTTCAACGATGGCTCATCCCTGCTTCCTGGAGAATACAAACTCATCATCTGCGCCACGACTTCAATCGAAGACCTGGATGGCCGCTTATTGAATGGCGGAACTGCGGATACCAAGATTGTATTCACCACAGTCGATCCTTCTGATTATCCGATCACATCGACAACCATTCCTGAGACTGGCATTACTTTGAGAGAAGGCATCTCCCACGCCACCATCACCTTCAACAAAGCTGTACTCAGCGACTACTCTGCTCAAGCCGCCAACAATGTAGCCAACTACCTGCTGCTGGAAAGCCAGGGAGACGGTTTCCAGACCGCCTCTTGCGCCGCTGCTGCCGCTTCCGGCGTTGATCCGGCAGACACCCAGATCGTAATCAACAGTGCCACCTACAATCCTGCTACCTTTACTGCAACGATCCATTTCAACAACGGCGAGCTGCTGCCCTCTGGAGAATATCGCCTCTACATCTGCGGGACAACCTCGATCGAAGACCTGGATGGTCGGGAATTGAACGGCGGAACCTCAGACTCTATCGTCAACTTCATCATCGCCAGCACTTCAAATTTGCCTGGGACAGGCTTCCCGCTCGGGATGGTTACGTCCCTGCCCGCCCAACCCGCAGAAAAACAATACTCCGATGCAGGGGTAACCTTGACGATCCCTAAACTGGGTTTACAGATGCCCGTGGTTGGAGTGCCGATATCAGCAGATGGGTGGGACACCACCTGGCTGGGCGACTTTGCCGGATATCTGGAAGGGTCCGCCTTCCCCACCTGGAACGGGAATACGGTGATTACCGGCCACGTCTGGAGCGCTCAGAACCAGCCTGGCCCCTTCGCCAGGATCAAACAGTTGTCCTATGGTGATCTCATCCAGATCCAGGCATGGGGTCAGACGTACACCTACCAGGTCCAGGAAACCGGATTGGTCAGCCCCTTCCAGGTAAACTTGGCACTGCGCCATGAAACCCTCGACTGGGTCACCCTGCTGACCTGTGAAGGCTTCCAACCCGAATGGAACAGCTACGCCTATCGGCGTATAGTCCGGGCGGTACTGATCGACGTCCAATAGGAAAATACAACGCTCAAAACCCGGAGGGTTCTGAAGATCAGAACCCTCCTTTTTATTACTTGTTGAATACGCTAAGTCACCTATCGAAAGAAACTCTCTGCGTTCTCAAGACAGGAAACCTTACACAGGAGTGATAACCTATCTCCGGCTTCCAGTTGAGTATCCCCGGAAGGGATCAGATATTCACCATCCCGGTCTAATGCCAGGATCAGCACATCCGCGGGTAATTGCAAGTCTCTTATCCGTTTGCCAAAATGCGCCGGATTGGTTACCCGAACCTCTCCTACATCGTTATCATCATCGGTACGGGTCAGTAATCCATACATAGCCGGATTGCGAACCAGCACAGCCAGCAGCGCAGCACGATCCAGGGCAATATTCATCGTAACCGCCCCAATTGACTTAAACCGCTCAATTTCCGTAGGATCATCCACCCGCACCACCACATGGTCCACCCCATAGACCTGCTTAGCCTTACGGGCTAACTGAAAAGAGCTATCCAGATCGTTATACACACACACAACCGATCTGGCATTCTCATAATACGGCACCAACAACGGGTCCTCCCGATCAATCCTAGCAATCACCGCTTTCATCCCCCGCTGGACAGCCCGTTCCTGCTGTTTCTCATTCTTCGCCACCAGGATCACCTCATCCCGATGGTGCGTCAGGTGTTCTGCCACCCGGATTCCCAATTCACCCGCTCCGGCTACCAGGATGATCCCCTTGTCCATTTCATCGGCTGAAGGAATCATCCGAGAGAAGATCACCGGCGCAAACGAGACAGTAATCAAGGAGACCAGCACGATAGCCGAATTCACCGATTCAGTGATGATCCCCAGGCGCAAGCCGATCGCCGAGGCAGCAATGATCAATGACAGCCTGGAAGACAGAATCGCCCCGGCTCCGAAGGTCTGCTGCCAATTAAAAGCCAGCTTGAATACTAACGCCGGGACAAATTTCACCACCAGCGCAGCCAGGATCAACAACGGCGCTAGGATCAAGGCAGTCGGCGAATTAGTCAGCGCCGCTAGGTTGAAATCCACCCCCACCATGATGAAGAAGATCGGGATGAAGAATCCAAATCCAATCGCATTCAATTCATGCTCCAGCGATTCATCTTCAGGCTGTTTCAACAGGGAGACGATCGCCCCCGCCAAAAATGCTCCAAGAATGATTTCGGTTCCAATCCTTTCAGAAAGAACCACGAAGATCAACATGATCGTGAATGCCGCCCTGACCTTGATCTGGGCAGTGGCTGAACTCAGTTCATCGATCGTCCGCCGCACTACTTTCCAACGGTTGAAGAACAGCGTCCCAAACCGGTACATGAAGAAGAATGCCACAAATAACACCCCTATCAGCAGGATATCCAGCGTCAACCCGGAAGATATTGCCGCCACCAATACCGTGATCAGGAACATCGTGGCGAAATCAGCTATCAGGGCCGACACCAGCAGCGATTGGCCGTAACTCCCGTTACTAATCCCCTTTTCTTTCAAAACCGGCACCACGATGCCCAGGGAAGTCGTAGAAAGGATCAGAGCCATCATCCACGGGTTCTGGACGAAACCAAAATGATAGAACAGGTATCCCAGCCCCGCTGAGAATCCCAGGGTCAGTCCAAAGCTGACGACACCAAGTTGGACCGGACCCCATTTAATTTTTCCGTTTCCGCCATTCTTATATCCCAACGCCCCCAGGCTGGAGAAATCGATTTCCATACCCGACAGGAACATCAGGAACACAAACCCGAACTCGGCCAACAAGTCAAGCACAGGATCATGGTGCGCCACCCAGCCGAATCCGCTGCGCCCGACAATGATTCCGGCAATCAGCTCACCTACCACGATAGGTAATCGTAAGCGTTTGAATCGCGCCAGTACCATCGGCACCAGGAACGCCAAAAAAATAACAATCAGCAAAGGAGTAAATGATAAAGTCTCTTCCATGTAATCTCTCTTTATAAATAAATCCCGGGAACTCACTCCCCGGATGAATATCTCTATTCAAAAACCATGCACCTAGATCCATCATCTGGTATCAAAAATTCCTCAGATAAACAAATCCCAACAGGTGCAATATTACCTTACGATTATAACATCTCTATTTTTTCAGACCAATCCCGACGATTGATTTTTTAGCCAAAAACAATTCAATGGTCAATGTTGTAAAGGACGCTTGACATCTAGACGAATTTCAAGTATATTGATGTCAAGTTTACTTGACTAAATGAAAGGACATGAATGTGTTTACCAAAACCAAGCAGCGAATTTCCCGCCATATCCCCCCAGCGCTCATCTTCGGCACCGCACAACTTGCCCTGGTGGTGATGATCTTCCTCAACCAGTTCAACATCCCCAATACAGATTTTATTCAAGGTCTTCTCTGTGGCTACGCCATCGTTGGGAATCTTTTTCATCTGATCTCCGTCACTCGCTCTCGAAAGGAGCAGCCATGAAACGCGCCAAAGAACGTTTTGCCCTTGTCCGTCCGCTTATGGTTCCACTGATCCTCTACATCGGGCTGCTAGCCGTATCCTATTTCCAGGCTGATTCTGCTGGCACACCAGCTTTGGCCGCCGCGATTGCGCTGTTTCCCATCCTTCCGGCCATATTCCTGGCTATCGGGATCATTCGGGCGATCAACCAATTGGATGAACTTGAAAAGAAGATCATCCTGGAAGCAGCCTCAGCCAGTTTTATGCTCACTTTCCTTGCCATGCTGGCGATGGGTCTTCTCGACCAGGTTGGTATTGCAGCACCGAACCCAATTTATATCTCGTCTTTTATGACGGTATTACTGGTGGTCTTCAAGCTGTTTGGAAACTGGAAACATAAATGAAGAGCAGACTGCGTGAATTGCGCGCCGATCGCAAATGGTCTCAGGAAAAACTGGCCGATCTAGCCGGGGTATCCCGCCAGACAATCAACGCCATTGAGAACCAAAAATACGACCCCAGCCTTCCCCTAGCCTTCTCCTTGGCAGCCATCTTCGATCTCACTATCGAGGACATCTTTACCCCAGAATAGCATCCATATTAGCAATACAATTCTGGATCAAAAACCCCCTAGAACTTCTTCGGGGTTATTTGTTTCTCTCCAGCACAAATCTTGGTACAATTATCCCAATCCAAGAAATCCTTATCCAGGAGAGTCCATGTCTGTCAAACACCACCACGAAATAAAATTTATCAATGTTCCACATGGCAACAAGGTCACCAAACAGGTTCTTATCTCAGCAGATGAAGGCCCTAATTTCGCCATGCGCTGCTTCACAATCCAGCCCGAAGGCGGGATGCCCAACCATATCAACCTGGTTGAGCATGAACAGTACGTCCTGTCCGGCAAGGCAGTCATTAACATCAACGGCGAGACCATGCATGTCTCGGCTGGAGATGTGGTCTTTATCCCTGCCAATGCGCCCCACTGGTATTCCACGGAGGGAGAAGAACCGTTCAGATTCCTTTGCCTGGTTCCCAATCTCCCGGACGAGACAATTCTTATCACGGAATAAACTTAAAAAACTAACCCTCTGTCTTGAACACTGAACCTGGATTAGAATTGTAAGAGGAGAGGTAGAACACTGAAAATCTGCAGGGGAATCACCGAATGACTTGTTGTCCTAAAATCACAATTTTGGTAGCGGGCTTGCTGATCTGCATCCCTGTCACCCTGGCAAGTATTCTCCTGTCCAAAAAATGGGGGTTCTTCGATCAACCAAAAATCGAGAAGCACAAAGCCCACGCCAAACCAACCCCACTTGCAGGCGGCATCTCACTTTTTATCACTTTATTCCTGGTACAGTTGATCTTTGGTCGCCAATGGGAAGACCTCGGGGTCAACTCCCTCTATTTCTTCGCCGGCACTGCGGTCATCTTCCTGGTCGGGCTGCTCGATGATATCTTTATATTCTCGGCAACGATCAAATTTCTCGGTCAGTCCCTAGGGGTGATGCTCGTCATTCTTGCCGGATTTTCAATCTCCCTATTTCCGAATACAGTCGCCAATATCGCCATTACCCTGTTCTGGTTTATTGGCATCATCAACGCCTTTAACTTTCTGGATGGCAGCGACGGGATGATCCTCCAGGCCGGGATCGTGATTACCGGTTTTGCCTACCTCTTTACCAACCTTTCCGGCCAAATGCCCCTGCAAAATTTCATCCTCGCCCTCTTGGGAATCTTGCTCGGGTTGCTGATCTTCAACTTCCGGCCAGCAAAGATGTTTATGGGAGATGCCGGCTCACAGTTGGTCGGCCTTCTGCTTGCTTTGATTGTTTTGAACTACAACCCTCTTGGGTTTGACCGCACCTCATCCTGGATCACCCCCGTGCTGATGATGTCGGTCCCAATCTTTGATGTCACCCTGGTGGTTATCTCCCGGCTGCTCAGAAAGATACCGGTCGCAGTTGGCGGGCTTGATCACACCTATCACCGCCTGATCCAAAAAGGGATCCCCTCACAGTTTGCTACCATTATCATCGTAATCGCAGTCGCCGTCACTAATGGACTGGCGCACCTGACCCTGGTCATCAATCGGGATTATGCCTACATCATTCTGATCGCTGCCGTACTGATTGGCGCTTTATTGCTCTTCTGGCTTGAAAAAACCTTCCAATCGGAACAATGATTACCGCCCAACCCCCAGAGTAATTACTTCCACACCCCCGACTGGGTTACCTTCCAGCAAGTTCACCGCGTCGACAATTAATAGTTCGCCTGGTTTTGATTTTCCGCTGGCTTTGAACAGTGACTCAACCGTGATTTTCATAAAATCAGTATGGGCTACCAGAAGTACAACAATATCCGCTCCGCTCACTCCCTCCTCCAAACTCACAGATGTTTCCACCATTTCAGCGGCTTTGAATTCTGGGGCGTAGGGCTCAAAGGTCTTCACCGCGGCGCCTTCAGCCACCAGCAGTCTGCTAAAAGCCACAGCCGGGCTTTCCCGCAGGTCATCGATATTGGGTTTATAGGCCAGCCCAAGGACAGCGACCTTCTTTCCAGTCAGGCTGCCGGATTGTTTCTTCATAATTTTCAACAGATACTCTGGCTGTCCATCGTTGATCTGCCGCGCAGTCCTGATCAGATTGGCAGTCTCTGGAGACACCTCAGCCAGGAACCATGGATCAACGCTGATGCAGTGCCCGCCAACACCCGGCCCCGGCTTGAGGATATCCACCCGTGGATGAAAATTCGCCAGCCGGATGGCTTCCCACACATCGATCTGCTGCTCAACAGCAATTCTGGAGAACTCGTTTGCCAGGGCGATATTCACATCCCGGTAGGTATTCTCCATCAGTTTGACCATTTCAGCCGTGGTCGGGTCTGTGATATGGATCGCCCCCTGCACAAAGGACCCGTACAGTTTTTTCGCCCGCTCTGCTGCCGACGGGGTAAACCCGCCAACAATACGGTCATTCTTGATCAACTCTTCAAGGATCTTTCCCGGCAAGACCCGTTCCGGTGAATAAACCAAGATCAAAATCCTCCCCGCACACCAGCCCCGACTCTTCCAAGCACCGGTCGGAGGATATCCACTGTTGTCCTCGGCGGAGAGGTTGATTCCAGGATCACCAAATTACCCTCCTTCAGCACTGTCACGATTGATCTGGCTGCCGAGATCACATAGCTGAGATCAGCCGTTTTGTCCTCCTTAAATGGGGTAGGGACGGCGATAATGAACATATCTGCCGGTACTGGTTCGTTAGAAAACACAATCTTCCGCTGACTTTTGCCCCGTTGAAGCGCATCTTGCAGGCCATCCTCATGGATATGCAGCTTTCCCGCTGCTAGCGTTGAGATCACATCCGGATTGACATCTACACCGGTCAATTGATAACCCTGTTTGACAAACATGATCGCAGTCGGCAAACCAATATATCCCATGCCAAATACACAAATATGTTCACTCATCGTAATATTCTACTCCAAATTTACTTTATCGCTGCGTTTTATCAGGCAGATTGATTTTCCGGCGAAGCGTATAGGTTGGCTTTGATTGCGCTTCATGATATGTTCGGGTCAGCTGCTCAGCGATCAACCCCATCAATAGGGCGTTGAATCCCATCACAAACAACATCGTACCCATTTGCAGCAAGTGGAGAACGGATCATAGTGCTCGCCAATGATGATCCGCCGCGATCAGCAGATAAAGCACATCCAGCAGTGCCAGGCCGATCAAACCCAATCCTACAGACCCAAAGATATAGATCGGCTTCTGGGAGTAGGAGATCAGATACTTCACCGTGAATAGATCCAGGATCACCTTGATCGTGCGCTCAAGCCCATATTTTGCCTGCCCATATTTTCTCGGATGATGCTGCACCGGCACCTCGATGATCTTCGCCCCCACAGAGGAAGCATACGCTGGAATAAACCGATGCATCTCGCCATACAACCGGAACCCGGTTAACACCTCGCGGCGGTAGGCTTTCAAGCGAGCACCCATAATCATGCAGATGAACCCCTGTCACCCAGGAGATCAATCCATTGGCGATCCGTGGAGGGCAGTGTTCGGGTGACAAATGTATCCTGGCGGGAAACCCGCCACCCTGAGACCAGATCATACCCTTCATCCAGCTTGTCCAACAGCATCGGGATATCCGCAGGATCATTCTGCAGATCGGCATCCATCAGCACGATCACTCCACCTGCAGCATGATCGATCCCCGCGGAGATTGCCGTGGTCTGCCCAAAATTGCGCCTGAAAGCCAGCACCCGGATATGGTCGGGTCCTCTTCTGCCAGGGATTCCAGGGCTGTGAGGCTGTCATCTTTACTGCCATCATCCATGAATAGCACTTCCCAGCTGACATCCGTTTCAGACATCGCAGTGAAGATCTGATCCTTGCAGGATCGGGAGTGACTGTGCCTCGTTATAGACCGGAATTACAATAGAAACGTCCATGTTCACTTCACCTAATAGTGTAATGCCTGATTCTATCATCGAAATCCCCAAAAACTCACAACACCATCCGGGCATCCACAACCCACTCACCCATGCCTTCCTCCAGCACGATCAGAGGATTGATCTCGATTTCTTTGATCTTCGGCAAGATCCAGCATGACCTGGGCAACCCGGACAAGGATATCCTTCACGGCTTCGATATCTGCTGGGGGGATATTGCCGGTATCCATGCAGTTTTCTTCCCGCCCATGTACTTTCCACCATGATGCTCCAGCTCCGATTTCGAGAGCGGCGCTAACGCAAAGGCCACATCTTTCATACCCTTCCACATCCGTACCGCCACTCCCAAACATCACCAGCGGGCCAAAGATCGGATCCCGCACCACCCCAACGATCACTTCCTGCCCCTTCGGGATCATTTTCTGGATATGAACACCAAAATCTCCTTGATGCGCAGGATGAATGGAAGGATCTTTCTTCAACTGCTCAAACCCATCGATCACATCATCCCTGCTTTCCAACCCTAGCAGGATCCCGCCCATATCGGATTTATGCGAAATCCCCTCAACTGCGATCTTCATCACCACCGGATACCCCGCACTATCCGCTGCCGTCACAGCCTGATCGCTTGTATCGGCATAATGCAGCCGGCTGACTGGCAGCCCATACGCCCCCAGCAGGTCTAGTAGTAAATTCAGGGTCCGCAAATCCTTGAACGCCTTCCAATTGGGTCAGCGATTTCCTTTTTATCTTGTGGGACTCTCCACGGAAAGCTCCCATTTGATCAGGCATTTGCGCTTACCTCTCTGATCTATGATATTCCTGGTAGCGCCACAAAGCCCCCATCGCTGAGATGGCATCTTCCGGGAAAGAGAACTCAGGGATCCGCTTCTCACGCAGGTATTCCACCGCTTCCTCGACCAGGACACTGCCCATCAGCGCCACAGCAACAGGTTTCTTTGTCTGTTCGATGATAGGGACCAGTTTCTTGGCAATTTCCAAGCGCTTCAAACATCGGTGGCGGTGGCGCAATCACCAGTACCATATCGACGCCCTCATCAGCCAGCACCAGTTCCAGACAATCTGCATACACTTGTGGAGAGGCGGAAGCCAGCATATCGATTGGATTGGCAATCGAAGCTGCTGGCGGCAGGATCTTCTGCAGCTGCTGATTTAGTCTTCTCAGAAAGCTCTGCCATCCGCAAGCCCTGCGTTTCGATCGCATCCACAGCGGTCACACCCGGTCCCCCGGCATTCGTCAGCACCACCACCCGATTTCCTCTGGCAAATCCGACCAAGCAAACATCTTCGCCCAGGAAAACATCTCCTCGGTGGTGCTGGCGCGTAACACACCGGCTTTTCGAAAAGCCGCATCAAAGGCATGATCTGCACCCGCTATTGCCCCGGTATGCGAGGAGGCAGCTTTCTGTCCGGCAGCCGAACGGCCCAACTTTCAGTCGCGATTACCGGCTTTTTACCGCTGGCAAAGCTAGCATTGCGTACGAATTTTTGCCCATCCGAGATCCCTTCGATATACATCGTGATCACTGCGGTCTCGATCGCTCTCAGCCGTTGGTACCAGCACATCAGATTCATCCACATCGACCTGGTTTCCCAGACTGATCACCCGGGAAAAATTAAAGCCCGCTCCCCTGGCCCAATCGATCATTGCCGCCCCCAATGCCCCGGAGTGGGTGATAAAAGCTACTTCGCCCGGTAACTACCCTCACCGGCTGGATGAAGGTCGTATCCAGCGGCCAGTGATGTATCCAGAATACCGATACAGTTCGGCCCGATTACCCGTAATCCCTCAGCCTGGATGATTTCTGCGACTTTCTGCTCGATTTCCTCCCCTTCGGCTCCCGATTTCCGAGAATCCCCCGGTCAGAATAATAAAATGTTTGATACTCTTATGGCTACACGCAAGGAGGGTTTCGGGCACAATTTCGCTGGCACCACTACCAGACCCAGATCAATCCCCTCCGGGAGATCATCAATCGAGGTGAGCAACTCCCGCCCCAATACCTCTCCCCCCTTCGGGTTGACCAGATACAATTCCCCCCTGAATCCGCTGGCGATCATGTTGCGGGTCACGCCGTAACCCAGCTTCTGTGGATCTCTCGAAGCACCGATCACCACTACACTATTTGGTTCAAAGAATTCTGAAAATTCGCCATAACCGTAGACTAACATCTCCCACAAATCCATGGTTGCTAATCAAAAAGGGCTGTCTGAGACAGCCCTTCCTGTGGCGAGGGAGGGACTTGAACCCTCAACCCACGGCTTATGAGTCCGTTGCTCTGCCGATTGAGCTACCTCGCCATGTCAGCCGAAAAAGTTTACTATGAGAGAGGGGCTTTGTCAAATTATTTTATTCGCTGATAGGTCAGCCACAGCATCCAGGCATCCCAATTATCCAATTCTGGTTCGAGCTGGAAGGATTCGGTCAAAGGTTCCGGTGGGCGCTCGCCGGTCGGGGATCAGGGCAATCACAAAATCACCTTCCTTCTGCATCCAGTTCTGCGAACGCGCCCACTCATCTACAATATCATCCGAATGAAGCATAGGCAATCTGCTCATCCAACTGAGCTTCGATAGCCTCCAATTCCTGTACACGGGCATACTCGGCTTCCATTCTCGCCCTGCAGGCTGTACATCTGCACCATGCGGGAATTCAGATCCATGACCATCAATAAAAGCAGGACCATTCCCCCGATCTTGATTATTCTTTTCCAGGATGCTTGCAGCATTTTCATGACTTCATCTTACTCCATCATGCTAGGTTGGGCAAGCTGAGATTAATTGATATTTTGCAAGTTTTTTGCCAACTATTATAATCAAACAATCCCCTCGGATTGAGGGGATTTTTGGTGCCGAAGGTGGGAGTCGAACCCACATGGGCCGAAGCCCACTACGCCCTGAACGTAGCGCGTCTGCCTATTCCGCCACTTCGGCATAAGGCAAATGGTATTTTACCGCTAATCACATATTTGTCAATAAAATCGTCAGCACTGGCGGCGGATTTTTCGATTTGCTTGCCCTATTCCCCTCTCCGATTATAATAGTATCCACAATGAAGTTCGATCTGCTGATGGAGAATCTTCCTGCCTACTATTCCCTGGCAGACAGGGATCTGATCGAACGCGCCTATCGTGTCGCAGAAGAAGCCCATCGGACGCAGAATACGCGCTTCAGGCGAGCCTTATATTAATCACTGTGTTGCCGTTGCCGCAATTCTCGCAGACCTGCGCGTGCCTGCCAATGTGGTTGCCGCAGGTCTTTTGCATGATACCGTTGAAGACACCAGAACTCACCCTCGAAGAACTCGAGCAGAACTTTGGTTCTGAGGTTGCCAAGCTGGTGGATGGCGTCACCAAACTGACCCATCTGCCCAGAGTCTCCCGTGGTGATCAGAATCATCGACCAGGTGAAACTGGAAGTATTGAGGACGAAGAACAAGCGCGCTATCGCCGCCCGACGGGGTCTTGCCGGACCCAGAGGATGAGGAGCTTACCCGCCAGCGCAGCCGCAAAGCCGAACTTGCCCAGGAAACACTGCGCAAGACCTTCCTGGCAATGGGTGAAGATATCCGTGTGGTGATGATCAAACTCGCCGACAGGCTCCACAACATGCGCACTCTGGGTTATGTACCTGAAGCCAAACGCCAGCCGCATCGCCCGCCAGACCCTGGAGATCTTCGCACCCACTCGCCAGCCGCCTCGGTATCTGGCAGATCAAATGGGAACTAGAAGATCTCGGCCTTCCGATATACCAACCCCGATACTTATAAGGAAATCGCCGAGAATCTGGCCGAACGGCGCTCCGAACGTGAGGAGCAGGTAAAAAAAATCGTCAACTCTCTGCAAGCCCTTCTCACCCAAAACAATATCCATGGCAGAAGTCACCGGCCGCCCCAAACATATCTATTCAATCTACAAAAAGATGTATAAAAAAGGACTGGCTTTCAATTCCATCCGGGATGTTCGCGCCGTCCGCATCATCGTAGATGACATCCCCACCTGCTACAGCGTTCTCGGTCTGATCCACACCAAATGGCGCCCTCTGCCAGGGGAATTTGATGATTATATCGCTGCCCCCAAGGATAATTTCTACCAATCCCTGCATACTGCCGTGATTTTCGAAGATGGCAAGACGCTCGAAGTCCAGATCCGCACCCAGGAAATGCACGAGGGGGCTGAATACGGTATTGCCGCCCACTGGCGTTACAAAGAAGGCTCTCCCAGAGATGAAAATTACGAGCGCCGGATTGTCTGGCTCCGGCAGATTATGGAATGGATGCAGGAAGTTGAGGATGCCGGCGAATTCGTAGACAGCATGAAGACCGATGTCTTCAGCGACCGGGTCTATGTTTTCACCCCCAACGGCGACATCATCGACCTGCCCTCTGGCGCTACCTCTATCGACTTTGCCTACCACGTGCACACCGAAGTTGGCCACCGCTGCCGCGGCGCAAAGATCAATGGCAAACTGGTCTCCCTCGATTATGTGCTCAAGACTGGAGACCAGGTAGAGATCCTTACCGCCAAACGCGGCGGTCCCAGCCGGGACTGGCTCAATCCAAACCTGAAGCTGGTCAACACCAATCGGGCAAAATCCAAGATCAGACACTGGTTCAAAAAACAGGATGAGGATCAAAACATCATTTCTGGCAAAGACCTGCTGGATAAGGAGCTTCGCCGGCTATCGATTTCCAATAGCGATATCAACCTCGGCAAGACTGCCGCTGAATTTGGCTTCAAGACCCCCGAAGAACTCTATACCGCTATCGGCGTTGGTGATATCAGCATCAACAAGATCATCAACTTCATCACCTCCAAAGAGCGGGATGAAAACAACAGCTACCTCGAATATCTGCAGAAGAAAACATCCGATGATTGCAATACCGTCACCTTTGGCGAGGATTCGGTAACCGTACTGGGCCTGAAAGGCCTTCTCACCACCCTTGCCCGATGCTGCAAACCAGCCCCCGGAGATGAGATCGTTGGCTATATCACTCGAGGGCGCGGTGCTACCATCCACCGATCTGATTGTCCCAACATCTTACGTATCAAAGACCGTGAGCGACTGGCCAGAGTCTCCTGGGGAGAAGCCAAAGCTACATATCCGGTAGATATCCGAGTAACCGCATATGACCGAGACGGCTTGCTCAGGGATGTCTCCACGGTAATTGCCGAAGAAGGCGTCAACATGAAGCAGGTGCAGGTAGATGTCACCCAGAACCTGGCCACTTTCGACCTGACCCTGGATGTAGACAACATCTCTCAGCTCAGCCGGCTGCTGAATCTTGCTGGAAAACCTCCCCACCGTAACGGAAGCTCGCCGCATAAAACCCGGATAAACATCTACCTAGGTATGCTAAAATTAATAGATATTCTCACCTCCTATTATCTAGAGAATAATTTCTTTGAATTCTTCCAAGCATGGTGTAAAATTTTTATGTACACTCAATCAGAACTCATTATGGAACTGATGAGCAATCCAATTAACAGGAGAAAGCTCCATGCCAAGAATCCGATGTCTATATGAAGACTGCGTATTTCTATCCAAAGGCTTTTGCATAGCCACCTCTATTGAGATAGACCCAGAAGATGGATGCCTGACATATACTGAAGATTCCAATGAATTCATCAGTAATGCACTGATGGACGATGACTGATCGAAGATTACGATGAATATGAAGACTCCTGGGAAGATGAGGGTTTTGATGAAATTGATTTTGAGGAAGACGAAGAATTACTGAAAAGACCTTCCATTGATAGCTCCAGATCATACACATCCAGACAACCACGACGAGACGGTACCTAAATATGACAGAAGATCCAAGAGAATCACTCAAAAAAGCGGGCGATCTAATCAGAGAGGGCCGCACAAAATCAGCCAGAGCAATCCTCCTGGAAATCCTCCGAGAGGATCCGGAAAATGCCCAGGCCTGGTTCATGCTCAGCTATACCATCCCCGACCTTGAAAAACAGATCAATGCCGTCCAACAGGCAATGCGCCTCAAACCCGATAGCGAGAAAGCCCGTCAGCGACTGCTGGAACTGGGCGGAGAGATTGCCGGATGAGAACAGATCTGTTCGAAGTTGTCGATCCGACCGCATTCCGATCATGAGGACATTAGCCCCATCTTTCCCTCCGCCCCTCAGAACACAGTCTGCCCCTGATTCCGCTGAAGAAGTTGGCGTTGACACTCCAACTGAAGAACTGGATCCCCTGGATGCACTCCGCAATTCAGTTGAAGCTTCAAGGAATTCGACCCGGCTGAAGAACAGGAACCGGATTTCACCCCTAGGGTGGATGCAATCAAAAAGAAGTTGAGGAGAAAGAGAAGGCCGCGAGGGTATTTGGCATCAGGCGCAGCTACTTCCTGTCGGGGCTGCCGCTGTCATCCTGGTTGTTTCAATGATTGCCCTTCAACGCCCCTAATCTCAGACAAGCAGCCTCCAGCCGCAGCCAACCAACTGCCACCAGCGCCAACCACAGCACTCACCACCTACTCTGGAACACGATCGCCACTGAAGCCTATTGAGCAGACCACCAACCCCACTATCCCCACAGCCGACCAGCCCCCACCCAGCTGTTGAGGTTGGCGGTCTTCTAGATTGGGAGCAACTTACCCTCCCACCGGTATCATGCAGGACAAACTGGACACGCCGTATCCCAATTAGTCATCTTGCTTGGGGCCCAGATTGATGCCCAATTCAAAGCTATGCCATCTCAGAACCTGAACTGCAGGGCTTGATCCGGTCAATTGGGATGGGCTCCCGAATTTGAAGAACAGGTATCGAACAACCACGATTTCTACCAGGCAATTGGTTTGGCTGCCCCCGAGGATGATTTCGTGACCCTGTATGCCAATTTTTGGGTCGATCCCAACGGCACGCTCGCAATCCCACAAGACCAATCGATTGCGATCTTCGGCTATGATTTTACCGACTACCAGAAATATTCCTATGCCCAGGGTAGTGTTCAATTGCTCAGATACGCCCAATTCCCGGAGTCTCCACTTTTCCAGATTTCCTTCCCATGCTTCCTGCCATCTGAAAAATGTGATATCTGGAATGCGGTTGTCAAAGGAGAAGCAGCATTCACTGCAAACCAATGGGCCGCCAGAGAATTTAAACCAGTCAGCCTTGCATGACATTGCCAGCACCAACACCAAGTTAACCTTCACGCCGCATCTCCCCTCCGGCAACCAACTTATGGACACATTGATCGAAAGTCCCATATCAGCTCGGCTCAATTTCGCCGAAGCCATTTTCAAGGCAGAAGGTTCGGCCGGGTTGGAACGCATTTACACAGATCCGCCAAAATCCACAGAGCAGCTTCTCCACCCAGAAAAATATCTTCAGGAGAAGAACCAATCGGCGTTATTGGTAAAGATCTTGGCGAGTATCCTCGGTGAGGATTGGGAACCCTTGTACAAAGGCCCGATAGGAGAATGGAAAACTTACCTCCTGCTGACCCATAACCTTAACCCATATCTTCAACTTGATCCACAAACAGCCCAGCGGGCAGCTGCCGGTTGGGATGGCGACCTGACCCAGATTTTTACCAACTTCCTCTGGCCAAACTATTCTACTCTATCCATTGGTTATGGGAAACTGAAGGGGAGCAATCCCAGTTTGAACTTATCCTCAGAGCAACATGCCTCCCGCATGGTTGGCGGGTTGGAAGCCCGGATAACGAAATCGAACCTGCGAAAAGAGCACCATACCAGACCAGTTGTATCATTGCCTCTGGACATGGAAACCATCTGGTTAGTTACCCCCGATGTGGAAACTGCATCTCTCATACTGGAAAATTATTCCCCCATTTCCGGCGAATAGTCTCAACCTTCCCTCAATTTTATCATCACATCCACAGGGATTTATGATATTTATGCATTCCCAGGGTTGACTGATACTTTCGCGCTAACTGGATATCAGGAACCACCGCCGATCCCAAATTTCCCGCCTTGTCGTCCACATACACCCAGAGTTGAGCTTTCTGTGCCGGAATTTCTGAAATATCCCAGGTCACCTGAAATCATTCTCAGATGTGGGCTTCCTTCGAAGTTCATGCCATCGCCCCACACCGCATCATACCAGGCCAAAACCTGTGCCATTTGCACTCCGCTTTCCTAATCATGGCCTCAAACTCGGATCAAGATCTCATCCGAGAAGCCTCACCCTCCATGGAGAAAAGAATCCCACGGTTGGCTCAATCTCATCATCCGCCAGCCTGAAAACCCCATTCGCGCTCCAATCACTATCCCCCACATCCTGCTTCCCGCCTCTCACTCGCCAAGTATAATCCCCGCTGCCTGCCTCCAGCCCAGTGGCTTCCAGCAGGTCCCGACATCCATGGACTGGTCAATTCTTCACGCCGATGACCTCCACCTGATACTCACAACTGCCTCCATTTGGCCGTTTCCCAACATAACTCAATCTGTTCTGATTGATAAAAGTCTCATTGAAAACTGGAGACACCACGGCCGGCGGATTTGGCATCAACACTTCAACCGGCTTCTCACTGGCCAGTCAGGCATATCATTCCTCGACTGGTTCAGGTAGGATTCTGTCAGCGGGTCCATCGGGCTGATCCTTCCACCGGATCTGGTGATGGCTTCTCCTGGAATCCCTGCATAACTGTGCCTCACCTTTCCAGGCCGGTCTTGATAGTAATCACCGCCATCCCGCTGGAGGTATCCATGACCGCCAGCTCCGAGATATAAACTGAATTGAAGTTTCCCCCCATATCTTCTGCAGTAAGCCCAGACCGCAGCATCCTGTGAGATACTGGCACCAGATTCCAGACAACCTGCCAGCCGTCGGAACCATCCTCATCTACCCCAAGATAGTGCCAGTCATAACCGCTTCGGAACCATCATCGTACCAGGCAAAGAAATGCACCCTCGCCACATCAGTCTCCGCATCTTCTGCGCAAAACAGAAAATATTTGCGCGGGCGCACAACTTCCTCACCTTCTTCGAGGTTGGAGAATTCGGCTGATAGGCGGATTAGTATCCTCCACCAGTGTGAACTTGAAATGTTGCACTCCAGTCACCAATCACCTCTAATCGTCATTTCTGTGCCTGAACCCGCCAGGAAAATGTTCCGGTTTAGTCCACCAACTCTGGTGAGACCCAGCAGGTCTCTTCTAATCCACCCACTCGTTTCTTGAAATGATGTCGTTGAAAATGTGCACATTGAAATCGTACCATGTCCTCAGCCATCTGCCAGCAGACTTCGGGATTCTCTGAATAAGCAATCCCTTATTCATTGGTTTGATCAAAACCGGTTGGGGCACCGGATTCGGCAGCAGGGTCACATTGATCACCCTAGAATAAATAGACCGATTCTACTGCTCCCCCAGGCCAGCCGCTAACTGTGATAGATCCAAGGCAGAACCGGACAAACAAACCGAGTTTCCGGCCTGATTATCCTGGTCATAGATCACTGATGAATACCCATCCGGCACGATAGATAGATCCCACCTGATACCCAGGTTCATTGGAACGAAATTATCGCCAACCACCCCCACAAAGGGATTCCCCCAAAATTTGGTCTGCGGATAGAGAGTAATTCCTTGCTCAATCGGGTACGGGCAATTCAGCGTACATGATACAACCGTGCCCAAACCACATTATTCGCTACCCGCTCTCCATTGCTGAAAAGATTATCCCACAGCATACTATCCGATTGGTTCAGACAGGTCTTTGCTCCCAGTTCATTTTGATCCAGATAAGCGCAGCAGACCATCCCTGCTGGGATCTCAATCGATTCCAACTTGGCATCCGCCCCCAATGTGAACCAGGTCCAGCAGCCCTGCTGAATTCAGCAGAATACAGATTACTGTTACAGTAGGTATTATCGTAGAAATTAACCTGCGGACGGGGTATACTGCATGCCCCAGGCGGAGAAGCATTCTGAGACACATAATATTCATCCCCATACCAGAGCGGCATAGCTGGACTCAATAAAATCAGTCGGGATAGATCGATCCGCTCGGCGGCCAGGGGGCATAATTCGGAACATTCGGGTCCGGCCAACCGGAAGGAATCGCATTCGAGGCCATATAATGCAGATGGATCCCGGTTGTTCCACAGGCAAAACCCGGTATTCCCCTGCTCTCCGATCTTGGTGCCATACCCGATCAGGTCACCCACATTCACAGTGGCAGAGTCCTGCTTCAGATGAACATACCAGGAAAATTCGGTCGCGGAATGCTGCACCACGACCATATTTGCCCACGGCCAAAGATCAATATCACAACCACCTACACCACTGCTGTCTTTCACAAAGATCACCAGCCCGGGTTTTGAGGCATAAATATCATCAATTGACCGCATCACAAAATCCAGTTGGTGAGTATGGTATGAGCCATCCTTCTGAGTCGAGAACGGCTTCTCGTCGTAATCGCCCAGGGGAAATGATGAAAGGAACAGCCCGGGATGAATAAAGGCTGAAATAGCGATTTCATCGTAAAGATAGTAATATGATTTTTCGAAGGCCATTCACCAGATCATCTGGCATGTTCGGCCAGCCACTGGTTATAAACCTGATTCCCCACAACCTCAGGCGCCACTGCCGACCACTCACCATTCTCATCCTGACGCGCCATCAACATCACAAAATCCTGATAATCTGCAACGATTCTCACCCGCCTGCGCAATCGTATACCGCAAACTGTGCCGGACCGCTCGATCTCACCCAATCCGCCAGTCGGCTGTCTCCCGAGTTATCGTCATATAATCGCCTAGCACAGCCAGGAATGCCTGCTCATCTGTAGGGTATATGAAAGAATTTCCTCAGCCTGAACAGATTCCGGCTCCCAAACCAGGACAGTCCAAAACCAGTAATGCTATCAGCAACTAAACAGCAAACCAATCAGAGAATAGTTTACTATGGCTACATCATTTATCACCGATTTGACATCATTCATTCTACTCTAATTGTCTCATAAAATCAAGGAAAACCTGATTGAAATTTCATAGCAAATCAAGTACCCTGACATGATCAATACTTCAATTAGAGAATACTGAAGAACAGCTTCTCCAAATTTCTTGACTACCCCCCCTGGCTATGGTAAACTATCGTCCGCTGGTCCCGTGGTGTAGCTTGGCTTAACATGCCGCCCTGTCAAGGCGGAGATCGCGGGTTCAAATCCCGTCGGGACCGCCATAAAAAAACACCTCTATTGAAGTGTTTTTTTCTTTCCGGTCACATCAAACTAATTCAGACTAGTTTTCTCCAAAATAGACAAAAATAAAATATAATACTCCCATCTCAATTTCCAGGAGGCTTGATGGCGACAACCAACCCAACAGAGTGATTTCACGAATTATCTCGACAGCGTTCGATCCGCGGGAGAACAATGCTGCTCCCGGCTTTACTTCAAACTCAAAACCTGTTTGGATTTATTCCTGAGGAACAAGCCAGCGAAATCGGAGAAGCCCTGAAGGTTCCTCTGGCAGATATCACCGGAATGATAGAGTTTTATTCCATTCTGAAAACCACCCCGGTTGGCTCGCCACATATTTCCGTTTGTACAAGCCCGGTTTGCGCTGCCAGGGGTGGCCAGCAACTTCTATCAGAACTCAGCCAAAAACTGGACGAACACGCCAGTCTGGAAGAAGTTGCTTGCCTTGGTCTCTGCGACCATGCCCCGGCTGCACTCGTCGATCAGACTCCAGATTGGCCATGCTTCAGCCGAAAATATCTTTCTTCGCCCCCTGAACGGATAAAATCCGCTCTGTTTGGTGATACCCGGATGATTACCCAATGGTGTGATGAGGATGTTGAACACACCCTAGAACTTTTCCTGGAATGCGGCGGATTTGAAGCCCTACAGATTGCTCTTTCCATACAGCCAGCAGATGTGATCGAGGCCGTCAAGGATTCAGGCCTGCGAGGACGCGGCGGTGCCGGTTTTCCAACTGGATCTAAAATGGGAAAGTGCTGCGCAGGTAGAAGATACCCCCAAATATCTAGTTTGCAACCAGGATGAATCCGAACCCGGCACCTTCAAGGATCGGCCTTGTTGCTTGGAGATCCTTTCAAGATCATTGAAGGCATGATCATTGCTGGCTATGCGGTCGGTGCTGAAAAAGCCTTTTTCTACATCCGGGGCGAATATCCCCTCGCCCGCAGAACAATCGAATCAGCCATCCAGGAAACCCGAGAGCTGGCTACCTCGGGGAGAATATTCTGGATACCGGCTTCAACTTTGATATCGAGATCAGAAGCGGGGGCGGTGCCTACATCTGTGGCGAAGAGACCGCCCTGTTTGAATCGATCGAAGGCAAACGCGGGTTCCCTCGGATTAAACCCCCATTCCCCACCACCCACGGCCTATTTGGCAAACCCACTGTGATCAACAATCTGGAAACGATCGCCAATATCCCCTTGATCTTCCAGATCGGCCCTGATGAATACCGCCAGCTAGGTTCGAAAATGGTACCCGGCCCGCAGGCTTCTCTCTGTTTCTGGGGCTATCTCCCAACCAGGCGTTTATGAGATCAGTGAGCCATTCACACTGCAGATCACTGATCTATGATCTGGCTGGTGGATTACCTGGAGGCCGAAATCTCGGCACAGTCTTGTTGGGGGCGCTGCCGGGAAATTCGTCACCCCGGACAACCTGGACATCCTTCTCACTGAGGAAACCTCCGGGAAATTGGGCATTCCATTGGTTCCGGAGCGATCATGGTCTTTGATGACCAAACAGATCTTCGACTGATCCTCTCCTCACTGGCCGAACTTCTTTGCCCATGAAAGCTGCGGCAAATGCTATCCCTGCCAGTTGGCACCCAGCGTCAGGCAGAGATCATGTCCCGCTGTCTGGCCGGAAATACCCTTGATGGAGACCTGGAAGCGCCTGCAGGATGTCGGCTGGACAATGACAGACGCTTCTCTCTGCGGGCTCGGCCAAACCGCCAGCCAGGCCATCCTCAGCGCCATCGAACTATGGCCCAAATTGATCGACCACCAAGGAATCTCGATCATGAGCAATCAAATTAACCTGACCATTGATGGAACCCCCGTTGAGATCCAAGCCAACGCCACCTGATGGAAGCAATCACCGGAAGCCGGGAAGTGCCACCCCCGTGATCTGCTACCATCCCGCCACCACCTCTGAGGGCATTTGCCGGATTTGCGTTGTTGAGGTTGAGGGTTGGCGGACGCTGGCTCCCGCCTGTGTGACCAAAGTCGCAGATGGTATGGTGATCACAACTGACAGCGCACGCGTCACCACGAGCCCGCCGCACCATCCTGGAGATGCTCAACGCCAGCACCGACCTTTCTGAAGCGCCAGAAATTCAGGATCTGATGGATGAGTATCATGCCAACCCGACTCGTTTCCCTGAAGCAAGAAGGCGAGACCATGAAATCTTGGATGATAATCCCTTCTACATCCGAGATTATGAGAAATGTATCCTTTGCTGGCGCTGTGTGCAAGCCTGTGGAGATGACCTGCAGTTCACTTATGCACTTTCAGTTGGTGGCCGCGGGCACGAAACCAGGATCGGTACTTTCTTTCGATGCACCCATGCCGGAGACCACCTGCGTCTTTTGCGGGAATTGTGTCGCCGTTTGCCCAACAAACGCCCTGATAGGAAAAACCGAATTTTTCCTGAACCAGGGGATGGATTATCGACCAGATCCGGCAGGAAAAACGCAAATCACGCCAACAGCAGCGGACAAAGAAGACACCATGGTTGATACCGCCCGTTCTGTCCGCAGCACCTGTCCTTATTGTGGTGTTGGCTGCCAGATCGACCTCCAGATCAAGGATGATAAGATCTTCCGAATCGATGCGCCCTTCGACACCGCCCCAAACTTTGGTCGCTTATGCGCCAAAGGCCGCTTTGGTGTTGATTTTGTCCACCACCCCTCCCGGCTCACAATTCCCCATGATCCGCAAGGACTTGGGAACAATACCCCGCAAGCCTGTCGGGCATGGAAGGCTTCCGTCGCGCCACCTGGGATGAGGCCCTTGATCTTGCCGCTGGAAATGCTATCGCCAAATCGTCAAAAAACACGGTGGGGATGCAATCGGTGCATTTTGCTCAGCAAAAGCCACCAACGAAGACAACTATGTCTTCCAGAAATATGTTCGCGGCGGTACTGGGCACCAACAATGTCGATCACTGCGCCCGACTCTGCCATGCCGCTTCTGTCGCCGGTTTGCAGATCGCCATTGGTTCCTCTGCGATGTCCAACTCGATCGCCGAGATGAAAGACCTGGAGGTTTTCATCGTCACCGGATCGAACACCAGCGAAACCCACCCGGTGATCAGCACTTTTCTACGTGAAGCAGTCGTCAAGAACGGCGCAAAACTGATCGTTGTCGATCCCCGGCAAATTGAGATGACCCAATTTGCCGACCTCTGGCTGCGACAGAATCCCGGCACCGATGTAGCCCTCTTCCAGGCGATGGCCAATGTGATCGTCACTGAAGAACTTTATGATGCAGACTTCATCACAGAGCGCGTCGAGGATTATGATGAATATGCCCATTCAATAAAATCATTCACCCCGGAATGGGCTGCCGAGGTCACCGGCGTACCCGCAGAACATGATCCGGCAAGCCGCCCGCACCTATGCCAATGCCGATCAAGCTGCTATCTACTGGGGGATGGGCATCAGCCAAAGCGTCCATGGCACCGATAATGCTCTTTCTCTCGCCAACCTCGCCCTTCTGACTGGTAACCTGGGCAAACCAGGCGCAGGGCTCAACCCCCTGCGCGGGCAGAACAACGTCCAGGGCTGCTCCGATTCCGGAGGATTACCAGCAGTCTTCCCCGGCTATCAAAGCGTCACCGATCCTGAGATCGCCAAGTTCAGCCGTGCCTGGAATCGGGAATTGAACCCCGAAGCAGGTCTCACCACCATGGAAATGGTCGATGCGGTTGAATCCGGGGCAATCAGGGCTTACTATGTCATGGGCGAAAACCCGATGATGAGCGAGCCTGATCTCGGCCACGCCCGTCATGTGATGGGGGTCTTGAGGTGCTGATCGTCCAGGATATTTTCCTTAACGAGACTGGCGCTTATGCCGACATCCTTCTGCCGGCTGCCAGCTTCGCGGAAAAAGACGGCACTTTCACCAACAGTGACCGCCGCGTCCAGTTGATCCGCAAGGCAATCCCCTCTCCAGGCGATTCCAGACCAGATTGGGAGATTGTCTGCGATCTTGCCAATCGGACTGAAAACCTGATGGTCGCTCAAAAAAGCGCTGGTTTTGAGTTTGATTCCCCAGCTCAGATCTGGGACGAAATGGCAGCTCTCACACCTCCCTTCCAGGGGATCACCCACCAGCGCATTCAGGCCGAGAGCGGGGTGCACTGGCCCTGTCCTTTACCCGATCATCCTGGTACGCCCTACCTTTTCACCGATACCTTTCCCAGCGGGAAAGGCAAGCTCACGCCCCTTGAACTCCAGACCGCCCAGGAGCTTCCGGATGACGAGTTTCCCTTTATCCTGTCCACCGGGAGGGTACTGTATCACTGGCACGGCGGCACGATGACCAGACGCTCCCAATTGGACGACATTTACCCGGAACCAACGGTGGAAGTCCACCCCGAGGATGCCGCTAGTTATGGTATCCAGCATCATGACTGGATCTATGTCTCCTCTCGTCGCGGCAGGATCAAAGTTAAAACCTTGATCTCTGAGCGTTCACCCCGCGGCTTAGTATTCATACCCTTCCATTTTGCTGAAGCCGCCGCCAATGAACTTACTCTGGATGCCCGTGATCCCAGAGCAAAGATCCCGGATTACAAGATCTGCGCAGTCGCCCTCTCCACTATTGAAAACTAAGAGACCCAAGATGATCGATACCTATATCCACTCCAGCATCCGCCGTTATTCACATGGCAAAACCGAAAATGTAGACGACGACATCATCGTCGAGCAGCCTGTTTCGCTGACCGTAAACGGCAAGGTCTGGCTCACCTTTATGTGCACGCCCATCCACCTTGAAGCGCTGGCGGTTGGCTTCCTCTACAACGAGCAGATTATCTCCGGCGCATCCGAGATCGAGGATATTCGGGTCTGTGAGCATCATGACAACGTGGATGTGTGGCTGAACCGCACCGTGGACGAGCCAGCCGACTGGAGGCGCACCTCTGGCTGCACAGGAGGGTACACAGCCGCCATTCTGGAAGACATCCAGCCCATCCCCAAAGATCAACTCACCCTTCAGCCAGAAAAGATCCTCGCTTTGACCGAAGGTCTCCAGGGTACTCAGGACTTATATAAGAAATCCGGCGGAGTGCATGCCTCCGCCCTGGCTATCTCTGAAGGGATCATCCTGCACACAGAAGATGTCGGCCGCCACAACACCCTCGACAAGATCGCCGGCAGAATGCTGCTCGAAAACATCACCGTCGAGCATCCCATTCTCCTTTCTACTGGCCGGATCAGCTCCGAGATGCTCCAGAAAGCTGCCAGGTTGCGAGCCTCCCTGCTGATCTCGCGCACCTCACCCACCTCGATGTCAGTTGAACTCGCTGAAAGACTCGGGATTACGCTGATCGGATACGCCCGCGGCCATCGTTTCACTGTCTATACGCATATACAACGAGTGATCTGGGAGTAATTGATCCTGGTATTCACCTGAATAAAACTTCTACAGCAGAATTCTCCCTGGTCGGGTGCCCGTTAAAACTATTGAGTTTCCATACGCACATTCAAGTGATTGTGTCTCAAATCCGTCTCGACTTTATCAGTCATCAATGGTAGAATTGCGCCCGGCTGGTGCGTTGTACCCTTCGCCCAGTACATCAACTAACTATGAAAGGGCTTGTAAAATGAAAGTATTACTTCTTGAAGATGTCTATAACCTCGGTCGGGCCGGAGAGGTCAAAAAAGTAGCCAACGGTTATGGACGCAATTATTTAATCCCCAGGGATTAGCTACCCTGGCCACGCCTGGCGCTCTTGCTCAGGCAGAACGTATCCAGGTAGATGCCGATAAGCGCCGCTCTAGTCCTCAATGAGGAGATGTCCGTGGTTGCAGAGAAGTTGGTAGATATTCAATTTTCGCTGCCCGCGCAGGTGAAACCGGCAAACTGTACGGCTCGATCACCACCCAGATGATCGCTGATGAACTCAACGAGAAGTTGGGTACCAACCTCACCAAACGTCAGATCGATTCACAGCCGCTCCGCATGCTTGGTATGCACCTGGTGAAGATCCGCCTGACAATGGATCTGATCCCCGAGATCAGCGTCGTGGTCTACCGCGAAGGCGAAGCACCTGAGAACTACATGATCTTCGCTGAAGAACTGGCTGGTGAATCTCCGGCTGTTGAGGAATCATCGAACTGTTATCGAGAGAGGCTGAGAATCTCGAAGCTGAAGAATCTGAAATTGAAGAGATCATTGCTGAACAGAGATTGAGGAAGAAATCCCTGAAGCAGACGCACCAGTAGAAGATCAGGAAGCAGAATAATCTGCCTTCCTGATAGCTTTAATTGCCTCCGAAGCACACTAACTTCAACTAAAAGAGACTTGCCCACACAAATATTGAACAGGGGCAAGTCTTTTTATGTTATAAATTGAACCATGGAGCAAACCACAGGCCAAAAATTGCGTGAAGCAAGGATCGCCCGAGGCTTGATCCCTCGAAAAGGTATCTGAGTCGCTTGCATATCCGCGCCTCCTATCTTCAAGCCTTGGAAGATAATTCGCTTGAACAGATTCCTTCTCGCACCCAGGCACGCGGTTTCATCCGCTCCTACGCCAAATACCTTGAACTGGAATGAACGATCTTCTCGAGATTCCCAGAGAGTGGAGATAACCAGCACAGCCTGAGGAATCTGGTAGGTCTGAAGAATCAATTGCGGATAGCGAGATCTCCTATCACCTGATCTTCAAAGAAATTGGTGAAACCCTCCGCACAACCGGCGAGATGATCCTCGGCCTATCCAGAGATGATATCGAAGCCCACACCCACATCCCAATTCACTATGTAGATTTCATTGAAAACGGGGAATTCGACAGCTTCCCATCCCCTGCCCAGGCCCGCGGGATGCTAACCAATTACCTCAACTTCCTCGAATTCAAACCTGAAGAGATCATGAACCGCTATGCTGAAGCACTCCTGATTCGTCTCTCTGAGCGGCAGACCCAACAATCGCCAACGACAGCAAAATATCCCAAGCCCCCGCCCCCGGCGCAAAACTGCCAAAGTGCCCCAATGGGTACGCATGTTCCTATCCCCGGATCTGATTCTGATCACCTTGGTTGGGATCATCGTTGTTGGTCTCACCATCTGGGGGATTGGCCGGGTGACGCGCGCCCAATCTGAACAGGCCCCACAGCCAACTGCCCCATCGCTGGTTGAAGCCCTGCTGCCCACATCCACCCGATCCGCCGACAACCACACCACCCCCCCAGACTGCTGATAATGGCAGACTTCCTTGATGTTGGATGACCCCGAACAACCCGCCACCCCCATCCCAACTGTCCAGATAGCACCCGGCACCACCCTGGAGGTATTTGTAATCGTCCGCCAGCGCGCATACCTGAAAGTCACGGTGGATGGCACAGTCGCCTTTGATGGGCGAACCAACCCCGGAAACAATCTCACTTTTACTGCCACAGATGAAATCCGCGTCCTTACTGGCAATGCTGCTGCCCTGCAGGTCTATTTCAATGACCAGGACCAGGGCGTACTCGGCATCTTTGGGGAAGTGACTGAATTGATCTTCACCACAGATGGCGTCATCCGCCCGACCAAAGTGCCCGCAGCAACACCGCTAGCCACCGAAACAGCCCACAATCACACCCAAGGCGATCCCACCGAAGATGTGGACTTGCCCCCTGAACCAAACACACCAGTTCCCTGACCATGATATCATTGAGTAAAATCCCGTTCAGTTGAACCCTGACAAAAACTATGCCCGATAAAACCTTTCACCTGATCTCTCTAGGTTGTGCCAAAAATACCGTAGACTCGGAATCCATCGGCCAATTACTGGTTCAGGATGGATATGCCCACACCCTCGATCCGGATCAAGCTGGAATCCTGATCGTCAATACTTGCGGTTTCATTGGGCCAGCCAAAGAAGAATCCTATCAGGCGCTTTCCGACCTGGCCGCTGGGAAATCTGAGGATCAACTCCTGATCGCTGCCGGCTGCCTCACCCAGAGATACGGCGCCGAAGTACTCAAGCGCGTCCCGGAGATCGATGGCATTCTCGGCACCCGCCGCTGGATGGATATCCTCGATCTGGTCAACAAACTTCGCTCCCGGAAACACCCCGAACCGCTCTACCACCTTCCCAACGATGCCCTGAACGTCGGAGAGGATGAGAAAGGCATCCCGCGCATCTCCATTGATGGCCCAAGCGCTTACATCAAGATTGCCGATGGCTGCCGGAGACCTTGTGCCTTCTGTGCCATTCCTTTGATCAAGGGAACCGTAATCAGCCGCCCATTAGATGCGATCATTGCCGAAACCCGCCTGCTGCAGCAAAACGGCGTTACGTGAGACCATTCTGATCGCCCAGGACACCACCGACTATGGTCATGATCAGGGTCTGAAACACGGGCTTGCCAAGCTCCTCCAGCGCATGACCAATGAAGTGCCTGAGATGGACTGGATCCGCATCATGTACGCCTATCCCGGGTATGTCTCCGATGAACTCATCGAAACCATGGCTGCACACCCCCAGATCCTCCCCTACCTGGATATCCCCCTGCAGCACGGCCATCCTGATACCCTCAAACGGATGCGCCGGCCGGCCAACATCGAGTGGGTTTACCGCACGATCGAGAAAATGCGCCTAGCCATGCCGGAACTGGCCATTCGGACCACATTCATCGTCGGTTACCCTGGTGAAACCGAAGAGGAATTCCAGACCCTGCTTGATTTCACCGAAGAACTCAAATTCGACCGGGTTGGCGCATTCACCTTCTCCTTTGAGCCTGGCACATCCAGCGAGCCACTCGGTGATCCCGTCCCTGATGAGGTCAAGCAGGAGACGACTGGACCGACTGATGACCCTCCAGCAAGAGCATCTCGCTGCGCAATAACCAGGCCTTCATCGACCAGACCCTGGATGTGCTCATCGATGGATTTGCCGATTCCGATAAATCCGGCATACAGTTGGCTATCGGCCGCTCCTACCGGGATGCACCCGAGATCGACGGCCTGGTTTTTGTAGAACCTCATCCCAGAGCCAACCAATCACTCAGGATCGGTCAGATCATCCCGGTGAAGATCACTGGCGCGATGACCTACGACCTCACTGGCATCCATAACCCCCGGGAACATTGAAAACTCCGCGGCTGCTGATCCTCCTCGTCTTCTTCCTCCCGGCGCTGCTGCCGGCATGCAGTTTATTCTCTACGCGGCTGGATGCAGAATCCCTGGAACAGACCGCGGTAGCCCATCTCACCAGTGTCGCATATCTGAACAAAACCGCCGAGGTGATCGCTCAAAAGACGGATAGCGTCCTTCCCACCCTGCCGCCCACTCAGACCTATGCCCCCACAAACACGAAGAAACCCCGCACGCTGATACCGACCACACCTGGCCCTTCCCCCACCATCACCGAGACACCCACTTCCACCAGCACGCTCACCGCCACCCCGCTGGCTCAGGCGATGGTAACCGGTGACACCAACTGCCGCTCTGGTCCGAGCAAATCCTACCCTTGGATCGTCCTGATCCCGGCTGGCACCAACGTAGACATCATTGCATCCGATATCGCCGAAAATTATTATGTTATCGAGAATCCATTCGCAGAAGACGAAGATGATGATGTCTGCTGGCTTTGGGGGGAATATGTTTCTCTGGTAAGCCCTGCCGCCAATCTCCCTCATTTTTCCGCCCCGCCCACCCTGCGTCCTACCAGCACACCCAAAGATACACCTAAACCCAGTTTCCGCATTTACGAACAAGGACTGATACAGTGTAACGGGCAATATGCCCTCGTAATCATGGTTCAGGAATTATACCAGTTGCCGGTTTTCGATCCTGGCGGGCACAGCTCTTTCAATACCTCCCCAAACCTGCTTCAGACCACGGATAAGTTCCAACCAATTCTCCCACAGCCCGAAAGAATGCCGGATGACCATCGGCACCTTGAAATATTACAAAACCGGATACGCCATAATCCCGATGAGACCCCTACCAGGATGATACCTATTTGATCGAGTTTGAAGCCTGCACACTGGCCAATAAAAAAGGGGACTGCGCTTTTGAGGGTATCTATGTGGATAAGGTAGATCTCCTGCCAACCCCCACGCCCACACCAACTCCCTAACTGGTTAAGAAATAGGCGGGCTTTGCCCAACTGTATTTGGAAGAATGCCAACCGCTGGCCTTAGACGCACGCCAACGGCTTTTCCCCTTTTCCCCGCCTCAGCCAGAAAACCCAATAGAGGAAAATCGCCACCGAATACAAACCAATCGCGATCAGGAAGGGCGGCCCAAAACCAGATGACACCTGCAAATAGCCGCTGATCGAGGGGCTGAAGGAACGCCCAAAGGACCACACCATACTGTGCAGGCTGGCAACCGTGGCCCTGTCGGTGGGTTTGACCTGCTCCAGTACAAAATTCTGGTAGATCGGGCTGCTCATATTCATCAGCGCCATGCGCACATAATACGCCAGCGCACTCATCCAGAAATAGTGGTGAAAATCCCAACATGATCATGAACGGGATCGATAATGCCTGCGTGATCACCACCAACCTGAGCTTGCCCAATCGATCTGCCAGAGGCGGCGCAATGATCAGACCCACCCCCATCGCCAGCGAACCCCAGGCCATCAGAGACCCGACCACAGCATCAGATTGGTTGTGTTGCTCCCTGAAGAATACATTCATAAAGGGAACAAATAACCCCGCCCCAATCGAAACGATCAACAATGGCGTAAATAATTTCCCCAACATCCGGGGGTTTTCTTTGGCAAAAGTGATCGGTGCAAAAATCCCATCCCGCATTTCAGCCACCCGGTTCCTGCGGATAAATAACACCGGCAGCAACCCAATCGATGACACGACCCCGATCACCAGCAACGCACCGGCATACGCCAATGAAGAATCCGCACTCACATTCTGGTACTCCCCATCCACATCGGCAAGTATCCACCCGCCCAATTTCCCACAGAGACAGCGGCCATCCGCAATCCCGATGAGAAGCTGAACAGATAGGCTCGCTCCGTTCTCATCGCTATTTTCCATCATGAAGGGGCCGGTCACCACCGACCCGATACTCATTGCCACACCCAAATACCACATTCATCAGATAAAAAACAGCCACCGAAGGCCACGAAGCCATCGCAATCACTGCACCACTTAGCAGGACCGTCCGCACCAGCAGGGAATTCTTGCGCCCGATCCGTCGATCAAATACCCCATCGGGAGGGCCACGATCAATGCCGTCATGTTCGAAGTCGTGATCAGATTTCCCAGCAAAGCTTCATCAAAGCCTTCTCCCAGGCTGAGCACATAAAAGTTGAACAGCAGCCTGAACGCCCCCATGATTGCCCCTGTCATCACCACACTAACAAGGTAAAAACGGGCATTCGGTTTGAATGCCCGTACTTTTTGGATATACTCCCGGATTATTGCTGGCTTTTGATCTTGGGTCGTTATCAGTCTCCACTACAGCCTCACTTAATGTCGGAATGCGAACGTCATTGTGAAAAATCGACAAAAGCGATTGTACCACCATATTAGATAAACATCTACTAACCTTGCTGATCTGAGAAGGTTTTTTCCAAAGACCTGCGCGTCACCCTATCCAGCCAGTTTCTCCATCAGGTCGATATTCTCCTCCATCACCTTGAAAGCGCTCTGCACCACTTCAGGAGAGGTCATATCCACACCTGCAAGCTCGAAGAGATCCATGGTATAGCGAGAACCACCAGCTTTCAGGAACTCAAGGTAATTATCCCTGGCATCCATATCGCCAGCCAGCACTTTCTCTCCAACAGCATGTGCCGCACTGATCCCGATCGCATACTGGAAGGTATAGTACGGCATATACAGATGCAGGAAGGTTGCCCAGGTGATCCCTGTCCTTTCCGGATCATCAGTCAGCGTTTCGCCGTAGCCTTCTGCAAACAACTCCTGCATGATCTGATTGAAAATCTTCACATTCAATGGGTTTGCCTTCCTCGGCCCGGGTAAATACTTCCAAGCTCAAAACGCGCCAGCGTCGGCATGATGAAGAAATACCGATGGAAATTGGACATAGCCTCCTCCACCATCGCGATCATCAAATCAGGGTCATCCTGCTTTACTTCTCGCAGATAGGCCCGCGTCATCACCTGATTGAAGTTGGAGGCTGTCTCAGCCACGGTGCTGGAGAGAGATCCAAACCCAAAGTAAACTTCTGGCTGGTTTCAGATGCCAGGTATGTATGAATCGAGTGCCCCAGTTCATGAGCCAGCGTACTCATCGAGAAGACGCTATCGTTATAGCTCATAAAGATCCATGGCTTCATCAAAAACCGCCGCCAGGATGCCGCCCCCTGCCTTTTTTCGATATTCGGCGCCCAATCCACCCAGCGGTCTTCTAAGGCCCCTTTCCGGGTCACGGGGACATATTCCTCACCCATCGGGATCCAGAGCGCTGCAGATCCATTCCACAGCCTGCTGGTATGGGATCTGAGGCGGATGCTGCCGATCGGCGCCCAAAGATCATAAGGTTTGATCTCATCAAGCCCAAGCGCCCGCCGGCGCACATCCCAATACCGGTGCCACACGGGCAGGTTCTCTTTGAAGGTCTCGATCAGGTTATGGAACATCTCCAGCGGCACATTGAATGGCGCTAGACGCATCTCCAACACCGAGGAATACCCTCGCACCCGCGCCAGGAAAACCTGCTGCTTGATCCAGGCAATATAATTTGCCGCCAGGGTATTCTCCATCGCCTTATATCCATCAAAATAGTTTTCCCAGGCTGTTCGGCGCCGCTCCCGATCAGGACTTTGCAGCGAACTTGACAGAGTGCTCTGCTTGATCGTATATTGATTACCTTCACTATCCACCGCATCCTCAAACACCAGATCGGTATTCACCAGTTCGGTGAAGGTCTGGTAAACCGCATCAAAGGAGGGCCTAACCCGCTGAGCACTTCCTCCAACCTCCGCAGAACGCAGATTTCCTTGCTGGCGAACCTGGTTGGCGAAGTAATGCGCGTACACTGGAGCTCTGGGTCTTCCTCGCTGCCCATGCCAATAATTTCTCTGGTATCCTTCAACATTTCCGGCAGCGCAAATGAGGTTGCCCCGCGGTAAGCTGCCGTCAGCCCGGAAGCCTGCCCCATCGCCGTTTTTGCCTCAATATCAGTGCTGTCCACAGTGGCAGCAAAACGGGCAAACATCCCCAGCCGGCCAACCCGCAAGCTGAGATCATTGGTATATCTTCATCCATTCTGACCAGATTGGCTGGATCGTCCAGCAATCTGCCTTCAAATTCCGCCAGACCGGGAAGTTCTGCCTGAACAGCCTCAAACTCCTCATCCCAATCATCCCAGGTGGGGAATACTTCTTTTCCCGCCCAAATGCTTTCCGGGGAGAGCATCTTTCCGAAGTAAGCCGTTTTTTCCGTCATTTGTACTATCCTCCATGTAAGTCTGTTATTGCCATGTATTGTAATCAATTCTACATTCTTCGACCGCAGTTCAGTACCAGCAGGCAGTTTATTGTAGTATAATCTCTCCCTTGTGAAACCCAACAAAAGGAATATAGAAATGCTTAGAACTTGACTACCCCCGAAATTAGATTTGCGATCAAAGCTGCCCGTCAGGCTGCCTTGTTGGTCAAAGACATCCAGGCCGAAATGGTCACGGAAGCCCTGACCAAAAACGATCGCTCTCCAGTCACCATCGCAGACTTTGCTGCCCAGGCACTGGTCGCTCACTTGCTCAAATCCACTTTCCCCGAGGATGTTCTCGTTGGTGAAGAAAATGCCGAGTCCTCCGTGAGGAGAGAAGGAGAAAACACATTCAAATCATCACAAAATATATCAAAACCCGAATCCAGAAACTGACCAGGGACAAATGTTGCCGACCTGATCGATTACGGCGCAAAAGAACCGGCAAACGCTTCTGGACCGTTGACCCGATTGATGGCACCAAGGGCTTTCTCCGCGGAGAACAATATGCCGTTGCCCTTGCACTCGTCGAAGATAGCCAGGTGCAGATCGGTGTTCTCGCCTGCCCCAACCTCACCGATGGACTCACACCGGAAATCGGCGGCCCTGGCTCATTGATCGTTGCCCAGCGCGGCAAAGGCACCTGGACAACCAACTTGACTGGATCCCTGGAATTCACCCAGCTCAAAGTCTCGGATATGGAAGATCCCAAAGATGCCAGGATTCCTGCGCTCCTTCGAATCCGGCCACACCAACGTCACCCAGCTGGATATGATCGGCGAGGTGATGGGCGTAGCTGCCGAACCAGTCCGCATGGACAGCCAGGCCAAGTACGGCGTACTTGCTGCTGGCGGTGGCGATATCATTTTCCGGCTGATCTCTGCAAAGATGCCGGATTACAAAGAAAAAATCTGGGATCAGGCTGCTGGTTCGATCGTTTGTGAAGAAGCTGGTGGCAAGATCACCGACCTGGATGGAAACCCACTTGACTTCTCTCAGGGGCGAACCCTGTGCAAATAATCGGGGCGTGATCGCCTCCAACGGTAAACTCCACCACCTGGCCTTACAAGCCATACGCACTGCTGACGCATAAAGTCTCAATAGTAGATACAAAAAGCGAGGACTTTGTTGTCCTCGCTTTTTTATATCTGCATCGCAGAACCTAAAAGAGGCTTCCCCCGCCACTCACTTGTTGGTAAATCACAATCGTGACGATACAGCATACGCAGAGTACCAGCACCGCTGCCCCGGCGATGATCAGGATTTTCTTATTGTCTGTTTTCTTCGGTGGCTCTTCAGCCTCCATCTGCTGGCGGATTGCTTGGACCGGTGGAGCAGGCTCAGCTGCTTTCTTTGGAGGTTTAGGCATCTCCGAAACTAGTTCCGCTGCCTTTTTAGGTGGGGCTTTTGTGACTGGGGCTTTGGTAGACTGAGATTTCTTGGCAGCTGTCTTGGGCGTGGCTGGATCATCCCCACTCTTGGAGATCATTTTCTCGACTTCCTTCTCCGACTTTAGCATCGTCTTGGCTTCTGCCAGGGGCGCACGCACCGTGAAGATTTCATCCCCAAACTGGATGGTATCCTTGTCCTTCAATACCACCGGG
Organism: uncultured Chloroflexia bacterium; assembly: GCA_963722735.1. Taxonomy (GTDB): domain Bacteria; phylum Chloroflexota; class Anaerolineae; order Anaerolineales; family UBA11579; genus UBA11579. The sequence goes on from CAVROH010000016.1 coordinate 85,050, forward strand.
TCATAAATTTGAGAACGGTTCACGATTGTACCATTCACCGACTGCTCGTCCCGGATCATCAACACATCCCCCTCAAAGTAAATTGTCGCATGATGCCGGGAAGCGAGTTGGTCGATTAGCACCACATCATTCGTTTTCGACCGGCCGATCTTCGTATCCCCTTTAATCTCAGTTGCCTTCCCCGCTCCATCCACTAATAAATAATTATCAGACATTTTTCCTCCATCATCAATCCATTTTTAATTCTTTTCAATACAATCCTATCCTTCATATTATAATAGGGAAATAATCCCGCACTAATGATAAATTACCACATATTCACCCGGAATACCTAATTCTAATATTTCTTTTACATCTGCCCAATAGGACGCTGGTATAATGTATTCGCTTTTGCACATACTTTCATAATTTATTGGAGTTACAACAATGCCGCTCTACGGATTTATCTGCGATGATTGCACTGAAATTTTTGAGGAACTGGTGATGAGTGCCGGCAAAATGGATGATGTTGCCTGTCCCACCTGTGGCAGCCGTAAGGTCCAGCGACAGCTCTCCCTGGTTGCCGGACTGGGCGGCTCAGGCTCTGGCGTCAGCAGCGCTTCTTCCTGCTCCCCTGGTGGGGGTTGAGGCATTCGCTACACTGGCTGACCGTTGGTCAGCGATCCAACCCTGACGGATAATCAAGATAACAAGGAAAGAAATCAATGGATCAGATCGCCTTCACTGTTCAACTCACCGGTGATTACGACCAAAGCCTTCCTATCGTGATTGAAGCTCTGAAAGCTGAAGGATTTGGCGTCATCACTGAGATAAATGTCAAAGCCACGCTGAAGCAGAAATTAGACCAGGATTTTCGAAGATATGTCATCCTCGGTGCCTGCAATCCCCCTCTGGCGCACAAAGCAATTGAGGCTGACCCGCTGGTTGGTCTGCTGCTCCCCTGCAATATCACCGTTGAAGAGAACGAACTGGGCACCCTCGTCAACCTGGTCAACCCTGAGTCCTTGCTGCTATCCAACCAGGTCTTCGCCGATAATCAAGACATCCGGGAAGTTGCCCTGGATGCCACCGAGCGGTTCACAAGGGTGGTAACCGCGCTCAAAACCACGCCCTAAACGCTATTCAGGCAGACTATAATATGCCTGATGGAAAAACCTAAAAAACCCCTCGGTCAGCCTACCAGAGGAAAGACCGCCCAGAACCGTCTCCGGCGGGTGGATCTCTTCCTCGTCCGATATGACCCGAACCTCCTCCGAATGCCCGACCCACCCGGCCAGAAATGGGTTTATCTCGACCTCGGTTATGGATTTGAACCCACCACTACCCTGGAATCCGCCGCGCGTTTCCACAAGATCAATCCTCATTTACATACCATCGGAGTTGAGATCGATCCCCAACGAGTTGCCGCAGCAGCCTCCTCCAGATCCAGACAGGTGGATTTTCGTCTCGGAGGCTTCAATCTCCCCCTCAGTAAGCATGAATCCGTCCGGCTCATCCGAGCTTTCAATGTCCTCCGTCAGTACAGCCCGGACCAGGTCTCCGAAGCCTATAAAACCCTGGCTGCTTACCTGATCCCCGGTGGATTGCTGATCGAAGGTACCTCCGACCCATTTGGCCGCACGTGGACGGCAAACCTTTTGCGCAAACAGGATACCGGATCTCTGACCTACGAAGCGATCACCTTCAGCACCAACTTTCGCCAGGGATTTGAACCCGCCATCTTCCAACCTGTCCTCCCCAAAAACCTGATTCACCAGATGGAAACCGGCAGCTGCATTCAAAATTTTTTCACTGCTTGGAAAGCTGCCGCCATTGCCACCATCGGCTACCGGGAATACAGTCTCCGCCAGTGGTTCATCGAGACGGCCAATCAGCTCTCATCCGCAGGTTACCAACTGGATTTACGCAAGAAGATGCTCAAGTCTGGCTTCCTCACCTGGAAAAATCCCGGTCTTGGATTTAAAAAAGAAGCCTGCGGAAATACCGCAGGCTTCTGGATTTCTAGCGAATTACCAGGTTAGGGGGCGACGTAATCAGCTACAGGGTATCCCTCAGCTGCCCAACCGCCAAACCCATCCTTCAAACTGCCGACATCCATGAATCCGTAGGAATTCAGGATTGTCATCGCAATTGTGGAACGGTGACCACTGCCACAGTACACCACGATCTTGGCCTCTTTTTCAGTTGGCCAGTTGGCTTTCTGGGAGATGAACTCTTCCAGCGGAATGTGGATCCAGGTACCAGACTCGATGATGCCGTTCTCTTCCAGTTCGCTCGTCTTGCGGACATCGATCAGGATCATTTCCGGGCTCTCAACCAGAGCAGTATTGAGGGCGTCAGTTTTCACCACGCCCCAACCCTCAGGAAGGTTGGTCAGTACGTTGTCGAAGTAGGCAACTGTGCCAGCATCAACTTCTGCGGCGTTCAGCATCTCAGCTTCCGGTTCCACACCTTCCACGAACGCATAACCACCGTCCACCCAGCCAGTAAAGCTGCCGCCCTTCAGGCCTTTCACATCTTCCCAACCCATGGCTTCAAGTACGGTCAGAGCAATCGTGCAGCGCCAACCGCTGCCGCAGTAGGAAACGATCGGGGTGTCAAAGCTGGGCAGGTATGTGACATTGTCTGCCAGGTCGCGCAAAGGGATCAACACCGAACCTTCGATGTAACCGCTGCCTTCAGGCTCAGTAGCGTTGCGTACATCCAGCAGGAAAGGCGGGTTCTCCACCAAAGCGGTATTCAGCGCATCTAAGCTGATAGTGTTATATCCTTCCATGTCAGCCAGGAAGGCAGTGAAAGCTGCATCCAGGTCAGGAGTGCCGCCAACAGTGGCATAGCCTTCAGTTGTCCAGCCACCGAATCCATCTTTCAGACTGCCAACGTTGGCATATTCATAAGACCAGAGGATCGTAGCTGCAATCGTGGAGCGGTGACCGCTTCCGCAGTACACTACAATCGGAGCATCCATTGCCGGCCATTCAGCCTTGCGATCCACAAACTCCTCTAGGGGAATATAGATTACATTCGGAGCATCAATCGCGCCTTTGGATTCAACTTCACCAGCGGTACGGACGTCGATAAGGATCAGATCCGGGTTCTCTACGATCAACGTGTTCAGAGCATCAGCCTTGACCACACCCCAGCCTTCAGGCACGTACATCTCAAGAACTTCGTCGAAGTAGGTTGCTACAGCCGGGTCAATCTCAGCGGCGTTCAGCATCTCGGCTTCAGCGGGAGCGCCTTCAACAACGGCAAACCAGCTTCAGCCCAACCACCATAACTGCCACCTTTAAGGCCAGTCACATCTTCCCATCCCATAGCTTCCAGCATGGTCAGGGCGATCGTGCAGCGCCAGCCGCTGCCACAGTAGGACACGATCGGGGTGTCGAAGCTGGGCAGGTAAGCCAGATTGTCTGCCAGGTCGCGCAGGGGGATCAGCACAGAGCCTTCAATGTGACCGCTCTCTTCCACCTCGCTTGGGCTGCGGACGTCCAGCAGGAATGGCGGATTTTCGACCAGAGCAGTGTTCAATGCATCCAGACTGATGGTATTGTATCCTTCCATATCATCAATGAATACATCGAACATGCGCATCCAGTTCTGAGTTGTCGAACATAGCAGGTTCTTCAACCGCTGGTTCCGGCTCAGGCTCGGTCACCTCAGTATTTTTTCAGCGGTGTTATCCACCACTGCTGGTTCTGCTACGGTGGCGTCGCCGCCGCAGGCGCTGAGAACGAGTCCCAACAGCATGACAATTGTCATTAACCAGGTCAACTTTTTCATTTTGTTTCTCCTTTTACTAATTATGCTCAATCCGTATTTTCTCTACAACAGTCTTAGGGTGTTCCAAATGGGTCAGGGATTTCATCCACAATGACTGATAGATTTGCTTCAAGTTCCACTTCGTTCAATTTGTCAGCGGTGAGGAAGATATCGGCATTGCCGTGGCAAGCCTCGCAGGATTCAGTCTGCGGGGTATTCAACTGGATATTATGCGGGGTGGTATACACCCAGGTCGGCAGGGCATCGAACTCGGGCAGCAGATCGTCACCATAATAAGCAAAGTTATCCGGGTCGACTGGCACATGGCGCAGGACTACAAACTTTTCCGGCCGGTGATAGCTCTGCAGCGGATTCTTTCCAATCACAAATGTGCCGTAGGTACCGGCGGTCTCAAATTTGGGGTTACCGGTCTTCTCGCTGATCGAGACATGGCAACTGTCGCAACTGCTGTAAGTTACCGAGTGGCAGATCTGGCACTGGAATTCTCCACCATGTTGTTTATGCATCACATTTCCATCTGTGCCAGCAGTTGCGTCCAGGTGGCAATCGGCACAAGCTGGGTTGGCCGGGCCGTCGTACCGATGGGTCACCTCAACAATCGGAGGCCCGGTGCCAGTGTGGCAATCCTCGCACAGCCCATCCGAATTATGCATCTCCATCGACGCTGTGGCAGTCCACACAGGCCATCCGCTCCTGGCGGAAGTGCAGGTCAGCCATAATGCCTTCATTTTTTCCTAAGTACTCATTCCCCACCCGGCTGCCGTGGCAAGCAGTACAGTTGCGGGTCAGAGAGGGAGTTTGATTGAACATATGTCCGTCAATGAAACCGCCGCCGACCGATGCCGGCTGGCTGATATGACAGTCACCGCAGGTAGTATGGCAGCTATCGCAGTGGTTTCCGAACATCTCATCAAGTTCAGGATGGTGATCTGTCCCGGCCCGCGCTTCAATCACATCCCAGTACCCTGCCTGGGTCAGATGCAAGCTGTCTCTGAAATCGTCAGTGATCTGAGAATGGCAGGGACCGCAGTAGGCATTGAAATCTTCACTCGGCCGCGCCACCAGACCAACATGGGCAGTTTTTTTTTCGGTTTCACCCGCCTGCCCACTGTGGCAAGCCGTACATGGCAATTGACCGTGCAGGGTCTCGCTGAATTCTTCGGAAGCGACTAGTACTTTTTCCAAAGGCTCCAACGGAGCCACCTCGCCACCTCAACCCGCGCCTTCAATTCTTCTTCCACCTCTACTTCAGGGGCTGCAGTATCGATCAAACGCTGTCCTTGTCCGAATGGCAGGCAGAACACTCGTCATCCACTTCAGGCACATCAGTTGGCAGCACCAAGTCAATCTTGCTGCTGTCCGCGGGTTCTTCGATTTGTATTTCGTTATGCGAAGTATCGACCGTCAGGTTTGCACTGCATCCTGCAAACAAGCCAGCCATCAGGACAATGATTATCAAGCCAATATTTTTTTCATTCCACGCTACTTTCACTAAAAACAACTTGTGAGGTTAATCACAATTAGTATAATAAATTCTTATCAATAAGTGGTAATTTCATTATTCGTTCTACTTACTAAGGGGCATCAATTCTGCTTATGTATACAATTTTTTATATGAATAGGCATATAATTCAATCAACAAAAAACAGGCCTAAAAAGGCCTGTGATTTAGAATTTCTAAGATATTTCTATCATTTGGTCAACCGGTCGCGCCATTCACTGAACCCGTCCACGAACGATTCGCGTTGCCAGATCAGCCAGCGATATCCGCCTCCAACTTGCCCCTTCTCGATCACTTTTCTGTAATTTTCCATCAGTTCATTCAGAGTGATTTCCCAAGTGCGGAGTTCGGCCATCTCGCGTCCGCGCAAGCCAAATTCCCGCCTTAGATCGCTATCCTTGATCAACGGTTCAACCGCTTTCATAATGCTTTCCGGATTTGCGGGGTCATAGAGAAAGCCATTAATCCCATCTTTGACCAGATCGGTCACCCCGCCGCTGTTTGGAGCAATTGCAGGCAGCCCGGATGCCATCGCCTCCACCACAACATTGCCAAAGGTTTCCTTATCACCAGTAAAAGTAAAAATATCTCCCGAGGCATAAGCTGTCGCCAGTTCCTCACCTTTCATATACCCTGTAAAAACCGTATCCGTATCGGCGAACTTCTCCTCAAGGTCTGTCTTGCTCGGGCCATCCCCAATAATTGCCAGCCGCACCTCTGGATGGGCTTCCATGATCGGATGGAGCCGGTCGATCCGTTTTTCCGGTGAGACCCGGCCGACGTACAACATCAGCGGCCTGTCTGGCTGATCATCGCTCAGCCACTTACGCATCTCTTCAGACCGTTTCGCCGGGTTGTACAACTCAATATCCACTCCACCTCGCCAGATCTCCACCCGCTCAAAATTATGCTCGATCAGCTGGCGCCGGGTGAATTCAGACGGGCACACATTCAGATCCACCCGGTTGTGGATCCAGCGCGCATAGCGATAGATCGATTCGGAGAGGAAGCCCAGGTTCCAGTACTCCGCAAACCCCGGCACATCCGTATGATACGATGCCAGCACCGGTACCTGATACAACTTGGCTACACGCAAACCCGCCAATCCCAGCGAAACCGGATTCACCAGGTGGATCAGGTCTGGCTTGAACTTGTTGATCGTCCGGTCTACAAATGCCCACGGGGGCGAGATGCTCATCTCCGGATAGAATGGCACAGCCATTGAAGTGAAGGAGTAAACCTTTGCCCCGGCATACATCTTGGGAGAACCGCTAGGAGCAAACACGATTGCCTCATGTCCGTGCGCCTGCAAATGCTCCAATAGACGGCAAACTTTTACAACGATCCCATCAACTTTTGGCAGAAAGGTCTCAGTAAAAATCGCAATTCGCATCGGTAATTACGGCCTCCAAACCGCATTCAAAACAAACCAGGTGGTCAGGATGAAGGTCGACCCGGTAAGGATTCCAGCGATCGTTTGCCAGAAGGTGTGGCTGTATGTCCGGATTCTCGCCCATGCGACCAGCGGTACCATCACTAGAACAGGCGCCAACGACCAGCCCAAAGCTGCCACGATAAACACCGAAAGGCCGGAGATCGCCGTTGCATGCCCGCTGATCTTCCAGTACATATTGATCAGGAATAGCAGCGTCGATTGGGTCACCCCCATGACCCCAAAAGCCACCAGCAGGAAAGGAGCGCCCATCAAAGCCATCAAGATCACACCCAACAGGTTTGAGCCAATGATCACCAGATAAGGTTTTTTTCGGTTTTCACGATTGGGAATATGGAAATTTTCGATCTTGCCTTGTTTCAGCAAGAGCACCACATACAGGGTTGGCACCAGCACAACCAGCGCCACAAATATCCAGGCCCATTGCCATGCCTCACGCGTCCCGATGAAATTAGCCATCAACAGGATTCCCAGGACGGATACCAGTGGCGGGCTGATGATATTCGACACCAGCCGGGCAGCCTTGTAGTCCCATCTCCACAAATTTTGATTCAAATTTATTGCACTCATCCTCAGATCCTCAGCCCTCATGTTTCGAATAGAGGGACTGTTAATTCTAACACGGAGGGGTTCAACTTTCTAATCTATACGGTTAGAGATTGGTAAAAGTTTCATATCAAAACCCAATGATAGAAACCTGGTTACGACTCGCTGGTATAATCAAATCATCACTTGCGGGACGAAAAACCTTATGCAACTGAAAAAGACTCTCAGCAGCCCCAACAAAATATTCTATCTCCTGGTGATTTTGGTTTTCTTGTTGCTCGTTTACATCCCCGAAGCGATCAACTGGTTCACCTCTCCACAGGGCTTTGTCTTTAACGGCGGCGTCCTCAACATCACAGACTTCAACGTCTATCTCTCCGCCATTCGCCAGAGTGCTGAGGGTGCATGGCTCTTTGAACCACAATTCACTCCCGAATCTTTCCCGCCTTACTTCGCCTTCATCCCCTATATGTTTGCCGGCAAGCTGATGGCGCTTTTTGGTGGCAACGTCTTCCTTTGGTTCCATCTCCTAAAAATAATCTCATTGCTCTGGGCGATCAACAACCTCCTTGCCTTGCTTGAAACCGCTTTCCCTGAAGAAGAACGTCTGCGCAAAACCGCCTTTTTAATGCTCCTCTTCTCCAGCGGGTTGGGCTGGATTGTCCTGCCTTTCATCGGTGAGCTTACCCGTATCACCCCCGACCTGTTCGTACCCGAATGGAATCTGCTCTACGGCGCTTTTGCCTCTCCGCATTTCCTGCTTGGGATCGCCTTCCAGGCTGCATTCTTCAAGGCATTGATGGCTTTCTTCAAACAACCAGGGTGGCAGGCATCCAGATCAATCGCTGCCGCCGGCATCGGCCTCAGCCTTACCTACCCTTATCTCACCGCCGTGGACGGGCTTGTGCTGGCCGCCTACCTGATCTACCAAACCATCAGAGATAGACAAATTCCCTGGCAGCAGATCGTCATGCTTGCCACCGCCGGCCTGCCGATGGTGGTCGCCCTTGGCTATTACGGCCTCTTCCTGCCGCAAGATTCACTCTACCAACTGCTGATCGTCACCAACAATACCATCATCCCTCCCCCTCCGTTGGGCTTGCTGGTAGGGTTCGGTTTCCTGCTCCTGCTGGCTGTCCTCGGTGTGCGTCCATGGTGGCAGCGTTCACACCATCCAATTGTGATCTTCTGGCTGGGGATTAACCTGATCGCCATCTATTTACCCTTCAGCTTCTCCGGCCGCTTCATTTCAGGCTTGTATCTCCCTATCAGCCTCCTGGCAGCTGTTGGGCTGGAAAAGATCTGGCTCAATTGGATCCACACCAGGACTGGAAAACAATCTGCTTTCTACCGTAATCTCACCCTCCTCCTCACTCTCCCCAGCACGATCCTGTTCATCACCTATTTCACCATGGTGATCAACAGCTATCATATCTTCCCCTACTACAACAAACAGATCGAGCTGGATACGGCTGCCTGGCTGGCAGAAGTCACCACCGATGAGGACCTGCTGATGGCAGAATTCCCGATGTGTAACCTGCTCCCCCGTTATGGCAAAGGACGCGTTTTTAGTGGTCATTTTGACCTAACCGTGGATATGGAGGGAAAGTCTGAGCTGGTCAAAAATTCTTTCTCCCCCAAACCTCCGGCCAGTGGCGCCAGGATTTCATCGACCAGTGGGGAATTACCTATATCTACCAGGGCCGATTTGAGAATGACCACAACGACGGAAAACCGCTCACCCTGCCCTATGAGATCATTTACCAGACGGAATTTGATCGGATCTACCGGGTCCCCTGAGACTCAGGCAAGCTCCCAGGGCGGCTTATCACGCCCCTGACCAAACGCAGCCTCGATCTCTTCAGTATACTCCGGCATCTGCGCCCCCACAGCTCTGATCAGCCCATAACAGCCCGCCATCATCATATCCCCGAATGGCGTGGCAAAATATGGACGCAGACGTGACTCCCGCATCATCGCCCAGCGCGGCCCAGTGATTGCGACGCTGACACCATCCTTCGTCCTCATAGGTGAAAGGGTTAACGCCCCATGACCGTGATCGGCAAACACCTCCTCATGCCGGATACTGCCCTCGCCCAGTTGAGTCAGCAGTCCATCAAGTTTGCCTGTATTCAACATCCCGGTATGGTGCTCAAAAACGCCGCCGATTTTCCCCCGGTTCATCAGGAAGGCAATCGTGTGGAAATTGCCCACATTGGCGATCAGGAACTCCTTCTCAGCCGCCACCACCGGGTCCTGCATTGCTCCCAGCACAGCTGCCGGGGCAGTATCCATCATCACCAACGGGAAGCCCACATCTGCCAAGGACACCGATACCGCCTTCATCCTCGTCATGATCGGTGGAATTTCCGCCTCGAGAAAGGCGAAGCTGGTTAACGCAGGATCCTTCCTCACTCGCTCTTGTATATAATCGAACCTAAACTGCCGGTCTGAATACCCCGGAGGGGCTGCCCCGTGGTCGAAGACCGCCGCGGCGATCACATCCACATCCGAAAGCGAGACATCAAAGCTGGCGAATGCTGCCTCAATCATCTTGAAATCGAAATCTTTCAGGTTGAACCGCTGCACATCCCCCGTCAGTTGAGCAGCCTCATCCTCACTCACCACCTGGATACCGGATTGGCGGATGATCTCCAGATCATCATTAAAGGAACGGGCTGCCTCCGGCGTGGCAAACACTGGTAGACCGGCCTCCAGGTGGCCATCCACTGCCCAATGGCTAGGTCCTCCCCCCATGGTTACGCCGGTTAGCAGGATGCTCTTTCTCTGCTGCGTCGTCTGTTTAATTCGCCGGTGGGTGATCATTGTCGGAGAGGGCTGTACCATCTTCAGATTGTTCTCTACAGCTTTCCGGCTGTCGAAAAGCAGGATATCCTGGGTCCCGGTGCCGATATCTACTGCAATGATCTTCATCCTTACTCCTTTTCTTTGACCACCAGGTCAGCCCGGAAGATCCTGATTCTGCCCCCATCTGCAAACAATCGAATCTCAACTCGAATCTCGCCTTGTGGCAGATCTCCGACCTCACAGCGCATCGGAGCTAGGTAGCTTTCTTTGGTCACACCGCGCACATGCGCACGCCGCGACATCAGTCGATAATCAGTGTCAAACGGGTTACAGACTACTTCAGTAATCAATCTCCCATCGCTGCTGATTTCCACTGCATACCAGACAGTCGTCTCGTCTAGATACTCAATATCCAGATCCGTCCACAGCGTAACATCTGAGCTATCATGCTCAAAGCTCAGCTGATATTCCCCTGCCTGCTGGATCGAGGCTCTCGCGATTTCCACCCCGCAGCCGGTCAGCAATCCGCCACAAAAGACCAACAACAACCCAATCAACCAATTTTTTCTCAGAGACACCAGTACCATCCTTCCAGTTTTCATTTCTCCCCTAAAATTACCCAACCGTTTGTTTACTTTCCTGATATCTGGATTGTACCAAATATTAGGGGTATGATTACTGCACAGAATTTCCAAAACACGCTAACCAGGGAGATTTGATGATCAATCGAGTAATTGCAATCGTATTGGACAGCGTCGGAATCGGTGAAGCCCCCGACGCCGCTGATTTTAATGATGTTGGCTCCAACACCCTCAGCAATATTGCCCGCGCCGTAGGCGGACTCATTCTCCCCAACATGGAGAAAATGGGTCTTGGCAATATCGCCCCGGTAGGCGGGATCACACCCCAATCTGCCCCCACAGCCGCCTTTGGCAAGATGGCCGAGGTCTCACCGGGCAAAGACACCACCACCGGTCACTGGGAGCTGATGGGCATCCATCTCAAACAACCCTTCCCCCTTTACCCGGGCGGCTTCCCCCCAGAGGTGATGGACGCCTATGAATTTAAATCTGGCCGCGGCTGGATTGGCAATTACCCCGCCTCTGGCACAGTCATCATCGAAGAACTAGGCAAGGAACATCTCGATACCGGAAAGACTATCGTCTATACCTCCGGAGACAGTGTCTTCCAGATTGCCGCCCACGAAGAGATCATCCCGGTACCGGAACTCTACCGAAATTTGCCAAATCGCCAGGGATATTTTACGCGGAGACAATGAGGTCAGCCGGGTGATCGCCCGCCCCTTTATCGGCGAGCCGGGCGCTTTCACCCGCACCGCCAACCGCAAGGATTTCTCCGTCGTCCCGCCTGAACCCACCTTGCTCGACATTCTCAAAGATACCGGCTTGATGACCCATGCCGTCGGCAAGATCGATGACATCTTCGATAATGTCGGGATCACCTCGGCGGTTCACACCAAAAACAATATAGACGGGGTTGATCAAACCCTTGAAGCGATGCGCGACCGGCTGGAGAGGGGATTGATCTTTACCAATCTGGTAGATTTCGATGCCAACTTCGGCCACCGCAACAACCCTGAAGGCTACGCGAACGCCCTGGTCGAATTTGACCAGCGCCTCCCCGAGCTTCTCACCGCCCTCAGAGATGATGACCTGCTAATCCTCACCGCCGACCATGGCAACGATCCCACCACCCCCAGCACCGATCACTCGCGTGAGTTTGTCCCCATTCTGCTCACGGGCAAATATATCCAGCCGGGCGTGAATATTGGAATTCGGGACACATTTGCCGATATGGCAGCCACAATCGCTGATCTTCTCGGCGTCAATCCTCCCTCTCAAGGCGTCAGCTTCAAAGATCTGATCCTCATACCCTAAGGTTGAAGGTCATACACACAGCGGAATCCCACTCCGCTGCTGAATACTTCCGGATAGTTCGCAGTCCGGTTGGTCGCCCTCACCCCGGAAAACGGATTTTTCCAGGATCCGCCTCTGGCTATCCTCAGCTCACCTTCGACAGCCCCGTCTGGGTTATGAATATCTCCCGGATCGTAACCTGCCGGGTCATACCAATCCGCGATCCATTCAGCGGCATTCCCCGCCATATCCAGGACGCCGTAAGGACTGGCTCCATCCGGGAAGCTGCCCCCCGGCATCGTCAAGCCTTGCGTGCAGCCCTTCAGGTTTGCCTTCCCACAGTTCAGAACATCCCCCCAGGGAAAGATGCGTCCATCATCACCACGCGAGCCTTCTCCCACTGGGCTTCGGTAGGCAACGCACCCCCAACCCACTGGCAGTACCTTCCAGCCTGATACCAGTTGGCATACAATACTGGATGATAGGCAAAGCCCGGGTGGTTGTAGAACTCCAGCAAAGCCGGCAGGTCGCAGCCTCCAGCCTCAACACACCGGCGGTAGTCGGCATTGGATACCTCAAATTTATCGATCCAGTAGGCATCCAGAGTCACTTCCCGCACCGGGCCTTCATCCAAAAAATCCTCATGCGCGCAACCTGCCCTGCTCTCCTCGCAGATCGCCAGGCCCATTTCCGCCTCCGCCCCCATCCAAAAACTACCGGCAGGAATGAAGACAGCAACCGGCACAAAAATTGCTTCAGCGGGAACCACCACGGTCGGAGATTGTGTCGCCGCAACAGGCGAGCTCTCGATTACTGTTGCCATCTGGGTCACAACCTCGGTGGGTGGAACCACAACCTCTGCCTGGCGGCAACCTGCAACCATCAGCCATACAACTAGTATCAACCCAAAAACTTTTAATATCTCCATCGGTCTTAAATTTATACCATGACAGCTAAATCATATCATTTGTATCTTATTTCACAATTTTGTGGATTTTTTCACAATATATGCTATAATGTTTTCAACATAATCCTACATTTTGGAGATTTATACACATCGTTGCGCCACTCCAGCACGTAGCCGGACAATCCAGCACATCGCTGCCACAGCTTTAGCCTCGTTCGGTACAACACCATTCCCCACCATCCACATATATTTGCGTGTCACACAATTCGAGCAATGTTCGATACATAGTTCATTCCATCTTCCTGGTGGAGAAAGGACCACTCTATGGTCGGATCAAGCAGTAACGGAAGTAATGGGCAAAGTTGCAGAATAGGCGTATATGTTTGCCAATGCGGAACCAACATCGGCGGCGTGATTGATGTGGATTCCGTCGCTGCGCACGCCAGCCAACTGCCAAATGTGATTGTCGCGAAAACATATGCTTACATGTGCTCCGACCCCGGGCAGGCCCTTATCAAACAGGACATTCAGGAATTTGAACTCGACCGGATCGTGGTGGCATCCTGCTCGCCTTTGATGCATGAATCCACATTCCGAACAGCTTGTGTAGAAGCCGGGCTGAACCCCTTCCTTTTCCAGATGACCAATATCAGGGAGCATGTCGCCTGGGTGCATGCTAATGAACCAGCCCTGGCAACCCGCAAAGCCATCGACCTGGTAACCGCTGCTGTAAATCGGGTTGCCTCCCACACCCCTATCGAAACCAGATACTCCGATGTCAAGCAGACTGCCCTTGTGGTTGGAGCAGGCATCGCCGGTATCGAAGCCGCCCTCCGAATCGCAGACTCTGGCAAACGGGTTTACCTTGTGGAGAAGGAACTGGGGATTGGCGGTCACATGACCCAGATATACAAAACCTTCCCTACTCTAGACTGTGCGGCTTGAATTCTTACCCCCAAAATGGTGTCCGTTGGACGCCACAAGAACATCACCCTCCTGACCTACTCCGAAGTTGAAGATGTCTCCGGGGTTGTTGGGGATTTCAAGGTCGTTGTCCGCAAAAAAGCCCGCTATGTTAATGAAGACCTATGTAATGGCTGCGGAACCTGTGTCGAAAAATGCCCCTGGAAGAAGATCCCGGACGAATTCGAGTTAGGGCTGGGTACCCGCACTGCGGTCCACTTCCAATACCCCCAGGCAGTCCCCAAGATCCCGCGCATCGATGCCGAGAATTGTGTTTACTTCAAAAATGGCAAATGCAAGGCCTGCGAGAAGTTTTGCACCCGCGGTGCAATTGATTTCGAGCAGCAGGATGAACTCGTCGAGCTGGATGTTGGCACCATCATCCTCGCCACTGGTTTCAAGGATTTCAACCCCGAAGTTACGCCGAAGTATGGCTACAGAAAGCTGGAGAATGTGCTTACCGGGCTTGAATTTGAGCGAATGGTTAACTCAGGTGGCCCTACTACTGGCCGTGTTCGTCTGGCTGACGGCAGCACACCTAGGAAGATCGCCATCATCCATTGTGTGGGCAGCCGGGGAGATCACAATGAATATTGCTCCCGGGTATGCTGCATGTATTCGTTAAAGCTCGCCCATCTGGCAAAAGATATGGTCGGCGCAAACGTGATCGAATACTACCGGGATATGCGCACCTTTGGAAAGGATTACGAAGGCTTTTACCGCAGGGTTCGGGAAGAAGACGTTTCCTTCATTCGTTATGAAGAGGTCAGCGTCTCGGAAGATGCGGAAGGGCTGGTCGTCAAGACAACCGACCTCTTCACTGGGGATATGATCTCCAACCACGTAGATATGGTCATCCTCAGCACGGGCATGGAACCTCAGGAGGATCAACAAAAGATCGCCAGCACATTTGGCGTTTCTCTTAGCCCGGATGGCTTTTTCCTTGAGAAGCACCCAAAGCTGGCCCCCGTTGAAACCGCCACCGATGGCGTCTTTCTCGCTGGTACCTGCCAGGGACCGAAAGATATCCCCGACACCGTAGCCCAGGGAGGAGCGGCGGCGGCAGCAGCCCTCTCGCTGATGGATTACGGCAGGGTTGTGCTTGAACCCTTCACCGCCTCGATCGATCCTGAAAAATGCAGCGGCTGCCTGATTTGCGTGAATACCTGTCCCTTCGGTGCAATAGAGACCGTTGATCACAACGGCAGGACCATTTCGCAGGTCAACGAGATCATCTGCAAGGGATGCGGCACCTGTGTGGCTGCCTGTCCCTCCGGCGCCGCCTGTCAATTGGGATTCACCAATCAACAGATCTTTGCTGAGATCAATGGGATTCTCACCCAAACCACCCTCATGGAGTTGGCCCGATGAACAGATCAAAACCACGGATAGGCGCATACATCTGTAGATGTGGTACCAATATCGCAGCCACGGTAGATGTTGAGAAGGTTGCCGAGAAGATCGGCTTTCTTCCCGGAGTGGTGGTTGCCCGCGAATACAACTACATGTGTTCCGACCCCGGCCAGAACCTGATCAAAGCCGATATCAAGGAACACAATCTTAACCGTATTGTGGTAGCTTCCTGTTCCCCACTGATGCACGAAGCCACCTTCCGCCATGCCCTTGAAGACGCCGGGCTAAACCCATTCTTCTTCCAGATGGCCAACATCCGTGAGCAATGTGCCTGGGTGATCAAGGACAAGGAAACAGCCACCGAGAAAGCTATCAAGATGACCACCGCCGCGGTCCAGCGGATCCGATACCATCGCCCGGAGGAGATGCGCCCAATCGACATCACCCCAGCCGTCCTGGTTATCGGCGGCGGGATTGCCGGTATCGAGGCTTCCCTCAAAATCGCCAATGCCGGGAAGAAAGTCTACCTTGTCGAGCGTGATTCCGCCATCGGCGGACACATGGCCCAGCTGTATAAAACCTTTCCCACACTAGACTGTGCGGCTTGAATACTCACACCCAAAATGGTGTCCGTCGGACGCCACGAAAATATTGAAATGATGACCCTGAGTGAAGTTGAGAAGCTGTCTGGCTATGTCGGCAACTTCACCGCCATCATCAAGCAAAAAGCCCGTTATGTACAGGAGGAGATGTGCACCGGCTGTGAAAGCTGCACCGAAGTCTGCCCCATCCAGATCAGCAACCCATTCGAACTGGGCATGGCCATGCGTCATGCCACCTACCGCAATTCCCCCCAATCAACGCCGAACGCATTCGTCATCCAGAAGGTGGGCACAGCCCCCTGCCGGGACGCCTGTCCGGCAGACCAGCGAGCAATGGGCTACATCAGCCTGGTCAAGCAGCGCCGCTACGCCGATGCTTTCTGGAGCATTCGCCGCGAGAACCCGTTCCCATCGGTATGCGGCCGGGTTTGCAACCACATCTGTGAAGATGCCTGCAGTCGTGGTGAATTTGATGAGCCTGTCAATATCGTCGCCATTAAACGCTTCGTTGCAGATTGGGCCTACGACCACCGGGATGAACTGGCTAAAATGCCGGATAAATCCCTGCCGGGCACGCCCTTCATCAGCAATCACCAGCCCACCGGCAAAAAGGTCGCCATCATCGGTTCCGGGCCAGCCGGACTGACCGCTGCCCTCGACTTAGTCAGATTGGGCCATAAACCCATCGTCTATGAACAATTCTCCGAACCCGGCGGTATGATGCGCGTAGGGATCCCTCCGCACCGTCTGCCCTATGAACGCCTAGAATGGGAGATCGATCTGATCCGCAAAGAAGGCGTCGATATTCAGCTCAACAACCGCATCAGCAACGCCCCAGACCTGCTCAACAAAGGCTTCGATGCCGTCCTGATCGCCGCTGGTGTCCACCACGCGGTTAAACTCCCGATTGAAGGCGCCGATCATCCGGGCAACTGGCTGTCCACCATTTTCCTGCGAAGGGTACTGCTTGGAGAACGTGTTGATCTCTCCGAGCGCCATATCATCGTGCTTGGCGCAGGAGATGTTGCCCTGGATGTCGCTCGCACCGCCATCCGCCTCGGTCAGCCCAAGGTTCAAATTGTATGCCGCGGGTATGCGCGCCTCAGAACACGAGTTGAATTGCGCAGAAGAAGAAGGAGTGCGGATTCTCTCCAGCCGGGTGTTCAAGAAAGTGGTCACGGCTGGAGAGAAGATCATCGGGATCCGCTGCCTGGACGCCGAGGTCGGCGGTATTGTCGACGGCCGCCGGATCGTGCGTGAGAAACCCGGCACAGAGCATCTCATCGAAGGCGATTTGATCATCTGGGCTCTTGGTCAAAAAGGCGATTATCGCTTCCTGCCAGAAGACACCCCGATCGTCTCCCAGAAGCCCAATGGTGTTGAGACCAATCAGGACTTGATGACCGCCAGAGAGGGAGTTTTCGTGGCTGGCGATATCCGTCAGGGCTGGACCAGCTTTGTAGTGGATGCCATCGATGAAGGCCACCATGCCGCTCGCGCCATAGATCGCTACCTGAATGGCGGCGCCGGCATCCCCGAACCTGCACACGACCTCCCGGTCGCCAAGTTGACCAAAGAGGAAATCGAACAGAAGATCACATCCGGTCGCGCATCCAACCAGCCTCGGGTGATCATCTCTTCCATCCCGCCCGAGGAACGCATCAACAACTTCAAAGAAGTCGATATCACCCTCACCGAGGAGCAGGTCTATTCAGAAGCTTCCCGCTGTCTTGAGTGCGGTGTCTGTGCAGAATGCATGGAATGCGTAGTTGCCTGCGAGAAAGGCGCCATCGATCACAGCATGCAGGATCAGACAACCGAAGTTAATATCGGCGCTGTCATTGTCGCCACGGGGTTCAAGCAATTCGATCCTTCCATCGCCCCTGAATATGGCTACAAGCTTCCCGATGTGATCACTGCCCTTGAATTCGAACGCATGATCAACCCCAGCGGCCCGACAGGCGGCCAGGTCCTGATGAAGAACGGACGCCGCCCCCGCAAAGTCGCCATCATCCATTGTGTGGGCAGCCGGGATGACAAATACCATGAGTATTGCTCCCGGGCATGCTGCATGTACTCACTCAAACTGGCCCAGTTGGTGCATGAATATGTGGACGCTGAGGTCCATGAGATCTACCGAGATATGCGCACCTTTGGAAAGGGCTACGAGGAGTTCTACAACCGCACCAAACAAAGCGGAATCAACTTCCATCATGGACATGTGAAAAGCGTTACCCGCCAGGAGAGTCAGATCCACATCGCCTGGGACGAAGCTTACTTCCAGCAGCCAGACCATGTGGATGTCGATATGGTCATCCTCTCCGCCGGCATGGAACCGCAGTCAGACACCAGCCAACTGGCCCATATCCTTGGGATCAGCCGCAGCAATGACGGTTTCTTCCTAGAACTTCATCCCAAACTTGGCCCAGTCGAGACTCGCACCGAAGGTATCTTCCTCGCCGGCGCTTGCCAAAGCCCCAAGGATATCCCTGATACCGTAGCCCAAGCTGGTGGTGCAGCTGCCGCCGCCCTCTCCCTGATCGATCAGGGAACTGTCAATCTGGACCCGGCGATTGCCCGGGTTCAGGCAGAACACTGTGCCGGCTGCGGACAATGCGCCTCCGTCTGCCCCTACGGGGCAATCCATATCGAAAATGGGATTGCCCATATCGACGAATTCAACTGCAAGGGATGCGGCACCTGTGCAGCCACCTGCCCCAACAAAGCCATGACCCTGATCCATTTCGATGATAAACAGCTGATCTCTGAACTGGTCGGAGCACTGAGTTAGGAGTGGTTATGTTCGAACCCAAGATCATCGCATTCTTATGTACCTGGTGCAGCTATACCGGTGCAGACCTGGCTGGGACCACCCGGCTCAAGTCGCCCTGGAATATCCGGGCCATCCGCACCCCCTGTTCCGGGCGTGTCTCCCCCGAGCTGGTCATCCGCGCCTTTGATGAAGGCGCGGACGGTGTCCTCGTTTTGGGCTGCCATATCGGCGAGTGCCATTACGATACCGGCAACCACCGCACCGCCAAGCGCATCCCCATCCTCAAAGAGCTGCTATCCTTTGTGGGATTGGAACCTGAGCGCCTGCGCCTGGACTGGGTTTCTGCCTCAGAGGGAGATCGCTTCTCCCGGATCACCAATGAATTCACCGAAACCATCCGGGAATTAGGGCCGTGTGAATGGCAGCAGCCTTCCACCTGGAGAGTCCAGCTCCCAGAACTGGTAGAAAGCGAAACGGAGTCAGTCGAATGAACAGAGGCCTTCAAATTCAGGAAATTGCCCGAGACCTTCTGGAGCGGGAAAAAGTCAGTTGCGTCATCGGCTATGAAACCGGCAGCAGAGAGCATGCCAGGCCTGCCTTCATCTACGATCCTGAGGATGTGGATAAACTCATCTTCAATGAAACCTGCACCCACAATCTGGTGCGCTATCTTCACAAAAGAGAGAATGAATACATCGCAATCGTGGTCAAGCCCTGCGATGCCCGGGCGATCAATGTCATGCTGGCGGAAAATAAACTCTTCCGGGAGCATCTCTACATCATCGGGGTCAAGTGCGAAGGGGAGGGTATCAAGGTCCACGGTGAGCTGCAGGACCGCTGCGCCCGCTGTACCGAACGCACCCCCGTGATCTATGACAAGCTCATCGTCGGGGATCCTGCTGTGATCAGTCATGACACCCCTGCCGGCGAGATTGCTTACAAGCAGATCGACAACCTCTCTCCAAAAGAAAAAATGGAATTCTGGCTTAGCCAGTTCGATCAATGTATCCGCTGCTATGCCTGCCGGCAAGCCTGCCCGATCTGCAATTGCCCTGTCTGCCTGTATGAACGGGATGACTCCCACTGGGTCGGGATCGGGATCGGGATCTCCGAGAAACGCTCCTTCCACCTCGGGCGCGCCTTCCATTTGGCCGGACGCTGTATCGGGTGTAATGAATGTGAGCGAGTATGCCCGGTGGAATTGCCCGTCAGCATGCTCAACCAGAAGATCCACCAGGAGATGAAAAACATCTTCAATTACACCCCCGGCTCATCCCAGACGCTTTCACCGCTCACCACACAACTCTCCCTTGATGAGGTGCTGCCATGAAAATCATCTCCAAAGCAAATCTGTCCGCATGGATCGATACACTGGCAGCAAATAGTCAGGTAGTTGCCCCGCTTGAACATAATGGGCATTACTTCTACGAACCGATCGAATCCAGCAGTCAGATCGACTGGGAATTCATCCGCCCGATCTTGCCGATCAAGGAGTACTTTTTCAACCCTACCGAGCAATTGCTCACCTTCATCAAACAAGGGTCCAATGTCATCATTCGAGAAACCCTGCAGGAAGAGCAGCGTGTGATCATCGGGGTTCGCCCTTGCGATGCCCACGGCCTGAAGGTTCTGGATGCCATGTTCCTGGATGCCGAGCCAGCCGATCATAACTACCAGGCTCACCGTGAGCGCACCATATTGGTTGGGATAGCCTGTAGTGAGGCCCTGCCCACCTGCTTCTGCACCAGCCTGGGAGAAGGGCCGCACAGCCCTAATGACCTTGATATCCTCCTCACCGAGGTAGAGGATGGCTTTATCGTTGATATCGTCACCGACCGGGGCAATAACCTGGCAGCCAGCATGAATTCGATTGAAAAAGATGTGGATCAGACCAGCCCCGCCCAAAATGCGCCTCATTCCCTTCCCGGAACAAGGCGCTTGGGAGGATTTATTCCACCTTCCGATCTGGGAACAAACCGCTGAACGCTGTCTCAGTTGCCGGGTTTGTGCCTATGTCTGCCCCACCTGCCGCTGTTTTGATGTCCGTGATGAACTGATCGCCGCCCAGGATGGCAAGCAGCAATTCGAGCGCATCCGCGTTTGGGATAGCTGCGCCAGTGAAGCCTACCGAAAGATCGCCGGCGGGCACAATCCACGCAAGGCCAAGGCAGAGCGTCTCCGGAACCGCTACTATTGTAAATTCGACTACTACCCCACCCAGTATGGCCCATTAGCCTGCACCGGCTGCGGACGCTGTATCGAGCTATGCCCGGTGAACATCGATATCACGGAAACCCTCAACCAGCTCGCCGAGGCAGTACGATGAGCAATGACTTTGGAAAACCCTCAATGATCCCATACCTGGCCAAACTGGTCAGGATCGAGGATATCGCCCCTGAGATCAAACTGATGGAAGTCGAAATAATCGAAGGGCAGCAGCTCAATCCGCTGGACTTCAAACCAGGCCAATTCGCCTTCATCTCTGCGTTTGGCGTCGGTGAAGCCCCCTTCGGTATCGCTGCCCTGCCAACCAGCCGCAGGTTGGAATTTGCCGTCCAGCGCCTGGGAACCGTGACCACCGAACTGCATGAACTCGCCGAGGGAGATGTGATCGGTGTCCGCGGGCCATTGGGCAACCACTTCCCGTTGGATGAGTTCGTCGGCAAGGATATCGTGGTGTGCGGCGGCGGGATTGGTGGTGCACCACTCCGCCCGGCAATCGAGTATATCCTCCAGCACCGGGAGGATTACGGTAAACTAACCATCCTTTGGGCAGCCCGCTCACCTGACTTGCTCCTCTTCCGGGAAGATTACGACACCTGGAGGAACTCCCCAGATACTGAATTGCATCTCACGGTTGACCAGGGGAATAAGGAATGGGAAGGCAATGTCGGTCTGATCACTGATCTGCTGAAAAGCATTGCCCCGGAATCGGAAAATGCGATCGCCATCACCTGCGGCCCCCCGGTGATGATCTTCTACGCTGACAAGGTTCTCGAAGAGCTTGGCTTCCAACCCGAACATCGTTTTGTCACCCTGGAAGCCCGAATGCACTGCGGAATCGGAAAATGCGGCCGTTGCAACCTCGGAGATATCCTGGTATGTGTGGATGGACCGGTATTTTCGATGGCAGAGGCAGGGCAGTTGCTCGAACCTTTCCTGTAACTTGAATAGTCGAGTCATAATAAGCCAGATGATCCTGTCTGGCTTATTTTCATTTAACCAGTTTTTCCGGTAAAATTGGATGACTTATAGAAAGGAATCAAAGTGAACTTATGGTAATTCTTAATATCGGCATGCCCAGATCGGGCACTCTATGGAGATACAAACTGGTCAGAGATCTGGTCATTGCTGCTGGCGGTAAGGACGGCGCCGAGATCCGCAAACGCTATTTTCTGCATCCATTTTACTGGGAATTGAATTCGCACATCGACACGCTCTCAAATCGCAGATTGCCGATCTCGATGTACCCATCCCTGCTTGGAGAGACATACGTCCTAAATACCCACGCCTATCCCACCAACTTTGTTATTCGTAACATGAAAAAAGGACGCATCAAAGCAATCTACGGCTTCCGCGATCCCCGCGACTGCATCCTCTCAATGTTCGATTACGGTAAAAAAGACAACCCCAATTTATCGTCCACCCAATTTCAAAACCTGAAATCTCTGGAACAAGCCGCTGATTATATGCAGACCTTCCTGAATATCTGGACGCACTGGACAGCCCTCCCGGAGACACTGGTTTTGAAATATGAAGACCAGCTTGAGGATTACGATAACTTCCTGAAGCAGATCGTTGACTATCTCGACATGGATATCCCGCCAGACCGTGTTGACAGGGTCATCGCCCAGTATCCTCCCAGAGAACCAGCAAAAGACGGGGCACGCACCCACTTTTCAAAAGGGATTGCCCACCGCTACAAAACAGAGTTCAGCCCGGAACAACAGACCTACCTGATCGAAAGGTTTGGTCCTGCTTTGGAAAAGATGGGGTACCAAACCTGAGAATGATCCCCAGGTCTCTTCAAAGTATCCACTGATCTCCTTTGGCCAGTTGCCCTCCCGAAAAACTTCCCACACCTCACCGTGGTTGGTCGATTCACCCCCAGCTAACTCCACCACCGGGCCTAATGTCTCCAGTTCTATGAACTCCTGGTTGACGTACACCTGGCTCGAAGCCCCCTCGTCAAGATAAGCTCCCCCCTCGATATAATCAGCGCGTTTCATAAACAGCACCCCATCCAATTGATAGGCGATCCAACCTATCGGGTTCGGAGAACCGATCTTCAATGCACCTTCTTTCACCTTGGCATGCAAATACAAGCCTTCAATTTTTAATTTCGACCAGATCGGAGGACACATCTGTGTAGGTCCATAAGACAATATTGCGATTAGGAAGCAAACCATGCGGATCTGCTGGCACTGTCCGCTGCGGGATCACAGCTTTTCCCCCCGCCCGCAGTTGGGTGATTGCCCAGGGCGCTAGCACAAATGGTTTGTCGCCTGTATTGGTAAGCACATGGGTAACGACCACCTTTGCCCCGGACTCTGGCACCTGAACCTTGATCGACTTCCGGATTCCGGTAGGTTCATCCACACGCTGGATCAGCTCAATCCCACCGTCGATCTCCCTCCATTCCACAGGAAGATTATCCGGAATGTAGGTGGTCTCAGGTTTCTCAGGGGCATACCACAGTCGGTGGCCGCCAACCAATTTCAGGCTTCCTTCTCCAGGATATTCCAGCTCTACACCGGGTAGTTCCGCAAATAAGTTCTTGCTTCCATAGGCAGAAAAGGATAAAATCCGCGGTCCGCTGGAGACCGTCACTAGCAGGCTGATCTCGCCATTTGAAATCTCAACCACCTCATAACCCTGGTATGGTTTTGTTTGGACAGTTGCCATGTTTGCCTCCTCAGACTATTCACGAATCTATCCGCTAATTATAAACTACCCCACGCCGCGAAGAAACCCAAGAACCTGATCTTCGATTTGATTCCGAACCACGGCGAAAAACTACCTCAATATCTTCTGCGCTGCCCTCAGCCTTTGCCGGATCGATAAAGCCAATATGATGCCGCCGGCTCTGTCCCAGCCACACCGGGCAATTCTCCGCCGCATCTTCACATACCGTGATCACAAGGTCCCATTCAATCTCAGGCAGATCATCGATCTGCTTGGAGGCGCCCTCCCATTCAATACCCTTTTCCCCCAGCACCTTTACCGCTAGTGGATGCACATATCCCGCCGGATCAGTCCCCGCGCTGTATGCCCGCCAGGTTTCCCCGAGTTGAACATTGATCAAAGCCTCTGCCATCTGTGAACGGCAGGAATTCCCGGTACACAAAATTAGCACGTACTTATATTCATTTACATTCATGATTGCACCTTTCCAGATCAGTCCATCTTTTTAGCTAAATTCTAAACCAGGCTTGTTAACCATTTGTAATCAGAAATCGATCCAAGCCTCTCCTTAACAAAAACCAGGACATGCTGTTCAACTCCGAAGCATGCCCTGGGTAATAGAAATCGAGCAACCTAGCTTTCTTTCTTCTCCAATTTGAACAATTTCAATATATTCTTCCGCCCCTGTTCGATCTGGGCAGGTTTTAATTTCCAGGTACCTACGATCCCAAACGGGAGATAAAGCACAATCAGGATATAGATCGCCCCATTGATAAAACTGGCACTCTCACCCAGATATCGCCTCAGCCCAAAGTCCAGCAGGCGGTACACCGCCGCGCCAACCAGTGCGCCGTTAAGGGTTCCCACCCCGCCGATCAGGATGATCAGCAAAGCTGTGACTGTGAATGCCATTGCGGCTGTGTTAGGAGAAACAATCGGTTGGTAAAGAGCGTGTAGAAGACCAGCCAAGCTCGCGGTCAATGAAGAAACCATCAGTGCCACTAGTTTGAAAACAAAGGTGTTGTAACCCAGCATTTTGGCGCGGTCCTCATTTTCCCGGATCGCCACGCAGACCCGCCCAGTAGGCGAATCCACAAAGCGTTTGTACATCAGGTAAACCGCGAACATCACGACCATCGCCACAAAGTAGAAGACCAACCGCTGGTTAGCCGGATTGATGAAATCAGGAACCGGTACCGCCTGCAGGCCGACATCCGCCCCGGTATAATCCCCCACTTCCCGGGACATGATCACGATATGGAACACTGATCCCATCCCCAGTGTAACCAGCGCAAAAGTGATCCCCTTCACTCTTGGCAGCACAATTCCGAACAGAAGCGCGTTCACCACTGCCGCCACCAGTACCCACACGATCGTCAACCCCAGAGACAAATCAAAGTTCTTGAGCAAGATGCCAGACAAATACGCCCCTGTGGCAAAGAACATCGAATGGCCGAAGGACAGCATCCCGGTGATCCCAAAGATCAGGTCATAGCTCAACGCATATATCGCCAGGATGAAGATCTCGATTGCGAGGCCTTGCACAAATTTTGATGTGCCCCCCGCATTCACCAGCACCTCTCCAGGAGATGCGCCTTCCATTAATCCAACTACAAACGGCAGCAACATCAGCAGAACGATGACTACCAACAACCCCCCATAGCGGGAGAATAACGTTTTTTGAGGTAGGGAAGTCTTTTCTGTCATGGGCTACTCCTTCTTCCCAAGCAAACCGTTTGGCATGAACAGTAGAATGACCACCATCAGCAGCACGGTAGAGGCCGGCACCAGGGGCGGTGTCGGTTTGAAAACAATATCCGTAAACGGGATTGGGATTCCGATTGCGCCATACTTAATGATCGTTTGTTGAAGCAATCCCACCAGAAGCGAACCCAGGGCAGCCCCCGGGTAACTGGTCAACCCGCCTATCGCTAGAGCGATTAAGGCATTCAGGAACAAGCTATCCCCCATCGCATTGGATAACCCCATCGAAGGTGCGGCCAGCGCACCACCCAGGGATGCCAGACCAACGCCAAGCGCAAATACCAGGGTGAACACCTGGCGCACGTTGATCCCCAACGCTTCGACCATCTCGCTGTCTTGCACCCCTGCCCGGATAATCATCCCCAGCTTGGAGCGTTGCAGCAGCACCCAGACCGCGATCAGCACCACGATCCCGACCATCGGGATAAAGATCTCGTTGTACACCCGCACCCGTCCATCCAGAATAAAAATCGTGGAGCAGTGATACTGCGCCCAATCCGCCAGGCTGGTTGCCGGGCATCCATCTCCGGTGCCGGCAAATAAAGAAGGCTTCGGCATAACGAACTCCGGCCGCCCCCAGATCGCCCGCACCACCTCAATCCCGATAGCGCTCAAACCAAGGGTCAGCATCAACTGGTAGATCGGGCGCACGTATAACGGTCTGATCAGGGTGGATTCCATCAACCCGCCCAGTAGAGCGCCAAATAAAACCGCCATAATTACTGCAATCAGGAACAGCCAGGTGCTATCCAGCCCCACCAGGAAGGTGGTCAGCGGATCATTGGCAAACATCACTACCAGACCCAGCACGGTGACGACTGCAAATCCCAGATAAGACTTCCATCCCGTTCCGGCGGACACTTGTGTCCGTCCCTTGAATAATGACAGGCTGAAAGCTACCAATCCGCTTCCGGTCAGCAAACCAATCGCCGCCAACAGCGGGGAGAGCTCCTCAAAAGGTTTCCCTTCCGGGAGCACAATCAAACCCTGGTCAGACATAAATGACCAGGTTACCGGACTGTCGGCATAATTGCCCACATCCCACATAGTTACCGGGTAACGTGTCAGCATCAGTGCCAGGATCGTTACACCAACAACCAGGCCCAGCCATGGAAGCGCTTTCCACATCACACCCTGGAGCTTGATCCCTGCTCTAAGCCGGTCCCAAAGCCCGGTCAGCAGGAAACCGCTGACCAGAAGCAAACCGGGAGCAAGCAGGTCCACAAAGGTATCCGGACGCACATAAACCACCCAGGCTACATAAGCCCCGATCATGAACAGCGTGCCATGTGCCAGGTTGAGCACATCCAGCAAGCCAAAGATCAACGAGAAACCAGAAGCCACCAGAAAGGTGATTGCTCCGACGGACAGACCGCGCAGCAGGGTGATAACCCAGTCAGAAGTTTCCATTCCTCTGGCCGCTGCGATAAAGAAGACCGCCAGCACCACGATTGTCAGCCACAAAACGAGATTTTTTCGAATAGTTGCTTTCATTGTCACTCCTTATGCGGCACCCAGATAATGACGGATGGTCTCATGGTCGTTGACCAGGTCTTTCATCAAGCCATGCTTCACAGACTGGCCCTCCTCGATGATCACATAATATTCCGCCAGCTTGCTTGCCACCAGGAAGTTCTGCTCCACCAGCACGACTGTACTTTCAGCCGAAAGCTGCTGGATGACCTCCATCATTTGTTCGATCAGGATAGGCGCCAGGCCCTCACTGGGTTCATCAATCAGCAAAAGACGGTTGTCTGCCACCAGGGCTCGCGCAATTGCCAGCATCTGCTGCTGCCCGCCAGATAGATTCGTCCCCGAAAGTGAGATCAACCGTTTCAAATCCGGGAAAAGGTCAAAGATCATCTCAGCCTTACGGGCATAATCCCCTTTAATCCGCTCAGCGATCTTCAAATTCTCTTCCACGCTCAGATCACGGAAAGATCGCCCGGTGTTCTGGCACATACCCGATTCCCAGGGCTGCAATATCAAAGGACCGCATCCCTTGTAAATCTTGCCCATCGAAGATCACCTTGCCCTCCCTGGGCGCTCTCAACCCCAGGATCGATTTTAGCGTAGTGGTCTTCCCGGCCCCGTTCCGCCCCAGAAGCGCGGTAATGCTGCCTTCCGGCACAGTCAGGTCAACGCCTTCCAAAATGTGATACTGTCCGATAAAGGTATGGATTCCCTGTACCTCAAGTATTGTTTCCATACAAACCTCACAGATCCAATTGGTACAAACCACCCAGGTAAGCTGTCTGGACGGTCTCATTTGCCGCGATCTCGGCTGGCGACCCTTCCGCCAGCACCGCCCCCTGGTGCATTACCGTGATCACATCAGAAACGCTCATCACCACATTCATATTGTGTTCCACCAGCATCACAGTCTTATTCCCTTGCCTTTGGATTTCCTGGATCAAAGCGATCAGCTCCGGGACTTGTTCAGCTGCCATCCCTGCGGTCGGTTCATCCAGCAGCAACACCTCCGGATCGGGGGCAAGGATCATCCCCAGCTCCAGTTTTCTCTGATCGCCATGCGGCAGCGTCCTGGCGAGGGTATATGCCTTACCGGTCAGGCCGACAAGTTCAATCACTTCCCTCGCACGTTTTTCATATTGTTCGAAAGCAGCCGTGGCGCGAAGAACTTGAAGTTATCCTTCCCAAGCGCCTGACTTGCCAGACGAATATTCTCCATCACAGTCAGATTGGGAAAAATATTCGTGATCTGGAAGGAACGCCCGATGCCAAAGTGGATCGTTCGATGCACCGGCTGGTGGGTGATATCGCGTCCCTTGAAGAACACCTGCCCCGACGTGGGTTCCAGGTTTCCACTCAGCAAATTGAAAAATGTGGTCTTCCCCGCCCCATTGGGACCGATGATCGCATGCAGACTGTTCTTATGCACCTTGATGCTTACATCATCAACTGCTACCAGTGCCCCAAATTCCTTACGCAGGTCTTTTGTTTCAAAAATGATCTCTGGGTCCATAGCACCTTCTATCATGATAGTGTGTCATCCTGAATAGTGAGAAATCTCTCCCACTTCTCATTGTTCAGCATGACAAACAGGATTTCCTGGGGGCACAAGGCCCCCAGGAAATATTTTAGGTCAAGTTCCGATTACTCGCCGCTCAACGAGCCAACCGGCAGATCGCCGCATCGGTCTACCAGCGCTTCTGGCAGCAAGCAGGGCGGTTCGGGCCGAGTTGTTTCTACGTACTCGTAGTAATCCGCATCCGCAGCGGTTAGATCAACCAGCTTGAGGATATACATATCCTGGATTGCCACGTGATCTTCGGGGCGAATGAAAATCGCGCCCTTCGGTCCCTCGAAAGTCATTCCTTCCATCGCAGCCACCAGCACATCACCGGAAACATCGCCGCCTGTGGCTTTGATCGCTTCCACAACCATGATGGCTGCGTTCATCCCGTCTGCATCGAACAAGTCTGGAACAATACTGTAGCGGGCTTTGGCCTCAGCCACCAGGAAGTCATTGGCCGCATTGTCAGGAGCTGACCAATGGTACAGGATACCAGCAGTTGCGCCAACCGTATTACCGTACCACAGGGGCATCAAGGTATTATCAATGAAGGTAGTACCCATGTCCATTTCTTCTGTCACACCCAGGTCGGTAGCAGCCTGCATCAGCGGTACAAATCCGCCGCCTGCCCAACCGACGATGTAGGCTTCTGCACCGGAGTCCAGAATCTGTTCCATGTAGGGAGTGAAGTCAGTCGTGTCCAATGGAGCAAAGATATCATCTGCCACGAATTCAGCGCCGCCAAGTGAGCAGGCATCCCGGAACGCGGTAGCAGTTCCCCAACCAAATGCGTAATCAGCAGCAATGGTGACCAAGGTGTCATATTGGGTCGCCAGGTACTGACATTCATTCATCGCATCCTGGTAGTTATTGCGGCTGGTGCGGAAGGTGTACTCATTGAAGTTCACACCGGTGATGTCGTTGGCTGCCGCTGGGGCGACGATCAACGGGATCTTGCTCTCGAATGCAATCCCCTGCAAGGTGGCAGTCGCGCCAGAGGAAACCGTACCCACCAGAATATCCACACCCTGAACATCGATCAGTTCGCGGGCAACAGTGGCGGTATTTTCCGGATTGCTGCCATCATCACGCACAAACACCTGGATCTCTCGACCGTCCAGCATAAAGGTGTTTTCCTGCACAGCGGTGAAATCAAACACATCACCAGCTGAACCGGGAGCACCAGTAGCATATTCCATACCCACCATGAAGGAGCGCAGGATATGAGCGCCGTAGATTGCGAGTGAACCGGTTGCATCGGTTATCAAACCGACTTTGATCGGCTCTGCGGGTTCTTCCATCGGCTCTTCCACCGGTTCTTCCATCGGTTCATTGGCCGGTTCATTTGCAGGCTCATTAGCCGGCTCGTTTGCCGGTTCATTAGCCGGCTGGTTGTCCATAGGTTCTTCGGTGTTACCCGAACCGCAAGCGGTCAGCAGCAACGAGAAGATCACCAGGACAAAAAACATAACTTTCAGCGATTTTTTCATCTTTCTCTCCTATAAATAGTTGAATTGAGGATACTATCTATCTTTTTCTGGAATACTTTTCTCTCGATCTGTCACCTCCTAACTCATAAATTTAATCATCTGCTTTGCAGCAAACTCAGGTATTTCAATTGGGAAGAAATGCCCCGCATTCGGAAGGATCACCACCTCGCTGTCAGCGATCTTCGCCTGCAGCAGGGCTGTGTTCTCCGGCGGGACAACCTTATCAAACTCTCCAGATAGGATTAGGGTGGGGGCAGAGATCCTTTCCAGCTTGTTCTCAAAGCAAGCATCTGCTGGGATCAAGCCCAGTCCGATCGCCATCTGCGACTGGTACCCAGCCAAATCCACCGGGTTTGTCACCCGCCAGGTCACCCATTCCTGCACCACCTCCGGGTTAGCATCCGCCCAACCAGGTGCGGTACTGACCTTCAATCCGTTTGTGAACCTAGTCAGCGGATCCGATGTTGTGTCTGAGAGTACCGCCATCGCCTCCGGGGTCACCGGCACATGGTTCGGCCCGCCAAAGTTGGTCGAACACAACACCAGTCTGTTCACCTTCTCGGGATAATCCAGGCCGATTGCCTGGACAATGAAACCACCCATCGAGTGACCTACAAATGTGACTTTGTCGATCCCCAGGGCATCCAGCAGCCCGATCGTATCGGCCGCCAGCATCTGAGCCGTATATGCACCGGCAGGCTTATCCGATCCACCCACTCCGCGGTTGTCAAAAGTCACTACCAAGAAGTGCTCTGCCAGGAATGGCGCCATTTTATGCCACTGCCAGCGCGGATATCCCAGTCCGGAGATCAACACCAGCGCCTCACCCTCGCCCTGGACTTCATACTCGATTTTAGTCCCATTTACATTTTCAACTGGCATTTCATCACCCTTCTTCCGCGACCGGTTGCCATCCACACCTGTACAACTTATCCGCCTTGCGACCCGATACTCTCATCTACTGTCAAACTTCCAATTTCGACCACCCATTGGCCGTTGATCGCCCGTTGAAGCGCCATCTTCACCAGGCCACGATGGTCTTTGGCGCTGTAGCTGATCGGAGGCAGTACGCCGCCAGTCCAATCCTCCAGGCTTTCCAACGCATGGATGAAATTCTCCCGGGTCAGGTTTTCCCCGGCCCTCTTCAGACCCTCCACCACAACCTGGGCAGCCGCATATCCGATCCGGTTATGTGTGCTTGGCGCTTCACCGGGGAACTTGCTCCCAGCAGGTTACGGAAAAGCCTGTCTCCGCGATGGCTTCGCGGGCCGGCTGGGTAAGCCGTCGTGCGGATTCCTGCACTGGCCTCCGGGCCAACGATCTGCAGCAACTCAGTTCCGGAGATCACATAGCTGCCCAGCCAAATGGGTTGAACCCAACCTGATGAGCTTTCAGCAGCAGATCAGAAGCTGGTTTTACATAAGTATACAGCACCACCAGTTCTGGTGCGGCTGCCTGCAATTTCTCCAGCCACTCCTCGCAGTCATCATTCCCAGCTTATGCTGGAGTTGCAACACTGGCTCGATCCCGGCATCGTCTCCAGTTCAGAAATCAGGGCAGATGACCTTCACGTCCATACTGGTCATCCACCGAGACAACAGCAATCCTCTCCATCCCAGCCTGCCGGCAGCATACTGGGCAAGGATTCTTCCTTCAACCTCATAGGAGGGCTGCAGGGCAAAATAATTTGTCATCTGTCGGATTCGACCACTCGAATCCCACTGTGCGGCGAGACCACTGGAATACCCTTCTCCACCAGATAATCCATAATTGCCAGGTTGGGCAGCGTCCCAAAAGGGCTGACGATCGCAAATACCTCGTCTTCCTCCACCAGCTTTCGGCAGCCGGCCTGGCGCGTTCGGGGTCAAATCCATGGTCTTCCACAATTAATTCGATCTTGCGATCCGTGGACACCACCCCAATGGTTGACATGGTCATAATAAGTGGCAAAGCCGCGATACGCATCGATCCCGATCGCTGCCTGCGGCCCGGAAAGATCACACAATGTCCCCAGCTTGATCGTTTCCAGTTCCTTGATTGAGAACCCCGGCACCACACAGCGCGGTGACGATCCCGAGACGTTCAGCCTCATCCCGGATCCAATCCCGGAAGTCCGGGTGAGCGATCCCAATCAGGGCTTCCATCCGATCTTTGACATTCAGACCCCTCAGCCGGGCAATCCCAAACTCGGTCACGATCGTATCTACATCCTGCCCAGGGATGGTCACCTCGGCCCCTTCTGCCAGCATCGGGACAATCGTGGAAATCTTGCCACCTTTGGCAGTCGAGTGCAGCGCAATGATCCCACGACCGCCCTCAGACAATTGTGCCCCGCGATGGGTGTCCAATTGCCCGCCTGTGCCACTGTAATGCCTCGGGCCGATGCTCTGAGAGCACACCTGCCCATTGATATCCACCTGCAGGGCGGTATTCACGCTGACCATTTTATAATTCTTGCCGATCACATATGGATCATTGGTGACCTTACCCTGCTGGAATTCCACTCCCAGGTTTTTGTCAAGGAAATCATATAATTTTTGGGATCCAAGAGCAAAAGCGCCCACCATTTTACCGGGGTACAGGGTTTTCCTCCGTCCGGTGACCACGCCGGCTTCGTAGAGATCCACCATCCCGTCTGTGAACATCTCGGTATGGATTCCTAGATCGCGTCGTTCCAGCAAAAAGGCAGTGATCGCATTCGGGATCCCCCCGATCCCCAATTGGAGTGTGGCGCCATCCTCGATCAACTCGGCGATATGCCCACCGATCAGCTTGCTCCCATTCTCTCGGAGGTGCGACAGGAAGCTCGAAAAGCGGTACATGGTTCTCCACGAGGTAATCCACTTCAGAGATATGCACCTGGGTATCGCCCAGAGTCCAGGGCAGATTTCTCATTGATCTCCAGAACAACCACATCTGCGGCCTCCATCAACATCTTCTCGATCACCAGCGAGGTGGAAAGCGACATATAGCCGCGCTCATCCGGTGGCGTTGCCGTCCCCCAGAAAACATCCAGATGATTGCCGGCTGCCTCCAGCCTGATCTTTGCTGCAGCATGCAGATTGTTGGGGATATAGGAGATCCTCCCTTCAGGATGCACAGCCCGGTCTGGCGCGCCATAGAACCAGTTCTCGACAAAGAAATGCCCGGCCATCTCCGGCTTGACCACAAAATCATACTGGCGCAGCGGCAGACAAACCCAGACATTCACATCATGGATCCGGTCTCTATGTTTGCCCAACTCGGTCAGCAGCCCAACCGGTTCAGCCGCAGCCATGCTGGTACCAATCACATGGTGTGACTGGATCATCCCAACAGCTTCTGGGATGGAGATCAATTTGTCTTTATAGTTCACTTTTCCACTCTTCTTCAGTACTAATTCTATGCTCCAATGGTTTCGTGCTGGTTACAAATCTCATCCTTTGAGGAGTGTTTGCCAGAAAATCCGAGCACCACCGAATTAAACTCCTCCGGCCGCTCCCAACAACTGGCGTGCCCGGCCCCATCCAGGATATGCAATTCTGTATTTGGGATCTCTCGCTGCAGGATGCGGGAATATTCAATCCCTTTGATGATGTCCTTCTCGCCCACGATAATGCAGGTCGGTGCGCTGATCTCAGGCAGTCGTGCGGTGAAATCCACTTCCAGAAAAGCCTCACATAGCCGGATTACTGCGGGAAAGTCCAGATCGCCGTAGCGTTCTTTGGCTGCCTCGAGCATCGTTGTGTTGTTCGCAATGAACTCCGCACTGAAATTCCAGGGCACGGTCGCATTGAAGAATCCGACTGGATCACCGACCCGCAGCGCATCCACCCAGCCGCCGATCACAGTCACCAATTCCGGCCCAACCTCGCTGACCGTATCGACAAGGATCAGGCTGAGGGTCTTTTCCGGATATTGCAGCGCAAATGCCTGTGCTACCTCGCCACCGTAGGAGATTCCGGCAATATGCGCCTTCTCGATCCCCAAAGCATCCAGCAGCCTAGCCAGATCATCAGCGTGCCCGGTCATCGAATAAGCTTCATCCGGGTGATCGGATTGTCCCTGTCCTCGGCAGTCGTACTGCAGCACGCGGTAAATTGAAGAAAGAGCTTTGGTCTGGAAGACCCAGCTGGTGGCCGCATTCATGATGATCCCATTATTCAGCACCAGCACCGGCGCATCCTCTGGCCCATGCAGCTCGTAATACAGTTCGATCCCGTTGACTTTGATCTTTGCCATCTCTGAGCCTAAATGACCTCAAACGCCAGGAAGGTTTTCGCTTCTTCCCCTTCACCGCGGTCTACGAAGGCAACTTTCACCGGCGTACCGATTTTAATCGTCTCCGGATTGGCCACATCCACACCCAGGATCTGTGCGCTGATTGAAAGCCCGTTTTCCAGCTTCACGATCCCGGAACAATGCGGGTTATCCCGCCCATAGCCAGCTTCGATCATTGCCGTAGATGCAATATACACGATCGTAAATGCTTCCAGCGTTCCCTTCGTACTGGCTT
This sequence comes from uncultured Chloroflexia bacterium, assembly GCA_963722735.1. Classification (GTDB taxonomy): domain Bacteria; phylum Chloroflexota; class Anaerolineae; order Anaerolineales; family UBA11579; genus UBA11579. Next base: position 119,307 of record CAVROH010000016.1, read on the forward strand.
CAACCCAGGCCATATTGCCGCTGTAGCACATCGGTGCACATCGGCTTGGGCGGCAGATACTGCGCGCCGCAGTCCGCACATTGCGAGGCCATCAGCTTGTGTTCAGCCAGCTTTGCTTCAAATGCTGCTCTGGTGAATACTTGCTCTGTCATTACTTACCTCCGTCCAAAGATGTGCACCGCGCAGGTGCCGCCTGTACCACCCACATTGTGGGTCAGGCCAATTTCTAGGTCGCCAGCCACCTGACGCTCACCTGCCATCCCGCGCAGCTGCTTCCAGACCTCGATCACCTGGCCCGCGCCTGATGCGCCAACCGGGTGCCCTTTGGATTTCAATCCGCCTGAGGTATTGATCGGTCTGGTTCCATTCCGGGTGGTCAGGCCTTCTTCGGCAGCCTGGTAGCCTTCACCTTCTTTAAAGAATCCCAGATCCTCGCTTGCGATCACCTCAGCGATCGTGAAGCAGTCATGCACCTCTGCCACCTGGACCTTATCTGGTGTGACCCCGGCCATCTCATAAGCCTGTCTACCGGCTTCTTTGGCAGCCCGCAAGCTGGTCAGATTCTCCCGGTCATGGAGGGAGACATCGCTTGCCTGCCCGGTCCCCAGCACATATAGCGGATCATCGGTGAAGTTCTTGGCCAGATCCTCACTGACGATCAACAACGCTGCCGCCCCATCCGAGATCGGTGAGCAGTCAAAAAGGCGCATCGGCCAGGCAATGATCGGGTTGGCCCGGTCATCCTGCAAGAATTCCAGCTCATTCTCCCAGGTCGGAACAGGATAGCCTCTTGCCTCTGCCTTGGCGATCTTGCCATCCATCACCTGCCGGATGGTTTGCCCAAACTGTGCCTTGTCATTCAGCGCGCCGTTCATATGGTTCTTGATCCCAACCTTCATGAAAGATTCAGGCGTAGCCCCATACTTATGCATATAGGAGGTCGCCATCGAAGCATAGAAGCCCGGGAAGGTGAATCCGGCGGGGATCTCATAGAGCATATCGCTGGCGGTTGCCAGAGTATCAGTCACTTCTGCGGTCGGCAGATCGGTCATCTTCTCGATCCCGCCAACCAGCACGATATCCGCAAGCCCGGAAGCCATCGCCATCAGACCCTGCCGGAAAGCCACACCGCTGCTGGCGCACGCATCCTCAACCCGCACTGCGGGCCTGGGTGCCAGTCCGACCCATTCGGTCATGATCGGGGCGGTATGGCCCTGCCCCTCGAACAGATCGCTTGAGAAGTTGCCAAATACCAGAGCATCCACATCACGCGGGATCAAATCCTTTATCAACGGAGGCTTTCATCTCCATAAAAGCCTCCACAAACAGATCTCGGGTGGATTTCCCGGGAAATGCCCCAAACTTGCTCATCCCGGCCCCAACAACTGCTACACCGCGGGCTAACTTGCCTTTTTTCATCACTTCTCACCTCTTAGTTTTTAATGATTTGATCTCTCAGTTCTCGTTTCAATATCTTACCCATTCCGGAAAGCGGCAGAGCATCTCGGATCTCAACGCCCTTGGGTACTTTGTATCCAGCCAGATTGTCCTTCAAATGGGCGATCAATTCCTCCGGGGTTGCGGTCTCATCAGGTTCCAGCACCACAAAGGCCTGCCCAACCTCTCCCCATTGTTCATCCGGAATCCCCACAACAGCGCACATCTGCACCGCTGGATGTTTATAAAGCACACTCTCGATCTCCACCGGGTAAACATTCTCCCCGCCTGAGATGATCATATCCTTCTTCCGATCCCGCACATAGAAATACCAATCGTCATCGTATTCCACGATATCCCCCGTGTGGAACCAGCCATCCTCATTCACCACCTCGGTAGAGGCTCCCGGGACGGCTCCAGTATCCAGAGCAGCCGCTAGGACCTTTCAGCAGCAATTCACCAGGCGTATTTGGCCCCAGCGGATTGCCATCCTCATCCACCACACGCACATCCACAAAGAAATTCGGGCGGCCAATGCTCCCTGCTTTGCGGACCGCGTCTTCAGGGGGAAGTGCAAACAGGCCCGGGCCATATTCGGTCATCCCAAAGCCCTGCTTAAAACGCACACCTTTCTCTTTAGCGAATTTTTCCACCAGCGGCACCGGCAGCGGTGCGCCGCCAGCTGTGCAGAAGCGCAAACTGCTCAAGATCAGCTTTATCCCAATTCTCCGCCTGGGTCAGGAACTGGTACATCGTCGGCACACCGGCAAATACAGTCACCTTTTCCCGTTCGATCAGGGACAAGACCTGCTCAGCTTCAAATTGCCGCGTCAGGATGGTGGTATTCCCAAAGATGATTTGCGAGGAGATATAGGTAAACAACCCGCCGGTATGGAATAGCGGGAAAACACACAGATAAATATCATCATGGGTAATGTCATGGATCACCGTGTTCAGCACATTCCAGCAAATCTGCCGGTGGCTGATCTGTGCCCCCTTTGGCAACCCGGTGGTGCCTCCGGTGAACAGCAAGCAGGCAATATCTTCCATCTCCAGGCTCTCACAGGTCACCGGGGTATCCGGCATCTCGGCAATCGCTGCTTCATACAACTGGCTGCCGGGGATACCTTCACCTTCAATATGGAGATAATGTTCCATCTCAGCCAGGGTTCTTTCGGTATTCCTGGAGATCTCACCAACCTCTTCAATGAAATCATCCGAGTAGATCAATACTTTAGGGGTAGTCTCCTCGATCAGAGAGATATTTTCCCGCCAATGCAGACGCCAGTTCAGCGCTGTGTGGATCGCCCCCAACTTGGCGCAGGCATACAGGCAGTCCAGATGTTCGATCCCATCACGTGCCAGGATCGCCACCCGGTCACCCTTTCTCTACTTCAGCCACATCCCGCAGCCAGTTTGCCAGACGGTTGACCCGCCGGTTCCACTGCTTATAGGTCAATCGCAATTCAGGGTTCTTCCCCGCATCAATGATCGCCAAATTATCCGGCGAGTAGATTTCACGACGGCCTAAATAATCACCAATATACATAATTCTGCCTCCCGAAGGCAAAATCTTTCGCTTATTCAGCCGTCCACTTCCATACGGAGGAAGCCATACTGATCCCACCTCCGCTGGCGCAGAAGACAATCACATCGCCCGGTTTTGGGCCTTTCCCCTGATTAATGGCATCATCCAACGCCATGACCACACACGGAGAGCCGGTATACCCCCACTTATCCATCACCCAATGGGTCTTCTCGATCGGCTGTTCCAGCAAATCCATCATATATTCGATCGTCCGTAGGTTCAGCTGCGTCCAGAAGTACATGCCTACATCATCATAGGTCAATCCAACTTTATCCAGCGCTCCCTTCACCAGCTTGGGCCAATATTCCGTATTGAAAGTCTTGGGGAACTTGCGCACAAATTCCACCACCGGCGGACCGAATTCTCCCACATTTTCTGGGGTAGCCGGTCGGTTCACACCGCCGGTGTAGATGCCCAGTGCATCATGGAACTCACCCTTGGCCAGCAGGTTGCTCGCCAAAAAGCCCGGCATCTTCACCCACGCCTAAAACGGCTGCACCAGCCCCATCAGCAAACAGATTGGCGGTCTTCTTGTCCTGAAAGTTCAGGTAACCGGCTCATCCCGTACCCGCCGGTCACCAGCACATACTTCAGCCTTGGCTCCGTGGCCAGATACCGCGCTCCCTGATCCAGGGCAGTTACCCATCCGGCACAGGCGCTGTTGACATCATAGCAGCCTGCATTCACCGCCCCCAGTTTATGCTGCACCACGATCGAGGTGCTCGGGGAGAGGTAATCCGGCGTATCCGTTGAAACGATGATCAGGTCAATTTCTTCTGGGGAGACGCCCGCCTTTTCCAGAGCCTTTTTCGAGGCTTCCACGATCAGATCTGATGTGGTCTGGTCATCTGCCATCCAGCGGCGTTCCAGGATCCCGACATTGGCTTCCAGCCATTCACTGGTGCTGGCGCCCAATAATTCATCAATTTCTGCGTTGGTCACCACTCGGTCAGGCACATAACTGCCGGTGGAGAGGATCTGTGCTACTCTGCTCATCTTTCACTCTCTCCTCGATCAGGTGCCAACCACGATGGCGCCATCTACCCGAAGGGTCACGCCAGAGATGAAACTGGCTTCATCCGATGCCAGGAACAGATAGGCATTGGCAATATCCACTGGCTCACCCATCCGCCCCAGCGGGGTCTTGGCAATCATGCCTTCCAGCACCTTCTCCGGCATCTGCCGCACCATCTCAGTAAGCGTAAAGCCAGGAGCAATCGCATTCACTCTGATATTATGCCGGCCAATTCACGTGCCCACACCTTGGTCATCCCAATTACGCCGGCTTTGGTCGCCACATAATTGGTCTGCCCAAAATTCCCATCCAGCCCAACAATCGAAGAGGCATTCAGGATCACCCCACCACCCTGCTTGATCATATATGGGGAGACAGCCTGGGCGCAGTTGAAAGTACCTTTCAGATTGACATTGATCACCAGATCCCAATCCTCCTCTGACATCTGGCTGACAAGTTCGCCTTCCTTCACCTTGACAAACAGCCCGTCCCGCAGCACGCCCGCATTATTGACCAAAACATCCACCCGGCCGTAAGTCTTTGACCACATCATCCACCCACGCCTGGACTTCCTGCCGGTCGGCAACATTCACCTTGTAAAACTTGCCGCCAATTTCCTCTGCAACGGCCTTCACCGGCCTCTTCCGCCAGGTCACAGATCACTACTTTAGCGCCTTCCTCCGCAAATCGGATCGCGGTAGCCTTTACCAATCCCGGCCGCACCGCCAGTGATCAGGCATACTTTATCCTTCAATCTCATGATCTACTCCTTTTATTTGATTTTTATCTTCAATGGGAAACTTTGCCTGGATAAAGCTCTCAACATCCTTCCAGCAGGTGAAATTCAATTCTTCATCAGTTTGAATATGGCGGACCAGCCCGCGGAAATCCGCCAGCTTTTTCGGGATGTGGCTGATCCTGCACAATCCGGATCAGAAATGATGCAACTTCAGGGGAAAAATTCTCTTCCATAGCATACATCCTTTCATGTCCACAATATCACGCAGACGTTACCTGGCGGTTACAAATGTATGTTCTGTGGAAATTTTTAGATAGTATCAGGAAGAATTGCGTTAATTGCTGATACAGTTCTGGGTTTCAGGAGACGGATCAATCCCCAATTCTTCTTTCAGGGATTGCCACACAGCGTTTATAAGTTCGCGCCATCTGCCCATGATCCCCCAGCCCAGCATAAGCCGCCATCAGATGCCGGTATGCCCGTTCCCAGCAGTTATCCTGCGCCAGGATCCGCTGGCACTCACTGATCACATCTCGAATAGCGGTGCTTTTTCAGGCTTAGTTCACAATACCGATCTGCTGACTGAAGATACAGCACCGCCAGGTGTTCCCGTTCTATCTGCAGACCAATCCGTCAAACCGGGCATCTGGCAGAAATTCACCCTCATACAACTCCAGCGCGATTGCATAGGCGTCAATCGCCTCGTTCAGATCAGCTTTCGAGCAAAGATTCTGCCCGGCAGATCTCCATCCTCGAACCGTTCCACATCCAGCGCAGATATCGCAGCCTGGGCCGCAATCCATACACCGCACCTTCTCGCAGCACATAGGCCGATTCCGATCCCGGCGATCCGTCTAGGCTCAAGCACACTATACAGGGCATTCAGGGCCACTTTAAAGTTCTGCTGGCTGACTTTGCCCTCAGTGCCCGGCCACAGATATTCACAAATCTGCTCCCGATCCAGAGGAGAATTCCGGTTGATCAGCAGCAACTGGAATAATTGGCGGGTTTTCTTCCGCTTCCAATCACTATGCGCAATAAGCTGATTTCCTCGCCAAACCTCGAAACTCCCCAGAGTTTGCACCCGCAACTGATAGCCGGGGTGCAATTCAATCCCTTCCAGCCCCATCCTTGCCAGCAATCGATCCACATATGAGTCGAGAATCTTATTCTGTCGCGCCCACAGCAGCATCGGAACGATCAACCGTTCATCAGGCAGCCCGATCATAGTTTGCCGGATACAGCAAAAAATCATAATGATTCTTCTGACAGATAGTAAATAACTCTCCCAGTGTGGGAACCAGCAACTCATAAGCTTCCTGCTTGTACCAGGCAATACACTGCCACATCCGGGCTACACTATCAAACCAAAGCTGTCGCTGCATTCGTGGAATCCTCTTACCGCCTGATCCAGCCAATCCAGCGCATTGACAATCACCTTCCAGTAAATAGCTGGCCCCCAATGCTAACCGGATCAATGAAGCGATCCACTCATCTCCGGCCTGATCGGCGATATCCATCCCGATCTTTGCCACTCGAAGCGCTTCATCCAATTTGCCCTGATACCCATTCACACGAGATAGACCCCAGAAGGCTTCCACCCGCAACCGGGGCGTGGACAAGCTTCCTGGCTGATCTGGATTGCCTGCTGGAATAGCTCTTCCGCTTCTTGATAGCTCTGTTGATCCGGCCGCATCATCACCGCATTCCCCTTGCGCATATAGCCCACCGCAGTCACAAACGGAGAGCCCAATTCCTGCCCGCGCAGGATACCCGCCTCAGCCGTCTGCAAAGCGTTTTCCAGCTTGCCCTGCATCGCATAGATCAGCGAGAGGAGCAATTGTGTTTCCCGGTGTGCGCGCGGCAGATGGATTGGCTCGGAAGCCTCTTCCTGAGCCTGGTTCTCCAACTGCTCGTAGGGCATCATCCAGATCGGCCGGTACGCAGCAGCACCCGTACCCATAGTTCGGCATTCGAGGGGCCTTCCAATTGGAGCAGGTCCGCCTGTTCACGCAGGGATTCCGCCTCTTCCACATGCCCCAGATTCAGCTTGTTCTCGGCCAACAGCTGATACAACTTCACCCGGGTCTCACGGTCTGTGGTCCCATCACTCAGCCTCAAAGCTTGCTGAAGCAACTCCTCCGCCCTGGATGGGTTCACCGTGTCCAGGTAGATCCTGGCCTGGCCGCGCAGCGCCTTGCTCACCCCCACCATACTGCCCCGCTCCCGCCATAATAATTCAGCCTGCTGGTACCATCCCAATGCATCCTGGAACCGGCTGTGAAATCGGGCTAGGTCACCCATATAATGGATCAGATTGGGGAACTGGCTCAAAGCCTCCGGTGATAGTGAATCCAGGTATAACGCCAGCGTATCGAGGTGGCCCATCGCCTGAAGTTGACCGCTGTAGCTGTCCAGTAATTCTGCTGCCCTGAAATAATCTTCTCCTCTCAGAAAATGATAGATTGCCTGGTTGGGATGACCATGATTGCTGGAAAATTTCCGCCGCCTTTTGATGCAGTTCAACCCGTATCCTCCTCATCAAGCTGCTGGTAAAGGAACTGCTGGAAAATTGGATGGTAGCGGTGATCCCGATCGCCCAATTTGGAAACGAAGAGATCATTATGCATCAGGGTATCAAGGAACTCCGTGCTGTTGTCGGTGCTGGTCAGCCAGTTGCAAGCCTCATGATCCAGAGTCCGCAACACAGAGGTCTTGCGCATGAAATCCTGCATCTCACTGGGATTGGCCTTCCAGTACATCCCTCGCCAGGATCTCAAACAAGCTGTCCAGAGGTGAATCCCGCCGGGAAAGTGCTTCTCCTACCGATTTGACCGAACCACTAACCATCGCTCGCCCGATCAACTGCAGACTGATCACCCAGCCTTCCGTAGCTGCATAGAGGTCTTCTATCTCGTCCGAGGAAAGTTCATATCATAATGTACCCTGAATAACTCATCGATCTCACCTTCGTCAAACACCAGAATCGATTGGTCCAGTTCTAGCACCATCCCCTGGGAACGCCAGCGGAACAAATTGGGCAGCTGCACATGTGTCCTGGTGGCCACCGACAAAATGCAAATTGGCAGGAGCAAGATCCGATCAAACCGTCCAGGATCATGGCAATATCCGGATTACTGGAAACCAGGTGCAGATCATCCAGCACCACCATCACCGGCTGATTTATCCCGGAACCCACCGCATTGACATATTGTGCCACAACCTCACCGGCGATCAACGGGCCACGCGTGCTGTCCCACGATTCCAATACTGAGATGGGCAATCCATCCAATTCCGGAAAGGTTTGTTTGGTGGCGTAGCACAAATGCCGGAGGAAAACAAAGGGATCTTGATCCTCTTCGGACAGGTGATACCAGATCACATGAGGGAGATCTGCTGCCAGCATGGCGATCGCCGTACTTTTGCCATATCCTGCACCAGCCTGGATCAAGGTCAGCCGGTGATCCATGACATCCTTCAAAGCCCGGCTGACTTTGCCGCGGGCAAGCACTTTGCCCGCGATCTTCGGTGCTGTGATCTTGGTTCGGACAATATTCGTAGGCAGCATGGCGATATTATACGATATACCCTCCCAGATTGCAGTACAATAATCTTATGACCGCCAAAACTCATTGAAGTCCTCCTTATTGGTGCTGGCAACCGCGGCGCTGAAGTCTATGGAGAATGGATCCTGCAACAACCCTCAGAGAATGAGGCTCACCGCCATTGCAGAACCAAACCCTGAGAGACGTCAACCGGGTCTCGGATCGGCACCAGATCCCGCCTGAAAGGCAGTTCACCACCTGGGAAGACGCTCTGGTTGGACAGCCAGCTCGCAGATGTCGCCATCATCGCTACCCAGGACCAATTCCACACCCAGCCCGCGCTGAAAGCGCTGCAATTGGGGTATGATGTCCTCCTGGAAAAACCCATGGCCCACCGCCTTGAGGACTGCATCTCACTGGTGCATGCAGCCGAGAAGCACGGCCGTTTACTCCAGATCGCCCATGTGTTGCGCTATACCCGATTTCTTCCAGCAGGTCCACCAAATCGTCAACCGCGGCGACTTGGGGCAGATCATTACCGTCTCCCACCGGGAAAATGTCTCCTCCTGGCACATGGCGCACAGCTTCGTTCGTGGCAACTGGCGTCGCGAGGACATCTCCAGTCCTATGATCTTGGCAAAATCCTGCCATGATCTCGATATCCTGTACTGGATTCTCAACAGCCCGATCCAAACCCTCAGTTCCAGTGGCGGGCTGCGCCATTTTACCTCGAAAAATGCACCTCCCGGAGCGCCGCAGCGGTGCCTGGACGGCTGTCCGGCCGCCGATACCTGCCCCTTTTACGCCCCAGCGCTCTACATGGACCTTGAGCCGGTTTTCCAGGGGCTGGCCAACGCCCATGATCCGTTCATCCGTGTGACAAGCAAGCTCACCCGCCGCGCTCCGGGATTTGATGAGGACGGTCGGTAAAGCTATACCCTCCCTCCGCCGATTAACCGATTACCAGGGTTGGCCGCGCTCGATCATCACCGACCAGCCAGGAGACGAAGCCAGCCTGCTCCAGGCCCTCAAGACCGGGCCATACGGTCGCTGTGTCTACCATTGCGACAACGATGTCGTCGATCACCAGATCGTTTTGATGACCCTGGAGAACGGTGTCTTGGTCTCCTTCACCATGCACGGCCACAGCCATGAAGAAGGCCGCACCATCCGCATTGATGGATCAGAAGCCACCTTGCTGGGCAAATTCAGTTGGAACAAAACCGTCATCCAGGTACACGGCCACCGCAGCGGGAAAGTCCGCACCATCGAGTTGCCCAATAACATCGAGGAAGGCGGGCATGGCGGTGGAGACAATGGTTTAATGCAAGCCTTCGCCAATACTCTCAACGGGGAAACCCCCGACACCCTTACCGATGCCCGTTCCGCCCTGGAGAGCCACTTTCTGGCTTTTGCTGCCGAAGAAGCGAGACTCGCCGGGACGGCCATCCAGATGGCAGACTTCAAAAAGAACGCTGAAAGCGCACGCCAATGAACATCCTTCAACAAATAACAGATGGGCTAACGGACCGCAAAGTGGAAAGGATCTGTGTAGGGGCAAATTGGTCTGCGGTCGTGGTGGAAGCAGAGGGACAGCGCCGTTGCGGGTTGGCTTCCAATCCAGTCAAAGCATTCGAATTGAATCAGGCTCAGCAGAAAACTATATCGGAATACGAGAAGCTAACCGCCCTGGAAGCAGCCCGGTTAGTTCTGGATCAGGACCCCGCCCTCTCCGGGGTCGGCATGGCAGCCATCAACGCCCTCCTGCCCCACACACCCGATCAATGGGTAGACGCCAACGCCGGGGATCTTATCGCCGCCAAGGGGAAAGGTAAACGCGTCGCTCTGATCGGCCATTTCCCTTTCGTGGAGGACCTCTGCCAGCGGGTCGGCCAACTGGATATCCTTGAACTCCGGCCGCGTGAAGGCGACATCCCTGCAAGCTTTGCGCCTGAGATCATCCCCCAAGCAGATGTTGTCGCCATCACCAGTATGGCCTTCGTCAATGGCACCATGGACGGGCTGCTGGAGCTGTGCCAGCCGCACTCCTATGTCATCGTTCTCGGCCCAAGCACACCGCTCAATCCCCTGCTTTTCTCTGCCGGTGTTGATATGCTCGGCGGCAGTATCGTCGAGAAAATTGATCCCGTTTGTGACAGCATCCTCAATGGAGACAGCTTCCGGCAGGTCAAGAAGCACGGTGTTCGCCTGGTGGCTATCGAAAAGCCTGGAGATTGAGCAAGAATCCTCGAACTTCCAATAAAAATACCTTAGAATATTCCTTTCCAATTTTCCATATACTTACTCGTACCGATCGTTCTGCGTCAGGAAAGAAAACCGTTTTAAGCGCCAACACAGGAACATTGCCATCAAATTATGTATTTTTATTTCATAGTGGCAAATTGAGATAAATAACTACGCCTCCTCGAAAATCGAGAAGCGCTTTGACATCATTCTCCATATTAGGTTTAGCCGAATTCCTGCTTATAATGAACTTCTGGTAAACCTCGCAGCGTTTCCGCTGCCTGTTCTGCGGTGATATCCCGCTGGGCTTCCGCCAGCATCTCATAGCCCACTAGGAATTTCTTCACCTTGGCAGACCGCAGCAGCGGTGGGTAATAATGCGCATGAACTGCCAGAACTCATACGGATCGCCGAATCATCTTCTCCCCGCCAATCACATTCGGGGCATTGTGCCAGCCCATAGAGTATGGAAATGAGGTTTTGAACAGGTTGTCATATTTCGTCAGGAACAGCTTGCTGATCTCTGCCAGCGATTTCTTCTCCGCCTTTGTGATCTCAGGCAGCCGACGGATGTGACGGCGCGGCAGCAGCAAGACTTCATACGGCCAGACCGCCCAGAAAGGCACCAGCGCCACCCAATCATCGTTCTGAGCCACGATCCGCTCTTCCTTCTCTATCTCTCTTGCCAGATAATCCAGCAGCAATGGCCGCTGATGTGACTCAAAATACGTCTTCTGCTGGTGCTCTTCCTTGACCGCTTCATTGGGGAGCTGATCGCTGGCCCATATCTGCCCATGGGGATGTGGATTAGAGCTCCCCATCAACGCCCCTTTGTTCTCAAAGATTTGCACCCAGCGGTATGTTTTTCCCAGTTCGATGAACTCTTCGATCCACAGGTCGATCACCTTCTCGATCCCAGCGACCTCCATCTCCGGAAGGGACAGGCTGTGATCCGGCGAGAAACACAGCACTCGACTGGTTCCCCGAACCGGTTTAAACTCAAATAGGTTTTCGTCAGATCCTTCGGTTGGGTTATCAGGCAGCAACGCCGGAAAATCGTTGGGGAAGACAAAAGTATCCTCGTAATCCGGATTCATCTCCCCGTTTGCGCGCTGATTCCCAGGGCAGAGATAACAGCCTGGATCATACTGCACCTTGTTCCCTAATGATGGTTCTTCCTGCTTGCCCTGCCAAGGGCGTTTGGTCCGGTGCGGCGATACCAGCACCCATTCCCCGGTCAGGGCATTATATCGGCGGTGAGGTGTTTCTTTATTCAGCATCATCTCTCATTTCTGGATCATCGAACTCTCAATCGATTATACTCCAACACCCTGACCGAACCTCCTGCACCATACGAGAAACCTTCAGGAGATTTTCTCCGCCTTGGCAAGGATCTCGCCGACCTTTTCATACAATGGTTTGACCCGCTTGTACAATTTCTTGTAGATCTCCCGGTACAATTGGTCATAGATCGCCTGGTTTTTCGGGTCCGGCTCAAAGGTCTCACTCACCCGGGTCATCTCACCTACCGCCGTGGAAAAATCCGGATGCAGCCCTGTTGCCACCGCTCCGACAATTGCCGCTCCTAACCCCGAAGCCTCATACACATGCGGACGGGAAGCTGGCAGCCCGAAGATATCCGCGGTGATCTGCATCGCTGCCCGGCTCTGGCTGCCGCCTCCAGCCACCCGAAGCGCCTTGATCGGCACCCCACTGCGTTTCACAGAACTCTCCGCCCCATCCCGCAGTGCGTAGGCAATCCCTTCAATGATCGCCCGGTAGATATGAGCGCGCGTATGCACATCTGAGAAGCCCACAATGCTGCCCCGCGCCTCCGGGTTGCGTAGGAATGGAGACCAGTATGGCTGCAGCACCAACCCATCAGATCCCGGCGGGACGGCATCAGTCAGCTCATCGAACAGGTCCTCAGGCTCTATACCCTTCTCCCGGGCAATCCGTTCTTCCCTCAGGCCGAACTCCTGTTTGAACCAGCTCACCATCCAATATCCCCGATTGACCTGTATCTCCAGGCTGTAATGCCCGGGCACTGCCGCCGGAAAAGGCGGAATCAGCGGGATCGGCTCGATATATTTCTTATGTGTGGTATTGATCGTTGCAGTGGTTCCATAACTCAGACAGGCAATATCCGGCTCCAGGCATCCCGCCCCCAACACTTCGCAGGCTTTGTCCGCCGCAGCCGAGATCAGCGCCAACCCCACCGGTAAACCGGTCGCATCGCTGGCTTCAGGCGTAATCTCGCCCAGGGTCTCGGTCGGAGGAATCAACTCGACCAGTTTCTCCTTGGTTACCGGTGCCGCAATCCATTTCCAGTCCCAGGGCTTGCACCAGGCTAGGTTCTTGTAATCGAAGGGGATGAACCCCACCTGTGCTCCGACGGAATCCACAAAGCGGCCGGTAAGTTTGAGGGTCAAATACCCGGAGAGGAACATATATTTATACGTCTGCTCCCAAATCTCTGGCTGGTTGCGGATCAACCAGTTCACCTCCGCCTCTGCCTGCAGGTACTTGACGGTTTGAGACATCCCCACCAAACCGAACGCCGCCCCCCACAGGCCGCCCACTGGCTTGAGTCCTTCAGTCCTGCGTTGATCCAGCCAGACAACTGCCGGACGGAGCGGCTTCCCATGCTTGTCCACATTCAGCAGAGTGCTTCTTTGGGTGGTCAGAACCACCGCTTTGATGCTATCCTTCTCCACACCGGGCTGCTGCCATAGCTGCTGGCAGGCTTCGCAAACCCCATTCCAGAATACATCCGGATCCTGTTCCGCCCATCCGGGCTGGGAGGAGGTATATGGCTCGATGAACACCTGGGACTTGACGAGCAGGTTACCTTGAGGATCGAATAACAGCGCCCGCACACTTTGCGTGCCGTGGTCAATTGAAAGGATCGTATCAGTCGTCATCTCGCCTCCTCAGGTTCACCCTGCTTTCAGGAAATACAATTAACCTTGAACCACCGCCTCATCATTGCGACCACTCTGTCGGCGTCCGGTCCCAGCGGTGACCTTTCAATTTCGCCATCAGGGTATCCTCAAGCGGACCGGCATCACTGGTGGCAATGTTGGCCTGCACATGCCTCAGCTTCCGCATCCCCGGAATGATCGTGCTCACCGCGTCATTCCCCAGAATGAAGCGCATCGCAATCTCTGCCATCGTCATCCCAGCCGGCACCATTGGGCGCAAGGCATCCGCATGCGCCACGCTGGACTTCAGGTTGTCGGGGACGAAGTAAGTGCTGCGCCAGTCATCGTTAGGCCAGGTACTCTCAAGGGTGATATTCCCGGTCAGGGTCCCTTCATCGAAGGGTACCCGGGCGATCACCGCCACCTCCTGGGCCTCACACGCCGGAAAAAGCTCATCTTGCGGGTTCTGATCGAAGATATTGTAGATCACCTGCACAGCATCGATCAATCCGCTCTTCACCGCCCTGACGCCGTTCCACGGTTCCCAACGGTTGATGCTGATCCCCACCGCATTGACCAATCCCTCGGATTTTAGTTGGTCAATCTTCTTCGCCCAGCGCTCATCCTCTGTCCAGCTGTCTTCCCAGGTGTGGAACTGGATCAGATCCATCGAATCCAGCCCCATGTTCTCCAGACTCTTCTCCACATACTCCTGAATATGGTCTGGCGGGAAGCAATCATCCAAGGTGAATTCACGCCTGCTCGGCCAGATGAAATTCTTAGGCGGGATCTTGGTAGCTGTGTACAGCTTCTTCCCCGGATTGGCACGTACCAGGCTGCCCAGCAATCCCTCGCTGTGACCGGCTCCATAGCCCCAAGCGGTATCAAAGAAATTACACCCCAGATCGACTGCCGCCTGCAGGGAGGCCATCGACTGCTGATCATCAGACCCGGTCCAACCTCCCATCCCCCACATCCCAAATCCCACCTCGCCGACCTGCCAGCCTGTACGTCCAAATTTTCGGTACTTCATCAAATCACCTCTCAAGAATCGTATTAATTTCTGCCACACCCTCAAATCCGATCATTCATCACAATACTAAGGATCACATCGTCCTGGTCACTTTGGTCAAGCCGCGCGGCGATTCAGTATCGATCTTTCTAATCCGGGTCAGATGATAGCAGAACAACTGCGCCGCTATGATACTCACAATCGGGCTGATCCATTCAGGCATCCCCTCCGGCAACTTGAGGAACACATCCGCCCAACCCTCTGCCTCAGCCTGATTGGAGAGGATCAGCAAAGATGCCTGCTTCTGGTTCTTTAATCGCTCGACTACACTCACCAATTCAAGATAAACTGCCCCACCTGGCATAATTACCATCACCGGGAATTGGCGGTCCACCACCGCGATAGGTCCATGCAAGAAATCCGCAGATGAATATGGTTCCGCACTGATATAGGTCAATTCCTTTAACTTTTAACGCCCACTCAAAGGTGGTTGCGTAGTTGTAACCCCTCCCCAGCACAACGCAGGTCTCCATATAGTAATAGCGCATCACTGCCTGGCTGATCAGACTCTCTAGCGCCAATACCTTGCGCATATAGCCTGGCAGCAGTTGAAGCTCCTCCCATCGCTGGTCATCTCCAGCCAAAGCTGTTGAAAGCATCGCAATACTTAACAACTGGGCGGAATAACTTTTGGTGGCCGCCACTGCCCTCTCTACCCCGGCGCGGATATCGATGACCTCATCCGAAGCGTGTGCCAGCGGGGAATCCGGCGCGTTGGTGATCGCCAAGGTCATGGCGCCTTGCTCGCGTCCGGCATCCACCACCCCGACGATATCCGGGGACATCCCCGACTGTGAGATCCCCAGCACCATCGAACCGGCCAGGTTGACCGATTTTTTATAGATTCCGAAAATTGATGGCGCTGCCTGGGCGATTGCCATCCCGTTTTGGATCCCAAACAGATACTTGGCATACAGTCCAGCATTATCCGAGGTGCCGCGGGCGGTCAGAAAGATATACTTGATTCCCTGCTCTTTGATCCTCCGGGCGATCCTTTCGATCTGATCCCTTCCTTCCTTCAACAACTGTTCTCCAACTTCTGGCTGCTCAAAAATCTCATCCCGTAAACCCATCGTCGAATCCTCCAACCAATCGTTCTTCTCATATGAAGCCGTCGCCTCTATTGTACGATGAAACTCCATTTTCCATTCCCAGCAAAAAGAAAAGACCAGCGAGACTCTCGCTGGTCTTGATCTCATCTTCCTTCCAGCCGGTACTTATCCAGTCACCCCGGCCATCAGCAAACCCAGCTTTTCCGGGGTTGCATCTGCCCGGTCGATCAAACCCATCACTTCGCCTTCAAACAGCACCGCAATCCGGTCCGCCATCGCCATGATCTCATCCAGGTCTTCCGAGATCAGCATCGTGGCCGTACCCTCCTCACGCTGTTCCAGCAATCGCAGGTGGACATATTCTGTCGCCCCGATATCCAGTCCGCGGGTCGGCTGGGCAGCGATCAAGGTCGATGGTTTTCGCGAAATCTCTCGCGCCAGCACCAATTTTTGGATATTGCCGCCCGAGAGACTATTTGCTGCCGTTTCCTGGGATGGTGTTTTCACATTATAATCGGCTATTAATTTAGCCGAG
The DNA here is from genome assembly GCA_963722735.1 of uncultured Chloroflexia bacterium. GTDB lineage: Bacteria > Chloroflexota > Anaerolineae > Anaerolineales > UBA11579 > UBA11579. The sequence goes on from CAVROH010000016.1 coordinate 135,458, forward strand.
TGTTCGGAGATCTTTTTAAGATTCAGGAACCCCTTGCTGGAGAATGGCATTTGATCATGCTCGCGCAGGATCAAATTCTCAGCGACAGTGAATTCCTTGATCATCCCATCTTTCATCCGCTCTTCAGGGATATACGACAGGCTGCGCTGCATCATCTGTTTTGGCGTGAACCCTGTAACATCTTCATCTTCAAGAATGATCTTCCCGCTGGTGACTGGGCGCAAACCGGTGATCACCTCGGCCAATTCTTTCTGCCCATTCCCGGAAACCCCGGCAATCCCCAGAATCTCACCGGAACGCACATCCAGGCTAACATTCGTCAAAGCCGGCGTGCCCCTCTCACTCAGCGTAGAGACGCCTTCCAGCACCAGACGTCTTTCCGTTGTATCTGTCTTGAGGCGCGATTTGGTAATCCCCACTTCACGCCCAACCATCATCTCGGCCAGTTTATTTTTGGTCGCCCCTTTCGTCGGGATCGTTCCGATCATTTGTCCATCGCGCAGTACCGATACCCGTTGACTGATTTCCAACACTTCGTGCAGCTTATGCGAGATGAAGATCAGGGCATGTCCGTCATCGATCATCTGCCGCATGGTTACAAAAAATTCATCCACTTCTTGCGGGGTCAGCACCGCAGTAGGCTCATCCAGGATCAGTAGAGCCGCCCCCCGGTAAAGAGCCTTGATGATCTCTACCCGCTGCTGCTGGCCGACTGCCAACTGCCAGATGTACGCATTTGGATCCACCTGCAGACCATAGATCTCGGCTAGTTCATGGATCCGCTCGGTTACTTTATCCAGGTCGGTCAGTAAACCGCGCGAGGATGGCAGCCCCAGGGCTACATTCTCTGCCACGGTCAGCGACTCCACCAGCATGAAATGCTGGTGGATCATCCCGATCCCCAACCCAATCGAATCGACGGGTGAATGAATCTCTACCTGCTTTCCATCCAGCTTCACATGTCCTTCCTCGGGCTGATAGAGACCGTAAAGAACCTTCATCAAGGTGGATTTCCCAGCGCCATTCTCGCCCAACAGCGCGTGGACTTCCCCCGCACGCACATCAAAATTCACCTTACTGTTAGCAATCACGCCAGGGAAGCGCTTGGTGATGTTGACCATCTCAAGCGAAGAGATCTGAGGTTTTCCGGAGGGAAGGGTTTTAGGTTCTGTCATCGCCGGTCACTTTCTAATACTCTGGTAGTTATGTTCAAAATGATTGCATGGGAGGCAGCGTTACACTGCCTCCCGGTGTTTCAAAAATTATGGTAAAACTTTGATTGAGCCGTCCACAATGCCGTCGATCGCTGCCTGGGCAGCGGCTTTGACGTCATCCGGCAAGGCATAGTCTGAATTGAATTCGACTTCCAACCCGCCGTTCGCTAGTGTGATCAGGAAGGATTGACCGCCGTAGGTGCCACCATCGATCAGGGTGAGCATCTCTTTCAGGACCACTTCCCAGTGGTAGACCTGATTGGCAACCACGATGCTGGGCGCTAGAGAGGTCTGGCTGGACTGGGTACCAAACCAGAGCACACCGTTTTCCTCTGCCACACCAATCGCTCCGACCACCATCTGGGCAGTACCGGTCATCACATCCGCACCTGCGCCGATGTGGGTCTGGGCAGCCTCAGAGGCTAGGGCTACGTCTGAAAAGGAACCGATCCAGTTTGAATTCACCTGGGCATCACCGGTCGCGGCTACGCCGGCAGCGAAGCCATCTACATACAGCTTGGCATCGCCAGTCTCAATCGGGCCAACCACACCGATAAAGCCACTCTCAGAGAGCATCTCTGCCATCACGCCCATCACATAGCCGCCCTCTTCAGAGCGCGCTTCGTAGGCAAACACATTCGGCAGCCCAAAGGTGTCAACCGTGGTACCCCAGGCGAATGCGGTTTCCGCGAAGTCAGGGGCGATTTCCTGCAGTGAACTGCCGTATTGCGAACCATGCGCAATGATCAGGTTAAATCCCTGGCTGGCATAGTCGCGGATCGCGGCGGCGGCATCATCCACCACAAACATATTCTCGGAATAGACAAACTCAAACTTGTCGGCCCCGCGTTCCATCCGGATAGCCACCAGGGCATCATACATGGATTGGCTGAACGCCAGGTCGTTGATTGCACTCGGCATCACTACAGCTACGCGGAATACTTCGGGGGCCGCAGCCTCTTGCCCACCGCCGCAAGCCACAAGAAGCACGGTAGCAACAGATAGCAGGACCAATAGTTTCAAAATCTTTTTCATCTTTCTATCTTCTCCTAATTACTGGTGAGTAGTCTCGTAATCAAACGGATATTTTTGAGGTTGCCTCCTTTTCTAATGACCGCGCTCAAACGGTTTGCTAAGCGCTGAGGGCGGTCGAACCCTTTGAACTGTGATAACTAATGCAATAATGGTCAGCACGTAAGGCATCATCACGGCAAAATCGGATGGGATCGGGATATTCAGCACCTGTACCCATAACTGCAGTGAGTTGACCATCGAGAAAAGCAATGCGCCGCCCATCACCGCAAAGGGACGCCACCCGCCGAAGTAAACCAGTGCAACCGCAATGAAACCCAATCCGCTGGTCATATTTTGTTGGAAGACATTCAGCAAGGCAATCGAGAGGGAAGCCCCTGCCAGCCCTGACAGCGCACCGCCCAGTGAAACGGTGAAATACCGCACCCGGTTGACACTCACACCCAGCGAGTCAGCCGCTTCAGGCGATTCACCCACCGCTTTGATCTTCAAGCCCAGCGTGGTCTTATTTAATACAAACCAGGCCGCCACCACCATCAGGTAAGCCCCATACACCAAGACATTCTGGCTGAAGAAGATCTTGCCGACGATCGGGAGATCACTCAAAACCGGGATATTGATCGGGCGGAACCCACTTACCGTCTCCACAGTGCCGAGCATCTTCTGGAACAGCAGGTCGCTCAGGCCAAGACCGAACAAGTAGAAACCGATCCCGCTGATCCCCTGCTCGGCCTGTAAATTGATACTCACGAAGGCCATCGCCAGTCCCATGATCAGACCAGAGATGATAGCTGCCAGTACTCCCAGCCACAGATTGCCGGTGCTAAATGAAACGTAGAAGGCGGCAAACGCCCCAATCAGCATCTGACCCTCCACCCCCAGATTCAACACCCCGCTGCGCTGGCTGAAAGTCTCGCCGATAGAGGCATACAGATATGGGGTCGCCAACCGGATACCGGAGGCCAGGATCCCCACAATGACCGCTTCAGTGAACAGGTTTCCAATCATGATGCCTCCTCCTCTCCAACAGATCCGCCAGGTTCAGGCGGCGGATTAATAGGCACCGGGTTTGATTCAATCGTTGCCTCCGTGCTTCGTTTTGCTTCGCGTCGGCGTCTCCAGATCTCGCTGCTGACCACAAAGATCACCACCAGACCATTCAAAGCCGTGATCATAGCCGAAGGAACCTGGACCACACGCTGCATCTTATTTGCGCCAACAAGCAGAGCACCAAACAAGAAGGATGCCGGGATCGTTCCCAAGGGGTGCAGTTGCCCAAACAAGGCAGCCACGATCCCGTTGAACCCGGCGCTCCCGGTAAACCCGGTCGCCGATCCATCCGTGATCATACGGTGATTAACTCCAAATACCTGCACCGCTCCTGCCAGGCCCGCAAACGCCCCGCTGAGCAGCAGTGCCAGCACCACCTGCTTCTTCACGTCAATCCCGGCATAGCGGGAAGCATGCGGATTTTCTCCAACTGCTCTGATCCGATACCCGATCGTCGTCCGCCAGAGCAGAATATAAACCGCCACAGCCAGAACTACGGCAATCAAAGCGCCAAGGTGTAATCGGGTGGGGATTAGTCTGGGGAGGTCAAACGCCAGCGCCAGACGGGCAGTCTGCGGGATCTGAGAGTCTCGATCAGCCATAACCGGATCAATCATCGGTCCGGCCAGCATGAAGTTCATTAGCTGGACGGCGATGGCGTTCATCATGATCGTGCTCAGGATCTCATTGACCCCAAAATAAGCCTTCAATGCACCTGGGATCCCACCCCAGAGCGCTCCGCCCAGAAATCCCATGACCATCGCCATGGTGATCATCACAATACCCGGCCATTCCGGAAAAGCCAGACCGAGTGCGGTTGCGGCAAGCGCCCCGATGATCATCTGTCCCTCGCCGCCGATATTGATCACATTACCGCGAAACGAGATGCAGATCCCCAGTCCAACCAGCAGCAAGGGAGTCGCCTTGACAACCGTATCTGCCAGCGCATTAGGGCTGCCAAAAGCCCCCTCCAGGAGCGCACCGAAGGCTTCAAGCGGATTAGCGCCTAACAGGATCAACATCACCGCCCCCACAGCAAGCGCTGCCAGCACAGCAAAAACAGGCAGCAATGCATCCATAATCTTCGACATCACCTCAGATTGACGTCTTCTCTCCATAAGCAAACCTTCCTTGTGCTATTCAACTGTGATTGTTGATCCTACCTGGTTTCCTTCTCTTTCATGCCAAAAAATATCTTCTCCGGGGTGATCGGCAGCGTATCTATGCGCACACCCACTGCATTATAGATTGCATTGGTAATTGCAGGCGTGGTCGGGATACTGATCACCTCCCCGACCCCTTTGGCACCGTATGGACCATCTGCAGTCGGATCCTCGATCACGATCGGGATGATCTCCGGCGTATATTTGATCGATGGGATCCTGTATCGGGCAAACCGGTCGGTGACCACGCGGCCTTCCTCAATGATGAATTCCTCTGTCAGCGCATTGCCGATCCCCATCATCACCCCGCCCTCCAACTGGCCGAGAAGACCCATTGGGTTCAATGCCTTGCCCACATCCGTGGCTGCAATGATCTTCAATACCTTGACCTCACCAGTACGAGTATCAACAGCTACCTCAGCCGCCTGGGCGGCAAACGAGAAGGCAAAATGCATCTTCCCACCCTCGCCCAGCGGTTTGGTCTCTGGCGCCCAGTATTCATAACGCGTGATCGGCTGCCGGCCCTCCTGCTTCATGATACCGGCGACCTCACCGAGGGAGAGCTGCTGCTCTCCAATCTGGGCCAAGCCTTCCACAAACTTGATCTCATCCGGCGGCAGATTATATTTTTCAGCCAGGGTAGCGCTAAGCGCTTCTCTAAGAGACTGTGCCGCCAGCCGGGCAGCATTCCCGGTGACATATGTTTGGCGGGAGGCGGTAGTCGGGCCGCCGTCCGGGGTCAGATCGGTGTCCATCACCAGCACATTCACATTTTCTGGTGGGGTCTGGAATTCCTCTGCCACCACCATCTGGAGCACGGTCACCAGCCCCTGCCCGAGTTCCGCAGAAGAGGTACGCACATCCAATTGTCCATCCTCAAATAATTCTACCTCAGCGCCAGCTTTATCTGGTGCGCCGCCGCCTAGACCTGTATTCTTATAGGCTGCCGCGATCCCCCACGCCTTAACTATATGCGGCTTGCCTTCAACCGGACGCGGTTTGAACGGGTCATCCGGTGTATGCTTCTTAATCTCATCCGCCGTCTGCTGGATGCACTCCACCAGACCAACACTCTCATCCAGAACCTGCCCGGTATTGGTCACTGAGCCAAGTTTGAGGGCGTTCTTCAACCGGATCTCGATCGGGTCCAATCCCAGTTTTTCTGCCAGGGTATCCATCATGCTCTCAACCGCAAACGCCGATTGGGTTACCCCAAAGCCGCGGTACGCCCCCGATGGCGGGTTGTTTGTGTACATCGCGTAGCAGTCCGCTTTCACATTAGGGACTTCATACGGTCCGGAGGAATGGGTCGTTGCCCGGGTCATCACTTTCTCACCCAAAGAGGCATATGCACCGGTATCGCCATAAAGCTCCGTGCTGACTGCGGTCAGCGTGCCGTCTGATTTACTGCCAACCTTCAATTTGATCTGGGTGGCATGCCGCTTCGGGTGGGCTATCAGACTCTCGTGGCGGTCGTAGAGCAATTTCACCGGTCTTCCGGTCACATTTGCCAATAACGCCGCGTGGATCTGCCCGGCAATATCTTCCTTGCCGCCAAAGCCGCCGCCCATCGTCTGCCCGATTACGCGCACCCGTTTCTCTTCCCATCCCAATGCCAGCGCAGTCTGGTAGCGGTCCGCATAAGGGATCTGCGACCCGACATAAATCTCCATGCGCCCGTTTTCGAGCGGCCGGGCGATCGAACATTCCGGTTCCAGGAAAGCATGGTCTGTGGTGGCGGTGTGATAGGTATGTTCCAGTACCAGGTCGGCTTCTTCAAACCCAGCTTCCAGGTCACCCTTCCGCACCTTGATATGTTTGAGCAGATTTCCCTTTTCGTGCAAATTCTCTGCTTCAGGGTCGCGCGCTTGCACCGGGTCGGTGATCGGCGGCAGTTCTTCAATCTCAGTCTCGATCAGCTTCCAGCGCCTCCAGAGCGATCTGGCGCGTATCCGCCGCCACGATCGCAAGCGCATCACCGCCATAGCGGACGCGTTCTCCCACCCCGATCAGCGAAGGCCAATCATGGATCACTAATCCATGGGTAAGCTGACCAGGAATATCCTCGGCAGTCAATACCGCTTGCACGCCAGCCATCGCTTTGGCCCTGCTGGTATCCAACTTTCGCACGATCCCGTGCGGCACCAGCGCTCGCTTCACAGTGGCATGCAGCATTCCCTCAAATTTATGGTCATCGGTGAATTTCGTTCCGCCGGTGACCTTCCCGACCGCATCCGGGCGGATCTGCAGGTTGCCAATCACGGTAAGCGGCTCTGCCGAGATCTGGATCTCAGGATCCGGTACCGGCTCTCCGGTACGCATGGCATACGCTGCCGCTTTGATCGCCCGCTCGATGGTCGGATACCCGGCACAGCGGCACAGCGTATCCTTGAAATCATCGTGGATATCTTCGCTGGTCGGGTCCGGCTTCTTCAGCAGTAAGGCATAAGCCGTCATGATTTGTCCGGGGATGCAAAAACCGCACTGTACCGCTCCGTACTTGACAAACGCCTCTTGCAGAGGGTGTAATAATACCTCTTCATCTTTTCCAGCAGGTGTTGCCAACCCCTCAATTGTGATCACTTCCTTGCCCTGCGCCCGCACCGCTGGATAATTGCACGACAGGATCGGGTCGCCATCCACCAGTACCGTGCAGATACCGCATTCATCTTCGTTACAGCCGATTTTGGTTCCTGTCAGGTTCAGCGTTTCGCGCAGCAGCTCCGCCAGCGTCTGGCCAGGTAGAACCTGGACGATTTGCTCTCTGCCATTGATCTTCAGGGTAATCGTCATTGCTGGCTCCTGCCGTCTGTGGTCTCTTGCAGACCTGCGGATTTTCGCAGACCCACCCGTTCCCAGGCAGACTGGAAAGTGTCAGACAAGAGCACACCTGCCATTGCCTCACGGTAGGCTTTTGTTGCCCGATGCCGGCTGGTTCGAAAACTGGCTTCTTCTAGGATCGCCTGATAGGCTTCCTCAATCAGATCAGCTGAGTACGACTCTCCGCGAAGCACACTTTCTGCGCCGGTCAGCCGCCGCGGAGTCGGGCCTGACGGCCCAATCGAAATGCGCACATCCTTGATCAGATCGCCTTCCCGGTGCAGCCAAACAGCGCAGTTCAAGATTGCGATCGCTACACCCTGCGGGCGCATCACCCGCTTGAAAGAGGAGGCCTGGCCCTCTTCCGTCAGCGGCAGCAGGATCCCGACAAGGATCTCGCCCCTCGGGTCGAGTGTATTCTGACCTGGCCCCCTAAACAATTCTGCCAGGGGAGCAATTCGCCTGCCATTCTCAGCGGCGATCTCAACCCTGGCATTCAATGACATCAACGCAATCGTTCCGTCAGCAGCCGGCAGCGCATGAGCGACATTCCCGCCCAAGGTCGCCACATTGCGCACCTGTGGCCCACCGATCAGCCCGCTGGCTTCAGCCAATGCCTGGGCATGCTCAATGATTAAGGGATCATTCGTGATCTTGCGATGGGTCACTCCGGCTCCGATGAAAATCTCATCCCTGCGCAATTCAAGTCGATTAAGCTCAGGGATATTGGTGATATCCACCATCAGGTCGACAACAGAATGGCGCCCCTGCTGGATATCCAGCAGCAGGTCCGTACCACCAGCCAACACGGCTACATCACCCGCGCTCTGCCTAATCACCGCGAGGGCGTCATCGATCGTATTTGCATAATGGAAATTGTTACAAGTTTTCATGGGTCGGCGGAGGAACTAGCGGCACTTTTCGAGGGACTAACTTCCCACGCCGCAGCAGACTCAGTTTTGCCCGCTGCGACCGCCGATCCAGCACCCTCATTTTAGCATAAAAACCTTCCAGGCAATAAGTTGTCTATACAAACATTTTAATCTCAGAACAACAACTCCTCCGTACGCGTGTATGAAACTTGCCATAAATGGATTCTTCCTATGATAAGATAACCATGAAAGCGATTGAACGTCGAAACACCGGTCACCCAACCAGACAAGGACTGGAAATTCCAACTTGGACCATGGATCTAAAACCATCACCGATCATCTGCGAATCCCAAAATACACCTAAAAAGGACATGAGGAGAAATTGATGAGCGATAGAAAGAAAGTAACCTTATCCACTCTTTTCAGCAAGGCAAAGAAGAGTGAACCAATCAGCTGGCTAACCTGCTACGACTACCCCACTGCTTACCTGCAGGAGCAGGCTGGCATCGATATGATCCTGGTTGGAGACAGCCTGGGGATGACTATGCTGGGTTACGACAGCACCCTCCCAGTCACGATGAGTGACATGATCCGCCACACCCAGGCCGTGCGCCGGGGTGCCCCGGGTGCGTTCCTGATTGGGGATATGCCCTATATGAGCTACCAGGCCAGCTCAGAGGATGCCGTCCGCAACGCCGGTCGTTTTATGGCTGAAGCCAGTTGCGACGCAATCAAACTCGAAGGCGGTCGAGAAATGGCAGACCGCATCAAAGCCATTGTCGCTGCTGGAATTCCAGCCATCGGCCACCTCGGCCTGACCCCCCAGAGCGTAGCCGCCCTCGGTGGTTTCAAGCTCCAGGGCAAAGGCGCTTCCCAAGCCCAGCGCATCCTTGAAGATGCTAAGATCCTGGAAGAAGCTGGGGCTTGCATCATCCTGCTGGAACTGGTTCCCGACCGGCTCTGCAAGCTGATCACCGAACGCGCCGAGAACACCCTCATCATGAGCCTCGGCTCCGGGCCAAATGCCCACGGGCAACTGCTCATTTATCACGATATGTTCGGTCTATATCCCAAGTTCACTCCCAAGATGGCCAAGGTCTTCGGCAATGCCGGAGAGGTGATCCTCAATGGACTTCAAGCCTACCACAAGGAAGTTAAGGACAAAACCTTCCCTGCCGAGGAAAACTATTTCGGCATGAAGGATGAGGAATACGAAGAGCTGCTCAAAGCGATAAGCTGACCCTCCGAAACTGAGTAGAAAAACAAGACCGGCTGCAATCTCCGGTTTTGTTTTAATTCAGACCTCAGCCGTCATCAATCGTTTAAAAACAATACGCTATACTCCCGGCGGCTTCTGCAGGATGATCGGATTGGAAGTTAGGGGATGGGGGATCACATCCAACTCAGTGTGAAAGGCTTCGCCAATGATCTCTTCGGTGAGCACTTCTGATGGATGGCCGCAGGCATGCAGCCGGCTATCCACCATCAGAGCGGCTTTGTCGGCAAACAGAGACACCAGGTTGAGATCATGCAACACCATCAGCACAGCCAGTTGCCGCACCCGGCACTGCTCTTTGACCAAAGAGAGGATCGTGCCCTGATGTTGTAAGTCCAGGTGATTGGTGGGCTCGTCCAGAACCAGTAAAGGTGTATCCTGGGCCAAAGCCCGGGCCAGCATCACGCGTTGCTGTTCTCCACCGGAAAGTTCGGCGATCCGGCGGTCAGCCAGTGAAATGGTGCTGGTCACCTGCATAGCCTTCTCCACCTGGCGCAGGTCTTCCTCATCCGGTTTTCCCAGCCAGGACATATGCGCCGTGCGGCCCATCATGACCGCCTGCTTGACTGAAAAAGCGCCGCCAACAAAGGAGACCTGCGGCACAACCGCCATGATCCGGGCTCGTTCGGGCGGCTTGAGGGCGGTCAGATCCTGCTCTTTGAAAGTCACCTGACCGGCAGTCAAATCCGTCACCCCACTGATCCCGCGCACCAGGGACGTTTTTCCCGCCCCATTCGGGCCGATCAGGGCAACAACTTCTCCGGGCTGGACGACCAACGATACTTGATCGACCACCCGGTGAGAACCGTAATAGATCACCAGATCCTGGATCTTGAGCATATTACCAGAAGACCTCCGTTTTGGCCCGGCGCAGGATCCATAGGAAAAATGGGGCTCCGATCAATGCAGTTACAATCCCGACAGGCAAGACGCGCGGCGCCATAACCCAGCGGGCAAGCACATCTGCCGCCAGCAGCGTTGTGCCGCCTAACAGGATCGAAAGAGGGATCAAGCGGCGGTAATCCGGCCCCCAGATCATCCGGATGACATGCGGTACCACCAGCCCGACAAAGCCAATCACCCCGGAGAAGGATACCGCTACTGCTGTGGTGATAGAAGCCACAACAATGATCAGCGTTTTGGCCCGTTCCACCGGCAGACCCAGTTGTTTTGCCTGCTCATCCCCAAACTGAAGCAAATTCAGCGGGTATCCCAGCAGGGAAAGGGCCCCCATTCCTATCACCATATACGGCAGCGTGGCAAACACTGGCGCCCACCCAGCCATCTGCGAGCCGCCTAACAGGAAAGCGATCGCCCGGTGAATCTGCTCCTGATCCCAGAGCATCAAAAAGGATGTCAGCGCTGAGGTGAACGATCCAACCGCAACTCCTGCCAGGATCAGGGTGGTCAGCGGAACAAGATTGCCTACCTTTGCCAGACGGTACACCACCAGCACGGTCAGGATTGCCCCAATAAAAGCGCCGACCGGCACCAGGTAGAATCCCAGCAAACTCTCCGGCCAATTCAATGAAAAGGCGGCGATAGCCCCCAGCCCAGCGCCGGAAGCCACCCCGATCAAATAGGGATCAGCCAGCGGATTTCGGAACAAACCCTGGTAGGCCGCCCCGCTGCTGCCCAGGGCTGCACCGGTCATCATGATCAGCAGGGCATGCGGCAGACGGATACTTAGGACGATCGTCTCATAGTGAGCAGGCCAATCCGGGAAGATCTCCCAAAACGGGAGTTTGCTGGCCAGGATGCGAGTCAGGGTCCCAGGTGGAATAAAGACCGCACCAATCCCAATATTTAACACCAAAACCACTACCAGAAGGATCAGGTTCAACCAGAAGGGGGAAATTTTTGATTTCAGTACTTATCATTATAGTACACAGTTCTACCAGTGGAGACAACCCCTGAGATGGGGAACTATACCCCATCTCAGGTCACCAAGGCTCCGATGGTTATTCTATTCAAACAGTTCAGGATGGAACAATTGGGCCATCTCTTCAAGCCCATCCACCAGGCGGGGACCAGGACGGCTGGCAAGATCATCATTGAAAGGGTAGACCGTGCCATTCGTCAATGCGCTCAGTCCATCCCAACCGGCGCGCTCGCAACCGACTCAACCGTTACACCCCAGATCGCATCCCCCAGCAAGATGACATCCGGGTCGCGGGCGATCAGTTCTTCCACGCTGAGCTGCACCCACTCACCTTCCAGATCAGCAGTCACATTCTGGCCGCCAGCCATCGTAATCAGGGTATCGATGAATGTACCAGGGCCAGTTGTCCACGGAGCAGCTGGGTCGGAGGTGCCATCCAGTTCATAAAACACTACCGGGATAGTCTCTGCCTCAGCGATCACAGCCATCACCGCTTCCACGCGAGTGACCAGCCCCTCGATCAGGGTTTCGGTCTCTTCCTCATGCCCGGTGATCTTGCCAGCGGTGCGCAGCAGATCATACATCTCCTCCATCGTTGTCGGATTGGGCATAAGGAACACATTCAACCCGACATCGGTCATCGAAGCCACCTGCTCTGTCGTGGTCAGTGGGGCAGCCAGGACCAGATCCGGTTCGAGGGCTAGCATCGCCTCGGTATTCAGATCGCCCCAGGTGCCACCAATGGAGGGCAAAGCCAGGGCTTCTTCCGGATAGTTGGTGAAATCCTCCCGGCCAACCACCTGATCGCCAGCGCCAATCGCAAAGAGGATCTCAGTTGTAGAAGGCGCCAGGGAGATGATCCGCTGGGCAGGGGCTTCAAGAGTCATCAAAGTGCCAAGCGCGTCAACCACCTCAATTCCTAATACAGAGACTTCAGTCGGAACCTCAGCCTTGTTCAAATCCGGTTCAGGATCCTGTACCTCAGCCAGCTCATCCTCTGCGTTATCAGCCATCGGGCTTGGTGTCATTTGATCGTTGACTGGCATTGCCCCTCCGCAAGCGGTAAGCAACAAAGCCAGCCCCAGAATAACTATACCAAACAGGGAAATCCTTCGTTTCATGCTATCTTCCTCCTATGTTTTTATATCGCCATAAACTGTCACGAGTCGATAAAATAAAAAAACTGCCGTCGGGCAGTTTTTTGAAAGATGGGGGAAATCAGTAGTGATTTCTGTGTTCCAAATCCTGGCCGCGAGGATCGAGTACAGGTATTTTTCACCTGAACTTACGAACTTGACCAAAGTGTAGGCCTGGCTTGTGAAAGGCGATCCTTCGGATCTTTCCCTCTCACTTACAGTTGCGGGACAGCGCCGGACTTACGATCTTGATCGGTCACCGGCTTCTCCAGAGAGTTATTGGGCTCTCTTGCCAACCCATCCGGGGGTTTAGGCACAATGGGCAATTCAATATTCAGTTGTTAATCTTTGCGGATTTTACCACAAATCGCTGATCAGGCAAATTACCACCCCCATCCTTCTGTGCATGAATCCCTAACTTGCCGCCTCACCCATCGCTTCGCAGTGAATTCCTAATCGTCATCGCCACCATTATCATCTTCATGCTCCTGCCCATCCCAATGGCAACGCACGCAATCATTCAGATTGGACACACCCTCATGCTCATTCCGGATATCAGCAGGACTGTGCTCATGGCATCCATAACAGGTATAGGCAGGGTATGTATTATTGGTGTGGCACAGATCACATTGCTGGTTAGCATCCCCGTGATTGAGCGGGAAGGTATGATCAAAACTGGCCGGCTCCCAGGCGCTGGTTGAATGACAAATAGAGCACTGACCGCCAAAATGGTTGGCGGGCTTATCAGCCGTATGGCAGGAGAGACAGTCCACCGCGCCTGATGCCTGGTGGTCGAACGTTGCTGGGCGCCAGGCAGATGTAAGGTGACAGGCTGAACACTGCCCAGCGTAATGGTTAGCGGGTTTATCAGCGGAATGGCAAGCAGTACAATCCGCGGCATACTCACCTTGATGTGAGAAAATTACCTCCTGCCAACTGATGACAACATGACAGGTGGCGCAGTCGCTGCCAAATTGACCATTATGCGGCTCATCCTCAAGGTGGCACGAAACACACAGCGGATCTACTCCCTGATAGGTCGCCGTTGCATGGCAATTTTCACAATCCAGATCCGCATGCCCGCCTTCCAGCAGGAAACCTGTGGAGCTGTGATCGAACACTGCCTCTTTCCAGCCTGCTGGGTCATGGCAGACATCACAGTTCTGACCCAGCTCGCCATTATGGGCGTCGTCTTCCAGATGGCAGGAGACACAAAGCATCGAGGTCAACTGCAAATCGGCCAAACTCCTCGCGGAAGGATGGCATTCTGCACACAGAACATCTCCGTGTTTACCGGCCAACGCAAACTGGAAAGCATTGTGATCGAAATTCTTCCCATAGGAATCCACTCCGTCGTGACACACAAGGCAATCCAACCCAAATAACTGTGTATGGCCAGAGATGAAAGAAATCCCCACATCCTGATGGCAGGTCAGGCAGATTGAAGGCAAAAAATCCGCGAAACCATCAACATGGCAGTCTGAACACACAATCTCCCGTTCCCACTCAATCTGGCTGTGCCCGGCCAATGAATATCCCACCAATTCATGCTCAAAGTCATCTGCCAGATATTCTGTCGTGCTGGCATCCAGGCCGCCATGGTCTGTATGACAATCGCGGCAATCAATTTTATTCGAATCCTGACAATGACTGCGCTATGCAGCGAAGACCCATCCGCAAGCTGCCCGATGATATCCTGATGACACTCCAGGCAAAGGTCCGTCATGATCGTTTTTTGCCAGAAAGCCGGATGGCAAGCAGCGCATTCGGCTTCCAGTTCTGCATGCGAGTGCACCCCGCCGATCTGCTTCCCGGAAGATTGTGCATTTAAATCACCCGGGCTGAACATTCTATTACCGGTTGCTGCATAACTGAATCCCACCGCGATGAAAGAAAATACCATTGCAATCAAGCCACCGGTGGTCAGACATCCCAAGCCTCTCCGCTTCATCTGAAACTCCTAATTACCGCAGTAAGGTGGCGTAATAAAGCGCAGCACCGATATGGATGAAGGCAATCGCAAACATCGCTACCCCTAATGGGATGTGCACCGTATGCCATACCGCCAGTAGTTTTCTGGCAGTAGCAAATTGCATCATCTGGCGATTGAGGAGAGCTTGCTGATCCCAACCCTGGCTCAGTTTAAGCACCAAAGCACGATCCTCACCCCCGAGGCTGCCTACCAGTCTCTTCCAACCTATCCGGAATCTGCCCCGTCGAGAGTTCGCAGAGAACAAACCTTCAACCTGGCGGTAAATCTCAGGACGAGACTGCTGCAATGCTGCCAACCTATGCTGATTTTCTTCTGCTAGCTGGCGCAATTGTTCCAATTCCACCTCGGCCCCATCCACCGACCTTGGGATAGCTGTGTAAAAATACCGACCAACAAACCCGCTGAGCACGATGATCAATGTCATCAGGGTCAAGATCCCTGCCAGGCCATTGAACTTCCAGGAGGTATGCAGTAAAACCAGATAAGGTCCGACCAACCCGGTGAAGATATGAAATGAGAGCCAGCTTTCCATCTTTCCCCAGCGAGCGAATTGGTATCGTTTTCGAAGGGAATAAAGCACCTCGGTCATCAACATCATTATGAAACCCAGGATCCCAAGTGAGTGGCCCAGCAGACCGCTGGCAGAAGGGATTTCAGTCACCGCTGCTGCGCCGAGATAGAAAACCGTGATCCCGAAGATCGCCAGGAAAGCTAACCACAATTCCAGGTTTCTAATTCGCATCAAATTGCCTCCATCTCTGCCAATAATTGAACAGGATACTGCCAAGATCAGCCCCTGAGGTGACCAGAGAATCCCGTATCGAGGAAATATCCACCCCTTCCCGCACAAGATCCTCCAGAGCTTTGGATAGGGATTGATCTCCCATCAACAAAGCGCCCTCCAACTTTGTTTTTCCTACCATCACCCGCAAGCGGTTGACATCAAAGCTGTTCTGGCAGAGGACCGCATCAGGCATTTGTTGCCAGGCTTCACTCTCCCCGCGGACAATCGAGAGATCCTCCTCACCACCTTTCTCGCCCGTCCCCACCCTGCCTATGATTGTTGTGGTCAGTCCCGTCAGGCGTGTGACATTCAATGCGTTCTCCCTGAGATAGGGCCGCTGCTCTCCAGCCATATTCATCCCCGCCACATGCCCCTGGTTGCGAGCAGGGTTCCACAGGCTGTCAATAATCCAGCCCTCTGATACCGGGTCAAAAGATTCGGTCACATCCCCAGCGGCATAAACATCCTGTGCACTGGTCTCCAGATATTCATTCACCCTAACCCCTCGTCCAGCTTCCAATCCGCTCTTTTTTGCCAAACCAACCCGAGGCAGAACCCCAATGGCAAAGGCGACCATTTCAGTCCGATGCAGACGACCATCTTTTGTCGCGACTCCAGTAACGCGGCCATTTCTGCCAATGATCTTTGCCACCTCAGTATTTTTATGGATTTTCACCCCATCATGCCGCAGCCTGGATTCGATCATCCCAGATTCGATCTCATCCAGCACCCTGTTCCAATAACGTTCGCCACGGATGAAGAAATCCACAGCAACCCCGCGAGCATTCAGACCTTCAACGATCTCGATCGCTGTGATCCCTCCGCCAACCACCACCGCTTTCCTCTGCCGCCGGGCTTGTTTGATCATCAACCTGGTCTGAGCCAGCGAATCCAGATAGACAACACCATCCAGATCGACCCCCTCGATCGAAGGGCGAACCGCTGCCGCGCCGGTCGCCACCAGCAACCGGTCATAGCGCATTTTTCTCCCATCCTGAAGGATGATCTCATGGTTGGTTGAATTAATCCCATTGACATGGTTGTGATAGAAGTTGATCCCCCGAGCTTTAAAATCAGATCTGCTAAAGGGGTACAGCGATTTCTCGCCTAATTCTTTACTAAGGAAATATGCCAGCCCGGGGCGAGAGTAGTATCCTTGCTTTTCAGCAGAGATACACACGATCTCACTGGCGCGATCCAGATTCCGGATCGATTCGGCCGCCGCAATGCCAGCAGCACCTGCCCCGATGATCACATAGCGTTTCACCTTGCAACTTCCTTATCGCTTTTTGGGATCTGCCCGAAATGAAGCACGCCGCGCGGGCAACGGCTGACACACTCGCCACAGGTGATACAATGGCTGTCCACGATCGGTTTCCCAATCCAGGCGAAGCGCCTGACATCAATCCCGATCGGACAATTATACGAGCAGATACCGCACTGCACGCAGCGAAATGGATCAGGAACCACCTGTCCTGTTGAAAGCACTTTATAGCGTCTGGATCCTTCAAAGTTGGCGAATTTCAATCAATCCTCCAATTATGGAAACCTAACCAATTATACGGTGACAATTTGATTTTGCCATAGCTCTACTGGGCTAAATCCCCAAAAATCCGATTATTTCTGTCCCTAAAAAAAAAGACCCCACCCAGGAGTCAACTGGAGCTTCCTCTTCAAACCAAACAATCCCCTCTCACTCTTCAAACCCCAAATTGCAGCGATTCGATGAACAGCTCCTGGAATTTGGCGTTATAATCCAGATCAATTTGCTTTGTGCGATTGGCCAGCCTCTGGGCAAGCTCCTCACCGTCAGCCAGAAGGAATCTGGCGGCTCCAAATCCGGCTCCATTGGCAATATTCTCAACTCTCTCCGCCGATACCTTCGGCAGCATCCCCAATCCAAGGACTGAAGACACATCCAGTTGGCCGCCGAAAGAACCGGTCAGGATTATCCTATCCAAGTCTTCAGGCTGAACAACCAAATCCTTCAGCAGTATCTCCACCGCCGCCCGGATCGCCCCCTTCGCCTTCTGTAATTCCCGCACATCCTGCTGGGTCAGCCAGACCGAGTGGTCTTCGGTCAAAAAAACCGCCTTCTTTCCCTGGATTTGGTCTATCGGTAACTCGCAATTCGCTGCACAGAATTTGCCGCTGGGGTCAATTACACCGATACGCACCAGTTCATCAACCACCTTCAGCAATCCAGAACCAGTCAGGCCACGGGGAAGCTCATCTTCGATGGTTTTGAACTCGAAGCGGCCATTGGCAAACACCGCATCTACGATCGCACCTGGTACTGCCCGCATCCCACAAGAAATATCCACCCCTTCAAAGGCTGGGCCGGCAGCCGTAGATGCCGCCACGATCCTGTCACCGTCCGTCAGGAGTACCTCCCCATTGGTGCCCAGATCTACTGTCAGCACCGGGTTTTGAACTTTATCATATCCAAAATAAGCCAGACAGGCCAATGCATCCGAGCCTACAAACCCCCCGATCATCGGTGGGAGGATGACCTCAACGTCTTCCTTGAACATCCCGCCCAATAAACCGCTGGCATCCTTGATCAACGCCTTTTCAAACGGCTGGAAGGGCATCATCGCGATGGATTTCACAGGTAAACCCAACAAGAGATGATGCATCGCCACATTCCCAACAATACTGACCCGCTCGATTCGCCTTTGTAGAGATTTTGAGAGTTTCAGGGCATCAATCGCCTGGTAGATCGAAGAAAGCGACAGCCGCTGCAACCGCTCCTGATGAGCACTGCTGTTCAGGGCCGCCGACAGGCGGGAGATCACGTCGGCGCCATACACCCGCTGCTGATTGAGTGCCGCGCCTCCCGAGACCACCTCACCGGTATCCAGCAGCGTCAGATAGGCGGCAACCGTGGTTGATCCCAGATCAATCGCCAGACCAAGCGGTACCCGATGATCTCTTTTATGCCGCGAACCCGATCGGAAAACTTTGTTGGTATAGACCTCAATGGGCGAGAGCACAACCTGGGTATCCGAAATCACCTTTGCCCGGCAGGCCAGGCGTGTCCCGAGAGATAATTCGCTATCGGTCAGATACTCTCGTTCTATCTCGTCCGGGCTGCCGGCACCCTTCTCCACCAGCATTTTGCACCGTCCGCAGGTACCGCGGCCGGCACAAGGCTGTTCCACCGGCATCTCTGCCGACGCGATCACATCACCCAGCAACGCCCCCTGGGCGGCTTCAACCTCAACCATTTTCTCACCAAGCAAGATGGTCACTTTACTCATCTGAATAATTCCTGTTTCAGAGTCTCCCCTGGTTTGATCACAATGAATTTGTCATCTACAGGCTCAGATCCAGCCAGTGTATCTTCCAGTGCAAGGAGGAAATCAGCCACCCCTAAAATCTCCTCGTAAACCATCCCCCACCTTTCGCAAAATTCTGCTACCTCCAGGGCCTGTTCCCGGAAACCGTCCAAATCAGCCTGATGATTTGCCACAAAAACCAGACGGCGATAATGCCTGTACTGCTGGTCCATAACAAACTCGGCGGTTTCCATCCCATACTTCTCCACGTATCCGCGATACTCTCCAAGGGGATGGGTTCCTGCCTGCAGCCAACCTTTGGTCAGATAATAGGTGCCTGGTTCTTTTTCGTGCTCAGCCAGATAGGCTTCCCGCCCACCCATGAACATGGCGATACAGTCATCCATCCTGGGGATAATCAAGATATGCTTTCCGGCGCGGATATCGTGCAAGCCATTCCCACACAAGCCATATCCCAGTATGATCACACTTGGCTCTTCGATCCTATCGATCTGTTCCTGCACCTGGGCATGGAGCAACTTGGGAGTGGCATGCAATCCCGCATCCAGGAAAAGGGGCTCTGGTCCGAGTCGCGTTTTTGGTGTGACGCCAACCAAGCCTTTCAATACCTCGCAGGATAAGAATACCGTCGGCTTTTGGCTGAAAATTTCTTTACTCAATAACCTGCCTCTTGCGAAAATCCTTGATCCAGCGCATCCCGTATTCATCCCGGCCAAGGGCCAGGTCCGCCGCCAGGACTGCGGTTCTCACTTCTGTTAAAAGCGGATTGGTGATCGGGCAGGTCAGCCCGGATTGGATCGCCATCGCAATATACGCAGCATTAATATATTTGCGGTCCGGCATCCCGAAGGAGATGTTGCTGGCGCCCATAGTGATATTGACACCAAATTTCTCCACCACCAGCAGCAAGGTATCCAGGGCCACCTTCCCGGCAGTGTGATCGGCTCCGAGGGCCATTGCCAGCGGATCGATGAGAACGTCTTCCGGCGGAATCCCCAGGGCGCTAGCGCGTTCGATGATCCGTTCTGCAACCAGCAAGCGCTCGGCAGGCGTGGACGGGATCCCATCATCAGAAATGCACAGCCCGATCACGGCTGCGCCATACTCTTTGGCAATCGGAAGCACAGCCGCCAATGATTTTTCCTCGCCATTGACCGAATTGATCAGTGCTTTTCCGGGATAGATTTTCAATGCAGCTTCCAGAGCTTCAGGATTGGCAGTATCAATACACAACGGCACATCCACCACAGACATCGCCTCAGCCATGACCTTTGGCAGCAAGGTGAATTCATCTGAACCTGGCACACCCGCATTAATATCCAGAACTTTTGCCCCCGCCTCAACCTGGGCAAGCGCATCCTTTCGCACAATGCTGAAATCACCGGCTTCCAGAGATTTGAGCACGGCTTTTCGCCCGGTTGGATTGATCCGCTCACCAATGATCACCGTCGGTAAATTTCGGTCGATGACTACCGTTTGTGATCCTGTGGATAGTGTGGTTTTCAGATTTTCAGTCATAGTTACTTCATTAAGGATTTTGCCAGAGCAGCAGCCCGGCTGGCATCAGCTGCAAAGCCATCCGCCCCGATCTTATCCGCATACTCTTGAGTGACCGGTGCACCACCGACCAGGATCTTGACCGTGTCTCGCAAACCAGCTTCTTCAATCGCCTCAATCGTCTTTTCCATCGAGCTCATCGTGGTGGTCAGAAGCGCCGACAGACCAATCATATCCGTCCCTTCCCTGACCGCTTCGACGAAGGCTTCGGGTGTAACATCTGTTCCCAGATCCACGACCTCAAAACCTGCCCCTTCCATCATCATTCCTACCAGGTTTTTGCCGATATCGTGCAGGTCTCCCTTCACAGTACCGATTACCACCTTGCCAGAAGACTTCACATCCTCAGCCGCAAGATGAGGTTTCAGTAAACCCAGCCCGGCCTGCATCGCCCTAGCCGCGATCAGCATTTCAGGCACAAAGAACTCGCCCTCCTCGAAACGTTTCCCGACTTCCTTCATTGCCAGGATCAATCCTTCCTGAAGGATCTTGTCCGCTGAAGTTCCTCCATCAAGAACTGCCTGGACGCTTTCCTGCACGCCACCGGCATCCCCTGCCAGAACATGATCAAATATGGTCTGAACATTCATCGATACTCTCTCCTTGTTGTTTCCTGTGTCTATGCATCCGATCCAAGGGTGCGCTTGGCCAGGTGATGATCAATGCTAAGTATATTAACATATTTTTCTAGATAGCCAAACCAATTGGCGTAGATGGGCAATACCGGAGTCGAAGGCTTAATAAAAAAGACCAGCGAGAGCCGGTCTTGAGGCTGGAATAAATCCGGGTCAGGCGCTCGCCTGATCGCTGATTAACAAATTAAGGGTCTTACGGACGGCAGCAAGCACCTCGACGGTGTCGAAGGTAGCAGCCTGCTCTGCCTTTGAGGCTGTCTCAAGGGCTGCCAGAAATGGATCCTTGCTGAGGGCCCTGCCGGCCACCTTGACCTGGGTCCAGTACGGCTGGAGCTGATCTGCCCATTGGTGGTAGTGATACTTGATGGCATAGCGCAGGCTTCCGAGCAGATCGAGATCATCGTCCCTGGCCTGGCCGGATGTATAGATGGAGACCAGCAGCTCCTCAAACATAACCCAATTGGCGAGAAATGTGCCCATCGGGGAGTCTTTCATCTTCAGAAAAATAGTGTTTGTTGATAGTGACATATCAACCTCCTTTGGAAATTATACCGGAAGGCTGCAAAAAAGATATATGATATTTGTCATGGACAAGTATGAGATAAGTAATCAGGTACCGGGGCAACCAGTGATCAGGAGAAACCAAAAACCGAATTTGTTCCTGTTCGCCAAGTGACTGAATCAAAAAGCCGACCTGGAATGCGGATCGGCTCCTGAATGATGATCTGGTCGGCCTACTTCTTCCATTTCTTGTCTTTACTGCGTTCGTAGTTCTCCGGGCCGGGGCGCATGAAGGGCAGCTTGATCTTTTCAAAGCGTACCATCAACAGGAAAGCGCCTGCCAGAGCCATGATCATGGCGATCAGGCGGGAGTAGCTCAGATCGGTGCCGGGGATGCGGGGCTGGTCCGGGCGGAAGAACTCCAGCCAGAAACGGCCAACGCCTTCCAGCAGCAGCCACGAATAAAAGGCCGCGCCGGGTTTGAATTTAGGTCCGAATTTACGCACAAACCAGATGATCAGGACGGCTGCAAGCAAATTCCAGATGCTCTCATAGAAGAAAGTCGGGTGGAAGCGGGTGGTCTCCACGGGGAAGGCTGCCAGATCATTCCAGGGGAGAATGCGGTTCTCGGCGGCGATGCTGACACCCCAAGGGAGATCGGTCGGCGGGCCGTAAAGCTCCTGGTTGATGAAGTTTGCCACGCGGCCCAAAGCCTGGGAAATGAGCAGTACCGGTGCGAGGGAGTCAAGCAGCATCCAGAAATCGAAGCGGCGGCGGTTTGAGTACCACCAGGCAGTCAGGATGCCGAAGAGCACAGCACCATAGATATGCAAGCCACCCTCCCAAACGCGGAAAATACGGACAGGATCATCGGAGAAATAAGGGCTGCCGCCGGCGAGGTCATTGACCACGTACCAGAGGCGGGCACCGATGATGCCTGCCGGGACGACCCAGATGATCAGGTCCCAGATAAAATCTGAATGCCCGCCGCGCTGCTTGATCTCGCGCTCGGCTAAAAAGGTGCCCACCATCACAGCAATGGCGATGATGACACCGTACCAATGAACGGATAAATTTCCAATTGTGAAAATAACGGGATTGATCAAAACTTACCTCCTGCTTGCGTAGATGTGGGCACTATTCTAATCGATTTCGCGTGATTTTTTACTCAGTTCTGCCATCAACTCTTCGGTGCGGGGGTCGAAATCGAAGCGAGTAAAGATCTCCTCAAACCTAGTCAGCACCGGCTCGGGCTGGTAGCCCATGCGGATGAGGGAATATTTGTGCTTGCTGACATAGCTGCGGGCTTCTTCCACTGCAACAGCCAGCTTCTCCTCAAAAGCCGGCGTCATCGGGATGTGGAACTGGTCGTATATCAGCCGGGTGCTGGTATCCAGATGCTCGACTAGCTGGCGATACTTCATCACCACGTACTCGGTGTCGGGCAGCTTCTCCAGGGATGCGAGCGTATCCACATACCAGCCGTAGGTGAGATCGAGGAGCATGTCCTTGAAGGGATAAGGTTCCAGCGGGTTATTGAAATAATTCCAGATAAAGGAGAAAAAGCTGGTCTTGGAGGCGAGCATATCGACCGGGTTTCGCACCAGATAGATGAACTTGGCATCCGGGAAATACTCCCGCAGGGCGTGCACCTTGGAGCTGAACGCCGGGTTCTTGGCAATGTAGCGCCTCCCGCCATGGTAATAGACATGCTTCTGAACCATCTTCTTATAAAAGACCATCGCCCGGCGCTTCTCTTTGGCGGTCATCTCATCATCGAAGTGAAGATAAGGCCCGAGCAGCTCCATGAAGGGGAAAGGGAACATCAGGAAGGAGGAAGTCCAGTTGTGGCAGAGGATGCCTTCGTCCTCATCCACATCCTGCAAGGCGACGCGGTGCATGGGGATGCTGTTGAGGTTCTTGGCTTCCACGCGGGTGACGAGCTTGTTGAACACCCCGCGGAAGAGCGCCCGTATCCACCTTGCCGGCTGCCTTCCAGAAGACCCGCTGGGTGATCGAGGGGGCGATGTAGATCTCCAGGGTCGTCATGGCAGTGAGATGTTCCTCGTCCTTCGCCAGCAGGCGCTGCAAAAGGGTTGAACCTGACCTGAAATTACCGATGATGAAGACCGGGGCTTCAATCTCCTGCTGTCCGATAGCCGCGGAAGAAAATCTCATCCAGGCCAAAGCTGATCCAGGTGAGCAGGTTGTGGATCGGGATAATGAAGAACCAGAAGAACAGCGATTTAATGCGTTTGGGGGTTAACCGGGCGTGGGTGCCTTTGGTCTTGAAGAGTGACCAGTAGAGGAGCTTGAAGTAGAGTCGGAAGTTGTAGCTCATGGTGGGTCGCCGGGGCAAAAGTGCCACAGGCAACTATATCATATTGCAGGTTAGTCGGGTAGTCGTTGGTCGATTTCGATAAAATCCCTGACCATTTCTCAGCAACCATCGAACAATCTGCCAAAGGACGGATTATAATAATCGCTATGAACAACCGAGACTTAGCCAACACCTTCACACTGATCGCCGATCTGCTGGAGATCCGGGGCGAAAATTTCTACAAGACGAACGCCTACCGTAAAGCCGCCGAGAACCTGGTGGAACTCTCCCAGGATGCGAGCAGATCTGGGAGGCGGGGGAACTGCAATCTATCCCCGGGGTGGGCAAGGCGATTTCCGAGAAAATAGACGAACTGCTGCGCACCGGCGAATTCGCGTATCCTCAACAAGCTGACCGCCGAGGTGCCCGCCAGTCTGGCGGAGGTGCTCCAGATCCCCGACCTGGGACCGAAGAAGGTCAAGCTGTTCTGGGAGGAACTGGGGATCACCACTGTGGCGGAACTGGAAGCCGCCGCCAAAGCGGGCAAGCTGGCAGAACTGCCGGGGATGGGCGAGAAATCCCAGGCCACGTGTGCTGGCAGGGATCGAAGCGCTGGGCCGGCGGCAGACCGGACGGACGCCGCTGGGGGATGCCTGGCCCTTCTGCCAGGAGCAGTTCGCTTTCCTGCGGGCCCTGCCCGGAGTGACTGCCGCCGAAGCGGCAGGCAGCCTGCGTCGGATGCGGGACACCGTCGGGGACCTGGACATCCTGGTGGCGGCGGCAGACTCCGAACCGGTGATGGATGCCTTTGCCAGCCAGCCGATCGTCTCGCATATTGAGGGGCGCGGCGCGACCAAGACCAGCGTGGAATTCAGCAACGGCTTGCGGGCACAGGTGTGGGTCCATCCGCCGGAACGCTTCGGCACCGCCCTGCAGTACGCCACCGGGTCCAAGGATCACAACGTCAAAGTGCGGGAGCAGGCCCTGAAGAAAGGCTTCTCGCTCTCCGAGCATGCCCTGACGCGGGAGGACGGCAGCGAAATGCTGTGCGCCACCGAGGAACAGGTCTACCAGGCGATCGGCCTGCCCTACATCCCACCGGAATTACGCGAAGACCGCGGCGAGGTCCAGGCCGGGCTGGCCGGAACTCTTCCAGAGTTGATCACCCTGTCGGATATTATCTCCGAGCTGCATTCCCACTCCACCTGGAGCGACGGGCGCGGCAGCGATCCGGGAGATGGCCGAAGCAGCGATCGCCCGCGGCCGCAAAGTGCTGGCGATCACCGATCACAGCCAGAGTCTGGGGATCGGCAACGGGCTGTCAGTCGAACGTCTGATGGCGCAGAAAGACGAGATCGAGAGCTGCGGGAAGAATTTGAAGGACGGATCACGATCCTGCACGGCACCGAGATGGAGATCAAAACTGACGGCACGCTGGACTTTCCCGATGAGGTTCTGGCGGAGTTGGATATCGTGGTCGCTTCGCTGCACGTGGGCATGCGCCAGCCGCGCGAGCAGGTCACCGAGACGGATGCTGACCGCGATCCGCAACCCGCACGTAGACATCATCGGCCACCCGACCAACCGGCTGATCCCCGACCGGGCGGGGTCTGATCTGGACATGGAAGCGATCTTCCAGGCCGCCGCCGAACACGGCACCGCACTGGAGATCAACGCCAACCCGCAGCGGCTGGATCTGAACGACATCCATGCCCGGCGGGCGATCGAACTGGGCGTGCTGCTGGCGATCGACACGGACGCACATGCCCCCGAGCACCTCGATCTTCTGCACTTCGGGGTGGCCACCGCCCGGCGCGCCTGGGCAACGAAAGAAAACGTGATCAATACCTGGCCGGTGGAGAGATTGCTGGACTGGTTGAGAAACAGTCCCGAGCACATGACTAACCCCCACCCCTGAGAACGCTAGCGTTTTATTGCCCTTTACCTCTTCTTAGGAAGAGGAATTTTGAACTGAGGACAAAATTATGACTGAGAAAATATCACATCGAGAACGGATGAAGACCTGTCTGGCCGGGGAGATACCCGACCGCGCCGCCGGTGGCGCTGTGGCGCCACTTCCCGGTGGATGACCAGCGCGGCGACACGCTGGCTGCCGCCCATTTGCAGTTCCAGCGAACTACGACTGGGATTTCCTCAAGGTGACTCCGGCCAGGGCTATTTTGTGTATGACTGGGGCGTGGAAGACGCAATGGAACGGTCACCCGCACGGCACGCGTGACTATACGAAACGAGTGATCCAGGAACAGAAGACTGGACCCGGCTGGAACAGCACTCCCCTTATTCCGGCCACCTCAAGGAGATGCTAGACGGTCTTGCAACGGATCGTGGACGCAATCGGCGAAGCATACGCCGGTGATCTTCACGGTGTTCAACCCGCTTTCGCAAGCCAAGAAGTTGGTCGGGGACGAGCATCTCAGCGAACACCTGGGCAAATATCCGGATGAGGTCAGCCAGGCGCTTGAGACGATCACCGAGATCGACCAAAGAATTTGTTAACGCGGTGATCAATCAGGCAGGCGCAGACGGGATCTTTTACGCCGTGCAGCACGCCCAGACCGAACCTGATGAGACGAAGAAGAGTATCTCCGCTGGGGACGGACCTATGATATCCCCGTCCTGCAGTCGGCGGCAGATGGCTGGCTGAACGTGCTGCACTTGCATGGGGATGATGTCTATTTTGACCAGTTCATCGACTACCCGGTACAGGTGATCAACTGGCACGACCTGGAGACCCCACCAGACCTGAAGACCGGCCTGGAAAAGTTCGGCGGCGTGGTCTGCGGCGGGATCCGGCAGGAAGCCACCCTCAATCTGGGAACGGCAGAAGATGTGCCGCAGAGAGGCGCAGGCAGCGATCGAGGCCACCGGCGGGAAGCGCTTCATCCTCGGCACCGGCTGTGTGGCCCCGACCACCACCCCGCACGGCAACCTGATGGCAGCGCGCATAGCCGTGGAAAAAGCCAAATAATCCTATTTCCAGCCACCAATTTCTGGATAAAGCGAGGTTGAGCCTGTACAATTATGTAAAGTGTGTATCCAATAACCTGAAGTGGTGTTATTGAATACTGGGTATATCCTGTTTTTATTTATCATCTATCACTAAATACATAGAGCGAGGAGAATAATGGTCACAGTAGAAATGATTGACACCAGCGACCGCCGGCAGGTAAAGCGGTTCATCGATATCCAATTCAAGCTGTATCAGGACTGCCCCCAGTGGGTTCCTCCGATCCTGATCGACCGGCGGGCGCAGCTGAATAAAAAGAAACACCCCTTCTACGAACATTCCGAAGCCGACTTCTTCATCGCCGTCAAAGATGGCGAGGATGTCGGCTGCATCGCAGCGCTGATCAATAAACCCTACAATCAATACCAGAACAAGAAGCAGGCCTCCTTCTACCTGTTCGACACGATCGACGACCAGGAAGTGGCAGACGCCTTGTTCAAGGCAGTCTTCGAGTGGGCAAAGGAGCGCGGTATGACCCAGGTGGTCGGCCCGAAAGGCTTTGGCCCGCTGGACGGGTACGGCATCCAGACAATGGGTTTCGAGCACCGCCAGATGATGACCATGATGCATTACAACTATGACTATTATCCCGTGATGATGGAAAATCTCGGTTTCCGCAAAGAAGTGGATTTCCTCTCGGACTATTTCGACATCAGCAAGGTGAAGGAACTCTTCCCGGAGCGGATCCACCGCATCGCCGACCGGGTGCAGCAGCGCGGCACATTGAAGGTCAAGCGCTTCAAGAACAAAAAAGAGCTGGCTGCCTGGGGGCAGCGGATCGGCGAGGCATATAACAACGCTTTTGTCAACAACTGGGAGTATTACCCGCTCTCCAAATGGGAGATCGATTTTGTGGTCGAGAATATCCTGGTGATCGCCGACCCGAAGCTGTTCAAGATCATCATCCACGGGGATGAGGTGGTCGGTTTCCTGTTCTCGTTCAAGGATATCTCCAAAGCGCTGCAGCGCAGCAAGGGGCGGATGTTCCCGTTTGGCATTCTCCATATCCTGTGGGAACTCAACCACACCGAGTGGATCTCATTCAACGGCACCGGAATTTTGCCGGAATACCGGGGGGTTGGCGGCAACGCCCTGATGTACTCCGAGATGGCGAAATCCATGGATGAGTACCCCTTCGTGCACGGCGATCTGCCCCAGGTGGCGGAGACGACCAAAGAAATGCGCGCCGACCTGGAGAACCTGGGGGGCGTGCCATACAAGAATCACAGGGTCTACATCACAGAAATTCCATGAGGCAATCGATCATAAATTTTCACAGTTGAACAAATTCAAATTACACTAATAACAATCTGGATACAATATGCAGATTCGGAAAATTGACCTCAATTCCAGGCGCGATGTGCGCAAGTTTGTGATGTTCCCATATCACCTATACCGGAAGAGTGACCACTGGGTGCCGCCGTTGATCTCCAGCGAGAAGACCCGGCTAAATCCGGCGGCACACCCGTTTTACCAGCACTCCACCTGCGATTTTTTCCTGGTAGAGGACCAGCGCGGCAAGGTTCTGGGCCGCGTCGGTTTGCAGCATAACATCCGCCACAACGAGCAGCTTGGCTTGAATAACGGGATCGTCAGTTTCTTAGAGGTGGTGGAAGACCAGGAGGCGGCCAATCTGCTATTTGAGACGTCTGAAGACTGGGCCCGGGGGAAAGGCTTTTCCCAACTGGAAGGGCCTAAAGGACTGCTCAACACAGAGTCTGGCGGGGTATTGATCGAAGGATTTGAGCACGATCCGGCGATGAATGTGCCTTACAACTACCCCTATTACCAGCAATTCTTTGAGGACGCCGGCTATTACAAGAAGCGGGACAGCCTCTCCGGCTATCTGGATGCGACCAAAGTCGATGTGCCCGATCGGGTGCGCCAGATTGCCAAACGGGTTATGAAGAGACGCGGCTACTCGATCAAACACTTTGAAACCAAGGACGAGATGCGGGCGATGGTCAAGCAAGCCCAGTCGGTTCTGAACGAGTCCTTCCAGGATGGGGTCAGCTTCGTGGAGATGACTGATGCCGAATTCAATATGGCCGCCGAAGATCTGATCACGATCGCCGATCCAAAACTGATCAAAGTGGTGATGAAGGACAATAAAATCATCGGCTATCTGTTCGCTTACCACGACCTGCGTGAGGGGCTGAAACGAGCCCGCGGGCGGTTATTCCCATTTGGCTGGTGGTATCTGACGCAGGATACCAAAAAAACCGTGTGGATCAACATCAACGGCCTGGGCGTGCTGCCGGAGTATCAGGGGATGGGCGCTAACGCGATCATGTATATGGCGCTGGGAGATACAGTCAAGGGCGAATATCAGCAGTTTAAGCATGCCGATACAGTCTTCATTGGCGAGGAGAACTTCAAGAGCTTCTCCGATAATGTCACTATGGGGGTCAACTGGTATAAACGTCACCGCATGTATGTAAAGGATCTGAAATAGCGTGGGGTCAAAGGCGGGGGGGGTAGTAAAGAATTACAGATACGATCATAGTTACGACTAGGGATATTTAGAAGATGGAATCCTGGCAGGAGATCGCTTTACCCCTTCGGAGATCGCAAGGACACAATAAATTAATCAGAATCAAAACAGGGAGCCCGGTCGGTTGACGACTCCCTGTTCGTTTTCAGGCACCTTGCCCCTAAGTGCCCGAGGCTACCATTTCCAGGAAGATTTCGGTTACACGAGGATCGAAGTGAATGCCCTGCTGGCTGCGGATGTAGCTGATCACGTGGTTACGCTCAAATTTCTTCCGGTACGGCCGGTCGACGAGCATGGCATCCCAGACATCTACAATTGAGAAGATGCGCGCCGAGAACGGGATCTCTTCCTGCTTGAGACCCAGGGGATAGCCGCTTCCATCCCATTTCTCATGATGGGAAGAAGGAATCTCCAGCACTTCCTCAGGGATATCAAAATCCTTCAACAGATCCTTGACGATGCGGGGATGGAGCTGCATGATCTTCCACTCCGAATCGGATAATGAGCTGGGTTTATAGAGAATCTCATCCGGGATGACGATCTTGCCAATATCATGCAGCAGCGCACCCCGGCGGAAATTCTTGAGAGCTTCGTCATCCAATTTCAACATGCGGGCCAACTTGACCGCCAGACCAGCAACGCGGATGGTATGGCTGCGGGTTTCCTTATCCCGTTTATCCAACAAGTTCACCCAGCTATCGATGATCTCGTCGAGAGCAAGCTCACTGGGAGCAGCTTTCACCAACCCTGTGACCGTGTCATGGAACTGTGGTGAGGATAAACTGCGGTTGATCACCTGCCCGGCTGAATTGGCCTCTGTCAGCCCCCGGAAAAACATCAGCCAGTAGCCGCTGGTGGCGAGAAAATCATTCACCCGATAAATGCGTAAATACTGGTAACCAGCCTGGTTGACCAAAGTCTGCATTTTAGGCAGACGGGTGACCAGGTTGTGCAACCTGAGGACATTTCCATTGAATTTCAGCTTATCATTGGCGATCAGGTTGCAAAATTTTGAAACCTCGTATTCCACAGAAGGCAGGATCGGTGAGAAGCCAACGGCTGAGGAGATGTAATAGGCATCTGGGGGGCGTGAGAAGATTACCATGCCGCCATCCACCTGCAGATTTCGCAATAGGGCAAGATGATATGAATCCGAGAAAGCCACACTGGCAAAAGGCAGCGGGATCGATTCAATGAACGATTCCTTGGATTCAATGATCGTGGCCCCATTGGAAGCAGGTTGTTGATGTGGCATAGACATGATGTTCCTACTTTTGCATTGGCCTAAATTTAGATAGCCTGGTCTATAATCGCATACAACCCCTGAATGAATTGTCCAACATTTTTAGCCCGGATATTCATGACTTCCTGCTGGACAAACTCTGGCAGGGGGTATTCCTGAATTTTCTGGGAGCGTTTTCCGTTGAGAACACCGGCTTTGAAATCTTCATCGATCAAAGCGCGGGTCGCAATCGCATTAAGGTGAGCTTTTGAAGCTATTTGAGTTTGAGCAAGCATTTTCTTACCCTCCAATACCACCAGGGGCTGGGCCAAGGGTAGCCATCACATCAGTGCCTGAAATCAGGCTGGATGCGAGTACCAATGAAATGAATACAATCCTGATCACCAGGGATAATTTACCGGAAACAATTAGTTGTTTGAATTTGGCAGCGTACATTTCTTTCTCCTTAAATAGTTTTCATCATTTTAGTGGACATGTTATGAACGAAGTTCTGAACAAATTCGGGTTATTTACCTCCTTTCTTCTCAAAACGAGCGTACCTTGCTTTTTTGTCAGGTTTTTCCAGGCAATCTGATCCAAAGATGCGCAGATACTTAAACAAAAATTGGGCTGGTGATGAAGATACCAGCCCCCCTTCTTTCCTTGTTAAGGCGAATGGATAATTAGGATAATGTGATCAGGATGCCATTGCACTTCAGGGATCGAAGCTGGATACATCTGGCGGCAATGTCTGGATCAAGGCAATAAATTCCGTTACGCGTAAATCATCCTGATGTGGATACGAAAATCCAAAATGATGGGCAACATCCTGGGCAATGCGACGGAACAAATCTCCCATAGTATATAACGATTCCCATACATTTTCGGAATTTGCACCCGAAAAACAGGATTTCAGCACCCCCCAGAGGTCATAGTTAAATTGCTGTTCGAAGAAGCGGCCCAGTTTACCCGGTGAGCGGGAAAAATCTGTTTGGATTCCGTAATACCAGGTGAGCATTTTTCGCAATTCCCCATGGAGGATTACATCCTGGTAATATTTGGGGGCAATCATCTCTCTTCGCCAGAGACCTTTGGCTGTATAGGGCATCAACCACCAGAATTCATTGCAGCAATCATCGAATTGTTTCTCTGTGGGCGGCACTGGCAGATACCCGAGATCACTCGGAGGCAGAATTTTTCCGCAGCGGTCGTCCTTGTCGAGGAGGATTTTACTGAGGCCATCGCCTTGCAGGGCTTCCTTCAGCTGTGATAGCAAGCAAAAAGTGAGGTCAATCCGGTTCCCATCGGTAAACTGCATCAGATACGCATAGCTGGATGTACTTCGGCTGGCAGCATCGCCCATTTCGTCAGGCAACTGGTAGATAATCGTATCGCCAAAATAACGGATGATCGCAGGGTTGTGAATATAGGGGGCAATATCATCGACAAAATAAACAACATCGAAATCCTGGAAGATATCTCTGGGCATATTGGGGTTAACCCGCGACCCATTCAAGACCACTGCCCGGATGCGCTCGTCGCTGCGGGCTAATTCTAGGATCAGATCAAACATCAGGGCTTCGCTGCGCACTCAACTACCTCCCGGGATCGATCAACTAAGCTGTTGATAGAATTCTTTAAGACTGGGATCAGGCTCCATTCCCATTTCTTCCTTCAGGGTAGCCTGGTAGCGTTTGTAATGTTTCCGCGCTCCCTTTTTATCTCCCAGGGCAGCCAAACACTGAATGATCCTGAGATGATAATCGTCCTGGTAAGGATCGAAATCTATCGCCCGCTGGTAGATCTCAAGTGCAGTTTGTAATTTGCGTTTCTCATAATAATCTTCACCCATCTCACCGAGGATCTGACGGAAGCGGCTCTGAAGCTCAAAGCGGCGTTTATCCGCCCAGGGCATGTCAATATCTTCGAGAAAATCGGTCTGGTAGAGTTCCACAACCCGGCGCATGGTCGTACGGCGTTCGACGGAAGCGTCCAGCTCATCCAGGTCTGACAACAGCTTCTCGACTTCATCCACATCATAATAGATCTGAGCTTCAGGAGAGAACTGATAATATCCATCCTGGAAGACAATGATTGTCTTGCTTCCCAGAGCTTTGCGCACCCGCCACAGGGTTGCATGAAAATTACTGTTGATCTTGGCCTGGGAGAAATCCGGCCAGAAGGCCAGGGCAATCTCATCCTTGGTGACCTTCTTGCGGTCGAGGATCAAATAGAACAAAGCCCGCGCACCTACAGAACTCCATGCTCGGTGAGGCAGATTGCTCCCGTTCAACCGAATCCGCCCCTGGTCCAGCCCAAAGACATTCAATTGTACAGATTCCTCTTCTTCTTCCTGCTTCTCCGTTATCAAATCGTCTAAGGTCGGCAAAGACTGATTTGCTCTTTGGATCATGGAGTCAGCCTGAGGTGAATGGAGCTTTATAATCTGATCACCGATGGTGTCGAAATTGCTACGAATAGCATTTACTAAGAACTGGTCATAACCCAGAATAGCCGTGACCTCCAAAGCCTTTTGTAAATACTCCAAAGCCAGATCATCTGAACCCTCGTTGCGTAGAAGAATGGCATAGTAGAAATGCAATTCGACCTGATTTTGGGAGGCAGATATTTTTTCTTCCTCAATTTTTTTCTGAAGAGAGGAGAAGATATTTTGTGCAAGGCCTGATTGTCCCATAGCCAGGTAGAGCCTGGCAAAGCGCAGCTGATAAGGAAACTCCTCAATGTCCCCTTTCTGGATCCTTGCTAGCTCTCGGATATGATACATTGCAGAAGTAAAATCCTGTTTATGGATCTCAATCTCAATCATTCCAGAGAAAGCATCAGCCTGGGCGGCCAGTTCATTATGTTTCTCTGCGTGCTGACTCGCATACTGATAAAAATCCTCAGCCTGCTTCCACTCACCAAGTTCCCGGAGTAAATCAGCCTGACCGTTGTAAATATACGCCATCAACCGACTATTGTTATTGTATTTTGCTACCTCCAGACCCTGGAGGTAATGCACCCACGCTTCTGAATACTTTCCCATCAAGAAGTTTAGATACGCATAATTATTATGCCCGGTAGCTAAGTCTGTGAAATTTGTTCTGGTCCTGCGAGCAAGATCAAGGGCTTCCCGGTAACTGACCTGGGCCTCGAAAATATCTCCAGCATCAATAGCAATAAAGCCAATATCCGCCAGAGTCATAACCAACTCATGTGCCTGGCGCGGATGAAAGGTCTCCTCCAACATCTCTCGAAGAGCATTGGCGGCTTGCTTCAAACATGTCAGGGCGGCGTCAGGGTTTCCAAGAAAATACGAGGTCATCCCTTTCAAGCGTTCAGCCTGATACCAGTAATAGCGGTCCAATCCGAATTCCTCAACTTTTTCCTGAACCGATTTAGCCCAATTTGCAGCCTCCTGGTAATGACCCGAAAACCGCAATACCATCCCCCGGCTAACCATTAGATTGCAGTAAGTATTATGATCGCCGTTCGCGATCAAAATCTCTTCAGCAATATCCATAAGTTCAAGGGCCAGATCGAATTCACCTCGGGTAACCTTGTATTTTGCCATGTTCAGCAACAGATCCGGGGCGTGGACGACCAACTCCGGGGCGTCGGCGATCTGGGCATACCACTCCTCCAGCAGCCGGGCCTGCCCAGAGAGATAGATCTCACCGGACACCTGATCGACCAGGGATACAGCAGAAGCCCGATCCTCAGCAAGGAAGTAATGAGAGATCGCCTTGACCAGTTGGCTTTCCTGCTGGTACCAGCGGGCAATGCAACCATGCAGTTCTGGCAGCCGCTCCGGGTAAGTCTCCGCCAGCCTGCCCTGCAGGAATTCCGAAAACAGTTGGTGGTAGCGGTAATGGGTTTCTACCTTGGATTCGGACGAGGACGAGAGGAAAAGGTTAAGCTCATCGAGTTGTTTGATGATCTTCCTGGCATCCTTGATCCCAAGGATATGATTAGCCAGCGGGATGGAAAATTCATCTACCAGGCTGGTCGCGAAGAGGAAATCGATCAGGGACTCCGGCAGGGAATGGATAACCTCATCTGCCAGGTAGGTATAGACATGCTCTCTGGCTCCTGTGATCTTAGGAATCTCGAGGGTGAGGTTCTCAGAACGCAGCGCCAGCAAAATCGCCACGATCCAACCTTCGGCCTGGTCCAGGATCGCTTTAGACTGATCTGGAGTAAGCTGGATGTGGTAATACTTCCAGCACAGCTCTACGATCTCCTCCTGGCGGAACTTGAGGTCTCCTTCACCGATAATGGCTAGCTGTTCCTGGACGTAAAGCAGGGCAGTCGGGATGCCATAGACATTGCGGGAACCGATTAGGATGCGCAGGTGATCGGGAAGGTAATTGATGAAGGCCTCGATGAAAATCTGCGATCTCCGGTTCGTCAGAGACGAGGTGGTAATCATCGAGGACGAAGATACTGAAATCCTGAAGGGTTTCTTCGAGCTGGTTGACCAATCGATAGGCTAATTCCTGGGGAGAAGGAAGCCCTTGCTCCAGAGAGAGGGCGAGGTCATTGCCAAATTCTGGGTGGTGAAGCTGGAAGGACTGAAGGACATTCTCGTAGAAGATCGCCAGATTATTATCTTCCGAGGTGATGCGGTACCAGTAAACCACTGCATCGATATCCTCGGCAAAATCCACCAGAAGGGTTGTCTTGCCGTACCCGGCCGGGGCGCAGACAAATAACACCTTGCGGTGGATATTGTTATGCAAGGTGTCAAGCAATCTCAGACGGTGAAGGGTTCTCGGCTGCCGGCGCGGTGGCACCAGCTTGACATTTGGGGAGAGCATCTCGCTGCCTTTCCAGGCTGGTTAATTAAAAAGCGATCACAGTGTATCGAGATTCAAATAGCTTATAATTTATTATATACAAAGATTGATAATAACGGGTGAAAGTGGGGTTATTTACGCCCAGGCTGACGAGAATGGAGCCATCCTTCGACAGCAAAGATTATTAATGCCAACCAGACGATACTGAACCCGATCAATCTCTGGGTAGAAAGGGCCTCCCCAAAGACCACCACCCCAATGAGGAACTGGCCAGTGGGCGCTAGATACTGTAAAATCCCGATCATCGAGAGAGGAATTGCTTGAGCCGCAGCGGCAAACATCAGGAGTGGGACAGTCGTCACCACCCCGGCGCCGGCCATAAGCAGGTCGGAAGTCAGACCGGTATGCAGAAAAGCGCCATCCCCGCGCATCTGGGTAAAGATCAGCCAAGCCAGGGCAAACGGGAAGAGGATTCCGGTTTCGAGTGTCATCCCCTGGATGGGGCCAAGCGGGGTGATCTTTTTGAGCAGGCCGTAGATCCCAAAAGTGAAGGCCAATGAGAGTGAGATCCAAGGGAGAGAACCAACCTGAAAGGCGAGGAAGATCACCCCAATGGCTGCCAGTCCGATCGGAACCCACTGCCAAAGGCGCAGCCGCTCCTTGAGGAAAACCACACCCAGTGTGACGCTGACCAGCGGATTGATGAAATATCCCAGGCTGGCTTCAACGATAAAACCGGCATTCACCGCCCATACATAGATTGACCAATTGACACCGATGAGGATGGCGATCAGCAGGAAGGTCCAGCGGATCTTAGGAGAGGACGTTTGCTGGCGGAAGCGATCCCAGCGGCGGGTGATGGTCATGATCCCCAGCATGATGAGGAACGACCAAGCGATCCGATGAGCGATCAGCTCCAGAGCAGGGACATGCTGGAGCCACTTCCAATAAATCGGAAATACCCCCCAAATGATGTATGTGCCAATGCCAAGCCAGATACCACGTTTCATGTTCTTTTCGGGGAGGGGATCAAGCTGCTAGAGCTTCTTCTTATAGACCCGGTGGGTCTTAACCCACTCGGCGCCAAAGGTGAGCTGGTCGTTCATCGACCGGGTGTTCTCGGTTCCGACCTGCACCAGGTCTGCGTGCCAGTACTGTGATTCGGTGACCACGCGGGCCAATTCAGTGTACATCACGGCGTTTGCGCCGCGCCCCTGGTATTCCGGCAACACCCCGACTCCGTTGAGGATCACCCAGTCGGTGGTCTTGTAGGCGCGAAGGATATGATACCAGCCAAACGGGAAGAGGCTGCCGTTTGCCTTTTGCAGACCGCCGGAGATATCCGGATAAGCAAACACGAAACCAACGACCTCCTCATCCTTCATCACCAGGGTGATCAACCCTGGGTCGGCGATCTGGATGAGGTCCTCGGCCATCCAGGCAAATTCTTCATCCGTCATGGGGTAATAACCGGGGATTTCGACAAAAGCGCGGCGGTGCAAGTCTCCTATGGCGGGGACGATGCTGCGCAATTCCTGTTTGGACTTGAAATGCCGGGCATAAAAACCAGAGCGTTCAGCCATCCGTTTGGAGATGCGCAGCACCCGCTCGGGGACATTGCCTTCTTTCTTTCGGTGAATGTGCCCGGATAGGGTATCGCGGTACGGCTGGTAGTCGGAATCCTGGATACAGGCATCATAATAAGGATAGTTGTAAGTTACATCCAGGGCGGCACGCAGATCAAAGCCTTCCACGAGGACACCGCCGGCGAATGCACCCAGCAGTCCCTTGGGGCCGATAAATCGTATCCAGGCCGCGGGCGGAAGCCCATTCATCCACCTGGCGGAAGATCATCCGGGCAGCCTCGATATTCTCCGCAACATCAAAATAACCGATAAAAGCCGCTTTCTCCTTCTGGTAGCTGTTGTAAGCGGTATTCTCCATCACGCAGATGCGGGCAAGGACCTGATCGCCTTCCTCAACGATGAAGAAATCCGCCTCAGAGTGCTTGAAGAAGGGATGTTGGGTCTTATCCAGCAGCTTGCGCTGCCCAGCTTTGAGCATCGGGACATAATAGGGATGGTCCTGATACAGCTTAAAAGGGAAATCTACGAAGCGGTTGACCTCGCGCTGGTTGGTGGTATCGATCAGGTGGATTTTCATGGGAGGAATTATAACCCAGTCGATATACGAGAATGCCCTCCAAAATCCGTTGCTTGGCAAAGAGATAGTATAGAATAGACATACAACCTTAGATTGACACTGGAGATGCAATGAGCGAAAAATACAAACTCTACGGATACCGCTGGGTCGTGCTGGCAGTTTTCATGTTCACCAACCTGACAATCCAGGTCTTGTGGATCTCGTATGCACCG
This sequence comes from uncultured Chloroflexia bacterium, assembly GCA_963722735.1. Lineage (GTDB taxonomy): Bacteria > Chloroflexota > Anaerolineae > Anaerolineales > UBA11579 > UBA11579. The sequence continues at coordinate 172,913 of CAVROH010000016.1, forward strand.
ATCACCGGGGATGCGGCCCAGTTCTACGGCGTCACCGACCTGCAGATCGGACTGCTCTCGATGGTGTTCATGATCGCATACCTCCCGCTCTCGATCCCTGCCTCATGGCTGATCGACACCTACGGATTCAAGATCGCAGTGGGGATCGGGGTGATGCTGATGGGCGTGTTTGGTCTGCTGCGCGGCTTTGCAGGCACGAACTATACACTGGTACTGTGGAGCACGATCGGGATCGCAGCAGCGCAGCCCTTCCTGCTAAACGCGTGGACGACGCTACCCGCCAAATGGTTCCCGGTGGAGGGACGGGCGACTGCTGTGGGGATCGTCACATTGGCGAATCTGGTCGGCACGGCGCTGGGGATGGTACTGACTCCGGTGCTGATTGAGAGTATGTCGATCGCCAGAGTGCAGCTGGTCTATGGCGGATTTGCGGCTTTCTCATCGGTGCTGTTCCTGCTTCTGGCAAAGGAAAAACCAGCCACGCCACCTTGCGAGGAAGGCGGAGAAACCAGGGCATTGATGCTGGACGGGCTGAAGCACGCCCTGACGATCAAACCCTTCTGGCTGTACCTGGCGGTTTCATTCATCGGGCTGGGAATTTTCAACGGGATCACAACCTGGGTGGAACTCATCATCCGGCCGCGTGGGTTTACACCAAATGATGCCGGCACTATGGGCGCATTGATGGTCTTGGGCGGGCTGATCGGGGCGGTGGTGCTGCCAGCTCTGTCTGACAAGGCCGGGAAACGCCAGCTCTATCTGATGATCGCCTTCATCGGCGCAATCCCCGGACTGGTGGGGGTCACCTTCGCAACCACACCACTGCTGTTATTCGGTTCTGCGGCAGTAATGGGGTTCTTCCTGGTGAGCGCTTTGCCGATCGGGATGCAGTATTCTGCCGAGATCACCTACCCCACCCCAGAAGGCACTTCCAATGGACTGATCCAACTGTTCGGGCAGGGAGCGGTGGTGTTTGTGTACATCATGGAAGCAATGAAGAGCTCTGACGGCTCGTTCACCCCTTCCCTGCTGCTGGCAATCGGTCTGCTGGCGCTTAGTGTGTTGATCTCGACCCAATTGAAAGATCCGGTAAAATAGCAGATTACAACTGCTAATCGCCCTCAGAACTGGCACAGCGAAAACCGAAATAATCAAATCGGGTCTCAGGATCTACCGATGGTCGGGCGGCTGCGCGGCAATAGGTGGGATGTGCATACCAACTGCAGCCTTTGAGCATCCTTTCACTCCCTTCAGGCGGACCGGCAGGATTGAAAACAAAGCCGGGCTGGTATTCGCCCATCCAATCCTGCACCCATTCCGATACATTCCCTCCAAGATCTAGCACCCCTGCCCAACTGGCTCCGGCTGGGAAACTTCCCACCGGAGATGTCTGGGGAAATCCTTCATCAAAGCGTTGATCGGCAAATGAAAGCGAGCAATTCGCGTCACAGTAATTCAGCTTGGATCCATCAAATTGGTCTCCCCAGGGATAGATGGCGCTTGCCTCCCCGCGGGCAGCATATTCCCATTCGGCTTCGGTAGGCAGACGCTCCCCAACCCACTGGCAGTAACTTTGGGCCTCCTCCCAGCTTACACAGACGACAGGATGGTCTGATTTAGTTTGGTCTTCAAAAGTCGCATCGCCCTTTCTGCAAGTCAGCGGTGGGGCACAGACACCCGCGTCGACACACAACTGGTATTGGGCATTGCTAACCTCTGTCTGGTCGATCCAGAAATCATTCAGGGATACCTGGTGCTGCGGACTTTCCCGCTGATAATACCAGCGGTTGCAGGTTTGATAATGCTGCTTGCACAATTCAATCGCGGCTTCCACCTGGGAATCCGAGCTCCCCATTTGGAAAACGCCGCCAGGGATGAAGACCATCAAGATGCCATCTTTGGGTCGGAGTTCGGACTCAGGATCAAGATCCTTCGGTGTTGGTGTGCTCAGAACCTCCACTTGCTGTTCAGCAGGCATTATCGCCGTATCTGATTCAAACGTCTCCCCCCGACAGGCGCTAATATTAAGCGCCAACATGAGGCCAAACAATACTAATCTGCTTCTGCTCAATAGTCACCACCCGATTCAATTTCACCCTGAAAGTTACTGGATTGAGATCCAAGGTATTTTCAGTATAGAGGATTTTTACCGAAATATAAATTAGCCGATGATTAATCGGATGCGTCGTTTTCTGGGACCTCTAATTTCCTGTATAATAAATTCAAGATGCCAACCAACCTGCCCCCAGAATATTTTGCGGTAGAAGAGAAATATAAAGCCGCACAAACGCCCGAGGAGCAGATCGAATTGCTGGAGGAATTGATCTCCACGATCCCGAAGCACAAGGGCACCGACCATTTACGCGCTGATCTGCGCAGGCGTCTCTCGCGGATGAAGGAGAAAAGCCAGACGCAGAAAAAGAGCGGTAAAGGGGCGGTTTCCCCTTATATCATCGACAAGGAAGGCGGCGGGCAGGTGGCCCTAATAGGGTATGCGAATGTGGGCAAGTCGACACTGGTGGCCGAGTTGACCAACGCCGACCCGGAAGTCTCTCCTCACCCGTATACCACCTGGCAGCCCACCCCGGGGATGATGATGATTGAGAATGTGCAGGTGCAGCTAATCGACACCCCGCCGGTGAACCGCGAATTCGTGGAGCCGGAGTTCTATGTGATGCTGCGACGGGCGGATATGATCCTGCTGATGGTCGATTTGGAGGCGGATGCCCTTACCCAACTGGACGCGACCATCAAGCTGCTGATCGAGAACCGGGTGGTGCCGATGCACCTTAAGGAGCAATTTGATGAACCGGGGAATAAATTTATTCCGCTGCTGGTGCTGGGCAACAAGTATGACGATCCATCCGCAAATGAGAATTATCACATCTTCTGTGAGTTGAGGGATGATGAGACCCCCTGCCTGCCGATCTCAGCGCTGACCAAACGCAATATCGACAAGATGAAGCAGCGCATCTTTGATACATTGGCGATCATGCGGGTGTATTCCAAATCTCCGGGTGACGAACCAGACCACACTGCCCCATTCGTAATCCACAAAGGAGCTACGGTGGAGGAATTTGCCCTCCAACTGCACAGGGATTTCTACGACAATCTGAAGTCCGCCAGAGTATGGGGCAGTTCGGATTTTGACAGCCAGATGGTCAGCCGGGAGTACGTGCTGCATGATGAAGATGTTGTTGAATTGAAGATATAAATGTAGGCAATCAGCAGTAGGTAGTTGGCGGCAGGAAAGCTGGAGGAACAATATGCCTGGATGGACATTACGAGAATTGGACTGCACCCACTGTGGGGGAACTTTCACCGATATGGAGGGTGACCTGATCCTGCCATTGCCGCGGCTGTGCGATGCCTGCCTGATAGCCCTCTGGGATCTGTCCGACGAGGTTTTGGAAAGCCTGGAAATCAATGCGGCGAACCGAGGGCTGCTGAATTCAATTCGAGAGCTGCAATCGCTGGCGGAGATCCTCTCACAGCGGAAGCTCAACCGTGGAGATTAGCCAAACATAGCAAAACAGCCAGGAAAATGCTTCCTGGCTGTTTTAGAGACTGTTATCAAAAAGGGTTAGTTCTCCAGATGCCAAATGTCCACATCGCTGAAATTGCAGCGGGTCCCATAATCCTTGTTGGATCCGGAAGCCACTTGGTAAAACATTGAACCTTCGACCAATTTTTCACCATAGCGAAGGTCTATCCTCTCCAGGTCACCATTGAATACCTGGAAGGTTTTCCCCTGGGCGGTGAGAATAATGGCGGTGCTGCCTTTCATATGTTCAATTTGTCCCCAATTTGCTTTGGAGAGGATGATGCTATTATAGCCTTTGAGCAGCTGGGCAAAATTGAGCTTGCCATCCAGAGTGAGTTGGAAGTTATAAAATTCATCCATATCTTCAGTTACACGGAAAGCAATCCACAACCGGAGCGCAGTAACTCTTGGCGCTTGTCGGAAACCTCCCAGGATACATCCATCACCATCACAAAATCCTTAACAAATCGAATCCGGGATCGGAATTGTACGGATAGTAACCGATCTGGGCAAATTCTCCCTCATAAGGCGGAAGCTGCTGGAAGGTCCCGTCCTCTACTGGTGATGAATCCCTGGTCATAAAGATCCTGCACGACAGTGTAGATGCTTTCAGCTGCTTCTGTAGCCTGGGCTTTGGCTATCTGTGTCCGTGCGACAAGGGTTTCTTGCTCACCTGCCAGCCGAGTAGCTTTGATTGCAGCGTCTGTAGCTTTTGCCATTTCTGTGGCTTCCTGGGCTTCACTGGTCTTGGCCAGTTCAGCCTCGTAAGCCAGGGTCTCGGCCTGCTGTGTACTGACGACATTGGCAGTCTTGGTGCTTTGGTCAAAAATTTCCGCAGACACGGCAGTTTGTGTCTGGGTAAGTTTCGAATCAGCCCCTCCACAGGCCGATACAAACACCAAAATAAGCAGCACAGTAACAACAATGGTTCCCTTTTTCATCGAAAGTATTCTCCTTGTGCGGTTTGAGGTTGTTTTGGATGTTCTCCCAATATGGGAATTTTATCACAATAGAGTTACAAGCCTGATGGTTTATTCCTTATTGTTATGTCCGCTGAAGGACCTAATTTTCACATTTGGATTAGAAGAAAACTTCGGACATTGTTCACTTATGCAGATTAGACAGATCCTTGGTTGATGATCGCCTCATATCGCTTTTCAAACAAGCTCAACGCAAATTCATAGATTTCAATGTCGAGTTGAACCCTTTGCTTAATCCCCTCTATCACATTTGGATCGATCGCATCTCTTGCCGGTTTCCTTGGTGTAACATTCAACTTACCTTGCGATTCTGCTGGAGGATCCCATTTCAGCAAATAGGACAATAACTTAATCGATCTGTCGTATTGTTCCGTAATGCCCAAGAACAAACATTCATTTTCCAATCGCTGTTTCACCAATTGGACCAATTCAACGGTAGAATTCTCACTACGTTTGAATTTTTTCTTATCCTGTTCACGATAAATGAATTCGGAATCGACAAGATTATTAAATTGGTTGTTGGTAGTGATCTGGTCAGTTTCAGTGGATTCAACAAATTCCAATAGAGTGCAAGTGCCAGCAATTTCCTGAATCCGGTAAGCAAAATGCCTTTCTTTGATCGGTTTGGCGTTTCGTAAGAAATAATAATGGGAGATGACTCTCTCAATTGGGTCCCGCAGCATCGTGACCCACAATGGTCTTCTTCCTTCTGGAAACAGAGAAAGGAAATGGTACCCAAGATGCCCAATATAGAGCCGGATATTTCTATCTGCAGCTGCCGCACTGGCTCTTTTTACAGGATACCCTGTAGGAACATTGATCCTTAACGTTTCATCAGGGGTGAAATGGCTTTTAAGATAATCCTCGAACGAACGCCCAGCCGTTTTACCAATATGCAAAAAATACAAACTGTCATCAGGTGTGGGCTTGTACGGAATCTGATGGAATAGAGGTTTTTCAGCCATAATATCCTCTCTGCGTGGATTAATATAGGATGTATTATACTCTGATAAAGAATACCAGGATTTGGATAAAAAACCGATCTGCTTACCATATGCGAGACGATTCAACGATGGATCAATCTCTCGCTGAAGAGGAAAATAGATGATATGTGGAATATTGGCAAAATCATGCAACCGTTTGCATCGGTTTGAGGTAAAATAAATTAGCGCACAAGATTTATCTATCCGACACAGGCCGAAAAATGAAAATAACGACACCCCTATCCCCCACCCGTTCAGGGCATTTTGAGTTCCATATCTCGCGCAATGCACGGGATATCCATGAGTTCGACCAGGCGATTTACACCATCAACGGGAATGTGATCCTGGCCGATTTTCAAGCCGCCCGGCTGTTCACCCAGAGACTAAATCAAAAACGCAGCCCCGGTACCCCGGCCTTCAAAGCCGGACAGGTGAATGCCATGGGGCTGATCGACGAGATCCTACATTTGGTGGTCGGTATGTACAAGCAGCAAGTCAAACCCCGGGTAATGTCGGAAGCCCTGGAATGGGTCTCTTCCCGGTTGGGTGAAGAGGCCACCGACCAGGCCCTGGCAACATTCAGCATACAGTTCCCCGCCCTGTCAGTTTACCGCCAGGAACTTAACGAAAAGGAGTACTTCAACGCCGAGACTGACGGGGTCCCCAATAAAGAGATCATCCTGGAAGAAATGCTGATGCTGTGGCTGGCCAACGCCAACCCAGCCTTCAGCCCATACGCCCTGCTGTTTGATGATACTGCGCTGAAAGAGAATTCGGTCTATTCCCAGATCATCGCCCAGTTGGACCAATTCTTCAACTACCAGCCGACCTTCGGGCCGCATAACCAGCAATTGATCGCCATGCTGCGCAGCCCAGCGCTGGAATCCCCCCCACTCCCTCAGTGGACAGCTGGACTACATCCGCACCCACTGGAGTGTGATAATCGGCGAGTTCCTGCAGCGGCTGCTCTCCAGCATGGACATGATCACTGAAGAGGAACTGATGCGCTTTGGACCCGGACCCGGCCCGGCGGAGGTGGATCGACTTCAATGCCTGGGGGCTGGGCGATGCTCCGGAACATTTCAGCGAGGACAGCGACTGGATGCCGCGCCTGGTGCTTCTGGCAAAGAACGCTTATGTCTGGCTGGACCAGCTCTCCAGGCAGTACCAGCGCCAGATCTCCCGCCTGGACCAGATCCCGGATGAGGAACTGGACCGATTAGCCAACCAGGGAATCACTGGGCTGTGGCTGATCGGCCTGTGGCAGCGCGGCAATGCCTCCCGCCGGATCAAGCAGATGATGGGCGACCCGGATGCAATCGCCTCGGCCTATTCGCTGGATGACTACGATATCGCAGACGAACTGGGCGGCGCACAATGCAATCGATAATCTGCGCCAGCGGGCGATGCGACGCGGCATCCGCCTGGGTGGGGATATGGTCCCCAATCACATGGCGATTGACTCGCGCTGGGTGATCGAACACCCGCAGTGGTTCATTGAGTCTGGACCACGCCCCTTTCCCCGGCTACACATTCAACGGTCCTAACCTCTCCGGTCGCGAGGATGTTGGCATCTACCTGGAAGACCAATACTACTCCCGTAGCGATGCCGCCGTGGTCTTCAAGCGAGTCGATTTCTGGAGCGGGGAGGAACGATATATCTACCACGGAAACGACGGCACCAATATGCCCTGGAACGACACTGCCCAGTTGGACTTCACCAAACCGGAAGTCCGCGAGGGCGTGATCCAGACGATCTTGCATGTCGCCCGGCAGTTCCCGATCATCCGCTTCGACGCCGCCATGACCCTGGCCAAGAAGCATATTCAGCGTCTGTGGTTCCCCACACCGGGCAGCGGAGGCGCAATCCCCTCCCGGGCCGGGCATGGGATGACCCAGGAAGAATTTGACCGGGCGATCCCCAAGGAGTTCTGGCGTGAGGTGGTGGACCGGGTAGCCGAAGAAGTGCCCGACACCTTGCTGTTGGCCGAGGCTTTCTGGATGATGGAAGGTTACTTTGTTCGCACACTGGGGATGCACCGGGTGTACAACAGCGCCTTCATGCACATGCTGCGGGACGAGGATAACGCCAAATACCGCGACCTGATCAAGAAGACCCTGGAATACAATCCGCAGATCCTCAAGCGGTATGTGAACTTCATGAACAACCCGGACGAGGAGACTGCCGTTGAGCAGTTCGGCAAGGGAGACAAGTATTTCGGGATTGCCACAATGATGGCGACCCTCCCCGGGCTGCCGATGGTCGGACACGGGCAGATCGAGGGCTACTCCGAAAAGTACGGGATGGAGTATCACCGGGCCAAGTGGCAGGAGATGCCGGATCAAAGTCTGGTGGAACGTCACGCTCGGCAGATCTTCCCACTCTTCCACCAGCGGCGGCTGTTTGCCGGGGTGGAGAACTTCCTGCTGTACGACTTCTACAGCACTTCCGGAAACGTGAATGAGGATGTCATCGCCTTCTCCAACCGGTTAGGCGACCGGCATGGATTGGTGATCTATCATAACCATTTCGGGGATACCCGCGGCTGGATCAAAACCTCGGCAGCCTATTTGGAAGGCAGCAACGGGGACAAGAATCTAATCCAACGCAATCTGGGCAAAGGGCTGAACCTGCCCAATGACCCAAATGCCTACGCGATCTTAAAAAACCTGGTGACAGGCAAGGAATATATCCGCAATTGTGCTGAAGTGCACGAGAAAGGCATCTTCGTGGAACTGTTCGCCTACCAGACCTATGTCTTCATCGACTTCCGGATAGTGTTCGACTCACCGGATGGACGCTACAACCGGGTGAACGCCTATCTGGGCGGGCAGCCGACCGATAGCGTGGAGGAAGCCTTGCAGGAAATGTTCCTCCAGGTGATCCACCAACCCTACCGGGAGCTTGTGAACGCCGGGATGCTGCGTTTCCTGATCGCCAACCGGCGGGGCGAGGTCGATGAGAAGTTGGACAGCACACCACTGGACCAGGTGGAACAAAAAGGTACTTACCTGATCCGGGCAGTCTCCGGCTTCCTCAATCTGTCACCGGATGCACAACCGATCGCTGATACGATTCGCCAGCGTACGGAGGCAATCCTGTCTTTGTCCGTATTGGGTAAAGACTACCCCTGGCCGCGCTCCAGGAAGTATACCGCCCTAACCAATCGAGTGACCGAAAAGTTGAATACTGATGTATTCAACTGGGCCGTTTTGTTAACCTCTGCACTGACCAATGCACTGGGACAGGTCGTGGGTAAAGATTGCCCCGAGGCGGCAAATGCCAGCCAGACCTGGATCGATGAATGGCTGCTACGCAATGTGATCCGCGAGAGCCTGGAACAGCTGCCGGCCAGCCCGGCGGCAGCGGAATACGGTGTCAGGCTGGTACGGCTGCTGACCGGACAATGTGACTGGCGGCTGATCCCCTCCAGCAAAGCCGGAAAGCCGCGCACGGTGATGGCTGAGTGGCTGGCGGATCCTGGAATCCGCGAATTCCTGCGGCTCAATACCTACAATGGACTCGAATGGTTTAACCAGGAAGCGATGGAGACCTGGCTGGACTGGATGACAATTCTGGGTGTGATCAATGTGATCAACGATGAAAGCATCCCCGCCGAAGAAAAACCCAGACAGATGGTGCAGATCCACGACTGGATCCTTAGAATGGAGAAGGCCGTCAGCCTGGCCGAATACCAGGTAGGCAGCCTTGAAAACCAACTCAAAGGAAAGTGAAATGGCGAAAAAACTCAAAGTTCTATTTATAGCAGCCGAAGCCGCTCCGCTGGTGAAAGTCGGCGGATTGGGTGAGGTAGCCGGAGCACTGCCTCCAGCGCTGCGCAGCCTGCCTGAAAAGCCGGATGTGCGGCTGGTGATCCCGAAGCATAAACAGGTCGAGCTTGGAAAGCGGACCCTTAATCTGGCGGCAGAGTTCCAGATCAGGCACAAGAAGGGAAAGCTCGGTGTCAAGGCATGGGAGACCAAGGTCGGTAATACACCGGTGTATCTGATAGACAGCGAACCGATCCGCAAAGCGGGGATGGTGTACAGCTCAGATGACCAGTTGGACGGCTACAAGTACACCCTGTTCTCTCTGTCCGCCCTGGAACTGGCAAAACAGCTCAATTGGGTACCAGACGTAATCCATGCCCATGACTGGCACACTGCCCTGGCAGTGTACGCCCTCAAGACCACGCTGAAAGAGGACGAATTGTTTACCAATACCAAAACCCTGCTGACGATCCACAACCTGCCCTATCTGGGCACCGGGGCTGGGCCGGCGGTAAAAGAATTTGGGCTCCCCGCGGCGGAAAACAGCGCACTTCCCTGGTGGGCGCAGGATATGCCCCTCCCAATGGGCTTGCTGACCGCGGACAAGATCAATACGGTCTCGGAAGGGTATGCCAAAGAGATCCTCACCGAAGCGTATGGCACCGGTCTGAATGAATTCTTGGCTACACGCAAAAAAGACCTCTCCGGGATCCTCAACGGGATCGATATCCAAAGCTGGGACCCGGCGACCGACAAAGCCCTGGCAGTCAACTACTCCGTAGACAGCATGGCGCCGCGCAAAGAGAATAAACCCGCCCTGCTGAAAGAATTGGGGCTCAACCCGGACCCGAAGATCCCTCTGTTAGCCTTCATCGGGCGGATGGACCACCAGAAAGGTATTGAGATCGCCCTGGAAGCGCTGCAGCATAGCAAAGATGAGAGCTGGCAGGCGGTCTTCCTGGGTACCGGCGATCCCGAGATCGAAAAATGGACCCTGGCGCTGGCAAACGAATTCCCCGGACGGGTGGCGGCAGTGGTCCAATTTGACAGTGATCTGGCCCGCCGGATCCACGCCGGGGCGGATATTATGCTGATCCCCTCGCGCTACGAGCCTTGCGGGTTGATCCAGATGTCGGCGATGCGCTATGGGTGCGTACCCCTGGCCCGCGCCACCGGCGGTCTGCGTGATACAATCACAGATCTGAAAGACTCCAAGGAAGGGACCGGCTTCCTGTTCAACGAAACCACCCCCGAAGCGATGACCAAAGCCCTGAAGCGCGCCCTGAAAGCTTATGCCGACCGTCGCCGCTGGCCGCACATTCAAAAGCGCGGCATGAAACAAGATTTCTCCTGGGCGCGGTCTGCCCAGAAATATCTGGACCTATACCGGTCTCTGTGACCGAAATTCTTTATCCATAAGGAGTACCACCTCAGCTATGAGTTTTAATCGTTCTTCTGGTATCCTGCTCCATCCCACCAGCCTGCCCGGCGAGTTCGGGATCGGCGATATTGGCCCGGCAGCCACCCGTTGGATCGACTTTCTTGAATCCAGCGGTACCAAACTGTGGCAGGTTCTGCCGCTGGGGCCGACCGGTTACGCCGATTCCCCTTACCAATCCTTCTCGGCGATGGCGGGCAATCCCTATCTGATCAGCCCGGAATTGCTGTACCAGGACGGCTTGATCACCAAAAAGCAGATGAATACGCATCCAGATTTTCCAGCGGAGCAAGTGGACTACGGCACCTTGATCCCCTGGAAGATCGCCTTACTGAAAGAGGCCTACCAAAAACACAAGAAAACGGGCAAGCTGGCGGCTGAATTTGATGCCTATCAGGAAAAGAACGCTGCCTGGCTACCAGAATTCGCCCTTTTCATGGCGATGAAGCAGGCCCACGACCTGCGCCCCTGGGTGGAATGGCCGGAAGCACAGCGTGACCGCCAGCCCCAGGCAATGACTGCCTTCAAAGATGCCAACCAGGGCGGGATCATCGAGCAGCACGCCTTCGACCAGTTCCTCTTTGACCGACAGTGGACCACGGTGAAGGAGTATGCCAACGGGAAGGGGATCCAGATCATCGGTGATATTCCCATTTATGTGGCGCATGACAGCTCGGATGTGTGGGCAAGACCGGAACTGTGGCAGCTGAAGAAAGACGGCCAGCCGATCGTGGTCGCCGGAGTGCCGCCGGATTACTTCTCCGAGACCGGCCAGTTGTGGGGCAACCCGATCTATGTCTGGCCGCTGCACGCCAAAGAAAACTACGCCTGGTGGAAGAAACGCATTGAGGCTGTTCTGGGACAAGTGGATATCATCCGCCTTGACCACTTCCGCGGCTTTGCTGGCTACTGGGAAGTACCCGCCTCAGAAAAGACGGCGATCAACGGCCGCTGGCTGCCCGGGCCAGGCGCGCTGATCTTCAAAGCGCTCAAGGAACATCTCGGCGGCTTGCCGCTGATCGCCGAGGATTTGGGCGTGATCACCCCGGATGTGGTCGCCCTGCGCAAGCAGTTCGGGCTGCCAGGGATGAAGATCTTCCAGTTTGGGCTGGAAGGCGGCAACGATGATCCCTTTGTGCCGCACAACTTTGAAGAGAACTGCGTCGCCTACACCGGGACGCACGATAACGATACCTCTGCCGGCTGGTATGCCAAGGCTATCCCAGAACACCAGGGGTTTGCGCAGTATTACCTGGGAGTAGACAAAGCCGCCAAACCCGCTTTTGTCGCCTGGCGGATGATCGAGAAGTTGTGGGAGTCGGTGGGGAACTTTACCCTGGCCCCGATGCAGGACTTCCTCGGCCTGGGCACAGAAGCACGCATGAACTACCCTGGAACGACATCGGGTAACTGGCAGTGGCGCATGAAGGCAGAGGATACGAGTGGGGCGCTGGCCGAGAAGATTGGAGAGTTGAATAAGAGGACGGGGCGGTATGTATAACCAAAGAAACCTATCCACGAATGGGAGAGCAGATTGCCCTCCCATTTTTTTTGGAACCACATTTTCAATCAAAGCAAAGAAGATTTATTCTACCGGACGGCCATAGAAGGGGCGGTCGAGACTGCAACCTTCATTCTCACTTTTTATTGATCCCTCCATCCAATCATAACGGCCTTGTGTATCATACCGGAAAAAGAAAACATCATAATTGAGCGTTACTCCATCTATTGTGATTGATGAAGTGTAATTGGCACCACCAGGACCTTTTTCAAACAATTTAAATTCCAGACGCTGCCCGGTAGTCAGATTGTCAAAATAGATAATATTGTGGTCCTCTGCAATAGAAATGGTAACGATTTCAGGATCAGGCGGAGAAAATGTTAATGTCCCCTCAGGGCAAACGGTGGTTAGAGTCTCATAGGTGACTGTCCAGTCCACTAAGAGCGGGATATCGATTGTGTCCTCAGACGGAATAACCTCTTCGCCCAGATCGATGACATCAGATTCGGGATCCTTCTGCTCTTGGACATCATTGATCGCATCAACCTCATCCTCGGTGAACTCAAACCCATCGTCGGCATTGTTAATGCTGTCAACCTCGTCCTCTGTGAAGACCATTTCGTCCGGGCTGTTAGTAATTCCTGTAGGGCCAGAGCATGCAGATAACCCAACCGCAATGAAAACACCGATAAACAATCCAATTTTTCTCATATACCTATCCTCTTGGTAATTAATTCTCATAATTACGATCTAATTTATCATTTATTATAGCATTAGACAACAGGATAGCGCTAAAGTTATAGATTTATTTAGTTGGGAGTTAGGTTCGCCCTAGACTGCATTTGGGAGATTGCTTCGCCCTTCACAGCTTTGCTGCACGGGGCTCGCAATGACACTGAAAACTTGACTAATCCTCAAAAAAAGGCACCCTTCTCACTTTGAGGGGGAACGGTTGGGATTATGGGTATTCCTCTAGTCCTCGCCCTTCAGCACATCCGGATCGAGGTTGAAGTTCTTGCGCCATTCGCGCATGCGTTTGCCAGGCTTCTTCCAGAATTTGATCCGGGCCGGGTCAATTTTGCGTTTGATCAGCCACTTCCGGACGGCATAATACACGCCAAAGTTGAATCGCCGCCAACTGACTGGTTTCTCATTCCGGTACCAGATATCAGCGACCATTTTTCCCATTTCCTTCTCCAGGAATTCCGGATCGTTCTTGATCCGATCCATGATCTCTGGCTGGTCAGTGGCGCGGGTGTAATCCCTGGTGTAAACGTGCAGCTTTAAGGCAGTCAGCCTGGGGGCGAGGACAAACTTCTTGCCATTGAACTGCGCCCGCATGAAATAATCCGCCCGCGGAAAAGTATATACCTCCCAGGGACGCTTCCAGTAGCCAATATCGTTAATCACATCCTTGCGGTGCATCGTCTGAGTGGCTTCAGGAGGAAAGGGCGAATCCGGGTAATGCGGCGCGACCGGCTGGGTGAAATTCTCCGGCAGCGGGTCGTTCTCATCGTAGATCCACTCCATGATCGAGTAAGCAAAATCGGCGTTGTGGGTCTGGATGGTGTCCAGCAGCACTTCAAGATGGTTGGGCATCCAGATATCGTCGTGGTTGAGGTAGGAGATATAGGTGCCCTTCGCCCGGCGCAAACCTTCGTTGGAGGGTTCCGACTGGTCTCCGGTGTTCTGCGGCAGGTTGTACCAGTTCACCCGGGGATTGTCAAAGGTTGCCATGAGTTCCTCGGTGCCGTCGGTGCAGCCATCCCCGATGACCCAAAGCTCGAAGTCCTTCATCGTCTGCCAGAGAACGCTCTCCACCGCGTATTTGAGGGTGGATTTCTTGTTATAGGTTGCGATGATCACAGTGACGAGAGGATCAGCCATGCTTCTGGTCCTCCGCCAGGGCTTTGAGATACAGGGAGATGGCGTACTCATCAGGATCGAAGTCAATATCGTCCCAGGCGATGCGCTCATCTTTGGCAATCTCCCGCTTGAGGGTCATATTCTCGGCAATGCAGATCGGGACGCCGGGTTTATACCCGGGATCGCCAAGATTTTCGATCATCCCATAAGCCGCGTACCCGCCCATGCCATCGAGTACATCGCCAGCCTTGAGATCAACCTTGGCATACGAGAACACATTGGTCTTATAGCCGTAATCCGGCTTGAGCACCGATCGGTGATCCAGCACGGCCCTGGCGACGGTCTTCATGGTCTCAAAATGGCCGAGGTGGTAGGGGCGGTAGAACAGGTAGAAGGGTCCCGGACCCATATTGGGGGGGAACCAGTCCAGAGTGTGCATCTGGTAGGGGTGGTCGGTAAACCCGATGGCGAAGACGCCGCCGCTGGGCTTGGCCCCGAGGACGTAGTCCACCAGGCCGGTCTTGCCGTCCCAGAGCGCCTCGAAATCAAAGTGGTCGAAGATATCGTGGATGCTGGCCATGCGCGGGCCGCACATCCCCGGTTTGGCGGTACGCAGATCAAGGCCATTTGCCAGCACAGCCATCTCTACACACAATTTGGAGCCATCGGTGTAAGAGGAGCACATCTTGTGGTCCAGGTCGCGCTTGTCGGCTTCCGGGGCGATCTTGGTGGGATTGGTATACATATCCATGAAGCCCTTCATGTTGCCGGCCATGACCAGGTCGAAGCCCATGAACTCCAGATCCTCGATCAGATGCACGAGCACGGTTGGCTGATCGCCGTCCATGACGGTATAGACGAGACCTTTCTCCTCGGCGCGGCGCATCAGATACGGGCCATACATCAGATCGGCTTCATAATTCATCATCAGGATATGCTTCTGATGCTCGATGGCGGTGAGGGCGAATTGGGCTCCAGCGGTGACTGAGCTGGTAGCCTCGATAAAAACATCGATCTGCTCGGACCTTGCGATCAGGTCGCCGTCCTGGCAGACAGCCAATTTGCCTTTGAGAATTGCGTTATCGAGCTGGTCCAGGGTCTCAGCGACCTGGTAGTCGCGGCCAAGCTCCTCGGCCCAGTCTATGGCGCGTTTGAGTTCGATGTCACAGATCGCCATGCAGCGCATCCCGGAAGTGAACTCGGGCTGCAGTACCATGCCCTTGCCGATCGACCCGATCCCAATCACCCCAATGGAAATATCCTTTTCTAATTGCTGTAATCGTTCCGTTAGGCCATCCATCTCAAATTCTCCTTAAGCCTTTTTGTTAAAAATGTGAAGGTAAACTAAAATAAGATAAATTTTATCATGTTTTCACCTATCGGTTAAAGGGACGAAGAGAAAATTTCTTAGCATTGGGATTGATTTTAGGGTAAAGTTGGCAGGTTACTTAACGCGCACCGCTACGTCCGAACTGGCGTTCCAGCAAATCAATGGAGAGGTGGATCATCGTCGGGCGGCCATGGGGGCAAGTGCGCGGCGACTGGCAGGCTTCCAGGTCAGTGAGCAGGGCGCGCTGTTCATCCTGGGAGAGCAACTGGCCAGCCTTGACCGCCGCCCGCTTGCAGACACGCGCAATGATCTTCGCTTCGATCTCGCCCATCAGCGGGGTCTCGTCCTCCTCAAAATCCTCGATGACCACACGCACAGCGGCAGCGGGGTCCACCCCAGAGAGGAGCACAGGGATGCTGCGCACCTTGAAGGTATTGGGACCAAAATTCTCGATCTCGAAGCCGAGCCGGGCCATCAGGGGCAGATTGTCCTCCAGCAGACGGGCGGCAGCGGCCTCCAGTTCGAGGGTAGCGGGATCAAGCAGAGCCTGTGAGGGAATCTCCTGTGCCCGTTCGGCCATAAACTTCTCGAAGAGAATTCTCTCATGGGCGGCATGCTGGTCGATCAAATAGAGGCCGTCTGGCCCTTCGGCGACCAGGTATGCAGTGCCGACCTGCCCGATCAGGCGCAGCAGGGGCACATTCCCGGCAGGCAGGGCAGGCTGGTCCTTGTCCTCGGGGATCAGCGGGGCAGCCTTAGCAGAGCTATCCGGGGTGCGTTCCGGGGGCTGCCAGCCTCCCTGCCCGGGCATCCGTTGGGGCGGGGTCAGCGTCCAGCGGAGCTGGCCTCCCATCGCAGGTACCGGGGAATGGGCCAGCAAGGCACGCCGCGCAGAGCTTAAAACGCCTTTGAAGATCTCATCCCGGTCCGAGAAGCGCACCTCAGTCTTGGTGGGATGGACGTTGACATCGACCTTGTCCGGAGGAAGCACAATGAAGAGCACCGCCAGCGGATAGCGGCCGACCATCAGCATGGAGTGGTAGCCCTGGATCAAAGCGGTGGCGAGGGCGATATCCTGCACCCATCGGCCGTTGATGAACAAAGTGATGCCCTGGCGGTTGGCACGCGTCAGGCTGATCGGGGAGATGAAGCCATACACACGGTAATCGTCATACTCGGCGTTGACCTCGAGCATCTGCCGGGCGATCTCGGCGTTGAAGAGCGAAGCCAGTACCTCGCGCCTATCGCCGCTGCCGGTGGTTTGCAGTACAGTGCGCCCTTCCTGGGTGAGCTGGAAGCGCACCTCCGGGTATGCCAGGGCGTAGCGGGTGACGAAATCATCGATCTGTCGGCGTTCGGTGGTATCGGTTTTGAGGAATTTTCGCCGGGCAGGTAAATTGTAGAACAGGTCTTCGACCCGCACCACCGTCCCGGCAGGAGCTCCGATGGGCACCGGATCCCCCTGCATCACACCGCCCTCAACGGTCAGACAGGCGCCGGCGTCTTCCTCCCGAGTACGGGAAGTGATCGAAAATCGGGAAACGGAAGCGATCGAAGCGAGTGCCTCTCCCCGGAAACCAAGCGTGCGGATGTTGAAGAGGTCCTCTGCCGAGGTGAGCTTGCTGGTGGCGTGCCGGGCAAGGGCGATATTGAGCTGACCGGTGGGGATTCCGCCCCCATTGTCGGCGACCTCAATGAGCTGCTGCCCGGCCCCCTCGACCGTGATAGTGATGTGGTCAGCGCCGGCGTCGAGGGCGTTCTCGACCAATTCCTTGACCACCGACGCGGGGCGTTCGACCACCTCGCCGGCAGCGATCTGGGAGGCAACTTCATCGGGGAGGATCTGAATGGGCATAGGAGTGTCCTCGCATTTTTTTAACCACTTCCTGACCGCTTCCTTCCCCTGAGAGGGGCAGTGAAAGAAAAGAAGGGTACTTGAAATCAATTTTACCGTACAATTGGCATGGGCAACTGAACGGCAAGAGGAGGAATTCGATGTTCAAGCCTTTGCCAACCAGGGTTTAGCTACATAAGTGAAAACTCTATTCAGGACAACACAACGAGACAGACCTACTGCCCTACCCTACTGATTACTCAACAACATCACCAGCATGGTTTCGTACAGTTGGGTGAGGTGATATTCCCCAGCCAGCATTTCGGCGTGCGGCCCCTGGGCGGTGACCGGGATATTGGCGCTGGTGTGCGCCGTGCCTTGCCAGTCCACCCAGAAAGGCGTCCCGTCAGGCATGCTGTAGGGACCATCCTCCCGGAATGACCCCGATCCATCCAGGTTGAGGCTCATCCCGCCGGTCTCATGATCGGCAGCCACGATCAGCAGGGTGTTCTCCCGCTCCAGAGTGAAGATCATCGCCATCGTCACAGCGGTATCCAGTCCGATGGTGAACTGGATTGCATTCTCCGCGTTCATCTCATGGCCAGCCCAATCGATCTGCCCGGCTTCGACCATCAAGAAGAAGCCATCCGGGTCCTGTGAGAGGATTGCCAGGGCGGTCTGGGTCATTTCTGGCAGGGTCGGAGAATAAGGGACAAGCATCTCCTCAGCGCCAAACAGGCCCAACAGTTGCGTCTCTGGTTTGGTGTCCACCGAGAGCAGTTCCTCCCGGCTGCATACGTAGCTGTATCCCTGCTGGATCGCCGGGCCGACCAAACCGCTCCCCTTGGGCTGATTGCCATTACCCGGGAAGCAGCCATTCTCATCTTTACTGAAGAAATCATCTTCCCCCCCACCGAGGAGCACATCCACACCCTGGGAGATCATCTGGCGGGCGATCTCGGGTAAATCACTGCGGTCCGAGTAGTGGGCGGCAAAAACAGCGGGAGTGGCATGCGCCATCGGGACAGTTGTCACCAGCCCGGTAGCCCATCCGGCCTGCTCCGCCATCTCCAGGATGGTAGTCAGCGGCTGCTGCTGTGCGTCCATTCCGACGTAGCCGTTATAGGTCAATTGACCGGTCGCCATTGCTGTACCAGCCGCGGCCGAATCAGTGGTAGTGCCTTTGATATTGACCGTCTGCGCCCAGCCGTGAACGGGCAGACTATCCATTGCCAGCGCTCCGTCCTTTCCCTTGACCAGCCAGGTGGCTGCCTGGCGCTGAGCTGCACCCATCCCATCCCCAATGAACAGGATGATTCCGGGCGGGGAGGGCGGTTCTTGCGTAGGGATGGCAGTTTCTGTGAGCAGCGGCGTCTCTACTGACAAGGTGTTTTCTGTGATGGGCAGAGTTGGGACTGAGGTCTCCGTCGGCAGGATAGTTTCAGTCGGCAGAGGGGCAGGCGGCTCGCTGGGCACGTCTGCCAGCGGCGGACTACTGCATCCAGCCAGGAAGATCAATATCAATACGAGCGCACTAATTCTTCGGTTTGTCATCTGATCGAATTTTACCCTCAATCTACGATCAGAGCTTGCTGCTTACGGCAGGAATTTGGGCTTTCCGTGCATTGCAACGCTGATCTTGCTGCCTTTTTTATCCTTGGCCGTGTACATCGACCGGTCGGCCAGGTCCACCAGGCTTTCAAAATCCAGGTTTTCATCCTCCGGCCTCGATTCCAGACCTGCAAGCCCCATACTGACCGCCAGCGGCATCGTCTTGGCGCCCTGCCCGATCTGCACCTTGTTGATCTTGTTCACGATGCGGTGAGCGACGATCTCGGCATCGTGCAGGGACGTATCCGGCAGCACCATCAGGAATTCATCCCCGCCCCAGCGCCCGACGGCATCCTGGCGGCGTTTGCCCATTGTCAAAAGCTCGGCGCATTGGCTCAAGGCGAGATCTCCGGTGTGGTGACCAAGGGTATCGTTGATCTTCTTCAGCCCATCCATATCAATCAGGATCAGGCAGAATGGCTTGCTTTCCACAGAGCAATTCTCCAGCTCGATCTGGGCATAACGCTGGATCGAACGGCGGTTATGCAACCCGGTGAGCGGATCGGTCATTGCCAGGGTTTCCATCTCCTGGAGGGCGTTGAGCAGTGAGCTTTCGCGTTGTTTCTGCTCGGTGATATCCCGCATCACCCACTGTAGATATTGGGGCTGATCATCGTTGGTATCCACCAGCCCGATGTTTGCTTCCACCCACAGGATATTCCCCTGGGAGGTCCCCAGGCGGTACTGGCGCGGCGGGAGTTCTCCGCTTTGTTTCAACCTGTCGATATCCTCCTGCAGTCGTTTGAAGCTGCTGCCTTTGAGCACTTCTTCAAGTGGCTGATTGTGGAGGTCTGGCAGTTGGCATCTGAGAATCCTGGCTGCCCGGTGATTTGCTGCTACGATCATCAAGTCCATATCCAGCAGCAGGAAACCGTATTCTCCGCGCTCGAACATGACTTCATAGCGCTGTTTGAACTCGGTCAGGTAATTTTCCACCAGCTTGCGTGAGCACGTATCGCGCATGTGCACCTGAATATATAAGGGATTCCCATCCTCGTCGGTCACCGCGGTGGGCATGCTCTCCACATCGACCAGCTCTCCGTTCTTGGCTCTGATTTGGTGCTCGAAGGAGCCTACCTTGCGGCCATGGCGCAGGTCGTCCAGAATTTCGTCCAGTCTCTCCTCAAGGATCACCAACTCCTCGATGCCTTGTTGCCGGATCTCCTCGAGAGTGTAGCCGGTCAATTCCAGACCAATGGGGTTCATATCCAAAATTTTATTTTCCAGGCTTATAACCATAATTGCGTCGATCGAATCATTGAACAGAGCCAGGTAGCGGCGCTGAAACTCGCGCACCTGAAGATAATTATTACCCAGCATATCCAATGTGACCATCAGATAAGCGCCCCCAACAAAAATGAATAAAATGCTGAGGAAGATCAAGGCGGCTGGGTCCAGGTTGTCCACTTTGTAAGGCGCAAGACCCACTTTAGACATCCAGCCGGTCAGGATGATCACCAGGCTGTTTGCTATCATGATCAGGATCACACCTTTGAGATAGAAGCCATATCCGGCGATGATGGATAATATCAGGAAGCCAGTGATCATAATCATGGTGATTTCACCCTGGGAGACACCGTAAACGGTGAATAACAGCCACAGGGATGAAAACGCGAACTGCTGGGCAACCATATCTTCTCGAAAAGGAACAGCCAAAACAGGGTAAATTCGATTGCGATACCTGCCAGGAAAAAGTAACCTAGGAATTCCTGTTTCCCCCGGAGCAGGAAGAAAGCAACCGTAGTTAGCAATAAAGACACCACAGAACCAATCAGTGAGACTTGTTTCCGGGTGGATGAAACCACCATTTGGGAGATCCGCAGATCTGAGCTAAAGGGATTCTTCATTCTATTGCATGCAACCTGTTTGCCAGGTCAGATCTACCTGGTGGGTACTATCTGGATGGGCATCATCGTGAAATATACACAACAAATCACCACTGCCAGAATAACTGGGGGTGACGTGTCTCCTCTCTCTGAGTAATTTTATCTTCTTAATTATCTCTAGAGCTTTCAATCCTGAAAGGTGCACGCCATACAGCTAGTTGATCTTCAAAAGGAAGGATTCTACTTCCTGGGCCACCTTTTCGGGCTTTTCCAGCATGACCATGTGACCAGCTTCTTGCACGATCACCAACCTAGCATGTTTGATTCCGGATTCAAGCTGATGCATCAGATCCAGCGGGGTCATTTTATCCAGTTCACCGGCGATCAGCAGGGTAGGCGCTTTGATCTTCCCCAGACTTCCGGTCAGGTCGAAATTCTTGCAGGCCAGATAGTCTCCGTAGACCACCGAGGAGCGGATTTCCAGCATCTGCTCTTTAACTTTTTTCAACAGCTTCTCATCCGTACCGGGCATCCACGACCATTTCAGGATCAACTCTAGGGCTGCCGGTGCACTGGCGGGAGTCGAGAGTTTGTGGAGCAGATCCTGATTGACACCTAGCTTGGCTCCAGTCGCCACCAGGATCAGCCCTTTGACCAATTTGGGGAATTTGACCGCGATTGTCTGGGCGATGGCGCCGCCCATCGAGTGCCCGGCGATGACCACTTTCTTAATTTCGAGGGAAGTAATCCATTCAACGATCGCATCGGCGTACTTCTCCACAGATTGCATCCCCAACCCGGCAGATTTGCCATGTCCCGGCAGATCGGGGGCGTAGATCTTATAATCCGCTAAACGCCTCAGGTTATGGGGCCAATGGAGATGGTTTCCCCCTGCGCCGTGCAGGAGCACGACCGCACTTTTGTCCGTTCCCGTTGGATTTCGACGCGAAATAATAGATACCGCCTGCGGTAGGCATCATGCCCCTCCTGGATGGACTCCTCTAATAAGACAGAACAGTGATTGTACCAGTTTTCTTTCTCAATCCCAAAATTAAAATTGCTTTATCTTGAGGTATCAGGAAGGTTTTTTCCCTGTCGGCTTGATTTTTAACCGACGATGCAGTTTTCCTCCCAGGAGAATGTGAAAGTGGGTCTGGTCAGATCATCAATTGAGAAGGAATACCATTATGGCAAGAAATGTGATCCGCTCTGTGAAGGGCACCCGAATTAATACCCGGAGGAGATAGGGGCGCACGTCTGGCTCTATCAGAAGATGCGCAAAGTAAGTGAATCCTTTGGATACAGCGAGTATGAAGGCCCATCCTGGAGAGCTTTGATCTGTATGCCGCCAAATCCAGCGAAGAGATCGTGGAGAAGCAGTCCTCGTCTTTGAAGCCCGCGGCGGAGATAAATTGACCCTGCGCCCAGAGCTGACCCGGACCCTGGCGCGAATGGTGGCTGCCCGCCAACCTCAACTGACCTTCCCGCTACGCTGGTGGTCTTTCGGCCCCTTCTGGCGCTACGAGCACCCGCAAAAGGGCCGCACACGGGAGTTCTTCCAATCGAATGTCGATTTGATCGGCGATGATTCCCCCGAGGCGGATGCCGAATTGATTGCGATTGCCGCCACCTTCCTCAAGGAAGTTGGGCTGTCCTCCGATGAGGTTAAGAGTCTGGTCAACAACCGCAAGCTGATGGATTCCCAACTGGCTTCGATGCAGATCCCTGCTGAAAAGCGGCCGGAGGTGTTCAATCTTATTAACCGGCGCGACAAAATGAGCGAGGAGGACTGGCTGGCGTATGCCGCCGAACTCGGCCTCACCCCGGCCCAAACAGAACAAGTCTCCGCCCTGATGACCAATCAGGACCTCTGGCAGGAATCTAAGGAACTGGTGCAGATGTTCGCTACCCTGGAGGCATACAGCATCCGCGACTACGTGCAGTTCGCCCCGCACATCATCCGCGGCCTGGTGTACTACACCGGGACAGTATTTGAAGCCTGGGATACCAGCGGAGAATACCGGGCGATCTTCGGAGGCGGGCGCTATGATAACCTAGTCGGCGATGTGGGCGGCGACCCGGTTGGAGGAGTGGGTTTCGCGGTTGGTGACCTGATCATCACCCTGATCCTCCAGCAGTATAGTCGGTTGCCGGATTTCGGCTCGACACCTGCGGCGGTCTTCTTCACCCTTTTCGATGAATCCCTGCTGAAGGAATCGCTGACTCTTGCCAATCAACTTCGTCAGGCCGGGATCCCGGTCACCAGCCAGCTTACGCCGTCGAAGTTGGGCAAGCAGTTCAAGTATGCCGACCGGATCGGAGGGCGCCTGGCCGTCGTACTCGGCCCGGAGGAAGCTGCCAAAAAGACCGCGGCGATCAAGATCTTCGCCACCGGCGAGCAGTTCGTGGTAGCTCAGAGCGAACTGGCAGCCAAACTGCAGGAATTGATCTAAAGGGGTTGGGAGAATATCCGCTTCAGGTGAACACTAGAAGCTAATAGTTGAGCGGGAGTTTTCCTGCATCTCTCTACAACTGCCTTGAAGCCTCAAGGTCTTCGTGATAAAATATCGTGCAATTTGGTGGATGTAGCTCAATGGCAGAGCGCCGCACTGTGGATGCGGTGGTTGAGGGTTCGACCCCCTTCATCCACCCCAGGCAACCCCTTCAACGGGGTTGCTTTTTTTATGATATTATGGGGACTTCTCCCTGGTCTTGATTAATTTCTTCCCCGCCCTTGCCATTTTCCTCCAGTACCTGCTGGCGATGCTGGAAGGCAGCTGCAAATTCTGCCCCGAACAGGATTAAAACCCCCACCAGGTAGATCCAGAGGGCCAGAGCCATAAACCAGGTGACACTTCCATACAGCAAACCGCTGCGGTCGAGCACCGATGATGTGTACGCCCGGAATCCAAACTTGGCGATCATCAACATCACCGCCGAGGAGAACGCCCCGGCAAATGCCGCACCCCAATAGACATGCTCGTTGGGATACACCCGGAAGATGATCATGAACGTGATCGTCAGCGTGGTCAGTTCCATCATATACCCCACTACCCAACGCCAACCACCAGAACTTTCCAGCAGCAGGTTGGTAAACGGGCCGATCGAGAAAGAAGCCAGGAAAGTGACCACAAGGGCCAGCACCGAAAGCGCTCCCAGCAATCTCCTGCGCCAGAAGTCACGCGGGGAGGAACTCCAGATACGGCTCAACGAGATTTCCATAATGCTAAAGATCGAAGAGCCACCCCATAACAGTCCCAGCCCGGCAACGATCCCGATTGAGCCGCGTGCCTCCCAGGTTTGTTCCAGGATCTTCTCCAGATTGGTGGCGCCAACCGGGAAGAAGCTTCTCCAGATAAGCGGCCAACAACTGCCGAGAGGCTTCTGAGGGGAAGAACAAGCTGGCGATATACACCAGGAACAGCATCAGCGGGAACATGGAAAACAGGGTGTAATATGAGAGTGCAGCCGCATGCCGCACATTGCCATGCTGGCTAAAGGAAGCCATCACTCGGCGAGTGAAGCGGACTGTGCCTTCGATTCGGGTTTTCAAATAATCCAACATGCTTGAGATTATAGTCCAAAATACCCATCGGTACTATTTTCAAATCTGTTAGAGGATGGTGAGAGAATATCCGGTACACTATGAGCAGTGTGCAGCCCTGCCGATGAGGGGGATGCCATTTAGCAGGTATTTCCCTGCCATTCCAGATAAGAGGAAGCCCTCCTCTCCAGAAGTGGCGGAACCATCCGTTTTGAGATAATATTCAGATATGCGCCTTACCAAATCTACCCTGACCGTTGACCGGGTCAACCTCCTGATCCACTGGACCAGTCTGATATTTTTGGCAGTGCTGCTCGGGTCACAGGGAGTCTATACCCGGGCTGCCATAGTCCTGTTCAGCGTGGCAGGCCTGTGGTCCCTGGGGTTAACGGTGCTTTCTCTCCTACACCGGCGTTTACCAGCCCACGAGATCGTCTCGCTGGTGATTCCCTCCCTGCTGGCGCTCCTTTTTGTTACCCTGGTTCCCTACAAAGCAGCCGGATTCATGTGGCCTGGCATCCTGCCGATCCTGGTGGCAGCGCTGTATTACCGCTTCCAGGGGGGCGCACTGGCTGCCTTTGCCGTTGTCGTGGTCAATGGGATCATGCTCACGATTCAGTTGGGCAATGCTGCGGGGCTTGCCGCGATGGTTCAGCCGGCAATTATCCTGATGCTGGCCGGGCTGGCTGCCGGGATGGTATCCCAACAGGTAGGGTATTTCCTTCGCAACCAGATGGAATTCGAGCAGGCTGAACTGGAACATTTGCATAGCATTGAACCAAGCCGTATCCAGGCGCTCTACCAAGTGACATCGAAACTGACTGCCACCCTTAATCTGGATAAGGTGCTGGATACTGCTCTGGATACCGCCGCCGATGTGCTCATTGATCCCGGGATGGATAATTTGCTTGCCAGCGCGGTGTTGCTCTTCAGTGGGGATGAGATGTACATCGGTTCTGCCCGACGGCTGACAGCTTCTGACCTCCGCGCCACCTTCCCGGCAAGGGAGGGTACGATCTACTGAGAGCCTGCGCTCGATGCAGCCACGTAAGTGCCTCAATCCTCAGGAGGATCCAGAACTGGCCAGGGTCGTGACGCTGCGAACTGTGGCGCGGTCTATACTTACCCTATCCGCAATAATCAAGAAGTTTATGGCGCCCTGGTCTTCGGCCACCCTGATGAAGAATTCTTTGACCCCGCCCGCACCGAGATCCTCAATATCATCGGCCGCCAGGCGGTTGTCGCCCTGCAAAATGCCAGCCTGTACCGGGATCTGGAAGTTGAAAAAGAGCGTATGATGGAGATCCAGGAAGATGCCCGCAAGCAGCTTGCTAGGGACCTTCATGATGGGCCAACCCAGTCGGTAGCGGCGATCGCCATGCGGGTCAACTTTGCCCGCCGCCTGATCGAGCGTGATCCTGCCAAAGCCAGCGAGGAACTCTACAAGATCGAAGACCTTGCCCGCCGCTCAACCAAAGAGATCCGCCACATGCTCTTCACCCTGCGTCCGCTGGCTCTGGAGACTGGAGGACTGATCGCTGCCCTGAATTCGATGGCTGAGAAGACCATGGATACCTACGAGCAGCGTGTCCTGATCGAGGCTGATCAGGATGCGATGAGGATCTGGAACTGGGTAAGCAGGGCGTGGTATTCTATATTCCGAGGAAGCGGTCAACAACGGCCGCAAATACGCCGAAGCCGAGATCATCCGCGTGATCCTCAAAAAGGTCCATCGCGGGTCGTCCTGCTTGAGATCGTTGATAACGGTGTTGGCTTCAACGTCGGGGAAGTGGACGCCGGTTACGAGCAGCGCGGCAGCCTGGGGATGGTGAATATCCGCGAGCGCACCGACCTGCTCAACGGTATATTCCAGATCAAATCCGAGGTGGGGAAAGGTACTCATATCTCGGTGTATATCCCGCTGAATGAGGATGCTGCCGAACGTCTCAAGCGCGGAAAAATAGAATAGAAGTAGTCAGTAGCAAGTAGGTAGTAGGCAGTAAAAAACCAATTCACCACAGATACACACAGATGAACACTGATACAGGTGACGATTTCCCGGCCAAAGGTGGATTTCGAATGGATGGATCTCACTTGCCTCTCCATCTTGACTCATCCCCACATTCGGGCACTTAAAATGGTTTTCTATACGACAAGAAGGGTTTGCACGAGTAAGTATATGGAAAATTGGAAAGGCAGCAACTTGGGTTATATAATGGCATTATGTCCAACTGATTAAATGCATTCCCCCATCTGAGTTTATCTGTGTTCATCCATGGGAAATTTGTTTCTTTCCCTGATCAACTGGCATTGCCTCCTTGACTAATCCCCACTTTGTAGCTAAAATTGCGTCCGCTTTGGCACTAGCCAAAGTTTAAATCACTATCTGAGGGACGAAGGTAACCGGGAAGGTATTAGTTGGCCGGTGAGAGGCATCCTGAAGGAAGGCAACCATGAATAAAGTAATACTCAAAGCCAATCACCGAGATGTGATCGGCAAGAAGGTCAAAGTCCTCCGCCGTGAGGGCAAGCTCCCCGCAATCATTTATGGCAGGCACATGGGAGCACCGATCCCGATCGTGCTCGACCTGCGCTCGACCACCAAAATGCTCCGCGATGTCAGTCGGGCCACCGTGCTGACGATTGATGTCGAAGGCGAAGAGCACACCGTCCTGGTGCGTGACCGCCAGCGGGGATCCTCACCGGTTTGTACGAGCACATCGATTTCCTGGGGATCTCGATGACCGAGACCGTACGCACCCAGGTGAACATCTTCATTGAA
>CAVROH010000017.1:0-133377 GCA_963722735.1 uncultured Chloroflexia bacterium
TGTCACCTGGTTTATGGCTCTGGCCCTCTGGATCTACCTGGTGGGGGTTTAATCCTGTTCGGGGCAGAATTTGCAGCTGCCTTCCAGCATCGCCAGCAGGTGCTGGAGGAAAATGGCAAGGGCGGGGAAGAAGATTAATGAGAGACGGGAGAAGTGCCAGTGATCTCTTAAAGAAAAGCAACCCCGTTGAAGGGGTTGCCTGGGGTGATGCAGGGGGTTCAACCCTCAACCACCGCATCCACGGTGCGGCGCTCTGCCATTGAGCTACATCCACCAAATTGCACGATATTTTATCACGAAGACCTTGAGGCTTCCAGCCAATTGTAGAGAGCTTCGGGAAAATTCCCGTTCAATCTATTAGCTACTGTGTTCGCCTGAAGCCGACATTATCCCAAACCCTTCTAGATCGATTCCTCCAGTTTGGCTGCCAGTTCGACTGGGGTACTACAACTGCTCGCCGGTGGCGAAGGTCTTAATCGCCGCGGTTCATTGGCGGCCTCATCCGGGCCGAGCACGATGGCAAGCGCCCCCGATCCGGTCGGCATATTTGAATTGTTTGCCCAGTTTCGCCGGGGTCAGCTGGCTGGTCACCGGGATGCCCGCCTGGCGCATCAGTGGCAAGACGCAGCGATTCCTTAACAAGGATTCATCGAAAAGGGTGAAAAATACCGCCGCAGGGTCTTCCCGAATTCGGGCAGGCGGCCATATTGCTCGAGGATCAGGGTGATGATCAGATCACCAACGGCAAACCCGACACCTCCCACCGGGTCTCCGCCCACATCGCCAACCAGGTTGTCATAGCGTCCGCCGCCAAAGATGGCCCGGTATTCTCCGCTGGTATCCCAGGCTTCAAATACTGTGCCGGTATAGTAGACCAGGCCGCGGATGATGTGCGGGGCAAACTGCACATAATCACTGATTCCGTATGCTTCCAGGGCGGCAAACATCTGCACCAGTTCTTCGGATTCCTGCCACAGATCCTCGATTGGTCATCAGGCGATAACCTGCTCGATCTGGGCCGGGGTAGAGGCCAAGCTCAGCGGCATAGGCTTGCCAGCTTTCCTCGCTCATTTTGTCACGCCGGTCGATCAAGATTGAATACTTCCGGCCCGCTTTTTCGGGTGCAATCTCATCGAAGCCAGTTGGGCATCCATCAGCTTGCGGTTGTTGACCAGGATCTGGACTTCATCGGCTGAAGCCCGACCTCCTTGAGAAAAGTGGCGGCAATCGCGATCAATTCTGCATCCGCTTCGGGGGAATCATCACCGATCAGGTCGATATTCCATTGGAAAAATTCCCGCGTGCGGCCTTTTTGCGGGCGTTCGTAGCGCCAGAAGGGGCCAAACGACCACCAGCGCAGCGGGAAGGTCAGCTGGGGCTGGCGGGCAGCCACCATCCGCGCCAGGGTGGGGGTCAGCTCTGGGCGCAGGGTCAGCTTGTCGCCGCCGCGGTCTTCAAATACATAGGATTGCTTCTCGACAATTTCTTCGCTGGATTTGGCGGTATACAGATCAAAGGTCTCCAGGATCGGGCCTTCATATTCGCTGTATCCAAAGGACTCACTGACTTTGCGCATTTTCTCGTAGAGCCAGATGCGCGCCCCCATCTCCTCCGGGTAATAATCCCGGGTGCCTTTCACAGAGCGGATCACGTTTCTTGCCATGTTGGTTTCCTTATCAAAGTATTGATCTAACCCTGCAATTTTAGCATATCTGGCCAGTGATGTGAAAGCTGGAAAAGTGCAAAGTTGGATGAAAAAAAATCAATTGCTGTTACAGGGAATAATCCTGACTGATAATTCAAGAAAACATCAAAACATTAAATTTTGGATTGTGACAAAGGCTGGTACAATCACTGATAAGTTTATAGAGGAGTCATCCTGGAGGGGCATGATGCCTACGGCAGGCGATGTCTATTACTACGCGTCAAAATCAAACGGGAAAAAACAAAAGTGCGGTAGTGTTGCTGCACGGTGCCGGGGGAACCCATCTCCATTGGCCCTATAATCTCAGACGTTTAAATAATTACAAGATCTATGCACCCGACCTGCCGGGTCACGGCAAATCTGCCGGACTGGGGATGCAATCCGTGGGGAAGTATGCCGATGCGGTGGCAGAATGGATCACTTCCGTCGGGATCAAGAAAGCAGTCATCGCGGGGCATTCGATGGGCGGCGCCATTGCCCAGACATTGGCGATCGAATATCCTAAATTGGTCAGCGGTCTGATCCTGGTAGCCACAGGTGCCAAATTAGTGTAAATGAGGACTTGCTCCACATGCTGTCTACCCCAACCAGCACCCCGGCCGCCATAGAGCTGATCCTCAAGTGGTCATGGATGCCCGGTACAGATGAAAAGTTGCTGAAAAGATCCAGGAGCAGATGCTGGAAGTCCGCTCCGGCAGTCATTTATGGTGATTATCTGGCCTGCAATAATTTCGACCTGACCGGCAGTCTGAAAAAGATAAAAGCGCCTACCCTGCTGGTTGCCGGTGAACAGGACAAAATGACCCCACTGGATCTGCTCCATCAGCTTGAAACCGGAATAAAGCATGCTCAGTTGGTGGTAGTGCCGGATGCTGGTCATATGGTAATGCTGGAAAAGCCCGAAAAGGTGGCCCAGGAATAGAATCCTTCCTTTTGAAGATCAACTAGATTTATGGCCTGAACCTTTCAGGACTGAAAGCTCTAGAAATAATTAAGGAATTACATTACTAATAAAGAGCAAACACGTCACCCCCATTATTCTGGCAGTGGTGATTTGTTGTGTATATTTCACGATGATGCCCATACAGATAGTACCCACCAGGTAGATCTGATCTGGCAAACAGATAGCATGAGAAGAATGAAGAATCCTTTTGGATAAGATTTCAGGGTCTCCCAGATGGTGGTTTCATCCACCCGGAAACGATTTTCAATGATTGTTTCTGTGGTGTCTTTATTGCTCCCTACGGTTGGTTACTTCCTGATCCGGGGGAAACAGGAATTCCTAGCTTACTTTTTCCTGGCAGTTATCGCAATCGAATTTTCCTTGTCTTCCTCTTCCATTTAGAAAAGTATATGGTTGCACAGCAGTTCGCGGTTTCATTCCTGTGGCTGTTATTACCGTTTACGGTGTCTCCCAAGGTGAAATCAACATGATTATGATCACTGGCTTCCTGATGTTGACCATCATCGCCGGATATGGCTTCTATTTGAAAGGTGTGATCCTGATCATGATAGCAAATAGCCTGGTGATCATCCTGACCGGCTGGATGTCTCAATGGGTATGCGCCTTACAAAGCGGACAACCTGGACCCAGCCGCCTTGATCTTCCTCAGCATTTTATTCATGTTTGTTGGGGGTGCTTATCTGATGGTCACATTGGATATGCTGGGGAATAATTATCTTCAGGTGCGCGAGTTTCAGCGCCGCTACTTGGCCTTGTTCAATGATTCGATCGACGCGATCGTGATCATCAGCCTGGAAAACAAGATTCTGGATATGAACCCCATCGGCCTGGAACTGACCGGCTACACCCTTGAGGATATCCAACAACTGAGTATCGAGGATTTGGTGATCCTTGAGGAGGACTTGACGAAATTCTGGACGACCTGCGCCATATCCGCAAGGTAGGCTCCTTCGAGCACCAGATCAGAGCCAAGAACGGAGAGCTGGTCGATGTGGAGAGCATGCCCACCGCGGTGACCGATGAGGATGGGAACCCTCTATATATCCAGGTGCA
Source organism: uncultured Chloroflexia bacterium (assembly GCA_963722735.1). GTDB lineage: Bacteria > Chloroflexota > Anaerolineae > Anaerolineales > UBA11579 > UBA11579. Next base: position 3,723 of record CAVROH010000017.1, read on the forward strand.
CATGCGCGATACGCGCTCACGCAAACTGGTGGAAAAATACCTGACCGAGTTCAAACAGCGCTATGAAGCCATGTTTGAGCGGGCTGAATACGGTTTCCTGCTGCTGGATATGGACTTGATGATCGTGGCAGCCAATCACCAGGCAGCTAAGATTCTCAGATGCCAACTGCCAGACCTCCACAATCAGCCACTTGAAGAAGTGCTCAAAGGCGACAGCTTCAAACGACTGCAGGAGGATCTCGACAGGTTGAACCAAAGCGGAGAACTCCCGCCGCGCCAGTACCGCCTGGGTACCCCCCATGGGAATATCATGTGGGTGGAAGCGAACATCGGGCTGGTGGATACCAACGATGATCAGCCCCAATATCTTCAGTGGGTGATGCGGGATATCACTGAGCAGAAACAACGCGAAAGCTCACTGCTCAACGCCCTCCAGGAGATGGAAACCCTGGCAATGACCGATCCACTCACCGGGTTGCATAACCGCCGTTCGATCCAGCGTTATGCTCAGATCGAGCTGGAGAATTGCTCTGTGGAAAGCAAGCCATTCTGCTTGATCCTGATTGATATGGATGGGCTGAAGAAGATCAACGATACCCTTGGTCACCACACCGGAGACCTTGCCTTGAGCCAATGCGCTGAGCTTTTGACAATGGGAAAACGCCGCCAGGATGCCGTCGGGCGCTGGGGCGGGGACGAATTCCTGATGGTGCTGCCGGATACCTCCCTGCACGATGCCGAGATTGTTGCTCACCGCATCGTGAACAAGATCAACAAGGTGCAGATCGGGCAGGGCGCCAAGCATACCCCTGGCGGTCAGTATGGGGCTTGCCGGTCTGGAATCGAGGCCGGAGGATGAAAACCTGGATTTCGAAAGCCTGGTGGACCTGGCTGACCGGTCGATGTACATGGCTAAGGAAAATAAAGGCAGCCAGATTAGTGTTTCCATGCACGAAAAGCCCAAATTCCTGCCATAAGCAGCAAGCTCTGATCGTAGATTGAGGGTAAAATTCGATCAGATGATCTTCCGAAGAATAAACGCACTCGTATTGATACTGATTTTCCTGGCTGGATGCAGCAGCCCGCCGCTGGCAAATGTACCCACCGACCTGCCTGCCCCCCTGCCATCTGAAACTCCCCTGCCGACGGAGACATCAGTCCCAACCCTGCCCGCCGCGGAAATTCCTGTGCCGGCAGAGATGCCGCTGCTTACAGAAACAGCTATCCCTACCCAAGAACCGCCTTCCACGCCAGGCATCATCCTGTTCATCGGGGATGGGATGGGTGCGGCCCAACGCCAGGCGGCCACTTGGCTGGTCAAGGGAAAGGACGGGGCGCTGGCAATGGATAGTCTGCCCGTTCACGGCTGGGCGCAGACAGTCAATCTCAAAGGCACTACCACTGAATTCGGCCGCGGCAGGTACCTCAATCGCAACCGGACAATTGACTTATAACGGCTACATCGGAATGGATGCACAGCAGCAGCCGCTGACCTCGATCCTGGAAATGGCGGAGCAGGCCGGGTGGGCAACAGGGCTGGTGACGACTGTCCCAATGGCGCACGCCACCCCGGCTGTTTTTGCCGCCCACTACCCGGACCGCAGTGAATTACCCGAGATCGCCCGCCAGATGATTTTCCAGGGAGTGGATGTGCTCCTCGGCGGCGGCGAAGATGATTTCTTCAGCAAAGATGAGAATGGCTGCTTCCCGGGCAATGGCAATCAGCCCAAGGGGAGTGGACTGGTCGGGCCGGCCATCCAGCAGGGATACAGCTACGTGTGCAACCGGGAGGAACTGCTCTCTGTGGACACCGCCCCGGGGACGCAATTACTGGGGCTGTTCGCCGCTGATGAGATGCCCTCGCCCATATTCTCCGACCCTGGCAGAGATGACCCAGACCGCCCTGGCGATCCTCTCACAGGACCCGGATGGTTTCTTCTTGATGGTCGAAGCCGGGCAGATCGACTGGGCCGGGCATGAGCTGGACGCGGAGAATGCGATGCATTTCACCGTTGGGCTGGATACCGCTGTGACCATGGCGAGGATATTTACCCTGGAGCGGGAGAATACCCTGCTGATCGTGACCGCAGACCATGAGACCGGCGGGATGAGTGTCAACCTGGATGGTTCCGGCTCCTGGCGTCAGGACGGCCCTTTCACCATGCCGGACGGCACTTCCTTCTGGGTGGACTGGCAGGGTACATCCCACACCAGCGCCAATACCCCCGTCACCGCCCAGGGGCCGCACGCCGAGATGCTTGCCGGGGAATATCACCTCACTCATCTGTATGAGACCATGCTGGTGATGCTGTTGAGCAATCAGTAGGCAGCAGGCTGAAAACTAAATCCACCATAGATGAACACAGATAGGGGGTTATGGCTTTTCGATCAGTTTCTCCCTGGCCAGCAAGGCGTAACCGGATTCAGGCGCTTCCTGCCAGAGTCGGAGGTAAGTATCCACCGCCAGTTGGGTATCCCCTTTCAGTTCGTAAGCCAGCCCTAGGAGGTAGAGGAAGCGGGGGTATTCAAGCTCTGCTTCATCAGGGTAGACGCTCCACTCTGGTTTGCAATCAAGGCGGTTTTCATATTGCGGTTTCACCCGATTGATGTAGCTTTTGAGTGTTTTGATTGCTAGGTTATAATCTTGATTGCTGGTGTAACATTGTTTCTGTAATTTGAAAAAAGTGATAGGTCAGGTATCCTTTTAGTTGAAAAGACCGAAAGGAGAAAACCATGACCTATCAACCAAATTGTACATTACCAGAAGAAATATTGGAACAGATTGCAGCAGTGATGGCCTGGAAGCTTTGCGGGAACTGATCCGGGTGCTGATCAACGAAGCGATGCGTCTTGAGCGAGAGCAATATCTGGGAGCGAGGCATTATGAGCGTTCTCCAGAGCGACAGGGACACGCCAATGGCTACAAACCCAAGACCGTCAAGACCAGGGTAGGTGAGATTTCATTTGCTGTGCCACAAGTACGCCAAGGGCACTTCTACCCGGATGCGCTGGAGAAAGGTCTACGCAGCGAAAGAGCGCTGACGCTTTCACTGGCCGAGATGTATGTGCAGGGAGTCTCAACCAGGAGAGTGGCGGCGATCACGGAGCAGTTGTGCGGTACAGCGGTGAGCAGTATGCAGGTCAGCCGTGCGGCAGAGAAACTGGATGAAGTGCTGGAGGCTTGGCGCAATCGTCCCCTGGGCGAGATCGTGTACCTGTATCTGGACGCTCGCTACGAAAAAGTTCGGATGGATGGGCAGATCCGGGACGCTGCCATCCTGATCGCCTCAGGAGTGGGGCGAGACGGGAAAAGGTGCATCTTGGGCACCTCGGTCTCGTTGAGCGAGGCAGAACTGCACTGGCGAGACTTTCTGGAGGATTTGCTTGGTCGTGGGCTGAAAGGAGTGAGAGTGATCATCAGCGATGACCATCATGGGCTGCGCAAGGCTCGCCAGGCGCTCTTCACCGGGATACCCTGGCAGAGATGTCAGTTCCACCTGCAGCAGAACGCCAGCCAGTATGTTCCCCGCAGGAAGATGCGGGCTGAAGTGGCGGCAGATATCCGGGCAATCTTCAATGCCCCGGATCGGGCTCAGGCGGAAGGATACCTGAAGCAGATTGTGGTCAAATATGCCGATATTGCTTCTGAGCTGGCGGATTGGATGGAAGCGGCGATTCCAGAAGGGTTGACCGTGTTTGAATTCCCGGAGAGCCACCGGCGGCGAATACGCACCAGCAACATGTTGGAGCGGGTCAGCCAGGAGGTCAAACGGCGTACTCGGGTGGTCCGGATCTTCCCCAACCAGTCGGCTTGCCTGCGGCTGGTGAGTGCGATTTTGATGGAGATCAGTGAAGATTGGGAGACTGGCAGGATCTATTTGAATATCGATACTGACTAAAAGGACCTGATGAATTTACAGAAAAAGGGTTGCACAATCTCTTGATTCTTAAATAACAGCATTTCAAATGGATATTGTTGGATTGTACCGGTTCAAAGGTTTTGGACATTTCGTAATGGAGACTTTCGCCACCCGAATTGATTATACACCAGCCAACTGATAATACTGCTGGCGGCGCAAAGCCAGGGTCTGTTCTTTGAGTTCGTTTCTTCTTTCGATGATCTCCTTTTCTCTTCCAAAATAAACATCAGCAGGGGTGACATTGTCCAGCGATTCATGGAATCGCTGGTTGTTGTAATAGGCTACCCAGTCCGCAATTGCCTGCTCAAGTTCTTCAGGCGTGTAGTAGTTCTGCAGCTTGACCACATTCTTCATCGAACGATGCCAGCGCTCGATCTTTCCCTGTGTCATCGGATGATAGGGGGTGCTGTGGATATGCTTCATCCGCCATCGGGTCAGGAAGCCAGCCAGGTCTTTGGAATGATAGGCTGGGCCATTGTCTGAGAGCAACCGTGGACGATGATAGACCTTGACCTGTTCGATCTCGGCCTTGGCCAAAGCCATCTTGAGGGTCTCCTCCGCATCGGTCGCAGCCATCGTTGGGGACAGCCGATAGGCCAGGATGTAGCGAGAGTAATCATCCAGCACTGTGGAAAGATAGTACCAGCCCCAATCCACCACCAGGAACTGAGTGAAATCTGTCTGCCACATCTCATTCACCCGCTTGGTTGGATTGTCAAACTTCTCTTTGGCCGTGATGACTTCAAAGGCAGGGCTTTCGATCAGGTCATAGCCTTTCAGAATGCGATACACGCTCGATTCCGAGACAAAATAGTGCTTTTCCTCGATAAATCGATAGGTGATCTGTCTGGGAGGTTCCTCGGGATATGCCAGCGCCAGATCCACGATCTCTTCACGGACAGGATCAGGGATCCGGTTCCAGAACTGCTTCGTCTTTGAGCTTTTGTCCTTGAGCCCCTCAACCCCTTCTTCCTGATAGCGTCGGTACCAGCTGTAGAAGGTGCTTCGGGGCACATCCAGTTCTTCCAGGGTCTGTTTGATCGACAGGTCCGAGTGCTCCACCAGGTGGATGATCTCCAGCTTCTCTTCGCTCGTGTATCGGATCAGTCGTCCCACGTCTCGTCTCCCACACCCCTCAAGCTTTTTTTCAAGCGACGATTTTTCAGCGACAGTTCTGCGATCAGCAGTTTCATCTGCTCATTTTCCTGCCGCATTTCTTTGACTTCACTGCTGTCGGCCTGGCGGGTGGTGTTCCCGGCCAGACGCTGCTTGCCAGCTTCGAGAAATTCTTTGGACCATTTGTAGTACAGACTCTGGCTGATGCCTTCTTTCCGGCATAATTCCGCCACGCTCATCTCCCCGCGCAATCCTTCGATCACGATCCTGATTTTGTCTTCAGCGCTGTACTTTTTTCTGGTCTTCCGTCGGATCCTTCTAACGGTTGTTTCTGCTTTCTCTTTCTTTTCAGCCATGTGAGTTCTCCTTCACTCTGTTTTACTCCATTGTGGCTAAAAAGTCTCCATTATTTTTTCTTCATATTTTGTCCAATCACCTCTGACGACAAACACAGAGGGGACAGGTGTCTCCTGTGGTTGTGTCGCCTGTGAGCAGCTGACCACCAGCAGGATCAGCAGTACAAATCCCATCAGGTTGATGAAGGTTTTACGATCACCCATTTCACGCTCCTCCTGAATGTGCCATACATATTATATACACAAAGGATAGCTTGCGACTTATCTGGAAAATAACAGGTTTCGCAGTTCGGTATGGTCATTCCACTAGAATAGGGGGAGGATGACGGCGCAGCCGGCAGGAGGGGGTAAGAAAAAAAGACGGCTCTACAGCCGCCTCACTATCAATCTAAAAAAACTATCAAACTAGATCTGCCTGTCCACCACAAAGCGGGCTAATTCTTCCAACGCATCCCTCTCTTCACTTTCGGGGAACTGGTGCAGCGATTCCAGGCCACGGCTGACGAACTCTTTGGCTTCATCCAGCGCAGATTGGATCGCGCCGCTCTCCCGGATGGCGTTGACCACGTGCATGATCGTCTCTTCGCTCACTATCCGATCTTCCACCACTTTCTTGATATCCGGGCAGTCCGGGCATGTCTCCAGGTAATACAGCGCCGGCAGGGTCACCAGACCGGAGCGCAGATCGTTGGCTACCGGCTTGCCCAGCTCAGTCTGCTTGCTGGTGAAGTCGAGGACATCATCCACGATCTGGAAGGCCATCCCCATCTCATAGCCAAACTTGCGCATCTTCTCGATCTTGTCCGGGTCCTCATCTTTCAAATAGACGGGAGCAATGCAGCTCAACTCGAAGAGCGAGGCAGTCTTGGCATAGATGCGCTGGTAGTAGTCTTCCCGGCTGATCAGCCCCTTGCTGACGAACAGTTGGGTGATCTCGCCGTTGACGATTGTGGAGAGGGTCTTGGCAAACAGCTTCATCAGCGGCACCGATTCGGTTTCTGCGGCCAGTTTGGCGGCTCGGGCGAAGATAAAATCACCGGTCAGGATCGTAGCGCCAGGAGACCAGCGTGCATTCAAGGTCGGGTTGCCGCGTCGCAGCAGCGAGCCGTCAATGACATCATCATGCACCAAAGTGGCGGTGTGCAGCAGTTCCACAGAAGCGGCCAGGGTGATCGTGCGCTCTTCCGGGGCGGCGAGCATCTTGCCCACCAGGATCGAAACCGTTGGGCGCAGACGCTTGCCGCCCGCGTTTAACAGATGGTCAATCGCCATCTCCAGGTCTGGATGGTGGCCGTTGGCTTGTTCCCGCATCCGGGATTCCACCTTGGGGATTTGCTCTTGAACCAGGTCAAAGAATTTCATAATTACCAATTAAATAAGTGTTTTTGCATTCCGGCTGGTGAATTCACCGACATCTTCCAGTGAGATGCCGCGCAGGCTGGCGATCTTCTCTGCCATATAATAGACGTAGGCAGGTTCGTTTCGCTTACCCCGGTATGGATGGGGCGTAGGATAGGGCGCATCGGTTTCGATCAGCAGCCTGTCCTGCGGCGTCTTTCTCTGCCACTTCCTGCATCTCAAGCGCCTTTTTGAATGTCACCGGGCCGGTAATGCCTAGATAATAGCCGGATTGTAATACATCCTGCGCTTGAAGTATATCACCAGAATAGGAGTGCATCACACCTGGTTTCTCGGCCAGGGATCAACCCTTCGCTGTCCAGTTCTTCCTGCCAATCCACTAGGATCGGGATCAGTTCCGCATGTGCTTCCCGGTCATGGATCACAACCGGCAAGCCCACTTCGGCGGCCAGTTCAAGCTGCTGGCGCAAGATCTTGCGCTGCAGAGGTTTGGGCGTCGTATCCCAGTAGAAATCCAGCCCGATCTCACCGATCGCCACCACTTTGGGGTGCTCGAGCGAGTTCCGCCAGTTGGGTGCGGGTATCCGCTTTCCAGGTATCGCCGGAGTTTGGATGCACGCCTACCGCGGCGTAGATCATCTCATGCTTCTCCGCCAGGGCGATCGCCGCCCGGCTGGAATCCAGATCCAGGCCCGGGATCAGGATGCGTTCCAGTCCCTGCTCGGCTGGCACGTTGGATGACCGCTTCCCGGTCGGGGTCGAAGCGGTCAAAATCCAGGTGGCAGTGGGTATCGGTCAGCCGGGGCATGGTTGCTTATTTTGTGATCCCTGCTACCTTGAGGCCGTCCTGCAGGATCGCCTGCACCTTGTCCTGGTGGGTGGTCTCGGTATATACCCGGATCTTAGGTTCGGTGCCGGAGAAGCGGATCAGCAGGAAGCCGCCGTCCTCCAATCCGAACTGGAAGCCGTCTGTGGTGTTCAGCCCGGTGACTTTCAGCCCGCCGATCGTCTCGGGGTTGGCAGCCATGATCATGTCTTTCTTTTCCTCTTTGTCGCCTTGCAAAGATCGTGTCGATGCGGTCATAATAGTGCGCGCCGACCTTGTCGAAGAGCACTTCCAGCAGTTCGGTGGGTTTCTTGTCCAGCTTGACCATCATATCCAGCAGATACAGCCCCGCCAGGATCCCGTCCCGCTCGGGGACATTGCCTTTGAAGGCATACCCGCCGGATTCCTCGCCGCCGATCATCGCATCGGTTTCCAGCATCTTGGGGGCCACATATTTGAAGCCCACACCGGTCTCATACACCTCCACGCCGTAGATCTCAGCCAGCTTGTTGAGCATCTTGGTGGTGGAGAGGGTTTTCACGATCGGCCCGCGCAGGCCGCGCACTTCCAGCATGTAGTAGGCCAGCAGGCCGTATACCCGCAGCTGATCGACGAAATGACCGTTCTCATCGCCCAACCCGACCCGGTCGGCATCCCCATCGGTGATCAGCAGCACATCGGCGTTGTGATCCAGGGTGGCTTGCAGGCCGGCATCCACATTCGGCGGGATCGGTTCGGGGCGGACCATTTCGGGGAAGATGGGGTTGCGGACATTGTGGACTTCGATCACTTTGGTGCTGCCGCCTTCGAGTAATTGGGTGAACCAGCCAGCCCCGTTGCCCCACATAGCATCTACCAGCACGGTCAGACCGGCCTGTTTGATCGGTTCCAGGTCGATCAGATCTTTGATATGCGGGATGTAGGCTTCAGCGGCATCAAAATACACGATCTTGCCGCTATCCAGCCCGTCTTCCAGCTTGATTTCTTTGATCGCATCCAGCGATCCGGGATAGCGGCCTCGATCTTGGACAGGTCTTCCGGGGGGATTGCCCCGCCATGCTCATCGCGGACTTTGAAACCATTATCCTCAGGAGGATTGTGCGATGCAGTGATATTCACCGCCCCAACGGCTTTCTGGGCGACGACAGCATACGAGATCACCGGGGTGGGGGTAGCTTCCTGGGTCAGGAAGACCTTGAAGCCATTGCCAGCCAGCACTTCAGCCACGGTTGCGGCGAAGTTCTCTGAGTGGAAGCGTTTGTCATAGCCCACCACCACAGATTTACCGTCATGCCCCTCTGCGAGGAGGAAAGAAGCAAAGCCCTGGGCACAGCGTCTGAGGTTATCGAAGGTATAGTCCTCCGCGATGCGGGCGCGCCAGCCATCCGTTCCAAATTTGATTTTCAACACCATTTTTTCACCTTCCTGAGTGGATTTTGTCTAATTAATTTAAGCGAGGTTATTATAACAGCACTTGGAATTCGAATCTCACGCGTGAAGACCGCGCAAATTGTCCGACCCTGATTAATTACCCGATTTTCGTCTGCTGAAATTTCATTAAATCGATAAAGGTATGTATAATGGAATTTAATAAACACCCCGTCCAGCTCTCTGGTTTTGAGGGAATTTGACTATGATTGTTCTAAGGGAAGATTTTTCTACATTTATCGATAATATTGGTCACTTGCTGGTAGATCCAACCAGGACGGTGACCGATATCCGCGAGCGCCATAATGCCCGGCTGGCGGCTACGATTTCACTCGCCCTGATCCTGATCTTTACCTTCTACATGGCCTTTCTGCGGGCCCCAACAGCCATAGATCTGATCAGTTATTTCATGCTGCTAGGGACCTATATCTTCTCTCGCACTAGATACAACTTCATCTCCGTTACCCTGTTAATATTGATGGTCCCGGCTAATTCTTATTTCAACATCTGGCAGGGGACAACGGCCAATCCCGATCATACCCTCTATTTCGTGGCTCTCGGTTATGGGCTTGCTGCCATCTTCCTCCGGCGGACCTGGATGGTAATCTTCACCATCGGGAATATGGTCATGCTCAGCCTGGTGCCCAGATATGCCCCGCCAGGACTGATCCCGACTGAAAATATCCCCATCCATCTGTCGATCAATGCTCTTTTGGGGATCGTTGCCATCGTTTCTACCACACACAAGGGAATCATCGAGAAGGAACGCCTGGAGGAGACCCGCCGGAATGCCGCGGCCGCCCTATACAGCCTGACGCGGGCGCTTGAAGTTCGCCACCAACCAACTGCCGGGCACTCCAACCGGGCAGAGGAATTGACCATTGAGTTGGCTAAACGCTCCGGGATCACCAATCCGAGACGTTTGCGGCGCATTCGTGAGGGTACCCTGCTGCATGATATTGGCAAGATTGCTATTCCGGACCATATCTTGCTCAAGCCGGGTTCTCTTACCGAGGAAGAGTGGGTAGTGGTGAAACAGCACCCGTCTGTGGGGTTTGAACTGATCAAAGAATTTGAGTTTTTCCGTGACTCGACAGCCATCCCGCACTATCACCACGAGCGCTACGATGGTTCCGGCTATCCGGAAGGTCTGGCCGGGGATCAGATCCCCATCGAAGCGAGGATCTTTGCGATTGTGGATGTCTATGATGCCCTGCTTGAAGACCGCCCTTACCGGGATGCGTTCACTATCGAGGATACCATCAAGCACTTTGAGCACAATAAAGGTGTGCTCTACGACCCGGTGATTCTGGATGAGTTCCTGGAGTATGATTCGGGAGAAAGATTGGTGATAGCCAAGCTGGCTGTTGGGGGCAACACGATATGAAGTCATCACAACGTCAGCCGAGAGGCTGACTTTTTCTATCCGTGCCTATCTGTTGTGAATTTGGTTTTTCTGACTACCGGCCGCTGGCTACTTTAATTCTGCTCCACAGTTGGTGCACACCAGATCAGCATCGGTCATCAGAAAGCCGCACTTCAGGCAGGTGACCGGTTGGTTATCTCCCTGGGGAGCACCGCAGGCGATACAGCGCGGAGTACCGACAGGGTTAGCTGTGGAACAGTACTCACATTTGTTGCGGCGCAGCTTCTCCGAGAGGCGCTGAGAGGCATTCATCGTCCCTGCCACCTCATCGATCAGCTCCCACAGGCGGTCGTCCAGGGAAAGGTTCTCGATATCCTGGGCAATATCATCCAGCCGCCCCAGCAGGTTCATCGGGTTGCGCCGTACAGAGAGGGCTGACATACCCAGACTGGCGGCGATCCCCATCCAGTCCTGCTTGCCGATCTTGACGGCTATGCCGTCCTCAAGCTGCTGCAGCACTACGCCGATGGCCGTTTTACCGCCCGATTGAGCCTGTGCCTGGCTGGCGATGCGCACGATGTACTGGTCATCGCTTTTGGTGTAGGTGGCTTGCAGATCCTCGTCGGTGAAGCGGGTCGAGATCGCTTTGGCCAGCGTCTGTGCAGTTATTTTTCCGTGGTAAATTTTCGTGGTCATATCAATTTGGATTATAATGCATGCTGCTCAGATTTGGAGGCTTAATGCATAAAACTTTCTATGGTATTTTGATCTCAATTTTCCTGATCGTCTTTGGGGTGATGGTTATGGGGGTAGGGGAGGCCGCCGCCCGGGATTTGCCCCAGCAGCCGACAGTTTCTATCCCCACGGTCACCGGCACACCCAGGGGGGCTTCTGTCCGGGTAAATGCCGATAACGAACAGATCAACGTCCGTACCGGCCCTGGCACCGATTATGACTCCATCGGTGTGCTGATCGCCGGCCAGGTGGTGCCTGCCCTGGGGCGTTCAGCCGGCGGTTCCTGGATCAAGATCGTGTATGCAGGGGTGGCCGATGGCGTTGGCTGGATCTATTCCCCGCTAGTCACCCTGATCGAGGGTGGCGATCTGCCGGTAGTGGAGCCGCCTCCCACCGCCACGCCACGGGTCACCCCGACGATCAATTCCACCCTGGCAGCCCAGTTCATCGAAGAATCGCAGCCTACCCGCCTCCCAACCTTTACTGCTCCGCCCCCACTGGTGGTTCCGACCTATGTCCCTGTGGAGCCGGCTGGCTTCAACTTCGGCATCCCCATCGGACTGGTGATCGTCATCCTAGGCGCTATTGGTCTGTTCGGCCTGCTGGCTTCGTTCCTTCGCGGCCGGTAACGAATAAATTTATCGCTAATGTATTGGGGGGTTCTATCTAAAACCTCAACCCTTCCAGAGGATTGAGGGCAGAACGCATCTATGGAACTCGGTATTGCAATAATTAATATCCAATTAACAAAAACTCAATTATATTGACAAAAAAATAAATAAATATATAATCAATATTCAATAATATTGAATAAAACCTTTGGAGCAACTTATGGCCACCCAATTCTCTGTCAAAGACAATCTCCCCTGGAAGACCCGATTCTTCACCATCTTCTCTGGACAGGCGCTCTCACTGCTCGGCAGTATGCTGGTGCAGTTCGCCCTGATCTGGTATCTGACCGTCAGGACAGGGTCTGCCACCGTACTGGCTACCGCCAGTTTGATCGGGATGCTGCCGGGGGTTGTCCTCGGGCCTTTTATCGGCCCGCTGGTAGACCGCTGGGATCGCCGCTGGACTTTGATTATCGCCGATTCAGTTGTTGCCCTGGCTACCCTTGCTCTAGCGCTGATGTTCGCCTTTACCGACGTACAGGTCTGGCAGATCTACCTGATCCTGTTTATCCGTGCGGTTGCCGGTGGCTTCCACGGTACGACCATGTCGGCCTCCACCTCTTTGATGGTGCCTCAAGAGCATCTTGCCCGTGTCCAGGGGATCAACCAGATGCTCAACGGCGGTTTGAATGTGATCTCTGCCCCTCTGGGCGCGATCCTGTATGAAGTCCTCGCCCTGGAGTGGATTCTGGCGATTGATTTCATCACCGCCCTGGTGGCGATCCTGCCGCTCTTTTTCTTTGAGATTCCCCAGCCAGACCGCTCCCAGAGTGAAGCCCTTTCCGGCAAGACATCATCCTACATCCAGGACCTTGCCGCTGGTTTCCGCTATGTGTGGGCATGGAAAGGGATGTTGATCCTGCTCCTCATGGCTGCGATGATGAATTTCCTCTTAGCGCCAACCAGCGCCTTGTCTTCGTTGTTGATCAAGGAATATTTTGGTGGTGGGGCGCTCCAGTTGGGAAGTTTTAACTCGGTCTTTGGGGTGGGTGTCATCCTGGGAGGCCTGCTGCTGAGTGTTTGGGGAGGTTTCAAGCGACAGATCAAGACCAGCATGATGGGTATTTTCATCCTCGGGATCGGAATTCTTACCATTGGCTTGCTGCCGAACACCTTGTTAATCGTTGCGATTGTATCGGCTGGCGTATTTGGTTTCAGCCTCCCGATTGCGAATGGGTCACTGGGCGCGATTATGCAGAAGAATATTGCACCCGATATGCAGGGGCGTGTGTTTGCCTTGGTGGGCAGTCTGGCAGGCGCAATGGCACCGATTGGTCTGGCGATTGCCGGCCCGGTGGCAGACATGATCAGTATCCAGTCCTGGTATGTGGCGGCTGGCAGTGTCACGATTGGTATGGCACTGGTTGGGCGTCTGGTTCCCGCCGTCTGGAATATTGAGACCAACAATCCGAATAAAAAGGTAGAGCAGGAAGATCACGGAAACCTGGAAGGTCTGCCGCCAGGACATGAACCTGCACTCGAGTTCGCCATTAAAGAATAGAAAGCCAAAGCCCTCCTTTGTTTGGAGGGCTTATTATCATATTTTAGAATCCGGTTGGGATTGTCAGGGATTAGTTGGACTGGTCCACCAGGTGGATGATCAGATCTCGGGCGTAATCCGGGTTTGCGATGTCGACCACGGCAATCTCGGTTCCGGCTGTCCCGGCGGTCTCAATATACAGGTTGCCGTATCCAAATACTCCGGCGACACATCCCTTGGTGACCCGTAGATCGGTGATCTTGCTGATCGGGATCACCCGCTCGTCCTTGTTGAAGATGCCGGTTACAAACACCACCTTGGTGCGGTACACCACCAGCCGCTGCCCGATCCAGCGTGCCGGGGCAAAAAGCCCCTTCAGCCAGTAAACCCCAAAAGTGTACAGCGGCTGTGAATCGATTTGATTGCTCATCATCCATCTCCTGTTGCGCACTCCCGCGTTGGTTGTTCAATTATACAGCGGAAAGCCGCCCGGTACCTGATTGAAAAAAGGGAGTACCGCACTATTTCACCCACTGAATATAGTCAGCCAGCCGGGTTCTGATCGCTTCCTGGTCCACTCCCAATTCTTCCAGGGAACGGTTTACCGAATAGTTCTTGCGTTCCCTCGGCATGTGGTCATCTGGCACATGCGGTGGTACTTTGTCCCTGTTACAGCACTCCGCATAGACCTTGGTCATCGCCGTTGGCAAGTCCTTCACAAATTCCGAGAAGCGGATCACGCACCGGTTGGTTTGCCCCTCTTCATCAAACCAGGCTTGTTCCACCTCGCAGTAGAGGCTCTCTGTCTCGGTCAGAGTTGCTGTCAGCCATTCCCACGGCACCGGGCCAAGTACAGGGTCCGCCGGGTTAACGCGCAGATAGTTGATACCGCTTTGCAGCCGGGAGAGCGGTTCCCGCACCACGGTGAGGAAGTTCCCCTCTGGGAAGCGCCGGGCCAGCGCTGGGGCAGCCAGTAGATAGTGGCCCTTGAGCAGGAATCTGGGAAATTCCCCATCCTCATCCTGGCCATAATAATACAGTGTCTTGCGCCCAATCCGCTCCACAAAATCGACAAAATCCTGCTCAAATATTTGACGGTTATGGGCTACAAATTGCGCAAATGAGAATTCTGGGATGCTCGCTTCAGGCCCCAGGTGAAGGGACATCGGGTTCAGGTGGAAGTTGAGGAATGCCCCATCAAAGGTATCGGATTTGAAAGGGTCCATTTCATGGCGTTCCACCAGTTCTGGGGGCATCATCGCTTCCATTCTTGCCCGCACCTTTTCGGGGGTCAGCACCCAGCCGATAGTCGCAGGGGCTAACTTCCACAGCCATAGGTAGGGGAACATGCTCATGATCAGATTGGGAGCTGATCAGGTCCGGATCATCTTCAAGGTAACGGGTGATCTGGGTGCTGCCGCTGCGCCCGGCAGAGATCACCAGCAGCGGATCCTCCAAAGGTATCTGGTCCAGTTTCTTGCCATAGAGCAGCTCATCCAGCATCCAAGCGGTACCCGATAGCGGTGATTAAGCCACTTCTGTAGGATCGACAGCGTCAGCCACACCCGGGCATACCCAGGCAGCCCTGGGGCTGGAGGATTGACAGTCCAAACCAACCTTAAGTAGCGCAGCACCTGCGAGAAGATAGACAGCATTCGGCGGTCTTTGCCAGAAAAGCCATCCAAGCCAGTAGATATGGCAGGATAATTATTGCGAGCATCGCTATCAGGGTCATCTGGATCAGTTTGGGGGGCAGCATGGTCGGCAAATTTCAGGAGGCCAGGCATGTCTTTTGGGTTCATTGATCCTGCTTCTCTTGGAAATTCAATGAATGTTATCATATCTACCGTGAGCAATCTATGAAAAATATCAATAACTTCCCACATCAAAGCTGTGATCTTCGATCTCGGCGGTGTGCTGGTGGACTGGAAGCGTGAACACCTCTACCGCAAGATCTTCCCCGGCGATCCTGAAGGAATGGAACATTTCCTCACCAAGATCTGCCCGATGGAATGGAACCTCAAGTTGGATCTAGGCTATCCCTTCGCCAAGGCGGTGGAGGAAAAGGTAGCTGAGTTCCCGGAGTATGAGCGATCAGATCCGCGCCTATCACACCCGCTGGGAGGAGATGGTCCCCGGTCACTTCCCCGAAACGGTCGAGCTGCTGGCCGCTCTCCGACAGAGGGACGTATCCCTGCATGTGCTCAGCAATTTCTCTGCCGAGACCTATCCCCTCATCCGGGCACGCTACGATTTCCTTGGCTGGTTCGATTCGCATATGCTGTCTGCCGATGTTGACCTGGCGAAACCCGACCCGGCAATCTACAAGCTGCTCCTCGCCCGGATCGGCCGCCAGCCGTACGAATGCCTCTTCATTGATGACTCGGAACCGAACGTCCTCGCCGCCAGGGAGCTGGGCATTGAGGCTATCCATTTTATTTCTCCGGAGGGGCTGAGGATTGAGTTGGAGAGGTGGGATTTGATTTCCGAATAGTTAAATCAGAACGGCTGACTGACGTATAATGGAATAGGATGGTGAATAAGCAGTTTTCAATTATTATTGGTTCGCACTGGAGGTTACATGATGAAGTTTACCTTTGGCAATCCTAAACGTACCTGCATCAGACAGGGACAGAAAATTATTCCCGTCAGGCAGGCCTCCAGAGTGTGCCGATGGGTGATGTTGACCATCCTGATATTTGCCCTAGCAGCTTGTAGTTACCCTCAGCAAGCCTCGTCTGGTGGGGCGGGGCGGGCCAACTCGACTGACACCCATGCCACGACAACTCCTTCATCAGGAGATGCTGGTGGGGCGATCCTCAACCTGCAACGTAGTGTTACGTATACTTACCCCACCGGTAAAGATGAACAAAAGGAAGTGGGGGCTATCCCTCTTAAATTCTTCAAGTCCACAGAAGGACCTCTTATCGTAGAAGGATCCGGAAAGACGGATTGGACTGAGGTTACGAACTTTCCTGGATGCAGCTACACTTCAAAAACGGAGGGTAAAATTACTGTTACAGGGTTATTTTCTAAAGAGGACTGCAAGTTCCATTTAACCATTGCGACCGAGTTTTCTCAGCCTACCACGACTTACCAGGACCAGGATCCAGACCAATGCCTTGGCGGCATCGTTTTTTCACAAACAGAGTTCTCCAGCCAAATTGTACTGGACCCGGTTTTAGGCCGCAATAAAGTAGACGCTGATGAGAAGTCAGGTTGGTATTCAATAGCGTTAGTCACAATTTCTGATCTGAAAAGTGACGAGGTCAAAAATTGCTTCATACCGGAGGTGATTGAAAGATCGCCGTAAGTCTCACGAATGGCTTTATTGACGACTTGGACTAAAAATGTGCACTGCCAGGGATCCCAGTTTTGATGCCACCCATTTTTCTATACGCCATGGTCACGATGAAATTTAGTATTAGTAATAGAAAAACAGCCCATATCAGGGCTGTCTCCTGTGGGACTGATTGGACTCGAACCACATAGCTGCTCCGCAGCGTCCCGCGCACGATGTGAACGGCGGTAGTACATAAATAAAAAGAGACCCAGTTTTCTCCAGGTCTCCTGTGGGACTGATTGGACTCGAACCATATAGCTGCTCCGCAGCGTCCCGCGCACGATGTGAACGGCGGTAGTACATAAATAAAAAGAGACCCAGTTTTCTCCAGGTCTCCTGTGGGACTGATTGGACTCGAACCAACGACCTCGCCGATGTGAACGGCGCGCTCTAACCATCTGAGCTACAGTCCCTTGCGGTTTTGTATTTTATCATTCCCCTCCCTGACTGACAAGCAATTTGGTTTATCCATCTAAAGGCAAAAATCCTTTGCTTGTTCTATAATATTCTCACACATCTACTGAGGGAATACCAATGAAAGAATTCGATCTGCCATTCAAACGAGTCACCGTACGGGCGATCATCATTCGCCGGGATGATGGCGCTTTGCTGGGCATGCTCCACCGCACTGACGGGAAATATTCCCCTCCAGGTGGCGGGATGAAGAAAGGGGAGACCGCCGAAGAAACAGTCCTTCGGGAACTGGAAGAAGAAAAGATCGTGATCACCGGGCGAGACCCTAAATGGCGCGAACGGATTGCCGTGGATTTTTACGACAAAACCGGTGAACTGAACATCTGGTATATCTTCCTCGCTGAGGATGTCCACATCGGAAAATCCGAGGAATGGATCGATGCCCGCTGGCTGGATCAGACTCAGGATGTCTGGTATCCGCGCATGCGTGAGCGTATCTTCCTCGCTATTGAGGATTACATCCCCGATATGCTCAAAGTCGAGGTCAGCGTGCTGGATTCATGGTAGTCATTGTCAGATAATCGACAGGTTCGATCGTCAATTGGTCAATAAAAATATAGAAGAAAAAGGCGCTGGAATTCCAGCGCCTTTTTATGTTATCTTATTTTGGAAGAGTTGAGCAGCAAACTCGTAAACATTCAAAACAATAGGTTTTGAATGTTATCCTCCCCCAGACAGATACAGCAGCGGATTGACATTTCCGCCCAGGTACTTCATCTCAAAGTGCAGGTGAGGTCCGGTCGAGTTGCCAGTATTACCCAGACCGCCGATCCCGTCGCCTCGGTACACGCCCTGCCCACAGCCAACCGAGACATAGCTCATGTGGGCATAAGCAGTTTGCCAGCCATTGCCGTGGTCGATCACTACCATATTCCCGTAGCCGTACTCACTCCAGCCGGAATACACCACCACGCCGGAGTCTGCGGCATACAGTGCGCTGCCCTCCACCCCACCGATGTCAATCGCTTCGTGGATCCCAGGAGAATAGTTGTAGCCAGAGATATATGTCTGCACAGCCGGCCATGCAAACCAGCCGTCACCGACCGGGCCTTCATACACCGCACCGCAGGCCCCGGAACCGTAATAGGAAGCCACAGCCGGGTTAGAGCGGCTGATCGGCGGCGGACCCCAGTCCTGCAGTTCGCGTGTCCCGCCAGGGATGATCAGCCAGGTGCCGTCTGCGATCCCCGGGTCGTCCGGGTTTGTCTCGTAGGGGTCCAGTGCGTTCCCGGGATACTCGACGATATCCTCAGTCTTCACCTCAAAACTAAGGGCGATGCTGGCCAGGGATTCGCCCTGGTTGTACTCATAATAGATCCCGTTGGTCGGCAGGATGTTGAGGATATCACCCGGAGAGAGTGACCTGGGGTTATCCTGGAGCTGTTCATAGTTGCCCCACAGGATCGTCTCCGGCTCAAGGCCAAATTGCTCGGCGATGCTGAATACACTATCGCCTTGCTGTACCTCGTAGTTGGTGACCTCTGTCCGCGAGCGGGAGGGGATCACTGTCTCAGGCTTGGCTTCGCGGGCAATCCCGTTGCTGCCGTAAAAGTAGGCGGTATCCGGGACAGCATATTCCGGCAGGATGATATCTTCGAGATTCGCCGAATCGCCGGATGTGGGGTCTTTGGTGGGAGTGGTCTGGTCGGGGTTCTCGGCGGCATCACTTGGGGCGGAGCGGTCGAGATAGAAGCGTCCCAGGGCGTATACAGCCACCACAACCAGCAATACGGTCAGCACACTGCTGCCGATCCGGGTGACAGAGCCGGTAATGCCCATATCCTGCACCCGCTGCCAGAAGCGTGGCAAAGCCGCTGGCTTGTTTGATTTCATCCGATTCCGGGGTGGGGGTATTGTTTTTCGGGGGTTTCTTCCGGGGAATCAGTGAGGGGGTCTTGATTATTTTCAGACATGATAAAAAATCACACTCCATTCAGCTTTCATTTGTTGTAAACGCCTGCCATCATATCACTGTCAAAATACAGCGTCAAGCAGCGCAAAGAACATAAGTTCTATTTAATTTGTTTCTGAAGCAGCCTGTTCAGCCGCTTCCTGGGCGGTCAGTTCACCGGTCAGGGTCTGGATCACCGCCTGCTTTAGAATCGACCCTGAGGTTTCGAGGATCTCCTCGGATGGGATTGCCAACGCCGACGGCATCAGTTGGCTGGCAAGCATTCTGTCCAGATCATCCACCCAGTAGGAAAGCGCGTTCGGCCGCAGTGGAAGCAGATGGGCTGCCTGGGTCCATTCGCCGGCGAAATCGGCATCCGTCAGGAAGCGGGCCAGTTCGGCGGCGACCAGTTGTTTATTCGGGTCCGGGGTGGTCAGTGCCCATCCCCAGCCGCTTACTACTGTGATTGGGCTTCCATCCTGGGTCAGAAGGGGAGAGGCTGTCAGGCTGTCGTCGATTAATGAGAGGTAGCGGCTGGCCCAGGTGACCGTCACCTGCCTTCCGCCGTAGATGAAGCTCTCCCATGATTTGCTGTCAGTATCCATTAGGTCAATCTCCCCTGGCAGCAGCGCCAGGCTGTCCGCCTGGGAATAAAAGCCTAGCACCGGAGCCAGCGCTTCAGCCTGGAGCTGGATAGAATCCTGCTCATTGGTCAAAAGTCCCCCCTGAGAGAGATACAGTGCGTGGGTCAGTAAAGCCTGCGGGTCTGCAGCCGGGAAAGTGAACAGGTAACCAGACCGCAGTAGATCATCCCAGTTCAGAGGTGTATTTTCGATCAAACGGGAGTTGTAAACCATCACCAGACCGTCAACTCCGATTGGCAGGCTGTAGGTCTGCCCGTTGAAGCTTCCCAAGTCTCCTGCCAGGTTATACCAGTCCCGGTCATCTTCGGAGGGGATATTGAAGGGATAAGGGTATACCAGGCTGCTGTTGAAGGCTGTGTGCAGTTCCGCATCCGAGAAGAACACCAGGTCTGGCAGTGATTGGGGGGCTACCTTGCCGGTCACGGATAGCGATTCAAGCAGTCCGGCAGCACCGCTTTTATCCTTGATGCGGTACTGCACCGACAGTTGGGGGTGGTCCTGGTTGAACTCGGCGATCCTGCTTTTCAGCAGGCGGCCGGCGGTGTTGTCCAGGTCAGGGCTGAACTCGGGGGGCAGCCAGATCACGATCGGGATCAAGCTGTCAGCCGGTTCTATTTCCTGGGTGGGAAAGGGGGTCGCCGTCGGTACCGGGGGCGTCGTCACGACTGTGGGGGTACTGGTCGGCTGCGGAGTGGAATTGCGCTGCACCCGGCAGTGATGATCACCAGTAAGCCCGTCAGCAGCACGGCAGTCAGGGTAAATCTTGCAGGTCTCTGTTTCATCTTAGAACTTGATCGGTTTGATGAGCAGCGCCACGAGCAACTTGACGGTCTCATTCAGGTCGCTGACATCCACCATCTCGGAGGGAGAGTGGACGTACCGGCACGGGATCGAGATTCCCCCGCTGGGGACGCCGGCTTTGCTGGTCTGGATCGTGTAGGTATCGGTATAGCCGCGCGTCAGGATCGAGGTCTGCACCGCGATCCGTGAACGTTTTGCGCCTTTCTTGATCCACTCGGTCACCCGAGGGTCTGCGATTGTGCCTACATCCTTGATATGCACCGCCGGTCCCTTGCCTAAAATGACCTGGGTTTCTTTATTCAGGGGTGTATCCCCACACAGGGTCACATCAATCGCCAGTGCCAGGTCGGGGTCGATCCCAAAGGCCGCCCGGCCTGCGCCGCGTGCCCCGATCTCTTCCTGCACCGTGAACACGGCATATACGTTATTCGGGCTGTCACCCATCTCCTGCAGCATTTTGATCAGGATGGCGACACCCACCCGGTCATCCATTGCTTTGGAGACCAGCCGGTCGCCGAGGTCTTCAAACGTGCGTTCAAATACGGCCACATCGCCGGTCTCAACCGGGCAAACTTTCGCCGAGGAGACGCCCAGGTCAATGTACATTTTATCCAATGCCGGGACGCTGCTGGTATTGCTGTGTGGTTCCATCCCGATTACCCGGCAGCCCCGTTCAGGAATCGCACCCGTGCGCCGGCGGTATAGCGCGGGTACACCCCTCCGATTTTGGTGAAGCGTGCAAATCCGTTCTCGTCCACATGGGTGACCATCAAGCCGATTTCATCCATATGGGCGGCTAGCATGATCGTCGGCGCGCCTTCCTTGACCGCAGCCTTGCGCACGATCAGATTCCCCAAACCATCCACGCGCATCTCATCTACGTATCCTTTGAGGGCTTCTTCGATCACCGGCCGCAGGTTGGCTTCATAGCCGGAGGGGGCGGTGGTTTCTACCAGTGTTTTGACTAAATTTTTCATCACATTCTCCATATTTGCCGCAGATCAGGCCTGCCGCGGCTTGTTGAGTGTTTTGGGGGTGATCCGGCAAAGGGCGGCATACAGCAAAGCCACGCTGTTCTGCCAGTCTTTCAGGCGGATGATCGAGGCTGGCGTATGCAGGTAGCGTCCCGGCACCGAGACGGATATTGCCGGAATCCCGGCCCGGCTCAGGTGGATCGCACCGGCATCGGTGCCGCCGCCGCCTGGCTGCCGTAGTTGGTAGGGAATATTTTCCTCATCCCCAGCTTCCCGCAGCAGACGGATCAGCCGCGGGTCCCCAAGGGTACTGCCGTCCCCTACATAGATTGCCGGGACCCATCCCAACCTTACTGCGGTAGAGCACATTCTCGCTGCCGTCCCAGGTGGGCATATCCAATGAGGGCGTGCAGTCCAGGGCGATTCCCATATCTGGGTTAAGTGTGTGGGCGGCCACTTTGGCGCCCCGCAGCCCAACTTCTTCCTGTACGGTAAAAGCCGCCATCAGATCAATGTTCTCCGGGTGCATTTTTTAGCAGGGTGATCAGGCTGGTTACACCCACCCGGTCATCCAGGGCTTTGCCCCGTAGACTTGGCCCCAGCCGGGTAAATTTGGTTGCAAATGCCGCCCGTGTCGCCGATCTTGAATTTTCCCGCCATTTCCTGGCCCGATATCGATCCGCAGGCTATTGAGGGTCACGGCGTTCTTGCGCTCACTGGCCGCTGTCAGGTGGATCGGGGCGGAACCGATCACGCCGGGTGTCTGGTCTGGCCCAACCAGTACTTGTTTGCCTGCCAGATTACGCGGGTCTACACCCCCAGCCACGCCGAAGCGGTACAGCCCGCCGCCTTCATCATAGGTCAGCATGAAGCCGACCTCATCCATGTGGGCGGCCAGCATCACTTTGGGCCGGTTGCGGCCTTTGCCGCGTTTGACTGCCAGTACATTGCCAAGCGCATCGGTGCTGATCTCGTCAGCATAACCTTAATTTCTTCCAGCACGATCTTGCGTACTGCGCCTTCATCACCGGAGACGGCGCAGGCATTTGAAAGGCGTTCCAGCAGCTTGATCTGGGCGGCCCCGATTTTGGGTTTCTTTGTTGTCGCGTTCATCAGGCGGCCCCTCCTTCCCTATCCCATTTCAGGGTATCGAGGAAATCTCATCCAGTTGCTCGATGAACCCTGCCACCAGCCGGGCGGTGCGTTGAATATCGCGTACCTGCACCAGTTCCACCGGGGTGTGCATATAGCGGATCGGGATACTCACGATCATCGTGATTACCCCTTCCGCTGAGATTTGCAGCTTGTCCGCATCTGTGCCCGATCCCCGTGGATAGGCATATCGCTGGAAGGGGATTTCCTGCTTTTTCGGCAAACTGGATGAATGCTTCATACAGCTTCGGGTGCGTGCTGGGGCCAATATCAAAGGAAGGTCCCTTATCCATATCAACAGTTTCATAACCTGCCGCCCCTGGCCCGCTGCCGAAGGTGACATCGATCACGATCGCCAGGCTGGGGCGCAGGTCAAAGCCGGAAGTCTGTGCGCCATACAGCCCAACTTCTTCCTGCACAGTTGCGGCTGGCCCACACATCCCAAGTGTGCTTGCGGGTCTGCAGGATCTGCAGGGCTTCGGTCAGCGCAGCCACCGATGCCCGGTTGTCCATTGCCGGGGAAGAGAGATATCCGCTGCCAAGGTCCATCGCCTCCAAGTGAGAAGGTCACCAGATCACCGATCTGCACTTTGCGATCGCCACTTCAGGTGGCAGCAGGCCGGTATCCACAAACAGATAATCCAGCTCAACTGTGCCGGATTTCTGTGAATCAGGCAGGGTATGGCTTGGCGGAAGGATCACCAGCCCAGGCAAGATCACCCGATTGGGTATGTACGTTACCGTCAAGCCGGGGAGCACCCGGTTGTCGATCCCGCCGATCTTGGTGACCCGCAGCAGGCCATCCTCAATCCCGGAGACCATCAAGCCGATGGCGTCCATGTGGGTGGCGATCAGGATACTGGGCCGTGGATCTGCGCCGCTGCCTATTCTTCAGTCCATGCAGGCTGCCGATCGGGCTGGTGCGCAGTTCATCGGTAAGTGGCGCCCATAATTCACTTAAGATGCTCTCGGATCAGGCCCTCATGACCAGATAGGCCGGGTACAGCCGTCAGGGCAGTGAGTAGAGATTTGGTTTCTTCCATAGAATTTCCATTCTGGGGGTTGTTGTCCCTATGGGGTGGGGGAAGGGGGTGTCGATGTGAGTGTACCCTCGGGCGTATCAGTTGCTGTTGCAGTTTTTGTCGGTGTTTCCGTGGGTGTATCTGTGGGCGTGGCGGTATCGGTCGCAGCCGTGGTTGCTGTGGCCGTACTGGTAAATGTCGGTGTCGGTGTGTATGTCGGTGTGATCGATGGGGTGATAGACGCGGTGGGCGTGATTGTGGCTGTGGGAGTGTAGGTGACAGTCCCGGTAGCTGTCGGTGTTTCACTTGGTATGGTTGTGGCGGTAAAGGTCGCGGTGAAGCTGGGTGTGATCGTTGCTGTCGGTCGATTTTTAACCGTCTGCACGGCAAAATACCCGGCGCAGTATAACGGCAGGGTTGCCAGGATTGCAATCAACAGGAAAGCTCTGATCCGCCGCCTGCTCTCAGGGTCGTGTCGAGTGAACATCATGATGTGCGTTATTATAGCGGATAGGGGGGAAGTTGTCAGTAGTCAGTAAGTTGATGTAGGTTGCTGGTCGGTGGATTTTAGTCGCAGTATAATCAAATCCATGAAAGACCTCTTCCTTCTCGACCCTGAAATCACCTTCCTCAACCACGGCTCTTTTGGGGCTACACCTGGCCCAATCTGGGAGGTGTACCAGCAATGGCAAAACCGGCTTGAGCGTCATCCGGTCAAATTCCTCGCCCGCGATCTCTTCCTCGAGCTGGCACACGCCCGTCAGATGATTGGGAGGTATCTGAATGCCCCTGCTGACGACCTGGTCCTCATTCCTAACGCTACCTTTGGCGTCAATGTCATCGCCCGCTCCCTGGATCTTAAACCCGGAGACGAGATCCTCACCACCAATCATGAATACGGCGCTTGCGAGAATATCTGGGACTTTCTGCAATCCAAGACCGGCGCAAAATTGATTCGCCAGCCTGTTTCGCTGCCGCTGCCTTCCCCAGAGGAGGTCACTGAGCAGATCTGGGCAGGTGTAACTCCCAACACCCGCGTACTGTTCATCAGCCACATCACCTCCCCGACCGCAGTGCGCCTGCCGGTTGAGCTGCTTTGCAGGAAGGCCCGCCAGGGGGGGATCCTCACGATCATCGACGGCGCCCACGCCCCCGGACAGATTCCACTCGATCTCCAGTCGATCGATCCCGATTTCTACGTCGGCAATTGCCATAAATGGATGCTCAGTCCCAAGGGAGCTGGGTTCCTATACGCCCGGCATGATGTGCAGCCCCTGATCGAACCGCTGGTGGTCAGTTGGGGATGGGGAGAAAATGCCTCCTACACAACCGGCTCTCGTTTCCTCGATCAGTTGGAATGGTGGGGGACCAAAGACTTTTCCGCCTCGCTCTCGATCCCCGCGGCGATCGAGTTCATGCAGGAGCACGACTGGCCTGCCGTCCAGGCGCGCTGCCACCGGATTCTGTCAGAAGGGATTGCCGCCATCGAGCAGCTCACCGGTCTGGATTCTGTTTACGGCCCGCATGCGGCCCCCTACGTTCAGTTGGCTGCTGCCCGTCTGCCGCAGATTAAGGATTTAGCTGCATTTCAAGCTGCCTTGTATGGCCAATACCATATAGAAATTCCCTGCATTAACTGGCGAGGGCAGCACCTCATCCGCCTCTCCGTCCAGGCTTACAACACGGAGGAAGATATCCACTCCCTGATCAATGCTTTGGAAGACCTGCTGCCCCAATATGCAGGTGGTTTTTCCTGATCCCTGGGTGCCTGTTTCCTGATTACTCGAATTATAATTAACTTGTGACTACAATCATTCTCTCCCCCCATTTTGATGATGCCGCTCTCTCCTGCGGTGGCTGGATCGCGGAAGCCCGCCGGCGCGGCGAAGAAGTAAAGGTCTGGACGATCTGCACCGGCCTGCCTGTGGATGATGATTTCTCCCCCCTGGCAGTGGAATATCACGGCCACTGGGCTTTGTCCCCAGGGGAGGTGATTGAAACCCGCACCAAGGAAGATCTGGCTGCCATGCAGCTGCTGGGCGTGCCATACCGTCACTTTGGCGTCGCAGATGGGCTTTACCGCAAGCATCCCCGCACGGGAGACCATCTCTATCCGGACGAGGAAAGCCTCTTCGCCAGCCTCCATCCCGGGGATGCTGATCTGGTTCGGCTGCTGGCACTCCGGTTAGCCAACGCCTTGCCGGGGGGGAGATCAGTCTGGTAGCGCCTCTTTCGGTTGGCAATCATGTCGATCACCAGTTGGTGCGCGCCGCGGCTGAATATCTCCCGCTCCCGCTGTGGTATTACCCTGATTATCCCTATACGCGTAAATATCCACATGCCGCGCCCAGTCTAGCTCCGGTCGGGTACAACCCCGAGGTTACCCCTGTCTCAGATCCTGCCCTGGCTCTCTGGCAAGCGACTATTGCTGCTTATTCTTCTCAGATCAGCTCATTTTGGTCCTCGCTGGATGAAATGCGGGAGGAGATTGCCCAATTGCGTCGAAAAAACCAGGGAATTGTGCTCTGGAAGCCGCCCGTAGACTAAGTAGATCCAATCTCCTACGAATTTCTAATCACAAATATCTTGCAAATCACGAAATTAATGTGCTATTATTTGCGCCTAATAGGACAGTAAGTGCAGAATTTTGTACTTGCTGTGCTCGTTTAATAACACCATGGTGCAGATTTTCCACCAGATTTCGTCGTTACATGCCCCTTCTCTCTGGATGGGAAATACAAGGAGAATGTATGACATCCCAGTTTCTTACCAAAGAAGGTTTCGATAAATTAGAAGCCGAATTAGAATATCTGCGAACTGAGAAGCGCAAAGAAGTAGCCCAACGCCTGCACGAGGCTGCTGAAAGCAGTCTTGGTGAGTTCGTTGAAGACCCGGAATTTGAGGCTGCCAAGAATGAGCAGTCTTTTGTTGAAGGGCGTATCCGTGAACTGGAGATCCTGCTGGCAAGCGCCAAGCTAATCAAGAAGCAGCGCAGCAAGAACGGTGAGGTCCAGATCGGCTCCACCGTGGTGATCAAAGAAGGCCGCGCCAAACCGGAAGAATACCTGATCGTGGGGGCAGCCGAAGCCAACCCACGCGAAGGCAAGGTTTCGCATGCCTCCCCGTTGGGTGAAGCTCTGATCGGTAAGAAGGAAGGCGATAAGGTGGACATCAAAGCCCCCTCCGGCATCATTCACTGTGAAGGTGGTTGAAGTCAAATAATCGCCTGCCTGTAACAGTAACCCTGTCCCGCACAGTAACATCCGTGCGGGACTTTTTTATTCGATTTGTCATGTATAATTGCGGATGTCATTTATTTAGCTCAAAATCAGGATTACAAGGTGCCGCCGATGAGTGAACAGAAATACACCAAACTGGAACAGAACCGCCTGGAAAAAATCGACCAGCTGCGGGAACTAGGGATCGAACCCTATCCCCACCGGGTAGAGCGCACCCATACCAGCCTGGAGGCGGTTGCCGCCCTGGAAGCCTGGGAAAAGCAGCAAGGCGCCGACCCGGTATCTGCCACCCTGGTGGGACGCATCCGCTCGATGCGCCTGATGGGCAAGCTGGCTTTTGCCCACATTGAGGATGGTTTTGGCCGCATCCAGCTTTTCATCCGCATGAATGAGGTCGGGGAGGAAGCTCTGGCGCAGTTGAAAGATTTCTATGATCTGGGCGATTTCATCCAGGCCAGCGGAGAGCTGGTTCGCACCCGCACTGGGGAGCCTTCCCTGATGGTCAAGGAATTCCACATGATCTGCCAAGGCGGTCACCCCGCTGCCGGCAGCCAAAGATGAAGAGGTGGACGGTGAGATCATCCGCCACGCCGCCCTGACAGACCCGGAGACCCGCTACCGCCAGCGCTATGCCGATCTGGCTGTCAATCCCGCATGTGCGCCAGATATTCGAAGCCCGCGCCGCCACCAACCGCTCGCTGCGCAAGTTTTTTGATGACCGCAGCTTTATTGAGGTTGAGACTCCGATCCTACAGCCGATCTACGGTGGGGCGGCTGCCCGGCCGTTCGTCACGCATCACAACCAGCTCAAGCAGGAGCTCTACCTGCGCATCTCCTTTGAGCTGTATCTCAAACGTCTGCTGGTTGGTGGCTATGAGGGTGTCTATGAGATCGGCCGTGATTTCCGCAATGAAGGCGTTGACCGCACCCACAACCCGGAATTCACCCAGCTGGAATTCTACTGGGCTTATGCCGATTACCAGAAGGTCATGGAGCTGACCGAGGAAATGGTTCGCTTTGTAGCCCAGGAGGTCACTGGCGGCACCACGATCACCTATCAGGGTATGAAAGTCGATCTCTCCAAACCCTGGACGAGCGGTTGAGTTGAGCGAGGGGGTTGCCGAACTGGCCGGGATCGATCTGGATGAATATCCGGATGCGGATAGTCTGGCGGCGGCGATGAAAGCCAAAGGGATAGACTCTGCCCCTGGCACGCCGCGCGGCAAGCTGATCAATGCCCTGGTGGATGAGTTCCTGGAACCGACTTTCGTCCAGCCGACCTTCCTCTACAACTACCCGCGGGATATTTCCCCGCTGGCCAAGAACATCTCCGGCAACCCGGATATCGTCGAACGCTTCGAGGGCTTTATGGCTGGTATGGAGTTGTGCAACGCCTTTACCGAGCTAAACGACCCGGTAGAGCAGGAGAAGCGTTTCATGGAAATGGGCCGGGCTTACGATTCCGAAGCCGATGATGATTATCATCCCATGGATGAGGATTACCTGCGGGCGATGCGCTACGGCATGCCGCCCAACGGTGGCTTCGGGATTGGGATTGACAGGCTGGTGATGCTGCTCACCGACCAGGCCAATATCCGTGAGGTGATCCTCTTCCCGCACCTGCGCAGCCGGGATGATGAAAAGGACGTCGAATGACTCAATTCTCCAGCGGAACAAGCCTTCCAGCGTTTGTCTGAACTGGTTAACCAGCTGCCTGAGGAGGAGCGCAGTGCAATGCGGGCTGCTCTTGGTATTTACACGCATGATCTCAAAAATACTCTTGGGCTGGTCAGCGGGTCGAATGCAATCCTGCCCCGAATCGCTGCCGGCCAGCCCCAGATCCTGGAGATGACCGGGATCATTCAGAAAGCCTCTGGCCAGATCGATGATCTGATCATGCTGCTCGTTGAGTATCTCAACAACCAGATCGATACCGGTGAATATTAACCCACATAAAAAGGCATCCGACCGGATGCCTTTCTTTTCTGTCTCGTAATATCTTCTGCCTCCTGCCAACCACCTACTGTTTCTTTTTCGCCCGCGCATCTTTGATGATCCACGGCAGGTAGAGCAGCAGGAAGATTACCAACCCGATTCCCTCAGTCGCCAAGTTATACCATGGCCACGGCCCGAGCACGTCCAGCAGGCTGGCGGTGTCCGGTTTGTGCATAATGAACAGGTAATTGCTGCCCAGTGTCAGGTTGATGAAATACACAATCACCATGTAGATATTAACTCCCACGACCACCCGCAGCATTGATTTCCACGTCGGGCGGAAGCCTTCCTTCAAAGTCATATAGATCGGGGCTACGATCAGGGTGCCATGGACGATCAGAGTCTGCATTGCCCTGAAATGCCACAATCCATAGATCCCTGCTTCCGGGGTCAGAAAGGCTTGCATCGCCCCGGCGATCCCGATGAAATAAGCGAATTCATAAATGCGGTAATTTTTGGTCAGCAGCATGACGATGCTCAACCACACCATGATCGAACACAGGTGCAGCGGCAGGTTGTACTGCAATGTCCAGGTACCTGTCCAGATACTCCAGACATGCCAGGCGCTCTCCCAGATCAACAGGATGGCCGCCAGCAGGTAGCGCATACGGCGCTTACCCTCTTCGCTGGGATTCTTCCATCCCAGGAACAGCCACAGGATAACGGCGACAAATAGCCCAACCACAAGCAAGTGCTTGGGTCCGAAAAGTTGAAAAGGCTCTCCAGTGTAGTTCGGGTCGATCCAACCAAACATAGTCTCTCTCCTCGTTGGCGATAGATTTTTGGGTTCTTGAATGAACACGAGCAGGTCTGTGTTCTTCCCGGCACAGACCGTACACCTTCACTATGATAACCGAAAATTGGGGGGAAAGTTACATTAACCGGCGAAACGGGTATTCCAGCAAGTCACCCGGTTACGGCCTTCCTGTTTGGAGGTGTACAGGGTCTGATCTGCTCGCTCGATCAAAGTTTCGGGACTGATCGGGTTGTCCGGATCAAAGTCCGAAACCCCCAGGCTGATCGTCACTTTTAATACAATCTCGTCAATCCCAAAGTCGCTTTTTGCTATATCCTCCCGCAGCCTTTCGGCGATCTGACAGGCTTCCCCGGGTTTGGTGTCTGGCAGGATCAGGGTAAATTCCTCACCGCCATAGCGGCAAAAAATGTCATACGGGCGCATCCCCTGTTTTCCGATGCGGGCGATCTCCCGCAGCACCTGGTCACCAACAAGGTGACCGTGGGTATCATTAACCTTTTTAAAGAGATCGATATCGATCATCACCAGTGAGAAATTAAGATTTTTGCGTATAGACCTTTCCTGTTCCTGCTCCAGCAGCTCATAGAAGTGCCGGTGGTTGGCCAGCCCGGTAAGCGCATCGGTGATCGCGATTTGCTGCAATTTGGCTTCGATCAGCTTTTGTTCGGTGATATTCCGCACGCTTACCAGCTTGCCCATCACTTTTTCTTTCTTCAAGATCGGGGAATACAGCACTTCATAGAGCACAGTTTTGCCGTTACTGCTGTCCAACTCGATCTCATCGCGGTCATTTCGTCCAAAAGCATTCAGGTGAGGCAGGTTATTCTTTGCCATTACGGCTGCCAAATTCTGACCGATGACAGTCTCATCCAACCCAAAGATGTTCCTTGCAGCCGGGTTCAGATCAATGATCCGGTTATTCTGGTTGACCACGATCATCCCATCTATCAGGTTGTCCACCAGCAGCTCGCGGGCAATCGGGCTGAGATCAAATAGCTGGTTGGAGTAGATCCCCCAGCCGAAGATCAGCATTGAGACCACAAACCCCAGTGGATCGTAATTCACCTTTAGCGCCGGGATGAGATGGAAGGTAAAGGAAACATTGACCAACAATGGGATTATGGTTGCCAGCAACAGAGCAGTTGATTGCACCCTGAAGGTCCGTGACATCCGCAGAGCTTCTTTCAGGATCAGATAATCCCCGATCAGGATCAGTAAATATGAATAAAACAGATGGACGAAGAAGTACGCTCCCAGATGCCAGGTCTCATCGATCAGGAAGATTCCCGCCCGGGTGAAATTGATCTCGGTATAAAACAGTGAGTGCGAGGGATTGGTGATCAGGATCACCAGCGAAATAACGGGGATGATATTTACAAGTACAAAATTGGTCAGGGTGATCTGCTCTGTACGGCCCGTGTATTGCAGCGCTAGGAACACCCAAACCACCGGGGCAAAGATCACCCCCGCCATCCGGATGATGATCCATACCCGGGCAGTCTCTTCATTTGCCGCCAGCATCCCAAATGCCACTGCGCTGGTCCAGATCGCCACCAGCACCATGATCGCAGCGAAGGAATTGGTGCCTTTTTTCCCTTTCAGTCCTCTGGCAGCAAATCCCAGGTAAAGGGACAGCCCAGAAGAGATCAGGGCGATGGCAAAGAAAATGGAGTATTGGTCGAATTTCATATTGCCTGCCTGGCAAGCGAAAATTGCTCGGCCAATCAACCAGAGAACCTAGCAAACCATGATTTTACTTAGTCTAATTATAGACGATGCTTGACAGGTTATACATCCTTTTTGTATAATCAGCCCATGTTAATAAAGTAACAGTGTGGAGATGAGTATCGGGATCCGTTGTTCCCAGAGACCTGCCGGTTGCTGCGAGGCAGGACAACGAACCGGGAAATCCCCTTCACCGCCAGATAAATCCACCAGGATTTTTCTGCCAACTGCCCTCGAAACCATCAGGCCTAAGAGGGCCGGGTCCGCCCGTTACTGCGGCTTCAAGGCTGACCGGATGATTCCGTGTGCAGCAAATGCAGGTGGCACCACGAGCGCTCCCCTCGTCCTGCGCGAAGGGGAGCGTAACTATTTGGCCGGTGTCCAGGCCCCGTCCAGGGAGCCCTGCAGAACAACCCGCCGTGTGCCATTGGAGGTGCAGCCATGTTAGATATCAATTTGATCCGCGAAAATCCCGAAGCAGCCCGCTCCGGGATGCAGAAAAGGGGCATGGATCCCTCTCCGGTAGATGAAGCTGTCCGCCTGGATGCCCGCTGGCGGGAGGTTCTGCTTGAAGCCGAAGCTCTCAAGGCTGAACGCAACAAGTTCTCCAAAGAGATCGGCAAAATGAAGGAAAAGGCAGCCCGCGAGGCCAAGATTGCCGAGAGCCGCTCGGTTGGCGACAAGATCAAAGCCCTGGATGAGGAAGTTGCCAAACTTGAATCCGATCTCCATGATGTCATGTCTATCATTCCCAATATTCCCGATGACCGCGTCCCGGATGGGTTCACCGAGGAGGACAATGTTGAGATCCGCCGCTGGGGGGACCAACCCCAGGGCGATTTTTATAAACCTCACTGGGACCTCGGCCCCGAATTGGGAATCCTCGACTTTGAACGCGGCGTCAAGCTCGCCGGTTCCCGGTTCTATGTACTCACCGGGGCGGGTGCCCGCCTGCAGCGAGCACTGATCCACTTTATGCTCGATCTGCATGCCAAACAAGGCTATACCGAAATGTACGGTCCCTTTATCGTGCGCGGCGAAGTTCTCTACGGCGCTGGGCAGCTCCCTAAGTTCAAAGACAATCTCTACAAAGATCATGAAGAGGAGCTTTACTTACTGCCCACTTCGGAGGTATCCATCACCGGTATGTTTATGGATGAGATCATCGAAGAAGCAGATCTGCCTCTGCATTACACAGCCTATTCGCCCTGCTTCCGACGGGAGAAAATGAGCGCCGGGCGGGATGTGCGCGGGATCAAGCGCGGCCACCAATTCGACAAGGTGGAGATGTACAAGTTCTGCAAACCGGAACATTCCGCCGAGGAGCTGGATAAAATGGTCGCCAATGCCGAAGAGACCTGTAAGCTGCTCAACATCCCTTACCGGGTGATCCTCAAATGCGCCGGTGATACCAGCGAGACGGCCCACATCTCCTATGACCTGGAGGCCTGGGCGGCTGGCTGCCAGGAATGGCTGGAGATCTCTTCGATCTCGAATGTGGGCGGATTCCAGGCGCGGCGGGCTAAGATCCGCTACCGCCCCGAGAATGGAGGTCCAGTCCAGCCGGTACATACCCTTAACGGCTCCGGATTGGGACTGCCGCGCACCATGATCGCCGTGCTGGAGAATAACCAGCAGCCGGATGGTTCCGTGGTAATCCCCGAAGCCCTGCGCCCCTGGATGGGCGGTATCGAAATCCTGGAGAAACCCTAGAGATGTTCGACGCTATCGCACAAGCCATCGGATTAGCCTTCCCCTGGTTCTTGCTGGTGATCATGGTGATGGGTCTATTTGCCCTGATCGTCCCGATCTTCCCCGGCAATACAGTCATCTGGGCCGCGGTCCTGGCTTATGCCCTCGTGGATGGTTTTGACAGCCGGGCATGGTTGTTTTTTATCCCGATCACCCTGCTGACCCTGGTGGCGTTTGCCTCGGATAATGTCCTCATGGGGGCTAAGGCCATGCAAGCCGGAGCTTCGTGGCTGAGTATCGGGATCACCCTGGTGGCAGCTTTCGCAACCTCTCTGGTGCTGACTCCCTTCGTAGGCCTGCTGGTAGCTCCGTTGACTTTGTTCATCTCTGAGTATTTCCAGCATAAGCGGGATGCAAAATTGGCTTGGGAGATCACTCAGGGGTTGCTGCTAGGGTGGGGCTGGTCGTTTGTGGCCCGCTTCAGCCTTGGCCTGATCGTGATCGGCTTATACCTCTGGTGGTTCCTGGGAGGATGATACTCAGATTCTTCAGAACAAACTCAAGGGCGGGGAGAGAATCCCCGCCCTTTTTTGTATTCTATTCTAAACTTGGCTTTCAGCCGCAGGTTGAACTGTGTTCCTAATTGCGGATACTGGGCATGAACCAGAAGACCTCGTTGGTATTTGAGGAGGAAGAAGCCTCCATATCCAGGGTGAAAATCACCGACTTACCCGCCAGGCTGCTCAGATCGATATTGATCTTGGTGGTCTTTTGGTTATATTTTTCTGTCCAGGTGCCCAGCACGCCTGTTGTGGAGGTGCCGTTGATCTTGTAGCGCAGCACCATCTTGACCTTGCATTCTGTGCTGCCGCTCACGCATCCGATCTCAGATACGAACCGGTCGCCGGCATTCACCTTTATCGGGGGGAAGACGCCTTTCAAACGCACGCCGTTTTCCACATTGGCAATGATCGCTGGCTCGTTCTCAACCTTGCCGGTCTCCAGTTTGAAATCATTGGTGTAGAAGACATAGTTGCTGTAGACATCCTTGCTGCCCATGCAGTTCAGCGTGTGGGTCTCTGTTTTCCATGTCGCATTGCAGACATGGTCGGCAAAATTGTATTTATTGCTATTGTCTATGCCCACAACCTTCAGTACCACATAGAAGGGGACGTCCTGCTTGTCACCCAGACCAAACGCAATACCATTTGCATCCCTCAGCATCCAGTAGCCTTTATAGGTCCCTTTGGAATCCGGCGCTTTCATCTCAATGGCGATATCCACCGTTCCCCCAGGTGCCACTGACTTGGGCATCGAGACTGTGCTTCCGCCCATCTTGTCGCCGCCATCGAAAGAGACCTCATACTCCTTGGTCCACGTGCAAGAGCCGACATTCTTCAGCCGCCAGATCTTGGTGAAGGGACTGTTCTTCGGCAGCGAGACGCCGTCTACGATGGTCAGGTCCTCAACGTATTTAGCCGCATTGCACGCTAGCGGATTGGAGGTCGGTTTAGGCGTCGACGTAGCCATCGGAGTGTTGGTCGGCATGGGAGTATTGGTCGGCAGCGGTGTGTTCGTAGGCAGGGAGGTATTCGTCACCGCCGATTGGGTCAACTGGATGGCATTCATCGTCGCCTGCACATCTACCGCCACCTGGGTCATTTGTGCGGACTGCGTTTCTACTGCGCCGTTATTGTTCCCGGATGGATTGGTGGGGTTGATCACTTGCCCGGCAGCACACGCCTGCATGAATCCCCCTGCGATCATTAGTATCAGGATTAATTGTACCTTTTTCGTTTTCATGGTTAACTCCTTGCGCGCTTTGGCGCATCCTCAGTAAACACAAAACGAACAAACAGATAATTTTGTTCCAGTAAATTAGGTCAGCTTCGATGAATTCGTAAAGCGCTTAGCGCCTACTTTTTTGGCCCTGATGATCGTACCCGGCCAACCGGCGAATCCCAATCCCCCCGTATCTGGAATGGCAGCCTTTGTAGATCATATTTTTTTCTATCCTTCGCTGTTGAAGAACACCATACCGATCCCCATGCGTTCCAGACCTTCCTCGGCCCAATATTGCAGCATGCCGGCTTCCTCCTGAAAGACTTTGAAAAGGGTTCCGATCGCATCAGTGTCGCCGATCTCGGCCAGGGCGCGCACTCCATCCAACCGGGCGTGGTAGGGCTGCTGCAGATCTTCAACTACCCGGATCAATTCCTGCGTGGCTAGGGTGCCGACCGCCACCAGCGCATCCCGACCAAGGCGGGAGAGCAGTTGATCCTGATTCCCCAGCAAGCCGATCAGTTGGGGGATCGCCCGCATGGCGGGGTGTTTGCGCAGCGCTAAGGCGGCACAAGCCTGCACCTGTGGGTCAGCATCCTCCAGCCCCAATAGCAGCAGGTTGGGGGTGCGCGGCGACTCGAATTCACTGATCGATCGCAGCGCCCACCAGCGGGTATCAGCATCCGGGCTGGCAAGCAGAGCGGCGAGGGCATACAGCGCTGGGTTTCCCAGTGAAACAAATTGAACCGCGGCAGCCTCTGCCCGCGGTTCGTCTCCACTGGTCAATTCATCCAGCAGGGTTTTCAGCTCAGACATTATTTTTCAGGGGGCGGGACAGGCAGGTCCTCTTTGGAGGTCTCCACCCATTTGTCGCCCTCATCGATCAGCATCACCGGGATGTCTTGGCGGATGGGGTACTTGCGCCCGCAGTCTGCACAAATGAACCAGCTTTCCTTGTAGTGTTCCAGCATCCCGCCGGTCTCTTTGACACAGGCCGGGCAGCGTAAGATTTCGATTAGTTCCTGGCTTACCATGCTAACTCCTTATTATCTTTTTCCCGTTCATTATAAACCATTCAAGTTATTTCGCCTGGCACGAATACCGGTCGCGTTTGTCGTCTTCCGGGGGGTAATCTTTGGTTCCCGGCCCGTACTGGCAGACCGCCGCCCAAGGTTCATATTTGGTCTTGAAGGTATCCCGGTGGATCGTATCCCCGTTGCGGGTGACTGTGCGGGTCACCACCACGGTGGCTCCATCCACGGCCCAGTCGACCTTCTTGATCTCGCCTTTATCCAGGTCTTTGTTCTCTTCATACACCGGGAAGGGCGGTTTAGCCACATCCGTCAGCCCGGTGGTGTCCCAGCTCACCTCGCGCCCGTCACTGGTCGAGTAGAACTTCCAGGTCAGGCTGCGGGCGGCCTCGTTGAGGTAGGTCTCCATCAACAGCCAGTGTTCAGTATCGTTGGTGAACTTGAAATCCACCACTGGGGCATAGACGGTTGCGTCCAGCCCGGCCATCTTCTCGTTAACCGCCCCGGATTGGGCCAGCTCGTAATACGTCACCCGGTAGGCATGCGGCCAGCGTTCCACCACTGGATAGCCGCCGAAGAACACCGCCCGGAACAAAGTAGTGGAGACCTGGCATACGCCGCCGCCCACGCCTTTCACCGTCCGGTCACCGTAGATGATCCATGCTTCCGCGTATCCCGAGTCCAGGCTGATATCGCCGATATTCTCCACCATCGAGAAAGTCTCACCGGGGGCCACCATGATCCCATGGAACTGGGCCGCAGCAGTGGCGATGTTCTGGATGCGTCCCGAATCCGAACCGTAGAAGAAGGTCGTCTCGGCGCTGACCAGTTCGGTGATCCCCAACTGCTCGGCGGTCATTTCGTTGGTCACATCCGGGTTGGAGAGATCGAACACCAGGTCGATCTGGTGTTGTCCGGCAGCCAGCTCTGAATTGATCCTGGCGATGCTTTCATCTACCAGCAGTTCCCGCCCGATGACCGCATCCTTGATCACTTCCAGTTGCCGGGTCTCGTCATTGAAGATAAAGCGTGCGTTGATCGGATCAACGCGCAGGTTTGGCGCTAATGGGTAGAGGGTGTTGAAGAGGGTGTTCTCATCCAGCTTGACGATATACTCCCCGCTGTCAGCACGTTCGATCACCAGCATCTCGGCCAACGTTTCGGGGGCAAGCTCCCAGGGGCCGAGCTTTTCTTCATTTGCGCTGACCCGAACCACCAGCGGTTGGGAGAGCATCCCCGCCGCCACCTGGGCCTGGGCGCTGGCATCCAGCACCTTGGGTTGGAACTCATCCACAGTTAGAACGATGCTGGCATCGAATAGGTCCAGCATCGGCTCCTGAATTTGCGCAATTACTGCCTCCACATCCAAATATCTGCCGATCTGTCCCGGCTCGGAGCGCACTTCCAGTCCCTCTAGCCGCAGATTGGCTTCCCGCATCTCCTGGTTGATCTCGTTGGCTACCAGCGACAATGTCTGCCGGGTGACCTGCTCATCCAGGATCAGTACTGCCGGTATCCTGCGCCCCGCTTGCATGATTGCCAGTCGATCCTTGAGTTGGTGCCAGGGCCAGCCGTTTCGCCCAAGGTTGTAAGCCTGTTGGATGCTGGCCTGGTAGTCGATGGTCAGTCCCAGTTCACCGGGGGTGAATGTCCACAGTTGGCTGTTATATTCCAATGCGATCAGACCGGTCTCCGGGTAGCTGATCCGTTCCCGCAGTCGGGTCTCCGCTTCGGCCTGATTCAATCCGCCCAAGTCCACGCCGGCGACCAGTACTCCAGGCAGCATCTTGCCGGCAAACAGGATCGTCAATATGACACTAAAGAGGACTGTGAATCCCAGGGCGAGGCTCAATCCACCCAGGGATGCCGCGCCAAATTTTTCCCCAAAGGTGGATTGGGGGGGTGCGGGTCGGTGTGCAGAGGTTGCGTTTGTATTCATAATAAATAGGATTTTACCCGAAACCTTCTCTTATTTGACGATCAAAGTTGGCGGGAAGTTCCCGTCCTCAGGGGATGCAGGTGCAGCTCACCTGCTTGCTGGGTATGTAATTGATCAGTTGCCATAGGCTGTAAAGCCCGCCTGGTGGCAGGGTGGACTGAAGGTGGGTGCCTTCCATTGCCGTTATGATCTCGATATTCTTCGGTTCGCTCATCGGGGTCGGGTTATCGCACAGGATCTGCAGGATGCGGTCTTGCTGGTCGAAAGCCGCCTGCGGGTTGTTCCATGGTTTGTCAAAGGTATTTGGCCCAGGGGTGGGAACGGGGTGCTTGAAGTTGAGGTTCTGCATCATGATCACGGTGTTGATTGCCACCTCATCCAGTACGATCACTTGAGCCCAGGTATCTGGGCTGAAGGAGATGGGCTCCTGGAGTTTCAGATTCAGCAGATTGGACGGATCGACCACAATTGGAGTATGCGGCTGTGTATAGGGGATATGGTAGGTCGAGGTTGCTGAGGTTTCCACGATCGGGTAGAGGGTGATCAGCCGCAGTTGGATGCTCCCTTCGCCATAGTCCACTAAAGTTACTAACCAAGCGCCTTCCATCAACGGATTGGGCTTATTCAGGCTGTCCACCCCCACGATTAGCACCGATCGTTCTGCATCAGTATTTGGTGAAGCTTGTGATCGCGGCGGTTCCGGGGTGATGTTGGGTGGAGTTGGAAGTTCCATCAACGTAATCAGATAATAGCCGGCGATGATACCGGCGATCAGACTAAGGATGAATAGGAATAGACAACCTGTAGCTCTGCTCATATGAGTCAATCGCCCTGAAAATTAAAAATTACATGGTGGCGTCGAATTATACCATTCCTGACCCGCGCCAGTTTGCAGAGATAGGAGAAGCGAAAAGATGGCCTGAGACGGCCATCTTTTCTAGGAGGAGAAAATTGGGGGGACTAGAGGAGGATTGCCAGGATGGAGCCGATTCCCAGCCCGATCATCAGGCCAAGGCTGCTGACCATCATGGCAAACACGATTGAACTGCGATTGATGAACCGTTCCTGGAAGCGGTAACCGATATTGACCAACTTCTGCACTCTGGGACTTTCTTCCATCCAGGGGATGATCACATCCCAGAATTCGTTTTCCACTCGCTGTTGTAAAGAATTAATACCTTCACTCATTGGTTTTCCTTTCGCAACCCTCAGCGGGAGGTGGACATCTTAATGATCTTGCCTTTGTCGGTCGCTACCACACGCACATGCCGGGGGATCGAGCGGCCAAGCATATCCTTGGCGATCGCATTGTAGGTCAGGACGATATTGCCCTGTTCAGCGGTGACCGTCTTGGAGGTTTTGATCTTCGGCTTTTTGCCTTTCACTTCCGGGAATTTGGCATAGACCGTTTTGGAGATTTTTTCGACCAGTTTTGGGTTCATCTCTCGTCCACCTTTTAGTGGGCCTGATTGGCCTGTGGGTTGAGTCTATCCGGTTGCACGGTTCGGCGGCGTAAAAATGCAGGGATGTCAAGGTCGGGCATGGCGGATTTGGGCGGCTCTGGTGAAACCTGGAACTGCTTCCAGGAAGGCGCCTGCGGTTTGGCGATTTCAGCAGGATTCCTTTGGATGAATGCCTCAACCGGTACCGGCGGGGGCACATCTTCAAATAAAACCTGCAACGACTCGCTTAGGGCGATCTTGGCTTCAAATCCGGGGATAATTTCTTCCAGCGTCTGGGCGCCCAGGCCGGTAACCACCAGGATCACCTGCACCCGGTCATCCATCCGGGTATCGTTGTTGAACCCCATTACCAGGTCGACCGAGCCGCCGGCCATCTCCTGGATCTGGTTCAGTCCTCTGCCGACTTCGGGCAGGCTCAGATCCTCGCCGCCAGTGAAATTGGCAATCACGCCGGCAGCCTGTTCCAGGTTGATGGATTCCAGAAGGGGGTGATTGAGCGCCTGGTGGATGGCTTTCTCAGCTTTGTTGGGGCCTTTGCCGTGACCAATGGTCATCAGGGCACCGCCGCCGCGCTGCATCATATCTTTGATGTGGGAGAAATCCACGTTGATCAGACCAGGTTCGGTCACCAGTTCGGAAATCCCCGTCACCGCCTGGCGCAGCACATCATCGGCCAGTTGGAACATGGTGGTCAGGGGCAGATTAGGAGACCACTGGTCGTTATGCAGCAGGCGTTCATTGGGGATTGCGATCAGGGTATCCGTATTGGGGCGCAATTCTGCCAGACCTTCACGCGCATTCACCTGGCGTCTGCCTTTCTCGAATTCAAATGGTGTAGTGACCACGGCAATCGTCACAATCCCCAGCTCCTTGGCGATCCTGCCAACCACCGGGATCGAGCCGGTGCCGGTCCCGCCGCCCATGCCAGCCGTCAGGAAGACCATGTCGGCCCCTTCCAGAGCAGCCCGGATCTCGTCCTTGCTTTCTTCAGCGGCAGTCCGGCCAACCTCGGGGTTTCCGCCGGCGCCCATCCCGCGGGTGCTGCGCGGCCCCAATTGGATCTTGGTCGGGGCGAGATTCGCGGCCAGGTCCTGACTGTCGGTGTTCATCACCACAAAATCAACCCCATTCAATCCCAGGGTAATCATGCGGTTGACTGCGTTTCCGCCGGCGCCTCCCATCCCAATCACTTTCAGTACGGGCATGTGCCCGAAAAATGGTTTAGTATTTGTTTTTACGTTCATTGCCTTTCTCCTCTCAGAGTTCTGCCAATTGTGTTGCAATTTCAGTACCATCTCCAGTGACCTGGATCACCTCGGCTCCATTCTTTTCCAGTTCTGCTTTCAGGTTCTCGGGGAATACCTGAATGCCTCCCACGATTGTCACCCGTTTGGCAAAGAAGGTTTCCTTGATCGAGTATCCGCTGGTGGGGGCGTACTTTTTGATGAATGGCCGCGTCACCTTCAGATACCATTCCGGGTTACCCCAACGCGGGTGGGGCAGCAGCAGGTAGTGATTGATCGGCTTTTGCAGGTTGACTGGTTCATCGGGGTTTTCGGCGGGTTCTTCTGCCGGAGGCTCAACCAAGGCTTCCTCTTCCTGAACTGCTGGGGCTTTACTGGCAAATTTAGATTTGAACGCCGCCACCACTTCTTTTTGTTCCCCACTTGGAGAGAACCATGCCTGCCTGGAGAGCGGATCATCCTCGCCGGTGCCGATCAGCGCGAAGCAGGCGGCAACCACATTTTCGGGGATGATTTCCTGGTCTCCCAATTGAGCAGCGATCTCGATATTCAGCCGGACATGGGCTTCTTCGTTAATTTGGCGGCTAACATGTGCGCCGGTGCCCAGGATCAGAATTCGGGGAATCCGCCCGGTAACCTTCTCGGCGATCTGGCCGTACCAGTCAAATATGCGGAATCCCAGGTGATCCTGATGGCCTTCGGGTGTGTCGTAGGGATGCACATCCGGCCAGGCATCCGAGCCGCCCGCGCCCCAGTCCAGAGGGAGGTTGCCGGGCCAGGCGTATGCGCCCAGCACCAGATCGTTCAGCAGGCGGGTATGTCCTCGGTCCTTGATCCCCTGGAGTGCGCTGCGCAGAAAGACTGTATCCCAGAAATTCCCGCCGGGTTCCAGCGCTGGAAAGACCGGTTGCATTCCGGCCTGGTAGATCTTCTCGGCCAGGGGAATAAAAGCATCCAGGAAGCGGCTGACCAACTTCTGCTGTACCCAGCCGCCGTTCCCCCAGGCTTCCTGCGTATTTGGCTGGTCAAA
The DNA here is from genome assembly GCA_963722735.1 of uncultured Chloroflexia bacterium. Classification (GTDB taxonomy): domain Bacteria; phylum Chloroflexota; class Anaerolineae; order Anaerolineales; family UBA11579; genus UBA11579. The sequence continues at coordinate 45,178 of CAVROH010000017.1, forward strand.
GGGGCATAGGAATTCCACCCCCCAACTGGCGTACACCTGGAACAAGGTGGTCAGATCGCCAACCTCACCATTTAATGGCAGCCGCATCTGCAAGACCGGCTGGATGCCAGCTTTGATCAGTCCGCGCAGGAATGTTTCCGGGATCGCCCGGTCGGACGGGGCTTCGAGGACCAGCCAATGTGCTCCCAGAGACTGGAGTTCTGGCAGCCAGGTTTGCAGGTCACTCTCGCGGTAATGGATCGTGTCGGGGAAGTATCGAAAACCAATCCGTTCGCTCTGTGTGCGGCCCAATTTCTCCATAGTGTTCTCCTTACCCTATTCCAGTGCACAAACTGTGCCAGGATGTTGCCAGAAGGGGGGATTTGATACTCAGCAGTTAGTAGCTGATTATTGGATCATTTCGAACGCGATGCAGCGCTGTTGCCAGGGTGAACCAATCTCCTAAAAAAGCATTAACTTTCCAACCTACCAGGAACCACGGCCTTCAACTTTGATCAACTCCGTCCGCGTTACATCCGCGGTGAAATTGGTTTTACCTGATTCCAGGGTGACTGTTTACTGGTTTTTTAGGTAAAATTAGCCCTATGATCCTTGTCACTGGCGCTACCGGGTTTATCGGACAGGCTCTCATCCGTCACTTGCTGGGCGAAGAGTAGCGCGTCCGTGCCCTGATCCGCCCCTCCGTGGATAGTCCCGGCCTCCCAAAAGGCCTCGCTGTGGAAGCCGCCCTCAGCGATATTCAAGATGAGCGTGGCGTACGCGCTGCCATGGCGGGCGTTGATACCATCTTCCATCTCGTCGGGTTGGAATGGCAGGGGGTCAGCGCAGACCTGGGCGTGGAGATCGAAGGCATTCAGACTCTCCTCCGCGTGGCGGAGGAATCTGGTGTTTCCCGGATCATCTATCTCAGCCACATCGGCGCAGACCGCGCTTCTGCCTATACCGTTATCCAGGTCAAGGGGATAGTCGAAGAATACATCCGCAAAAGTCAGGTGGATCACACCATCATCCGCACCGGACTGGTCTACGGCGAACACGATCACTTCACCACGGCTCTGGCCCGCCTGATGGCGGTCTACCCATTCTTCTTCTTCCTGCCCAGCCCCGGGAATGCCTTGCTCCAGCCGCTCTGGGTTGAGGATTTAGCAACATCCCTCACCTGGCTGCTGCAAAATGATGAGCTGGTCAACCAGACCATCGAAGTCGGCGGACCCGAGTTTCTCACCATCCACCAGATCGCCGAGGAAGTCATGCACGCCTCTGGTATGCGACGCTGGTTGATCAATCTGCGGCCATCCACGCTGCGCCTCGTGGCGATCATGCTTGAATACCTCTATCCGAACTTCCCCCATTCGGTGTACTGGCTGGATTACCTCGCCAGTGACCGCACCTGTGATATTGATTCAGTCACCCGTTATTTCGGGCTGCTCCCGGCACGTTTTGGCAGCCACCTCGGTCATCTGGAAGACCGCCATTGGGGAAGATTAGCCCGCGAGAGTCTCAGCCGCCGGTAGAGCCTTTTCCAACCCTTCAAACGCCAGCTTACAGTTCTGTTTGCCCCTCAAATTCACCCTGATCCTGGTTTGCGCAATTATTGTGCCTGCTATATACTGACAATAACCACGAGTTACACCACTTGCGTAAAAAGGATACCCACCTGCTTATGCGAACCTACGATATTACATTAACCATTTCGGAAGAACTGGTAGTCTGGCCTGGTGATCCCCAGGTGGAGATTGAATCGGTTTCTCTGATCTCGGAAGGAAATCAATGCCAATGTATCCCAGATCCGGATGGGGGTACATACTGGTACGCATGTAGATGCACCCTTTCATTTCATTGATGACGGAAAAACGGTAGAAAACCTGGATATTGATATGCTCACCGGGCGTGCCTATGTCCTTCACCTACCGGACGAAGTCGATCTGATCACCAAAGAGATCATCGAAAACTCAAGCATCCCGCCGCGCACCAAGCGCGTGCTTTTAAGACCCGTAATTCACAGCGTTGGGCGAATGGCGACACCACCTTCGATGAAAATTTTGTCGCCCTTGATTCCGAGGCCGCTGCGCTTCTGATCCAACGTGGTGTCAAGCTTGTCGGGGTCGATTATCTGGGTGTTGCCCCGTACGCTGATGCTGTCCCCACGCACACCACTTTGCTCACTGCAGGGGTGATCATCGTCGAAGGGCTGGATCTCTCCGAGGTCGACCAGGGACGCTATACTCTCTATTGCCTGCCGATCAAGATCGGCGGTGTGGATGGCGCACCGGCCAGGGCAATTTTAATGGGCGTCTGATCGTCCTTAGTCATATAGCCAGATAATCAAAATCGCCGAGACTCGCTCGACGATTTTTTCGTTTAAAGACTATCCGACTTAGGATTGATGACAAAAGACTATAGATTACAGATTGATCGTCTTCAGCGGCAGGGTCAGACCCCCATCCACGGTGATTACCTGTCCGCAGATCATCTCCGCCGCCGGAGAGCACAGGAAGGCCACCACGCTGGCCACATCTTCGGGGGTCACCAGCCGGCCGGTGGGGGTGGCGTCGGCGATCTTATCCAGGATGCCCTCTTCCGAGAGGGTCGCAAAGTGCTGGATCACATCCGTTGCCACCACCCCTGGTGAAACCGCATTCACCCGGATGTTCTTTTCCGCCAGTTCCACGGCCATATAACGGGTCAGGGCATTCAGGGCAGCCTTGGATGCGCCTACCAGCACATATTCCGGCATCACCCGGTCCCCGCCCGGGCTGGTGATCGCCACGATTTGCCCGCCGCCGCGCTTTTCCATCAAGCGCACCGCTTTCTGGGCGGCAAACAGGTAGGCTCGGGCATTGATGTCCATCGTCCAGTCCCAGCCCTTCACCTTTTGCTCCATCACCGGGCGGTTATAGCCAGAGGCGGCGTTGCTCACGAAGATATCCAGCCCGCCGAAAGTCTCATCGGTCTGCTGGAAGAGGTCCTGGATCGCCTCGATATCGCCCACGTTGGCTTTGACCACCAGCGCTTTGCGCCCCAGTTTTTCGATCTCGGCGGCGGTTTCTTCAGCAGGCTTGCGATTGCGGAAGAAGTTCACCACCACATCCGCCCCCTGACGGGCAAAATGAAGCGCGATCCCGCGCCCGATCCCTCGCCCAGACCCGGTCACCAGTACTGTTTTATTTTCAAAGGCTTTTTCGGTCATTTCTCCACTCGCTTGATCTTTGTGAAAAGGGATTCATCCAGTTCTTTCAGTCTTTCCGCCCCCAGGCGGCGGACTTCGTCCACCAGCCGGTTCAGGTCGGCTTTCAGTCGGCCGACATCGATCGTCCGGCAGAGGTCCGGCCAGGGTCCCAGCCACACCTGACTTCTATCATACATCGAGAACACGCCCCTGGCGTTTCCGTTGCGGGCATGCAAATATGTCAGCCCAGCCTGCAGAATTCCCTGGTACAGCCGCCGGTCAGGGTCGGGTTCAATATGCCAGGCGTCTTCCAGTTCCTCATGGGCGACAAAATAATTGCCTTCATTGAACAGCCGGATTCCTTCCTCTGCGTGGGCGTGTAGTGGTTTCTCACAGGCTGCGGCAATCTCTTCCGGGGTGGGGGCGAAGCTCTTGTAGAACGGCATGCCGGTAGTATAACATGCCGGGATCGGGGCATTTTGCTTGAAGAGAATGACCCGCCGGGAGGAGGTCCGGCGGGCCATTCAGCACAAGGAGGAGATGTGTTACTACGGAGTTAATCTATAGACACACCTGCTTGCGAATATCTTACCATGCGAATATGTGAATTTGCAACCCTTTTTCTAGACGAATTTGACTAAATAAGTAGGATTTCCTACATTTGCTCCGGAATGGGGATATTCAGCACCCGCAGACTGTTGGCAATCGCCTGCCGGGTAGCTGCCACCAGGCGCAGCCGGAAATCTTTCACTTCCGTATCGGCCTTCAGCACCGGGCAGGCGTTATAGAACTCGTTGAATGCCCGCGACAGGTCATAGGCGTGATTGGTGATATCAAGTGTCTTGAAGTCGCGCGCAGCCCGCTCCACTACTTGAGGCCATTCAGAGATTTTCTCGATCAGCTCAACCTCTTTTGGTTCCAGTTCATGGTTCGGGGTCAGACTGCCGGGGAGGGGTGTGTCCGCTCGTTTCAATAGGCTATTGGTGCGCACGTAGGCGTACTGGATGTAGGGTGCTGCATGCCCATTGAAATCCAGAGCCGATTCCCAGTCGAAAGTCGCCACCTTGGTATTGTCGCGGGCCAGCAGGGGATATTTGATCGCCCCGATGCCGACTGCCTCGGCGACCATTGTGCGGGTCTCTTCGTCCAGTTCCGGGTTGCGTTCCTGGCTGACCTCGTAAGCCCGCTGGATCGCCTCGTTGATCAGATCCTCCAGCAGCACGACAGTCCCTTCGCGTGAACTCATCGTCACATTCCCAGGCAGGGTCACGATCTCGTAGGGCAGGTGGAAGACCTGGTCGATCTTATCCCATCCGGCCAGTTCCAGTGTTTTGAATACTTGCTTGAAGTGCAGGCTCTGGCGTACATCCACTACGTAGATCGAGCGGTCTAGCGGGTAATCTTCGAATTTCTTCTTAGCCAATACCAGGTCCCAGGCGCCGTACAGGGTGGTCGAATCCGAGCGCATCAGCACCAGCACCCGGTAGGTCTCATCCTCAAGGCCCAGCAGGTCATCCAGTTTGACCACCACCGTTCCGCCGATTACGCGTTCATCGGTAGCGATCCCAGCCTCGATCAGCTCCATTACCGCATCCTTTGGCATATTCTTCCATCTGGCTTTCGTAATACAGCTGGTCGAAGCGGATCCTGAAAAGCTCATAGATCTCGTTGAACCCATCCAGAGACCATTGGCGGGTTTCCTTCCACAGATTGCGTACTTCAGGGTCTTTTGCTTCCCAGTGGGCAAACATCTCCAGGATCTCTGTCTCTCCGTCCGGGTCATCTGCCAGCATTTGGGTTGATTCGGCGTACAGGTCTCCCATCCAGCGGGTGACATTGCTTTCCGGCGGCTGCTCGTCCGTGTGACGTTTCTGGAAGTTCCACATCCATTTGATCACATCCCGGCCAAAATCTCCAAAGTAGTTGGCCCGCACCACACCCACACCACTGAACTCGAGGATATTGGCGACCACATCGCCCAGCAGCATCGTGCGCATGTGTCCCACGTGCATCGCTTTGTGGGTATTGGGCTGCGAGAATTCGAGCATCACCAGCTGATTTTGCTTCTCTCCGCGGCCAAAATCTGCGCCCTGTTCGATCGCAGCATCCACCACCCGGCGGCTGAATTCCCCGGTCTCAAAATAGAGGTTCAGGTAGCCGCGGATAGCTTCTACGCGGGAGAATCCCTCTGGCAGCCCCGATGTTATCACGCACCAGTTCAGCGATTTTCTGCGCCCTCAGCGGAACTTTCACTTTTTTACCGCTGCGCGCTTCCTGGGCAGCTACCTGGAAAAAGGAAGTCGCCGTACCCCATTCTCCAGAGAAGGGGATTGGGGCCCATTTGAGATCGTCCGGTACGGGGATCTCGGTTGGCATTCAGAATCTCAAGTATTTTGGTCTCGAGTTGCTTTCGTTCCTTTTCAAACATGTCGCATCCTTTAAGTGAAAAGCGGGAGCAATTGAATTCGCTCCCGCAGGCAATCAGATTTGTGTGCTAAATAAGCCACTAAAAGTGACTGATCTCAGCTTGCCTTATTTGGTGCTTTCGAGCGCAGCCAGGCTCTTCATCAACCGGCCCTTGCGGCGGGCGGCGTTATTCTTGTGGAGAATGCCTTTGGATGCAGCTTTATCCAGGGCCACCACGGCCGTCTTGGTTGCGTCTCGGGCAGCTTCCAGTTCACCACTTTCAATTGCCAGACGGGCTTTCTTTACTTCGGTACGGGCGCTCCCGCGGAACAGCCGGTTATGCAGACGTTTTTTCTCGTTCTGCCGCATTCGTTTAATTGCAGATTTTTTATTCGCCAACTTACAGCCTCCAGATACTTCTTTACTCAATTATCAGTTTATTCAGAGGACTGGCAGATTTCGTTGCCAGTCACAGCAGTACATTTTACCTGATAGGGTTCTATTTGACAAGGTGTGTACGCCAGTTTTTTTGGAGAAAAATAACCCCCCGGGGTTCCCCGGGGGGTTGGATATCTTGATTCCCGATGGACTTACAGGTCTTTCCTGAAGCCCCAGACAAAGGCCAGTGACATTGCCAGCAGAAGCGGTGCCAGGATCATCAGGACGAATTCCGGGCTGAAGAACAGCAATTGCGCGCCCATGCTGATAAAGGCCAGCGCAATCCCGCCCAATCCGATCAGCACGCCGCCAAGGCCAACCCACCAGAATCCCTTGGCTGCTTTCCCGTTCTTCTCTGCGAAGATCGGCCCCAGGAAGATGATCAACCCTGCTACACCATGGAACAGCGGTACCGCCACCTTCTTTAGATCCGGGGCAGCCAGGGATGTATACGCAATTGCCAGCAAGCCGACCAGCGCGAACCAGGCAAAGATCTTCTTCCAGCCGGGATAATACTGGTTGGCGATCCCCAGGGATAAGCCCAGGGGGATCAGGCTGGAGACGATCAGCACGTAAGGTGATACCAGGATGCCCCATCCGAGGAAGATCAGCAGCAAACCAGAGACCAGCAGTACCCCAAACCCCAGCATGTAATAAATGTAGTGCAGGGCTTTGGTTTTCTGGTATGCGCCGTAGAATAGCCACAGGGCATAGATCGCTGCCAATCCGGTGGCAAGCAAGAGGATACGATCAAGCAATGTCATATTATTTCTCCTTGGGTAAAATAATGATTTGGTTCTATTGTGCCATTTCATCGCCTGCTGTGTCTGTGACGCAGGTCACATACAGGAAAAACTTGGTGATATGATTAGGATCTCTCCCCGTACCCTATCTGCTGGTTCAGTGAAAGGATCAGGTTGAATGGAACACACCACGCTGAGAACAAACCTCATCGAATTGCATGTCGTCCAGGCAGGCCCGCAGGATGGCGAGCTGGTCATCCTGCTGCACGGCTTCCCGGAATTCTGGTATGGGTGGCGCAATCAGATCTCAGCTCTGGCTTCTGCTGGATACCGGGTATGGGCGCCTGATCAGCGCGGCTACAACCTCAGCGTCAAACCTAAAGGGTTGTCTGCATATTCATTGAATGAATTGGCAAAGGATGTGATCGGCTTGATCGATGCCGCCGGAGTGGAGAAGGCTGCCATTGTCGGCCATGACTGGGGAGCCGGTGTGGCCTGGTGGACTGCCCAGAACTACCCGGAGCGCATCTCCCGCATGGTGGTGATGAATGTCCCCCATGGCGCAGTGATGCAGCAGCATCTCCGATCCAGCTTTGCCCAACTGCGCAAGAGCTGGTATATGTTCTTCTTCCAGTTGCCCTGGCTGCCGGAAATTATCTCCGCTGCCCGGGATTGGAAGATGGCGGTCAACGCCCTGGTGGAGACTGCCCGGACAGGGACATTCACACCGGAAGATATCGCCCAGTACAGACAAGCCTGGTCTCAGCCCGGCGCTTACACCGCCATGGTCAACTGGTACCGTGCTATGCTGCGGCGTCCCCCCAAGTCTGCCAAAGGGCCACGCATTTAAGGTGCCTACTATGCTCATCTGGGGTGCTCGGGATAGGTTCCTGGGGAGGGAAATGGCTCAGCCCAGTATTGATCTTTGCGATCAGGGGAAATTGGTTTTCATCGAAGAAGCATCCCACTGGGTGCAGCACGAGGAGCCGGACCGGGTCAATCAGCTTCTCCTTGCTTTTCTCCGGGAGTGATTTTCAAGAAGTTTATTCTTAGCGTATAATCAGGTTCAATCTCTCTCAAGGAAGGGTTTATGTTCTTTCGTAAAAAATCAGATCCCGCCAACCGCATAGTGATTGTCTCCGGGTTGCCGCGTTCGGGCACATCATTGATGATGATGATGCTGGATGCCGCCGGCATTCCACCGATGCAGGACCATGTCCGCTCCGCCGATGTTGACAACCCCAAAGGATATTACGAATACGAACGCGTCAAGGATATGCCCGATGGCGATATCGCCTGGGTCAAGGATTCTCGCGGCAAATCGGTCAAGGTGATCACTGCACTTCTCAAGCACCTGCCTAAAAAATTCAATTATGATGTGGTCATTATGCACCGTGAGATGGACGAGATCCTGGCTTCCCAGAAGAAGATGCTCGAACGCCGTGGAGAGGATCCCGAAAAGGTATCCGATCAGGAGATGGCTGATCTGTTTGGCAAGCACTTTTCCCAGGTGATGGATTGGGTCCGCCAGCAGAAGAACATCCGCTATTTGGAGGTCAGCTACAATGATTTGTTAGTCTCTCCGGAGGAGGAGATCGAGAAAGTTAATCAGTTCCTTGGTGGTCAGTTGGATATTGATGCGATGCTGAACAAAATTGATCCGGGTCTTTACCGTCAGCGTAAGTAAGATCAATATGGCAATCTGTCTGAACAAAGTGGGGAGTAGAGAAAGCCTGTAATCAAAAATGGTATAAAACGGGAAAAAACCCCGCCAACTGGCGGGGTTTCGGTTTTTACAAACAGGACGGCTATTTCTTAGTCGTCTTCTTCTCTTCTTTTGCTACTGCCTTAGGAGCTTCTACCTTCTCGGCTTTAGGGGATACCTTGTCCGAGATCTTGGCGCGCTGTTCTTCCAAGATCACCTGGCCGCGCTGGCGAAGTTCTTCGGCGTGGGCCTGGGCTTCCTTGGCTAGTTCTTCGGCCCGGGCACGGGCGTCAGCGGCAGCCTTTTCGGCGGCAGCGTAAGCTTCTTCCAGGGAGGCAGCCGTCTTGTCTTTCAGCTCGACGCTTTTCTCTACGATCAGCGTGCGGGTCGCTTCGCCGGATTGAGGTGCCAGTAAAAGTGCAACTGCTGCCCCAACCAGGCCGCCGACCAGAAAACCTGAGAGGAAACTTCCAAAATCATTGTTATCAGACATTTTTTTTCTCCTTACTGAGGGTCTATTTGGTGATATTTTTCAGCATATCCAGCGCCTTCTTGATCGAGGCGAGGGTACTGTTAAATTTGATGACCGGTTCTACCAGTGTATCCGACATGAAGATTGCCGTGCCGCGGATTGTGCTCATTGTTTCGTTAGCCATCTCCAGAACCGGTTTGATCTCATGCTGGAACATATTGACCAGACGGGTGGTCTGGAAGATCAAGAGGACGGCTGTCACACCAATGATGAACAGCTCGATCCCCAGTGCGATGATGAAGATATCCCGGATCACGGGCGTCTTGGGAGATTTGAGCAGGAAGATTACCCCTAATACGATCAACGCCAGTAGGATGATAACACCTGCCACCATGCCGGCTTTAGCACCTGTGCTCAGCGATTCTTCTTTCTGTTCCCCTGGTTCTACGATCTGGATTTCTTTTTCTTCCATAATTCCCTGTAGGTTCTGCCTGGATAATTCGCGGTCTTTGCCAAACGTCTCCGGATTTGTCCGGACGTATGGGCAAAACAAAACAACCTTTATCTGTATTGTTAATTATAGCATATCCACAACAAATTCCGAATAGCCCCTTTTCCTTGTGATCTGCCAGGATATACAAATGACCGGTTCACTCCCTGGAGATGAGTGCCAGCCAGGAATTGAAGATCTGTTCAGCCGGTTTGCCGTGGATCGAGGCTGAGGTGTCGTTCAGGGCCAAGTCCGGATAATATCCCTGGGTGACTACCCCAGCGACCCAATCCCGCTCGGAGACCGCCGTGAGCAGGGCATAGTAGTAATCTGCCTGCATTTCCAGATCAGAGGCAGCCGGGTTTTCGAGTGTCGGCCCGATCTTGAGATTGCTGGTATTCAGGCAGTCTCCGGCCGCATTCGGGGAGGGGATGCAGTCCAGTTCGTATCCCTGCACGGAGGGGATTGCTGCCAGGATCACCACTGGTTTGTGAACCTCGGATGCCAACGTCTGGGCGTGCTCATCCAGGGCGCTGCCCATCGCATCACTGGAGATCTTTTCAAGGGGCAGGTCCCACGCCAGATAGATCGTATCCACCTGGGAGAGGAATTCCGGTGGATTCCCGGCCAACTCCAGGCTGACCACAAAGCTGATCTTGCCCTGGAACCGCTCGCGGACCCCGATGAGTGTATCCGCCCAGATCATCTCGATATTACCGGGTTGCGAATAGATTTCGAAATGACCATCCTCCGGCAGTGCAGGCAGCAGCCAGTCTCCGCCCAGGATGATCTCATCTGCCCCAGCCAGTGCGGCCAGGTTGGCGTACTGGTACACAAAGTTGCGGTGTTCTGTCAGGAATTGCAGCCAGAAGGTCTCCTCATCGGTCGGCTGGCTCTGCCACCAGTTAGCTGCCCCGTGGGTGAATATTACCTGGGGATACAGGCTGACCGTTTTCCCCTGGTCATGGGCTGCCCTCACCATTCCATGGATCGTCTCCGCCCGCATCGTATCCGCGATCGAAGGGGCCAGCATCCGGGGGTGGTTTGCCGGATTGGGAACCCAGGCTGGCGAGAGGATGATGTGATCTCCGGGGAGATCGGTGACCACCGTATGCTGGCTGAAGGGGGACAACGCCACCCCATAGACAAAATTAGCATCCCGCGGGGTGAGGTCGGCGAATTCATAGATATTGGCCGCATCCGGGGAGAGAAAGGCCCAATCTTCCACCGGTTCAGAGTTTACATGGGTCTCACTAAAATTGGTGGGGATCTGCCGGGTGATTGCCGGGCTTTCGATCCCGGATTGCCCAAGACCGACGCACGGAGTTTGCCGGCAGTAGCGGTAGGGAATCTCGCCGGAAAAATTATGCGGGCTGATCAGCGGGAAGACCCAGGTATTCTCGCCGATCGGCATCATCGGCAGGGCTGGCAGCCACTCTGCGATGCTGAATTGCACCCCGATCGTCTCGCCGGGCGGGGTGTCTAGGGGGACCTCAGCCTTGAACCAGATCGTCTCGGTATTGCTCGTCCTCCAGGTCGCTACCCGGTCTTCAACCACCATGCTCCCACCGTCCAACGGCAGGATCAACTGGTGGGTGACAAATTGCTGGTCCAGCCCGTGTTCTGCGTTCCAAAACCCATCCCCGAGGGTGTACTTATAGCGGATATCTATCCCGGCTGGCAGGACCATTTGCAGGGAATACCAGCCATCGCTCAACGGAGTCAATGCTGGCATCCTGGCGGCGTCACCGCTGATCCCGCTGCCCAGGTCATGGAAGGTATTGCCCAATTGCTCCAGATTCCCTGCCAAACGGATCGGGGCTCCCTCAATAGTCCCCGCCGGCGTTTTTACCTTGAAGGTCACTTCCCTCCACAGGCTGGGGATCATTTCCAATTCTGCGACAGTCACCTTCCCAGGGCTGGCTTGAAAGTCGTGTTGGATTGGGAGGTAGGTGCCGCTCATTGAGATCGCTGTCAGGCTGTGGCTGCCTTCTGCCAACGGGTAAAGGGTGAATTTGCCATTAATATCGGTGATTGTCTCTATCCCCCCGGCGCTGACCAGGATATCTGCCAGCGGCTCTCCCATTTCCCGGCTGAGGATTACCCCGCTGACTTCGCCGCTTTGCTGTCCGGTTGGCAGGTCATCTGCCCATCCGGCGATAGTCTCCTTGACCATGCCGGGCTGGTCGACATATAGCCTGCGGAAGTTGATCTCCATTCCGTCCGCACGTACCTCGGGAAAGAAACTTCCGTCCGCAGCCAATTTCTGGAAGTAATAAGTAACCACCGTCCCAACCGGAGTGGGATACACGATCCCGTAGCTGCCATCTTTTGTTTGGGAGAGGGGCAGCCGCTCTTTCTGGAAAGGCACTCCGGTGACCTCGTCGATCACCACCATTTCAATTTGCTGTCCCTGGGTCAGCGGTTTCCTGCTGGTTACGGTCAGGACCAGTTGAGCCTTCTCGACCACACCCGGTCGGGCCAGGGTGGATCCCTCGCTGATGGGCAGGTTGCAGCTGCTGAGGAATGCCAGCAGGATCATCGTGGTGGTGATCAGCCAAATGCAGTGAGAGGCCCAATGTCGCTTCATTTACTTTCCTCATCCGGGGAGGGAGGTGTTGTCCAGGCTTTCAGCCCGGTTTCTAAATCTTCTACCGTTGATGGGGATTTTTCTGGGATACCCTCACCGGATTTTGTGGGAGGTGCAATTGTCCGGTCAGGGTTCTCTTTGAGGAAGTCTTCAATCGCTGCCTCGCGCATTAGCTTGGTCGGCATCATCTTGATCTCCTTGCCCAATGTTTTCATTGCCCTCCATGTCTCCGACTGGTTGATGTCGCGAAGCATCTTGCCCAGTGACCGGCCGGTTTTTGCCATATTATTAGGACCCAGGATAAGAAAGGCGATCAGCAGCACAAAACCCAGTTCAAGCGGACCAATTCCTAGCAGATCCATGGCTGATTATTCCTTTGTTGGGATTTTATCGATTGCGTTTTTGAGAGATTGGCGTAATGTGTTCTCCTGGGCAGCCAGGCTTCCCAGGACGCCATTGACAAATCGGGGAGAGCTATCGGAGCCAAACATCTTTGCCAGTTCAACGGACTCGTTGATTGCCACCTTTAACGGCGTGGTTTGCTGAACGGCAAATTCCCACAGAGCGATCCGCAGCAGGTTGCGGTCGATGACCGAAATTTGGTCAATCGGCCATTCCGGGGCGTGGACGGCGATGTGGGTATCTAATACCTCCCGGATCGGGTGGACGCCGCGTACAATCTCGCTTACAAAATCCTGCAGTTCCAGGCTGAGATTGACATCCGGGGTGCTGAACCGGGATTCCAACACTTCCCCGATGCGGTGTCCTGAGATATCAATTTCGTAAAGTGCTTGCAAGGCGACGCTGCGCGCCCTGGTTCGTGGTTTCATCTAACCTTTAGATTTCCTCAAAGTCAATATCTTCGATGTGGATGTTGATCTTGCCGGGTTTCATCCCGACCATCTCGGCGATTGCCCGTGAGACTGATTTTTGTACGTTGCGGCTCACTTGGCGTACGTTCACATCCGGTTTAAGGATCAGGTACAGATCCACATTCACGGTGTCATCCAGGATCTCGATCCGCACACCTTCGCTCTGGTGTCCGCGCGTCCACAACCGGTTCACTCCGCCGGGCGGGGTGGAAAGCCGGGAAACACCATCTGTGCTCAATGTGGTCAGTGAGGCAACATTTAACAACACATCAGGAGCGATCGTGGTTTTGCCATTGGTGGGTGTACCTTCTTCCATGATTCCTCCAGAAGGAAAATTCCTTTTCCTGCTTTCTGCTGATTTGTGTCCATTATACCGGACAATACTGACAAATCAAACCCTACGCGGGTTGGCAGGTTACGATTTCATTCCGGGATTAAATGAAAATCGGGACAGGTCCTGTCCCGATTTTCATAAGGAATCCTACGATTCCTTATTCGCGTTCAACGTCAACCACTTCGCGGCCTTTATAAAAGCCACAGCTGGGGCAAACGTGATGCGGCAGGCGCATCTCGCCGCAGTTGGGGCAGGATACCAGCGTGCGAGCCTTGAGTGCATCATGTGCCCGGCGGCGGTCCCGACGACCTTTGGATATTTTGCGTTTTGGCAGCGGGGTCATGTTTTTCTCCTTAATTCTTATGTCCAGCTATCCATGAAAATACCCACCTTTCGGTAGGCTAGGCAATTATAGATGTAAGCCTTATCACTGTCAAGGTGGAAACAAACAGGAATTTGCAGTCAGCTGGGAATTGGAATGGATTCAGTTGGGCGCTTCCCCCTGGTATTAATGCACTTTGGGCGAGGTTAAACAACATCTCTATTCAGGTAAGAGCCGCATCTGAGCAGCCATCTAATTGGCAAGACGACAGGAGCTTATGCAATGAACAAATATCTGCTTGAACGCGCCGAGAAAGACGAATTTTTCGAATTCGATCCCCAAAGCCCGTTGACCTCTGACCAGCAAGCTGATTTCCAGGGATTGAACTACTTCCCCGTGGACGAAAGCCTGCGCTTTGAACTGGAGATCGAACGGTTTGAGCATCCCGAAGCGATCAAGATGCAAACCTCCACCGGAGACCTGCGTGATTTTACCCGCTACGGTCGTCTCACGTTCACCATGGCAGGTGAATCCGTCTCTTTGGTGGTGTATGCCAACGATTATGGCTATTTCATCCCCTTTGTAGATGCCCAGGCGGGTAAGGAAACCTACGGTGCTGGTCGCTATCTTGATCCGAGGGAAACCGGGGATGACCGCCTGATGTTAGATTTTAATCTGGCCTACAATCCATATTGTGCTTACAATGATCGATATTCCTGCCCGATCCCTCCAGCGGAAAATCGCCTGCTGGTGGCTATCAGGGCAGGGGAGAAGAACTTCAAATAATCAGATTTCTGATGCCATCTTTTCTGCAGAGAATATACGCTGGTCTTGCGCATAGGCAAGAATAAATCGGGCAAGTCTCCTAAATGGCAGAATACATCCTTGTGGTAAGATTGTGCCATCCAAACCTATTTTTTCCAGAAGAGTAAACTAATGAAAAAGAACCTGATTATAATTTTAGTAGCAGTCTCTCTCATCCTTGCAGGCTGTGCCAACGCCTCCCAGGATGATCCTGCCCTTACCCAAACCTTTGAGGCCGCCCTGCAAACCGCTGTGGGCGAAACGCTTCAGGCCGAATTGATCGCCACTGAGACGAATGCCTTCCCGCAGGACACATCAACTCCAACAGAGACAGAGCCTTCTCCCGAACCAACCCCCAACTTCACCCAGGCTGCACCCACCTCAGTACCCACTTTGCAGCCTGCCCAACCTACTACCGGCACCGCACCTACCAATACCCCGCAGACACCCTGTTACCGGGCAGAATTAATCACTGAGACGATACCGGATGGTTCTGTGTTCACTCCCGGAAAATACTTTACCAAGATCTGGGTAATCCGCAATACCGGCGTGTGTGAATGGACCGAGTTATTCAGCTGGAGATTTGTTGAGGGGGAGGATTTCGGCATTAAGCATGAGCTTAGACTGGACCAGGTCATCGGCCCGGGAGAAAACCTGGAGGTCAAGCTGGAAATGAAGACGCCCCTGCTGGAAGGTAATTACAAGGGAACCTGGCAGATCCTCACCGAAGAAGGTGCTTCCGTTACCCCGCTTGGTTTCTGGGTATACATCATTTCGCGGAAATAAATTCCCAGGTTTGAAAGGCAGCAGAATCTAATCCAGCCGGTTTGATGATCAATCATCTTACCGACTGATTTCTCTTGTGTCTGTAAGGGTTAAACCAAGATTGGTAAGATTTTTCTAACACCCCTGAAATGTTATAATTGACCAAATAGATACTATTCATCTGGGGCATCCCTGATGCTGGTGGATTTTTAATCCCCAGCTGGGAGAGCATAGGAGATACTATTTGAGATCAGGCGGGCTGGGTCGGGCGATATTCCGCTCGGAACCTGGTAGTGATAGTGGTAGAGAATCAGGCAGCCGCCGGATCTGGGCCGCTGTCATCTTTACTATTGGCGTCCTGGTCGGGATGGTAATGATGGGGGCTTCGATCTATGCTGATTTTGAAGCCACCCTCTTCGATGTTTTTCTCAATACTGCCGCCAGCCCCAGGTTGGTGCATTGTCCTATCCTATTGTCTTCCAAAGAGAGCGGTCTGGTCACTGCCAACTTCCGCAACCGGAGTGATGAACCAGTCACCCGTTTAGTGCGTACCCATATTAGCCGTGGACACCTCACCTTGATGCGGGAATTTGAAGAACGCCTGGAGATTGCTCCGGGCGAAGTCATTGATCTTGAATGGGAAGTCACCGAAAAGGATGCTGCCTACGGGCACCTGATCTTTGCCAAGGTCATCTTCCTGGAGAATGCCCTCAAGCCGATCACGCGCGGATCTTGCGGTATCCTCGTCCTCCAGCTCCCCTGGGGGCTGCATGGATGGACCGTGGTAACGATAATGTACCTGGTCTCTTTCACCTTCATCATCTCATCTTTGGCTCTCTGGTGGCGTCATGGACGGTCGTATTCCGGAATTCGCCTGGAAGCCACCCGGGCTATGTTTGTTCTTGGAGTAGATGTGCTTATTGGCCTTGTCTTTGCTCTGGCTGGTATCTGGGAAGTCGCCGCCCTAACGTTCTACATATCTATTTTGGCAATCGGTGTGGTTGTTCCCCACTTCCTGTTTAATTTTATCCTCACAAAAGGGGAGATTTTCATTGAATAAATAGCAAGAGCCAGGTCTGATGACCTGGCTCTCTTTTCCTTATAGTCTGTACGGTTTAGGGATTGAACGTACACCGGTTGATATAAACATACCAGGATCCACACATAAGTCCCCAACTCCTGTTGGATGGGGAGATTTGGATATAGTCTCCCCCGTCTAGGGGATCGTCCGTAACACAGCGGCCAGCACTGGATAGTCGATTACCCATGATGCGCCAGTTCATATCAGGCTCATAGTACCCGGTGGTAGACCCCAGACTTTCGCGTTCCTGTTCTCCTCTTACGTCCACAACGATGCTTTCTTCCCCATGAACGTAGAGATCTGTAGTATACCGGTCTGCATCCCACCCATAGATAGGGATGAACTGGGTGGTATCCCCATGGGTCTCACCCTCGTAGTGCCAGGATACTATCCTCTGGTTGCTGTACTCGGATCTGACAAACACATCGACCCAGACATCATAATCGTGACCAGCCCACCGCCCATAATTGGGACATTCGTGCAATATTGAATCCGGGTACCATCTCATGTAGACCCCATTCCATACCAGGCGGATGTTTTCGCCACCGGGGACTTCGAAGTCATTATTATCCTCATCAGTTTCCGTGATGGTATCCATCGGATCCAGCTGTACGGTGTAGCCGTCATTCATCAATGCCCGCTGTTCTGGAGTGAGCGTCCAATCCAGCCAGATGCCGTTTTCGCGCTCAAGGATCTCCCCTGCAAACAGCCCATCAGGAGAATTGAAATCGTTGGTTGATCCAGGCACATCGATTCCCACAACCAGGTCGGCAAGATTCACGTCACTGGTCCCGAGAGAATTTCGATGCGAACCCACGTTCCAGACCCGCATTTTCAAGGTGTTGCTGTCAAAATCATATTGGACATCATGCAGGCGCAAGTCCGGTCGGGGCATACAGTAGCTCATGGATGAATGCTGCAATGCCCCGGTATTCTCATACAGCTCCAGAACCTCATTGTTTTCATCAATCTTAATACAGTATTCCCAGATATTGGTGGCAGTAGTTTCAGTTCTGATTACCTTGGTTTCCCCAACATCCAGCACGAAATCTGTTTCTGTATAGCTGCTGTGAATGGTGCGCTCCCTCCCATCTAAATCTAAGCGTAGGGTATGGTTCGCCCACATGGCGCTGCCATTGTTGGTGATTTCGAGGATGATTTGGTTGGTACCAGGTTCAAGCAGCATTCCGGTAATATCCAGCCAGGGCAGCGGCATCCAGTCTTCTCCCACGCCAAGTGGAGTGCCGCCCTGGTGGCTGATTGTGTAGTCAGCCTGGCAGAGCGAATGACCTGCTTCATCGGTTCTCACTGAGTACAGGGTGCCCTCAAAGTAGCCATACGACATCAGCTCAGAATAACTATATTCATCGAAGTAACTTTCACATATCGTGTCGAATCCATCCCAGCCCAGATATTTTGCCAGGTCGAACCCGACCAGAATATATTCACCTGGAGTTGGTTCGATGGTGAAGTGACTCTGCTGACCAGAGCTGTCCCAGATCATTTCATGGAGATCATAGGTCTGATTAGGAAGCAGGTCAAATCCCTGGAAGATCCGACCATCTCCATTGGCATAAAAGCTGCCGGAAACCGGCCCCACATACCCGGCCCAGTTATTTGGCCTGCCATCCCCGGGGATGTTGCCTGTCCGCAGGGTGTGGAAATCGACAATGAATTCCGGCTGGCAGTCTGTGCGCACCGGGTCATCCGGATCTGGAAGGATTGCCGGCTCGGAGGCTTCTGAGAAATCTCCATCCGGATAGGGATGCTTGTACGCTCTTACGGTAAATTCATACTCGGTTCTACAGGGAGGTGTGAACCAGGAATACGGGATCCTTGCTGCTCGAGTGGCATTCCCATCCTGGTGAGCAGTGAACACCAGGGTGTCATTCACATAGATCATGAATCCGGTTACACCAGCGCCGGCATTATCGGGCGTGTTTTCCCAATCCCACATCAACTCCTGCCGCCTTTCGTCGATCCTCACGTTGAACGGCACCGGGATAGTTGGATCAAGCTCCTTGGCTGCTGGTGGCTCCTGCCCGATCCGGTAGGCAAATCGGAACCAGCCATCCTCGCTGGCTTCGACATTCCTGGTGACCCCGTCCCAATCTTCTGGAGGCGCAGTGATATCCGCAACACCCAGGTTGATCGCCTCGGTGCCGCCGCCGCTGATCGCAACACAGTTGACCTTGGCTGTGACTGGCTCTGAAGTCGGCCAGGCAGTAACGAGTGCATTATCTTCACTCATATGATCGGCGATATTCCACATGAGATCATCGATCATCAGGAAACTTTCATCCGTTGATTGGTTCAGGTCGGTATCCGGATACCATGCCGGTGTGCTATCGCCCAAACCAACATAGCAGTGCACCCCTTCATAGGCGGCATCCGTCTCCAGGCCAAGACCTTCCAGGTACAGAATGGTATACCCATCCTCACCAGTGGGTTCATCATCAGCTGGATCATCCAGGCTAAAAAAGCCAAACAGGAATTGCAGGATCGTAATATCACCCGAAGGAAACGCAGATGGTGGTGGATCGTCACTGCTGCCAGGAGCAGGTTCATCCCCGCCTCCGGGACCAGGCTCGTCTCCACCGCTGCCGGGAGCAGGTTCCCCACCACCGCCGCTGGGTTCAGGTTCTTCACCACTACCGCTGGGAGCGGGCTCATCACCACCAGGGGCAGGCTCATCCCCTGGATCGCCTGGCTCATCAATCACTGGCACATCTCCCCCCTCGGAGGGTTCTTCCGCTAGCGGATCGATCCCAGCAGGCACATCCTCCGGTGCCTCGGCCGCCGTCACAATGATGCTGCCCACCCCTGCCACTCCTTTGCTATCAATGGCCCTGATGATAATCTCGTGGGTCCCAACTCCGATTGGCGCCCAGGATTTGTGCAGCACCAGTGGGGAGATTGCCTCTCCGTTTTTGGCATCCACCGCGAATTGGAATTCGCCATCCACCCATAACTCTATGCGCGAGACTCCATCTTCAGACCGTGCTGTGGCGTGGACTGTGGTTCCGACCCGTTCATATAACGATTCTTGATTGTAGGGCTGGTGGATTAGCACCTGGGGTGGCGAGATATTCGCCTCCAGGCGAAAAGCCATATAGCGATAGCCAAGCAAGAGGATCAGCGCTAGAAATGCCACTGCCGCAAGGATCAGGACGATCACCCATACGCGGGACTTTGATTTGGTTTCCATTGTTATCCCTCCCTAGTTGAGTTTGATGGTGAAGTAAAACCAGTCAGAAAAGTCACCCAAGTTGCCAACGCCATCTACCGCACGGACCCTGAAGCGGTACATAAATCCACATTCCACGGTCAGTTCTTTCTCCAGTACGGAAATACCGGTGAATACACTGCCTGGGATTGACTGCCAGTTGTTATCTCCGGGCTGCCTTTCGGCTTGGATCCGGTACTCTGAGATCCCGCTGGGATCGCTAGGTGCGGTCCAGCGAAGCATCAGCGAGGGAATGCAGGAGAACTCGTACCCATTGACCGGTTTCAGTACGGTTGGTTCCGCTGGCCCATTCGTATCTGGAGGCGGTGTCGCCATCGTTGGTGTTGGCGTTGGTGTAAATGTCGGGGTGGGGGCATCAGCGCACACACCGGTGACATTGATCGTCACCCGGAAAGTCTCCTCGGTGCCATCAAAATAGGTCACCGTCATCGGGTAAGTCTGTGATTCGCACATGCACTCGTAGTAGCTGCCCTGAAGGTTCTGGTCGCGGTCCGCCAAAGTGAACAATGGAGACATTCTGGACATCCCAATAGATCGTTGTACAGCCGCCGGCTTCAATCGTCTCCGGATCTGCCCAGTAATTGATGACTGGTTCTTCATCGTTAGGCACTTGTGTCACGGGTACTGGTGTCGGCGTGGGTGTGTCTGTAGGGGTTGGCGGTAGAGCTTGGGTCTCATCAGCCTGGGGCAGCGAGGCTGCCTGCTGACCGATCGTCACTACAGCATTGTCTGGATCACTGACTACCCCGTTTGCGCCGGTAGCCACCACCTGAACATTGTAGTCCCCTGGACCGGTGGGTGTGAAGCTGGATTCGAACTCTGCCAGATTCCCATCTCCAGGTGGGTTGGAAATCGTCTCGACCAGATTGCCATTCACCCATACCTCTACCTGGGCGACCCCTTCAGGGCTGGAGGCGTGGCCAACAATATTGACAGGGACCACCTCCGCCAGGGATGTCGGATTCAGAGGAACGTCAATCCAGACATACGTCCCTCCTGACCTTCCGCTGCATCCGGCCAGGAGCAGCATGAAAATTTAACAATAATGTCCATTTTTTGAACATGATTAACCTCCTCAGGTTGTATCAATCGGTTGTCAGTCATCAGGGAAGGCGAAGTCTCTTGATAAGTGAAGGATTTGCCCTGTATGTAATCATTGTAGGGATTTTGAATACCCGGGTCAATAGGAACAGAGGACCGGAGAGGAGGTTTTTACCTCTTAACGAATAGGACAAAGGTGCTAAAAATCTGTCTTTGGCGGTGATTTTCCCATCTTCCCCTAAAAAATCTGATGAGTTTGTGCTATGGTGCTGGATCTGGCTGCTAGCTTCGAGGATCATACATCGAAGCCTAACAGGCGGGTATCTCCACGAATTAGCCAAATCCTCACTATAGATATAATCTATCGAATTCCATAGCATAAATCTATTCTGTTTGGGACAAAAGACCCTGCTATTCTGCTCTGAACCGGAATATGATAATGTCACTCAAGAGAACGACTATGTCGTGAGCATAAGCTTCCTGTTCGTTACTCTTTACCTTTCCTAATTGGAGCCGCATGGGGATGCGGCTCCGAAAGTTTAACTCAGTCATTGAAGGGCAGGGGGAGTAGATCCTTATTTGATGGATCGTGAACGAAACTCCAGAAGGCATCTGTCACCCGTTGGGGGGTATTCAGGATCCTTCTCGCCAAAAATACCCGGCGGTGCAGGTTCCAGTCTGCCAACTTCACAACGGCCACTTTTCCCAGCTCTTTTCCTTCCCGGGCAAGATGTTCGCTGACGAAAGAGACCCCATATCCAGCTCCAACTGCCTGAACGATCCCTTCCGCATTGCCAATTTCCAGGAAGACATCCAGGTCTTCATATTGGATGTCATGTTTGCTCAATTCCGATAGCACTACCCGCCGGGACCCGGAACTCGCTTCCCGCATGATGACCTTCTCGCCCAGCAGATCAGAAGGGGTCAGATCATCTCTGTTTGCCCAGGGGTGGTCTGCCGGCACGATCATCTGGATCGTATCGATATACAGCGTCTGCGCCTGGATCGAATGAGAATCCAGTTCATGGGTCATAACCGCCAGGTTAGCTTGATCATCCAGCAGCCTGGGAACGATCTCATCTGAGGAACAGGGGAGAATGCTGACATGGACATCTGGGAAGCGCCTGCGGAACCGGGCGGCGATATGCGGCAGGACATATTTTCCCGATGCTGCGCTGCAAGCGATCCGTAGATGCCCCACTGCTTTGTTCTGAATCGCCCCCATCAGTTCCTGGATCTCGTTAGATTGCAGGATCAGTTTCTTTGCCCATGGGATTAGCATCGTGCCTGCCTCGGTTAACACCAATTGGTTTCCCCGGCGTTCAAATAAAGCCACCCCCAGATTTTTCTCAAGTGTTTTAATATGATGGCTGATGGTTGGTTGTGTTAGATGCAGTTGCTTGCTGGCCTCAGAGAAACTGAGTGTCTCAGCCGCAATAATAAAGGCTCGCAATCGGGTAAGATCGATCATAGGCGGTGTCTTCCTGCCTTCAGCAACCCACTGAAGTCCAATCCTGAAATTTCATAGGTGGTTTTACTTTATTGGATATAATACACTAATCATGATCAATTTGTATGAAAAGCTCCACTCACTTTTGGAACCGGTCTTCAAAGTTGCCTTCCAGGATGATCGATCCCGAAAGGATTATGTGGTTTTATCAGCGTTGATCGTGGTGGCTCTTCCTGTTGTGATCGGACTGGTTGTTTTCGGAGTATTTTCATTATTTGGCATCAGGTCGGAGTTGATTGGAGAGTCCTTTTCCTTCTGGCAACCATTGTCGGGATCGGATTTATCCTCATCTGGTTGGACAAGTTTAGGGCTGCCCGGTATCTGTTGGTGAGTGTCTTTTTTATCTATTCTCTTTCGCCATCCTGTATCAAGGGTTTACATTAGCTGGTGTTCTGGCAGTTGTGATCACGATGCTGATCGCCTTCCTGGTCATCACCCGCCGCCAGACGATCGTCCTTCTGATTATTTTTCTTCCTCCCCTGGTGTATCGTTTTTTGGCGCCGCCTGAAGCCTATCACGCCATGGATATATGGCTGTACCTCGCCATGATGTCGGTGGTTGGCTTTTTGATCGGTCTCCTGAATTATCTAAACGAGCTCGCCCATAGCAGTCTTGTGCAGATCGATTCACTCCAGGCGGTTCAGCAGGCAGGGGTTTCTGTCCTTTCCTCTCTTGACTTGCAGGAAACTACCTCCAGTATTCTTGAGGAATTGCAAAATATCCTCCCTCATGATTCTGCCTCAGTTTTGCTGCTCCGTGATAGCAAGGAGTTGGAGATCGTAGCAGGCAGTGGTTGGAAAGATCCCTATAATGTCATCGGGATCAGATTCCCAATTCCGGGAGACAATCCCAATTCGATCGTCATCCAGGAAGGCCGTCCTCATATTCTTTCAAATGCTCCGGAACAATACCCGCCATTTCGGGAGGAACCGCACAACCACATCCTTTCCTGGTTAGGGGTCCCTTGATCACCAGGGGTGAGATCATCGGAATGATGGCGATCGATTCCAGACAGGAGGGCTATTTCTCTGAAGACCACATTCGCCTGGTCAGCGCTTTTGCCGACCATGTAGCAATTGCGATTGAGAATGCCCGTCTCTATGATCTTGCCACACAGGCGGCAAATCACCGCTCGATCCTTTACCACGCTTCCCAGGAAGTGATCAGGGCAGGCGAAGATCTGGAATATATTTATCACTCTATTCACAATGCTGCCTCTGAACTTATGCTGGTTGAAGCCTTTGTGATCTCATTGCTGGATGAGACAGAGCAGTTCATTGATGGCGCTTACCTGATCGATCGCGCCGGGCGTGAGCAGAATATTCGCATCCCTCTCGGTGAGGGGATGTCTGGCACGGTCATCCAGACCGGGCAGACCATTCTGGAAACTGACATCCTGGCCAGACCGGAGTTCAAGGGTGAACATTTTGGGCATCAGGATCAGGTACGCTCCATTGTGGCGGTGCCTTTCTCGATCGGTAACAAGGTCATCGGCATGCTTTCAGCACAGGCCTATTTGCCCAATGCCTATGGTCAGGAGGAATTAGAGTTACTCCAGCAGTTGGCTGCCCAGGCAGGCGTCGCTATTCAGAATGCCCGCTTGCTGAAACGGATGGACCATCTCGCCAATACCGACAGCATGACAAGTTTGTTTAATCGACGGGCATTTGATACCTCCCTGGCTGCTGAGATCCATCGGGCGAAGCGATATGGCTATCCTCTTGCTTTACTGATCATGGATATCGATGATTTCAAGCAGTTCAATGACCGTTACGGCCATAGCCGTGGGGATCTCCATCTCCGTCAGATCGGCAGCCTGATCACGAACTCAGTACGTGAATCTGATATAGTTGCCCGCATCGGCGGTGAAGAATTCAGCGTCATTTTGCCTCACACCACATGTCTGGGCGCAGTGGAATTGGCCGAACGGATTCGAATGAATGTCGAGAATGCGTTCAAAGATAAGTTCATAGCGGGTGGAACGATCAGTATTGGCGTGGCGGAATTTCCACGCGATGGGGAGAATCCGGGTACCTTATTCGATGCAGCCGACCAGGTGATGTTCCAGGCTAAACGCAGCGGTAAGAACAGGGTTGGTACGCCCCACAACCGGGAGCAATCCTGATGCCATCAGCCAGCTCTGAACATGCCTCAAATCTCGCCCGATGGCTGGAGGCAACCAATCTCGCTGCTGATTTTATACGCCATTCCACCAATACCGAAGACTTTGTCTATCAGGTTTTCAAAAAGCAGGTTGCCCAATTGGGCCTTCGTGGCGGGATTGCCATCTTCAACCTCGAAGACCAGAAACTCCATTTCAAGTCGATTGCCCAGCCAGGCCGTACCAGCGCTCTGCAACGCTTTGAGAAACTCTTCAATCTCAATGCGGTCGATTATTCAATCGATGTAGACCAGGTAGACGTTTATCGCCGGGCTTTTCAGGAGGGTGAATCGGTCTTTATTGAAAACACTTCAAAAGTGCTTCCCCAAATGCTGCCATTTTCGGAAGATAGTCTCCTGGCCCGGCTGGCGGAAAACTTTGGCCGCGATCCGGCCGTCTATCTGCCGCTCTACAATCAGGAGAAGATCATCGGGGTGCTCAATATTGCCGGCCCTGAACTGACCGCAGATGATCTCCCGGCGCTGACTGTCTTTGCAGGCACAATCTCCGCAGCGTTATCCAATGCCGCCCTTATCAACGATCTTAAAAAACAGGAATCTTCCTACCGCAGTCTATTTAACAACTTACCCGTTGGCATCTTTCGGACCGATAAAGATGGCCGCTTCATCATGGCAAATCCGGCATTTTTAGAACAGTTCCGGGTTGCAGATTTTGAACAGATCAGGGGAAAAACCCTGACGAATGCCGGAATTCAACCTGTGCATAAACGTGACAAGATCAATGATAAGCTCCGCGAGGAAGGCGAGATCATCGGGTATGAATCTGAGTGGATCACCGAGGAAGGGGAGCGTATTTTCTTCAAGGAAAATATAAAGGTAACCTATGATGCCCATGGTGAGGTCGCTTATTACGAAGGCTCGGTAGAAGATATCACACAAAGGAAGCAGACCGACCATCTCCTCAAAAAGCAGTTGGACGATATGATGCTTCTCAACCAGATCGCTGCCACTGGTGCAGGTGCTGATTCCCTGGATGATCTGGTTACCAGCGTGACCGCTTCATCGGTGAACGCCTCTTCCCCGATCATTTTGGCGTGATTTTATGGGATGAGGGTCAAGGTATTTTGAAAATGCACCCGTCCTATCGCGGCGTACCTGATGAATTAATGGAATATCATTTCCCCCCCGATATCGGAATTATCGGCAAAGTGTTTTCCACAGGCAAAGCTGTGATGGTTTCAGATACTTCACTTGATCCTGACTATATCACTCCCGGGATTGAGATGGGGTCTGAATTATGTGTTCCCATCAAAGCTGGTGAGAGGGTCATCGGTGTGCTCAATGCTGAAAGGAAGGGGACCAACGCTTTCCATATTGAGGACAAGATCCTGCTTCAGACCATGGCAGACCAGATTGCCACTGCCCTTGAGAAAGTCACTTCTTTTGAATCCGTAGAAAAACAGGCTATGCAGTTGGCTTTGTTGAATGAGGCAGTGCTTACCACCAGCCGGATCCTCGATCCGAATGAATTGATCTATCTGATCGCCACCCAGATCAATGAGATGCTCTCTCCTGATTTCTTCATGCTAACCCTCTACAATCAGGAAAGACAGGAGCTTGAGGTAGCCGTCTCCACAAGCAATGGTGACATCAACCAGGAGACCAGGGGGATCGTTTTACCTCTTGAGCAAGGCGGCCTCACCTCACTGGTGATCGAAACCGGGCAGGTGCTGCAGGTCGATGACCTCGAAAACAGCCCTCTGATCGTCGGTATCGAGCAGATGCAGACCCGTATGGTCGGCTCCTGGGTGGGTGTTCCGCTGATCTATGGCAAAGTGGTCATCGGTGCTCTGAATGTCCAGTATTACGACAAAATGGTGATCACCGAGAGATCAGACCCAGTTCCTGGTCTCGTTGGCTTCCCATGCAGCGATTGCCATCACCAATGGCCGGCTTTCGATGATGTCAGCACACGTTTCAGGTTGAGCAAACAGCTGGCCGGGATCAGCGAATCGTTGAATCGATCGCTTTCCTTTTCCCAGGTGATCCAGAAGTTGGGCAGGGATCTTGTGATCTGCATGAACAATTCTGGTGGCATGATCCTTGAAAAGGATCAAGCCGGAAAGTATTCTTGTGTCTGGAACAAAATCTGCAGAGGATTTTATCCAGCATCATATGCAGAAACGATCGCGAGTGATCTCGGTTCGCAGTCCTAAACCCTGGATCTGCACTGATGTGGCCAAACTTAAACCAGGATCATCCCCTGCGAGAGTCTTCACTGGAAAATAATGTCGGTTCAATCTCCCTCTGGCCGTTGGTCTATGAAGGGCAGACCAATGCTGTGATCGGCTGTGTCAAACCGGCTCCCCATCATTGGGGAGATGTGGAACGCCAGGCGATGATCACTTTTACCCGCCAGGCAGCTCTTTCCCTGCAAAATGCGCGTCTGCTCGAATCTGAACGCAGCCGGCGAATGGAAGCAGAGGCTCTATTCAAGACCACGACTGCCCTGACTTCTAATCTGGATCTGGGCAGGGTGCTGAATAATATCTTGGTTGAACTTTACCGTGTGGTTGATTTTTCCAGCGCCGGGATCCATTTGCTGGACCAGGATATCCTGCGGACTGTTGCTGCCCAGGGGCTGATGATCGATGCCACTGCAGTGATCTGGGCAAGAAGTCCCGATTGCCCGAAAGATAGTCCTGGATAGGATCACTGAAAAGCCTGACCCGATTGTTGATCGACGATCTTCAGCAAGTTGAGGGGTTCATACCTTCCGGATGCGATCGGCTATATCCGCGGTTGGATCGGGGTACCACTGATCGTAGGTGAGCAGGTCATTGGCATGCTGTCGATTGAGAGTGATGAGGTTGCCGGTTTTGAGCCGATCCGATGCCCATAAAGCAAGCGGCTTTGCCAACCAGGCTGCGATTGCGATTGAGTCTGCCCGTCTGTTTGGGCAGACCCAGCGACGTTTACAAGTCCTTCAGGCCATCCATACCATTGACCAGGCGATCTCCCGCAGCCTGGATCTTTCTCTGACCTTTGATGTCCTCCTGGAGCAAGCCCTGAACCTTCTGAATGTCGATCTGGTGCGGATTTTCTCCTTTGAACCGAAGCCCGCATCTTTGAGTTGGTAGCAGAGAAAAGTTATCTCTCGCCAAACCCTGTCAGCAAGACCGGTTTGTTCAACCTGCTGATGCCTGGGAGGCTGTCAATACCCGCCAGATAGTGCATACCGAGATCGAGAACTCCAGTTGGCGGTATTTCCCTGCCATATTCAAGCGGATACACCTGTGCGCCCTCTGGTCACTCGCGGGTATGATTCGCGGGCGTAATCGAGATTTTCCACAGTGAAAAATTCAGACCCAATGATGAATGGACCGATCTGCTCAACACACTCTCTACGCAGGCGGCGATTGCCATTGAGAATGATGATCTGCTTACCAGTCTCAAACGATCGAATGAGGAGCTTGTTTCTGCCTACGACCGCACCCTGGAGGGTTGGGCTTACGCCCTGGAGCTGCGAGACCGGGAGACCATTGGTCACTCCCGCCGGGTGACAGAACTGACCATGCGGCCTGGCCAAGACGCTTGGGATCAGCGGTACCGAACTGGCCAACATCCGCCGCGGCACTTTGCTCCATGATATTGGCAAGATGGGTTTGCCGGATAGCGTGCTGCTCAAGAAAGGCCCGTCTGACCAAGGAAGAAGAAGTACAGATGCAAACGCATCCCCATCTGGCTTATGAGATGTTGAGCCGATTCCTTATCTGCGAGCTGCTCTGGATATTCCCTACTATCACCATGAAAAATGGGATGGCAGCGGATATCCGCACGGCTTGAAGGGGGAGAATATTCCCCTGGCAGCCCGGATCTTCTCTGTGGTCGATGTCTGGGATGCCGTTGTCTTCGATCGTCCCTACCGTGAGGCCTGGACCAAAAAGGACGCATACGAGTATATTAAGGAGCAGTCCGGCAGTCATTTCGATCCCAGGATTGTTGAGATCTTCCTCGAGATCATCAAAGAAGACCTCACCGAAACTGGCGATGCTGCCATCGAAATGAATAAGAATTCACCATATCCAAATTATTGAAAGGAACCATGATGAGCGAATATAAATTGATCGAAAATATGCTTGAGAAAACACCTGAGATCCCTGGTGACAGTATCCTGAGCCAGACGCTTTATCAGGGACAGGATGCCCGGGTGATCCTGTTCCAGTTTGCCCCCGGGCAGGAACTCTCCGAGCATACTGCTGCCAAACCAGCCATGCTGCATTTCCTGGAGGGCGAGGCGGTCCTTACCCTCGGCGAAGATGAATCGGATGTGGGCAAGAATGCCTTTGTCCACATGCCGGCAAATCTATCCCATAGCATTGTTGCCAAGACGGCTGTCTCTATGCTGTTGATCCTACTTGGGTAAATCCTGAAGGCTGTTAAACATAAAAGGAAATATTTATGCGTGAGATCTTTTATCCCCAGAGCGTTGCCGTGATCGGTGTTTCTGCCAAGCCAGATAACCTCGGCAGGAACATTGTCGGCAATCTGGTTGAGTATGGGTTTGCCGGCGTGGTGTATGCCGTCGGCCCCAGCGGTGGACTGATCGAGACCCGCCGGATCTATCCCACCGTCACCGATATCCCCGACAAGGTTGACCTGGCTGTGATCATGACCCCGGCCCGAAGACTGTGCCGGGGATTCTGGAGCAGTGCGGCGAAAAAGGTGTCCGCTGGGCGATCATCGAGTCCGCTGGGTTCCGGGAATTTGGCGAAGAAGGCAAAAAACTGGAAGACAAAATGGTTGAGGTCGCCGAGCGTTACGGCATCCGTTTTGTCGGGCCAAACTGCATCGGGGTCATCAGTATGGAAAATGGCTTCTGTGTTCCCTTCCCGCGGCTGCATAAATTCATCAAGGATGGCTCGTGTCTCGATGATCTCCCAGAGCGGTGGCGTGGGGATGTCTGTGCTTAACTTGATGACCAATGAAGGCATCGGGCTGAACAAGTTCGTTTCGGCTGGAAATATGCTCAATATCGGGGCGGTGGAACTGCTTGAATACCTGATCGGAGACCCGGGGACGGGATTGATCTTCCTCTATCTGGAAAGCATCCAGGATGGGCGCTCTCTGATGGAGGTCGCCAGGAGATCCAAAAAGCCGATCCTGGCGTTCAAATCCAATATCGGGCGTCTGGGCAATCAGATCGCCCTCTCGCACACTGCCTCACTGACCAGCGATGATAAGGTGGTGGATGCCGCCTTCGAGCAGGCTGGCATCATGCGGATCCACGATGCCACTTCGCTAGGTAATTCGATGAAGATCCTTGAACTGCCGGTGATGAAAGGCAAGAACCTGGCGATCATCTCCCGATCCGGGGGCCATGCGATCATCGCCGCCGATTCCTGCGAGCTTTCCGGTTTCGAACTCACTGACCTGCCGGATAGTTTCCTCCACGAGATAGAAAAGCATTTTCGCGCCTCGGTGATCAATCTCACCAACCCGCTGGATCTGGGGGACCTGTTCGATCTCTCGGTGTACGCCGAGATCGTGGAGAAGACCCTCCAACTGGATTCTGTGGACGGGGTGGTCTTCCTGCACACAGCCATCTCGGCGGCGGAGAACGAGGCCAGCCGGGAATTACTGGAGCATATCATGCGGGCAGTCAAGAAATATGATAAACCCGTCGCCTACTACATTTCCGCTTCGGCCCAGGAGGTCAGCTACCAGAAACAAAATTACGATTTCCCCATCTTCACCCAGGTGGTCGAAACCATCCGCGCTCTGGAATTGAACCAGAAATACTGCAAGATCTCCCGCCGGCTTCAGGAAGGTGAGGTAATCGAGCATTTCCCGGTGGACGAAGCCCCGGTTCTGGAGATAATCCACTCCGCCCAGGCAGAAAGCCGCGACCTGCTTCTCTCGGAGGCGATCAAGGTGCTCGATCTTTACGGTATTCCCACAGCCAAGTGCGCCGTGGCTAATTCTGCTGAGGAAGTCATCCAGTTTGCCGAGGAATACGGCTACCCGGTGGCTTTTAAGATCATTGCCGACCAGATCTCGCACAAATCCGATGTCGGCGGCGTACAGCTCAACCTGCGCACCCCCGGAGCAGTCAAAGATGCCTACAGCGAGATGAAATCCCGGATAAACAAGTTGTATCCCGGTGAAGATCTCGGTACTGTACTTGTCCAGCCGATGGTTGATGGCGGGCGCGAGATGATCCTCGGCGGCAGGCAGGATCCCCAGTTCGGCCCGGTAGTGATGGCCGGCCTCGGCGGCATCTTTGTAGAGATACTGGAGGAGACTTCTGTGCGCGTTGCCCCGATCTCACGCCGCATTGCCGAGGAGATGATTTCCGATCTGCGCGGCTCTGCGATTCTGCGCGGCGCCCGCGGCAGCCTCCCTCTGGATGTGGAAGCACTGATCGATTCCCTGCTGCGTCTCTCCCAACTGCTCTCAGACTTCCCCCAGATTGCCGAGTTGGACATCAATCCGCTGCGAGTCCTCCCCGAGGGCGAAGGCTGCCTCGCCCTGGATGCCCGCATCATTCTGGAGAAGTAGACAGTAGGCAGTAAGTAGTAGATAGTTGAAATGTCTCGTCCTGAAATAGGATTAAAAGAAAAAACATAAGATAGGACAGACAAAAATGGAAAAAGTAGTGATCATGAGGTAAGGTAAAGCATTCGAGCAGCAGATCGTGGTTGTCTTTGAAAAGGGGGAAAGTGGGGATTGGGGTTGGTTTTTTCCTGGTCCCTTACTGCCTCGGTGCATGATTGTTGGATCTCCACGTAACATAAATTCCCCTGGTGTTGTCGGATTATTATTCCTACCAACCAAGCTTCAGGAATCATTTTATGGAACCATTTACACCAGGGGTCATCATCTTACTGGGATCTGGGGAAACCCTTCCATCCAGCGGCAAGGCGCATGAATATGCCGCCCGCCGCATGCCGCCCGATCCCCAGATTGCCATTTTGGAAACCCCGGCTGGTTTTGAACTCAACGCCGACCGGGTCGCTGGTAAGATCAAAGACTTTTTAGAAGTTCGCCTGACCAACTACAATCCGCATATCTTTCAGGTGCCCGCCCGCAAAAAAGACACCGAGTTCAGCCCGGACGACCCCGAAATTGTCACTCCACTCTATCAAGCTGATGAGATCCTCCTTGGACCCGGCAGCCCGACCTACGCCGTCCGCCAGCTGCAGGATTCTCTGGCTTACGAGATCATCAATGCCCGCATTCAGATGGGAGCAGCACTGGTGCTCTCCAGCGCGGCCACCTTAGCCTTTGGCCGTTTCACCATTCCAGTCTATGAGATATTCAAGGTTGGGGAGGAGATTCATTGGAAGGACGGGCTTGATTTCTTCGGAGCCTTCAACTTGCCGCTTTCCATCGTCCCGCATTGGAATAACAACGATGGCGGAGATGAGGTCGACACCAGCCGCTGCTATATTGGCAGGACGCGGTTCGATGCCCTCTTTGAGCTGCTCCCTAAGGATCAGGTATTCCTCGGGATCGATGACCACACTTCGATTGCAATTGATCTTGATACCCGCAACTGTCAGGTGATGGGTAACGGCCGCGTCACCGTGCTGAAGACCGGCGAGGAATATATTTTCGCCTCCGGGCAGAATTTCGACCTCAGTCTGATCGGGGACCCGTTCATCCCGAATGCGGGGGCGGGCATTGATCCAGATGTGTGGGCACAGGCAGTCGCTGCTCATCAGCAGCGCCATACGCAGGCTGCCCAGGCACCGCCTCCTCCGCCCGAAGATGTCATCGCCCTGGTAACAGAACGGGAGACCGCCCGCGCCGGGGAGGACTGGTTTGCCTCCGATGAACTGCGTGAGGAAATTGCCTCCCTTGGCTGGCAGGTCAACGATACCCTGGATGGCCCGGAACTGCTTCCCCTGGATTAACCCATGACTCAACCAGAAGACAAAAATATCCAGCTTGATCAGGTTCGCCTGCACCTCCGGGTCTGGCACCCACCGGTGCAGGATCCAGAACGGCCGGTTTTCCTGCTGCTGCACGGACTATCCAGCAATGCCCGCACCTGGGATCTGGTCGCTCTCAAACTAGCCGCCGCCGGATACTCCGCGATTGCCGTGGACCAGCGCGGCCATGGAAGAAGTGGAAAACCCAGCCACGGATACGATTTCGCAACCATCACAGCGGACCTGGCTCAACTGGTGCGTGCCCTGGGATTGGAACGTCCCATACTGGTGGGGCAGTCCTGGGGCGGGAATGTGGTCCTCGAAGCTGGGGTGCGCTATCCGGATCTGGCCCGCGGACTAGTTTTCGTGGATGGCGGGTTCATTCGTCTTTCTGCCCGCGGACCATGGGAGGAGGTCTCCAAGCAGCTCCTGCCCCCTGATCTGGGGGGAATGCTCAAGGTTGATCTGGCTAACCGGATCGCTGCCATGCATCCCAAATGGGTCCCGGAGGGTGTCGAGATGACCCTCGGAAACTTTGAGCTGTTTCGAGATGGCACTATTTATCCCTGGCTGTCGCTTGATGACCACATGACTATCCTGCGCGCCTTATACGATCAGGATGTCACCGCCTTATTCCCTAAGGTCTCCGTTCCGGTACTGATCTGCCCTGCTGGCGATGACGGCGAGATGTCTGTTAAAAAACGTAAATGGGTGGAGTCCGCTGCTGCTGCTATCCCTGATGCCCGTGTCCACTGGTTTGAGGACACTGCCCACGATATCCATGTCGATCGCCCGGATGAATTATCCGCCGAGTTGATCGAATTTGCCGCTCAACTCACCTGATACCCGTTTGCTACTTTTTTTACAGCGTAACGTATAGCTAACTGTAGGGTTTCTAGACCTATATTCCCAGTTATTCCAGTCGAATAAGGAAAATTACTAATAAGGAAGCCAGCTTATGAAGTTATTGCATATGCAGCAAGAGGTCAAGTGGTCCAATGAGAGCCAGTTCCTCAAAGCCAGGGAAGGGCTGTATTATTGGGCCGGGATCGCCATCCTGAACCAGTTTGCCAGGATGCGCCTGGTGCTGGATGTCCAGGCTAGCGGTCCAATCCCCTCCGGACCAAAGATCTTTGCCGGCAACCATCCCACTACCACCGATCCGTTTTATTTGCTTACCGTCCTGCCAGAAAAGACCCGCATCATGGTCAATGCCGATATCTTCAAGAAACCCTTCCTGGGAGGATTGTTCCGCCGCTCCGGACATATCCCTGTGGATAAGCGTGATGGGATTCATGCCCTCAATGCCGGCGTTGCTGCCCTCAATCGCGGCGAGAACCTCGGTATCTTCCCGGAAGGCGGTCTCAGCGACATCAAAGACGGGATCAAGGTCAATAAGCTCAAGACTGGTGCCGTGCGGATGGCCCTGCAGACGGGCGTGCCGATCATCCCGGTGGGCTTCCATATGCCGATTGAAGGGATGACCAATAAATATGTCAAGGTCGGGGGGGAAAGGGTGATCTCCCGTTTCTTCCTGCGCGGGCGGTATGCGATCACCCTCGGCCAGCCTTTTTGGGCTTCGGGTGATGTTGAAGACCGCCCCCTGGTAGGTTCTCTCAGTGAAGATCTGCGTGAGCGCGATTTTTAATCTCAGCCAGTTGGGTGCATTGCGCCTCAGGAATAACCATCCACTGAATAAATCGAAACGAAAAAAGAAAAAGAAATCCATCCCTGTCAATAGTGGGATGTGAGGACAGTTGCCAGTTGTTTGTAGCCAGTTGACAGTAGGGGATAGACTAGACCGCCTTCAACACAAAACTAAAACTGTACCCCTGCTGTCCAGGCAGGGTAGCGCCTTCCGGGTACCCCTCAAGATAAGAGAAAAGATCACCCACCCCTTTCTGCGCATAGCCAATATTGATCGTGGTCTCATCACGTCTGACAAGCTCGTGGATGTGTTCTGCACGGATCAAGTCTTCCTGGGAATACGGCCAGGCTGAGAAATTCAGCAGGCTCTCACCGGCCGCCTCGATCCGCAAACCATGGCCTTCCTGATCCGTCACCTCTGCCCAGTGCACCTCCGAGCGGTTGCCGTTTTCCTGTGGGTGGGTGTAGTCGTGGATCATGCCTTCCACGTCGGTCTGATAAACGCCGACCGCACCGCTGGCTTTCCGATCAACCATGGTTTCGTGCGGCCCCAGCCCAAAATAGCGCACCTGATCGTGCCCGGAGGTTAGCGCCAGGCTCATCCCCACGCGGATCATCTCCCGGCGCGGTGTGAAGGTGTATTTGATTTTGATTTCTCCATTTTGGAATACCGAATAGTGGAGCGAAAGAGAGGTCATTCCGGACGGGATCTTGTAGTCAGCCGCGATCTGGACGCTGCCATCTGCCATCTGTTTCATCTGGAAGCTGGTCAGCTTGCGTTTATTCACCGCTCCCGCCCAAAAAATCCGCTTACTCAACACCGGTTCGGCGAGGGGCAGGAACATGGCGGCCAGAATATCGTTGTCCAGCGGCGCCCGCCAGAAATTGGGTACCAGCGGGGAGGACAGCAATTGATGCCGTTTGGCTTCAATCCCCACCAGGTCGCCGCTGGCCGGGTCAAACAGCACCTTGCCGCCGCGGTACTTCAGTATGACCTCGTTTTCGTCCGAGATGATCTCCACCGCTGATTTGGAGGAACGCCGCGCTGCTTTCTTTGGCGCTTTCAGCGGAACTGGCAATTGCTCCCAGGCAACCTCGAATCCTGCCTCTGCCCACAGAGTATCCTCTGCCAGCTTGAAGCGCAGGTCCAGGTTGTATTCTGCACCCGCTTTGGGTTTTGGTAGTTCATAGCGCAGTGTGACCGATTCTGATTCTCCTGGCGGCGTTTTCAATGGTTTGCGCTTCCCTTTTTTGATGACTTCACCGTTCTCCAGCAAAGCCCATTCCATCCGGTACTGGCTCAGGTCGGTGAACCAATGTTTGTTGTGGACGGTCATTTTCCCGGTCAGCAGATCGTCGGCCGTCACAGAGATATACTGGTAGCACTTTTTAACTTCGAATGCAGCCGGGTGTGGTTGTCGCCTGGCATCTAAAATCCCGTTGAGGCAGAAGTGGGCATCGTTTGGTATGTCGCCAAAATCGCCACCGTAAGCCCAAAAATCTTGTCCATCCTCTGCCTTCTTCAGCAGGGATTGGTCGATGAAATCCCAGATGTAACCGCCCATCGCTTGCGGATATTGCTCAAAGATGCGCATGTGCTCATCCAGGGCGCTGACGCTGTTGCCCATCGCATGTGCATATTCGCAGATTAGCATAGGAGCCTGGCCGTACACTTCCGGGGGCACCTTCTGGCCAAAGAAACTTTCAGAGTCCCCAAAACGGACAACTTCCTCGGCTTTGGCGATCGCCTCCATCCGCTTTGGCGCCGGGATACATCGTGCTGATCACATCCGAGACTTCCAGGAAGTGGTCGCCTTCATAATGGAAGGGGCGGTGTCCGTCCAGCACCTGGGCGGCTTTCTTCATCTGGCTAAAGTTCTCCCCGTGCCCGGCTTCGTTACCCAATGACCAGATCACGATGCTGGGATAGTTGCGGTCGCGCATCACCATCCGTACCATCCGGTTGACCACCGCACTGCGCCATTCCGGTTTGCTGCCGGGGATATGTTTGGAAACCCCGTGGGACTCGACATTAGCCTCATCCATCACATAAATGCCGTAGCGGTCGCACAGCTCGTAGAGGTAAGGGTGGTTGGGGTAATGCGATGTCCGCAGGGCATTGATGTTGTACTGTTTCATCAGGCGGACATCTTCTTCCATCTGCTCCCGGGTAATTGCCTGCCCGCGGACCGGGTCGAATTCATGCCGGTTAACACCTTTCATCAGTACTGGCTGGTCGTTAATCAACAGTTGGTTGTCCCTGATCTCAATCGTGCGGAAGCCGAACTTGCGTGTGGTCGCTTCGATCACATCTTCTTTCTCATCCATCAGCTCCAGCAGCACGGTGTACAGGTAGGGCGACTCGGCCGACCAGCGCTTTGGGGAGGGCACTTCGGTTTCACCCACCAGCCGCGACTGGTTAATGTTCCGGCCGGGGAGGGTGATATCGAAGATCACGATCGTTTCACAGACCGGCTCGCCTTTATCATCTAGCAAGCTGACCTGCAAATGGTAGGGAACTGCGGTGGATTTATCGCTGGCTTCCACCAGCGTCATCATATGCAGCAAAGTCTTCTTTTTCGCCGGGTTGAAATCCGCCCACAGGTGAAAATCCTGGAGATGGAGCATCGGCGCCGCCCACAGGGTCACATCCCGGTAGATCCCTGATAGCCGCCACATATCCTGGTCTTCCAGATAGGTGCCGTCGCACAGGCTGTACACCTCGGCGGCGATCAGGTTCTCGCCCGGCAGCAGATACTCGCCGATCTCAAATTCTGCCGGCGTGCAGGATCCCTGGCTGTAGCCTACTTTCTCGCCATTGATGTACAGATAAAACGCCGAGCGCACCCCCTCAAAGCGTACAAAGACGCGCATCTCGGCCCAGTCTTTTGGCAGGTCAAATTTCCGCCGGTAGCTGCCGACCTGGTTCATTTTGTGGTTAATCTGTCGGGATGCGGGATTTGCTCAGCCCGGGACGCGGCCCGATGTTGATATACTGCGGCCGGCTGTAACCGTGCATCTCCCAGTTGGACGGCACCGGGATCGTGTCCCATGCCTCGGCAATCAAACTCCGGCTGGAAGAAATCTACCGGGCGCTTGGTCATGGGTTAGGAGCCCATTGGAACTGCCAATCCCCGTTGAGCGAGACTTCCCATGGGCGAGGACTTCGCCGCTGATCGCGCTCTTTCCATTGGGATGGATAGACTGGCCGCGGTATGCGGCACTGTGGTGTTGATCTGGATGATCTCCGGGTCTTCCCACTCGTATTTATATTTCGGCATCGGATTTCCTGGGTCTAGGCGATGATACCATTATAGCAAATCTAGCCTGGTTTGATAGTTATTGGTGCCTGCATACGTCAATGATTGTGTCTCTCCATTCGTTGCACTAAATTCTTGAATCCAAGGATCGAATAATCATCCGATCAAACTATCTGAACAGCACCCCCTGCGGCAGGATCAGCCAGTAAAGCAGAAAGGCTTGCAACAACGCCGCCAGCCACGGACGCGCGCTGATCTTCTCCACCAGCGTGCCGGTGGCGATCGCCAGTCCGAGAATCACCAGCCCCTGCACGCTGCCTACCACCCCGGAGATAGACCCCATTCCTGCCAAAAAGGCGGTGTACACGAAGAAGGGGAACAGTCCCACCAGCGCGTTGACCCACACCAGCCAGCCTTTGTCCTGGCTTGGCTGGCCCGGATGATCTCGATCTCTTGTAGCCCGATGATGAACCCCAGGGCGGTGATCGGGGTGAAGACCAGCAGCCAGATCAAGCGGTGATTGAAGGGGAAGGTGTACCACCAGCCGGAGCGGGCCATCAGCGAGACTACCAGCAGTACTGCCAGGAAGATAAATCCCGCCAGGTAACCTTTCCTCTCATCCGATGCCGGGTTGCCAGTGAGCAGCAGCTTGCCCTCTACGCCCGGCACCCGCCCTTTGAGATACAGGAACCACATCAGCACCCCGTACCCGCCAAAGAAGCCGATATAGTACAGATTGAAGGCCGGCGTGCCCAACGGGGCAAAGAACACCGCCGAGGCGATCACTGCCCCGGGGATCAAGGCCGGGATCCACAGCAGCAACTTGCCCCCGATGAACCAGCCTACCCTGGTGATCTTCGCCTCTGGGGCGGGTGTTTGTTTGCGTTCCACCAGGCTAATGCCGGAGATCAGAGCGAGAAACAGACCTACCAATCCGAGGAACCAGAAATTTACCTGGGGATGGAAGTATCCAAAGCGATGGTTATTCGTAGTTCCAGTGCGTAGATTTCATAATTATGTAACATTGGGATCAGCTAACCTAGATGTCTTAAATATGGTGGATTTTCTTCCCTATCAAGTTTCTCCAATAACAATTAGCAGCGTCAGGAGTCAGAATATCGTCCCAGGTATCCGGAAATAAGGATCACATTCGACTTCGGATTCTCCGGCCCCAAGGCCTGCACCCACTCCAGATCAGCATCTGAGGTGCCGGTGAAGAACTCGGCCTGCTGGTTGGTTATCAGGTTGACCTGTGTCCCCAGCAGGATCAGCGTTTTCGGCGGGGTATCCGTCATCGTGGCGGCTTGCAGCGCTACGCGTGCCCCCAGGCTGTGTCCCAGGTGGGTGATCTGGTCGGAGTGCAAGGCCACTCAGTTCCCTAAATTTAGCATCTGCTGCCAGCACCTGCTTCGCCATCCGGTCGGTGGCTGCGTTGTCGAAGTCCAGACCGCCGGGGCTGCGACCATGCCCGGAGAAGTCGAAGTGTCAGCACATGGTAGCCCGCATGGCGAAAATTCTGCAGCAATCGGCCGCAGCGCGGTTTGATCCGAGCCGAAGCCCTCCAGCAGCAGGATGCCCTTCTCAGAGGTCACCGGGGTAGTAGAACCCACCAGGGTATCATCCCCCGGCACTTCGATGGCGATTTGCTGCCCGTTCGCCAGGGCATCATCCAGCCTGGAGAGGCCCAGCAGCGCCCCTGCCACCATCAGGATGCCGAGTACCAGTCCGATCTTCTTGAGTGTGTTTCTTCATTGTTTCTCCTCTGAACTATTGCCAGCTCACACCTCCATATTTTACCTCCTCCTCCTTGTATAGACCGGGCAGGTGGGGCGTTTTCGGAGAAGGGTCGGGGATGAGGTTGGTAAAAGTAATGAGGTAAGTAAAAACTAAAGTAAATTACCATAGGAGGAACCCATGGAGCAGATCACCAACACCAGCTATATCTTCAACAAAGAACCCGTCAAATTCCAGTTCAGGCGCCGCGAGGATGCGGTTCTAAGTGTATCAACTTCTTACCGTTTCATCAATATGCAGCCCCACGGCGACGGCATCGATCTTGAATTTGAGGGCGGCGCTTGAGCCTCACCCAGAAGGTGCGTAAGTTCAGCTTCCGCTGGCAGGGGGCGGGGATCGAGGTGCGCATCCCGATTGAAGGCCGCTGGTTCGGACTTGGGAGAACTGGTCAACCAGCCCTGGGACCTAGGTAAGGTCATGCTCCAGCTCAGCGAGGTGCTGACCTCCGATTCCGGCGCCACCGGCTATTCCAATCTGATGTCGCCGGTCTTCATCTCCGATTCCGGCGCGGCCCTGATCGTGCATTCCCCCTTCAAGCTGGGAATCAACCAGCCACCTGGACAGCATTGATGAGCCTCCCGAGTATGTCTTTGGCGAGGAGATTCCCTTCGACCAGCGCCCCGCATTTGACACCCAAGGCATTGGGGATGGGCACATCACCCTAGAAGGGGATGATCTCAGCTTCGATCTCTTCATCCTCAACGATCCGCTCTCTGCCCACCGCCGTCGTGATCGAGGAAGTCGGCCACCCCAATCACACCCCGCCGCTGGAGCTTTTCGGTGCACCCGTCTGGACGACATGGGCGCAGTATAAAGACGCGATCGATGAAGAAACGGTGCTCGATTTCGCCAACCAGATCATCTCTAACCGCTTCCCATTCCAGGTGCTGGAGATCGATGACAAGTGGCAGACCACCTATGGGGATTTTGAGTTCGATCCGGCCAAATTCCCGACCCCGCATGCGATGATCGACCAGCTCCATCAGCAGGGCTTCAAGGTCACCTGTTGGGTGCATCCTTTCCTCCATCCAGAATCCAAAGCCGCCGCGGAGGGTGCTGAGAAGGGCTATCTGATGAAGGACCCGAGCGGGCGAGCCTTACCTGATCAAGTGGTGGCAGGGAAGCGGCTACCTGCTGGATGCCACCAACCCCGCCGCCATGGACTGGTTCGGCAGGAACCTGCGCCGCCTCCAGGAGCGAACCGGCCTGGACGGCTTCAAGTTCGACGGCGGGGAGGCGGTGTATATCCCCAAAGATGCCGTGCTCCACAAACCCGGCGACTCCCGCAACCAGTATTCCCATGACTACGTCGATTGGGTCAGCCGCAATTACAGCCTCTGCGAGGTGCGCACTGGCTGGCAGAATCAGACCTCTCCAATCCTCTTCCGCCTGTGGGACCTGTGGTCCACCTGGGGCGCGGATAACGGCCTGCGCTGCGATCATCCCTGCCACCCTGCAGCTTTCGCTGATCGGCTATCCCTTCACCTTCCCGGATATGATCGGCGGCAACGGCTATTTCACGTTCCCGAAGAATAAGCTGCTGCTCAACCTGATCAACAACGTGATCATCCCGGTGATGGAACGCCGCAAGCAGGAATCCACCGGTGATGAGGAGGTTGGCGTGCATGCCTCGGATGTGCCTGAATTCATCGCCAAGAAAGCCATGTTTGGCTGGCCGACTGGGGAGTTGCTCATCCGCTGGACACAGCTCAATGCCCTCATGCCGGTGATGCAGTTCTCGATCACTCCCTGGCAGTTTGGCGAGGAATGTACCGACATCTGCCGCAAGTACGCCGACCTGCACCTGGAATTCACGCCGACTGTTCGAAGAGCTTGCCCAGAATGCTGCCAAAACCGGCGAACCGATCGTCCGCCCGGTCTTCTTCCTCGCCCCGGATGACCCTGCTGCCCTGGACTGTGCCCAGCAGTTCCTAATTGGTGATGATCTGCTGGTCGCCCCCGTGGTGGAGAAAGGTGCTCGTCAAGCGCGATATCTACTTCCCACCTGGCGCCTGGCGTGACCACTGGACTGGCGAGGTCTACCAAGGCCCGCAGACTGTGAAGGATTTCCCCGCCCCGCTGGACATGTTTGCCCTTCTTCCACCGGGAAGAGGAATCAGCTCTGAAAGGGCGCCGCGGTTCAATCGGAAGCATTCTCTCGGGAAAAACTGGTTTTCCTGATCACTGCGTGCCTAAGTGCCTAATCCCCATTCACCAATCACGGTGGGCTGTGCCCATCTCCTGTATAATCAACCCATGGCAAGCAAACCCACCCGTACCTCCGACTTCGGCGTCAGCAAGCGCGAGGCCCACGATTCCTCGGGTTTCTACAACAGCAGGCTCTACCAGAACTTGGACATGGCCGCTGAGATTCCCGCTTGAAGAGCTTGCCAATATTCCCGTGCCCGAACCCGGCGAGTGGGCTGACCAGCTTTACTGCCAATCCTCGGAGCAGATGACCCAGATCCCCGACAACAGCATCGGGCTGGCGGTTACCTCGCCCCCTTACAACGCCAGCAAGCAGTATGACGACGATCTCTCCCTGGAGGAGTATCTCACTCTATCCGGGCAGTTGGAGCGGAGGTCTACCGCACCCTGCGTCCCGGCGGGCGCTATGCGATCAATATCGCCAATCTGGGGCGCAAGCCTTATATCCCCCTGACCGCTTATTTCTACCAGATCCACCTGGAACTTGGCTTCCTGCCGATGGGCGAGGTCATCTGGCAGAAGGGTAAAGGCGCTTCCAACAGCACCGCCTGGGGAGCTGGATGAATGCCAGATCCCCGCGCCTGCGCGACCTGCATGAATACATCCTGGTTTTTGCCAAGCAGGCTTTCACCCGCCCGGATAAGGGGAGAATCGGATATCAGTAAAGAGGAGTTCATGGCCGGCACGCTCTCCGTCTGGGAGATTGCTCCCGGAATCGGCCAAACGCATCGGCCACCCGGCCCCTTACCCGGTGGCCCTGGTGGACCGCCTGATCCGATTGCTCAGCTATCAGGGGGATGTGATCCTCGATCCCTTCCTCGGCTCTGGCACCACCGCCGTCGCTGCCGCCCAATCCGGCCGGCATTATGTTGGCTATGACACCAGCCAGGAATATATCGAACTGGCAAAAAAGCGAATCTCAGAAGGAATATGAAAATCGGTAAACCATTGCATTATGGCAAAACTAAAACTTGACCTGCATGAAATTTATAACCGGGGATACAAAATTGATACTGAACTCAATCGCGTCATCCAGGAAGCCATCGAAAAACGGATCAGTTTGGTTGAGATAATCCCAGGAAAAGGCAGCGGTCAATTGAAGAAAAAAGTGCTTCGTTTTCTCAATCAGCCAGAGATCAAAAAGCTATATCATCGGGTTGAAAAAGATGATAAAAATCATGGCCGCATCTTCGTCCATTTTCGGCATAAATAATTTCCAAACTTGAGATTAAGAAGTAGGGACAGGTCGACTCGACCTGTCCCTACCCAAAAGATTGAGAGATTTATTCTACGCTGCCTCAGCCCTGGCAGCCATCTCATCGCGCAGTGACTGGATATCCTTGTCAATAAAACGCAGCGCACGCAGGCCGTCACGTTGATCCACAGGTGCCTTGTAATTTCGTAGTTGACAATAAAATTCAACCCATCACTTCAGGACTCATATTGCTGGCACGAAGCGCTCCCGAGTTACCCATCGTACTTGATTCTCACGGTATTTCGCACGTTGATAGAATGGATACCATTTGCCAGGTGGATCAATGGAAACCACGTCATTCCCTTTGATGATCAGCGTATAAGGAACCTCTCCGATAGTTGTTTCAACAGTACGCTCGAAGATCGGAAAAGTAACGGTCACAAAGTCTTCCGCAATAACAGACCCTATCAACGCATATCGTCCTTGAAAAGCCAGCGGCCTTGGTTCATCATTCACCAATGCCGACACTTCACCCGGCTTCACCCACTCAGGGATTCGAACCTCCAGATCGCATGCGGCCTTCATCTTTACATCCACTCGCCCCTCATAAGGCACATAGCTATCTACGTCTGCCCAGGGCGAGGCGCGGTTGAGCAGCAAGTGAACGGTGAGGGTATTATTTGTAAATCGATCATTCTCTCCCAGACATAATACAGCGCCCGCCCTGCATTGCCTATGCAGCAAAAGGTTGTGCCTTGTATATCTCCTATGTACCAGTCATTGGCACCGGCCCAACTGGCAAACGAGCCGATGAGCTTCTCGGAGACGCGGTCTGCATCATCGTTCGTTTCCAGCGGTGTGGGAGGGAAGGTCGCGGCCAACTGATCGATCCACTCGCCATCCAGCAACTGCATTTCGACGAACTGATTGCGCAGGTAGCGATCGACATCATCCCAGTAATCCCCCTGCTGCGCTTCCGTCAGAGTCATGGCTATCTGGATCATGTCGGCGGTGCAGCAGGTCTCGCAATCAACATACGGACGGTCATCCGGCCA
Source organism: uncultured Chloroflexia bacterium (assembly GCA_963722735.1). Classification (GTDB taxonomy): domain Bacteria; phylum Chloroflexota; class Anaerolineae; order Anaerolineales; family UBA11579; genus UBA11579. Next base: position 88,384 of record CAVROH010000017.1, read on the forward strand.
ATCGTTGATGTATTCAGGGAAAAAGCCAACCAGCGGCGAGCCGGTCTCACGCGCCCATTCGTAGCTGGTCCGGGCAAAAGCGGCGAATTCCCGGTCGCCCGCAGCGGCGGCATAGTCCGAAATACCTTCCAAAGCGTTGCCCGGATGGTGAAAATGCTGCGCCATGCCCATTGGCGTAGCAATGAAGCGTCCCTGGCTATCAAAGATCTTGGCATGATCTTTCAAATAACGGGCCAGCTTACCGGCCAACTCCAGGGCTTCTGGTAATTGTGTCGTCCGGTACATCTTCGTCAGGCCTTGCAGCGCCCACCCAGCCCAGGTGGCACCCCAGCCTGTTGGCATACCTCTCTGGGCATTCGGTAGGTAGCAATAATCATCCCGATAAACCACCTCCTGCATGGCATGCTCAATCCTCTGTTTGCATAAGCTCAACCAACACGGATCCCCTTCGATCTGGTAATTATTCCCCAGCCAGCCAAGCATCCGGCCATGATCAGCTCCCCACCATTCATTAAAGTGGAAAATCTCGAGATAAAGGCGTCGCCATGCCTGGTCCACATGTTGATTGACCGTATTACCGGTCATATAACGCAACAAGGCCGTCGCTTCAAAATATTTGCCAACGACTGGGTTTGTATCCCGCAGTCTAGGAGGGTTCAGAGCGATATACATATTCTCGTATGGTGCATAGTTATTGTTTGGGTCAGTGCAGTTGGTCATAGCTGTTGATGACCAATTCTGCCCGCTGCTGGAGGTCCAGAGTATCTGGGACTTTGGCGCTATAATGCTTTCCTTGCACCGGTGGCATGGGAGCAAGGTACCAGCGGGTCTTTACAAGTGGGGATGGGTGAGGGTGCTGGGGGTGGGGTGTTTGTTGGTAATGGGTCGGAGTGTCTGAAGGTAATGGCTCCGGGTATGGCGGATTGGTTCCGGTCGTGATCGGTTTGCTCCGGGCGAAGACCACATGCCGACAACACAAAGCTCAAAGACGCTGCCCCACTCAATTTAAGAAAATCATGACGCGAGATCTTCTTTGATTTATCATTTGCCATAGCATCCTCCTTTTTGGATTATGACGCCCAGCTGGTTGATTAGCCAACAGCTCTATGTGTGAAATCTAGTAAAAAAATTTGTATTTGATTCAAAATCGGTCTTTGAAATGAAAAATGTTTCTCAAAAAAATAGTTTCCTCAAAAAATATTTTGTTAATGTGCAATGCTGGAGCTTATCCGGAAAACGTTAGGGTAATTTATTGTACAATATTTCAGTCCGCTATTTCAACATATTGTATCCATCTCCGGCATAAATAAAATCCAAACTTGAGATTAAATAAGTTAGGGACAGGTCGATTCTACCTGTCCCTAACCAAAAGATATGGAAAATTTTTCTACGCCGCCTCCGCCCTGGCAGCCATTTCATCGCGCAGTGACTGGATATCCGTATCCACAAAACGCAGCGCTCCCAGGTAGATGAAGAAGCACACCACCCAGGCCGTAACACTGATCCACACGATGGCGGTGCCCATATTGAATGCGTCGGCAATGACCCCGGCCAGGATCGGCGCAAAGGCTGCTCCGCTGTTCTCGATGAAATATTCCACCGACTGCGCCGTAGAGCGCACTTCAGGCACGGTCACATCGTAGATCGTCGAGAGCACATTGGGGGATGACAGCGGCATGAAGATCGCCGTCAGGGACATGAAGAACAAGGAACTGGTCTGGGTTTCGATCGGGGAATTCATCGCCAGCAGCAGGAAGATCGCCCCCATGATCACACCGCGTGCTTGAGACGATGATGCGACCTTTGCGGGTCTTCTTGAAGGCCCAGTCGCCCAGTGTCCCGCCGACAAAGTACCCGGCATGCCAGGATCAGCACCATCGGCACCATGGTGAACAGCACTGCGTTCTCATCGTAGCCGCGCTCCTTGGCCAGGTAGTCGAAGAAGAAATAGGTGATCACGTTCCAGGGGAATACGCCTGCAAAACCCTGGCCGAAAATGAACCACATCGTCTTCTTTTTGAAGATCGCTTTGGCCTGCTTCCCAGGAGAACTTGAACTGGGCGCATCTCTTCCATACCGGCAAATTCGGGCTCGGATTTGCCGCGCGGCATTTCTTTGACGCCGAAGAAGATCACGATGGCGATCACGATCCCCATCCCGCCGGTGATATAGTACACATTCCGCCAGCCCAGCCCCGGTGCGACCATCAGGGCTAGCACCATCCCCAGCAGGTAGCCGATCGGCTGGCTGAACTGCAGGATGCCGTAGACTTTGGATCGGGTGGTGGGTTCGAAATAGTCCGCCACCAGGGAGTATAGCCCGGGGTAGGAAGAATCGTCCACGCCGGTGCTGGCACGCGTGGCCACAAACCCGCCGTAGGTGCGCACCACCGCACTCAGCCAGGTGGTTGCCCCCCAGATGAACGAGGCCAGCGCCAGCAGTTTGGCGCGTGCAAAACGGTCGTACAGGTAGCCCCAGATCGGGTACAGGATCGTGCCTACGATCAGCGCGCCGGAGATCACCATCCCGAACTGGGTATTGGTGATCCCAAACTCCTCACTGATCGGTCCCTTCAGCGGCCCGATCAGCAGCTTGTCGGTCTGGTGAAGCAGCATGAAGAAGAAGAAAATTACGACAACACTCCAACGATTACGCGGCTTTTTCTCAGCCATGTACGCCTCCTTGGCATTGGGAATACAGAAAGTTTACACCAAACTGCCCAGCTTGACTATAATTAATCGCATCATGAGGAGAACTGGATCCGAAAATTAGAACAAAGAGAACCAATTGCCCCGCCGTTATGGCGAGGTGCGTGACCTGCCAGGCGCCGAAATCACCGAAACCGACCTCGGCAAACCCACCTTGCCTACACTTGAACCACGCAGAATGTATTCCCGTCCGGATCAGCCAGCACGACATAATCCGCACTTGGCTCATAGCGCCAATCCACTTTGGTCGCGCCAAGTTTCAGCAAACGCTCCACCTCTTTTTTCTGATCGCTGGTGAACAGATCTATATGATGTCGTTTCGGTTTTTCGGAGGTAATGGCTGAATTCAGGGATAACTGAACACCGCTCCCTTCTTTCGGAATTAGGATCGCAAAATTGACATCTGGCGCACGTTTCAGTTTGCTAATTCAGGGCATTACTCCAAAACTTGATACTTCGTTAAGGTCTTTTACCCCCCATACAATCGATCCGATTTTTAACATGTCTTTATCTCCTGATATTTGAGTACTACGGATCTCAGTCACCTACTCGATTTCCACGTCTCCCCAACTGTGGCAAAGTCCTTCACACTCTGGTAGAAGATCGGCTTGCGCTTGGCTGGCGGCTTGTTGCCATGCACATGGACTACATCCATCACGAATAGGGCAAAAGTCCCCGACAGCCCCTCCAGCTCCTCGGAGAGCACAGTCTCAAAGACAATCTCCGCTCCCTCGATCAGTTTGGTATAGATCAGCTTTTCCGCCGGGATCAATGTGCGTTGCAATTCCTCGGCCTTGTTGGTCGTCTCCCCGCTGAGATGGCCGGCCGCGTCGATCCAGTCGCGTTCCTCCCAGGGGAAGAAATGTAAAGCGGCTTCCTGGTACTCGCGCAGTAGATTGAGGGTATGATTCCCCACCTGCATGCACAGCAGAAACCGGAAGGGTTCCTTCGAGATCACCGTCCAGTAGCCCATCGGCATGAAGTTCTCCCCGCAGGAGAGCACCAGCACTTGCTGGGGGAAGAATTTGGAAGTAAATTCCGCAGTATCCGCTTTTTTGTTTAATTTTGGCAGCATAGGTTTTCCTGAGTTTAATCGTAGGTAGAAGGTAGTAGGTAGTAGGCAGGCAGCCGAATTCGGTTTCTCTGAGTGCCCAGGTGCCTGATCCCTGGTTTTGGTCCTCTTTTGTGTAAGGTTGATTTTGGAATTATTGTAACGGAAAATAAGGCTCATTTTGGAAACAGTCTGAGTTGACTGAGTTACCAGGATTTGGAATGGAGCCTCTAAATAATTGCTGCTCCGGTTGGCTTCACATCGAGGGGTCTGGGGAGGCGGCCCTCCCCAGACGGGGTGCAGGGGTCGGTAGATCCCTGCAAATACCATCTGAATCGTCTATCTCCTATCTACTTAGGCAAGAGCATCTTCTCTTTCACACGATCAGACTACCACCCACCCATCCCCACGCCCAATACACCGCCATCCCCCCGACGATCGTCAGCAGCAGATTCTTCGTCCGCAGCGAGATCAGCACCGCCGCCAGACTGGCCGCCAGCGCGCTGTTTGACATCGAAAGGAACAGGTCACCGCTGGGAGCCAGCACTTCCGGCACGATGATCGCCACCAGCACCGCCGGAGGTACATATTCCAACGCCAGCCTGAACTGCTCTGGCAGCCGGCGTTTCCTCAGCAGCGCCATGATCGGGTAGCGCGTGCCAAAGGTCACCAGCATCATACCCAGGATCAAGAGGAATTCATTCCGCGGGGTCATGCGCTTCCTCCGGTTTTTCTTTCAGCAGGGAATAAAGCCCCATCCCCACACCCACGCCAACCAGCGCCGCGATCACCAGCCCCAGCTTATTGGGCAATCCTCTCAATAGAAATGCCGCCAGCCCGGATGCCACAGCCGCCCCCACCGCTGATTTCGATTTCAGCATCGGCATCGTCATCCCGATAAAGGTCACGATCATCGCAAAATCCAGTCCCCATTTCAGCGGGTCCTCGATCCGCTGCCCGGCCAAAATCCCGATAAAGGTGCACACCTGCCAGTTGGAGTACATGAACACCGCCGACCCAAAGAAGAACCAGTGTTTATTCGGGGAATCGTCCTCCCGCTGGTAGCGCTGGATCGTAGCGACAAAGGATTCATCCGTCAGCCAGAAGCCCAGCGGCAGCAGCCATTTTTGCGGCAGGTCGCGCACATGCGGGGACATCGTGGCAGCATACAGCATGTGGCGCAGATTGACAATCAGGGTGGTGAAGATGATCAGCAGCACCCCGCTGCCCCCGGCAATCAGCGTGGCGGCGATGAACTGCGCCGACCCGGCAAATACGAACAGCGACATCGCCTGGGTGGCCCAGTTGGACAGCCCGGCAGTGGAAGCCGGCGCGCCGAAGATGATCCCAAACGGGATCGCCCCCACGATCAGGGGGAAGGTGGCTTTTGCCCCGGCGATGAAATTCTGCCTTACGGGTGTGGTCGGGATTTATTTCGTTCATCATCTCCTCAATATATTCCGCCGATTATAGTACAAAACAGAGGTCAGTTGTGAGTGGTCGGCTTTCAGAAAAGGTTTCATAATATCTGGGGAGAAGCTGCCTGTTTTGGCAGAGGAAAATAGATTTTCTGCCACACTTGATGATAAAATTCCTCCAGAGTGTGATTTCAGGAGGATACATTGGATATCGCAATCATAAAAGCTGATTTATCTCACCTTGAACCGTGTATTGACATTATGCTAAATTCCAGACTTGGCGAGGAATATTTCCCCGATCGAGTGTATGCTGTCTCGTGGCTGAATGAGGGAATTGAGAAGGAAGAGATTTTTGTCGCCATAGATGAGAAGAAGAGTTGTTTGGGGTTCATCTATTACATCCTGAAGGGAGTTTTCAATTCGTTTCCCTGTCTGGAGCTGATCGCCGTCCGGGAGGATCTCCGCGGGCATGGGTGTGGGGAGTAAGCTGCCTCAATTCTTCGAGGATACCGTCTTCCCCGAATTCTCCCGTGTCTTCCTTGTGGTCGCTGATTTCAATGGAGACGCTCAACGCCTGTATGAACGGGTTGGCTACCGGCAGGTTGGGGAGATACCTGGCTTATATCGGGACTGGATCACTGAACACCTGATGATGAAAGAAAGAGTGGAGTAATAAAAAAGAGACCTCTCAGGTCTCTTTTTAATGAATTTTGGTTAGAAGACTTCTCCCTCGCCGTCCAGCCAGCGTCGGATGCGGGTCTTTCAGCTCATTCGGGTGGATCGGTTTGGTGATGTATTCGTTGATCCCGGCGTCTCTGGCCTCGTCTTTCACCTCGGGCTGGTTGACCGCCGAGAACATAATGATCGGGATATCTTCCAACTCCGGGTCGCCTTTCATATCCCGGCAGACCATCATCCCGTCGATCCCCGGCATCATCAGGTCGAGGATGATCAGGTTGGGGGCAAAGTTTTTAGAGGATTGGATCGCATTCCTGCTCAGGTTCTCCGACTGGATGTTGTAGCCCTCACGGCGCAGCAACACCTCCAGCAATCGGGTGGTCGATGGGTCGTCATCAATGATCAGGATGTTCTCAGTATTTGCCATTAGAACCTCGGATTGACATAGAATTCCAGTTTATTTTAGCAAATTTCGCGCCAGGAGACCAATAGTACCTAACTCCCTATCACTAGGAATCCGGTTTCACCGACCTGGGATCGCAAATACGCCTCGATGAAACCATCCAGGGCGCCGTCCAGCACGGATTGGGCGTTGCCGACCTCATAATTGGTGCGGTGGTCTTTGACCATCTGGTAGGGGTGCAGCACATAGGAGCGGATCTGGCTGCCCCATTCCGCTTTCTGATATTCGCCGCGCAGCTTGGCCCGTTCGGCTTCTTCTTCCTGCTGCCTGACCTCCAACAGGCGGCCTTTGAGCACTTTGAGGGCGTTTTCCTTGTTCTGCGTTTGGGAGCGCTCGTTCTGGCAGGAGGCTACGAGCCCGCTGGGGATATGGGTGATGCGCACGGCGGTATCGTTCTTCTGCACGTTCTGGCCGCCGGCGCCGCCTGCCCGGAAGGTCTCGATCTTCAGGTCGGCGGGGTCGAGCTCGATTTCGGTATCATCTTCTACCTGGGGCAGCACTTCCACCTGGGTAAAGGAGGTATGCCGCCGGTTATTGGAATCAAACGGGGAGAGGCGCACCAGCCTGTGAACGCCTTTCTCCGGGCGCAGATAGCCGTAAGCATACCGCCCGCTGACCGAAATGGTCACCGATTTGATCCCGGCTTCTTCCCCCTCAGTCATATCCAGTATCTCGGTCTCGTAGCCGTGCTGTTCTGCCCAGCGCAGGTACATGCGATGAAGCATCTCAGCCCAGTCCTGCGAGTCGGTCCCGCCGGCCCCGGCGTTGATCGTCAGCAAAGCGTCGCCCCGGTCGAATTTGCCGGAGAGCATCGTATTCAGCTCTTTCTGGTGCACCTGTTTTTCCAGTTTATTGGCTTCCGCTTCCAGCTCTGCCCGCATGGATTCGTCGCCCAATTCGGACAGCTCACGCGCGTCGCTCAAACGCTGGGTGAGCGTCTGCCAGCATTCGATCCGCCCGCGCAGGGCGGCGATCTTCTTCATTAGTTTTGTTGCGGATTGGGGATCATCCCAGATAGCGGGATCCTCAGATTGTTTTTCCAGGTCTGCCAGTTCGGCCTTCATTCCCGGCAGGTCAAAGACGCACCAGGAGGGCCTGAATTTTCTCTTCGTATCCCGAGAGAAGTGCCACTAAATCTTGCATGAGTCTGTTCCTCTTTAATTGGTGAATCCTTCTAAAATACTGTCGATAAATGCATGCTGGTCAAATGGTTCCAGATCGTCCGGACCTTCACCCAGGCCGGCAAACAGGATTGGCAGCCCCAGGGTGTCCTGGATGGCGAAGGCCATCCCGCCGCGGGCGGATGAATCCAGCTTAGCTCAGGATCACGCCAGTTACGGAGACAGCCTCCTTGAAGGCTTTAGCCTGCTGGAGAGCATTCTGTCCGGTGGTGGCGTCCATCACCAGCCAGACGGCGTGGGGGGCGCCTTCCAGCGCTTTGCCACTGACCCGGTGGACCTTCTTTAGCTCTTCCATCAGATTATAGCGGGTATGCATCCGCCCGGCAGTATCCACCAGGATGACTTCTTCGCCTCGTGCTTCCGCTGACTTGATCGCATCATAGGCCACTGCGCCCGGATCGCCGCCCATCTGACCGGAGACTACCCGGATGCCGAGCCGTTCTCCCCAGGTTTGCAGTTGCTCAACTGCAGCAGCACGGTATGTATCGGCGGCAGCAAAGGCCACCGTGTAGCCGGCTTCCTTGTAGCGTTTGCCCAGCTTGGCAATGCTGGTCGTCTTGCCAGAGCCGTTCACGCCCACCACCAGGATCACGGTCGGGCCGTCCGGATTGGTGTCCAGAGTGGGCGGCGGCAGGATCAATTCAGACAGGCTCGCAACCAGCCCGGCCTTAAGTTGATCGGTCCTGGTCCAGCCTTCTTCTTTGGCTTGCTCTTTGAGTTGGCCCAGCACCCTGACCACAGTATCGACTCCCAGGTCTGCCTGGATCAGCACGGCTTCCAGGTCTTCCCAGGTGTCATCTTCCAGATCACTGAGTCCCAGCACATTGGCAATCCGCCCGAAGGTGGCGTTCCTTGTCCGGGCCAGCCCGGATCTCCATTTGTCCAATTTGTCGTTCACAGCTAAGAATTATACCTGAGGTTGGTTGGGGCAGTTGTTCGAGTTTTATCAGACACTCTTTGGTACAATTAGCGAAAATAAAAATCCCTGGAATTGATATGATAAATGATCCAAGAATAAAATCCTGGTCCTTCAAAAAGACCCAGGACCCGGCCGTCCTCCTGGTCACCGCAGTGGTGATCCTGGTGGCGGTGGTGGCAGTCCGTAATGCCCAATGGCTGACACTGATGTTGTTCGCAGGCGTGCTGGTCCTCTGGGGGATCGTGCTGTATTTCTTCCGTGACCCAGACCGGGATGTGCTCAACCTACCTGGGCTGGTCGTCGGTCCGGCGGACGGGGTGGTGGTCTCGATCCAGAAGCTGTATGATGATAAACACCTCCATGCGGATGTGGTCCGCATCAGTATGTTCCTTTCCGTATGGGATGTGCACATCCAGCGGGTTCCCCTGGCCGGGAAAGTGGGGCGAGTTGATTTCAAACCCGGCAAGTATTTGCGTGCGATCCTGCCGGACGCTTCCGAGGTCAACGAGTACATCGCCATGACTCTGGAGACAGATTACGGGAAAATCTGCGTCAAGCAAATCTCCGGGATCATGGCTCGCAAATGTGTCAATTTCGCCCAGCCCGGCGATGTGCTGGAGACAGGGGTCCGCTATGGACTGATCAAGTTCGGCTCCCGTGTTGATCTTTTTCTGCCGCCAGATACCGAGATCCTAGTTAAGGTGGGCGATAAAGTTACCGGCGGGTTGACCCGCGTAGCACAGCTATCCAATGACTAATCACCTCAAACCCGCCAATCTCAAATACCTGGTCCCCAATGGGATCACCTTTCTCTCGCTGGCCGTCGGCTTGGGAGCAATCCTGGAAGCTGCCGAGGAGAACCTGGTGCTGGCCGGAGTGATGATCTTCATCAGTTTCTGGCTGGATATGGCGGATGGTTTTACTGCCCGCAGGCTGGACGCGTCGAGCGAGTTTGGCCTTCAACTGGACTCCCTGGTGGATATGATCTGCTTTGGCACCGCTCCGGCAGTTCTCGTCTTCCAACATCTGCGCCTTCAGGGGGGCAGCTTGGGATGGATCGTGCCTCTGGTGATCTTCTATGCCATCTCTGGCGCATTCCGGCTGGCACGCTTCAACCTCCTGCCTCCTAAAACCACTTCCAGCAAGGATTCAGTGGGGATGGCGATCACTCAGGCTGGCGGGACCGTGGCAGTCGCTGTGCTGGCCGATTTGCTGCGTGTAGATGGATTTTTGCCGGTTTGGAGCTATATTCCCCTGATGTTGATTCTGTCGGTGATGATGGTCAGTACGCTCGGTTTCCCGCCGGTGACCTGGTTTGTGCGCAATCGTTGGATCGGTTTCGGCATTTTGATTGGGGTTTCGGTGTTGATCCTCTGGCTTTCTACCTTTGCCTCCCTTTTTATCCTCTTCTCGATCTATCCGTTGGTGGCTTTGATCCGTTCGATCTATCACCGGACGCGAAAGGCGCAGCCTGCATGAGTGAGAAGCAATCAACAGATACCATCAAAGACCATATCAGTGGGGGAGGGCTGCACAGTTTATCCCAAATGGTACTCAAGACTTGCAGTTTCCAGGTTCAGCACCTAGACCGTTTGCTGCGAACCATCTCCGGCGACCGCCCGGTGATCTACACCGGCTGGCATGGGATCACCATGATGGCAGTGCCACTTTTACAGCAATACCATGGGGATCTGCGGGATTTTGTTGTGTTAATGCCGGATGACTGGCGCGGGACATCCCTGCGTATCTGGGCAGAGAAAATGGGCGCTACCCCGCATCCGATGAATCTGACCGGGGATTCTACTCTGGGGATGGCTAAACAAGTCCTTCGTCTTACAAGGAAAGTAGTGGGCGGTATGAGCCTTTACATCAACCCGGACGGCCCCGACGGCCCTGCACATGTGATCAAGCCTGGCATCACCTTTATTGCCCGAAAGGCCAATGCCGTGATCCTGCCGATCGGCGCTTATGCCCGACATGCCTATATTGTGCCCCGCTGGGACCGATACGCCATTCCCTACCCGTTCAGCCGGATCGCCTACCATATTGGCGAACCGATCGAACAGCTCCCTGATGATGAAGAAGCCGCTGCCAAAATGGTCACCGACAGGATCAATGCCGTTACCCTCCAGGCCGCGGCGGATTATTACGAGAAAGCATAATAGATGGAAAAGCTCCGGTCCGCGGGTTGTGACTATCAGTTGATCCCCCAGGAGCCTTGCCTGATTGGATCCCCGGAGGATGACCCCTTCGCTGATTCAGATGAATTTCCCCAGCACACGGTTGAATTTCCTTATGTTTACTGGTGCGCCCGACTCCCGGTGACCAACCGCCAATTCCTCCAGTTCGCCACCGAGACAAAGTATCTCACCCTAGCAGAGAAACTCGGTTGGGCGTATGTCTTCGTCCCCGGCATGGATGAATGGCACAAGACCGAAGGCGCAGATTGGCGTCACCCTACCGGACCGGACTCGGGGATCGAAGAATTTCTCGATCACCCAGCCGTCTCGATCGGCTTCTTTGATGCTCTGACCTATATTGACTCGTTGAATCAGAAGCACGGTGCTGAACTGCCGGAAGGCTACCGCTTCTCCCTGCCAACCGAGGTGGAGTGGGAAAAAGCCGCCCGCGGCCCGGATGGGCGCCGCTTCCCCTGGGGAGATGAGTTCAATGACCTCGGCTGCTGGTACGGTACCAGGGAGCAGGTCGGCACGATGCCAGTCGGGTACTTCTCGCCGCAGGGGGACAGCCCGTACGGATGCGCTGATATGGCCGGCAACAGCTGGGACTGGACCACCACTCTCTGGGGCCCGGATAAGTCCACCCGGCAGTTCAAGTACCCCTACCGGACGGATGACGGGCGCGAGGATCAAATTGCAGGCAAGGATTTCTATCGCATCATCCGGGGAGGCTCGTTCAAGAACAATTCAGATGCTCTGCGCTGCGCCTGCCGGGATCTCGACCCGGTGGAATATGCCCTCAACAATCTCGGGTTCCGTGTTTTCATTACTCCCTGAGATAGTTCAGATATTCCCTGATTTGGATCTCAATCGCCCGAATAGATGCCCCAAACCAGGCCTTCTAGTTGATTGATGCCTTTTTCAGAAATCAAAGAACCATATTCGGTTTTTCCCTGCAGGTGATAGCCAAAGAAAGCCGTCATCAGGTGTTTCATCATATCAACTTGGTCATCGCTAAAGATCATCATATGTCCCTGGTCAATAAATGAAACCAACTCCTTTCTCTCGGAACCCAGGGTTTCATAGATATAGACCGCTTCCAGATCATAATAATTAATTCCATCTTCTGTTGCACCGATGATCATGACCGGGATTTCAACAGCGGCCAATCCTCTTGAACCGAACAACCAGGCACCCTCAGGGGCCATTGGTACCGCTGCTTTTATTCTTGGCGAGGTCATCGGTTGCCAGAGTCCATCATCGGTGTTTGTAATTCCAGTACCGGCTCTCTCGACAAAGCTTTCCCACCCGCCTTGCATATTGCAGATGTAGTCGATCCACCATTGTTCCGGGCGCGGATCGATTGGTTGAGCCTGTGCACATTGGGCTTGATAGTATTCCGGGTCAACTCGGGCACCGGCCAGGGCGAGAGCATCGTAGCCATCAAACGAGTACCCGGAAGCGCCAACTTGATCCTCATCATATATTCCCACCAGCGGGTCTGGAGGTGAGGTGATGAATTCCTCAAGGGCAAAGGCCTGGTCGAGAGGATAATCTATTAGCCAGGTGCCCCATCTATCCTTCGAGTCCTGTCCATCAACTCCGATCACCACAAATCCATGAGTTGCCAGGTGGGATCCGAAATATCCCCCAACCTTGGCTGACATCAGGATAATAGGGTAGGGTGCCCCGGTTTTATCGGGTTCGGCATTGAAATTATACCGGCTGGGCTCTGCATCCTCGGGTACGATTGCCGGATACCAGATATAAGTGTTAACCATCCGGTCTCCGCGGCTTGGGTCCGTGAATTTGACGTTCATGATCGTCCCGAATTGAAATTCCCCTTCAGTTGCCAACCAAATTGGCTCATTGTTCTGACATCCAGCGGTCAAGACGGTGATGAGCAGTAGTATATTGAATACTAGGACCTTAAAAAATTTGAAAGTGGTCATGATTTTCTCCTCGTTTTCTAGACATTCCAACCCCAATAAAAAATTCCATTCACTGTGTGGAGATTCGTTGAAGAAAACCACGATGTAAAAATGATTATCGCGCTTATCATCTCAAAGTCAATCGAACATTATACTTTTAGGAATAAAGGGTTCTTGATGTACAATTAGAAGAATGAATTGGTTGATGAGACATTAGGAGATTACGAATGGCGAAAAAATTGGAAGTTCCCTATCGCTCCCAGCGCGATTCTGATGCCCTTTACGCCCCCTCCGACTGCGGGGCAGCCTGTGTTGGGATGCTGCTCAAAGCCTACGGGATGAACGCCACCATCGATGATATCTTCAAAGCCACCGGCCAGCTTCAGCAGAATTTCCTCTCCCGAGGAGACCTGATCGAAGCCGCCTCTCAATACCAGGTCACCTTGCGCCGCTTCTCGGACGGCGATCAGGAGTACCTCAAGCGCAAGATCGACCAGAACCGCCCGGTAATCGCCTTGGTGAACTATGCGGCCTGGTCCAATGCTGGCTCCGGAGTGCCCACCCAGAGTGATTTTGCCAAGACCCATTTTGTGGTCGTCACCGGTTATGATGGCGATGATATCCGGATCAATGACCCGCTTTTTTGGGGCAGCCGCCGTTTGGAGGGTAAGGATAAACGCATGACCTATGCCCAGTTTGCCGCCGCCTGGGGAACCTGCCATAATTTCATGAGCAATCCTGATTTCGTTGGGCTGGTGGTGTTGGACCCGCTTCCCGGGCATGCCGCCCCGGTCAGCGGACAGCCGGTAACTGAGAACGAGATGAACAAGATCCTGGCGTGGGGTGTGTTCATGGGGATCGCCATCGATGAAGACGCGCTCCAATCCCGCGCAGTGGTGGATGTGTATCTCAATTTCGTCGGCGACTGGGGAAAGAATGTTGTCACCCACACTGTCCAGGCGGGTGACGACCTTGGGATCCTAGCGCTGCGTTATTACGGCGACCCGATGAAATGGAAAGTGATTACCTATTTCAACGACCTCCCGCCGATCGATGCTTTTACTGTGGGCGATAAACTTAAGATCCCGGAACCAAAATTCACATAATAAGGGAACCTGACCATAATGGCGAAGCAAGTTTCAAAGAAGCAATTACCCACAGGCATCAACCGCGGGTTCTTCCGCGCCCGATCTGGATCTACCGCCTCGGTCTGGGCGGGCTGCTGGGGAAGAAATTCCTGCTGCTCAACCACACCGGGCGCAAGTCCGGCTTGCCGCGCCAGGCTGTCCTGGAGGTGGTGATCCATGAAAAGGAGACCAATACTTATTACGTCAGCGCCAGCTTTGGGGCCAAGACCCAATGGCTGCAGAATCTCCAGGCCCAGCCGGAGGTCTCAATCCAGGTGGGCTGGCGGAAATGGGATGTTTGCGCAGAGGTGCTCTCTCCCGAAGCGGGCGGGGAGGTCTTCCGGCTTTTCTGCGATGGAAACAAGTTTGCTCCTACCTATGCCAAAGCCCTCGGTTTCGAAGTGGATGGCAGCCTGGAGGATTATTACGATATGGGCACGCTGATGATTTTTGTGGCACTCAGGCCGCGATAGGACCTTTTTCTATCCGTGTTCACCTGGGTGCAACTATGGTTAAATGATTTTTTTTCCAGATAGGAGCATTTTGTGAAAGAAAAACGCAAATTAGGCAAATCCGATCTCTATATCACCCCGATTGGGTTAGGTGTGATGCAGTTTGCTGGCGGGCGAGGGCTTTTTCGGCAGATGTTCAACTACTTCGACCAGACCGTCAAGGATGAGATCGTGCACAGTGCCCTGGATGGCGGGATCAATTGGTTCGATACCGCCGAGATGTACGGCAATGGTCGCTCTGAACGAGCACTGCGTGACGCTCTGGTCAATAACGGCGTCGCTGATGAGGACGTGATAATTGCCTCCAAGTGGTGGCCGTTCCCGCGTTTTGCCAGCAGCATCCGCCGCACGATTGGCACCCGATTGGGGAATATTACTCCCTATACCCTTGATCTGCACCAGGTGCACTGGCCGAATTCCTTTTCCTCGCCAGAAGCCCAGATGAATGTGATGGCCGATCTGGTGGAGGCGGGCAAGATCCGGGCGGTAGGGGTCAGTAACTTTGGAGAGGCTTTCACCCACCGGGCGCATACTGCATTGGTCAAGCGCGGGCTGGGACTGGCCTCCAATCAGGTGCAGTTCAGTCTGCTCCACCGGAACATAGAGCATAACGGGATCCTCAATGCGGCCAAAGAATTGGGTGTGACAATCATTGCCTGGTCCCCATTGGCCTCGGGCCTGCTTTCCGGCAAGTTCCATAAAGATGCTGAGTACCTTACCAAGACACCCGCCACCAGACGCCGCAGATTGGCCGCCCAACTGAAAGCCACCCAGCCGCTGATTGATGTCCTCGATGAGATCGCCCAGCGGCACGGCAAAACCATTTCCCAGGTGGCGCTGAACTGGACGATCCACTTCCATGGCGAGACGGTTGTGGCAATCCCTGGAGCCAGTAAGGTCGGCCATGCCAAGGAAGCTGCCGGGGTGCTAGATTTTCGTCTCACGGATGCCGAAATGGCGCAGTTGGATGAAATGACCAGAAAAGTTTGACAGGTATCATAAATGAACAAAATTACTGTGATCTTCTTCGCAACTTTCCGCGATAAAGCCGGTATCAGCCGGGCGGAAATAGAGGTCCCGCCAGGCACGACCATCGAGGGCCTACGTGAGATCCTAACCAGGCAGTTCCCTGCTCTGGAGACGCTTGCCGATCACGCCCTTGCAGCCATTAATAAAGAAGTCGCCCTTCCCGGACAGGTTGTCCCCGAAGGGGCGGAAGTGGCCTGGTTCCCGCCAGTTGGCGGAGGCTGACTCCGATGACCTGCTATGCCTGCCTGGAATGCGGCCAGCCCTACGCCGGTCCGGTTTACTACCGCTGCCAGGATTGCAGAGGTGTGTATGGCATTCCGGCGGGAATCCGATTTGACCCCGATCGTGTCAACACCTCACTGCCCGGCATCTGGCGTTACCGGGACAGCTTTGATCTGATACCCGACGCGCCTGATCTCTATCTGGGAGAGGGGGATACGCCTCTGGTGGAGATTTCCCTTGAGGGCCGCCCACTGCACCTTAAGCTGGAATCGCTCAACCCGACCGGCTCCTATAAGGACCGGTTGGCGGCGGTAATGGTCGGCGCTCTGGTTGGGATGGGCGTTTCACAGGCAGTGGAGGATTCCTCCGGGAATGCAGGTGCAGCTTTTGCGGCCTATTGCGCACGCGCCGGGATCAAGGCCAAGGTGTTTGTACCCGAATCAGCAGCCGGGCCGAAATGCGACCAGATCGCCCGTTTTGGCGCTGAGGTGATCGCGGTGCCCGGTCCGCGACAGGCGGCTGCAGATGCAGTTCTGGCAAAGGTCGAAAAAGGGGCAATGTACGCCAGTCACGCCTATCTGCCCCACGGGCTGGCCGGGGTTGCGACGATCGCCTATGAGCTGGTGGATCAGCTTGGCGGCGCGCCGGAGATGGTGATCGCCCCGGTCGGGCATGGAGGATTACTGCTGGGGATCATGCTGGGATTCCAAGCGCTGCTGACTGCCGGTGAGATTAATTCGCTGCCTGAGTTCATCGGCGCTCAGGCTGCGGAGAATGCTCCGATCTGGACGGCGGCTAAACGTGTGGCGTTTGCGCCAGGTAACACAATTGCCGGGGGGATCTCGGTCTCCCAGCCAGTGCGCGGGCCTGAATTGCTCGATCTGCACAAGCAGGGTCTTGTGGAATTTGTCACCGTCTCGGAGGAGGCTATCCGGGCTGGCATGGAGGAGCTTGCCGCCCAGGGTGTGGATGCAGAACTAACCTCGGCAATTGTTGTGGATGCGTATAGGCAATTTATTAGAAGTGGAAAGCTGCCGGAGAAGGGGGATGTGGTCGCAATTATCAGCGGGCACGGGCTGAAACAGTAAGTAAGAGGTAGTAGGAAGTTCAAAAATCAACTTCTTCCCGCAGTCCCGTCTCATGATATAATCCACAGGCTGATAAACGATTAGAACTTGTGGACCGCAAACTACTCGGCAGATGTGGGGTGGTTTGCGCTCCCTCAGTTCGGAGGAACACATGAATAACCGACTGGGAGAATTCCAGGCTGAATCCCCGCAAGAATTCACAAACCGATTGAATTTACCTTTTAAGGACCTGCATTTACTCGCCCGGTCCCTCACGCACCGCTCCTATCTGAACGAGCATCCTGAGGCGATTGAGGATAACGAGCGGCTGGAGTTTCTGGGGGATGCGGTGCTGGATTACATCGTCGGGGCCTGGCTTTACCATCACTTCCCTGAGATGGCCGAGGGTGACCTGACCCGGATGCGGGCTGCGTTGGTCAAGACATCGCAGTTGGCCGAGTTTGGGCGTCAGATCAATTTAGGCGATGCCATTCGGTTGGGGCGCGGCGAAGAAGAGAATGGCGGTCGCAGGCGTAAAGCAATGCTGTGCGCCACTTTTGAAGCGGTGGTGGGAGCTTTATGCTTGGACGTGGGGATGGAAGCGGTGGAAGACTTCATTTTTCCTTTCCTGAGCAAAGCAGTGATTGAGATCCTCAATTTGCAGAAGGACCGCGACCCCAAATCGACCTTGCAGGAGATCGTTCAGACGGGCGGCAAATCAGCCCCGCGCTACGAAGTCGTCCACGATGAAGGCCCGGACCATGCCAAGGTGTTTGAGGTGCATGTCTTTGATGAGGATGTGCTCCTCGGCAAGGGAGAGGGATCCAGCAAGCGCGAAGCCAGTATGTCTGCTGCCCTGGATGCCCTCAAGAGACTGAATTACCGATAAGGCAATCACCATGAGAAATCGTCTCAAATCATTGGAACTGAACGGCTATAAGACCTTCGCTTCCCGCTCGAACTTCGAGTTCAGTGGGGATATTACCGTGATCGTTGGGCCGAACGGTTCCGGCAAGTCTAATATTGCCGACGCGCTGCGCTGGGTGCTGGGTGAACAGAGCTTCAAGCTGCTGCGCGGCAAACGTACCGACGATATGATCTTTGCCGGTTCACAGACCCGCCCGCGGGCCGGGATGGCGTCTGCCACGGTGACCTTTGATAACTCCGATGGCTGGCTGCCGATCGATTTCTCTGAAGTCTCGATCACCCGCAAGGCCTACCGGGATGGCAATAACGAGTACCAGATCAACGGACAGCGCGTCCGGCTGAAGGATGTAAATGAACTATTGTCCAGCTCCGGGCTGGCAGAACGCACCTATACTGTGATTGGCCAGGGACTGGTGGATACCGCCCTGACCCTGCGGGCAGATGAACGCCGCGGTCTGTTTGAAGAGGCGGCCGGGATCGGCCTGTACCGCGGACGCAAGGAGCAGGCCCTGCGCCGTCTGGAAAAGACCAAACGTAATCTGGAGCGGATTGAGGATATCCTCTCAGAGCTGTCCCCGCGGCTGCGCAGCCTGCGCCGCCAGGCCCAACGGGCAGAGCAATACGACCAGGTGCGCGCCGACCTGGAAGCGGTGCTGCGCGAATGGTACGGCTTTCACTGGCACAAAGCCCAGAAAGAACTCCAGACGATTCGGGAAGAGGTCGCCCAGCATGAGAAGAATCTGGCGACTGTCAAGTCGGAGCAGGACAACACCGAGCAAGTCGCTGGCGGAAACGCGTGACAAGATCAATGCCCTGCGCGGCCAATTGAATTCCTGGCACCGGCAGCTTTCCCAGATCCATGCCCAGCGTGAGGAAACCACCCGTGAGCTGGCGGTGAGTGATGAGCGCCGCCGCGCTCTGCTGGATCAGGAATCCCGCATCCAGCAGGAGATTACCCGGCTGGAGGAAGAGAAATCCCGCCAGCAAACCCGCATGGACGAGTTCCAGCGCCGGGTGGATGATGCCCGGCAGACGGCGGAGATGTCTGAATCTGAACTTGAGAAAGCCCGTCAGGTGCTGACCGATCGAAAGCTGGAACGCGAGGCGATGGATGAAGCCGTGCAGGCTGCTCGAAAGCAGATCAATCTGCTGACCGGCAAGAAAGCCGAACTGGCCGCCCGCAAGGAAGAATTGGAAACCCGCATCATCCGTATTGAGGCCGAACTGCAGCGCCCAGGCTGAAAATCTGGAGAAGGCCGAGACCGAACGTGACAGCCACCAGGCGCGAATCGATCAGGCCGAGATCCGGCGGGATGAAGAGAATGCCCGTCTTGATGGACTGCAGGTGGACCTGAACCAGGCGCGGTTGAAATTGGAAGAGGCGCGAGAGCAAAAATCTGCGCTGGAATCTGAGGCTGCCTCGCTAAATAACCAGATCGCCCGCTCACAGGCTGAGCTGGAAGTGCTGGTCCAGGCGGAAGCCTCTCTCAGCGGGTATGTCTCCGGGGCCAAAGTTTTGCTTCAGGCTGCCCGGGATGGGAAAATTAACCAGAAGGCGGCAGCGTTTGGCAGCCAGCTTCAGGTACCCAAAGAAATTGAGGTCGCCGTAGCCTCTGCGCTGGGCGATTATGTCGATGCGATCCTGCTGGCCCAGTCCGGTGATTCAGAGAAAGCGCTCTCCATGCTGGCAGAAGAATCTGCGCGGGCGGCGTTGCTGCCGCTGGGGGACCTCTCCCCGTTAAAGCCGATGAAGGCTCCCAAGACGTCTGGATGCCTGGGGATTGCCGCAGATCTGGTGCAGGCCTCGGCAGAACTGCGCCCGGCGGTGGATCTATTACTCGGGCAGGTGATCGTGGTGGAAGACCGGCAGGCGGCCAAAGCAGCCCTGCGCGGGCAGGATCATTATGTGCGGGCTGTCACACTGACCGGTGAGGTGTTCCACAGCAGCGGGGCGATCATGGTGGATACAGGTAAGCGCGCTTCAGCGCTCAGCCGGCCGCGGGAACGGAAATCACTGGAGGAGAAGATCGCCCAGACCAAGTGATACCTGGCTTCGGTGCAGAAAAAGATCGAAGTGGTTACCGCAGAAGAAGCGATGATCCAGCCAGCAAGTAGGGGAACTTTCCTCCCAGGTGGATGAGGTACAGCAGGCAGCTCGGTCTGCGGAAAGTGTTTACCGCCAGGCGAGCATGGACCTGGAGCAAGCCGCGGCACAGGCCAACTGGTTGAAACGCCAGCAGGAAAACTTTGCGCCAGCAACTTGCTGAATGCCCAGCAGAGCGTGGGTGGGATGCAGGCACGCAGCGAGGAAGCGGATGCCGATCTGGTCCGGGCTGAGGAGATGCTAAAAGCGAGAATGAAAAACTGAATGCGGTTTCCACCGATGAGCAGGTTTCCCAGGTCTCTTACTGGGAGGCGCAGTCGGCGATTGGCAACCAGACCTTGCAGGATGCCCTCCAGGTGTTCCGGGAGCGGAAGAATTCCCTGGAAGGGTTGGCCAACCGGATCAGCATCCAGATGGAAGAAGCGGGCCGGTCAAGGCGGCTCTGGTGGCGCTGGATTACCGGGTGGAAGAGATGCGCTCCTCGGAGGGCGGGATTGGGGACGAGATCCAGAAGTTCAATGACCTGATCGAGCCGGCCGAGAAAGAACTGGCTGAGCTGGAATTGGTCCAGAACGAAGAATTGGGGCATGAAAGCAGCGTCCGGCAGAATACATCCCGGGCGGAACGTTATTTCAACCAGGCGCAGATCGCGCTGGTGCGCCAGCAGGAGGCCATGGATACCCTGCGCCAGCGGATCGAGGCGGACTTTGGCCTGGTGCAGTTCGAGTACACCGATGAGGTTTCCGGCCCGACCCCGCTGCCTCTGGGGGATACTGTCGAGCAGCTGCCGATGGTAGAACAGATCTCCGATGATCTGGATGAGATCCTCAACCAGCAGCGTTTGCAGCTCAGACGTCTGGGGGCGGTCAATCCGGATGCCCAACGAGAATATCGTGAGGTCAGCGAACGGCATGAGTTCCTGACTGCCCAGGTGGAAGATCTGCGCAAGGCCGAGGTGGATATCAAGGAAGTGATCTCGGAGCTGGATGAGCTGATGGAGCGCGACTTCCGCAAGACCTTTGAGGTGGTCGCCAAGGAATTCAAGCACATGTTCACCCGCCTGTTTGCCGGGGGGACGGCTCAATCTGGTGCTGACCGAAGGGGAGGACATCGATAGCATGGGGATCGATATCGAAGCGCGGCTGCCCGGTAAGCGTACCCAGGAATTGGCCTTGCTCTCCGGCGGGGAGCGCAGTCTGACGGCGGCGGCGCTGGTCTTTTCGCTGGTGAAGGCCTCTCCCACGCCGTTCTGTGTGATGGATGAGGTCGATGCGGCCCTGGATGAGGCCAATGTGGGCCGCTTCAGGGATGTGCTGGAGGAGTTGAGCCAGGATACTCAGTTCGTGGTGATTACCCACAACCGCCATACGGTGCAGGCTGCCGATGTGATCTACGGGATCACCATGGGGCGGGATACCACCAGCCAGTCGATCAGCCTGAAGCTGGAAGAGGTGGATGAGCGGTATTCGTCGAATTAGGGCTGGTGAATTGGGAAAATGAGGCCTTGATGAAATCCAAATCGTTTACAGTTGTTGGGTTGTTTATTGCAATCTTTGGATACCAGATCGTATTCGCCATCCAGTTCTGCCGCTCTATGACTACCAGTCTGGACAAACTGTCCTTGACCCTGATTGGATTTATTCTGGTGTGGATTCTGGCTATACTTGTTTTGTTGATCGTCAGACGGGGTGAAAAGAAACCATACTCAAGTATCGGGCTAAGATCGATCAAAGGAAAAGAGATCCTGATCGCAATGGTAATAGGGGTTATTCTCTCGCTTAGTGTGCCTTTGTTAATATTGTTGGTCGGCCATTTCATCCCTGCCAGGGGCAGTGGGATTGGGGAAGTAACTTCCGCCACATCATGGTGGATTTTGTTGATCAGTGTATTGACAGCGGGGATTGTGGAAGAGATCCTGTTTCGAGGATATCTCCTTGAGCGGGTCAACGAACTTTCTGGAAGTCAAGGTCTCGCGATTCTGATCTCAATCGTCGCATTTTCAATGCCGCATATCCTCTCTTGGAATATGGCCCACGTTGTAGGTGTGGTGTTACCTTTAGGTCTGATCCTGACTGGGCTATACCTCTGGAAGAGGAACCTTGTTTTTAATATTATCGTTCATATTATGATTGACTTGCCCATTGTTTTTATGGCATTAATGGTATCCTGAGGTGAATAAGTAGATTATTGACCGTTGATGCAGGAATTTAGATCTGTGCCTACTGACTATTGATTCACCATACTTTCCGGTACAACCTTCTCCCCCACATTTTCGTATAATCGAGTAGAAAACAGGTAATCAACTCGGAAATGGAGAAGTGAAATGACACAAACAGTTTATCGATCGCTGCGGCGCTCCAAGCGCAACCGGATCTTGGCCGGCGTATGTGGTGGGTTGGGCGAGTTCTTCGGGATCAGCCCCTTCTGGTTCCGGCTGGCTCTGATCCTCGCCTTGCTCCCCGGTGGGGTTCCCGGGATCGTGATCTACACGATCATGTGGATCATCATGCCCCCGGCCGGGAGGTAATTGCTAGATCTCGACAATAAAAAAGATCGCCTGAGCAATCAGGCGATCTTTGATTCACGCAAACTCCAGCTAGCTGGTGGTGTCTGCCATGTGGATGATATCCGGTTCAGTCGGGGTGCGATCGATCCAGTTATCCGCAAACACGATATCTGCATTTTCCTTGGCGGCGTTCAGCACGTCCGTCAGGGCGGCGAATACCAGGTTATCGATGGTGGTCTGGTCGGCGGGAAGCTCTTCCTTGCCGACGATCTGGATCAGATGGAAGCCGAACTGGGTCTCCACCGGTCCAACGATCTCACCAACCTCACCGTTGAAAGCTGCGTCTTCGAACTCCGGGATCATCTGGCCGCGTCCGAACCAGCCCAAGTCACCGCCGTTGGCGCTGGTGGAATCGGGGTTGTACTCTGCCGCCATTTCGCCGAAGTCGCCGCCGTTGTTCAGCTCATCGAGGAGCGTTTCGGCGGTTTCCAGGTCCTCCACCAGGATGTGGCGTGCCCAAACCTTTTCCTCAAGGGGGGCGGTGATGCCTTTGGCAAGGTCATCATTCAGCTTGTCGCGGAACAACTGGATGCGGATCAGGTTCCGGAAGTAAGCTTCATCTACGCCGTAGGGCTTCATCCGGTCCAGGTAGCCTTCCTGGCTGGTCTCAAAGTCTTCCTGGCTGACAGAGGTTGGCTGGGGTTGGTCTCCCACTGTGGTCACCGCGCCGCTGGCCTCTTCCGCACCAGGGGCGGGGGTGATTAAGGCAAGCTGGGTGGGGGACATGGTTGAGGTGGGGCGAACTTCACTGACCTCGGCTGTGGGAACACCATCGGGGTAGTAGCCAAACAGGCCGTAGTAATACTCGTCCAATTCCTCATCTGTCACAGTGATCCCGCGGGATTCGGCTTCCTTGAGGATCAGGAACTCATCAACCATCTGGTTGATGACGGATTCTCCGAGAGAATCCGGTTCCAGTTGGGCTTCTATCTGGGACAGATAGTATAGGTAGGTCTGCTGCTGGGTGGGGTCTGTGAGCTGATAGGCATATGACTGGATCGAGTTATATTCGTTTACCAGCCGGTCACGCTCCATCTGGACGCGGTTCTGGAAATCACTGGTTTTGATCTCCTGGCCGTCGATCGTCACGATGGTGCTGTTGGGGATGAAGACGGTGTTGATCAGGATGCCCGCGATGGTCACCACCAGCACCAATCCGACGACCACAAAGGTGGTGATGCTGATTGCCTGGTTGTAGCGTTTCTCCTGCTCTACGCGTCCCGATCCTGCCCAGGCTTTCCTTTTTCTTTTTTTCTTTTTGTTGAACATGGTTTGTCCCTCAAAGATGCAGGGCATAGATCAATGCTATGCCCTGGGATCGGTTAGTGGTTAGTTCAGGGATTCGCCGGCAAACTGAAGCAAAGCTATGTGGCGGGCGCGTTTGACGGCGACAGCCACGGCGCGCTGGTGTTTGGCACATGTGCCGGTCTGGCGCCGCGGGCGGATCTTGCCCTCACGGTTGATAAAACCATTGAGCAGTTGGGTGTCGCGGTAATAGATCTTGATATCGTGGTCCGAGCAGAACTGGCAGGTGCGCGGTCGGGAGAAATAGCGGCTTTCTCTGCCGCCACCGCCACCACCGGGCCGTCTGCCGCGGGATTCGTCGTTCATCACTCATGTTGTTGTACTCCTTTAATAATTCTTGATTTATTGCCCTAGAAGGGGAATTCGTCTTCGGAATCGTCGGGCAAGTCGGGCATTTCATCGGCATCATCTGCCTCTGCGCCGGCGGCCTTTTTCTTGTTTTTCCCGAGCATGATCATCTCTCGGGCATTGATCTCCACGCTGGTGCGCCGGTTCCCATCGTCATCTTCCCATTTACGGGTCTGGAGCCGGCCTTCAACGTAGACTTGCTGCCCTTTGACCAGATATTGATGACAGATCTCTGCCAGGCTGCCCCAGGCAACTATGTTGAACCATTCTGTCTCGGTCTTGCGTTCGCCGTCCGAGGTATTCCAACTGCGGCTGACGGCCACATTGAAGTTTGTCACAGCCCGGTGAGACGGGGTGTAGCGCATCTCAGGATCCCGGCCCAAATGGCCAATGATCTGTACTTTGTTCAATCCTCTGCTCATGTCATCCTCCCAAAAAACTGATTCCAAACAGAATTCACATTCCAGGCAGGTAATGACTTTACGCCTCGCGGCTTCATATGGTTCTCGGCGAGATCAATTCTCGTCTGCGATGACCATGAAGCGCATTACGGATTCCATCAGTCCGAGATTGCGTTCCAACTCAATGATGAAAGTCGGGGGCATTTCGGTCTTCAAGAAGACATACTGGCCTTCTTTCTGCTTGCGGATCTCGTAAGCAAGTTTTTTCTTGCCGACGATCTCGGCCTTGGTGACTTTGCCACCACGCAGTCTTCGATCAGGCCCTGGATCCGTTCTACCGCTTCCTTAAAAGCGGTCTCATCCAGATCTGGATGAATGATGTATGCAAGTTCATATTGGCGCATGAAAGGTTTCCTCCTTTCCCTGGGATAGCCCCTGGGCAGGACGCCTGCCTGCCAGAAGCGGAAAGTGAGCGATTACGGGAAGGTCCCGTTAGAATCGGCGTCACGAACCTGGATTTTAGCACAAAGGTGGGTTTTGGGTAGAGGTGAACAGAAGGTAGCAGGAAGTAGGTAGAAGGTAGTTCCACTCGCTGGTTGCAGCTTACTCCCTCACTCAAAGGTCAATAAATATTCCACCAGAGCATTCAAATCCTCGTCACTGAGGCTGATGCCGTAGGTGGCGGGCATCAGATTCTGAAAGCCCTCGTTGATGTATGCGCTTGGCTCCAGAATGGATTGCTCGATGTAGCCGTGGGCGTCCAGGCCGTCTACTATTCCACCGGCGCGGGAGGCCAGCCCGATTATGGACGGGCCAACGAGGGTATCCTGACTGGTAGTGGAATGGCAGGCCGAGCAATTGGCATTGAAGACTGTCTTTCCGGTTTCGATGAGCGCAGCGTTGACCGGGTCGGTTTCGGGCGCCATGCTGCCGATTCCGGGTGGTGCTGCAACCTGCCAGAATTAACAGCAGGATCAGGGCGGTGAGTATCAGGGTTCTTTTCATGTCAGTTGTCCTCCGCTAATTGGACGTAGATGCGTTTGTTGATCTTGCCTTTGGATTTGTAATCGCTGATCGTGATCTTGCCGACCTCGGAGGTATTCGCCACATGGGTGCCGCCGTCCGCTTGCAGGTCGAGGTCTTTGATCTCCACCACGCGCACCTCGGTGATGCCCTCGGGCAGCAGGTTGATCTTGGTACGGATCAGGTCGGGGATTTGAAAGGCTTCCTCGCGGGGCAGGATGCGGACCTCCAGCGGGTGGGCCTTATCAACCTCGGCGTTGATGGATGCCTCGATCTCGGCGACCAGCTCCTGGCGCATGGTCTCAAACTCGAAATCCATGCGTCCCTGGAGGGGTTCCATATTCCCACCGGTGACCTGTGCGCCATAATCCCGGAAGACCACGCCGCAGAGGATGTGCATGGCGGTATGGGTGCGCATGAGCATATAGCGGCGATCCCAGTCCAGCTCCCCGGTGACTGAGGTGCCAGCGGAGGGAAGCTGGCTGTCTGGATCGAGAAAATGGAGAATCTCGCCGCCAACGCGCTTGACCTTTACCACCTGGATTGTTTCGCTGCCCACGAGCATTGTCCCAACATCGTTGGGCTGCCCACCGCCGCCGGGGTAGAAAGCGGTTTGGTCGAGGACTACGGCGTGCTGCTCAGCATCGGCTGCGGTGACCTCGGCCTGGAAGGATTTGAGGTAGCTGTCGGTCTGGAATAGAAGTTTGGTCATGGTCATTTCCCTTTTATGTCAGTGGCTGGATGTTCTCCGGCGACTCATTCCCCGGGCTGTTGACCGAGGTGGAGACCGGGTAGGCGACCATCTCTTCAGCGGGGTAGGCAGTCAGGAGGTGCTGGAGTTCCTCCGGGCGTTTCTCTTCTTTTGCCAGCCAGAGCGGGTAATCCTTCGGTTTGAGGATCACCGGCATGCGAGCGTGGATCTTGCCGACCAGCGGATTCGGTTCGGTGGTGATGATCGTGGCGGATTTTAGCTGAGAGCCTTCCGGGCTTTGCCACTCTTCCCACAGGCCGGCGAAGGCAAACGGTGCGCCGTCTTCCATGCGGAAGTAATAGGGCTGTTTGGTCTTCTGGCCGGGGATCGCGGCCCACTCATAAAACCCGTCCGCCAGGATCAGGCAGCGGCGGCGTTTGTAGGGATTCTTGAAGGAATTCTTCTCGGCAAGGGTTTCACTGCGGGCATTGATCATCCGGCTGCCGATGCTGGGGTCCTTGGCCCAGAAGGGGATCAGCCCCCAGACAAAGTGGTCGATGGCATTGCGCCCGTCATTGGGGATGGCGGCAATCGGCTGAGTGGGGGCGATATTATAACGGGGCACGATCTGGGGCGGGATCGAGTCCAGCCAGGGGAAGTAGGTCTGGATCGAATCCGCATCTACAGTCAGTGTAAAACGTCCACACATAATTATTTTCCTTTCAATTTACCATACCCGCCACCGCCAGGGGTTCGAATCGAGAGGATGTCGCCGGGGAGCAGTTCGAAGGTGCCTTTGTTGGGTAATTGTATCGCCTCTCCATCCCGGAAAACGAGGTTCTCTCCGCTTTGTCCAGGTTCGCCACCGTCCAGTCCATAGGGCTGTGAGACACGGCGTTCGGTCAGCAGGCTGGCCTGGGCGTGGGTTTCGAGCTTAATTTCGCGGATGATCCCATCTCCACCGGTGTGCTGTCCAGCGCCGCCGCTGCCATCCCGGATGGCGTAGCGCAGCACCTGGAACGGGTAGGCGTATTCCAGAGCCTCCACCGGGGTGTTGAGGGTGTTGGTCATGTGGCTGTGGGTGGCAGAGATACCGTCCTGACCGGGGAGAGCGCCGTGGCCGCCGCCGATCGTCTCGTAATAGGTGAAGGGCTGCCCCCTGACCGGGTCCCATCCACCGATGAGGGTGTTGTTCATCGTGCCCTGGCTGGCGGCGGGAACCAATTCTGGGGCGGCCTGGGCCATCGCTCCGAGGAGTACATCGACAATCCGCTGGGAGGTTTCCACGTTGCCGCCGGCCACCGGAGCAGGGTGCCTGGCATTGACCACGCTGCCTTCGGGGGCGATGACTTCGATTGGGGTGAGGCAGCCGGTGTTGTTGGGCACATCCATCCCCAGCAGGCAGCGGAAGACGTAATACACCGCCGAGAGGGTGATGGCGTAGACTGCATTGATACTGCCGGCTTGCTGAGGGGCGCTGCCGCTGAAATCGACGACTGCCCGATCTCCCTTGAGGGTGATTTTCACCGTAATTGGAATTGGCTGATTGGTGATGCCGTCACCATCCAGTTGGTCGGTGAAGGAATAGCTGCCCTCCGGCAAGCTGGCGATCAGCCTGTGGGTCATGCGTGCGCTGTAATCGAGGAGGTGCTGCCAGTATTCGGTGATCTCGTCCGGCCCGTAGCGGGCGATCAGGTCGGCGGTGCGCTTTACGCCGCGCTGGTTGGCGGCGATCTGGGCGTGAAGGTCGCCAGCACGCTCCACAGGGGTTCGATTGTTCGCCATGATTAGATCCCAGATGCCCTGGTTGAGTTTGCCAGACTCGAATAATTTAATTGGCGGGAGGATCAGCCCTTCCTGGATGATCTCACGGGCGATAGGCATCGATCCTGGAGCCATCCCGCCGACATCGGCGTGGTGGGCGCGGTTGGCGGCGTAGCCAAACAAGGCACCATCGTGATAGATCGCCGAGACCAGGGTGATATCCGGGAGGTGGGTGCCGCCGCGGTAGGGATCGTTGAGGATCATCACATCTCCGGGGTTGAGGGGGAGGTGGTCGATAGCCTGCTGCACCGAGAGCGGCATAGCCCCGAGATGGACCGGGATGTGGGCGGCTTGGGCGATCATATCCCCGCGGGCATTGAACAGGGCGCAAGAGAAATCACGCCGCTCCTTGATATTGGGGGAATAGGAGGATTTCTGGAGCACAGCGCCCATCTCTTCTGGGATAGCGGCAAAGATGTGTTTGAAGATCTCGAGTTTGATAGGGTCGTAGTTTTTTTCAGTCATTTTGTCCCACCGTGATGATCAGGTTGAGGAATGTGTCGATCTCGGCACTGTCGGGGGGCTCTATCAGGATGGTGGTGTCGGGCCGGAGGACCACCGCCGGGCCTTTGATCCGGTTGCCGGGGTTGAGCTTCTCGCCATGATAGAAGGGCACTTCCCGATTGCCGGAGGCGAGGATCACCTGCCGAGTCTCGGCCAGGGCGCGGGATGGATCCGGGCCATCTTTTGGCAGGGCGGTGAATTCTGGGGAGGGGACCAGACCGGTGGCTTTGAGGCGCAGGTTGACGATCTCGACCTGACCTTTGGGGTCAGCATAGCCGTAGCTCTCCCGGTGGCGCAGGTGGAACTGCGGCATACAGTCCTCAGTGAAGGGGATATTAAGCTCAAAGGATTGGCCTTTGTAGCGCAGGTCGAGGGAGGGGGCGCAGCGGATCTGGTCTGGGGGGATGCCTTCGTCTGCCAATTCTGCGAGGGCTTGGGCGACCAATTGATTTAGCTGTACTTCGATCTGGCCATGGGGAGTGCTGCCGGGCAGCATGACTGTGCGGGAGTAATCCTTGATCACATCGGCCATGATCATGCCAAAGGCGGAGAATGTGGCGGCGTAAGGCGGGACGAGTACGGTCGGGATCGCCAGTCCACGTGCCAGATCGGCGGCGTGGAGTCCGCCAGCCCCGCCAAAGGAGAGCAGGGAAAACTCGCGAGGATCATGGCCGCGCTCGACAGAGATGACCCGCAAGGCGCGCTCCATGTGGGCATTGGCTACCTGAATGATCCCCAAAGCGGTCTCTTCAGCGGAAAGACCAAGCTGATTGCCCAGATCGCCGACCGCCTGATAGGCACTCTCCTGGACGAGGGCCATCTCCCCGCCGAGGAAGTAGTCAGCGGCCAGCCGGCCGAGAACCAGATTGGCATCTGTGACGGTGGGGAGGCTGCCTTTGCCATAGCAGGCAGGGCCGGGGTCTGCGCCGGCGCTTTGCGGGCCGACACGCAGGGCACCGCCGGCATCGGCGCGGGCAATTGATCCCCCGCCGGAACCGACGGTGTGGATGTTGATCATCGGTATGCCGATGGGGAAGCCGCCGACCTTGGCTTCGCTGGTGGTGGTGATCACCCCGTCGATCAGGCTGACATCGGTGGAGGTGCCGCCCATATCAAAGGTGAGCAGCTTGCTGAAACCCGACTGGGCTGCAATCGCTTCTGCCCCGACAGCGCCGCCAGCCGGTCCGGAGAGGATACAGCGCACAGCGTGGGCGCGGGCCACCTCTGGCTGGATACTGCCGCCGTTGGACTGCATAATGTGCAGATCGTCTGCGCCGAGTTGGGCTTCAAGATCGGCGATATAGCGGTCCATTACCGGGGAGACATAGGCATTGGTGGCGGTGGTGGAGGTACGCTCATATTCGCGGAAGGTGGGCAGAACCTGACTGGAAATCGAGACAAATAAGCCGGCTTCTTCAAAAGCGGTGCGGATGGTTTCCTCATGGGTGGGATGGAGGAAGGAGAAGATCAGGCTGACGGCCACGGATTCGATCCCGGCGGCCTGGATTTGTTTAATCAGGGCAGGGAGCTGGTCTTCTGCCAGCGGGGTGAGAACCTCGCTGGTGTGGCTGACCCGCTCGGTGACTTCAAAACGCCATTCACGGGGGATCAGGGGTTCAGGCGGGGCGGCGGAGAAATCGTATAGGCTGGGTCGGTTCTGGCGTCCGATCTGGAGGACATCGCGGAAGCCCTCGGTAGTGATCAGGGCGGTCTTTGCCCCTTTGCGTTCCAGCAGGGCGTTGGTGGCCACGGTTGAGCCGTGGATGATCTGGCGCTTATTGTTGTTGGTGATGCGGGAGAGTCCGGTGAGCATGGCTTCTGCCGGGTTGTGGGGGGTAGAAAGCAGTTTGAAGGTCTCTACCTGTTGGGTCTCAGGATGGTAGACGACAAAATCGGTGAAGGTGCCGCCAATATCAACGCCGATGCGCATAGGGTTTGTCTCCAGGAGTCATCATACTTAATGCTATTACGAGTCTGGCAATTCTCTCCTATCATTCTAACCGATGTGCAACCCAACCGAATAAATTTCGTACTAATTCGTAGGAACTGGTAGGAAGCGTACGTACAAGGAAGAGGAAAATGAGTGCAATTCAGGTGACTTTGTTGGTAATCATGGCTGTGGAAGTCCTCAGCGTGCTGGAGTTGTATTTTCTGCAGGAGCGCTGTATCTTCAACGGCGTGGCAATGTTCAAGGTGTGTGCCGTGGCTCGTAAGGACCCCGATTTGTTCGGCCTGGTGCGTTATCTGGCGAATTGGGTGGCGGGGATCAAACTGATCGTGATCGGGCTGATTGCGGTGATTGTGTTCACTGCGCCGGAACAGACGATTTTACTGGCGGCGGTCTCGATGGTATTCACGATCGCCTCATTCTTCTGGCGGATGTTCCCGATGTCGCGCTTCTTTGACGAACGGGGACAGATCGAGCCGAAAGGCCGTTCCAAGATGCTGGGGGCAATGGTGATGGGTTTGGAGTTCTGTCTGGTGGCGTCTATCCTGATAGAAGTGTTGGTGGCTTGACATATATTCACCGCAGATGAACGCAGATGCACACAGATAAAAAAACTAATCGCTGTTAGATCAATCCAAGCTGATATTCGGGCCGCTTGCCGTTGAGAAGTACGAACGGGGCGGCTCGTTTGGCGTTTATACCCAGGGATTTTAGCTGGTTCAACCCAGTCAGGGAGCGCACTCTGCGGGCGGTGACGATTCTGTCTGCTCCGGTGGGACCGATGCCGGGGATGCGGAGCAGGTCTTGTTTCTCGGCGCGGTTGAGTTCTACCGGCTGCTGGCTGAGTGTGCCCTGCGCCCAGGCGAGTTTTGGATCGGTGTGGAGGGGGAGATTGCCGCTCTGATCGAATGGCAGCTCTTCCATATGGAAGCCGTAATCCCGCAGCAGGAAGGAGGACTGGTATAGTCGGTGCTGGCGCCAGGGGTTCTCGGCAGGATGATTTTCAAGAGGGGTATCCTGCTGGGGAGTGAAGCGGGAGTAATACACCCGGCGCAAGTTGGCATGCTGGAACATCTTCTCGCTGGTGGAGATGAGCTCATGGTCGGTCTCGCCGACTGCGCCAACCACAAACTGGGTCGCGGATGAGGGCCAGGTGCCTTTCCAGGCTTTGAATGGGGAGCGGTTCCTGCGAATCTCCTCGACCCACAGCAGGCGTTTGACCAGTTCATCCATGAAGATCTTCTTTGGGGCAAGTTTTTCAAGACGCTCGGTGTTGGGGGCTTCGAGGTTGAGAGAGACTCGATCGGCCAGCTCCATCAGGCGAATGATCTGATCTTTCTCGGCGCCGGGCATGATCTTGGCGTGGATGTATCCCCGATAGGCATAACGGTAACGCAGCAGGTCCGCCGTGGCGATGATCTTATCCTGGATCGTGACGCCGCCGCCGATGATCCCGGAGCTAAGGAAGATGCCCTCTACCGCTTTGGCGTGATAGAGCTTCATGAAACTGAGAGCGAGATCATCTGGACTGAAGGTGACCCGCTTGTAATCCCGTCCGGCGCGGAAGGGGCAGTAGTTGCAGTTGCGCTCGCAGGCCGAGGTGACCATGGTTTTGAGCAAGATGATGGTCTGGCCGTTGGGCATAACCGCCTCGGTGATCGGCAGGTCTGTGGGACGCCCGCGGTAGCAGGCTGGCTTTTCCCCAGGGCTGTCAGCCTCCAGAGAAGCGTTCAGATTGATCAGGCTGAGCTGCTCAATGGTATCCATATTGATATTATAGAACGGATGAGCTAAATAAGCAAGTTGGAAGACCATCCGCTTTTCTGTATAATGAAAATATGTGATCTTAGGATAATAAGTCTGGAGGTGTGAAGCATGAAGAGGAATTCAATGATAGCAAGTTACCTTTGCTTGGCAATAATGGTCGTGTTTCTTATGGGTTGTTCGCTGCGGAATCTACCTGCACCTCCTCTGGAAAATGATTCGGATACTGCGAATAACCCGGAACCTGGGGACAGCGACGATCCAATCAGATTGGATCAGATATGGGAAGTCAGTTTTTCACTCGACGAGGAGTTCAATGGGCTATCCATTGATTCGGGCGGGGATGTGGACTGGGAGGAGGCGCAAGTCGCGAATTTCGCTTGGACAGCGATCCGATCTGGGAATGGAGCAGCGCTCCCATTTGGTGATAATAATAATGTGCCCGATTCGTACATCCAGTTCAATGTGGATGACAGCGTCCTCTTTGAAGGAGCACCGACCACGCGGTTGGTGATCGATATTGAGTATCTGGATGTGGGGTTGGATCGTTTTAATATCCAGTACGATGCACTTGCCAGTCCCTTTGTGGATACAATCGGCGTGAATAAAACCGATTCTGGTGAGCTGAGAACGGTATCAATACCGCTGTGCGATGCTTATTTTGGCAATCGGGATAATGGGGCTGATTTCCGCATCGCTGATTTTGGAGATGGGGCTGAGACAATACGCGGTGTGACAGTGCGCCTGCTGCCAGCCTCTGAAGGCACGGCGATGATAGAGGTAGACAGTTGCGGGGCCAATCCGTTTGATGACCAGGCAGACAGCGAGGCGATCCAAGCCTGCCTGGACCAGATGTGCAGCGGCGATACAGCCGTTTTCACCTCACCTGGAGGGAGCTCAGATTACAAGGGATACCAGATCGATAAGACGATATTCCTGATGCTGACCGGGGCAAAATCCGATCTGATTTTCACCTCCAGTGATGAAAACGACCATGCACTGCTCAAAGCCACCCAGGATTTGAAGGGATATGTGGTCCAGTTGTATAGCAAATCGTGGATCCATAATCCTGGGCTGATCGACAATATCATATTCCAGCACCTGGACCTGGACGGCAATCGCCAGGAACGATTATGTGTAGGCCCGGATGGGCATGAGGGCGGTGGAGATGATAATTACGGCTCCTGGCAGCCGGAGTGCCAGAATAATCCCCAGAATCCCTGGGATACGGATCCGTGGTGCAGTGCCGGCGGCCTGGGAATGAGTGGAGGCTTCAATCCTAAAGACATATTCCAGAAATATGAAGAAACCCCGCGTTTCTGGTCTACAGGCCTGGAAGTGCGGGATGTGGTGATCTCGAATGTGGAGTGCGGCACTGCGTTGGCATTCAGCGGGGCGGCGGGTACGATAGCGGATGTGACTGTGGATACAGCCGGTGATCATGTGCATGCCAGCGGGTGTTCCAGTTCAGATCTGGATAACGAGGATGCTGACTGGTCGGATGGGATGACACTGATCGGGCCGGCACATCTAATCGAGAATAATACCGTGATCAACCCCACGGATATTGGGATAGTGCACTTTGGCGGCCGAGACACAGTGATCCGCAACAACACGGTAATAGCTGAGGAAGGGAACTATGGCGCTTTTGCGGGTATCGCCCTGCATCCCTGGTGGTTCGGGGTTAATGGGGATTATGAGATCACCGGAAACACGGTGATCAATAACGGTGACAGCGCCTGCGGTGGATTCCATGCCGGGATTAATCTCGGCGGGCATATGTGGGGTGTGGGTTGCGCTACTGCAACGGAAATTTCCGCAATCGGTAATCCTGGGGAATGTTCTCCTGCTCCAGTACCGCCAGGACTGAGCTCCTGTACGCCTGGTGAGCTGTGCCAGATTTGGGCTTATGTTCCTGCAGATACCAAATTCACTCTGAGGGGTAATACAGTGACTGGCGCACAGATCAACTACCTGATTGGCGGGATCCAGTTTGAAGGCACTTTCATCGATGAAGATAATATCAGCATCACTCCCCGAGATACCGATTGGGAGGAAACGAGTCGCTGTGAAATAGGCGGAATAATCCGTAATTGGGAAACGCTGGATTTTGTGGCGTTCAGCGAAACGGTGGATGGCTGGATGCCGTTAGAAGTTTACTGTACAAGATAACTGATCCCGCCCTTTCCTCATTTGGCGAAAGGGCGGAAATCGGATTGGTTATTCCTTGCTGAGCAATGATTCCAGTTCTTCCGGATTGGTGACGGGCTGCTGGCAGATAAAATTCCGGCAGACGTAAGCGGTGGGTTTGTCCTCTATCAGGGGACGGTCGGCCAGCAGGGCGGGAGAACCTTCATCCGGCGGAGATGGTGAGACTGCCAGCACCAGATCAGGGCGGAATTTCTGCCATACCTTGTGGATCATATCCTGAGTGGCGGAGTTATCGGGATCACCGAGAATGGCGACTTCCTGCAGGTCTGCCAGGGCGAGATCCAGCCCGGTGAGCCAACTGCCGAAGGCAGAGGGATAGTCTGAGAGGGCTTGCTGGATGGGGGAAAGCGTCCCGGCGGCGATATCGTAATAGCGGCCTTCCCCGGTAAGGGCGGAGAGGACCAGCAGGGCCTGCGCGGCCATGCTGGCACCGGAAGGAGTGGCGTTGTCCTGGCTTTCCTGGGGCCGGATGATGAGGGTGTCGTGATCCTTGCTGACATCGAAGAATCCCAGCTCCGGATCGTAGAATTGAAGCAGCATGGTATCGACCAGTTCCTCTGCCAGGCGGAACCATTTGGGGTCCGGATCGCTCTGATAGACAGCCAGTAGGGCGAAGGCCAGGCCGGCGTAGTCCTCCAGATAGGCAGCGTGGAGGGCGGTTCCATCCCGCCAGGAGCGCAGCAATTCACCGTCCGGGATTAGTTCAGAGGTGAGGAATGCCAGGTTGCGTTGAGCGGTGGTAAGATAGTCTTCCCGGTCCAGGTAACGGGCGGCTTCGGCAAAGGCGGTCGCCATCCAGGCGTTCCAAGCAGTGAGGACTTTGTCATCGGTGGCCGGGCGGACGCGCTTTTCCCGGGCGGCAAATAACTTTGATCGGGCGGAGTTGAGCAATGTTTCTATGGGGGCAAGTTCCTCTGGCATGACCTTGCGCTGCAAGACGATCTTGCCCTCAAAGTTACCCTCCTCAGGGACGGTGTAGGCGCTGGAAATTGCCTTAAGTTCTCCATCCGTGAGCAGGGATTTGATCTCGTCTAACTCCCATACATAGAATATACCTTCCTCGCCTTCGGAATCGGCATCGATGCTGCTGTAAAAACCTCCAGCGGGATGGGTGATCTCGCGCAGGACGAAATCGAGGGTCTCTTCGCAGACCTGGCGGAAATGCTCGGTGCCGGTGACCAGGTAGGCGTGCAGGTAGGCGCGTGCCAATAAAGCATTATCGTAGAGCATCTTTTCGAAATGAGGAACCAGCCAGCGGTCGTCTACGCTGTAACGCGGCAAATCCGCCGCCGATCAAATCATACATGCCGCCCTTGGCCATGGCTTCGAGAGCGTGGACGGCGAGTTCACCGGAGACCTTGGATCCCCGGCTGGCCTGTCGCAGCAGGAACTGGATGGTCATCGCCTGAGGGAATTTGGGTGCTGAACCCCAGCCCCCGTTGTGCCAGTCGTAGCTGGAGTAGAGGTTGGAGACGGCCTGGTTGAGGATCGCTTTGTCCAGTTGGGGCTGGCTGTCTCGCGCGGGGACCTGTGAGATCTGCTGGATGTGGGCGGTGAGCTTGTCCCCGGACTCTTCCAACCCGGCGGGGTCTTCCTCCCAGATGGCGATGACACTGTTGAGCACCTCGGTGAAGGCGGGCATGCCGTGGCGGCGGGTGGGAGGGAAGTAGGTGCCGCCAAAGAAGGGTTTGCCGGATCGGGGTCAGGAAGACGACATCGGCCAGCCGCCCTGACCGGTGATCGCGATCACGGCGCTCATGTAGATGCGGTCCAGGTCGGGGCGTTCTTCCCGGTCGACCTTGATGTTGATGAAATGCTCGTTCATCAGGGCGGCGGTCGCTTCGTCTTCAAAGGATTCGTGCTCCATCACATGGCACCAGTGGCAGGCGGCGTATCCGATGCTGAGGAAGATGGGTTTGTTCTTCTGTTTGGCTCGTGTGAGGGCTTCTTCGCCCCAGGGATACCAATCCACAGGGTTGTCTGGTGCTGGAGGAGGTAGGGGGAGTTTTCATTGGCAAGACGGTTGGGCATGGGAGTGTCCTAAACAGAGATAGTTAACAATGACTTATGGACGATTCAAGGTGGATGTTTCTTGCCTTCTTGTATAATATTATTACCTGTTATTCTGATTTTGGTAGTAAGGAGGAAGCATGTTCGGGTTGGATAAGTTGGATAGCTTGTATATCGGCTGGTCGTTTTTCTTCCACATTGCTTTGATCGCCGTGTTTGCGGTGCGCAAGGTGAACCTGGATGCGGTTCTGAAGCACGGCTGGGTCTTCTACGCGCTGAGTATCCCGGCGGTGGTGGTGAGTGTGATCCTGCTGCGGGGCGGGAAACCGTTCTCGTTCTGGTTTGCCGGGTTCACCTTCCTCGCCTGGGGGATATTGGGCTACGTGGCTGAGTACCGGCTGGGGATCGATTGGCGGGGAGAGCTGTACTGGCCGGTGTTCATTCCTTTTGTGCTGCTGTATCTGACCACGGTGATGTTTTACTGGTGGCCGGTGGCGCAGTTGTACAAGCCGCTGTGGTATGTGTACGCTGCTTTCTTTGCGATCGGGACGTATTTGAATGTGAGCTCGCATTAGGGGGTAAGTATGTGGAAATATAAGAGAGGTGGCGTAACAGCCACCTCTCTTTTGCTTCAGATACTAATCATTACGCGGTCTGCAGATAGCGTTCTACTTCCCAATCAGTGACCACGGTGATGTATTCGTTCCATTCGGCTTGCTTGGCGCGGGAGAAGGCCTCGTAGGCCACCGGTCCGAGGGCCTGCTGGATCACCGGGTCGGTGCGCAGTTCGGTGAGGGCTTCGTGGAGCGAGCCGGGGAGGGAAGCCACGCCCATCTCCTCGCGCTTGGCGGCGGAAAGCTCGTAGATGTTGATGTCGTTGAGCGGGGCGGGGCAGGCGAGCTTGTTCTCGATCCCGTCCAGGCCAGCGGCGAGCATCACAGCGAACGCCAGGTAGGGGTTGTGGCTGGGATCGGGGCAGCGCAGTTCGGCGCGCACGGCCTTGCCGCCGCTGACCGCGGAGGGGATCCGGATCAGGGCAGAGCGGTTGGTCTGCGCCCACCCGATGTACACCGGGGCCTCATAGCCGGGCACCAGGCGCTTATAGGAGTTGACCGTGGGGGAAAGCACCGCCGACATGCCGCGGGCATGGGCCAGTTGGCCGGCGATGAAGTGCTTGCCGAAGTCGGAGAGATAGAATTCAGCGTCGGCATCGTAGAACAGGTTGTTGCCGTCTGCATCGAACATGGATTGGTGGGCATGGTTGCCGGACCCATTGATCCCGTGGATCGGCTTGGGCATGAAGGAGGCGATCAGTCCATGCTGGGCGGCAATCGCTTTGACGGCGTATTTCATCGTGACGACGTTGTCGGCGGCGGTCAGGGCGTCGGCGAAGCGGAAGTCGATCTCATGCTGGCCGAGAGCGACCTCGTGGTGGCCCATCTCGACGTCCAGTCCCATTGAGGAGAGCGCGTCCATGATCTCAGTGCGGACGCGGACGGCCTCATCCACAGCGGAGAAGTCGAAATAACCGCCAACATCATGGGGAACGGGGTGGATGTTGCCAGGAGCCTCTCCGTTGCGTTTGAAGAGGAAGAATTCCGGTTCAGCGCCGACATTGAAGGTCCAGCCCTTTTCCTCGATACGGGCGAGTACTTTCTTGAGCATGTTGCGGGGGTTGCCCTCGAAAGGCTTG
This sequence comes from uncultured Chloroflexia bacterium, assembly GCA_963722735.1. Lineage (GTDB taxonomy): Bacteria > Chloroflexota > Anaerolineae > Anaerolineales > UBA11579 > UBA11579. The sequence goes on from CAVROH010000017.1 coordinate 126,189, forward strand.
CCATCCGGTTTGTGGATATCGCAGAAGAAGCGGGCGCGGCGCTGTTCTTCCGGGCTCCAGGGGAGCACGGCGTAGGAGGTCGGATCAACCACCAGGCGCATATCCGATTCCTGGATGCGGGCGAAGCCCTCCACGGAGGAGCCGTCGAACCAGATGCCTTCATCCAGGGCGCGGTCCAGATGGGCGATGGGGATATCGACGCTTTTTACTGCGCCGGTGACATCGGTGAACTGCAGGGCGATGAACGAGACTTTATCAGCTTTGACACGGGCGATTATTTCATTGGTAGACATAGTTACCTCTTTATTCTCTATAGTATTATTCAACCGTGACGGATTTCGCCAGGTTGCGGGGCTGATCGACATCCAGGCCGCGCAGGGCGGCGATGTGATAAGCCAGGATCTGCAGCGGGATGACGGTGATCACCGGGCTGAGCATCCAGGGGACGGCGGGAGTCCAGATGATGTGTTCGGCCAGCGGGGGGATCAGCTCGTCGCCATCTGTGGCGACCGCGATCACCGGAGCCCCGCGGGCCTTGGTCTGCTCGATCTGGCTGATCATCTTCTCATACCAGGGATCCTGGGTGGCGATGATCACCACGGGCATGTCCTGGTCGAAAAGAGCGATCGGGCCGTGCTTCATCTCGCCGCCGGGGTAGCCCTCGGCGTGGATGTAAGAGATCTCTTTGAGCTTGAGCGCACCCTCATAGGCGGTGGGCATATTGATGCCGCGTCCCAGGTAGATGCAGCTGGTGGTTTCCTTGATCTCCTCGGCGATGAGCTTTGACATCGTCCTCGCGCTCGAGGACCTGGTCAACCAGGTCGGGGAGGTGGCGCAGGTGGCTGACCAGTTCGGCGCGTTCTTCGGCGTCGATCACCCCGCGCAGGTCGGCGAGGAGGATGGCGAGCATGTACTGGTCCACCAGCGGGGCGGTGTAGGCTTTGGTGGAGGCGACGCCGATCTCAGGGCCGGTCTGCATGGAGATAAAGCCGTCGGCGATGCGCATGGCCTGGGAGCCGATCACATTAACGATCGACCAGAGCGTCGCGCCGCGCTTCTTGCCCTCGTTCATGGCGGCCAGGGTGTCGGCGGTCTCGCCGGACTGGCTGATCGCCAGCACCACGGTATTTTCATCCATGATCGGGTCGCGGTAGCGGAACTCGGAGGCGACATCCACCTCCACCGGGATGCGGGCAATCTTTTCGATGAGCACCTTGCCGACCATGGCGGCATAAGAGGCGGTGCCGCAGGCGATGATGATGATCTTCTCGATCTGGTTGGCGAATTCCTTGGTCAGGTTGAGGTCGGGGAGCAGGATCTTGCCCGCCTCAAAATCGACGCGGCCGGAGATGGTATCGGTGATCGAGCGGACCTGCTCGTGGATCTCTTTCTGCATGAAGTGGCGGTATTCGCCTTTCTCGGCGGCGACCGGATCCCAGGAGATGGTGTCGATCTCGAAATTCGACCGGGTCACCCTCGAGGGTCTGGATCGCAGCGCCTTCACGCGTGACCACGGCGATCTGGTGGCTTTCGAGGAAGGCGATCTTGCGGGTGTGCTCGAGGATGGCGGGCATATCGGAGGCGATCAGCATTTCGCCTTCGCCGAACCCGATCACCACGCCGCCGGCGTTGCCGATGCGGGAGGCGATGATCTTGTCTGGTTCATCGGAGGAGATGACCACGATGCCGTGATGGCCCTTGAGCAGCTCGAAAGCTTTGCGCGAGGCGCTGAGCAGGTCGTGTTCGTCGGAGAGGAATTTCTCGATCAGGTGGACGATGATCTCGGAGTCGGTCTCGGAGTGGAGCTGTGACGCCTTCGGAGACGAGCTCTTCCTTCAGTTCGAGATAGTTTTCGACGATGCCGTTATGGACGACGACGACGTTGCCGGTAGCGCCGATATGGGGATGGGCGTTGCGGGCGTTGGGCTCGCCGTGGGTGGCCCAGCGGGTGTGCCCGATGCCGAGCTTGCCGGAGAGGGGGTTGTTTTGCACGATTTCGAAGAGCCGGTTGAGTTTGCCGGCGTCGCGCCGGACTTCGATATGGCCGTTTTCGAGGATGGCAACCCCGGCTGAGTCGTAGCCGCGGTATTCCAGCCGTTTAAGGCCGTTGAGGATGATCGGCGTAGCATCACGCGGACCAATATATCCAACAATTCCACACATATAGGAACCTCCATATGTTCGATGAGTACCCCTGAACAATATAGGTGCAATTGTTTAGGGATCGAAGACTGAGCTTCTGATTATCACCACCTGCGCATGTGTTTTGCCAGCCTTGTTGCCAAGGCTGTGTTGTGACATGCGGATTCTCTATGGAGGAAAAGATTACGGAGTGATGGTTTCTCCGGAGGGCTTCCGCTGATCTCTCGATTTTCCCGGCAGACAGAGGGACAATCTGTCTGGTACCCGGTTATCTCCACTTTGACATGGAGAACCCTCATCCTCGTCACCCACGAATGGGCCGTGCGCTATCTTTTCCGAAACAGTTTTGGTTTGTCTGGCACCTCCTTTGGTTTGATGGGGGGGATTATACCGTATAGTTGGCTGGTTTGCTAGTTGGATGACAGGGATCAGGCACCCAGGCACTCAGTGATCAGGGAAAATTCCGAACCCCTGCAGGCAACTTTCTGTAAGTCAACCTTGAGTAGGGGGCAAAAGTTACCAAAATGTTACACTTTTAGGGTTTTCTTTACAGTTTCAAGCTGAAGCTGGCCGCAAACCGACGCAGGCCTAGGCCTGCTTTGGGTTTGCTATGGGCCTTTGGCTTCCAGACGCAACCTCCGGTTGCTATGGGCCAAACGCCACGCATATAATTGGAAAAAGAGGAGGAAGGCGACAAAAGCTGACAAAATCTGACACTTTTTTAAAAGTGGCTTTACAGGTTCAAGGTGGTTGACAGGGGGGAGGGTGATTCTCTTAAATTGATTGATGGTTGTTATCAGTTTCACAATCAAGTAAAATGGTTTCAGGATTTCACTGTGAACTCACTATGGGAGAAGAAGATGAAAAATCACCGCAAGTTTTTCCTGGCCGTCCTTGTATTGACGGCTTTATTTGTTTTTGTTTCGGTTGCTTATGCCACAGTAGGTATAACTGCTATTCAAATCACAAAAAACAATTATACAGATGACATACCACAAATTGATGGAGACCATGTGGTCTGGGCTACGTTCGATAATGGCAATCGTGGTATCTACCTCTATCAAATCCGCACCGAAACTACTACTCAAATCAAATTGGGTTCCTCCCTTGCCATTACTCCTCAGATAGATGGTGACCATGTAGTTTGGGTTGATGATTCAGATGGGGACTATGAAATATTTTTATACAAAATTAGCACGGGTGTGACCACTCAGGTTTCAAATAATTTAGGATTAGATTTCTATCCATTGGTCAAAGGCAATTATGTGGTCTGGCAAGGCGATTCAGATGGAGATGATGAGATATTTCTGTACGAGATAAGTTCTGCGGAAACTGCCCAGATTACAACTAATAATGATTGGGACGGTAGTTATGACCTTGATAATGATTATGTAGTTTGGGTTGGCGATTCAGATGGGGATGAGGAGATATTTCTGTACCAAATAAGTACCGGCATTACAAAAAAAGTTACAACTAATTTTACGAATGATCAATTTCCACGTGTATCTGGAGACTATGTAGTTTGGTATGCCCATACGGGAGGAGATTTTGAGATTTTCCTTTACAAAATTAGTACAGAAAGGACAATTCAAATCACGAATGATTCTACGGCGGATTACCTACCTGAGACTGATGGAGAATTTGTAGTTTGGGAAGGCAAGCCTGATGGAGATAACGAAATATTCATGTATGAGATCAGGACTGGGACTACTACCCGTATCACCAATACTACACGGGATAAATCTCACCCTTCCGTGAGTGGAGGTTATGTTATTTGGTCGGGGTATGCAAATGGTTATCCTGAGATTTTTTATGTACACAATTACCAGTGGTGAGACCACTCCAGTATCTAATAATTCTTCATTTGACGGCGGTCAACATATGAGTGGTGAAAATATCGTTTGGGTTGGCAAGGAGGATGGAGATTTAGAGGTCTATTTGGTATCGATAAACCGTCCGATAACGACAGCCCCGGCGGATGGAGCTGTACTGACCAATAACCTGCGACCAACCTATGAGTGGAAACCGATCAGCCCGGAACCCAGCTATTACAAACTGCTGATCAAGGATGCGAGTAACAATGTGGTTGTGTCGAAGTTGTACATCGCCAGCGACGTATGCAACTCAACTACCTGCTCGGTGAAAAGCCCAATCGATCTGCCCGAAGGAAATGGGTACAAATGGTTCATCCAGGGGAAATTTAGCGATGGTACCTGGACGAAGTATTCGTATGCCCAAACCTTTGATATCGCCACCCACATAACCAAATTCACACCCACATATGTCGAAAAGTTGAACATACCACGACCGGAATTCAGCTGGAGGAATGTTCCCTGGGATGCTGCCAAGTACCAGCTGACCGTAACCCGGAAAGTCAACGGGTCTGTGGTGAGTACCAATACCTATCAACCGCTGGAGTCGGCAGTTTGTATCGGCATCACCTGCACCTTCCGGGTGACGGATGATTACACCTTCGGGGTGCATGCCTGGAAGCTGCGAGCCTATAAACCGAGCATTGGCTGGACGAGCTACGGTGGGGAGTGGAACATCGTACTGAATACGCAGATCCCCTTCATCTACCCGAGAAACAATGATGTGGTTGACACGGGGACGCCGACCTTTTCGTGGGATGACCTTGACTGGGTGGAGGATTATGAGGTGATGATCCGGAATGCCTCGAATGTGACCCTGAGGCGGTACGTGTTGGATGCGGATAGTGTGTGTGCAGCAGGACAGTGTGACTGGACGCTGGCCGGGATGACCCTGCTGGATGGGAAGGATTACATCTGGTACGTGCGCGGCATGTCGGATGTGGATGGCATAGGTGCCTGGGGACCGAGCAAGACCTTTGCGGTGGATTTGCCGTAGGTATGCAAGGCGAAAATATTTGGAAACCTTACTACACTAAACAGGAGTTAAAAATGAAAAACAAAAGCAAATATTTGACTTTTTGTCTGGTGCTGGTTGCTATTTTCTCGATGGTGACAACAGTAGCCTATGCTGCTGTGGGTTTCTCCACAACTCAGATATCCAATAATTCAATTGATGATGGAGGCGCCCGGATTTCTGGTGACTATGTGGTCTGGGTTGGCGAAACTTCTACAGATATGAATATCTACCTGTATAAGATTAGCACGGGCGTTACAACTAATGTCTCCAACAATTCGTCATACAATTACTATCCCCGGGTAGGAGGTGATTATGTGGCCTGGACGGGTAATATTGATGGGGATGAAGAGATCTATCTGTATAGGATCAGTACCGGTGTTACCACTAAGGTTACGAACAATACCAAATCTGATCGTAGCAACAGCCCTGTAGATGGCGATTACCTAGCCTATTATGGTGATGCAGATGGTGATTTTGATATTTACCTTTACAAAATCAGTACTGGAAGCACCACAAAACTCACCAACAATACAGTTTTTGATGCTGGCGCGAATGTAGATGGTGATTATGTGGTCTGGTTTGGTGAAACCATAAATACCTGGCACTATGAAATCTTTCTTTATCAGATCAGCACAGGTGTAACCACAAAACTCACCAACAATACAGATTGGGATCAAGCCCCCCAAATTTCTGGAGACTATGTGGTCTGGGCGGGAGATGTAGATGGGGATTATGAGATCTACCTTTACAAGATCAGTACAGGAATTACGACCAAAGTTACCAACAATACTCCGGATGATTATGGCGCTGAGATTTCTGGGGATTATGTTATCTGGATTGGTGATGGAGGTGGGGATGAGGAGATCTATCTGTATAGGATCAGTACCGGGACTACCACCCAGATTACCACCAATACTTACACGGATGATTACCCGAGGGTAGACGGTGATGTTGTGGTTTGGACGAGTGATGGAGATGGAGATCAAGAAATCTATCACTATCAGATCAGCACCGGGACAACTACCAAGGTAACGAGTAATACTGCTGGAGATTCCAGCCCCCAGATAGCAGGGAACTATTTGGTCTGGACTGGTGATGTGGATGGGGATAATGAGATTTATCTCGCAAAAAAGATATTTCGCCCAGAACTCCTATCCCCCGCAAATGGGACAGTCTTAACAAACAACCTGCGCCCGACTTTTGAGTGGAAACATCTGGACCCAGCGCCCAACTACTACAAACTGATGATCAAGGATGCGAGTAACAATGTCGTGGTGTCGAAGTTGTACATCGCCAACAACGTATGCAACTCAACTATCTGCTCGGTGAAAAGCCCAATCGATCTGCCCGAAGGAAATGGGTACAAATGGTTCATCCAGGGGAAATTTAGCGATGGTACCTGGACTGCTTTTTCCTATGCCCGAACCTTTGATATCGCCACAAATATCATCAAATCACCCACCTATGGGGAGAAGCTGACCATCCCCCGACCTGAGTTCAGCTGGCGGATGCCCCTGGGATGTGTATAAGTACAACTGACCGTAACCCGGAAAGTCAACGGCTCTGTGGTGATACCTATACCTATCAACCGCGGGACGGAGTGGTTTGTATCGGCATCACCTGCACCTTCCGGGTGACGGATGATTACACCTTCGGGGTGCATGCCGGAAGCTGCGAGCCTATAAACCGAGCATTGGCTGGACGAGCTACGGTGGGGAGTGGAACATCGTACTGAATACGAAGATCCCCTCATCTACCCGAGAAACAATGATGTGGTTGACACGGGGACGCCGACCTTTTCGTGGGATGACCTTGACTGGGGGAGGGTTATGAGGTGATGATCCGGAATGCCTCGAATGTGACCCTGAGGCGGTACGTGTTGGATGCGGATAGTGTGTGTGCAGCAGGACAGTGTGACTGGACGCTGGCCCGGATGACCCTCGCTGGATGGGAAGGATTACATCTGGTACGTGCGCGGCATGTCGGATGTGGATGGTCATGGTGCCTGGGGACCGAGGAAGACCTTTAGGTTTCGATTCCCTAGACTTGATTTGAGAGTAGATTTATAAGCGCCCGGTGTACAGACCGCTGTATGCCGGGTGTTTTGTGTTCAAGCAACTGTTTTCAGGTTCTACCATCGCCCCATGGGGGTAACGGT
>CAVROH010000018.1:0-49329 GCA_963722735.1 uncultured Chloroflexia bacterium
GCGTGCGGCCCCTGGGCGGTGACCGGGATATTGGCGCTGGTGTGCGCCGTGCCTTGCCAGTCCACCCAGAAAGGCGTCCCGTCAGGCATGCTGTAGGGACCATCCTCCCGGAATGACCCCGATCCATCCAGGTTGAGGCTCATCCCGCCGGTCTCATGATCGGAGCGACGATCAGCAGGGTGTTCTCCCGCTCCAGAGTGAAGACGATCGCCATCGTCACAGCGGTATCCAGTCCGATGGTGAACTGGATTGCATTCTCCGCGTTAATTTCATGCCCAGCCCAATCGATCTGCCCGGCTTCGACCATCAAGAAGAAGCCATCCGGGTCCTGTGAGAGGATTGCCAGGGCGGTCTGGGTCATTTCTGGCAGGGTCGGAGAATAAGGGACAAGCATCTCCTCAGCGCCAAACAGGCCCAACAGTTGCGTCTCTGGTTTGGTGTCCACCGAGAGCAGTTCCTCCCGGCTGCATACGTAGCTGTATCCCTGCTGGATCGCCGGGCCGACCAAACCGCTCCCCTTGGGCTGATTGCCATTACCCGGGAAGCAGCCATTCTCATCTTTACTGAAGAAATCATCTTCCCCCCCACCGAGGAGCACATCCACACCCTGGGAGATCATCTGGCGGGCGATCTCGGGTAAATCACTGCGGTCCGAGTAGTGGGCGGCAAAAACAGCGGGAGTGGCATGCGCCATCGGGACAGTTGTCACCAGCCCGGTAGCCCATCCGGCCTGCTCCGCCATCTCCAGGATGGTAGTCAGCGGCTGCTGCTGTGCGTCCATTCCGACGTAGCCGTTATAGGTCAATTGACCGGTCGCCATTGCTGTACCAGCCGCGGCCCAATTCAGTGGTAGTGCCTTTGATATTGACCGTCTGCGCCCAGCCGTGAACGGGCAGACTATCCATTGCCAGCGCTCCGTCCTTTCCCTTGACCAGCCAGGTGGCTGCCTGGCGCTGAAGCCCACTCATCCCATCCCCAATGAACAGGATGATTCCGGGCGGGGAGGGCGGTTCTTGCGTAGGGATGGCAGTTTCTGTGAGCAGCGGCGTCTCTACTGACAAGGTGTTTTCTGTGATGGGCAGAGTTGGGACTGAGGTCTCCGTCGGCAGGATAGTTTCAGTCGGCAGAGGGGCAGGCGGCTCGCTGGGCACGTCTGCCAGCGGCGGACTACTGCATCCAGCCAGGAAGATCAATATCAATACGAGCGCACTAATTCTTCGGTTTGTCATCTGATCGAATTTTACCCTCAATCTACGATCAGAGCTTGCTGCTTACGGCAGGAATTTGGGCTTTCCGTGCATTGCAACGCTGATCTTGCTGCCTTTTTTATCCTTGGCCGTGTACATCGACCGGTCGGCCAGGTCCACCAGGCTTTCAAAATCCAGGTTTTCATCCTCCGGCCTCGATTCCAGACCTGCAAGCCCCATACTGACCGCCAGCGGCATCGTCTTGGCGCCCTGCCCGATCTGCACCTTGTTGATCTTGTTCACGATGCGGTGAGCGACGATCTCGGCATCGTGCAGGGACGTATCCGGCAGCACCATCAGGAATTCATCCCCGCCCCAGCGCCCGACGGCATCCTGGCGGCGTTTGCCCATTGTCAAAAGCTCGGCGCATTGGCTCAAGGCGAGATCTCCGGTGTGGTGACCAAGGGTATCGTTGATCTTCTTCAGCCCATCCATATCAATCAGGATCAGGCAGAATGGCTTGCTTTCCACAGAGCAATTCTCCAGCTCGATCTGGGCATAACGCTGGATCGAACGGCGGTTATGCAACCCGGTGAGCGGATCGGTCATTGCCAGGGTTTCCATCTCCTGGAGGGCGTTGAGCAGTGAGCTTTCGCGTTGTTTCTGCTCGGTGATATCCCGCATCACCCACTGTAGATATTGGGGCTGATCATCGTTGGTATCCACCAGCCCGATGTTTGCTTCCACCCACAGGATATTCCCCTGGGAGGTCCCCAGGCGGTACTGGCGCGGCGGGAGTTCTCCGCTTTGTTTCAACCTGTCGATATCCTCCTGCAGTCGTTTGAAGCTGCTGCCTTTGAGCACTTCTTCAAGTGGCTGATTGTGGAGGTCTGGCAGTTGGCATCTGAGAATCCTGGCTGCCCGGTGATTTGCTGCTACGATCATCAAGTCCATATCCAGCAGCAGGAAACCGTATTCTGCGCGCTCGAACATGACTTCATAGCGCTGTTTGAACTCGGTCAGGTAATTTTCCACCAGCTTGCGTGAGCGCGTATCGCGCATGTGCACCTGAATATATAAGGGATTCCCATCCTCGTCGGTCACCGCGGTGGGCATGCTCTCCACATCGACCAGCTCTCCGTTCTTGGCTCTGATTTGGTGCTCGAAGGAGCCTACCTTGCGGCCATGGCGCAGGTCGTCCAGAATTTCGTCCAGTCTCTCCTCAAGGATCACCAACTCCTCGATGCCTTGTTGCCGGATCTCCTCGAGAGTGTAGCCGGTCAATTCCAGACCAATGGGGTTCATATCCAAAATTTTATTTTCCAGGCTTATAACCATAATTGCGTCGATCGAATCATTGAACAGAGCCAGGTAGCGGCGCTGAAACTCGCGCACCTGAAGATAATTATTACCCAGCATATCCAATGTGACCATCAGATAAGCGCCCCCAACAAAAATGAATAAAATGCTGAGGAAGATCAAGGCGGCTGGGTCCAGGTTGTCCACTTTGTAAGGCGCAAGACCCACTTTAGACATCCAGCCGGTCAGGATGATCACCAGGCTGTTTGCTATCATGATCAGGATCACACCTTTGAGATAGAAGCCATATCCGGCGATGATGGATAATATCAGGAAGCCAGTGATCATAATCATGGTGATTTCACCCTGGGAGACACCGTAAACGGTGAATAACAGCCACAGGGATGAAATCGCGAACTGCTGGGCAACCATATACTTCTCGAAAAGGAACAGCCAAAACAGGGTAAATTCGATTGCGATACCTGCCAGGAAAAAGTAACCTAGGAATTCCTGTTTCCCCCGGAGCAGGAAGAAAGCAACCGTAGTTAGCAATAAAGACACCACAGAACCAATCAGTGAGACTTGTTTCCGGGTGGATGAAACCACCATTTGGGAGATCCGCAGATCTGAGCTAAAGGGATTCTTCATTCTATTGCATGCAACCTGTTTGCCAGGTCAGATCTACCTGGTGGGTACTATCTGGATGGGCATCATCGTGAAATATACACAACAAATCACCACTGCCAGAATAACTGGGGGTGACGTGTCTCCTCTCTCTGAGTAATTTTATCTTCTTAATTATCTCTAGAGCTTTCAATCCTGAAAGGTGCACGCCATACAGCTAGTTGATCTTCAAAAGGAAGGATTCTACTTCCTGGGCCACCTTTTCGGGCTTTTCCAGCATGACCATGTGACCAGCTTCTTGCACGATCACCAACCTAGCATGTTTGATTCCGGATTCAAGCTGATGCATCAGATCCAGCGGGGTCATTTTATCCAGTTCACCGGCGATCAGCAGGGTAGGCGCTTTGATCTTCCCCAGACTGCCGGTCAGGTCGAAATTATTGCAAGCCAGATAATCTCCGTAGACCACAGAGGAGCGGACTTCCAGCATCTGTTCCTGCACTTTTTTCAGCAGCTTCTCATCCGTACCGGGCATCCACGACCATTTCAGGATCAACTCGAGGGCTGCAGGCGCGCTGGTGGGGGTTGAAAGCATGTGGAGCAAATCATCATTGACACTCAGCTTAGCCCCAGTCGCCACCAGGATCAGACCTTTGACCAATTTGGGGAATTTGATCGCGATTGTCTGGGCGATGGCGCCGCCCATCGAGTGCCCGGCGATGATCGCTTTCTTGATTTCGAGGGAAGTGATCCATTCAGCGATCGCATCGGCGTACTTCTCCACGGATTGCATCCCCAGCCCGGCAGATTTGCCATGTCCCGGCAGGTCGGGGGCGTAGATCTTGTAATCCGCTAAACGCCTCAGGTTATGGGGCCAGTGGAGATGGTTTCCCCCCGCACCGTGCAGCAGCACGACTGCACTTTTTCCGTTCCCGTTGGATTTCGACGCGAAATAATAGATACCGCCTGCCGTAGGCATCATGCCCCTCCTGGATGACTCCTCTAATAGACTTAACAGTGATTGTACCAGTTTCTTTCTACAACCCAAAATTAAGATTGCTTTCCTTGAGGTATCAGGAAGGTTTTTTCCCTGTCGGCTTGATTTTTTTTAACCGAACTATGCAGTTTTCCCTACCCAGGAATATGTTAAAATGGTGTGGTTAGATCATCAATTGAGAAGGAATACCATTATGGCAAGAAATGTGATCCGCTCTGTGAAAGGCACCCGAGATTATTACCCAGAGGAGATGGGGGCGCGCGTCTGGCTCTATCAGAAAATGCGCAAAGTAAGTGAATCCTTTGGATACAGCGAGTATGAAGGCCCGATCCTGGAGAGCTTTGATCTGTATGCCGCCAAATCCAGCGAAGAGATCGTGGAGAAGCAGTCCTACGTATTTGAAGACCGCGGCGGAGATAGATTGACCCTGCGCCCAGAGCTGACCCCGACCCTGGCGCGAATGGTGGCTGCCCGCCAGCCGCAATTGACCTTCCCGCTGCGCTGGTGGTCTTTTGGCCCCTTCTGGCGCTACGAGCGCCCGCAAAAGGGCCGCACGCGGGAGTTCTTCCAGTGGAATATCGATCTGATCGGCGATGATTCCCCCGAGGCGGATGCCGAATTGATTGCGATTGCCGCCACCTTTCTCAAGGAAGTTGGGCTGTCCTCCGATGAGGTTAAGATTCTGGTCAACAACCGCAAGCTGATGGATTCCCAACTGGCTTCGATGAAGATCCCTGCAGAAAAGCGGCCGGAGGTTTTCAATCTTATTGACCGGCGCGACAAAATGAGCGAGGAGGACTGGCTGGCGTATGCCGCCGAACTTGGCCTTACCCCGGCCCAAACAGAACAAGTCTCCGCCCTGATGACCAATCAGGACCTCTGGCAGGAATCTAAGGAACTGGTGCAGATGTTCGCTACCCTGGAGGCATACAGCATCCGCGACTACGTGCAGTTCGCCCCGCACGTCATCCGCGGCCTGGTGTACTACACCGGGACAGTATTTGAAGCCTGGGATACCAGCGGAGAATACCGGGCGATCTTCGGAGGCGGGCGCTATGATAACCTAGTCGGCGATGTGGGCGGCGACCCGGTTGGAGGAGTGGGTTTCGCGGTTGGTGACCTGATCATCACCCTGATCCTCCAGCAGTATAGTCGGTTGCCGGATTTCGGCTCGACACCTGCGGCGGTCTTCTTCACCCTTTTCGATGAATCCCTGCTGAAGGAATCGCTGACTCTTGCCAATCAACTTCGTCAGGCCGGGATCCCGGTCACCAGCCAGCTTACGCCGTCGAAGTTGGGCAAGCAGTTCAAGTATGCCGACCGGATCGGAGGGCGCCTGGCCGTCGTACTCGGCCCGGAGGAAGCTGCCAAAAAGACCGCGGCGATCAAGATCTTCGCCACCGGCGAGCAGTTCGTAGTAGCTCAGAGCGAACTGGCAGCCAAACTGCAGGAATTGATCTAAAGGGTTTGGGAGAATGTCCGCTTCAGGTGAACACTAGAAGCTAATAGTTGAGCGGGAGTTTTCCTGCATCTCTCTACAACTGCCTTGAAGCCTCAAGGTCTTCGTGATAAAATATCGTGCAATTTGGTGGATGTAGCTCAATGGCAGAGCGCCGCACTGTGGATGCGGTGGTTGAGGGTTCGACCCCCTTCATCCACCCCAGGCAACCCCTTCAACGGGGTTGCTTTTTTTAAGATATTATGGGGACTTCTCCCTGGTCTTGATTAATTTCTTCCCCGCCCTTGCCATTTTCCTCCAGCACCTGCTGGCGATGCTGGAAGGCAGCTGCAAATTCTGCCCCGAACAGGATTAAAACCCCCACCAGGTAGATCCAGAGGGCCAGAGCCATAAACCAGGTGACACTTCCATACAGCAAACCGCTGCGGTCGAGTACCGATGATGTGTACGCCCGGAATCCGAACTTGGCGATCATCAACATCACCGCCGAGGAGAACGCCCCGGCAAATGCCGCACCCCAATAGACATGCTCGTTGGGATACACCCGGAAGATGATCATGAACGTGATCGTCAGGGTGGTCAATTCCATCATATACCCCACTACCGAGCGCCAACCACCAGAACTTTCCAGCAGCAGGTTGGTAAACGGGCCGATCGAGAAGGAAGCCAGGAAAGTGACCACGAGGGCCAGCACCGAAAGAGCTCCCAGCAATCTCCTGCGCCAGAAGTCCGCGGGGAGGAACTCCAGATGCGGCTCAACGAGATTTCCATAATGCTAAAGATCGCAGACCCGCCCCATAACAGTCCCAGCCCGGCAACGGTCCCGATTGAGCCGCGTGCCTCCCAGGTTTGTTCCAGGATCTTCTCCAGATTGGTGGCGCCAACCGGGAAGAAGCTCTCCAGGTAAGCGGCCAACAACTGCCGCGAGGCCTCTGAGGGGAAGAACAAGCTGGCGATATACACCAGGAACAGCATCAGCGGGAACATGGAAAACAAGGTGTAATATGAGAGCGCAGCCGCATGCCGCACGTTGCCGTGCTGGCTAAAGGAAGCCATCACTCGGCGGGTGAAGCGGACTGTGCCTTCGATTCGGGTTTTCAAATAATCCAACATGCTTGAGATTATAGTCCAAAATACCCATCGGTACTATTTTCAAATCTGTTAGAGGATGGTGAGAGATTATCCGGTACACTATAAGCAGTGTGCAGCCCTGCCAATGAGGGGGATGCCATTTCAGCAGGTATTTCCCTGCCATCCCAGATAAGAGGAAGCCCTCCTCTCCAGAAGTGGCGGAACCATCCGTTTTGAGATAATATTCAGATATGCGCCTTACCAAATCTACCCTGACCGTTGACCGGGTCAACCTCCTGATCCACTGGACCAGCCTGATATTTCTGGCGGTGCTGCTCGGCTCACAGAGCCTCTATACCCGGGCTGCCATTGTCCTGTTCAGCGTGGCAGGCCTGTGGTCCCTGGGGTTAACAGTGCTGTCTCTCCTCCACCGGCGTTTACCCGCCCACGAGATCGTCTCGCTGGTGATTCCCTCCCTGCTGGCGCTCCTTTTTGTTGCCCTGGTTCCCTACAACGCAGCCGGATTCATGTGGCCTGGCATCCTGCCGATCCTGGTGGCAGCGCTGTATTACCGCTTCCAGGGAGGCGCACTGGCTGCCTTTGCCGTTGTCGTGGTCAATGGGATCATGCTCACGATTCAATTGGGCAATGCTGCTGGGCTGGCCGCGATGGTCCAGCCGGCGATTATCCTGATGCTGGCCGGGCTGGCTGCCGGGATGGTTTCCCAACAGGTGGGGTATTTCCTGCGCAACCAGATGGAATTCGAGCAGGCTGAACTGGAACATTTGCATAGCATTGAAACGAGCCGCATCCAGGCACTCTACCAAGTGACATCGAAACTGACTGCCACCCTTAATCTGGATAAGGTGCTGGATACTGCTCTGGATACCGCCGCCGATGTGCTCATTGATCCCGGGATGGATAATTTGCTTGCCAGCGCAGTGCTGCTCTTCCACGGGGATGAGATGTATATCGGTTCTGCCCGGCGGCTGACAGCTTCTGACCTGCGCGCCACCTTCCCGGCCAGGGAGGGTACGATCTACGAGAGCCTGCGCTCGATGCAGCCGCGTAAGTGCCTCAATCCTCAGGATGATCCAGAACTGGCCAGGGTCGTGACGCTGCGGACCTGCGGCGCGGTCTATACCTATCCTATCCGCAATAATCAAGAAGTTTATGGCGCCCTGGTCTTCGGCCACCCTGATGAAGAATTCTTTGACCCCGCCCGCACCGAGATCCTCAATATCATCGGCCGCCAGGCGGTTGTCGCCCTGCAAAATGCCAGCCTGTACCGGGATCTGGAAGTTGAAAAAGAGCGTATGATGGAGATCCAGGAAGATGCCCGCAAGCAGCTTGCTAGGGACCTTCATGATGGGCCAACCCAGTCGGTAGCGGCGATCGCCATGCGGGTCAACTTTGCCCGCCGCCTGATCGAGCGTGATCCTGCCAAAGCCAGCGAGGAACTCTACAAGATCGAAGACCTTGCCCGCCGCTCAACCAAAGAGATCCGCCACATGCTCTTCACCCTGCGTCCGCTGGCTCTGGAGACTGGAGGACTGATCGCTGCCCTGAATTCGATGGCTGAGAAGACCATGGATACCTACGAGCAGCGTGTACTGATCGAGGCTGATCAGGATGCGATCGAGGATCTGGAACTGGGTAAGCAGGGCGTGGTATTCTATATTGCAGAGGAAGCGGTCAACAACGGCCGCAAATACGCCGAAGCCGAGATCATCCGCGTGATCCTCAAAAAGGTCCATCGCGAGGTCGTCCTGCTTGAGATCGTTGATAACGGTGTTGGCTTCAACGTCGGGGAAGTGGACGCCGGTTACGAGCAGCGCGGCAGCCTGGGGATGGTGAATATGCGCGAGCGCACCGACCTGCTCAACGGTATATTCCAGATCAAATCCGAGGTGGGGAAAGGTACTCATATCTCGGTGTATATCCCGCTGAATGAGGATGCTGCCGAACGTCTCAAGCGCGGAAAAATAGAATAGAAGTAGTCAGTAGCAAGTAGGTAGTAGGCAGTAAAAAACCAATTCACCACAGATACACACAGATGAACACTGATACAGGTGACGATTTCCCGGCCAAAGGTCGGTTTCGAATGGATGGTATTTCACTTGCCTCTCCATCTTGACTCATCCCCACATTCGGGCACTTAAAATGGTTTTCTATACCGACGCAGAGGGTTTGCACGAGTAAGTATATGGAAAATTGGAAAGGCAGCAACTTGGGTTATATAATGGCATTATGTCCAACTGATTAAATGCATTCCCCCATCTGAGTTTATCTGTGTTCATCCATGGGAAATTTGTTTCTTTCCCTGATCAATTGGCATTGCCTCCTTGACTAATCCCCACTTTGTAGCTAAAATTGCGTCCGCTTTGGCACTAGCCAAAGTTTAAATCACTATCTGAGGGACGAAGGTAACCGGGAAGGTATTAGTTGGCCGGTGAGAGGCATCCTGAAGGAAGGCAACCATGAATAAAGTAATACTCAAAGCCAATCACCGAGATGTGATCGGCAAGAAGGTCAAAGTCCTCCGCCGTGAGGGCAAGCTCCCCGCAATCATTTATGGCAGGCACATGGGAGCACCGATCCCGATCGTGCTCGACCTGCGCTCGACCACCAAGATCCTGCGCGATGTCAGTCGGGCCACCGTGCTGACGATTGATGTCGAAGGCGAAGAGCACACCGTCCTGGTGCGTGACCGCCAGCGTGGGATCCTCACCGGTTTGTACGAGCACATCGATTTCCTGGGGATCTCGATGACCGAAACCGTCCGCACCCAGGTGAACATCTTCATTGAAGGCACATCTCCTGCAGAGGAAGAATTCGGCGCCATCATCATGTCTGGTGCCGACAGCATCGAGGTGGAAGCTCTGCCAGGTGACCTGCCTGAATCACTGACGGTGGATGTTTCTGTACTCACCGGAATTGGTGATACCATCACCGTGGCAGACCTGGTGCTGCCCAAAGGTGTAGAAGTCCTCTCCGATCCGACTGAAATGCTCGCCGTGGTAACCATGCCGGCAGCCGAGATCGTGGATGAAGAGGAAGATCTGGAAGGCGACTTGCTTGAGGAAGGTGAAGAGCCTGAACTGGTTGGCGACGACGAGGAAGAAGACGAAGAATAGTCCAATTTCTTTGCAATAGACAACAATCCCGCAATATTAGTTGCGGGATTGTTTCTTTACCTCTGCCTTCAGAGGAGGAGCATTGAAAAATGAGACAGAGCTGCAGTCAAAATCGCAGCTCTGTCCAGTTTGATGAAATTGCTATTGTATTGCGAAACCGGTATTAGAAGTTTCCGTTTGAAGCCATCTGGACTTCATATTGATCGAGAGCCTCAATCGCTTCCAGCACGTACATCAGGGCAGGGCCACCGCCCATCAGCACGGCCACATCCAGGGCTTCGATGATCTCTTCACGCGTGGCGCCAGCCTTCAGCGCATCGTGCACGTGGAAGGCAATACAGCCTGCGCAGCGCACCACTACCCCGATCGACAGGGCGATCAGTTCTTTGGTCTTGGCATCCAGCACACCGTCTGCCCCGGCTGCATGGTGAAGACCTCCAAAAGCTTTCATCACGTTCGGGCTAACCTGGCCGTATTCACCCATCTGCTCACGGATCTTGGCGTATTTTTCTGGGAAGTTCATGTATTTATCCTTTCGAGAATATTTGATAAGTTGGTTATTTTTGATCTCAACCAGATTATACCCGATTAGTGAAATTTTTCACATTAGAATATTGTTAGAATTTTCACAATTAGTGTACAATCCCCTGCTGCCAGGCAAAGAACCAGGAGAAGTTTCTAATCCTTCCTTCATGAATCGATCCTCTAAAGCTCATATCAATGTGTACCTGTACTCTCTTACCTATAGTAAAATTCATTCCTATGGCACTTGAGATGTGGGTATCTCTGATCATCCTGGTTGGGGCGATCGTCCTGTTCGTGACCGAGTGGTTGCGGGTGGATGTGGTCGCGCTTGGCGTGGTGATTACCTTAATGTTAAGCGGGATCCTGACAGCGGATGAAGCCCTGGCCGGTTTCTCCAATTCTGCTGTGCTGACGATCGCCGCCCTGTTCATCATCGGTGGAGCCACCATGCAAACCGGGCTGGCAGCCAGGATTGGGAGGAGCATCCTCAAGATCGGCGGGAAAAGCCAGTTCAGGCTGACGCTGGTGTTGATGATCACATCTGCCCTGCTCTCCAGCTTTCTCAGCGACACCGGCACAGTGGCGTTACTCCTGCCAGCAGCCTTATTGCTGGCCAATGATGCCCGGATCCTGCCTTCCAAACTGCTGATCCCGCTTTCATACGGGGCGCTGTTGGGCGGCGCACTGACCTTGATCGGCACGACCCCGAACTTGATCGTCACCGAATTACTGCATGAGGAAGGATTGCCCTCATTCGGCTTCTTCAGCTTCACCCCGATCGGCCTCGCCCTGTTGATCGCCGGGGTGGCCTTCATGGTGACCATCGGCCGCAGACTGCTGCCCGAACGGGTCAGCAGCATTGAAAGCCAGCCGGTGGAAAATCCTGACGAGATGATCGATCATTACCGCCTGCCGGGGAACCTCTACCACCTGAGGGTACGGCGCACTTCCGGCCTGATTGGCAAGCCGTTGAGCGCGTCGGGCTTCAGGGAGGAGTACCGCATCAATGTGATCGAGGTGCGCCGGCGGAGTGTGCCGCGCAGTATCCAGGCGCTGGGCTTCCTGCTGCGTGAATTTGAATCAGAAGAAGTGGAACGGGAAACCCAGTTGCCCAGCCCGGAACTGATCATCCAGTTGGACGACATCCTGGTAGTGCAGGGCGAAGCCAGCAAGATCACGCGGGCCTCCAGCATCTGGCAGTTGGGAGTTCAGGCTATCAACCAGGGAGAAGGCAAAATCCTCCTGAACCAAGAGATTGGGGTCGCTGAGGTGCTGCTGCCCCCGCGCTCCAGCCTGGCGGGCCGTACGGTGGTGGACCTGCATTTTGGCTCACAGTACCATCTGAATGTGCTCGGTCTCAGTCGTCCGGGGATCAATACCCAACCTGACCTAAAAAACACGCCGCTGAAGTTTGGCGATATCCTGCTGGTACAGGGGCCGTGGGAGAATATCCTCGCCCTGCGTCGGGTGAGCAAGGATTTCGTCCTCCTCGGCCAGCCGGAGATCAGTATGGGCGCGCCAAATGCCGCGAAAGGCCAGGATCGCCCTGGTGATCTTGCTGGTGATGCTCTTCCTGATGATCTCTAACCTGGTGAGTGTCACCGCCGCCAGTATGCTGGCCGGACTAATGATGGTGCTGACCGGATGCCTGACGATGGACGAGGCGTATCAGTCGATCAATTGGAAAGCGCTGATCCTGATTGCCGGGATGCTGCCGATGAGCACCGCCCTGACCAAGACCGGACTGATCGAACTGGCGGCAGAAGGGCTGACCAACGCTGTCGGCGGGCTGGGGCCGTTGGCAGTTTTGGCGGTGCTGTTCCTCGTCACCTCGCTGTTCACCCAGGTGCTCTCCAATACAGCCACAGCGGTGCTGATCGCCCCGATCGCCCTGGCTGCGGCCCGGTCGCTGGGGGCCAATCCCCAGGCTTTCATGATGGCGGTGGCTATCGCGGCTTCCATGGCATTCGGCTCCCCGGTCGCTTCCCCGGTCAATACCCTGGTGATGGGCGCGGGGAACTACAAATTCAGGGACTACCTGAAAATCGGGCTGCCAATGATCGCCCTGATGCTGGGGGTCTCGGTCGTGGTGCTGCCGCTGTTCTTCCCGCTTTAGGCTCTGAGTAATTGACCAGCGGGGGCAGAAAATTAGCGAACGGCTTCACGAGACAGTCATTTCCACAATCCGGGAACTTAATCCATCCACCAGACGTTAGATAAGCAAGCAAACAAGATTGCACCGTATCCTGAATTCTGCTAAACTGAAATCACAATACAAAGGAGAAGAAAATGTCTGAGATGACTCTATTCAAACGGTGGACAGTCAAGAAGAAGCACTTCTGGCTGGTAATCGGATTGGGAATCCCCGCCCTGTGTGTCCTGAGTTTCCTGGCAGTATCGGTTTTCGCCCCGCGCTATGGCGGGATCAATTCCGCTGACTATTTTTACGATGAAGGCGGCTACGCCATGTCTGCCCCGATGGAAGCCCCGGCCATGGATTATGATATGGCCGAGGAAGCCTACTACGATGAAGCCGCCTCTGATGGCGAGATGATGGCATACGGTGGTGGAGACGATACCACCAGCATCGCCAACAGCAACGGCCCAGCCTTTACTGAGCGGCTGATCATCCGGGAAGGCAATATCACTGTGTCCGTGGAAAACACATTGGATGTGCGCGATCAGATCGATGATATCGTTGCCGAAATGGCTGCTGATGGGGCCTACGTAGTGACTAGCTCCGAGAGTGGCCGCGGCGACAACCGCCTGCCGTACATCAGCATGGTCATCCGGGTGCCGGTCGAGAGCTTCTCAAGCGTGATGGATCAGATCGCCGAAATGGGCATCCGCGTGGACGAACGTTATGAGAACGCCCAGGACGTGACCGATGAATATGTCGATCTGGAAGGCCGGATCGAAGCCCTGGAGGTCTCGATCGAACGCCTGTACGGCCTGATGCGGGATGCCGCCTTCACCGAAGACCTGCTTTATGCCGAGGAACAGCTCGCCCGCCGGGAAGCAGAACTGGAAGGGCTGAAGGGCCGCCTGAACTACCTGGGGCAATCTGCCGCCCTCTCCCGGATCAATATCAGCATCAACCCCTACGAGTTGAGCGAGCCGATTGATACCAGTTGGAAACCAGCTGAGACCTTCCGCCGTGCAGTAGAGAACCTGATCGACAGTCTGCAAGGGTTCGCCGACTTCCTGATCGTTTTCCTGATCGCCGTGGCGCCGTGGCTGCTCTTCTTCGGGCTGATCATCTGGGGTGTGGTGGCAGTTGTCCGCCGCCGCCGGGCCAAGAAGAAAGAAAAACAAGCCAACGCTGAGTAATCCAGCCAGGAAATAGTCTACCAGAGGCGCATGGAAAATTCCATGCGCCTCTTTTTTTGCCTAAATTTCCTGTACAATGAAGACAGGAGACAATTCAGGAAAGCGAGGAGTGAATGGACGGAAAAAAGAAGCGGAATACCTGCCTGATTGTAGGGTTAGTTCTGGTTGGGATGTGCTGCTGTACGATCATCGGTTTGGGCGGTGGGGGATATTACCTATACACAACCGGGCATTTGGACCTAAATGAGATTTCCGCGTTGCTTGGGATGGGGCCGGTCAAGATCGAGATCGCAAACTTATCTGATATTACCCTATATGCCGAAATCACCTACGAAGATGATGAGGTAACCGGCGAGACTCACACCCACAGCTCTCTGGTATTAGAGCCCTTCGACATCCGTGTGGTGTCAGGACTATCCGCCAGAGTGTACCAAGTGGTCTTCAGTTCAGACGGTGGGATGCCAAATGGCGGCACCTGCATTTTGAAAGTGAGGGGCGGGGACCATCTGACCTTCATTGCTGTACCTGAAGGGATCGGGGTAGTACGTGAAGGGGATGAGGTAACAACCAGCGAGGAGGTGAATATCACCACCTCTCCAATCTGCCAGGGAGAATAGCGATGAAAACAGAGAATAGGAATAAACTACTGCTGATGCTGGCTGTATTGATCCTGGTGATATTAGGCTGCACAGAACTTACTGTAAAGAATAATACGGACGTCCCAATTCGGATAACTGTTACAATGCCAAAAGAGAGTGTGCCTGAATTTGTCTTACTCGACAGGTTTGAAAGCGATACGTTTTTTAGTGATTACGATGGGACCTACACGCTTACTGCGATTGCCGACGAGGATTACCGTGCCCGGCTAATGGAACTACGGGATGACATGAACATGCTCTTGATTGAGGGTTTTGCAGTTTAAGCGTTAATGACATCCGCACCCTGACCAACAAGATCAGCAATATAGGGAAGCTGTTGGAGAACATGGACTCTGTCAGCTGCTCTGGCTATATAGAGGAAGATGGCAAAGCCAATGCTTCCGTGACTGTGGATGTAAATGCAGGACAGATTGTGGTAAATTGCAACTAACTTGGGAAATCATCGGGTAAACCGGGTAATGAAATGAGATCAGGAGCCTTCATTTTTGTTAACCTCTTTTTTCTGGTTCTGTTGTTAAGCTGTCAGGCTTCCGGATATTCCCCCGCACCTACATCAGCCCCCACTATTGCCACTCCGCCCACAGAGATCGCCACTTCCACCCCGCTCCCCAGTCCGACGCAGACAGAAACCCCAATCCCCTCCCCCACGCTGGTACCGGAGGTGCGCTTTGCGGTGATCGGCGATTTTGGTGAGGCTGGTCCCGGGCTGGCGGCGGTGGCAGACCTGATCGATAGCTGGGATGTGGACTTCATCATCACCACCGGGGATAACAACTACCCGGTTGGCTCTCCCAAGACGATTGATGAGAATATCGGGCAATACTTCCACGCCTATATCTCCCCCTACAAAGGTGATTATGGAGAGGGGGCGGAGAACAATCGCTTCTTCCCCGCCCTGGGCAACCACGACTGGATGTGGCTCGACGCCCAGCCATATCTGGATTATTTTGAACTGCCCGGGGATGAGCGCTACTACAGCTTCTCCTGGGATTTCGTGGATTTCTTCGCCGTGGACAGTGAATGGGCGGAACCGGACGGGATCGGGCAGGACAGCCTCCAGGCGGAATGGCTGAAAGGTACTCTTGCCGAATCCACGGCTGCCTGGAAGGTGGTCTATTTCCACCTAGCGCCGTATACCTCAGGCTATAACGGACCGACCACTCACATGCGTTGGCCGTTCAAGGAATGGGGCGCGGATGTGGTTCTGAGCGGGCATGACCATCATTACGAGCGTCTGGTGGTGGACGATCTGACCTATTTTGTGGTCGGGATCAGCGGCGGACCGATCTACCCGATCCCTGCCCTCCAACCGGGCAGCCATTTCAGATACCGGGAGATGCACGGCGCCATGCTGGTGGAGGCAAGCCCAGATGAGATCTGGTTCGGGTTCTATAATATTGAGGGGGAATTGGTGGATGAGTGGATAATCGTCAGATAGTTTGGTAGTAAGAAAAACCAAGTGGATCCCACAATGCTTTCAGCAGGAATCCAGCGCTGTAAGTTGTATCTGCTTCGAAAGATCATGGGCAGCCGACAGATCATGATCATTTTCAACGAACACACGGCCGGCAACGAGCACGGAGTTGTTCGGCGAGGCTATCTGAGTTATTCCGCTTGGCACCTGGCCTTCCCAACCCGGCCCCGTGATCAGATAATCACCTGCCTGCGAACCCGTGGTGCGTGTGCCGACATAGGAAAATATCGTATTTTTCAAGGGATCAGTAAACTGCACGCTGTAATAACGCCCGAAGAAATCCGGCACATGCAGGACTTGCGGTCCTTTCCTGAGGTCTAACCAGCCGACCGTCAGGAGCGTGTCGCGGTTCATGCCAGCCGCCACCGAACTCGAGCCTGAAAAGGCAACTGGGTCTGCAAAAAGTTTTTGCGGCGTCTGGTAGAGCGTGTTGATCGGGACAGGGCCGTCGCCGAACCCTTTCACGAGGATTGCTCTCTTGTACACAGACAGTAGCAAGCGCGGCCAAAAGTAAATGAAAAGGAACCATACCGTCACCATGATCGAGCCGAAGATGAGTAGATGCCCGTAGCCCGTCATTTTACTTCCACAACCGGCGGCACTTCGTATTCGCCGTCGAGAATGGTTTGTCCGGGCAGATAGGCGCGCAGCCAGAGGATGAAACTGCCCGAAGGCGCGGGCAGCCAGTTAGATTCATGACTCGCCGGAACAGCGTTCTGAAGGTAAATATCAGTGGAACCGTCGGCGTTCTGCACCAGACCGGAGCGATCGCTGATGCTGTAGCGGTCAATCGAATTCTCCACGAAGCGATTCTGTCCATCACCCATGGTCAGCGACCAGAATGCATTGTTGGGTGGAAGCCCTCCCGAGGGGAAGTGAATGATATAGTCGTACCTGCCGCTTAGTGAGTGTCCGTCGCCATCAACAGAAGTTGTCCAGTACATTGCCTCCTGCGGCACATTTACCGGGCCGGGAAACATCAGGGTGTGGGCGGCGCGCAGCAGGATACCATTGCCAGACTCGCCGCTTTTCAACATGATGGTCCAGCCGTTGATCTTCTTGGTAGCCTTAAACCTCCCGTAAACGTAAATCGTGACAAACGCCAGTCCGTAGCCGATGAGGAAGCCCTGTAATATGTCTAAACGTACCGTTCTTGGGCTGGTAAAGAAATGTCCCAGGACAAAGGAATTGATGAAGTAAAAACCGCATATCACGCTGACGAGTGCCACCAGCAATTTGGAGGTTTTGTTGTTCATATTAATTCATTCTATCACTTTTGACCGTCAATTTCTCAGGTCCCCAAGCAGCTGCCAAGCCATAAAAAAAGACCCGCAGATTGATCGCTGCGGGTCTTGAAATCACAGGGGTTAAATTATTCGCCGGGTTTCCAGATCTCCCAGATCTTGCCGACGATATCCGGGCTGGGGGTCAGCACTTTCTTGCCGGGTTCCCACTCAGCCGGGGTGGCTTTGGTGCCACCGGACTCGCGGACTAGCTGGAAGGCTTTCACCTGACGGATGGTCTCCTCCAGATTGCGGCCTACGGGCGGGGTAAGCACTTCCATCGCCTGGATGACCCCGTCGGGATCAATAATAAAGCGACCGCGGATCTCCACACCTTTATCGGGATCATAGACACCATAAATGGTTCCCACAGCCCCGGCGCCATCGGACGCCATCGGCCAGGGGATCCCGCCCTCCACCATCTTGGAAAGCTCATGGTCGTTCCACATCTTGTGGGTGTAGACACTGTCCACACTGACAGAGATCACTGAAACACCCAGTTCCTGCAAGCGACTGTAATTGGCAGCAACTGCCGCCAGTTCGGTCGCTCAAACAAATGTGAAGTCGCCGGGGTAGAAACACAGCATGGTCCATTTACCCAGGTAATCTGCCAGTTTGACAGCACCAAATGTGCCATTCTGGTAGGTTGGGGCGGTGAAATCTGGGGCCGGTTTCCCCACTTTCGCCAACGTCATCGAGACCTCCTTCTTTTGTGACTGTTCAACCTCAAGAGGCTGAACATCCTTTACATTTACAGATGCACCCGTCGGTCGAGCGCATCCCGCCGCATCAGCCATACATACCTCCTTTTGCTAGTGCTGGCTTTATTATAACCGGGTCTCCTCACCGCAGCATAACCAATCAAGCTAACCGGGGTTATAGAATGATGAATTTATGGAAAGAGAAAGGCTATGCAAGAAACTCAAGTAAGACCCGCAATTGAATTCAACCAACCGAGCCAGTTCTGGCAATCAGTTGGGCGAACCATCTCCCACCTGACCGGATGGACGATCAAATATGAGCTGCCAGACGACCCCAAGATGGTGCTGATCTTCTTCCCCCATACCAGCAATGTGGACGTACTCCATGCTATCCCAACTGCATTTACTCTGGGGCTGAAACCCAGTTGGCTGGTGAAAGATGATATTTATGTCGGCCCCCTCAAAGGAATGTTGGACAAATTAGGAGCGATCCCGATTAACCGGCATGCCAAGGAGAACAAGGTGGAGCAGATCGCCCAGGCGATCCGGGAAGCCGACCGGGTGATGCTGGCCCTCTCGCCCGAAGGGACGCGCAGCAAGACAGACTACTGGCGCTCCGGGTTCTATCACATCGCCCGGCTGGCCCAGGTACCAATCCACTTAGCATATATTGATTACCCCAGCAAGACAATCGGGGCAACGCCGGGGTTTGTCCCCACTGGGGATATGGACGCCGATATGGCCCGCATCCAGGCATTCTACGCCGACAAGCGGGGAAAGTTCCCCCACAAGGTGGGCCCGGTCCGATTTAAAGACTAAACTCAACCACAGATGAACACAGATAAAAAACCTCCGTTCGGAGGTTTTTTGATTCTCGCCACCCTTCTCTGGGGTTCCAGGAGAATTATAATTTGGGTATCAACCTTGCAAGACCCACACCCTTCGCCTTAAAACTGATTCCCGCGTGTGATGTGGATATCTGGCTGCCGCTAGACTATGTAGATCGGGATTGTCTGCTAACCCTGGTGCCCAAAGGTCACAAACACCACAAATCTGGTTGGCGGCTGCGGGTGGAGGGCATATTTGGGTTTTGTTGGGGAAAATGCCTATCCTGTTCGTGACAAACGCGACAAATCACTTGTCTAGGCAGTTCGCAATTAGCAGTATATACTGATGATAGCAATTCTTCCCATTTATTCATCCCCTTCAATCTATAACCGTCGACCCGCGCATGCAGTTGCTGTAGCGTTTTTTGACAACTTAAAAATAGAAAGGAAGTCCACCATGGAAAAGAACAATGAGATCAACGGGGCACGAAACCAATGGCGAAAGATCGTTGTCAATTATTCAGACCCGGATATCCGCAAAAGTGTTTGGCAATTGGTCAATACGTTCGGTCTGTATGTGATCCTTTGGGTCTTGATGGTTTTCAGTTTACAGGTATCCTACTGGCTGACCCTGGGAATTTCGGTGATTGCAGCCGGGATGCTGGTCAGGATATTCATCATTTTCCATGATTGCGGGCACGGCTCATTCTTTAGTCGTCCAAGGCCAATCACTGGGTTGGTTTCTTTACCGGTGTGCTCACCTTCACCCCCTACTTTTTATGGCGGCAAAGCCATGCAGTCCATCACGCCACGGCTGGAAACCTGGATAAGCGCGGCACAGGCGACGTGTGGACAATGACTGTCGAAGAATATCAGGCTGCTTCCCGCTGGAAGCGCTTTATCTACCGCGGCTACCGCAACCCGATCCTGATGTTCGGGGTTGGCCCGCTGCTGATGTTTGTGATCACCCAGCGCCTGCCTACCCGACAATTTCGGGAAGCGCGAGCAACACAGCGTACACTGGACAAACCTAGCCCTGCTGATCTATGGGACATTGATCAGCCTGGTGATCGGTTTCAAAGCCTTTGTAATTATCCAACTGCCGGTGATCTGGCTTGCAGCCTCAACCGGCGTATGGCTGTTTTATGTCCAGCACCAGTTTGAAGGCATGTACTGGGAAAGAGCAGAAAAATGGGACTTTGTGAAAGCCGGGCTAGATGGCAGTTCCTTCTATCAACTTCCCAAAGTGCTGCAGTGGTTCTCAGGCAATATCGGCTTCCACCACATCCACCACCTCAGCCCTCGGATACCCAATTACAAACTGGAGCAGTGCCATAAAGAGAACGAAATTTTTCAGGTAAAACCGGTAGGTCTGGCAGGGAGCTTGAAATCGATTTCCTTCCGATTGTGGGATGAGGCTAACCAGCGCCTGATCCATTTCAGGCATCTCAAAAAGCTCAAGACGGAGTCATCCTTCCCATCGAGCTGACAAAGATACGAAAATTGAAAACTGATTATTCAAAAGGCCCCCTCCCATAGGTGGGCCTTAATTTTTTGATTGAGTCCTGCTGAATTTAGTTGGTACTTCTAAATTATTTTGCAGATTCGCTACGGCACCCTTCTTTAACCAGCTTGGGGATCTGGAAGGGGTTCTCCGTCAGGTAGGTGGCAATCGGCGTCGGTTCAGGGGCATCGCCATATTCAACGTCCTCAGGCCACTGGAAAGGCAAATGGCGCACCTCGCCGGGAGTCTCAATTTCCACCAGGGCATCCAACACGGCACGCAGCACGGCGCCCTGTCCCTCGGCATCCCCGGGGCGGCCCAGCTGCTGACCAAAGGGATACTCGATTCCCACCACACGCGGGGCACTCACCGAGACGGCAAAATCAGGGATATTCGCCAGGATGATGGTGGTGATCCCGGCGGCTTCAATTTCACGCTGTACCAGTCCCACGGACCAGTTGCAGATCGGTCAGGAAGGCACCAGGATGAGCACATCCACTAACTGGGATTTGAGGTGTTCGATAATCTTTGGCGTGGTGACCTCTAATAGCTCGGTCGGTTCAAGGATATAGCCCATCGTGGCATAGTGCCAGTCAGCAGCCGCACCGATGAACCCCTCCTCCGCCAGCTCGCGCAGACGGTCCACAGGCAGCAGGCAGTTGAGGTCGGTCTCTCCCGGGCGGGGGTCGATATGCAGGTGATAGACGCGGATATCTTTGGACTGGGCATCTGCCGGGATCAGCCGGTGGCTGGGGTCCCCCCAGAAAGGGTTCTGGCGCTCACCTTCCTGGTCGAAGGGCTGGTCGGACTTAAGGGCAATCCCACCAGAACTGAGCAAAGCCACCCGGCACTCGGAGAGCGGCTTTTCCAGCGGCATCCAGGGGATCTGGCGCGGCTCTTCCATCTCGATCCAGGTGCGAACTACCCGTTTGGTCACCCCGCCAACAAATTTATATGAATCCACTGTTTCCATGTGATACCTCTGAGATCCGGATTATCCACGTTCACAATTTTACAGCAAAACAGAGCCAACCGGCTGTCTTTCAGGTAAAATAACCGCATGGACTCACGTACCCAAAACCTGATCGACCGGATGAAGAAGATCCCCCATTTCCGTAACCTGGCTCTTCGGGATATTGCCAGCATCATCAAGGCGGGGACGATTAGCAAAGTGAAGAAAGACACCATCCTGCTGCATGAGGGCGACCCATGTGGAGGCTTGTACGTTTTGCTCACAGGTGAGGTATGCCTGCAGAAAGTGGGACATGAAGGCCACAACTTCATCCTTGCGGTGCTGGAACCGGTAACTATGTTTAATGAGGTTGCCGTGCTGGATGGTGGCGAAAACCCGGCCCGGACCGTGACTCTGACCGACTGCCGCATCTGGCACACAGACTGTGATTCTTTCCACCGCCTGATGAAAACCTATCCCCAGATCGCCCTCGGGCTGCTGCCGATCATGGCCAAACGCAACCGGATGCTGATAACCCATTATGAGGATCTCTCCTTCCTTTCCGTGCGGGAACGAACCGCCAAATTAATGCTGGAACTGAGCAACTACGGCCAGAAGGTCATCGTGCGGGAGTCACACCCGATCCAATCACTATCCGCACGCATCTCTACCGCCCCGGAAGTGATTAGCAGGGCAATGAGCTCTATCCGCCAGCAAGGCCTGATCGAGTACGACCGACAGACGATCAAAGTGCTGAAACCACACAACCTGGCCAAAATCGCCCATCTGGATACTAACAACATCCCCGATTAGGAGTTGTCTACCGCTCCAATTCGTGAAATTCATAACAAAAGTCAAAGACTTTTGGGTATTATTCTGTCAAAATAGGGAGAGCGAAGTTTTCATACCAGGATTGAGGAGAAAGATGTTATGAAAGCCGTCCAATCAAGGATCAGATATTTCTTCCAGTCCACCAAGGGACTGATTTTGGTGGCGATTGCGTTGATCTCGCTGGTCACCGCCATTTTTGGGATGCTTTCCGGCCCGATGCAGGAATTCGGTATCTCGGATGTGGTCATCAAGCTCTTCGGGATCAAGATTGTGGAAGCCGAGCGGGAAGGCCGGATCATTTTGCTTTACCACTCGATTGCAGTTGCAGTGGTAGCGATCGAGGTGTTCATCATCACCGGGATGCTGCCAATGAAGGAACGCGAGCGCATCCAGATCAACACCACGATGACCGCCGGGTACATGCTGACCTTGTTATTTGGGATGGGGTTCGGCTACTTCGGCCATAACTACACCATGCATGGGGTCTATATCGTTGGGCTGTCACTCTCCTTTTTTGCCGGGGTGCTGCTGGCAGCGGCTTTATGGCCATGGAAAGCGGAATACCTCATCGACGACCCCAATCTGGCCAAAACCAAAAAAGGCGTGGACCTAGAACGAATGGCCTTCTTTGTAATGGCTCTATGCACTCTGGGATCGGCGATCTTTGGCGCGTATGCCGGAGCCTCCTTTGGCACCGATTTCCAATCCTTCCTGGCGGAGGACCTGATCCGAGAGCCAGAGAAGACAGTCATGCAGCGATCGATCATCGGCCACCTGCACATTATGCTAACCCTGATCGCCATCGCCCTGGCTCTGATCGTGGGGCGCTGGTACAAGTTCAGAGGTATCTTCCACAAGATTTCCATGCCGCTGATGATCTTCGGGACGATCATCACCTCACTGGGCGCTTGGTCGGTGGTGTGGGTTGAATGGGCGCACACGATCATTTACGGAGGTTCCACAATGGTGCTGCTGGCAGCGCTCTTCCTGGTGATCTGGGGCTGGGATGATCTGATCCGCAGCGGCGTCCGGGAAAAAGGGCTGGAAAAGGCCAACGGTTGGCAGAAGCTCAAAGCCCTGACGCGTGACCCGCTCAAATTCGGCGCTACCTGGCAGATGGTCTATATGAATTTCACGGTCAGCTTCATCGGGATCTTCATGGCGGTGAAACTGGATGAGATCTTCAGGATCTGGCCGCACCGGGATGAACGCATCATCCTCACCGGGCACTGGCACATCCTCTCTGCACTGGTTGCCACGATCATCCTGTTCTATTACGCCGATCTGGCCGGACTGAAAGGCAAAGCCCGCCAATGGTTCGGTTGGGTGGTGATCATCGGCTCAGACCTGGCCTTCGGGGCTGTCACCGTCTTTGCGATGAAGCGGCTGTTTGTGGCCGAATCAGCACAGCAGGGATTGGTCAACTGGACAATGCTGCTGGCCGACATCGGGTTGGCAGCGGTGCTGGTCGTGCTGGCAATCCTGATGATCTGGCGGCTGGCAGACCTGTTCAAGAAGAAAGGTCTGTGGACGACAGAACTGGAAGAGACCGGTTACGAGGAGGAGATAAAATGAAGAAGCGTTCCCTGCTCCTGATCCTGTTTATCGCCCTCATGCTGGCCGGATGCACCGAGGTCACCACCACCCCGATCCCGCAGATCAATACCGGGATTGACCCGGCAAGCTGGGGGACCATCCCGGCGGGCGAGTTCTTCTTCGGACGGCACGAAGAAGTCATCGATGTAGACTATGATTACCAAATGATGGTCACACATGTGACCAACCTGCAGTACGCCGATTACCTTAATGCTGCCCTGGCAGATGGGACCATCAAGATCAAAGACAGCGCTATCATGGCCTGGTATCCGGGCGAGCCGTTCGATGCCTACGAGCATGAGGAAGAGATCGGTCCGGGAGACTATCTCCACATGCCGCTGGAGGACCCGGTTCACCGCCTGGTGTTTGACGGCACCGCCTTCAGCGTGGTGGCAGGATACGAGAATCACCCGGTGGCGCTGGTTTCCTGGTTCGGGGCGAATGCCTACTGCCAGTATTACGGATGGGAGCTGCCCTCCGAAGTGGAATGGGAAAAAGCCGCCCGCGGCACGGATACGCGTCCCTATCCCTGGGGCGACAAGATCGAACGCAACCAGGCCAATTATTACAGCAGCCACGACCTGTTTGAGAAGTTCGCAGGTGCGGGCAGCACTACCCCGGTGGGGTTCTTCAACGGACAGACTTACGAGGGCTACCAGACCGTGGACAACAGCAGTCCGTACGGAATTTATGATATGAGCGGCAACCTGTGGCAGTGGACCCGGGACGACTATGAAAAACAGCACTACCGTTACCTGCGGGGCGGATCGAAAGAGAGCTACTCCTACGATCTGCGGGTGTGGACGCGCAACAGTGCCGGGCCGGAGTTCTTGGGCCCGAATATTGGCTTCCGGTGTGTGGACCTGCCCTGATGTACTGGATTGAATGAAATTCTGATGAGAAAACTGAAACGCTACTGGCCCCTAATCAAGGGCTTGCAAACCACCCTGTTGCTGATCACCGGGCTGACCGGCTATATGAGCTATAGCTGCCCGATCTTCAACCTGGGCACGATGTCCCTGTTGACGGCCAGCCTGATCCTGACGATCAGCGGCAGCACGGTGCTGAATATGTGGTATGACCGGGATATTGACGCAATCATGAAGCGCACCTGCTGGCGGCCGCTGCCGACCGGTGTGGTTGACCCGGATGAGGCTTTGATCCTCGGGCTGGGGCTGTCGATCAGCGGGCTTCTGATCGGCGTGATCCTTGATCCGCTGTATACGCTGGTGCTGTTTGCCGGAGTTTTCTTTGATGTAGCGATCTATACGATGTGGCTCAAGCGGTGTACCCCCTGGTCGATTGTGTGGGGTGGCATCTCCGGTGGGATGCCGATCCTGGCGGGACGGGTGCTGGCTGTCGGCAGGATCGAATGGATTGGGGTGGTACTGGCGTTAGCGGTACTATTCTGGATTCCGACCCACATCCTGACC
Source organism: uncultured Chloroflexia bacterium (assembly GCA_963722735.1). Lineage (GTDB taxonomy): Bacteria > Chloroflexota > Anaerolineae > Anaerolineales > UBA11579 > UBA11579. The sequence continues at coordinate 24,890 of CAVROH010000018.1, forward strand.
TTCAGCATGCGCAACTGGGAAGATTACGCCAGCGCTGGGATCCCTACCGTCCCGGCAAGATATGGAGACAGTTTCACCCGCAAGCTGATCGCCTTTTCGAGCGTTACAGCCGGGGTAGCAATTGTTACGGCGGCAGTAGGGATCGGCACCCCGCCCGGCAGTATGCGACTGATTGCTGCTCTTTCCACCGTGCTGGTGGCCTTTGCCATCGCCAGCATGATGCGCCCCTCGGAGAAGATGAATTTCAGTTTATTCAAGTTTGCATCAGTATATATGCTCAGCAGTATGCTGTTGATCGTTGTCCAAGCTATTCAATAACAGAGGAGATGTAAGATGAATGAATCAAGCATGTTGGGGAAAGTTTTACGGATCGTTGGGTTGATCCTGCTGGGGCTGACCGCCTTCTTCCACCTGATGGGTGGCATCGGGACGAGCTGCGTGGCCCTGGGCGCCGAGAAATATGACTCGATGACCGGGATCACCCCCTACAAATGGCTCTACCAGTTATTTGTGCTCGTGACGATTGCCATCGCGATCTATGCCATCCGGGCAACGGTGAACTTCGGCAAAGCCAAACAAGGCTCTTACCGCCAGGCAGTCATCATCCTGGTGATCGGGCTGGTGGTCTCGACGATCCACATGTTTGCCTCCCGCGCCTTGAGGGGCAGCTCGATGCCGAATGACGCACGGGTGTATATGAACGCCCTGACCCTGATTGTGTTCGCCTTGTTCTACCTGAAAGGCGCCCGTCAGGCCCTTGGTCTGGATGCTCCCGGAGACGGGGAAGCCAGCAGCGGTGGGATTGGTGCAGCCTTTGTACTAATGGGCTTCATTTCAATGACCGTGCACCTGTTTGCCGGCCCGACCCACACCTGGGGTGGGATCAACTTCGCCGACGTGTGGCACACCGAGCTGCAATTCGTCGGCTGGGGATTGGTGCTGCTGGGGATCGGCTGGATCGCCATCTCGGTGTTCAAGCCGGCCAGCCAGTTGGCCGAACTACCGGTAGAGGGATAACCCAAGCAGATTAACACAAAAGACCTCATCGCCTGGATGAGGTCTTTTTTCGATTAATCAGAACCGAATTCATCCAATCAGGTTAACAGTAAAGACCCGATTGGGCATCGGGTCTTTCTGATTTCCTTCATGTCAGCAGCGCAGATGTTGTAATGTAATTCTCATTGATCCTGACACTGCATCGATGTAAACAATCATGCTTGAAGGAAATCTCCTTCGTTCACAAAAGTCCTCTGCCTTCACTCAGATGACCTTTGCATTGGTGGCTCCAAGGAGGAATACATAAGGAGGAGGACGAAGCCACCAAAAAAGGAGGAGAAAATGAAATGGATGGTGACAATAGTTTATCCAATATCTACATATATAACATTGGGAAATTGTAGGAAAAGATTAGAAGAAGCTCTATAAATATTTCAGCCGATTCCATTGGCAGCCAACTGCCAGAGAGTTTGGTAAGCGGCCTCCCCCACCTCATCCTGGCGTTCGCCCATCAAGGAGACGAACGTCTCCCACACCGGGCTGGCCTCATCCGGTTTCAGGCGGTAGATGTACATCGCCGCCATCATGGTCTCTTCGTTGCCCTCGGCGAGGGCATTGGCAAGCATATCCCAGGCGCTCTGCCCAGGGGATAGCCCCATGCCCTTCTCGCCGGCATAACCTACCAGCCAGGGGGTCTCATGCAGCGGCGGCATCACCCTAGGGATCGAGATCGCATCCAGCTTCATATCCTCATTGATCTGGATGGCAGCGTTGCGCACCACCCACTGCTCATCGCCGGTCTGCAGGGAGAGGAGGATCTCCTCAGCCCAGGGTTGCTTGACGCGTGCCAACCCGAAGACCACCGCCCGGCGGACACTGACATCTTCCAGTTCGGCGCCTTCCCTCAATACCGGATGACCTTCCTCGGGGTGCATCGCCAGCGCTTCGGCGGCTGCCCGGCGGACATGGTCATTGGCGTCCAGCAGAGCCTGGGTGAGTATTTCCAGGGCACGCGTGCTGCCAAAGGTCGCCAGGGCCAGACAGGCCGCCTGGCTGACCAGCGCGGATCCGCCATAAAGTAGGTTTGTGAGGTCGTCGAGAGTGCTCTGGTCCCCTGTCAGGCCGCAGCCGAGTACCGCCAGCCAGCTCACGGAATGTTTGGGGGATTTGAGCATCTGCTGGAGCAGCTTGGTAAGCCCGCCGACCCCGGACATGACTAAATTTGCCAGGATGCGCGAGCGCAAGGCCATTGGCAGGCTCTCGTCCTGCAAACTGGCGGCTAGCGAACGCATGAACCCGGATCTCCAGGCCGGACTGCCGGAAACGTGCCGCAGCCAGGTACATGACTCCACCAGACTGTTTTGCAGCGGCTCTTCCTTGGCGGCAGTCATCGTGCGGCGCAGGAAGGGAGTCATATCCACCTGGTAATAGGGCAGGAACTGCTGCGCCAGCCGCTTGCTGATCCAATCCTCCTGGGCGTCGAGGGTTTGCTGGCTCTCCAGGGTGGTCAGATTAGCGCCAGCCAGGAAGCCTTCCAGGATCGGATGGAAGAAGCCAAAACGCCCATCCGGATATTCGACCAGCAGGCGGGCTTCGGTCAATTGGGGCAGCAGGGCGCGTCCCCGCGGCTTTTCCCTACGGTCTTCAGGGATCCCATCCATAGATTCTATCGGCCCGGATTCGTCCAGGTCCAGATCATCCAGTTCGTCCAACAGGGCATCGAGTTCATCATCGAGCAGTTCCTCGCTGGAGACCGAGGTTGGCAGGGTCGAGACCTCTTCGAGCAAGCCGTCGATCTCCTCGTCCAGCAGGTCAATCTCCTCTTCAACCAGGGATCCATCTTCAATTTGCTCGAATGAGGCGATGTACCCGGCAGCCGTCTTCCGGTCGAGGAGTGGGGTCTGATTGAGAACGCACTGGGCGGCAAGATTCTCCAGCGCCGGGCGGGCATTGATGATCCCGGCAGACATGCGGAAGAGATACGCCTCGATGGCCGCGGTTTCCGAACGACCCCGGCTGTCGCCGGCATAAGCCGCCCAGGCTTTGAGGGTGAAATCAAATGGGGAAGAGAAGCGGGTATCCAAGCGCAGCCAGGCATTCAGCACGACAGGATCGAAGACCCGAGGGAGGCCGCTGGCCCAACCCTGGGAGGGGATGTGCTCCAGCCATAGCTCGCCCCATTTGTGCAGGAAAGCCTGCTTGTCATCTTCCGTCCAACCTGCGATCCCGAAGGGGAACAGCTTGAGCGGCGACTGGAGGGTCAGGTCTTCTGGAGAGGTGGAAACGATATAGCGGTTGCCGGGGAATTGATTCTGGATATCCAGGAGCATGTCTCGCAAGGCAGGCCGTTCAGACAGGGACAGTTCATCAAAGCCATCCACCAGGAGCAGGAGCCGTCCGGAGGTGAGACTCTTATTAATGAAATCGTTGAGACCGGCTTCAGCCATGATCGAGACCTTGCTCGCCAGCGCATGGTAGAGCACATCCACCGGGTGATCGGCTTTGGTCAGGTCCAGGCTGCCAGCATGCACGTAGATCGGCACTAGGTCGCCAAGATTGCCGACTGCAGGATCTTTGACCGCCACCTGGCTGGCAAGATGGGCCAGCGCAAAAGTACGGCCGCTTCCCGGAGGGCCAAATAAGAGCAGGTTGCCGCCCTTCGACATGGCTTCAACTATACTCAGGGTTTTTACATTAAACCGGCCTCCGACCACCGGCAAATCGGGCAGATAGGGCACGGCAATATCGGTAATCGCTTCGGGGGGCAGGGCTTCACCAGGGATTACCGGCGGAGGCGGGGCAATCAACCTGGATGGAATCGCAATCTCCTGCATGCTGAACAACGGCGCGGCCAAATGCGCGTCAGAGAAGATCTTGTAGGCGTCCATACGGTAACGTTTCTCGATCGGCAGCCCGATGCCCACCCGCACGTTGGAGAAGCGTTCTCTGATGCGTCCCCACAGACGGCCCAACGCTGGCTGGAAACGTTGGAAGAGCCACAGGAACAAGACCCCGGCGACGAATCCGATCGCGAAGGAAGTAAACTGGATTTCGAGGTTTGCCAGAAAATCACGCATACAGAATTCTTCCACAAACGTCGCAGGTGGCGGTCTTGCTGGGCGAACGCGCTGCCTGGATTTGGGCTGCCGACAGGTTTGCACCGCACACCGAGCAGCCGCCATCCCTGATCTCGGAGACGGCTACCCCCATGCGGGTTTGGCGCAGCTTTTCGTATGTCGAGAGCAGATCCGCCTCAATCGGGGCGGTGATCTCCTCCCGGTCTGCTTCCAGTCCGGCGATTTTGGCGAGCAGGGCTTCCTGTTCTGCAGCCAGATCGACATTTTCAGCGGCGGCTTTCGTTTTGGTCTTGGAGAGGGATTGATCGGCAGCCTGGCTGGTGGATTCGGTCTCTTCAAAGCCCAGCATGGCTTCCAGTTGGCGGTCTTCGAGTACACTGAGGTAACGGGCCAGCGCCTCGGATTCCATCTGCAGGTCTTCCAATTCTTTGGGGGATTTGTTGCCGCCTCCGTAGAGGGCTTTTTGGTTGCGCTCGATCTTGTCTTGCTGGGACTGAACATCCAGTTCGGCATTCTTGAGCGCCAGACGGGCCTTCATCAGCACGCCGGCGGCTTTCTCTGATTTGGCAGCAGCCTTTTTTACGGCTGAACTGTCATTCAGGGCGGCGTCGATCTCCACCAGGCGGTTTTTAGCCTGATCTAGCTGGGTATCGATCTCCTGAAGTTGGACAAGTTGGCGCACCTGGCTCATAGTCAGATTATAGAGGCGGACTCCCCAGAGCGCAAGTAATAGATTTGTTAGGAAGGGGATCTGGCCGCAAACCGACGCAGGCCAGGGGCCTGCTATGGGTTTGCTATGGTCGTTTGGCTTCCAGACGCAACCTACGGTTGCTGTAGGCCAAAAGCCATGCATATAGCTGGGGAAGGAGGAGTGAGGTTACAAAAGGTTACAAAAGGTTACACTTTTTTAAAAGTTGCTTTACAGTTTCAAGCTGGTTGAGGCATTCTCCCTCACCCACGCAATCACTCTGCGATTTTATGGGTGAGAATAAAAAATCGGGGATGCATCTCTGCATCCCCGATCGGATTGACCGGTCTACCGGTCAATCCCGCTTACTTGCTCCCCCCTCAACAGCTTGTAAGCCAGGGTAGCAGCGGCCAGAACCTGTCCGACGACTGCCAGCAAGTTCTCGGGGACAAAATCCCCCCAGTTGAGCTGGTCGCTGAGAAACAGCGAAAGCGTCCCCAGCAGGATCGAAACCGCCAGGGTCAGCCAGACAGCCGCCTTGCCGGACAGCCCCAGCCTGCCCTTGATCCAGTTGATCAGCGGTACGCCGAGTGCGCCCGCCAGCCAGTGTAAAGCCTGTTCCATACAATCCTCCCTTATTGTTAGTTTACTATCCTCGTACCGATGCTCTGCGTCGGTACGGAACCATTTTGAGCGCCAACGCCGGAGCATTGGCCCCAGATTAGTGGACCAACAGCCCCAGCAGCCACGATCCCAGGCCGCCGAGGAATGCCAGTGAGATCGCCGACAGCATCCAGACCGCCGCCTTGCGGAAACGTTCCAGGCGGGCGACTTTTCCCGCCAGCCCCTCCTCAGTGGTCCCCGCCGGTCCGGTCAGCAGGTCTGCCAGCGCCTCCAGCTTCTTCTCCAGTCCGCCCATCTCCCGGCGGCGGGCGTCGCGCTCCTCCCGCAGGGCGATCAGGATCATGTGATTGGTGACCCGCTCGGGCAGACGGGTCTCCTCGCGCTCCAGAAAGCGGGCGATCCGGTCGATGGTATCGTGCATCCCAGCGTTCATGTGACCTCCTTTTCCCGGGTCTGCTGCAAATGGGCGATCAGCGCATCGCTGCGGTCGCGCCAGCCGGCCCGGTAAGCCGCCGCCATCTGCTTGACATCCACCGCCACCGAGTCTCCCTGCCAGTAGGCCGAGAGCATCTGGTCGACGATCTGCGGCGGGTAGGGGATATAGCTCAGATCGGCGGGTTTGGCGATCTTCCCTTCGGCATTATCCAGCCCCGGCAGTACGAAATCGGCCGAGAGCTGCCAGGCCCAATAGTCGCCGAACGGGCGGGGGAGGCGCGGCGAAAAGCTGGCGGGCACGAACTTCTCCAGGTCGGGGACGGAGCGCGGGCGGCGGTAGGGCCACCAGGCCAGCCACAGCCCGTCGATGAAAGGCTGCTCTTTAACCCAGCCGGGGCCGCGCCACAGGTTGGCGGGATTCTCAATCTTCATTTCCTGCCAGGTAGCTGTGTTGGTGTAGAGCAGGTCGAAGGCCAGCCAGTCGGACTGGTGCACGGTCTGGTGGAAGATGAAGAGGTCCCCTTCCTCACTGCCCAGGCGCGGATTGTAGTATTTCCCCGCCGACTGGAGATAAGGTCCGCGCTCGAAATCGTTGGCCCGCAGGTTGAGGTCATCCCAGTACTGCCGGGTCTGCTGCAGGAAGTACTCAGCCTGCGCTTTGGGCGGCACTCGGCGCCCACCGATCTGGGTGCGGTAGAAATGGTAGACGCCCACAGTTTTGCCAGCCCCCAGCGCCTCCTCGACATGCTGCTCGAAGCTGGGATCGGTGAGGTAGTCGCCCTCGGTGGCCTTGACCAGCACCAGTTGGACAAACTCTGGGATCTTGGGCCAGTCCACCGTCCACCAGTGCGAGATGTCGATCGCCCAGGTATGGTCGCTCTTCTCAATCATCAAAATCCTCCATGGCGTTTGGCTGAAGCAAGATAGTAGAAAACCTCTGATTTTCGTCAGGTTGCTGGAAGCCAAAGGCCCATAACAAACCGCAGGTTTGCGTCATAATCCCCCTCGTATACTTTAATTTTCGTTTCCTGGCTGTCAGCGTCACCGCTCGCGGCTTTGCGGTCAGTACCAGCTTGCGTTTTTTGGCTCTCAGCTCCATTATTCGTCCTCCGGTGCTACGATCCTGATCAAAAACTTGCGCATCTCGGTATTGCCGTCCGCCACAGCTTTGACACACATCACATACACCGATCCGGCATCATCCGCCTGGGCAGTCACCGTCTTGCAGGTCACCGTGTCCCCGGAAACCGCATCAGAGCCACTCAGGGCAGTGGCAGAATAATCCGAGCCGTTCCGGTAGCACTTCGTCTCCGGGCTGGCAAGTGTGGTGGCCCCGAGGAACTGCACCGAGAAGGTCAGCGCCTCCCCCTCGACCATGGTTTGATCTTTCTCGATCACCCAAATGTCATCGGTCATATCCTTTCCTTTCAAAAAAACCGTTATTGATCATTATCACAAGGCTGGAAAATAGCCATCAGCAGACTAATTATCAGACTGGCCTCACATGAGGGGTCCCGGGGATGCACATCCCCGGGCGGCGGGTGCAGGGGGTGACGGCACCTCCTGCAAACAACCTCTCAAAAGGCAATTTCCTGTTTTCCCAAGCAAACGAAACACTTCTCATATTTCCCTCAAATTCAACTCCACACTGCCACCCCAATACCCCAGGATATTATTCATAAAATCGCGCCTCAGGCTGGGCGGCTCCACGACCACATACTTGCCGTCCATCTGCGCCCAGATGGCGCGCATAGTTATCCGTCTGCTGCTGACTGCCGCTTCCTTCAGCCAGGCGATGAACTCGTCCGGATCCACGTCCTTCGAAACTCCGGAAAGGTCCCGCTGGGTGCTGGAGACTTTGAGCTTGATCCGCCACTGGTACTTGACCGGGGTACGCGCAAAGCCCTCCAAAACCGTTGCATTCACCACCGGCGGGATGGACTCGACCTTGGTCACCAGCCGCAGCCGGAAGCGAATCTGATACACCTCCCCCTGGTTGACCGGCAGCCTGTCAGACGGATTCAGCTGGAACACGCCGGCATAGATCCAGTTATCGGTACCCACATCGGCGTTGATCTGGTAATCCAGATGCACCTCCGCCTCCGAGGAGAGGTTCTCCACCGAGGAGGAAATCTCTTTGATCAGCTTGGGCAGGCGGGAAACGCCCATATCAATGGTGGAAGAGATCATCTGCGCCTCGGGGACATAGGTGATCCCGCCATCCTTGAGCGGGTTGAGGGTGTGCCGCGGCCAGTCCTGATAGACCATCTCCCCACCCACGCTGATCCACAGGCGCGGGCGGCAGGAATCCTGGAAGTAGATATCGGCGATCCGCACCCCGCTGTCCCAACCGTGCCAAACCTCATGCCAGCCGGAGGCGTTTTGCGGCAGCACCAGCACGGACGAGACCCCATCGCTCTGGATGGCGGCCATGATCCCCACCGGTGTCCCGGTCAGCCGCACGCACCTGCCGCGGCGCTCATCGGGAAGCCCCTCCTCCCGGTCGGGTCCCACGCCGGACAGTTCGTAATTCCCAGCACTCCCGGACAGCCGCTGGATGGCAACCCCGCCCCACGAGAAATACTGGTACGGGCCATAGGACAACACCGCCTCGCCGTTGTTGGCAGACCGGATAAAGCCGATCTCGCCGAGAGTCTTTTCCACGGAATCATCCGCGTTGATCAGATAGCGCCCATCCGGCTTGAAGGCAACCAGTCTCCCGTCGTGCACCGCCAGGCTGGTGACCGGCTGATCGCTCTCCCCTACATTCAGGGCAGAACCGAGCGTCAGATTGGTGCCCCAGGAAACCGGGCTAGCCCTGCGCACCTGCGCATCAGCCGCATTGGCGACATATACCTGCACATGGTTGTCGGCGTCCACCGTGGCGAGGAGAAAATCGGCGTGGTTGGTGCCATCATAGGCGCCGGAATGGGCAGGAGGCGAGGCGGTCGGGTCAAACCGCACCCTGCGGATGTACTGTCCGATCCCCTGGGCCAGATAGATGGTATTGTCCACCACGGCAGCGTCTCTCACCACCCCGCCGGTGTTGACCAGGTATTGCCAGGTACCGGTGTGATAGATCACATACTCGCTGGTCGCATCCGGAGTAATATCCCAATCTGGCGAGACATTCAACTGGACTGCGCTATTCGAGCCGATCTCTCTGGACTGGCCGGCACCGGTCCCATCAATGATCTTGACCCATGCGCTCTGGAACTGGTTGGTGGGCCACGATCTATTTGTATCGCGAAGATAGCTGGATGCGCCTGAAGTTGCCACGCCCCTGTCTCCGTTGAGGTAAAGGGAACTCACCGCCCCGCTGGCCTTGCTGTCCACCGCATACTGCGCCCCGCGGTATTCAAAGAAACGCCATTTGCGCTCAGCCACGGCGGAGGAAAGACGGTAGTAGAGAGAGAAAGCGGCGGCATGATATGCGCCGGAATAATAATACTGACCGGTTCCGCCATCCGCATCCACGCCGATCTCCCAGTGGTTTGCAGCGCTGTCCCACGCCGATACGCCCTCGATCTGGAGATGGCTGGCAGTCCCCGCCAAAGCCGCCCCGCCGGAGAGATCGAAGCTCACCAGATAGAGTTCGTTCTGTCGATAGTCGGCGGCGGAGATGCTGGCAGCGGCTTTCTCCAGTCCGGGATCTCCCCCCGCATCGACGCACAGGCGCACCGTCAGCGTGGTGGGATTGCCCACCCGGCGCACCCACAGATAGAGGCGCTCATAGGTGCTCCAGTTGTTCGAATGGGCAATCTCCTGGGAGATGATCGAATAATCACCGTACAGCTTTCGCCAACCCAGATCCCCCGGCAGGTTCTCGACAATCTCGGTATGATACCCATTGCTAAACTTCCAGTTGGGGGCCGGGAACAGCTTCCCCGGCGTCAGCGTCCAGGCCATCTTGCTGTCCGCGTAGCGGGTGGGGTCATCGACAAAGCTGTCATTCGCCCGACCGCCTTCCCAGGTGCGCTGCTCGATGTGGGAGATGCCCGGCTCCCAATCGCCAAACTTGCCTCCGCCCCCGGCAAAATGCAGCGTGCTGGGTGTCAGCGAGATCTCCTCCAGGGAGCGCGGGCCGTCCGCCAGGCGCAGGCCAAAGGTCTGCACCCCGTCAGAGAGGCTGATCTGGTGGCTGGGTCGTTTCGCTCCCGGATAGACTTTAATAGACATAATTCACTTCTCCAATAGTGGCTGTTTGCCCGCCGATCTTTGATCGAAGGTCAAACGCCCAAATCAAACCGCAGGTTTGATCCGTCATGACCGTCCGATCACAATTCCGCGGGCGACTTTGCGCCCCTTCCAGATCGGGTGGGCGATCTTCAGCCGGGCCAGCTCGCTGCGCGTCTCTGCCAGGCGCTGGAGCATGAAATCGTTCTGCCCGTCCAGGCGGGAGACCTGCCAGGTCAGGGCTTTCTCCACCAAGGCGGCGGCAGCCAGCGCCGGATGGATCGTCTCATGGATCACATCATCGTAAGCGTTCACCCGCGGGATGGATGCTCTCATACCACACGCGCGAGATCGCGTCCCGCCTGCGGGGGATGCCGGAAAATGATCTTCCCCGGGGTGTTGGCAATGGCAGGGACAAAATGCCAGTCCTGGATGCGCACCCAGCGGTTGTCATCGACGTCCGCATTCCCCTGGATATCGATCTCCCGCGGCGGGCGGCGCTTCCAGGCAATCGAGGCGGGGTACTCGCTGCGGCCGCTCTCGGTGTCCAGGGTGGTGGTATCCACGTTGAGGACATCCCCCAGCCCGCGCAGAGCCAGGTTCGCCAGCACGATCATCTGGTGCAGCGGATAAACCTCGGGGACCAGCCCATACAAGTCGCCGCATTCCACCGCTACAGTCATGGCAGGGAAGGTCAGCGTGCCGGTGCTGTCCACATAGCCGGAGACGCGCCCAAACTCGCCCTCCGGGCTTTCGCCGTCCGCCTCCAGGATGATGACTGCCCCACCCTGCCAATCATCATCCCTGCCGGTGCCAGTCAGCTTGCTGTCCACTAGCGTGGCCGCCGATCCGCCGGTGGCCTCGGCCACCTGAAGCTGCCCCAGTTCGCTGTAGGCGTCCCGCAGCAGTTGCCATAGAGAATAGGTCATAGAATCTCCGTTCACTTACTAGTTGGGACGAGGTGAGTCAGGTCTGCCTGATCTGAGTTGGTTGCGACACCCTACTCACCTCGTCGTTCCTGCCTGGATTGGTGTTACTTGCTAGGTAGTGATCCCGGTGATCTTGCCGTGGGCCTTGTCATTGGCCGCCAGCAAAGAGAACTCGCCGACCACCTCGCCGCGGATGCTGTCGCCCACCCGGGCCAGTTCGTAGGCCGAGAAGGGCCGCAGGGCATAGAACCCGACCTTGTCCGACTGGAGCACATAGGCGCTGCCGGTCGGACACCAGCGGTCCATCACCAACTCCAGTTCGCCATACTGGGTGACCACCTGCTCGATGGCCGCCAGGCCCAGGCGGTTGTCATCCGGGGTCAGGCGCACAAAGCTGGAATTGTCCAGCAGGCCGCGCAGATCGTTAGCCACCCGCGGGTTCATCACCAGCAGATCGGGGTAGCCGCCGTCCATGATGATCTCCTCCATCAGGCCGTCAATATCGGCCTTGGCAATCGCCCCGCCGGCATTGACGGTGTTATCGGTGATGAAGGTGTCCAGCCCGCCGGCGGCCCGCGGCGCAGTCGCCGAACCTTCCACCCGCTCGCCGTAGAACGCCATCCGCTCCACCAGACGCAGCAGGTGCGGCACGGCCTTGTTGGCCTGGTACATGAACTCGTCCTGCACGCCGTGCTGGGTGATCGCCTGCAGTGTGCCGGAAACCTTGATCGCCTTCTGGAAGATGCTGGTGTAGTTGTACGGCGCGCTGATATCGGTGATCGGGCCGTAGTCGGCGTCATCGCCCTCCAGGCGGGCCATGCCCACAATGTAGACGGCGGTATCATCGGCGTGGGCTGCCGCACTGGTATCGCCGAATCCGCGGGCATACACCTCCAGCGTATTGCTGGCAGTATTCGCCGACTTGACCACCATCTTCTCGCTTTCCACCAGGAGGATATATCCGTCCTGGAACTTGCTGGCATCATCCACGGTCAGCCCGGTGGTATCCGAATCATTCCACCCGGCGACATCGTTGATCGCATCGTCCAGCGGGTCAAGCTCATCCTCCAGCAGCTCGATCTTGTAGCCGTCCATGCGGATCTGGAACTTCTCCACGGCGCTGTTCAGCCCCACTTTCGCCAGCAGCGGGGTATCGCGCGGGTCGATCATCGAGATCACATCGCTGATCGCCCGCCCCTGCGGGGTGGTATCACTGTAAACTGTCTTGGGTTGGTCTATCACGGTCATAAAAGACTCCTTTAGTTATCAGTAGGTAGTAGGCAGTTAGTCCTTGGTCGGATAGTCAGAACGACTATGTGACCAATTGACTAAAACACATCCATCCCCTTCTGGCGGAATTCGCGCTTCAGTGCGGTCAGGGCGTTGATATCGCCAGGCCGGAGCTGTGGCGGCGCCTGCGGTATTCCTGCGCCAGGTCATCCACGGCCTGCCCGCCGCCGGGGGTCACGGCGCTGGCTGCCGTCACCGGTGCGGGAGAAATCTCTTCCCCGCTCCCCAATGTCAGCGCCAGCAGCCCCTCCACCAGATCCAGGTAAGCGGACAGGTCCCCGGCCTGCTTATGGCGCAGGATCAGTGCGGTGGCGTCCTCGTTGCCCCGGATCCCCGGCAGATTAGCCAGCGAGAGGATCTTGTCCTCCAGCGCCTCCGGGGAGATTCCGGCAGGGACGATCCCGGCAGGCTCAATTACGGCTGATTCCGCCGCTTCGATTGACTCGGCAGCCTCAACCGCCGCCAGCAGGGCATCCGCATCCTGGCGCAGCGTGCTCAGGTCACGGTACTGCTTCTCCAACTGCGCCCAGCGCTTGTCCTTGACGCTCTGAAAGCGCCGGTTGACCTCTTTCTCGACCAGAGCGGCCAGTTCATCCGCCGCACCGTGATCCTGATGTGAAGCATCCGGCGGCGAAGTCTCCGCCCCCGGACCTGGCTGACCGCCCGGCTGGCCTGAATTTTGGCCTCAATACTCATATCCGCGCCTGCGGGGCTGCTCTCCACGATCTGTTCCATTCGATTTCCTCCCTGAAGATGGTGTTTTCTGCGACAATATTAGCACAATTGTTCTAGTATTAGGCCCGGGGGAGAATTCGTAAAAATGGTGGACACAGGAAGAGTGATGTGTGATTGAGGATTGGTGATTAGAGAAAACCAAAATCGTGAAGATACTGGATGGATGAGCCACGTCCTTTCTCCCCCTGGGAGGAGAAAATATCTCCCACCATCATACTTACCGTCATTCCCCCGCAACCGCTCTACCCTTATACTGAGTGCAGTTCGTTCTCGTCAACTACTACGGAGGTAAAACATGGCATTCTTAGGTATTTTCGGACTATTCCTGGTCGGGGTCGGCGTCCTGTTGATTGGATGCGCCGCCATCTGGTGGGTCTCGATCTACGACAAGCAAACCAAGGGTAAACCCTGAGCTGCCCCGCCAAACCCGGAAGCTATACGGCCTGACCATATTGGAATTATCCCGGTCTGGTTTTGACTATCCAGAAGCCAGGAAAAGATCGCCTTTTGAAAGGGAAAACCATCTTCCCGGCATATAAATGAGGTTGAATCAAACCTCAACCAGTCTTGACGCCAGGTGAAGACCCAAGTAAAATCATCAGGTTGTCGAGAATATCTCTACAACAAATAACGGCCATAAGACGGTGCGCCGCAGGCCGCGCGAAAGGAGGTGAGTTCCTTGGCAAAGGTCACCTCAAGACCAAATGAATCGCAGCAGCAATTATTCCGCCGCTTCCGCAAAGCAGTATCCAGCGCCGGTACCCTTAGCGATCTCCGCCGCAAACGCTGGTTTGTTTCCAAATCAGAAGAACGTCGGATGGCCAAGAAGAAAGCCATTCGCCGCGCCCGCCGCCGCACCTTCGATAAAGGTAAGAGGCACTCGCAGTAATCTCTGGCAATCCCAGGAATTACAAGTCGGTGAATTACTAAGTCGGTAATTTTGGCATTCACCACACATTCATAGCACAACCTAGTTACCCCTTCTCTCGAAGGGGTAATTTTTAATAAGAATTTCTTATAAATTATTAATATAAATATCACCAATTTGGTAATATTTATGCTATAATATTCGTCAGATAGATAACTCCGTAGTGCACATCTCCTCCTTGTGCTGAACTGCCCGACAGACCTCCTCCTGTTGGGCAGTTCTCTTTAACCAGCGATGAGAACTGCCTACTTCCTACCGCCATCTGCCTACTGCTCCAGACTCAGATACCGCACCGCCTCCTGATCGTATACTCCGCGGGGGGAATACACCAGCACCATCCCCCCTTCATCCACACCTGCCAGCACCACCACCCAGCCGGTGGTCCGCCCGCCGGGATAGAGTTCATAGTCCAGCGCCGGTATCGGGTCCACCACCGAGGGGGTGTCATACCGCTCTCCCCGCTCCCCAAAGGACTCAAAGGTCAGCGCATCGATCTGTCCAAGGGAATCTTCATCGCCAAAGTAAGCCGCTTCCACATAAGCCATCAGATATTCCATCCCCTCCGGCGGTTGACGGTTAAATTGATTCGCCTCCAGGATCCTCTTGTAGGCCTCCTCCCCACGGATCACATCCAGCACGCGGATCTGCCACATCTCGGTGGCAACTGCCTCTCCCCATACAGCCGGAGCGCTTTCCCAGCGTCCGGCGCTGCTGGCCTGATAGACCTCATCAGAGGGGCTCACGGAGGCGTCTTCGGTCAGCCCAATATAGGTCAGAAACTCGCCATCCAACCGGGTGAACCCGGTCAGGTCCACCACCGCCATCAGATTCTCCTCGTCCACCGGCACCAGGTAACAACTCCAGCCGTGCATCTGCTCTCCATAGGCCAACTCTCCCCCTAAAACCGGCTTTGGTGTGACAATCCCCGCAATTGGGTAGCGAACATGGCGATCCCCGGTGAGGTAAAAGCTGTATTGGCTGATCTCCCTGGAGAGGCCGGGCAGATCATTGACCACCACCATGCGCACACAGGCATACTCCCGCCCTTCCGGCAGCCGGTCGACCAACGTATTGATCTGGTAGAGCATTTCCCAGGCTTCGATCCCCCGCACATAATCTGTCACTTCCACAGAGATGGTAAACGCCGGGACCAACTCTCCCGGTGGATTGGGTTCTTGCCGAGAACCGCCATACTCCATCTCATCCTGAGGGTCAGTTCCCTGCCCGGCAGATATCGCTGTTGGTTGGGGGGCACCAACCGGCTGGAAAGTGGCGCAAGCCATTCCTGCCAGGATCAGGCAGCCAAAGAACATACCACCTATCAATTTCCGATTACTCATCAAGGTCACCTCGCGCCGCAATTATACCTGTGCCTCCCCCATCCTCACGATTATTTACAATGGCATTTTTACAGGAAATGGTCTACAATCCTGATATGCTCTCATTGGAATGGATCAATCTCTGGATCATCGGCCCCTCTATCGGATTCGGCGCTTTCCTGATGCTCACCCTGGTATTTGTACTAGGCAGGAAGCATTTCAGGAACCCACAGAATATCAGCTTTTTGATCTTCGCCGTGCTCATGCTGGCAGTCAATATCAGCCTGATGGCGCTGGCCCGCCAGGCTGCCACCCAGGCCACCTCACAGGTCAACATGTTCACATCCGGCCAGGAGTTCATCATTCTCGTCCTCCTCACTCTGGCTGCCAGTCTGGCATTCTATATCTTTATCGAAATCGAAGTCTCCAAATCAATCTACTGGCTGCGTCTGGGGATCATAACCGGGGCTGCTTTGCTCCTGCTCGCCACCCTCGCCGATGTAGGCTACCTTGATTTCTTCCCGGTCAATCTGAACACCGGTATTTCCGGCTGGGTCTCGGCGGCAATGCTGCTCTCCACCGGGTTTTCACTCGCCTCTGCAATTTTTTTCTATAAAAATAAATATGACCATCTTCGTCTCTTTGGCATCGCCCCACTGATCATTCTGATCGGACTCAACCTGAATATTCTCTTCATTGGTTCATTCTTCTTAAGCGCAGTCTCAATCTGGGTCATGTATCTTGGACTGACCGCATCCACCATCTTTGAAGGTCTGATCATCCCCACAGCCCGCCGGATAGAAGAAACAGAGGTCCTCAACCAGGAACTGATCGACGCCTACAATACCACCCTGGAAGGTTGGGCCAAAGCCCTGGAACTGCGCGATAAGGAGACCGTCGGCCACAGCCGCCGGGTGACAGAACTGGCCGAGGAACTGGCAGAAGCCCTGGATCTCTCTGAAAAGGAACGCCAGGATGTCCGTTTTGGCGCTCTTTTGCACGACATTGGCAAAATGGCTATCCCGGACGAGATCCTCAATAAACCCGGCAAGCTGACCCCGGAAGAACGCAAGATCATCGAAACGCATCCCCAGGAAGGCTTTAACTTATTGGAGCATATTTCTTACCTGGCCTATGCGGCTCAGATATCCCTCCATCACCATGAGAAATGGGATGGCAGCGGATATCCAGACGGCCTCGCCGGAGAAGAAATCCCCTACCTGGCCCGCCTGTTTGCCATCGTGGACGTCTGGGACGCAATCACCTCAGAGCGGTCTTACAGCAATGCCTGGCCAATCCCGATGGCGCGTGCCTACCTAAAAGATGAAAAGGGCGTTTCCTTTGACCCTGAGATCGTGGATGTGTTCCTCAGAATGGAACAGACCTACAAACATTCCCCAGATTCCAAATGACCGAGGAACTTAATATCACCGAAGCAATTGAAGCCCGCAGAAGTATCCGCAATTTTCATCATCTCCCGCTGCACCGGGCAGTTGAAGGCCAGATCCGCAACTGGCTGAATGACCCTGCCAACCTGACCGGACCCTCCGGCTTAGCGTCCGGCAACCCGTCCGGGACCCAATTCGAATTTGAACTGCTGATCGAATCTGGGGAACGAAAAGAAAGATTAGGGACCTACGGCTTTATCAAGAATGCCCAGGGATACATCGTTGGCAGCAGTCCGAAGGATACCTATTCGCTGGTCGAATTTGGCTGCGTTTTTGAGCGGATGATGCTCTACCTAACCTCGATCGATGTCGGCACCTGCTGGCTGGCCGGCACCTTCGACCGTCAGCAGCTAAACCATACCCTGCCCCTTTCAGAAGAAAGGACGATCCCGGCAATTACCCCAATCGGCTACCCGGCAAAGAACAAACACATCAAAGAACGTATCGCCCGCCGGGCAATCAAGGCCGATCAGCGCAAACCGGCCAACGAGCTTTTTTACCTCGCAGATTTCGATCAGCCGCTCGATGGGCGGGCACAAGAATTCCACATGCCGCTGCATTACGTCCGGATCGGCCCCTCAGCCAAGAATATGCAGCCCTGGCGGCTGGTCTTCAGCGAAGATCTCTCCCAGGTGCATTTCTACCTGGTGACTACCTACTCAGGAGACGTGGCCTTCTCCTGTGATGTACGCTACCTGGATATCGGCATCGCCTTGTGCCACTTCACCGCCGGGACAGAAGCCGCCGGCATCCCCGGCACACTGGTGACTAACGATCCACATCTCCCCGGCGTGGGCAGCCACGAATACATCACCACCTGGGTGCGGGGTTCTTGAACACCTGCATAACCGAAAGTAAAATTCCTCTGGTCTATGTGGTCTAATCAGTAATGAAATCATATTCAACCAAATTTAGGAGATGTAAAAATGAAACGCAATATGTCTAACATTGATCGTATTATCCGGGTGATCGTCGCGGCAGTCTTCGCTCTGCTGTACTTCGGCAACATCGTCACCGGCACGCTCGGTATCATCCTGGTGGTCCTCGGGGCAATCTTCCTGCTGACCTCCCTGATTTCCTTCTGCCCGCTCTACGTCCCATTCAAGATCAGCACCTTCAAGGAATAATCCAACCATCTCAGCGGGTGACCTAAAATCACCCGCTGCCTTTTATTATGAACCTACAACAATTCCAAACCCGCATCAAGAACTCCCGCAAACCGATCGTCATCGACTTTTGGGCAGAATGGTGCGCCCCCTGCAAGCTGGTTAAACCGATCCTGGAATCGATCTCCAAAAATTTTTCCGGCCAGGTAGATTTCATCGAGATCAACGCCGATGAATCCCAGGATATCCTCAAGCATTACAAGATCATGGGCATCCCCACAATTATGGCCGTCCGTGACGGGGAAATCGTGGCAAAAATGACCGGCGCCCAGAACTTCACCACCTACGACAAGCTCTTTCAGATCCCTGGCGAACAACGAAAAGATCCAGGTTAAATCCGGCCAGAACGACCGGTTCGTCCGTATCGCTGCCGGGGCATTGCTGGCCCTGGTTGGCGCCGTCACCGGGAACTGGTGGGTGCTGGCTCTTGCCGGGCTGATCACCCTTTGGGGGGTGCTGGCTCGCTGACCGAATTTAGGCTAATTTTTATACACGGTTCTAACCTCAATTTGTACTGCAAAATTGAGGTTTTTTCATATACAATCAGATTATAATTTGAGTACCAAAATATAGGACGGTGGCAGTGCAGCTCGAAAATTTATTGGACCCAGATTGAGAAGATTATCGTGTATATTTTTCGAGTTGCACTACGATGGAGAAGATTGGTAGAGGATCCGCATGATAGAAGCCAGCAATGATCTGCCCGAGCAGTTACCGGCAAATCAATTATCCGCCCTGCTGAAGGTCAGTAATGCCCTGGCTTCATCTCTTGAACCCGCTGAAATATCACAAATCGCAATCCGAAGTGTGATCGAAGTTCTCGGCATTGAGACAGGCGCGATCTATACGCTTGAGAAAGACAATGTATTTTTAGAAGCAACCGCCCCGCCTCTCCCCGCGGATTTCCCTGAAGGGCTTAGGTTGGCCAACCTGAACGATCACCCACATCTAAGACAAGCCATTCAACAAAAGAAACATGTCTACCTCCGGGATGCAAAGCATGAGATCCTGACTCCCGAAGAACAAATTGTCGTAGATACACGCGGCCTGGTGTCCATTCTTTACTTCCCCTTATTACTTAAGGAACAATCTATCGGGGCGTTCATCATAGGTACCACTGGCAGTGTTCGGGAATTCAGTTCACGTGAGATAGACCTGTGTAAAATCATGTCCAGCCAGGCATCTTTTGCGATCGCCAATGCAAAATTATTCAAAGAAACCCAACAAGCATTATTTGCCCTCTCAAGAGCCTATGAGGAAACTCTGACAGGGTGGTCTCAGATGATTGATCTGCGGGACCATATCACCGATGAACATACCCGCCGTGTAACCACCCTCACGACAAATCTGGCGAAAAAGGATGGGTTTTCCGGAAAAGGAGGTTAGAACCGATATTCGAAGAGGCGCTCTCCTTCCATGATATTGGAAAGATCGGCATATCGGATAGCATTTTGAAAAGCCGGGTAAACTCACAGAAGATGAGTGGACGATCAGCGGGACCCACTCCCGCAATTGGCTTATCAGATCCTTTCCAAAATCCATTATCTTCAACCCGCCCGGGAGATCCCCTACTGCCACCATGAGAAATGGGACTCGGGTCTGGGTATCCCCGCAAGTTGAAAGGGGAAGTAATTCCACTGTCGGCGCGGATCTTTGCCGTTATTGATGTATTTGATGCGCTGACCTCAGACCGGCCATACCGCAAGGCGTGGAGCAAAGAGAAGGCCCTGGACTATATTCAAGATCAATCCGGAAGTCATTTCTTCCCAGACGCAGTCGATGCATTTTTTGAAATGCTTCGGGAGCATAAAATCCTGTAACTGATCTACGCATCAATTCGACCAAAACCACCCACTTCTTGACAAATTTCTCCAATTTCCTTGCCAAAAACCCTGCTCAGGTGTAAAATAGAACAAAAGTTCTATTCGCATAAAAGGATGATGAGATGAGCAGAACAGACCCCACCCTCCAGGCCCGGCGCGCAGTTGCCGATATCGTTTATGCCTACCGCTATCTGGTCGGCGAACGCGGCAGGCCAATCTCCCTGCGGGAGTTTGCCGAGCAGTATTCCAAGATCCTCGAACCATTTGAGGAATCCATCTCGCACCAGACGATCAAAAACTGGGAAGACCGCGTCCACCTGCCGCGGGTCTCCTTCATCATCCTCGCCGAGATGGCCTCCCCCCCCGACTGGCGGCGCGATTTCAGCAAAGATATGCTCGCCGCCCTGCGCCCAAAACTCTACAAGCCGGTCACCGAGATCGGACGCGCCGCCATGGAACGCAGCATCATTGATACCGGCCCGATGAAACTGCGCTACGATAACCGCTGGATCCAGTACTAAACTTTGTCTTCGCCAAAGTTTAGACCAGGTGAACTTACAAACACCAAAAACAGGCGTTTGTAAGTTCACCACAACAAGAAATCCATTATTTGTAGGGACAGGTGGTCGATTGGCATCAATCGACAATTTATTGAATTACGGCCACAGGTCAATACGTACACCTCCATGCCGTTGTTCTCAGCAATCCCCTGAACGCCCATCAGGGGATTTTGCTCAATCGTAGTCGGGTAGTTCGTGGTCTGCGAATTAGGGGATTAGTCAGATTGCGATTTTGACTATCAGACTAACGACTATCCGACTATCTGATTCCAGCTAAAGGAGGGCCATAACGCAAAAATCCAGGGGGATTCAAAAAATGGCTAAAAACGCTACCACACACCAAAACAGAGCCTCGCCGACTGGTGCCGGGCCGAGATCGCCGGGCAGGACGACGGCCCGTAAGGTTTTGCCTGCTTCTACCAGCTGATCTACGACCGCCCGATGCCCGCCCACGCCCGGGAGGAATGGCTGCCGCTGATCTATTCCGCCAACCAGCAGGGAAAGGGTGCACTGATCGAGGCCTTCCGCGGGGCGGCAAAATCCAGCACCCTCAGTGTCGCCTGGGTAGCCTTCCGCATCGGTCATCACCCCGAGAACTGCCAATCTTGTCATCCAGGTCAGCGATGCCTCTGCCAGAGACACCTGCAAGCAAATTGCAGACTTGATCGCCAATCAGCTCAACTGGGGAGTGGTCTTCCCCCATGTGCGTCCCGGATACGGATGCCGGCTGGGGCATGCACGGATACCACCTGAAGCGCACGAGCCTGCCCTACCACCAATGGCGCAAGACAGGCCGCCGCCTGCAAAGGCAAAGACCCCACCCTGCTGGGTGTCGGTTATAAGTCACGGGCGGTGATCGGCAAACATCCCAACGGTGTACTGTTGATAGACGATATCCACGACGAGAACAACACCCGCTCTGCCCGAGAGCTGGAAATGGTGCGCCAGGTATTCACCGGCACGATCCTGCCCACCATCACCGCCGAGACCTGGCAGGTAGTCGTCGGCACGCCCTGGGTGGGAGACGATATCCTCGCTTATCTCAAAGCCACCGGACGCTATCTCAGCGTGCAAACCCCGGTGATCCGCGGCGAAGAGCCTGTATGGCCGGAGCGATTTCCCCCGAGGAGATCGAACGCCGCCGCCAGGAATCTGGGACCATCGAGTTTGCCCGCATGTACCTGCTGGACCTGGCCGCCGCCTCAGGCGCTCATCTGCGTCGCGAGTGGCTCAACCGTTATCCCCACCCCGCATCGATCCCGGCTGGCCGGTGATCATCGGGGTGGACTATGCCTCGACGGCCGACCAGCTGACTGCCGGTCAGCGCGATTATTTCGCCGTCGCCATCGGAAGGGCTTTACCGGGCGGAGCAGGGATGGTGCTGGTGGATGGATTCCGCGGGCGGGTCTCTCAGGGAGAGGCAGAAATGGAGCTCAAACGGATTGCCAGTCAGTATCCCACGACCCAATTGATCGGGGTGGAAGCGCAAGGCAAGGGCGAGGAGTTCTATCACCTGATGCTGCGCACCTCCAGCCTGCCGATCCAGCCGATGCACACCGGACGCAGCTCCAAAGGCGAACGCTTCGAGATCGGCATGGCCCCGCTCTTCCAGTTCAGGCGCGCCTGGGTCTCCGATCTGGAAACACCCTTCCTGCGTGCCTTTGAACAGGAATGGGTCAACTGGCCGCACAGCCGACATGATGACACCCTGGACGCAGTCTACTGGATGCTGTATATCGGCGCTCCTCACCTGATCCGGCCGATCAGCGGCAGCCGCAAGAAAAATCCGTTTATCGAGTTAAGGAGGAGTTGAGGAACAACAAGTGATTTGTGATTGGTCAATTGGTGATTGGGAGAAACTATAAGATAAGATTTGGTTTTCCTAATCCCTTAGTGCCTAAGTGACTAGTCACTGGGTTTTACACATACCTCACCCGGCCGCCACCCTGACGTTTGGCTTGCAGCAGGCCCGCATCCGCCCGGGCGATCAGGTCGTTCAGGTTGACAGCCGCGGGAACCGCCGATGTCACCCCCATGGTGGTAGAAAGGTGGGAACGCACATCCTGGATGCCCACCGAGAGTGTCTGGATGTGGGTCAGCAGCAGATGGCACAGTGTCTGGATCTCAGCGCTGGAGGTATTGGGAGTCAGCAGGATAAATTCATCCCCGCCAAACCGCCCGAAGACATCCCCCTCCCGGAGGTGCACCTGGACGGTGCGGGCGATCATCCGCAGGGCTTCATCCCCGATCAAATGTCCGTAGGTATCATTGATCAATTTGAATCGGTCAATATCGAAGACCACCAACCCGACCGGTTCCGCTGCCGGCGCTTCTAGCAAAGCCTCTTCTGCCAGCCGGATGAAATATGCCCGGTTAGGAACCCCGGTGAGCGCATCAAAGTTTGCCAGGTGCAATAATTGATTACGTGCCTCCACCAATTCCTTCACCGTGCGGGTACTGGAATAGATCAACGGCGGGCCGAGCACCAAAGAAATGGTCGCCGCGATGAAGATGTCATTGGTTGAAGGCTGGATTCCCGCAAACAGGCGTACCACCACCGAAAAAAGTACGGCCAGGAAGATGATTACGATTGAGAGAAAGATCGTAGTTCTGATTACCCCGAGACGTTCGATCAAAGAACTGAACATGCCTAAATTATAGTATGAAAAACGCCAGGGCAGATTACCAAATTTGAAAACTAACCAACTGGGAGGAAAAAGTATGAAAAGCCTTAATCATTACCAGGATCTCGCCGCCGAACTCGTCCAGCAGGACGCCAACAAAGACCGGATGCTCGCCTCCATGGAGCAGATGTGGCAAGCCCGCTGGCAGTTGCCCGAAGAGATCAGCGGCCTGGGATGGATCCATAAAGTCGTCAGCACCGACCCGCATGACGCCCTGCGCGCCGGGGTACGCGTCCTTTCCAGCGCCGAGCCGCGCATCAAGGTCCTCCCGGTGGGGCTGGGAGGCTTGCCCGAACCTGGCCTGGAGCAGATCGAGCACACTCTCGGCTGGCTCTTCCATCAGGCCAACTGCCGCCGGCAGTCCTCCGTGCTGCGAGATATCGTCTTCAGCGCCCTGCTCTACGACCAGGTCTGTGCCCAGGTGGTCTACCTGCCCCACCAGATCAAGGCAATCCAGGCAGCCGGGGGAGAGACCGCCAGCCTGCAAGCCGCCCGCCGCGCCGGGGATTTTGTGATCCTGGTGCGCAACCCACGCAACGTGCATGTCCGCGCCTCAGACTGGGCTACCGAGGCGGTCCTTTACCGCCAAGTCATCCCTGCCACCGATCTGGTGAATTTCTGGGCAGCCAGGCCGCGCCGATCCAGGAAAAACTGGCCGCTGATCCACGCGGGGAGCTGCGCTACGCCACCCTCTACGACTATACCGATCTGGAAATGCGCGTGGTGTGGGCCTATCTGCACGAGGACAGCCAGATGATCCCTCCCTCCGCCGGGCTGGACGGGGGCAACGCCCCGATCGAGATCATCCGCCAGCCGCATGGTCTCACCTTCCTCCCCTGGATCGCCCGCACCGGCGGCACCACCCTCCTTCGCGACCCGGCCCATCAGTGTATCCCCCTGCTCTACTCGGTCTACCAATCCGGCCAGTGGGATACCCAGAACATCCTCGAGACCCTGCTGACCAGTGAGGTGATCGCCTATGCCGCCGCCCCGCGCCTCAAAGTGGAGGGCGTCAGCGACAATGTGGAAGTGGACTACGGCGAGCCGGGACGCATGGCCCATGTCCCGCCCGGACACAAGCTGGAGAGCATGGATACCCCGACGATGGACACCAGCCTGGCCCAGATCGCCGACCGGGTCGGGCAGCGGATCGACAAATCCACCGTGCCGCGCATCCTGCAAACCGGCGATTTCCCCGCTGGGACCGCCTAGCGACTCTCAACCTGGCGACCCAATCCGGATTGAAGAGCCTCTCCCCTTATAAAGAACTCGCCGAACAAGCCCTGGCTGGCGTCTTCCGCCAGATGCTCGACTGGATCGCTCTGGATGGTCGTCCAGTATTGGGATACCGCCAGGTGCGCGGCCAGGCTGGTGAACAGATCGTGCTCGACCCTGCCAAATTCGACCCGGCCCGCCTGTACATTGAAACCGCCCTCAGCGCCGATGTCCCCGCCGACCGGGCAGCCCGCATCGAAGCCGCCGCCACCGCCGTCCGTGAGCTGGGCTACTCCCGCACGCGTGCCCTGGAATTCATCGGCGAGACCGATCCAGCTTTGATCCTG
>CAVROH010000019.1:0-279627 GCA_963722735.1 uncultured Chloroflexia bacterium
GCGGTATGTGGCGGCAAACTGGCCGCGCCGCACGGTGTAGCTACCCTGGGCAGAGGCATCCAGGATTACATCTACGACCTCATCCTTGAGCAGATTAACCTCGTCAATGTACAGGATGTTCTTATCGGCATGAGAGAGGATCCCGCGCCGCACCCGCACCCGGTTGCTGGCCGCAGCTTTCTCATCCACCGAGCCGAGCACATCCTCCATCTTGGCATTAAGCGGCAGTTCCACCAGTTTAGCCGGCCTCAGAGAGGAAAGTGGCTCGCCTTTTTGATACCTCTCCGCGCAGGCGGGACACAGCGATTCCACCCCGCCAGTCTCCACATCTTCTTCCAGACAGCCGTAATAACAATTGCTTTCATACACATACGGCATCAGATCCATCAAACTGCGAACACTGGTGGTCTTCCCGGTCCCCCGCGGACCCACCAGCAGCACCCCGCCAATATTCGGGTTGATCAATGTCAGGATCAGGCCGAGCTTCATTTCCTGCTGCCCAACGACCGCAAAGAAAGGGAAGGGCCACTGTTCAGCATACCCGGCATCGCCCAGAGAGAAATCATCCAGGTTGCGCCCGGTTACCCTATCGATCAGATCCCGGATCGAGTGGATCCCGGAGATATGGATCACATTTCCCCCGGATTCCCCTTCCACCCCGTCTGAATTCTCTTTCTACCTGATCTTCGTTCGGATCGCTCATAAATTCATCCATTCATGCCAGATCATTATCAACCGGGCCAGACGTGCTTTCTGTCGAGCCTGACCTGCTTGGTACCGCCGTTCATCTTCTTCGGTCTCCAGCAGCAGATCTGGCACCTCAACCGGTTTGCCATCCGCATCCAGAGCCACATACACCAGATAAGCGGTATTCGTCAGCATCCGCGTCCCCGGTGACCGGATTCTCGGAGAATACACCTGCACTTCAGCTTCCAGGGAGGTGTGTCCCACATAGCTGACCACCGCCTCCAGAATTATCAGATCTCCGATCTCGATCGGGTGCTTGAAGGTCATCCTGTCCACTGCCACCGTCACCACCCGGTTCTGGGCATGGCGCATACAGGCCAGCGCACCGGCCTCATCCACCAGTTTCATCATCCACCCGCCATGGACATTGCCGACGCGAATTTGAATGCTCCGGCTGCATCAACTGCGAGAGGATCGTCTTGGACCGGTTCTGGAGATTTTGCGTTCAGGTCAGCCATCAATCCATATCCTCTTTCTACTCACCGCTGTCCAGAGTGGGCAGCTTGTCCGGCTCATCCAGCAGGATATCAACCACATCGTAGGTCAATTCCGGCATCATTGGCGCTAGTGGGCCAAGCGCCGGCACACTCAGTCGTCCGCGGATTGCGGCGGAGGGGTGATCTTCGGCTTGTCAAATGAATAGGTCTCGCTTGCGCAGCACCCGGGGATCATCACTCAGCCAGCCGACATATTGCCCATAAACGGAGTACACATCCCTGCTCACGGGTCACAAACCCGATCCACTCTCCGCGGCTGTCATACAGATAGGGATAGACCAGGTAAGCATCGGTATCCCCTTTGGAAGAATAAACTGGAATGAAAGTTCTCTCTGTTTGCCATTAGTTCGCTCTATTCGCTGCCTTTTACATCATTATATGTCCAGAATCGGTTGGCGAAGAAGTTCCAGAACATCACAATCACCACTACGATCGCCAGGGAAAGATTTTCGCCCAATACTGTTGGGTGATCGGAAAAAGTCCGGCAGAATACTACTCCCATCAGCCCCGCCATCGGTTTGTGGATCAAAGCAAAGATCACTGTCCGGATAATCAGCCCGGCCACATTCACCGCCCCAAACTGGGTGATCTGGCTGACCACCGGTTTGGAACGCGAATCCGGATAGGTCCAGTAAGCGGTTGAACATGAAATTAGAGATTACCGCCGCACATGAAGGAGATCACCGAAGAGACTTCAGCGGGCAGTCCCAGCCCGGAGCGAACCAAATTGAAGGTTAGCGCATCTACGCCAAAACCGATCGTGCCGACAACCGCAAATTTGAGGAACCGTTCCCGTTCCTTTGCATCTCTAATCAGGATCATTGCTTGGCCAACTCTTCCTTGAAGTATTCGATCGTTCTTTTTAGGCCGTCCTCCAGCGCGACCAGTGGTTCCCAGCCAAGGATTTCTTTCGCCCGGCTGATGTCCGGCTGCCTGCGTTGGGGGTCGCCTTCTGCCCGTTTGGATTCCTGGAAGACCATGCCGGCTTTGTTTCCAGCGATCTGGTTGATCATCTCGGCAAACTCCAGGATCGTCATTTCTCGCGGGTCGCCCAGATTTACCGGCCAGATGCTCTTCCGAATCCAGCAGACGAAAGATCCCATCGATCAGATCCGTGACATAGCTGAACGACCGGCTCTGCTGTCCATCTCCATAAACGGTTAATGGCACCCCTTCCAAAGCCTGGGTAATGAAATTTGGCACGATCCGGCCGTCATCGATATTCATCCGTGGCCCATAGGTATTGAAGATCCGCACAATCCGGGTATCTACCCCGTGGAAGCGATGATAAGCCATCGTCAGCGCTTCGGCAAACCGTTTGGCTTCATCATATACCGACCGGGTGCTGATCGGATCGACATTCCCCCAATATCTCCGCCTGGGGGTGTACCAGCGGATTACCGTAGATCTCACTGGTCGAAGCCAGCAGATATTTAGCGCTTTCGCCAAGCCACGCCCAGGGTGTTATGAGTCCCCAAAGCGCCGGCTTTCATCGTCTGGATCGGTAGGTTGAAGTAGCCATAAGGGGGAATTGGGATTCGGGCTGGCGGGAGAAGCAAAATGCAGCACCGCATCCAGCTCTCCTGGCACAAAAATATAGTCGGATACATCATGCCGGATGAAGGAGAAATCCGGTGTTGCCGCTGAGGTGCTCCAGATTTTCCGGTTTGCCGGTGATGAAGTTATCCATCCCCACGACTTGATCGCCCTTTGCCAGGAAAAAATCGCAGAGGTGAGACCCCAAAAATCCGGCAGCACCTGTTATCAATACGGATCGCACCCCTTTAATTCCAGTCGATTGCTGTGACCAGGCCATCACCGGTCAGCTGCTGGGCTTCGCCAGTAGCCGCATCCACCAACCAAGTCGCCCTGATAGATCACTGCCAGATAGAATGGCGAATCCTCAATCGCATATTGCGGCAGCCAGTAAAAATCGTGCGGCGCTAACCCTTACCTTCACCAGACGGGAAAATCTTTAATAAATTTGAGCCATCCTGATCCATCAACATCAACTGGTAGCTACTCGTCCGGCTGCGGCGGGGCTCCAGAGCCACCAGAAAGGCAACTTTGAAGGCTCGTTCCCCGCTTTCCAGCACCCGCTGCGGAGAGGGTTTAGGAAAGGCAAACATTCCCACATCCTGAATGATCGAGACCGGCCCGCCACCCACAAATGGGTACACCGCCAGATCGAACACCTGGGAATCCTCATCCACAGCCACACCTTCCTGGGGGACATGATTGACAAAGTAAATAAAATCCGAGCCTGATGACCAGGCGATCGGCGGGATCCAGGCCCATCGCTGCGCGTCTGAAACCGGAAAGCGCCCGCGCCAGTTCTTTCATCGCCCCGGTATCCAGATCGACTAAACCGAAACCATCCGGCCGGGTATAAGCCAGATTTTGACCTTCCCAGGAGTACAGGAAATCCGTGCCCCACCAGCCGTATAACCCGCCCAGATTTTGGGACATAGTTTCACGCGGCGAGGATGTCCACCCCGACTCCTGGCTGAAATTCAGGAAGTCCAGGTCATTATTCGCTTCCCACCCCGGCGGACTCGGGATCATTTCCACGGTGGAATAGCCGATCCCTGTCTGCGAGCCGGGAATCCAATCGGCGAAGTGAATGATATTCTCCACCCCCAGATCGAACTGCTTGCCATCCGTCGTATCCATCTGCGCCACCCACAGGGAATTGATCTTGTCCTCCCCATCCCCAGAGCGGGTGTACAGCAGCCAGCGGCCATCCGGAGAGATCGAGAACACACGTCCATCCAGGTCCCCGGTGGTCACCACAGGCTGGCGCAGGCCGGTATTCTCCCGGATCACCCAGGCATTCCCTGCCGAGATATACGCCAGGATCCCCGGGACAGGCACTACTGTAAATGGGGCCTGACTGCCTTCCATCATGATCTCGGCGACCGCCGGAGTGACCACTACAGTGCTGGATAAAGACCGGCTGACTTCGATACCATCTTCATACAAGACCGGTAGGTATTCTCCTGGACGCCATTCTGCCCCGGTTGGATCAGTCGACGCTCCCCCTCTGCCAGCGATTCATTCCTCAATACCTGGGTATCATAGGCGATCACACTCTGCTCGACGACATATTCTTCTTCGACGCGCACAAAGGAGATCGTATCCCCCTCCTGCAGAACTGAATAAAGCGGAGGGTCGCTCCGATCGAGTGTGGTGATCTCTATGCCGGCCTGCTCCAGCACCCGCGGGCCGTTGAACCGGCAGCAATCGCCACTGACTGTGAGCCATCTGCCGTTGAAATCGAAATATTGATCGTTTTAGGGTTCGGCTGTAAATTGCCGCACCCTGAAATCAGGGGCAGGGCCAAGAATAATAGGCCAATCCTCGCAACCTTGAACGCCAACTGGTATAATCTCATCTGCAGATTTGAATCCTGGGGCCGCATTGCGGCGAAATCAAGCAGAATTATAGCATGTCGGAGACTAAAGAGAAGTTAAAACCCACGTCTGAAAAAAGCCTCACGCTCGCCGCCAGAGTAGAGGCGCTATTATTTGTCGCGCCTTCCTCCACTTCGGTCAAACAAATGGCAGATTCTCTTGGCGTATCCACAGAGGATCACCACCGCGATCGACGAACTGCAGGAAATTCTTTCAGCACGTGGCATCCGAGTGCAGGAGAACAAAGACCGATACCAGCTGACCACCGCCCCCGAGCTTTCCGACGAGGTGGAATTTTCCTCCAGTTGGAATCCACTGCCCGGTTCACGGCTGCCTCTCTGGAGACCCTCGCCATCGTCGCTTACCAGCAGCCTATCACCCGCCCGGGAGTGGATGCGATTCGCGGCGTCAACTCCGACAGCGTGATCCGCAACTTGCTCTCCAAAGGGCTAATTGAGGAAACCGGACGAAGCGATGGACCAGGACGCCCGATCCTTTATGGCACTTCCCCAGAATTTTTACAGTATTTTGGGCTTAGCTCAATCAAGGATCTGCCCGAAATTGATATCAAACGCGCTGTCTTCCTTTCTCCTCAGGAAGAAGACGCTACCCAACAAGAACTACCATTGCTGAAAGAATAATGGTTAATTATGGCTGAAGAACGCGTACAAAAAATCCTCGCAAACGCTGGCATCGGTCCCCGCCGTTTCTGCGAAAAATTCATCGAAGCCGGACGGGTTACCGTTAATGGAAGAGTGGTCAAACTAGGCGCCAAGGCAGACCCGGCAACAGACCAGATCTGCCTGGATAGCAAAGAAATTAACGCTGCCCCCAAAAATATCTATATTGCCATCTATAAACCCCGTGGAATCCTCTCCAGCGCTAAAACCGAGCATGGTCGCAAATCTGTTGTCGATCTGGTGCCCCTCCCCGACCGGGTATTCCCTGTTGGCCGCCTGGATATTGAGAGCGAAGGCTTGATGCTGCTCACCAACGACGGCAAACTCGCCAACCTCCTCACCCATCCACGCTACGGACACGAGAAGGAATACAAAGTCCTGGTAGCCCGGCAGCCGGATAAAGACCAGCTCGCAATCTGGCGCCGCGGTGTGGTGCTGGAAGATGGGTACCGCACCCAGCCGGTCCTGTCAGTGTGGAAAAGATGCATGGTAAAGGTGCTTGGCTCAAGGTTGTGATGAAAGAAGGCCGCAAACGCCAGATCAGGGAAACTGCCGTCAACTCAGCCTCCCGATCGTCAAACTGATCCGCGTCCGTTTTGGCAGTCTGAAAGTTGGCGGCCTGCGCCCGGAAAGTTCCACGATCTAACCCCCGCAGAAGTCAAACAACTCCAATTAAGGGATAAATAGCGTCTTTGCGATGGAGCTTGCGACTGAAGCAAGCTACCTTCATCCTCCCAAACCCTGCCAAATAAAAATCTAAGCCAGGTCCTCACAGCTGTTTTCATCTGTGGTTTCTTCGTCTGTTCCCCACATGGTATAATTTCACCGTCCTAGAAAATCTGGCAACCAGTCAAAAATAAGAGAAAAGTGGATGAAATTACACGAATACCAATCAAAAAGATTATTTGCTGAACATGGTGTCCCCATCCCAGATGGTGAGGTGGCTACCACCTCCGCAGGAAGCCCGAAAGATCGCTGAAAAGTTGGGCGGCGCGGTGGTGGTCAAATCCCAGGTACTCGTTGGCGGACACGGAAAAGCTGGCGGGATCAAGCTCGCCAGGAACCCCGAAGAAGCCGAGCAATTGGCTGAGAAGACCTCGAACTGGAGATCAAAGGACTGCCTGTTCGCAAGGTCCTCATCGACGAAGCTGCCGACATCCAGACAGAAATCTACCTTGGGATCACCAATGACCGGGCCGCCAAGAAACCGGTTTTCATGGCATCTGCTGCCGGCGGGGTGGACATTGAAGAAGTCGCTGCCTCCACCCCGGAAAAGATCATCAAGATCCACATCGATCCCCTCCTCGGGCTGCAGGATTTCCAGATCCTCAATCTGGCGGTCGGCATCGAACTGCCCCGCGACCTGTGGGGACAGTTCAACAAGGTGGCTCACGGACTTTGGCAAGCATACAAAACCAATGATGCCACCTTGGCCGAGATAAACCCCTTGATCATCACTGGCGACAATAAACTGCAGGCTGTAGATGGAAAAATGATCATTGATGATAACGCCATGTTTCGCCACCCAGCCTTGAAGGCTACCGGGACCTGGATGTGGAAGATGCCTCTGAAACTGAAGCCAAAGGATCACGGTCTCACTTACATAAAGCTGGATGGCGAGATCGGCTGTATGGTCAATGGCGCCGGACTGGCAATGGCCACGATGGATATCATAAAATTCTTTGGCGGTGAGCCAGCCAACTTCCTTGATATCGGTGGCGGCGCAGATGAGGAAAAGGTTGCCGCAGCCATCCGTATCATTCTCAAAGACCCCAATGTAAAGGCAGTGTGTTCAACATTTTTGGTGGCATCACTCGCGGCGATCTCGTAGCTAAAGGCATACTGGCAGCCCTAGAGGAAGTCAAGCCTAAAATTCCGATGGTAATCCGGCTTGGTCGGTACCAATGCCGAAGAAGGCCGTGCCCTACTCGCAGATGCCGATATGATTACCGCTGAAACGCTGGCCCAAGCCGCAGAAAAAGCCGTAGCGGCGGCAAAGGGAGAGAACTAAGATGAGCATTCTGATCGATAACAGTACCCGACTCGTTGTTCAGGGCATCACTGGACGAGAAGGACTCTTCCATACCGAGGCAAATGCTGGATTACGGCACTCAGATTGTCGCGGGCACCCGCCCCGGCAAAGGCGGCGAGTGGGTTCTGGATGGTAAAGTGCCAGTTTTCGATTCCGTCCAATCGCGTAGAGGCTACCGGGGCAAATACCAGTGTGATTTTTGTCCCTGCCAATTCTCGGCCGACGCCATGTTGGAAGCCGCTGATTCCGGCGTAGATCTGATAGTGTGCCTCACTGAAGGGATTCCAGTCCAGGACATGATGCGTGTCCGTAATTACCTTGATCAGAAACAGGTCCGCCTCGTTGGTCCAAACTGCCCCGGCTTACTGACCCCCGGAGAATCCAAGGTCGGAATAATTCCCGGAAATATCGCCATTCCTGGCAATGTCGGCGTCGTCTCCCGCTCCGGCACCCTTACTTACGAAGTGCTCTATGCCCTCAAACAAAAAGGTATGGGCTCAAGCACCTGTGTCGGCATCGGTGGTGACCCGATCAACGGCACCAACTTCATCGACGTCTTCAATATGTTCGAAGAAGACCCCAAGACTGACACAATCGTGATGATTGGCGAGATCGGCGGCAGTGACGAAGAAAAAGCTGCTGAATACATTAGCAAACACATGACCAAGCCGGTCTACAGCTTCATCGCCGGCGCTACCGCTCCTCCCGGAAAACGCATGGGGCATGCCGGCGCAATCGTTGAAGGCGGTGAAGGAACGGCGGAAGAGAAGGTCAAAGCCCTCCGGGCTGCCGGTGTGGCTGTCGCAGACCATCCCGAACAGATACCGCATATGATCCTGGGCAAATAGAACCTATTACTGACAAAAAAAAACTGCTCATAATTAGCAGCAGTTTTTTTATGATTGAAGTTCATAACGTTTAGCGCGATTCGAGGAATTTCACAACATCCCCAACAGTTTCGATACTCTGGGCATCCTCGTCGGAGATCTCACCGCCAAACTTATCCTCAAAAGCCATAATCAGTTCAACGATATCCAGAGAATCGGCTTCTAGGTCTTCCCTGAAGCGGGATTCCTAGGCACCTCAGCCTCATCCACACCAAATTGTTCAATAATAATTACTTTTACATCCGCAAATACATCTGACATTGTAGCCTCCTGATAGCTTAATTCGCTTCAAAGGTATTGTAATCGGATTGAAACTGTGTCAAGCAGACTTCCGTGGAACCCTTCTGTTTCGCAGCTCGTTGACAGGCCTTGCCGGGCTGGTAATATTCATCCAACCTTCAGGAACACCCGTCTATGACAAAGTTACGAATACCGGTAATCGAAAGACAGACCACATCCGTATCAACCTGGAAGAGCTGAGTCGCCTCTTCTCTGACCACACGTCTGGAGGTATACAACTTCATTGACCAGGCCCTCCCTGAACTCGATCTGACTCTGAAAATCGATTTTGACCACCCCGGTTTTCGGCAAGGCAGTAAATCCCCGCTGTTCATTTCCTCCATGACCGGCGGCACCGATGAAGCTGCCCGTATCAACCATAATTCAGCCCAAGCCGCCCAGCGAGCCAGGTATCGCGGATGGGGGTCGGATCTCAGCGCGCCGCCCTGGAAGATCCCACACTTGCATCTTCCTTCCAGGTGCGCCGGGTTGCGCCGGATATTCTCCTTGTTTGCCAATCTGGGAGCAGTCCAATTAAATTACGGGATTGGGCGTAGATGGCTGCCGCCGCGGAGTCGAGATGATCGGGGCTGATGCACTCATCCTGCACCTCAATGCCCTGCAGGAAGCCCTCATGCCGGAAGGCGACACCAATTTCAAAGGCCTACTAAAGAAGATTGAGGTAGTCGCCAGAGAGATCAGCCAACCAATCATCATCAAAGAAGTCGGCTGGGGCATCTCTGCCCAGACCGCCCGCCAGCTTTTCGATGCCGGGGTAAAAGCCTTCGATGTCGCCGGTGCCGGCGGCACTTCCTGGTCTCAGGTGGAGATGCACCGCGCGAAAGAACCGCCCAGGCACGCATCGCCAGCCAGTTCATCAACTGGGGTATCCCCACTGCCGACGCCATCTCCCAGATCGCCGCTGACCTGCCCAGATGCGTCATCTTTGCCTCCGGTGGCCTCCAGAAGCGGTGTCGATATTGCCAAATCCATCGCTCTCGGTGCAGACCTTGGCGGGATGGCCGGGCCATTCCTCAAAGCCGCCGCGGATTTTTTCAGGCAGTCTCAGACTTGATTACCGAGACCAATCAAACTGCTCCGCACCGTCGATGTTCGCCACCGGGATCAAAGATATGCCCACGTTGAAGCACACCGACAAACTCATCAGGTTCTAATTACCCATGCCCTCTCAATGTTAGCCAATCGCCTCCTCCCCGAAATCGAAGCCCAGATCAAATTAGTGGTAGAAGCTGCCCGAAATTGATCAGGATGATTCCCTCAACCAAATGATCAGCTACCATCTTGGCTGGATCGGTCCGGATGCCGGACCCAAAGCCCAGGGCAAACGCATCCGGCCGCTGAAACCGCCGCCTGCAACCGAAGCGGTTGGAGGAGACACCCCACCAGGCGCTCCCAGCAGCTGCTGCTGTGGAGATTTTACATAATTTTTCATTGATCCACGACGATATAGAAGACAACAGTGAGCAGCGCCGCGGCAGGGAGACCCTCTGGCGCCCCCACGGCATCCCCCTGGCCCTCAACGCTGGGGATGCGATGTTCACGCTGGCATTCCTTGCGATGAATGATTTGCCCTCACCTGCCGGAGATTCGCCTGTACGCCATCCGGATCTTCAACACCGCCTGTCTGGATCTGACCAAAGGCCAGCACCTGCATATCTCATTCGAGAACCGAACCAGCGTAAGTACCAACCAATACCTCCAGATGATCCGTGGCAAGACCGCTGCCTTACTGGCTGCCTCCATGCAATTGGGCGCTTTACTTGGCGGCGCACCTGAGGCACTTCAAAACACCTACAATCAACTGGGGATCAATGTTGGCCTGGCTTTCCAGGTGCACGACGACATTCTTGGCATCTGGGGCGACACCACCACCACCGGGAAATCCACTGCCACAGATCTGCTTACCCGCAAGAAAACCCTCCCGATCCTTTACGGCCTTGAACAAGGGTGGGGATTTTAGCGCCATGTGGCAGGATCAGATCACCCCGGATAATGTCGCCGCTCTTGCAGATCAACTCGAAGCAGAAGGCGGATTGGCGTATGCCCGACAAAAAGCCGCCGAGTTCACCTCCGCGGCTACCGATACCTCCCTGAGCGCTACTCCCCATTCTCCTGCCGGGGATGTCCTCTCCGAATTGATCACCTTCCTGATTGAACGCGAAGCCTCAATCCCCCCAATCACACAACAGCGGAGAATACCTGGTTGCCGAGTAAGTAGCCCCTCTCCGTTAGACGCAGCGTTTCAGATCGCTCTCCCGCCCATTCCAGCAGCCCAAACCCCAGCAGCCGGGCTGATCTCTTCTCCATAGACATCCACCAATTCCGCTCCCCAAATCGGAATCTGAACATCTCTGCTGATACCCCTTCTTGCAGCAGACGCAAGCCCATCATCATCGTCTCGCCCATCTCCTGAGCACGGTCGACATCGTTCTGCTCGGCTACTACACCAGAGAATTCGCTCCCCCGTTTCTTCCCCCATCTTCCGGATGTAATCTGCCACACCGAGGACATTTGCATACCGCACCCCCTGAAGTAGCCGTGCGCCCCAGCCCCCAGCCCCACATACGGCAGATTGCGCCAGTATTGCCGGTTATGCCTGGACAGCATAACCTCGGATCCCCGTTTCAACGCCCAGTTCGAGATTTCGTAATGCTCAAAGCCGGCCTCCCGAACACCTCCCTGGCACGGTCGTACAAATCGGCAGCCAGGTCATCATCCGGGGCAGCCACGCCCTCCCATCCGCTACCCTTGACCACAGCGGCGTGCCCTCCTCCACCGTCAGTGCATACAGCGAGAGATGCTCTGGGCGATAATGAGAGCACGTCCTCCAGGCTCTTCTCCCAGGTGAGCATCGTTTGCCCCGGAATCCCGTATATCATGTCCATACTGAAATTGTCAATTCCAACCCGCCTGGCATCATCCACCGCAATCTGGGCCTCCCGGAAAGCCATGCTGGGCGGTCCAGCGTATCCAACTCATGTGGATTGGAAGATTGCACCCCCAGGCTGATCCGGTTGACACCCAATTCCCGGATCCCAGCTAATTGGTCCGCCAAGACTGTCCCCGGATTAGCCTCAATGGTGATCTCGAACCCTCAGGCAGATTGAACGACGAGCCGGATCTGCCCCAGCAGCCGCGGCAAATTGATATGACGGTTAGCAGGGACGGGGTTCCCCCGCCAAAAAAGATGGTGTGCACAGGAGAATTTTCGCCAGCCCGATGCAGATGACCATAAATCTCCACTTCTCTAGTGAGTGCTTCTACATACACTGGGATCAAGCCATCCAACCCGGCATAGGTATTGAAATGACAATAGCCACAGCGCTGCTGGCAGAAAGGAATATGCAGGTAAAGACTTAGAGCATCTATTCTGGCAGTATAACATGCCAATAACCCTTCAACTGCCTACGGGCTTCCGATGTAGTGCCTTAATTAACACGTCACTTTAAGATTTTCCATAATTAGGCCACTTTCCGACCTCGGCGTTTCCCTTTCCGATGGCTCATCCTCCCCTTCAAAAGGCGGCTGGCGTGTTTGCGATGATAGCCTGTCGTGATAAAAAACTGATCGATGATATTCACCTTTTCTGGTTTTCTCGCTTGCAGGTAACGCTCATGGATCACTTTCACCAACTCACGTATGCTCTGTTGACTCAGCATAGGCATCCTCGGCAATCTCTTTTTTTCCGCTCAGGGTAACATCTAGTCTGAGGTTACCTCTGTTCCAATAGTAAGGTTTTTTTGAGGCAATTCGGTGCCTGCATAAATCAGGTTTGAAAAGGTATAATGGGATTATTATCAATTTCCAACCAGATGGAAGTTTATGAAAAAAACAACAAAAATCACCATTATTCTGACAGAAGCAATATTCCTGGCCGGGTTGGCCGTGTTGATCCTGTCCATCGGGATCAACGATCTTAGGACAACGGTTTGGGGAAATTCCTCCTCTATACCTACGGATGTTCTGGTATCAGAACCTGTTTCGGATGCTGATAGCCCAACCGAATTGGATGAAACTGATACCGCTCTGGAAAGTCCTGGAGATTTGAAGGGCTTTGGTATCGAGGAAGCCGCCGCGTCACCCGAACCTGCTGCTTCCATCCCCTCACCGACTTTGATTGAATGTGGTCCACCTGCTGATTGGGGGCTTTATCAGATCACGGCAGATGATACGCTGTCTGAATTGGTGGAGCAGACCGGGACAGCCTTGGCAAACCTCCAAAAGGCAAATTGCCTGGGAGAGTCAACCCTGATAGCTCCTGGGATGGAGATCTTCCTTCCCAGCTTGCCAGTTCAACAATCCACAGCATCGCCGGGCCAAACAGAGGAACCGGCCCCAAGGATTGTGCCAACTCAAACCGAGCATCCGACAATTGCCCCGACCGTGCCAGAGCCGACTGCTGTGCCTTCAGAGCTGTCTGTGGCGGTGCGTAACACCGGGGGATGGGTAGAAGTTATCCCCGGGCGGGTAAACGGCTATATCGAGCGTCCTGGGACGGGCTGGCAGTATTACTGGAGCACCCCTATAGATCGGACCTTTCAAACTGTGGCGTATGGCGAGCGGGATAAAATGTCGTGGAATATTCTCAATCCGGCAGAGGGTGTGTACAACTGGGCGCCAATCGACAACCAGATGGCGACCGCAGTACAGGCTGGTTATCAGTTCTCATTTAGGGTTTATACCAATGATGAAACCCATACGGTGCCACAGTGGGCGCTGAATGCGGGTGTTAAGATCCTGTCCAATGGCGATATTGATTACAGCGACTGTGATTTCCAGGACAAATGGGGTAAATTTGTCAATGCGCTGGTGAACCGGTATGATGGTAACCCCAATATTTCTTTTATAGATATCTCCGGGTATAGCGACTATAACGAATGGGCCTGGGAAGGACAGACCGAGTGGGACTATGTTTGGGCAAATCGCTATGCGGCGGGGACTGCTTCTGCCAGCACGATGTCCACGATGGACAGCTATACCCGCCGCCGGTTGGCGGATATGTTCATCGGGGGGAGTTTCCAGGGTCACCAGTGTACACTCTCCGGCGGTGGAACAAAAACAGTTAATTACAGCTATCCGGGATTTCAGCAGACCCAACTGGTGCTGCCCAACGCCGGGATCGTTCAGAGTACACAATATGTTTTCCTTCGCCAGCCGGATGTTGGGTTCAGGCATGACGGTCTGGGCCGGGAGGGTAGCAACTTTATTTATGATGAGTTATGGAAAGAGGTCAGTGCGATCTGGCGAAATGCACCGGTTATCCTGGAGACTATTTCCCCAAATGAATTTGTTTACAATTATGCCAAAGCCCAGATCAAAGAGCTGCATGGTTCTATCGTGCATAACCCTAAAATCTCACTAACGGATGCTCAAATTGTGGATCTGATCGGATTTGCCGGGTACCGCTACGCACTAGTTGGCGCCAGGTATGAGAGCCAGGTAGCGGCTGGAGATCGGTTGGATGTTGAAATGGGCTGGCGAAATATCGGCTCCACGCCTGCTTACCCCAAGATGGGGCAGACCTTCACACTTTACCTGTATCTTACCGACCTGAACAATAATATTGTTAAGACCTATCGAGTGGCGGCAATGTAGCCAGTTGGGTGCCGAACCATGGATCCAAGGATGTTGCCCGTGGTACAGCGACCACCGGCTCCATGCTCGTGCCACCGGATTTGCCAGCCGGCCAGTATAAATTGATGGTAGCAATCATCCATGATTGGTCTGGCGAACCGATCGGGCTGGATGCGAATCTAAATGTGGTAAATGGGTTGTATGAATTAGGCAGGGTAACAATCACAGTGCCGTAGATAAACGATCATTGACCTGGAGGAGAGATGGAACAAAAAAAAGGTGCCCGGTATGCGATGTTTGGTTCTCTGTATTTTTCTCAGGGAACGATATTAAGTTATTTCTCTGCACTGAATGCGCTGTATTTTCTCTCACGCGGTCTCACGATGACCGATGTGGGAATCTTTGCTTCGATTGCACTGATCCCATTTGTGATTAAGATTTTCTGGGGGATTTTGAGTGACCGGGTGAGCCTGTTTGGGATGGGGCATCGCAAGCCTTATATCCTAATCGGGTTATTGGTCCAGTTTGCCTGTTTGGTGGTGGTGCCCTTTGTTGACCCGGCGGACCATTACTGGTGGTTCGTGGGGATCGCCTTTATCCTGCAAATGGGTATGGCGCTCTATGATACCTGCACGGACGGTTATGCGCTTGACTCCACACCAAAAGAGGAAGAGGGTACGATCCAGGGATTCATGGTTGGGGGACGAGCGCTGGGGGTGGTATTGACCGCCTCGGCGGTTGGGATTCTGGCAGACAAGGTCTCCTGGTTTGCGGTCTTCTGGCTGCTTGCAGTGCTTACGCTGGTTCCGATCCCCTTGGTGCTGGGCATCCATGAGGGCGAGCGGACGGTTGAAAAGAAATTTGACTGGGCAGCATTCTCAGCCTTCAAGCAGAAGACTGTCCTGGCCCTGGGCGGTTTGGGGTTCGTCTTTTTCCTGATCATCGCCGGGGTCAACCAGTTGGTCAACCCATTCCTGGAGCAGGAATTCCAGATCTCACTGACCCAGGCCGGGTTCTACACCACAGTATGGGGAATCGGTGTGGTATTCGGTGGCGTGGTCGGTGGAGCGCTTATCCAGAAGATCGGCAGAAAGAAAGGCACGTTGATCTCGATGGCGATCTCATTTGTCGGGGTACTGGCGCTGGCTGTGACGATGAATCCGAGAGTGGCATGGCCGATCGTTGGGGCGTTTGGGCTGGCATACGGTACCTACCAGACGGTCTATTTTGCCTTCTCGATGGGTTTTACCGATTCGCGTATTTCGGCATCGATGTTCTCGATTCTGATGGCAATCTCGAATGTGGCCCAGGGCGCCGGGATGGCCTTGAGCGGCGTTCTGGCGGATACAATCGATTTCAGGATGACCTTCGTGATATTCGCGGCTTTGAATATCTTGGCTTTGCCATTCATCGGAATCGTATTTCCCCGAAAATCGGTTGATGCATGACCGAAACCGAAGATCAAACACATGCAGCCCTCACAAAAGATTGCCAGTGAGGATTTATTCAAACGGAAGGGGCCACGTAAGCTCCTGCAGTGGGCGGCGAAATTTGCTTTTTGGTTGCTAACCGATCTTGAGATAGAAGGACGAGGGAATTTTCCAGAAGAAGGCGAAGGTCCGCTGTTGATGGTGGGCAACCATTTCAGTATGGTGGATATTGCTGCATTTGTGCGCGCAGCCCCATTACCCGGCGGAATTTATCGGAGGCGCTATTTTTGTGAACGCGCCGCGCTTCCTGGCATTTCTGCCGAGTATGTGGGGATATTTGCCGGTTTTCCGGGGGACAGGATCAACCTTTGCACTGCGGGAGGCGGAAAAAGATGTTGAACGGGAAAGGGATGCTGGCAATTTTCCCGGAAGGGGGCAGCCATGGGCGTATGCTGCGTCCACCCAGGCCGGGAGCGGCTTTCCTGGCTGCCAGGACTAAGAGCGCGGATCATCCCGATTGGCCTGATCGGTATGGACGAGGTCTTTGAAAAATTGGGGAAATTCAAGCGCCCAAAGGTAAAGATCGTTGTCGGAGAAGTGTTTGGCCCCTACGAGATTAAAACCAAGGGAAAAGAAAAGAAGAAAGTCTTGACCCGGATTGGTGACGAGATCATGATGAAGATCGCCGCTTTGATCCCCGAGGAAAAGCACGGCTACCTTTCGGATGACCCGAAATTGCGCGCCGAAGTGGTGGATTACCCCTGGGAGAACAGCCGCGAGGGTGAAGTGCATGAGTCGTTCAACGTACGCTAACTGCGTATAGGCATTTACGGAGACAGCCGATGAAAACATTGCTCTTAATGAGGCATGCAAAATCAAGCTGGTCGAATGCAAAGCTGGCAGATCATGATCGGCCACTGAACGATCGGGGCTGTACCGATGCGCCGAAGATGGGCGAATGGCTGGCTTCGCTGGATGTGGTCCCTGAGCTGATCCTGTGTTCAACGGCAGTGCGGGCCAAACAGACGGTTGAGTATTTACTTCAGAGTCTGCCATTCGATGGAGAAGTGATCTATTCCCGAATGCTGTATCACGCCGGGGATGAGGTTTTTAGCGAAGAACTGGGCCGCCTGGGAGACGAGATCGAAATTGCGATGATCGTGGGGCATAATCCGGGGATGGAGTATGCTGTAGAGAACTACACCGGAGAATGGGATCGGATGTCGACCGCAGCAGTGGTGCGGATCGAATTTCCGATATCGAAGTGGGGGGAGCTGGAAGATGAGCCGGAAGGGGAACTGACCGGTTTATGGCGGCCGAAGGAGATTGGCTAGATCTTTTTTAGGGGTTCAATTGAGGCATTCAATATAGCTCGTGGTTTGGCATCAATGAATTCTCCCCAGACCTCAGGCAGGGTGGTGATCAGTACGGTTTGTTTTTCCTGCAGTTCAACAACATAATCTGAAAGGGCAGAAGATACAGATATAGACTGGCGATGGGATTGGTGAGTCATTACCAGGCGAACAGCTTGAACGCTGTCATTCAGCTCTCCGAGATGGTCCTGGAGGCGGGTCAGGGCTGCAATTGCCAGTAGGGCTGGTTCAGGTTCGAATACCGATTGGAAGAATTCATAGGTGTAGCGGTGGACTTTGATCAGCAAACGTAGCTGGTGGTGACTTGAGTAATGCCGGTCTTCATCGGGGTTGAGTTGGAATTGGAGGATGTTTTCCAACTGGATATTGAGAACAGTCGGCAAGAAAGAGGCAATATTTTTTGGCAGGTGGGCGGTTTTTTCCTGATCCTCGAGAATATCGTTTGATTCCTGAAATTCGTGAAGGATTTGGGTTAACTGCTGAATGATGTCCTGGGTGACCGGGGACCTGATCTGAGAGAGGTAGTCCTGATAGGTCTGGTCGAAGACGGGAAGCCAAATGGCGTTTTGGAAACCTTCACCAGGGTGCGATTCAACGAAACTCAATGCGAAATCCTGATGAAAAACATCCATATCGCGCACCCTGCCATACACATCACGGATGAATTTGAGGTCGGTA
The DNA here is from genome assembly GCA_963722735.1 of uncultured Chloroflexia bacterium. Classification (GTDB taxonomy): domain Bacteria; phylum Chloroflexota; class Anaerolineae; order Anaerolineales; family UBA11579; genus UBA11579. Next base: position 17,612 of record CAVROH010000019.1, read on the forward strand.
CGGGTGGCAACCAGGATATTCTCCTGATAAAAAGCGCTGGACAATCTTCAAAAGCGCATGCATACGCCGGAGGCTGACCCGAACTTTATGCACACCTTCGGTATTCTCGGCAAGGTAGGCAATCGGGAGCATGGATTGGAAAATTGAACACTGGTCCTCAATGATCCGCTGAACAGCGGCAGGAACTGTCATCCTTGGGGAAAGTAAAACGGGTATGGATGACGGGTCTGAGGAGGATAGGTGAGGCAGGGATGTTTCGCTCATCTGAATTAGCTCCGGATCAGTTTTTTGGGTTCACAAAGGTATTTCTTCTTATTGGCGGCGCGGCCGCATTTTTCACAGAAGAAGCGAGGAGACTGGATGATGGCGATCAAAGAATCGGCGGTGTACTTGCTTTTCTTCCATTCGCAAAGGGTTTTTTCTTTATCGCTCACGTGATTACACTAGGGTTTTCTTGCCCGCAGCGGCTTTATTGCGGAAGTGTTCCTGAACGTCAAAAGCAGTTTCCGGATCTTTGCATTTCCATGAGAAGCTGCCATCGGGGTTCATTTGCCAGGCCCGGATATCTGGTTTGAGGTATACATTAAGTACCTGTTCGGTGATCTGCTGGATGAGGGCCGGGTCCTCAATCGGGAAGAGGACTTCTACACGATTATTCAGGTTGCGGGGCATCAGGTCGGCGCTGCCCATCAGCATGACCGGATCGCCATTATTGGCAAAATAGTAGATCCGGCTGTGTTCCAGATATTTGCCCAGCACGCTGACGACCTGGATGTTCTCGCTGACACCTGGTATGCCCGGTTTGATGCAGCTGATCCCGCGAACGATCAGGTCAACCTTGACGCCTGCCTGTGAGGCCTGGTAAAGCTTACGGATCATCTTCTCATCGACAAGTGAATTCATCTTGAGGATCATATGTCCTTGCCCACCGTTGAGTTGATGTTCGATTTCCTGCTCGATCAGTTTGGTGAACTGCTCTCGCAAGGTGATCGGGGCAACGAGCAGTTTGCGGAATTCGCTGATCGCCGAATAGCCTGTGAGGTAAGTTGAATAGGTCGGTGGCGTCTGCGCCGATATCAGGGTCGCAGGTGAAGTAGCCAAAATCTTCGTAAGACCGGGCGGTGATGTGGTTGTAGTTGCCAGTCCCCAGATGGACATACCGCCGGATGACACCATCTTCGTCCTCCCGGACTACCAGGGCGATCTTGGAGTGGGTTTTCAGCCCCAGCAAGCCATAGGTGACATGCACGCCTTCTTCTTCCAGACGTTTGGCCCAGACGATATTGGATTCTTCATCGAAACGGGCTTTGAGTTCTACCAGAACAGCGACCTGTTTGTTGTAATCCCGCCTGGCTCCAAAAGGGCGGGAACGATGGGTGATTTCAGACCGGTGCGGTAGAGGGTCTGCTTGATGGTGAGCACGCGGGGATCCCTGGCGGCGTTGTTGATGAAATTGACTACCGGATCGAAGGAATCATAGGGGTGGTGGAGCAGGATCTTTGTGTTCACGGATGGCTGTGTAGATGTCCTCAGGCTGAGATGGGTCATGGCGCAGGATAGGGGCCGTGTAGGGGGTGAATTGCTTACTTTTGAGATCGAAACGGTCGATCTTGGAAAGTTCCATCAAATTGCTGAGCCCAAGCGAGCCGCTGGTCTTGATCACATCCTTGAGTTCCACTTCCAGATTCGAGATCAGCAACTGGAGAGCATCGTCTGTGATATTGTCATTGACAGCCAACTGGATGATGCGACCAAAACGGCGCATCCGGACACTTTGCTCCATGGTCTCCAGCAGGTCGCCGGCTTCGATCTCCTGGATCTCCATATCATTATTACGAATGATGCGGAAAGGATGAACGTCCAGGATCTTCATCCCCGGGAAGAGATTGCCGAGGTTGGCGGCGATGACCTGTTCCATCCAAACAAAGTAGTGGTTGAAGGGGACGGTGCCATCCTTCCGGACACTGCCTGAGGAACGTTTCATGAGGGATGAAGCGCGGCAGGGAAACGGTGGGTACCTTTACCCGGGCAAAATGTTGGTTGCTGCTCTTGTCCTCGATGAAGACTGCCAGGTTAAGGCTCAGATTGGAGATATGGGGGAAGGGATGGCCAGGATCAAATGCGAGCGGGGTAAGAGTAGGGAAGATGGTCTCCAGATAATAGCTATCGACTGATTCTTTTTGTTTTGGGGTCGAGCTGGTCATAGTTCAGCACCTGGATGCCGGCTTTTTCCAGGGCGGGCTGGAGCTTCTTCTGCCAGCAGTCCTGAGAATCCTTGTAGAGAGCTGTGGCGGATTTGCGGATCTCAGCAAGTTGTTCGGCGGGGGTCTTGCCGTCAATCGACAGGTCTGCGACGCCAGCGGCATTTTGCATATGCAAGCCCACCAACCCGGACCATGAAAAACTCGTCCATATTGTGATAGACATAGGCAAGGAATTTGACCCGTTCGAGAAGGGGGTATTTTTCTGATTCGGCTTCTGCCAGCACACGGCGCTGGAAATCGATCAGACCGATTTCACGGTTGATGTAGAAGTCGGGGTTGTTCGAGATTCACTTTTTTCCTGGGTAGGTCCGGAAGTCTTAGTGCTCTTTTCTATTTTGTCCATGAGTTCACCTGGCATACCACTGATTGAAAATGTTGGTCATATTTTACCTTACGTTAGGGCTGAATTATAATGGTGCTATGGACCGGAATCGACCAAAATTTAGCAAGACGGGCACAGCGGCTGGTGAAGAGGCTTGAACGCCTGTCGGCTGATTCCAGCTACGCTCATCAGGCCAGCGGATTGCGGGGAGCGCTGATCCGCGGTCTGGCCGCAAGGAATGATTCCGGTGTTTTTGCTGATGCTGGATGGATGTGGGCCATGGTGGAGAAAGGGGAACGAATCCTGATAGAGGCAGCCCGTCAAATTCCTGATTCAGAATAGCAGGGTCAAGCTTTTCTGTTGCGGCTGCGTTTCTCTGAGAAACCCTCGGGATAGCGGGCGCGAAGCTTTTCTACATTCTGATGGGCGATTTCATTTAGCTCCAGACCGCAAGCAGTAGCAGCCTCGGCGAGGTACCAGAGCACATCCCCGAGTTCATCCGCTAACTCCGTGCTGGAGATATCGTGGCCGTGGGCGGTGAGTTTTTTGACCATATTGGCAAATTCACCCGCTTCCCCTGCCATTCCGAGAGCAGCAATGATCAATCGGCGTTCCCCGGCCTTTCCGGCACCAGATGTGCGGTTGGCCAGTTTTTGGTAGTCGTTCATTGAGAGTGTTTCCATGGGCTATCCTGTTTCTAAATTGAGATGGAACGATTATAATCGAAATAGACCAAGGAGGTGTGTGTGATGCGATACCCTAAAGTTGACCAACAGGTGACTTTTTTGTACTGTAATGACCTAAAAGAGACAGCCCACTTCTATGAGGAAATCATCGGATTTAAACAGGTTTTGGATCAAGGCGGATGTCGGATCTACCGGATTTGCGATAATGGGTTTCTGGGATTCTGCTACCGGGAGGGGACTAAGCCAGGCAAGGATGGCATCGTGTATACGATCGTGACCGATGAAGTCGATATGTGGTATGCGTACTTGAAGGATAGGGGCGTAGATTTAGATAAAGCGCCCGAAGAGAACCCGGTGTACAAAATCTACCACTTCTTCTTCCGTGATCCAAACGGGTACCTGCTGGAAGTGCAAAAATTTTTGAATCCGATCTGGCCTGGGGAAGGGAGTTAAGCTATGATGATTGATAGAGAATTTCCGCTATTAGACCTGCACCGGCACCTGGATGGGAGCATCCGGCTTGAGACGGTCATCGAACTGGGGAGAGAGCACAATTTGCCATTGCCTTCATTCGAGATCGAAGAGATGCGCCCACATGTGCAGGTGGTTGAGCCTCAGCCCGGCGTGATGGCATTCATCTCAAAGTTCAAATGGATGGTGGGGGTGCTGGCAGATTACGACGCCTGCCGCCGGGTGGCGTACGAGAACGTGCTGGATGCTGAGGCTGAAGGGCTTGATTATGTCGAACTGCGTTTCAGCCCCTGGTTCATGGCGGAGCCGCATCACTTGGAAGCGGCAAGTGTGGTGGCTGCGGTTGCCGAGGGGGTAGAGGAAGGCCGACTAAAGACCAACACAAAAGTCAATCTGATCGGGATCATCAGCCGGACGTATGGGCCTGAGAACGGGATGGCAGAACTGGAGGCACTCTTGTCTCAGAAGGAAAAGATCGCAGCCTTGGATCTGGCGGGGGATGAAGCCAATTTCCCGGCGCGGCTGTTTGAGCGGCATTTTGACCGCGGCAAGGACGCAGGTTGGCAGATCACTGTCCATGCAGGTGAAGCCGCGGGGGCGGAAAGTGTATGGGAAGCAATTGACCTGCTAGGAGCGATGCGGATCGGGCATGCGGTGAGGATCGAGGAGGATCCGAGGTTAAAGGAGACGTTGAAGGAGCGCGGGATCGGGATCGAAGCGAACCTGACCAGCAATTTCCAGACGAGCACAGTCGGCAGCCTGATCGAACATCCATTGAAGGGTTGGCTGGATGAAGGATTGCTGGCAACAATCAACACAGACGATCCCGGGATCAGCAATATCGATCTGCCCTATGAGTATGAAATTGCAGCCCCGCAAGCTGGGCTTACCGCAGACGATACCCGTAAGGCGCAGGAGAATGCGCTGGCGATCGCCTTTCTGTCAGAAAAAGAAAAGGCAGCCATGAAGGCTGCCCGGTTTGGTAGGGAAGGCGGGTTCTATCTTCGGCGTCTGCCACCGCCAACCAGATTGACGAAATAGAGCAGCTGCATAACCGACTGGAATAGGGCAGCAACATAGGTCAGGGCAGCAGCATTCAGTACACTGTTAACGCCGCGCTGTTCGGCAGGGTCGGTGATCAGGCCGGATTCTGTCAGCATAGCCTTGGCCCGGCGGGACGCATTGAATTCCACCGGAAGAGTTGCCAGAGCGAATAAGGTGCTTCCGGCGAAGAACATGATCCCCAACCAGGAAAGATTGACAAAATTAAGGATCAACCCGGCAATGATCATGATCCAGCCGAGGGTGGAACCAATATTGACCATTGGGACCAGGGCGCTGCGGAAGCGCAATGGGAAGTAATCCTGCTGGTCCTGTTGGGCGTGTCCGAGTTCGTGGGCGGCGATTGCCAGGGATGCCACCGTTGGAGATTGGGCGACCCCGGAGGAAAGGCTCAATGTTTTCCGGCGGGGGTCGTAGTGATCGGTCATTTTACCGGCAACCATAGCGAGGTTAATGTCCTGCAGTCGGGTATGACGGATTAAGCGTTCGACAGCCTCTTGCCCGGTGAGGTTGCGCTGGTTCCGGACCTGGCCCCATTTGCGATAGGCTGAATTGACGTAGAACTGTGCCACCATCATCAGCAAGATGGCGGGCAGCATGTAGATGTAGTAATTGAAATTGTAAAACATGGTTATTTCCTTAACGGGTTAACGTATCAGAAGGCGGCTTTATTCGCCAGTGAGCAGAAATTCAACTGCTCGATCCAACTGGGGATCCAGCTCGGCTTCACGGTCCTCTTCGGTGTAATCCACGGCAATATCGGGTTCGATACCAACTTCATGGATGAGATCCCCGTTCGGAGTGAGCCAGTAAGCATGGGTAATGCTGACCAGTCCCTGGTTGTCAGGGAGGTCGATGGGCAGTTGAACAGAGCCTTTTCCGAAAGTGAGCATCCCGATGAGGGTGCCGCGTTGGTAGTCCCGAATTGCGCCCGCGAATATCTCAGAGGCGGAGGCAGAGCCCTGGTTCACAAGGATGACGAGAGGAATATCGGATGCGATTCCCTGGCGGGGAAGCACCGGGAATTCTCTGGTCGAGCCATCGCCGAATTCTTCGATCAGGACATTCCCCTCCAGGATGAAGTCAGAAACGATATCGATGGCGACATGGACATAACCGCCGCCGTTACTACGAAGATCGACGATCAGGCCGACAGGGTCGTTGGCGAGCAATTCCTTCAGCCTGTCTTCAAAGACCTTTTCACCGCCATCATAGAAGGTGGCCAGGCTGATATAGGCGATGTTGTTATCCAGCATCTCTGATTCGATATAGGGGATTTCGATGCGTTCGCGGATGATGGTGATATCGAAGGATTCTTCAATACTTTCACGGAGAAGGGTGAGGACGACCTTTGTGCCCGCCGGCCCGAGGACACGTTTGATGGCGACAGATGGATCTACCCCGGTCATGTCTTCACCGTCGATGGCGATGACCTGGTCTCCGGGTTCAAGCCCAGCGGCTTCGGCGGGTGATCCCTTCATCGGGGAGACCACAGTGAGGTATTCGCTCTGGGTGTCCATCCAGGCCCCGATGCCCTCATATTCACCGCTGAGGTCGATGTTGTATTGTGCAGCTAGATCGGGATCGAAATAATTGGTGTTCCTATCATCAAGGGAGGAAACCATTCCCGCCAAGGCATGGCGCATGAGGAATGTATCGGTGGCCTCCTCGGGTAAATCGAGCGTTTGCAGGGAGAGCCATGTCTGCCAGAAGGGAGTGAAAGTTTCGATCAGAGAGCTGGGTGTGCCACCAGCGAGAGCCATTTCTTCCGGTGCTGGGGCATCATTTGGTAAGGTGACGCCATCAGGCGAGAGTTCGATGCTCTCAAGGTAAAGCTCCAATCCGCGGATCGCGCCATCGGCTAGTACGCGGTCGTCCACCGGTTGATGAATGAAGTTGTCGTGCAGAAGATCACGGGTCAGCCAGAAGGGCTCAAACAAGGCTTCGAGATTAGGAGGTTCAACCGCCTGTTCTGGTTCTGAGGGAGTGCTGTCTTGTTGATCAGGGAGGACGGGGTCCTCGGTGACTAGGTCAACAATCGGGTCGATCTGGTTGTTGGTAACCAGGTTGCGGACGAGGAAATAGCTGCCGGCACCTGCGGCTACGATCAGCAGGCAGGCACCAAATATTACAGCGATAATGATCAGGGTGGAGTTTCGTTTTTTGTTTTCCATATGATTTTCTTTCCGGGTAAGTGGATCAGATTTTGTCTGAGTTTTCCTGATTTGATTTCAAGCCGGGATCGAGGTGATCCACCAGGTCGGCGAGTTTGTCGAGGTCAGAATCGCCTTGATGGAAAGGATCTCTGATTGTGGTGTTCAACTTGCTGAGACCACCTCGGATTGTGAATTTGAATTGACCCTTTGCATAGGCGATTAGAAGTATGTTGAGAATTACTACAAGTATGAGGGTAATCAGGATCAGGAGGATGGGGTTGCCTAAGAGGTTCATCAACTGGCCTCCTGAATGACCAGCTCAAGGGTATTGGAGATCTGGTAGATATTGGGCATGCATTGGTTGATCTCAGGAGCGGGATCGGAGCTGCCGACCAGAATGGTATACAGACCGACCTTAAAGGCGCTGATCAGGTTCTTGGGGATATCGTCAATCAAGATGCATGCCTGTGGGTCAGGGTCATGCAGTGCCTTGAGGGCAGCACGGAAGGCAGCCGGCTCTGGTTTGTTGAGGAAATCCAGCGAGTCGATACTGAGAATACCCTCGAATTGGTCTGAGACGCCAAGTATATCGAGTACTCGCAGAGCATGGTTGGTATCTGCGTTGGTGAATATCCACCTGGGGATGGAGATATCCTGCAGGCTTTGACGTAATCGCGGGTCTGCTTTGATGTAGTCATCAAGTGGAATAGCGTGGACGAAATCAAGATACTGATAGGGATCAATATTGTGATGGATGAGAAGGCCTTTCAGCGTGGTGCCGTATTGGTGATAGTAGTTCTCCCGGATGGCGGGAATCTCCTCGCGCGGCAAGCCAAGGAAGGAATGCATGTAGTCTTCCATGCGGGCAGCAATCGCATCCCAAATGCCGTTGTTATTCGGATAGAGGGTGCCGTCCAGGTCGAAGAGGAGATGTGAGATAGACATGCAGGGAGTATACTCCAAGATTATTATAGAGATATATGGATTTTATTAATTCTTCGAATACACTAAGGGTTGAGTTCCACGAAGATCTGGTCGGTGATCTTGGGGCCGAGCACCTCTATCTTGCCGGTTGAAGCAACCTGGAGATGAAGGTTGCCGTCAAATTCAGAGAAAGCCCTGACATGGATCTGTTCACCGGGGGTAATGCCGATCTCGCTGAGGTGTTTGAGCAGGTCTGAATCCGTATCGCGCACCCTGGTAATGGTAGCGGTCTGCTCGGGGCGGAGGGTGCTCAGCGGGGTGACTGAGGTGTCCGGGATGGAAAGGTCCTTGGTGGGAATTGGGTCGCCGTGAGGGTCGTACTGTGGATTGCCAAGTACTTCGGCGATGCGGTCTTCAAAGGTTTCGGAGATGACGTGCTCAAGGCGGTCGGCTTCCTCATCAACTTTTTCCCAGGGATAGTGGAGCACCTGAGAAAGGAATAATTCCAGCAGGCGGTGATGGCGGATGACTTCCAGGGCGATTTTAAGCCCTTCATCGGTGAGGATCACGCCCTGGTGTTTCTGGTATTCCAGCAGCGGAGGCGTAGTTTTTGAAAGCTTCTTGATCATCCCAGTAACGGAGGCGGGGGTGACTCCGAGATATTCCGCTAGTCTGGTAGTGGACGCACGTCCTTCCTTCTGGGTAACTTCATATACAGCTTTGAGGTAATCTTCAATTGATTGGGTTAATTGGTCCCGCATGGTTTTAGTCCTGGTAAATTAGGCTTCCCTAAATCAAGGTTGATTGTACTCATGTTGAAGTTTTTTGTCAATCTTTCCAGATTGGCGGTATGATTGGTATTTGAGTACACATAAACTTTAATTGAAAAATCCTCCATTTAGAGTAAAATTGAATTAAAATAAGGGGAATTAATCAGAACGGAGAAGATCTATGACGATCAAACGAATTGGTGTAATGACTTCAGGCGGAGATTCCCCGGGGATGAATGCCTGTGTCAGGGCTGTGGTCCGAACGGCAGCCTTTAATAATATCGAGTGTATGGCAATCCATGAAGGCTATCAGGGAATGATCCGCGGTGAGATAAAGCTGATGACCACCCGCGATGTTGGCGGGATCATCCAGCAGGGCGGCACAATCTTGCAGACCGCCCGCAGTCAGGAGTTTAGAACCAAAGCCGGACAGCGCGAAGCTGTGCGTGAGCTGAACGAAAATGGGATCGATGGCGTGGTGGTGATCGGCGGAGATGGATCGTTGAGTGGGGCGATGGCCCTGTCCACCTACGGGGTGAAGGTGATGGGAGTCCCTGCCAGCATTGACAATGATATCTGGGGTACTGAGATGTCAATTGGCGTGGATACTGCATTGAATACGATCATCCGGGCAATCGACCAACTGCGTGATACGGCCTCATCACATAATCGCGCCTTTGTGGTTGAGACAATGGGCCGCAACTGCGGATACCTAGCGCTTACCAGTGCGATCATCTCAGGGGCGGAAATGGTACTGCTGCCAGAGATAAAAGTCGATATCAAAGAAATTGCTAGTGTGGTGGAGGCCTCTTACATCAAGGGCAAGAACCATGTGATCATCGTGGTGGCGGAAGGCGCGTCGATGCATGCCACTGAAATTGCCCAGCAAATGAAGGATCTGGATCTGGGATTCCATACCCGAGTGACGATCCTGGGGCATATCCAGCGCGGCGGCAGTCCGACCGCGTTTGACCGCTTGCTGGCATCCCGCCTGGGAGTCAAAGCAGTCGAGGCTCTGGTAGAGGGTGAATCTGAGAAGATGGTCGGTCTGAAATCAGGCGAGATGGTATTGGTGCCACTTGAGGAAGTGGTCAGTAAGCCGAGAGTGACCAGCCCGGAATTCCTGGAGTTATTCAAACGGGTATCCTGATCAAAACATAGAAATTAAAAAGCTCCTGCAAACCATTTGCAGGAGCTTTTTTAGGATGTGTTGGTTACTTACGTTTTAGGCGATTGAGATATTCCTTTCGGAATTTGGCTACCTTGGGAGCAACGATTGCCCGGCAGTATGGCTGATTGGGGTTGTTGGCAAAGTAGTCGTCGTGGTAATCCTCAGCGGCAAAGAAATCATCAAATTCGGTGACCTCGGTGACTATGGGGGCGTCCCAGACGGCGGATTTTGTGAGTTCTTGGATGGTTTCCTCCGCAAACGCCTTTTGTGCAGGGGTGTGGTAATAGATCGCGGAACGGTACTGCGTGCCGATATCGTTTCCCTGGCGGTTGAGGGTGGTGGGATCGTGATAGGCGAAGAAGACCTTCAAAAGTTCCCGGTAGGTGATTTCCTCCGGGTTGAAGGTGATCTGGACGACCTCTGCATGACCGGTTTGGCCGGTGCAAACCTGTTTGTAGGTAGGGTTATCAAGGTGCCCGCCGGAATAGCCAGATTCGACTTTGGCAACTCCGAGGAGATCGTCATAGATCGCTTCCAGGCACCAGAAACATCCTCCAGCAAGTGTGGCTATTTGTAATTTGGGATTCCATAAAGCTCCTTTTCAAAATTAATCTAGGTGGCCAACTCTGGTTTGGGAGCGTTCTTGATTGCCCGGATCGCCAGCCAGGCGAAGAACAGGAACAAGGCGCTGAACAGCCAGAGGAAGCGGTAGTTGCTTCCCATGGATTCAACCAAGAAACCGCTAAGGACTGGCCCCAGTACGGCGGCTGACTGAGATGAGAAGTAATACAACCCGGTGAATGCGCCAATGCGGGACTCGTCACCGTAGTCGTAAACCATTGGGAGGCTGTTGACATTTACCATTGCCCAACAGAATCCACCCAGAACCAGGATGATTCCCAAGGTGAGCTGGGAGGAGATTACAAAGAAGCCGATGCCAAAAAGGATGACCATACCGGTGAGGCCGATGGTGATCGCCTGCTTACGTCCGATGCGGCCAGCGATCAGGCCGCTGGGGAGGGCGAACAGAATGAAGGAAGCCGCGAACAGCGTGCTCATCATGGATGCCTGCCCTGGAGTAAGTCCGAGCGAGAAAACTGCGAATGAGGACAGCCCGGTTTGGAGCGCTTCGTAGCCCATAAACCAGAAGAGGATGCCAAGCAAGACCTTGATGCCGTTCTTGTTCTCTCCCTGCCAGACACTCTTGAGGTTATCGATTACACCGCCGACTGTCTCCTCGGCATCTGAAATCGCACCAGTGAGCTTCTCTGGCTCCTTGACAAAAATCACCGCAACAGTCAGGGCTACAAGCATGAAGAGGGCCCCTAGCAATGAATGGGGCAGCCCGGCCCATCTTATCAAAGAGGATACCTCCGCCAAACAAGGCTACGGCAGCCCCAATCCCGCCCATCAGGTTGATGATACCGTTGGCCTGGCTGCGTTGAGACGAGGGGAACAGGTCTCCAAGCCATGCGACAGTCGGTGACCGGAAGAGGGCCATTCCAAAGTTGGTGATCAAGATGAACACCATGATCGCCAGCACGGTGTTGGCGAAGGGGATCATCACCAGGGCGACGGCAGCAATCGGGGCGCCGATCATGATCCAGGGCTTGCGGCGGCCAAAGCGGTTCCAGGTTTTGTCGCTCTTAGCGCCTGCCCAGGGCTGGATGAAAACGTTGATGATGTTGTCCCAGGTCATGACGAAGAAGGCCAGGGTCGGTCCAAGGCCAAACCCAATCACCTTGGGGATCTCACGTCCGGCTTCGAGCAGTTGGGCTTCAAATTCGGGATTTCCAGCTTGCAGGAAGATCGGGATGAAGCTGTTGAACATCGGCCAGACGATGCTGATGCCCAGGAAGCCGAAACCGATCAGGAAGGTCCTGCCATAAGGGAATTTCTCTTTCATTCTACTCCTCCAATGTTGAATAGTGATTATTGGTTGAAATTCTAAGTGATGGTCATCGCCAGGCCGTCGGCACGCGGGTCGCTGCCTCCCCAGAGAACAGCGGTGTCCCGATCCCTGAGGATGACCTGACCGCGGCCAAAGATGGCGCGGTTGTGCCCGCTGACCGGCTGGATCTGATGACCCATGTGCGGTTAGTTCGGCTAGCGTCTCAAATGCGATCCCGTTCTCCAAGGCGACATGGCCGCCTGCTTCCCCATTGGTGATGCAGAAACGGGGCAGGTCAAGGGCAGATTGCGGGTCTAAGCTGATTCTCGATCAGGCTGAGGGCGACTTGCATGTGTCCCTGTGGCTGCATGAATCCGCCCATGACACCGAAGCTGGCGAAAAGTTCTCCAGTCTCTTCGTGAGTGATCATCGAGGGGATGATGGTGTGGTAGGGGCGTTTTGCCGGGGCAAGCGCATTGGGGTGACCGGGCTCAAGGCTGAATCCGTGCCCCCGGTTCTGGAGAGTGAAGCCCCAACCTTTGGGTACGAAGCCAGTGCCAAACCCCATGTAATTGGAGTTGATGAACGAGCAGGCGTTGCCGTCCTTATCCACGACGGTGAGATAGACAGTATCGGAGTCTGAGGTGGGGGTGCCGCGCTGCTGGTCGATGGTGGCTTTTTCGGGATCGATGAGGGCAGCGCGTTGGGCAGCATATTGTTTGGAGAGCAAAGCCTCAATGGGTTGGTCACTGTGATCCGGGTCGGAAACATACCAACGGGTATCTGCGAAGGCCAGGCGCATGGCTTCGATGAGGAGATGAAGACGGCTGGTGGAGAGCAGGGGATAAGGTTGTAGATCGAATTGTTCGAGGATGTTGAGCGCCAGGAGCGCGGCGAGCCCCTGTCCGTTGGGCGGGCATTCCCAGACCCGATAGCCTTTGTAGTTGGTGGAGATTGGAGTCTACCCAGTCAGAGTGGTGATCGGCGAGATCCTGGATGGCCATTACGCCACCGGCAGCCCGGATCACTTTGACGATCGATTCGGCGATCTCTCCCTGGTAAAAGGCATCTGCGCCACCGTCAGCCAGAACGCGGAAGGTACGTGCCAGGCCACGGATTTTTGAAAAATTCGCCAGGTTTTGGAGCCCGGCCATCGATGGTGAGTTCGTATCCCATTGGGCGCTTGCTTGAGCTGCCGTTGTGCGCCGCTGTCCCAGAAGTAAGCGGTGATTGGGGCTACCGGGAAACCGCCTTCGGCCAATTGGATAGCGGGGACGAGCACATCGTTGAGCGAGAGGCGGCCGAATCGGCTGACCAGGTCTGCCCAGCCAGCGGCAGCGCCGGGTACAGTGATGGTGTAGGGGTGGAAGTTCGGCAAACTTTCGGTAAAACCGGCCTCGTGGGCTAATTTGAAGGTTAAGGCGTGAGGAGAGCGTCCGGAGCCATTCAGGGCGTGGACGGTTTTGGTTTCTGCTTTGTAGAAGAGCGCGAAGCAGTCTCCACCAAGGCCGGTAGAGGTCGGTTCGGTCACATTGAGAGCGGCAGCAGTGGCAATGGCGGCGTCAGCGGCATTACCGCCTTGTTCGAGGATTTGTAATCCTGCGGCAACTGCCAGCGGTTGGGATGTGGCTACCATGCCGTTTTGGCCAACCACTGGTGACCGCCGGGAGTTGAAATCCAAATTTGCTGGATAGTTCATGTGCTTGATTCCGTTTTCTTAGGTGGACTGGTCAATGAAATTATCCAGATCTTTCTTGACTCTGGCCAGAGAGGGATAGATGGACATACATCATATGCCCAGCTTCGTAATATCCCATAGAGATATTCCCCAGATGCTCTTTGGGCAGCCCCATGTGGCTGAAGGTGTACTCAGTGGCGAAGAACGGGGTGGCAAAGTCATAATAACCATTGGCGACAAATACTTTCAGCCCGGGGTTTGTGACGATCGCTTTGCGAAGCTCTTCGGCAACATTCAGATACTGGTTCTCGACATTGCTGTAAGACCATTTCTGGTAGAGCGGTGCAAGGATCTCATAGGGAAGTTCATTCTCAAATTCCAGTTCCTGGCGAACGTACTGGTTCATCGTGGCGGCGTAAGGTCCGAGGATGACAGAGTAGCTGGGATCGCGTTCGAACATCTCGCCCGGCATCATCCCGGTCTTTGCCGACAAAGCGGCTGTCCAAGCGGCCAACGGCGAGACTCTCATCCCGGAGGAGCTGTTTGCAGAAACGGTGGATGTTGATCCGCAGGTCTGTCTGAAGGATGTATTCTTTGGTAAGCCCGGTGAAGGCGGCTAACTTCTCAGCGACACCGTCGCGTTCCTCATCAGAAAGCTGGCTGCCCTGCATCAGGGCGAGGGCATATTGGTTGTAGGCAAAATCCTTGACCTTGGCGATGGTGGCAGCCAGGTCCTGTCTGGAGTTCCGGGGAGAGTTTTTTGTGGTACCAGGCAGTGGCAGTGTAGGTGGGCAGGAAGAGCAGAAAGGGCAGATCGTTGCCGGCATCGAAACGAGCTGTGCTGAAGTTCAGGATCGAAGAGATCAGCATCAAGCCGTTGAGGTACATACCATGCCGGTCCTGAAGGTATGTGGAGAGGCCAGCGGCGCGAGTGGTGCCATAGCTCTCACCAATAATGAATTTGGGGCAGGACCAGCGGTGGCTGCGGGTGGTGTACTGCTGAATAAAATCGCCCACTGATTCGATATCCTTTTTGTAGCCGTGGAACTGGTCGGGCTGTTCTCCAGGGACCGAGCGGCTGTATCCGGTGCTGACCGGATCAATGAACACCAGATCGGTCTTGTCCAGCAGGGTGAATTCATTCTCGATCAGCTCATAAGGCGGCGTGGCTGGTTTACCGTCCTCGGGGATCTCCACGCGCTTGGGGCCGAGAAGTCCGAGATGCATCCAGACGGATGAGGAACCAGGTCCGCCATTGAAGGAGAAAGTGATCGGGCGGGTGGAATGATCTTCGACATCATCCAGAGTATAGGCGACATAGAAGATCGAGGCTTTGGGCTTTGCACCTTTCTCAACGTCCTCTTCCTTTAGCAGGATCGTGCCAGCAGTAACGGTGTAATTGAGTCTTTTGCCTTTGATACTAATGCTATGTTTGGTAACTGAGGTTTTTTCTTCGGGGGCGGGAGCTTTGTCTTGCTTTTCTTCGGTTTCGGGTTTCTTGTCTATCTGCTCAGACATCGGTCTCTCCTTGGGTGGCGAACAGGGTATCTGGATTGCATATGTGCCAGGGTTGGTGACGATTTTGGTTATGATTTTACTATTAAAAACAAAGGATGATGGGGATCCATCATCCTTTGAAAACCCCTGATTTAATGGGGTTTAGTTTGTCACTCACCTGATTGGGCGGCGATGGCCAGATCGATCTGCTCCTGGAAAAAGGAATATTCCCTGTTTCCAACAATGGCAAGTTCTCCATTGATCAGGAAGTTGGGAGTGCTGTTTACTCCGGCTTCTATGCTTGATTCAAGAACTGTTTGCAGCGTTGAGATTTGATCCCCATTGGCCATACAGGAATTGTATTCCCCTAGATCAAGGTCAACTTTTTTAGCCATGGCTTCAAGCTGACCGGCTGTATAGCCGTAAGCGCTGAATTTTGAGAATATGGCATCGTGCATCTCAAAGAATTTTCCTTGATCGGCAGCACAATAAGCTGCTTGAGAGGCTATTCCGAAAGCGTCATTTGGGTCTCCGAAAGTAATTGGATTGGAGATGTAGTAAATCAATCCCGTATTAATATAATCCTCAAGAAGGAGAGGGAAGGTCGTTTCTGCAAAGTTTGCACAATGACTGCAACCAAAATTGAAGTATTCCTCCATCACAACAGGGGCATCCGGATCACCAATGGCATTACGATTTACATTAATATAGGTCAGTTCTATATCCTTGGAACCCGTTAGTGAGATTAGAACAACCCCGGAAATGATAATAAGCAAGCCAATAATCATAATCCCGATTGATTGCATCTGTTTCTGTCGTTTAGCCTTCTGTCGTTTTTCTCTCCGCGAAATTTTCTGTTCAGACATGTAATAGGGCTCCTAGATTCAAATTGGATATAATTGGTAATCTTTGTACTACAGGGGGAAATTATACTAGATTTTTATCTGATAGACGGGGTAACTTTCGCGAGTTTTATTGAATCCGGCTTTGAAGTAAAGACCGATCGACCGTTGATTGGTGTCGTGCGTGTTGACTGTGATCCTTCCCCGCCCAGTTTTGAAGACCTGGCTTTGAAGATCATTCACCAGCGCGAATCCGGCTCCATTTCGTTGTGAAGAGGGGAGGACTGCCAGCCGGCCAAGATGGAAACCGTATTGGGTCATGGTGGTGATCTGGTAACCAATTGGACCAGATTCGTCCTCGGCGATAGTGGCAATCTCTGCCTGATGATAGGCTAATTCGATCATTTCTCTGGAGTGCTGCCAGAGCGGCTCAAAGGCAAGATTATCGATCTGGGTAACAACATCCAAGTCTTGTGTGGTCATCTTTCTGAGAGTGCAGCTAGCAGGGGGTTGGAGTTGGCTGGCGGTAGGGATGGGGTCCCAAGTGAGGGTGATGATATTGTGGAGGTATTGGAACTGCTGTTGGACGAGAAGATCTCGGAACCACTTCTGGATAGGAATCGCGGCGACAACTTCGATCCCAAGATCTGGGAGGAGTTGAGCAGTCCGGTTCCAGAGCAAGCTCCAGGCCTTTTCGTGGTAATTGCGCATCTCACAGGCAAATACCCTGATCCAGGCGATGTGGGTGATATCCGGGGCACAGGAAAGGACAGAGACCAGCCTGTTATTGATCTCCAGCCCTTCAAATGGCGGTTTACCAATCCAGTCAAGCGGTGAGCGCCAGTCGAGGTGGCGATGTACATAAGCGCCAAAATGGACGATGCTGGAAACGGCTGTTCGATCCTGTTCGGAAATGGGCCTGGCGATTGGCTTTTGCTGAATAAGCATGCTGGATTATTTTCCGAGGAATTTGAAAGGCAGCTGGAGGAGCTCTTTAAGCCAGCGCTCCCGGGGGGTGAGTTTCTTCTGGCCATCAAAACTTTGCTGCATGGAGAATAATCCTTCCATGTGCTTTCCCTGGCGGATCTGAATAGCCGCCAGCGATTTTTGCACTATGCCGCGGTATTCTGTTTCGCCGGCTTGCTGGAGAAGCTCAATGGCGCGCCGGTAGTGTTCAGCTGCTTGTTCCAACTTTTTCAATTCTTCATACGCTGTGCCAATGTTTCCCAGTGCCATGCCTTGTTTGGCGATATCGCCAGCTGGCTTCAAAGACCAAGTCTGTGCCCAGGGCAGCGGCCAGGGCTTTTCGGGCTGTTTGTCCTGGAGATAGGCAACTGACAGGTTATTAGCCATTTCAGCGGCCAGCGGCTCGTCTCCTGCGTCCAGGGCGGTAATCCTGGCTTGGTCGTAGGCGTGAATAGCGCCAGTGTAATCGCCAGCCTGGTAGGCGGCTCTGGCCTGTTGGGCGATGGTGTCGAGTTCTGGATTGGTCATTGGATGGCCTTAGATGGTGATTTCGAGCAGGCTTTCGGCAATGGATCGGAGTTGGTCGGCGGAGAGTTTGCTCAGTTTCATGGCGACCTCGATATACGGCTGGTTGGTTGGTTTGGTGACGAAGTTCTGGATTTCAGGAGATAGGGACAGGAAATGGTTGATGTTATCTTGAGCGCCAATCCATCTGACCAATTTGAGTCTCGTGTTCGAAGAAATCAGAAAGAGGGATTTCCAGCAAGGTTGCTGAGCAGTTCAAGTTCTGGAAGAGGAACCGGGGTCTCACCAGCTTCAAAACGCTTCATGCGCCCGTAGGTGATCCCAGTATCGTGGGTGATCTCTTCGAAGGTTTTTCCTGTGGCTTCACGGGCAGAGCTAAGGATTTCTCCGACCTGTTGATTCCGTTTGTAGAAATATTCCGGCCTGTCCCATTGATCCTGGTCGTTCATCTTCAGCAATGATGGTGTCTTTCCAAAACCGGTTGATCGGCAGCTTGAACAGGAAGCTGAGTACTTCAACTTCGGGAAGAGAAGGGCTGGAAACGCCTTTTTCAAAGGAGCTGATGGTAGACCCGGAGATCCCCAGATAATTTCCACATTCCTTCATAGTTTTGCCAGAATTCAAACGGGCATCCTTGAGCAGAATGCCGAGTTTTTTAGCTCTCAGGGTGATGGCAAATTCCGAGTTCATATCAATTCTCCTCAAACTATTTTGATCGTATTCCAGATCAATCTTCAATCAATATCGATTAGTAATATTGATTATATGTGATTCTCCAAATTCTGCCCGACTGCGGATTAGAAGAAATCTATGGGCTTGTCGCGCCCTTCGATTTTGAGGAACATCTCGTCGCTGGCCTGGCGAAGCGAGATGGAGACTGCGTCCTGGGGAAATTTCTCGGTGACAGGCTGATTGAGATTATTGGAAAGGGTGAAGTTTCGTCCCATATTCGGTATAGCGAGCTGGATCGTATTCCCGAGGATCTTCTCAACCTCCGATTTTGTTAGGCCTTCGAGGTCGATTACTCGGTTAATCAGGAAATAAATCTGATCTTCCTTGACGCCCTTCTTCTTGAGGAATTCCCAAACCGATTTTGTCTGTTCGACGGTGGTTTTGTCCAGGCTGAGGGTAAGGACGATTAAGATCGGCGGATAGGATGGCTGGCATGCTAATGCGGGAGAGCGATTTTCCAAAATCAACGAAAACAACGTCATGGATTTGGCGCATCGTCTCCAGGATCAGCGGGATGCGAGTGATATCTAATTTGTCGGATTCTTCCGGGGTGCGGGACCCAGCCAGAAATCTGAAGTCCCAATTTGGGGGGTCGACCAGGGATTCCTGAAGGAAATCTGAAATGGCTGACTCACTCGCCATCTCTGAGACCTGGACGATGTTGACGGAATCGTGTGTACCGACGATCGCTTCCAGAGAGCCAATCGGAAGGACGAGGTCAACTACGCCAACATGGCGATCTTCATTTGTGCCGCGATCTGGGCAATATTGGCACACAGGGAAGAGGTTCCTACACCTCCCTTGCTCGACAGGAAGATGATGGTCTTCCCGTTAATTTTGGGAGAAGGCGCTAAGTCTTCGGGAGCGGCTTTTGTTGTAGGACCAGAGAGATTTGATGTGGACTTGTTCCTGGCCTCTCTGGCAGCATCCATGGCGAGCTGGACCAATCTGGGCAAGGCATGGGCTTCCTTAGTAAGGAATTCATCGAACCCCAGGTCGATCGCATACTGATTATCTGCCGGAGACTGAAGTGAACTGAAGGCAAAGATCTTTGAACGGGAGAGGCGCCAATCCTTTCTGAATTTATCCAGCAGTTCCCGAAGTGTTGAATTATCAAAGATTGGATCGATAATGATGACGTGAGGTCGGTTTTGATAGGCAAGGATCAATCCCTCTTTGTCCGAGTTCGCCTCAAATACCTGGAAGCCGGCCTTCTCAAATTCCCGCATGAGGAATTTTGTTGAGGACGGGTCCGGATCGATAATCAGTACGCGGGAATGGATTCATGGGTGGCTCCTTGGCATGGATAACGGTGGGAGGCCTTTGATGAATTAGTTTACCGGCATGAGGTAACCAACGCCTGATCTGGTTACGATATGCTCAGGTTTTTTAGGGTCGTTCTCAAGTTTCTGGCGCAGGCGGGAAATGCAAACCCAGAGGATCTCTTTGTCCTCGGCGTATTCCTCTCCCCAGACGTTTTTCAGCAGGTATTCTGCAGTGAGGGTTTCGCCCATATTGTGGGCAAACTGAAGCAGCAGGCGATATTCAGTGGCTGAGAGCAGAACGTGCTTTTCTGTCGACGGTCACTTCAGCTTTGGCGACGTCAATGGTCAGGTCCTGGTGGACGATCTTCGGGCTTTCGTGCGGGGCTGAGGTAGTGGCGGTTGAACGGCGCAGGACGGCCTTGACACGGGCAAGTAATTCCGTGGCTGAAAAGGGTTTGACGACATAATCATCTGCGCCGCGATTGAGTCCTTCTACCCGGTCTGATTCCTCACCTTTGGCGGTGAGCATGATCACAGGAACGTTGGAAAATTCCCGGATACGGTCAAGGACCTCAAAACCGTTCATTTCAGGCATCATCACATCCAGCAGGACAAGATCAGGGGTGTTCTCTACAATTGTCTCAATAGCAGTGTGCCCGTCGTTTGCGGTGAGGACGGTGTACCCCGCGGATACCAGGTTTGCCTCGATCAGCCGAACAAATCTGGGTTCATCATCTACTGTCAATACGGTTTTAGTCATTTTTCACCCTCATAGTTTGCCATTTAGGTAATCGAATAAAGAAAGTTGTGCCCTGGTCTACGATTGATTCAACCCAGATTTCTCCATTGTGGGCTTCTACGATCTGTTTGCAGATAAACAGACCCAAGCCAGTGCCACGAACCCCGCCGCTGCTTTCTGGAACACGGTAAAACTGCTTGAAAATGTTTTCCAAGATGGATGGCAGGAATCCCGGGGCCGTTATCCCTGAAAGACATGAAGATATCATCATCCCTGTGGATATGCTTTGATCTCGAGGGTTGAGTTTGGGGCATATTTGGATGCATTTGAGATGAGATTGTTGATCACCTGGGTGAGCATTTTGGGATCAGCGTGGATTTCCAGGTCGGATGGGGTGATCTCCAGGTCAATCTCCAGGTTGATCTCCTGGATGGAAATTTTCCGAATAAATTTTTAAAAAACTCAGCCAGGGGGACCGATTCCTGGAATAAGTTTGCGGATTGGGATTTCAGCCGGAATGAGTTGAGCAGGTTTTCGATCTGCTCACTGAGCTGGTCGGCTTCATCATCGATGATCGATAGGAATTCGTTCTGGGTTTCAGAATCCCAGCTGGTATCTTCGCGCAAGAGGGTCGTGGTATAGCCTTTGATGAAACCCAATGGGGTTTTTAGCTCGTGGGAGACCATGGCGACAAACTCATCCTGTAATTCAGCCAGTTTCTGTTTGGCCTGAAGATCAGCGATCTTCTCCACCAGGCGTTTTTGTTCAAAAACTTGAGAGATGTGGATGGTGATGAATTCAGCGATCGAGATGTGGTCGGTATCGTAACTGGGGCCGCCAAAGCGGATGAAGACTAGCGCTCCTGTAACATTGCCGCCGATCAACATCGGCAAGCTGAGATAAAAGTGCTGATCCAGCCGGTCTTGCCCGGGTTTGATCTCTGATTCCTGGAGGAAGATCTCGCTGGTTTTCAGCGTTTCCTGGGCGGCCGTTTCACCCCAGGGGAGATTAGACCGGAGGATCTTCCTCGGCCAATTGCTTTGGCAAAAACGGCCTCTGGCTCATCTGTCCCTTGTCTGACATAGATGATGGCGCTATCAAAAATGAGGACTTCCCGGGCAATATGGATGATCTCCTCCAGGGCCTTATCCAGATCCACCTCTCCTGAAACAATCTTGCTAATCGCATAGACTGCCTCAAGTTCATTTGGTTTCAGGGTGTAGGATGCTTGGTAAGAATCGATCATTGGATCACACTACAGGTAGCAAGAATTCGAATGAGGAGCCCTTGCCCAATACAGACTTTACCTTGATGTTGCTGCCATGTGCATCGAGGATCTGTTTGGCCAGTGCTAGCCCAATACCGGTTCCGCCATATTGCCGTGTGGAGGAGCCATCAATCTGATGAAAGGCTTCAAAAATTTCAGGAAGATGTTCTTCTCCAATCCCAATACCATTGTCGGCGACCTGGAAGTTGACCATTCCATCAGTTTGCTCAATCACAAGAGCAACCTGACCGCCGGGTTTGTTGAATTTGAGCGCGTTTTCTAACAGTTCACCAATTACCCAGCAGATCTTTTCTTGATCGGCATAGACCTGTACATCGGGGGCTTTATTCTAATGGTCAGGGTGATCTCTCTGTTCTGCGGCGGTCACATTGGGATGGCTGATGGCGTTATCTACCAGTGTCTTTGACCTGAACGGATTTTTGTTTGATGGTCATTTCTCCCTGGGAGAGGAGGGAGAATTGGATTAGTTCATCAATCAGCCCGTAAAGCCGATTATAAGACTTGGTTAGGACGGAGATAGCTGTATCTGTTCCCGTGGTGAGGGGGCCAAGCCCTTCATCGCTTAGCAGGTCGATATACCCGATCATATGGGCTAATGGGGTTCTCAGTTCATGTGAGATATTGGAGATGAAATCGGTCTTTAGTTGGTTCAATTCGGTGATCTTTTGAAGGCGCGTTGAAGATCGATGGTGCGTTCCTTGACCCGTTGCTCAAGCTCATTGTTTGATTTGCGAAGGCTTCCTGAAGGAGGAAAATTTGTTCTGTGATGGCGGTATCCAGGGCTGCCTGGGTGATGAGTCCCTGGCTGACCAGGATCTGGCCCAGCATGGCGCGTTTTCCATTCTCTCGGTTCTCTTGCTGAACCATGGAGGGCATTATGGAGTTGTTCATCGGTAATCAGCCCCTTCTTTACAAGGTAATCACCCAGCCTGGGGACAAGAACTTCCGGTGAAAGGGGACCTTGTTCCGGTTTGGAGATTTGCCTGGTGAGTTCAGATTCTGCCAAGGATGGCCGCGATCGCCAGCGCCATCCCGCAATTGGCGCAATATGTTTGGTTGCTCGGATTTTGAAATTTGCAATTCGGGCAGATGGTTGTGTCGGTCATAGGGTTTCACGACCTCGAATGATTTTTCTTCCCAAATATTATAGTATAGCTTTCCAAACTGGCATTACAAAAACCGTGTCAGATTGTTTGCCGGGGCTGATATGGCCTAGCACAATTGAGGCCGTGAGGAATGCCTGTTACGCGGTATAATTATAAGGTGTGGGATCAGCCCCTCCCGCACTATTTTTTTCGATGGATTTGACCGAAGGAACGATTATGGAAAACACCCAGGTAAAGAATCGCGATATTACTGACGAGATGCGTTCAGCGTATCTGGATTATGCAATGAGCGTGATCGTATCACGTGCGTTGCCCGATGCGAGAGATGGTTTGAAACCCGTGCACCGTCGTATTTTGTACGCGATGCACGATATGGGCATCCGGCATACTGGCTCACATAAGAAATGCTGCCAGGATCGTTGGCGAGGTACTGGGTAAGTATCACCCACATGGTGATCAGGCAGTCTATTATGCAATGGCGCGTATGGCTCAGGACTTTTCAATGCGATATCCATTGGTGGATGGGCAGGGAAATTTTGGTTCAATCGGCGGTGATCCTCCGGCGGCAATGCGTTACACCGAAGCGCGGATGGACCGGTTGGCCAGCGAAATGCTGGTGGATATCGAGAAGGAATACAGTTGATTTTATCTGAGAATTTTGACGGCTCTCTGGACGAGCCGGACTGTGCTCCCCAGCAGGTTGCCGAATTTGCTGTTGAATGGCTCTTCCGGTATTGCAGTGGGTATGGCTTCAAATGTACCGCCGCATAACCTGAATGAACTGGTGGATGCACTGATCTATATGATTGACCGCTACGATAACGTGGATGAGATCTCCGTAGATGAGCTGCTCCAGTTTGTGAAGGGGCCGGATTTCCCGACAGGTGGTTTGATCCTGGGGACTGGAAGGCGTTCGGGATGTGTATCGTTCCGGGCGTGGGCGGATCACTGTGCGGGGCAAGGCAGAGATCCAGGAGATGAAGGCGGGCGGTTCAGGATCGTGATCACTGAGATTCCTTACATGATCAACCTGACCAACCTGATCGAGCGGATCGCTGAACTGGCCCGTTCTGGCAAACTGGAGGGAGTCTCTGACCTGAGGGATGAATCTGACCGGAATGGATTGAGCATCATCCTGGAGCTGCGCCGGGGCGCACAGCCGAGAACGGTTCTGAACCAGCTGTATCAAGTACACGCCTTTGATGACGACCTTCAGCGCCCAGATCCTGGCGTTGGTGAATGGTGAGCCGCTGACCTTGACCTTAAAACGGGCCTTGCAGGTATTCGTGGATCACCGCGTCGAGGTGATCACGCGCCGAACAGAGTTTGACCTGGCGAAGGCAAAAGCCAGAGTCGCATATCCTTGAAGGTTTGATGATTGCACTGGCAAATCTCGATGAGGTGATCAAGACGATCCGCGGATCTGCGGATGTGGATGATGCCCGCGACCAGTTGATGTCACGATTCAAGTCTCAGCGAGCTTCAGGCACAGGCAATTCTGGATATGCAGCTTCGCCGTCTGGCTGCCCTGGAACGTCAGAAGATTGAGGATGAGTACAAAGAAGTCAAAGAGTTGATCGATTACCTGGAAGACCTGCTGGCGAACCCGCAGAAGATCCTGGATCTGATCAAGGGCGATCTGGTTGAATTGAGTGAGAACCTACGGTGATGAACGCCGCACCAAGTTTGACCTGGAAGGCACAACCGAATTCAACGAAGAAGACTTGGTACGGGATGAACCCGTGCTGATCTCGATCACCCAGAGGGGCTTTATCAAGCGCGTGCCGGCGAGCACATACCGGGCGCAGGGCACGAGGGGGCAAAGGTGTGATTGGTCACAGCACCAGGGAGGAAGACGAAGTAGCCCTGCTGGTGCCCTCCCGGACGAAAGATCACGTGCTGTTCTTCACCAACCGGGGGAAGGTTTTCTCTGAGAAAGTTTACCGAATTCCAGAAGGCAGCCGGACTCACAAAGGTACGTTGATTCAGAATATCCTTTCGCTTGGTGCAGATGAGAAGGTGACTGCGGCGGTGCGGGTGGCGGATTTCAGCACAGGCAGATTACTGCATGATGGTGACCCGGAAAGGGCCGGGCGAAAACGGGTGGAGTTGTCTGCACTTTAAATCAGTACGGCCGTCAGGTTTGATCGCGATAGGTCTGGATGATGATGACGAGTTAGATTGGGTGCGGTTGACCTCGGGTGAGGATGATATTCTGATCGTGACCGAGAACGGACAGGCGCTGCGCTTCAATGAAGAGGAAGTGCGGGCGATGGGCCGGACTGCCCAGGGTGTGATCGGTATGAGGATGAAAGGTGAAGACCAGGTGGCAGGTGTTGAGGTGGTGACTGAAGATGGTGATCTGCTGATCATCACCACAGGTGGGATCGGAAAGCGAACTGCTCTGGACCAATATCCACGCAAGGGGCGGGGCACGATGGGGGTGCGGACGATTGATGTCGAAAGCGCTGGATATGATCGGCAAGATCGCTGCGGCAAGAGTGGTGAGTCCGGAGGATGATCTCTCGATCATATCGACCAATGGGCAGATGCTGCGAACTCAGGTGGAGAGTATCCGGCAGATGGGTCGGGCGACCCGCGGCGTGATCTTGATGGATCTGGATGAGGATGACAGCGTAGCTTCAATCGCGATCT
Organism: uncultured Chloroflexia bacterium; assembly: GCA_963722735.1. Taxonomy (GTDB): domain Bacteria; phylum Chloroflexota; class Anaerolineae; order Anaerolineales; family UBA11579; genus UBA11579. The sequence continues at coordinate 42,622 of CAVROH010000019.1, forward strand.
TCTCTCCCAAAGATCTGGCCAAGGTGGATCCGGATCTGGATAAGCAATAAAAATCCGAAAAGTTTAGCAGAATTAAAAACAGCGCCCTGCGGCGCTGTTTTTTTATATCGCAGTGATATGGTCTCAGAAAGGGATCACCATCTTGCCGGTAATCAGCATACCAGGAAGAACCGAGGATCAGTACAGCAAGAAGATCAGGACCAGTGATGGTGAGCTTTTCTCCGCTGGAGAAAATTTCTGATTGTTGTCTCTATTGCTTTGAGCCATCTGATTCCTTCGGGAAGCCTGAGGTTGGTGTGATCCTTTGAATTTCGTTTGCATTGTACAGCACGGGGCCAGAATCTGCCAGTGAAATCTCGAGTTCACCTGTGGAGGCAACGCCAAGCAGGGTGCCGCTGATTTCTTCGTCCTTCCTGCCGGATGGCGCGGATCTGCTGTCCTTTGAATGCGAGATGCTGGTTCCAGGCGGCGTGGATTTCTGGCCATTTTCCGAGATCGGTGGTTGAGGATCAACTGCTCGAGAATGAAGGCGGAGGATATCCGCCCTGGAGATGTGGCATCCGTGTGGCGCTGAAGGTAAGTGGCAGGGTAGCGTAAGCGGCTCATCGATCTCCAGGCTGGTTTTGAAGATGTTTATCCCGATACCAAGGATGATCCCTGTGGGGTACTTCTCCAGCCCAGACAGTCTCAGTGAGAACGCCGCAAACTTTCTTGCCATCGATGAGAATGTCGTTGGGCCATTTGATCTCGACTTCGGGCATGTGGTGAAGGCGCTCAGGGCCTGGGCGATGGAAACGGCCACAAATCCAGCATAATTGGTGATCGGAAGGAGCGTCTTGTTGTGATGATCAGGCTGAATGCCAGAGCGCTGCCGGGATTGGTGTGCCATCTGCGGCCGAGATCTGCCTTTGCCGCTGGTCTGCTGATCAGCGACGATCAGGGAGAAGTTGGGACAGCCTTCTGCAAGCCATTCGTGGGCAGTGATATTGGTGGAGGGCAGGGAAGGAGCGTAAAAGCACTTTGCCCAGATGAAGGTCAGATTGAAGTTGTTCGAGAACATTCTTGTGAAAGCATAGTTTATATGTCGGATAGTCAATTATTGACCGAAAACGAGCTGAAAAAGCATCATGAACATGAACCCGCCCATGGCGGCAATTCCGCTGCTGAGGCGTTCTCTTTGCTGATGAGCGGCTTTCAGGGATCATTTCGCTCATCACCAGTAGGAGCATAGCGCCAGCGGCAAATCCAAATGCATACGGCAACAGGGGCCGGAAGGCCCGCACTGCAAGATAAGCCGGGATAGCGGCCAGAATCTGGGGGACGCCGGAGACGATTGCCCAGAACACAGTGCGCCAGCCGGTGACGCCTTCTGAAGCCATGGGAGGGCAACAGCCAGCCCTTCGGGGATGTTATGGATGGCGATGGCAATAGCGATGAGGATGCCGAGTTGTTCCTGCTCCCGGAGCCGTATGCCACGCCGATGGCAATACCCTCCGGGAAGCTGTGGATGAAAAGGGTGACCAGTACCAGGATCGATCTTTCGGGATTCTTTCTTGCTGAGTCCTTCAAATTCAAAATCCTTGTTTTCCAGCCAGATCGAGGTGACTACCATCAGGATCACACCGAGGGCGATCCCGATGGCGACCGGGATGATGCCGCCATCTTCTAGTCCAGGGTAGATCAGATTGAAGACGGATGCAGACAGCATCAGACCGCCTGAGGCCGCCCAACCCAGGCGGGCGATGTTTGGGCGGGAATTTGTTTGTAAAAACAAACGGGAGGCCCCCAGTGCCATTTGCGAGAACAGTAAGAGAGGCGGCGATGAGTGTTTCGGTTAGTGTTGCGGTCATTAGATTTCCTTTGTGGGTTAGGGTGACCAAGACTTCGGAATATTTCTCTGGTCAGCCGGGCTCAGTCTCTCCGAGAAGATCATCTCCGATCTGGGAGTAGATCCGTTGAGTGAAGAATTCCATCCAGATAAATTGGCGGGAGATGAGCACCAGATTGGGGTTATTGGTGATGGTTGCGCTGGGGACAGCGGAGGTTTTGGCGATGAGGACTTCCTCCTGATCGGTCAAGGACAACCAGCGTGTCTTCAATTCCCTGGATTTCGCTTTCCAGCGGAGGGTGATAAGCAATCTTTGCGAAAGGGGATTTTGTGCCGGTTGCGAGGATGTGAATGCTGGTACCATTTTGATGGCTTATTGAGGAGAGGCATCCCAAGTGATTTCCAGATGGTTGTCATTGGCCATCAAGATAGATTTCCGAAGTGGCCTGGGTGATCATCTGCCGGGCATAAGCGTAGATGGCATCCAGATCGGTAAGTGCTCCAAACACGTTGATCTTGCCTGGCAGTATAAATCTGGCTCAATTCAGGGCTGAGAGCTAGCTAAGAGTGGTCATCAGGTTGTTGCTGGTGTTCCTTAGACAGGATGGCAGGGTCAATCGGGCGGTAAAGGGTCGCCCGGCCTTCGACGGATTCCATGACTGCACCGCGCGCAGCCAACTGGCCGAGGATCTCATAGATCATTGAGCGGGGGATTCCGGTATTTTTGCTGATCTGGTATCCAGTGGCGGGATAATCAGCAAGTAGGGCAAGATAGGTCTTTGCCTCATTTTCTGAGAAGCCAATGGATTTGAAGTGCTGTTAGTGTGCTCATTTTCAGTTTCCTGAGTCGAGGTGAAATATCAATAGTAGTAATTTTACTAACTACTAATAGGTGTGTCAAGCAAGAGACGGTTAGTTGCCAAGTGAAATTCTTTACAAAGAGTTTAGAATAAGGTAAAATTGTACCGCTGTGTGATTACCTATTATTGAGAGGCGTGTTATGACTAATTCAGAAACAACAACGCAAGAAATCAAGCGAAAAATGAAATTTACAGGCAAAGTGGTCAAGACCACTCTGGCTGGGATTATTGTGGACATTGGCCTGGACAAACCTGGTGTTGTCCATATTTCTCACATGTCCCAGGAACCGATCAAACGGGTTGAGGACGTGGTGGAAATTGGGCAGGAAGTAGACGTTTGGGTGCGGCGAGTGAAGAAAGACGCCAACCACATTGAGATGACGATGATCGAACCTCTGCCGCTTGAATGGCAGGAGATTAAAAAGGGGATGGTGTTGACCGGACAGGTAGTGCGCCTGGAGAAATTTGGTGCATTCATCGAAGTTGGTGCTGAACGTCCTGGCTTGGCTCATATCAGTGAGTTGACCCATGAATATGTTCGCCGCCCGGAAGATGCTGTAAAGGTTGGCGAAGAAGTTCAGGCCAAAGTGATCGATTTCAGCAAGCGCAAGAAACAGATCAAGCTCAGTTTGAAAGCCCTGATCGATGTTCCGGAAGCGGAAGTGATCGAAGAAGATGAAGTAGATACTGCCCCGGCACTGACCGCAATGGAAATTGCTTACCAGAAAGCCTTGAACAGCCAGGATGCTCCTGAAGCCTCAGAGAGGGAAGAAAAAGAGGAAGATGCTTAACATAGCTGCTCAGGATGATATTATTGCCCGGACCCTGGAACAGAAACCGAAATCCTAATCATATTGGAGATTTACTGAAATAAAAGAAACGCCCGAGTGATGTCGGGCGTTTTTTTGATTATAAAGGAAGATGTTGTTAGAATTTGAAGGAATCCAGCACCTTCATGTAATTGGCACGTTCAAAAGCAGCCGGGATCGGCGACAGATTTCTGAGACATACTGCCCTGCATTTGTTGGATTGAATCATATTCACGTTCTAGTCATCCAGATTTCAACTGATTCGAGCATTTCGGAGGCACGGCCGATACCTTTGCGCAGGAATTCAGAGGCGACCATGGTGGCTTTCGCACCGGCCATCATTGCTTTGAGGATATCCGTGCCGGACTGAACGCCAGTGGTGAGGGCAAAATCGAGGTCTAACACGGCCGTACATGATGGAGATCCAGCGGAAGGGCAGAAGCATCTCGTTGCTGGTGCTGAGTGCCAGTTTAGGAACAACTTCCAGCTCTTCCAGATCAAAGTCTGGCTGATAGAAGCGGTTGAAGAGCACGAGGCCTTTAGCCCCAGCGTTGGCAACCTGTTTGGCAAAGTTTGGGATGGAGGTGAAGAATGGGCTGAGCTTAACGGAAACCGGGATCTCCACAGCCATGCACACATTCTGGATCAGATCAAGGTAGCGGGTTTCCAGATCCTGGCTGGTCTCATCGGGGTCTGTAGGGAGGTAGTAGACATTCAGCTCGATGGCATCTGCACCAGAGGCTTCCATGCGTTCGGCATATTCAATCCATTTTCCACGGGTAGCCCCATTCAGGCTGGCGATCACGGGGATATCGACAGCATCCTTTCACGAGCGGAGATGATCCAGGTAGGTTTCTGCACCAATGGCGTAGCGTCCATGATTCGGGAAAGTAGGAAAGGGCTTCGGCAAAACTATTCGGTGCCTTGCTCCATAAAATGATCCAGAGCGAGACTTTCCCTGGTGATCTGTTCCTCAAAGAGAGAGTACATTACTACCGCTGAAACCCCGGCGCGTTCCATGTTCAACAACGTTATTCACCTTTCTCGGAAAAGGGGAGGCTGAGGCGATCAGAGGGTTTTTTAGTTCAAGGCCGAGATAATTGGTTTTCAGGTCTGGCATTTTCCACCTCCGGATGGGATATATTGTATTGTATCAATTATAATTTGCTAGTTAATACTTATTGACTGGCTTCGAACAAAATGCTTACTGAATTGATTATAAAACAAAAGGACTGGTAGCATTTGCTGCCAGTCTTTTTGATATGTTGGTGTTGTGGGGAGCTTACTCGGCTTCGTCTTCCCCGTTCATGGGGGTGTAGATCATTGCGGCCATCTGCTTGTAGAGTTCCCAGCGGCCTTCGACATCATGCTCGGCGCGCTCCATGAGTTCTTCTGCACGGTCCGGATCGGTCTTGAGCAGGACTTTGAAGCGGTTCTCGTTGAGGGCATATTCGTCCCAGCTGATGGAAGGTTTGTTGGAGTCGATCTTCAGCGGGTTCTTTCCTTCGTCTGCCATCTTGGGGTTGAAGCGGAACAGCGGCCAGGCGCCGGACTTGACAGCCAGATCCTGCTGGGTGAGGCCCTTGGCCAGGTCGATACCGTGGGCGATACAGTGGCTGTAAGCGATGATGATTGAAGGGCCTTCGTAGGCTTCAGCTTCGATGAAGGCATTCAGGGTTTGGCGGTCGTTGGCGCCCATGGCAACCTGGGCCACGTAGACATTGCCGTAGGCCATTGCCATCATGCCGAGGTCTTTCTTCTTGGCATCCTTACCGTTGGCAGCAAATTTGGCAACTGCGGCACGCGGGGTGGCTTTGGAGGCCTGACCGCCGGTGTTGGAGTAAACCTCGGTGTCCATCACGAGGATGTTGACATTGCGGCCGGAGGCGAGGACATGGTCCAGACCGCCGTAACCAATGTCGTATGCCCATCCGTCACCACCGAGGATCCAGACGCTCTTCTCAACCAGGACATCTGCGAGACCGAGGAGGTCTTTCTCTGCGGGGGTTTCTGCTTTGGCGAGTTTGTGCTTCAGTTCAGCAACACGGTCGCGCTGGGCGTTGATACCGGCTTCGGAGGTTTGGTCGGCGTTGAGGAGTCTCATCGGCCAGGTCAGCGCCGATCTTGTCCTTGAGCCGGGCAACCAGCTCACGGGCATATTCAGTTTGCTTGTCAATGGTCAGGCGCATACCCAAGACCGAACTCAGCATTGTCTTCAAAGAGGGAGTTGGACCAGGAAGGCCCGCGTCCGTTCTCGTCGACGGCATAAGGCGTGGTGGGCAGGTTGCCGCCGTAGATGGAGGAACAGCCGGTGGCGTTGGCGATGATCGCCCGGTCGCCGAAGAGCTGGCTGAGCAGCTTGACGTAGGGGGTTTCGCCACAGCCAGCGCAGGCGCCGGAGAACTCGAACAGCGGGCGCAGCAGTTGAGAATGATTTGACATCGTTCAGTTTGAGCTTGGTGCGGTCAACTTCAGGGAGGTCGAGGAAGAATTCCCAGTTTGCTTTTTCAGGCTCGCGCAGCGGGATCTGCTCGGCCATGTTGATGGCTTTCTTGCCAACTTCTTCTTTGTTCTTCACCGGGCAGACTTCCACACACAGGGTACAGCCGGTGCAGTCTTCAGGGGCAATCTGCAAGGGTGAAGAGCTGGTCCTTGAATTCCTTGAAGCGTGCCGGGGCGGACTTGAAGGTCTCAGGAGCGCTTTCGAGCAGGGCCGGATCGTAGATCTTCTGGCGGATGACTGCATGCGGGCAAACAAAGGAGCATTTACCACACTGGATGCAGATCTCTTCGTCCCAGACAGGGATTTCGAGGGCGATGTTGCGTTTCTCGTATTGGGTGGTGCCGGTGGGGTAGGTGCCGTCATTGGGCAGCATGCTAACAGGCAGATCGTCGCCATCGCGGGCGATGATCGTGCCGATGACTTCCTTGACGAATTCGGGGGAGTCTGCCGGCACTGGCGGGCAGGATGTCAGCAGTTGGCGGTGGCTTCTGCGGGAACCTCAACCTTATGCATGTGGTCGAGGGCCATATCTACAGCGTCGTAATTGCGCTTGACAACTTCTTCGCCGCGTTTGCCGTAGGTTTTCTTGATGGCTTTCTTGATCTCGGCGATAGCTTCGTCTTTGGGGAGAACACCGCTGATCGCGAAGAAGCAGGCCTGCAGGACGGTGTTGATGCGGCGTCCCATGCCGGCCTGTTTGGCAACTTCGTAACCATCAACCACATAGAATTTCAGTTCTTTGTCGATGATCTGTTCCTGAACGGTTTTGGGGAGCTTGTCCCAGACTTCATCCGGTCCGTAAACGCTGTTGAGCAGGAAGACGGCGCCAGCTTTGGCTTGTCGGAGCATATCGATGCGCTCAAGGAAGTTGAACTGGTGGCAGGCCACAAAGTCGGCTTCGGTGATCTCGTAGGAGGAGCGGATCGGGTTGGGGCCAAAGCGCAGGTGGGAAACAGTGACTGCGCCGGCTTTCTTGGAGTCGTAAACAAAGTGACCCTGGGCGTAGAAATCGGTTTCTTCACCAATGATCTTGATGGAGTTTTTGTTAGCGCCAACCGTACCGTCGGAACCCAGACCGTAGAAGACCGCTGAAACAGTTTCAGGATCTACGGTGGAGAAGGATTTGTCAAAATCAAGGCTGGTGTGGGTCACATCGTCGTTGATGCCGACGGTGAAGTGGTTCTTGGGGGTGTCCTTCTTCAATTCGTCGAAGATGGCTTTGACCATTGCCGGGGTGAATTCTTTGGAAGAGAGACCGTAGCGGCCGCCGATCACCTTGGGCATCTGGCTGAATTTGGATTCTCCAGAGGTGATGCCTTCTGCCAGAGCGGTGACCACATCCTGGTAAAGCGGTTCGCCGGATGCGCCAGGTTCTTTGGTGCGGTCGAGGACTGCGAGGCCTTTGACGGTTTCGGGGAGTGCGCCCAGGAAGTGCTTGATTGAGAAGGGGCGGAAGAGGCGGACTTTGAGCACGCCAACTTTCTCGCCCTGAGCGGTGAGGTAATTGACCGTTTCGTGGGCAGCTTCTGCGCCAGAACCCATCAGGATGATCACACGTTCTGCATCGGGAGCGCCGAAGTATTGGAAGAGCTTGTATTCGCGGCCGACGACCTTGGCAAATTCGTCCATGACTTTCTGGACGATCTCGGGGCAGGCATTATAGAACGGATTAACAGTTTCGCGTGCCTGGAAGAAGACATCCGGGTTCTGGGCGGTACCGCGGAGTTTGGGGCGGTCGGGGGAGAGGGCGCGCATCGCGGTGCTCGCGAACGAGGTCATCATTGATCAACTGGCGCATCTGCGTCTTCGCTGATCATCTCCACTTTGGAGACCTCATGGGAGGTGCGGAAGCCATCGAAGAAGTGCATGAAAGGCACTCGGCTTTCAAGGGTGGCTGCCTGGGCGATCAGGGCGTTGTCCATTGCTTCCTGAACGGAGCCGGAGGCAAGTTCGGCAAAACCGGTGGAGCGGACGGCCATCACATCACTGTGGTCGCCAAAAATTGATAATGCTTGGGCAGCAACCGAGCGAGCGGAAACATGGAAGACAGCCGGGGTAAGTTCGCCGGCAATTTTGTACATGTTTGGCATCATCAGCAGGAGGCCCTGTGATGCGGTAAAGGTGGTGGTGAGGGAACCTGCCTGCAGGGCACCATGAACCGCACCAGCAGCGCCACCCTCACTCTGCATTTCGACGACCAGCGGCGTGGTGCCCCAGATATTGGGGCGGCCTTCAGCCATCCAGGCGTCTGCCCATTCGCCCATCGGGGAGGATGGGGTGATGGGGTAAATGGCAACCACTTCATTGATGCGGTATGCGACTTCGGATACCGCCTGGTTGCCGTCTAAGTGTGACGATTTTCTTACTCATAATAAACTCCCGTAGTATTGTGAAATCGAAAGAATTCGATTGATTTAGACCGGGGTTTCCTGGTCTGTTGGTTTACAGAATTTCGCGTTTTACCAGCCAAAGTTTACAAGAATCTTGTAAACTTTAGTGGTAAAACGCACAAAAATAATTATAGTACAAATTGGCTCATTTTTTCCTTAAGCCTAAGCAAATTGATAGCTTTTGAAAGCCCCTTTTTTATGATAAAAATCTGGGAAATTTCTTGTGAATTTTCTAAGTCCGGATAGGGTTAAATGGATTCCAGGGGAATGGAAACTACAAAGGTGGTGCCAACATCGACCTGGCTGTTGACTGCGATTGTTCCGCCATGGCCTTCAACGATCCGCTTGGTGATGGAAAGTCCAAGTCCGGTACCGATAGCGACTTTTTCGGAACCGGGTACCCGATAAAATTTGGTGAAAAGGTTTTTGACATGCTCGGGTTTCATTCCGCGCCCGGTATCACGGACATAGAACGAGACCTGATCCTTATATTTTGATACGCCCAGGGTGATCGACCCATTCGGCCGGTTGTATTTGATTGCATTGCTGATCAGGTTGAGGAGGACTTGTTTGAGCTTATCCTTGTCTCCGGCGATGAATGGGATTGGTGGAGTGATCTCCAGCTTGAGAGATAACCCTTCTTCCTCGATGCGGGCTTGCATCAGAGTGGCAGTTTCTTTGATCAGCACTTCAAGGTTGACCGGGTCCTTGCTGAATTGGGCGCGGCCGGATTCCAGCCGGGCCATTTCGAGGAAACTGGTGGTCATATCCGAGAGACGGGAAGCTTCGGATTGGATGGTGTGAGATCATGGTGGTGCGCTGGTCGGTGGAGATATCATCCCGGTTGAGGAGGTGGGCGGCTGTCTGGATGGAGGCGAGTGGGGTTCGCAGTTCGTGCACCATTTCAGAGATCAGGTCGGATTGCTGGAAGAGGCGGGTATTCTCGATGGAGATGGCGGCTTGTGATCCAAGCGCAAGCAGCATGTTGTCATCATCCTCAGAAAATTCTCCCCTTTTCTTGTTGATGACTTCGAGAACACCGAGGATCTTCTCTTTGGTGATCAGGGGGACGCCCATCAGTGAGCGGGTAGATTGGATGGTCGAATCGGTGACGCCGGTGAAGTGGCGGGAATCCTCTTCGATGTTCATCACGATCATCGGCTTTTGGGTGCGAAGGATCTCGCCTGCAATGCTGTTTTCCACCGGCACTTCAAGCCCGCGCATCACCTTGGAGTCCAGGTCGGTGGAGGATTGGAAGAAAAGCCGGTTTTTGTTCTCGTCATAAAGAATGATAGAGGCGGCTTCGGAATCTGTCAGGGTGGCGGCGGCCATCACGATCTGGTAGAGCAATCGATCCAGGTCCAGGGTGGAAGCTAATACCTGGGCAATATCAAGCAGGCTGAGATATCTTTCTAGAAGGGTTTCTCTGGATCTATTCTCCATTCTTGATGGCCTCCAAAATGGCAGGTAAAACCTCAGCGGCATCTTCTCGGAATACAATATCAGCACGGGCATTGATGTAGGTGATTTGCTGGTTGATGATAATCAGTTTACCACCATTGGCGAGGACATCAAAAGGTAGTTTCGCTACCGGATTGACCTCGAGTGAGGATCCAACCACAATGAGCAGGTCACATTGGTTAATCTCGTGTTCTGCCGCCCGCCAGGGGTGGATGGGCATTTGTTCGCCAAACAGGATGACATCCGGTTTGAGGGTACCGCCGCAGGCCTTGCAGGTAGGGATTCTGTTCCTCCACCAGATAGGAATGGCGGACTTCTTCAACACTCGTTTGGTGGTAGCACTGACCGCAGGTGAGTGTGTGGAGAGTGCCGTGAACCTCGATGACATCTCTGGAGCCTGACCTTTGATGCAGGCCGTCTATATTCTGGGTGATGATCGCTCGGATCATTCCCAGGTTTTCGAGTTCAGTCAGGGCATTGTGAGCTGGATTTGGAATTGCATTCGAAGATCAGTTTTGCCAGGGGGCGGAACCAGCCAAAGAACCTGTCTGGTTTTGTGCGGAAGGCAGACAGCGAGGCAACTTCATCGGGATTGAAACGTTTCCATAATCCATCGTTGCTTGATCTGAAATCCGGAATGCCCGATGGGGTGGAGATTCCCGCGCCTGAGAGGGCGACTGAATAACTAGAGGATTTAAGCAGATCAGCAGCTTGCTTGATCTGCATAGGTCAACCCTTAAGTTCTCTCGCCTGGAGTAGAGTTTCTGCCAGCTTGAGATACTGCCGGCTGGGAATCGAATCTGGTTGGTGGGTAATCGTGGCTTCGTGACGGATGGCAGCCTGGTAAAACATCTCCGGGGCGGGCATGACAACACCAGCAAGATCGATGCCCAACTCGGTCTGGACGCGGTTGTTGGGGACGGTGATCTCAAGGCGGGTGCGGCTGACCAGAACAACGAAGATCTTGTTCGGCTTTACACCGATTTCGTTGAGATTTTGGAGTAGGGCTTTTGTCTGAACGATCGTGGAGGGGACTGGTTCGAGGACAATCACGATCCCATCACAATGTGGGAGGAGTTTTTGGGTGATCGGGTTTAGGCCGACACCCAGGTCAAGAACCGTATTAGGGGCAATCAGTTTGAGCTGTTTGGTAATGGCATCGATCTGTTCGAGGTTGTTTTGAAGGAGAGCATCTACTGGCATGAAGGAGGAGAGAAGGATCTGGATGCCGGAACCGTGTGTGACCAGGCTTTCCTCCACCCGGGGAAGGGTGATCTCCGGGAGAGATGCCCTGAGGAGTTCATTCTGCATGGCAGAATTCCTGTAGCCTAACTGCAGGCCAACTGCCCCGACCCCGGGGCGTATCTCTCCGAGGGTGACATAATCCTTTGATTTCTGGTGCATGGCGATAGCAGTATTGATCGCTACGGTGGTGGTACCGAGTCCGCCCTTTGTGCCAATCACGCCGACCACATGGGTATCCCGTCCTTTAAGCTCTTCCATACCGGAATCATCCAGTGAGAGCAGGCCGGTTTTGGGGCGGGTGAGGATGCTCTTTAACCCGGGCGATGAGTTCTGCCGGGTGAGTGGGTTTGGTGAGATAGTCGTCTGCACCAGCTTCAAACCCTTCAAGCTTGTCATCTACCTGGGCTTTGGCAGTAAAAAGGATGATAGGAATGTAGGCAGTAGTTTCAATGGCGCGCAGCTTACGGGTAACCTCGTAACCGTCCATACCGGGCATCATCACATCCAGAATGATCAAATCGGGGTGCTCTGTCTGGGCAAGCTGGATGGCTTTTTCGCCGTTGTTGGCTGCGGCGATCTCGAACCCATGCCGCTCCAGCATCTTTCCGACCATGTGGAGGGTGTCAAAGTCATCATCAACGATAAGAATCTTATTTGCCATGTCTTCCTCTATCCTTGAAAGTTATAGATGAAACCTTATTAGTATTATATTATATCAATCCTACTGAAATTCAAACCCCAAAATGGTATCAAATTCATACAATCACGTTCAGTGATGGGCAATGCTATAATTATACCGATGATTGAATACTTGAAAGCTACACTTCAACAAAAATGCAAGGTCGCTGCGGGGGAAAAGATTCTCGCAGGTGTCTCCGGTGGTGTGGACAGTATAGTGCTGCTGCATACTCTAATGGCGGCTGGATACCCGGTGGTTGCCGGACACCTGGATCATGGAATCCGAGATGCCTCTGCCCAGCAGGCGGAATTTGTGCAAATAGAAGCGGAAAAGCTGGGTGTCGAGTTTGTTTTCAAGCGGGTGGATACAGCAGGATTTTCCCGAGAAGGCAAGTTGTCCCTTGAGGAGGCGGCCAGAGAACTGCGGTACCGTTTTTTATTCAATGCTGCATTTGAGCATGGCTGTAATGCAGTGGCAGTGGGCCATCATGCGGATGACCAGGCTGAAACGATCCTGCTCCATCTGGTGCGGGGAGCGGGGTTGAATGGGTTGGGAGGGATGGCTTACCGGCGGATCACCCAGTGGCATCCGGACATCCCTCTGGTGCGACCTCTGTTGGGACTGCCACGTGAAGCCCTGGAGGTTTATTGCCAGGAGCATGGACTGCCAACGATCGAAGACGAAAGCAATCAGGACCTGCGCTTCCTGCGGAACCGGATCCGCCATGAATTGCTACCCTTGTTGACCGAGATGAACCCGAGGATTTCCGGGAACCTGGGGAGGATGGGGGAAATCGTGCTGGGAGACCTGGCGCTGCTGGATGCATTGACCGAACAGGTATGGGCTGAGATCAATGGAGAGTTTGATGGGGAGCGGGTCCAATTTTCAAAGGAGAGGTTCCTTGGACTTCAAACCGGTTTGCAGCGCAGATTGATACGCAAAGCCTTCGGTTGCCTGCGCCCGGGTCTGACTGATGTGGGGTTTGATCTGATCGAGCGGGCAGTCAGCGCGGTGCAGGATCCGCCGGTCAGCCGGGAGATCGATCTGGCGCAGGGGCTTCGGTTGGAGATCGGGAAAGAAATTGTGAGTCTCTCCGCATGGGCGGAGGAAGGAAACATGGCTGAGTATCCCACAATTATCTGAAGAATTGCGAATCGATGGGCAGCGTGGGGGGAGATTCCCGATCGGCGGTGATTGGGTGATTGCGGTCGTATCGCTCGAATCCTTTGATCTGGCTGCGATCGAGGCGAATCAGGACCGATTTGAGGCTTATCTGGATTTGAGAGCCAAACCAGGTCCGATCATAATCCGGAGGCGAGTGGATGGCGATTGGATCGCCCCGCTGGGAATGAACGGGCAAAGGATGAAGATCTCTGATCTGATGATCAATGAGCAGATCCCCAGGAAGGTGAGGGAAAGTTGGCCAATTTTCGAGATCGGGGGAGAGATTGTTTGGGTGCCGGGCTGCCGGAGTGCGGAGCAGGTCCGGGTTGAGCCGGAATCAAGTCAAGTGGTAATGCTAACGGTTAAAAGAGGCGGCTAACCCCTTATTAGGGGATTTCGATCACCTGGGTTGTGAAGCCCAACAGTTTCTCTGCAGTCTGCCAGGTTCCCGGCGGTAATCCAGCTTTATTGCATAGATTTTCGAGAAAGGTTTCCGTGTCCCATTTGCGTTCTCCAGCAACTTCAGGGAGTAGAAGCCCGCGGCGGAACCGATGCTCGATCAGCAAGCCATGACGGCCGACGATGATCTCCTCGGGCTGGATGGGGGTTAGCGGTGAGAGGATAGCGATCTTGATGTGGAGCTGTTCCAATTCTGATCTAGACAGAGGCGGGAAGCGGGGATCGGAGAAGGCGGCGGATAGGGCAGCATCCTGAACGGCGGCGAACAGCGGTTTGTCGGCGATGATCTGCCCAACACAACCTCGCAGATTGCCTTTGTAGAATAGCGTGACGAAAACGGCAGCTGGTTCTATAAAGGCGGGATATTCCGGCTGGTAGTCTCGGAGGGTGTGGGTTTCGAGGTATTCGCTGATCGTGTTGATGGCGAGATTGAGAAGTGCTTGCTGTTCCTGGGGGGATAAATTATTGGGCTCAAGTCATCAAATTTCATCCTGTACCTGGATCAGGTCACTGTCTGATATAGAGTGGGCCCTGGAAGGTGAACTCATCAAGGTAGAAGATGCCCGTGCTGGATGTGCTGCCACCGATATTCTGGCCCCCAAAGAGAATCTGATCGACGATATAATTGGGTATTGTCGATCCCAGTGACCTGGCTTTCATTGTCCATTGACCCTTATCGAGAAACCGGCCGCTCCAGCCCAGGCCGTTCGGGCATGGACGCTGGAAGATGACCAGGTGATGGCGATATTATTGGGGGCGATGTGAGATCGGCACCCAGGATTGGTCCAGTGGTAGGTTCCGGTATTATCAAGGCCGATGGCGGCGAGGTTGTATGCATTTTCAAATTTCTTGATACGGAGTTGAAGAACCAGAGCTGCCGGTACGGCTGATCGATCAGTTTGAGGATGGTGAAGGGGTTGCCATCTGTCCCAGGATAGAAGGAATTCGGATCAAACTTGAAATCGATGGTGAATCGTCGTACACCATTGGTCAGGTTGAGACCGAGAGGCCCGCCAGTTGTTGATCCGGCATTCAGGCACAAGCCGGATTTGCCCTGTAAAGCCCCGTCCCTGCAGGCCTGGATGAAGGTCGGCTGGCAGACCGAGGTCCAGCGGGATGTGTCGCCGGTCTCGAAGCCATCGTAGAAATCCAGGACGGGGGAGACTGCACCGACTGGTGGACAACTGGCTGAACTGGCTGCATCTGCCGGAGGTGCAGGCCTGACCCAATAATTGTATTCATCCCAATAGCTGGCGGTAGTGTCGATGTATTGGTTGGCAGCGGGCTGCAGCCAGAAAGTGTCTTTGTCGTGTCGGGAGCGACTGAGCGGAAAATCTGGTAATAGCTGGCGGACGGACCTCATCCCAGTTGATGATGATGGCATCCGTGGCTCCCTGCGGGACTGGCGTACATCCCGGTGGGTAAGGGGATCGTGGGGCAGAGCGGACCGGTATTAGGGAAACATGGGCATTGTCCAGATAGAGGTCAACACCGTCGCTGTTCTCCAGTTCGATCTCAGGGGTGATTCCGGTAAGGTCTGGACTGAGTGACATGGAAATTGGTTTCAAGGCAGGCCCATTCGTCGGTAGATGTTGCCATAAAATATTTAGTGGTGGAGACAGGCGATGCGCCTTCCCCTGTGATTTTGAGGGTGAGCGGCGCGTGGGGTCGGTTGAGGATGGAGGACCTGGCCCAGATGGCGAAGCGGTAGCGGGAACCGCTGGTAAGGGTGTGGGTCAGGGTTTGCTGGACGCCGGTGCAGTTGGGGTCTCCCAGGGTCGCGGTTAATGGCGAGGTAATGATCGTTGGAGTGGGCGATATCGGGATCATTTACCACTGACCAATTGCAGTCTGCGGGGGTGTTCTGGATCTCCCAGGGGGTGATAGTCGCCGGTTTCGAAGGAGTGAGTTCTGCAGGGTGGTGGTGGGTACGCCGACCTGGCGGGAGATGTCGGCGACGATGCCGTCAATGGCATTCAGGTCTACATACATGGTGACGTTGCCCCAGGTTTCCATGTGCGCGCCGGTGTATTGGAAGATACGCTGCTGGTCTCCCCACATGGAGTCTGAGATACAGGGGAGGCCATAGGGGGTGACCGAGCTGTTGTAGGTGGGGGTGCTGTAGTGCCAATAGGCTGGCCAGATCACATCGGGCGGGTTGTCAAGATGTGTAGAAATGATCGAGTCCGGAGGCGCAAACTGAACCGTAAACACCTGCGGTAACACCTGCTTCATGGAGGCGTTCTACCCAGCCATTGATAAAGGCTTTGGCCGCATTTAGGCAAGGGTGTTATCGATATTGAAGGCTTCAAGGTCATAATAGATCACTGTTCCGCTGTCATCTGTCTTCTGCGAGTCCCAATTTTCGGGCGGTACGGACGGTGCATCGGTGCCATTGTCCCGGCCCTGGTTATATGCTGTTGTTGGGTTGTAGCTCATTGGAGCTATAATGTAATTGGTGCAGGCTGCCTGGGGTCCTACCCAGGTGGGGATAAATTTCCATCCCTGGATACTGAGTGATTCAATAAAATCTTTACCTGTGTCATGCATTAAAGATTGTTCGTTATGGCAGCCTCTGGATGCTCCACCAATATACAGATTGACAGCCGACAGCGGGCTGTTGTTTTTCCAGGCCTGCAGATTGCTGAGGGAGGAGATCTCGCACTGGTCGAAACCCTGGCCCTGGAGGACTGAGGTGCGGGAAAGGAGCGGGACCTTGTCCGGCCTGATCTGGTTCGAATATTGGATTCAGCGGGCAGGGAGATGAGGATCTGCGGGGGTATCCAGCAGGCTGCCAGGTAATGCCGCCATCCGTTGTGGCATAGAGGGTTGCAATCGAGGTACAGGGCTGGGAATCCTCAGCGCAGGCGCTCTGGTTGGAGAATCGCCCAGGCGGAATCATGGCTGACGAAATCAATTCAGTGATATTCTGGAGGGGGAGCGGGGAGATCGCGGTGAGCTGACCGGAGGTGAGATAATAGGAATAGAGCGTGTCTCCGACAATGGCTTTGATCTCTCCGGGGAGATTGTTGAAAAGGCCGATCAGATCTGGCTGAGCTGGAGACGAGTGTAGATTCGGATAGCTGTCCAGCTGGTGCCGGAATTAGTTGGAGCGAATAAATGTGCAGTTCGGTGCCGGAATCGGTGCTGACCAGGGCAGGCAAGAAACCAGCCTGAGCGGTCGAGGAAGTTGGGCAGCCCGATGGCGGTGACGAATTCCGTCGGAGAGCGGGGTCTGGGTCCAGGTGCTGCCGCCATCGGGGTCTGGAAAATGTTCTGAGCATGAACGCCACCGGCTGATGAATCCAAGCTGCGGGTTGCGGAAAGTGACAGGCTCGCCAAGCGGTGCAGGAGAAGTTTGCCAGGTCTGGCCGCCGTCGTTGGTGTGGTAGATGGCGCCGATGTTGAAGTTACTGCTGGTGGCTTGTTTGAAAACGATCCAGCCGGTCTGGTCGTCGAGGAAGAAGGCGGAGACTTTGGCTGCGATGGCGAGCGGGTCCCGGATGGGGAGGGAGACGATCTCCTCCCGGGACCAGGTACTGCCCTGATCAAGGGTGGTGTAGAGCCAGTAGCGCATTTCCTGTTGGAGAGTCAGCTCCTGGGAGACGAGGAAGCCGGTTTGAGAGTTAAGGAAGGTTAGGCTGATGACTTGGCCGTTCAGTTGGGGAGTGATCTCTGTCCAGTTGGCGCCATTATTATTCGTCCAGAAGATCTGTCCGGCAATCTGCACCCATCCCTGGCCTTCAGCCACTAATTGGAAATCTTCCACAGGGGCGATTGGTTGTCTCAAGTGCGGCTGGGATTGCCCAGGCTGCCGATGCCATAGATACAAGTGAGAAGCAGCCCAAAGGTGAGTAGTCAGGCTTAACCTGAAATAATTCCTATTACGTATAGACATAAATCCGCCTCGTTGATACAAGCATATCCGGTCTGACTGGAGGTGTACAGATCAGCCTGGTGATAATACCATTTTACCTGGAAGTGAAGAATCTGCTATGAACCAATTGGGGGATAAATCCGTGGTTATTTGGTCAGTGAGGCTGTAATATTGGCGAGGACGATGGCGGCCAATCCGATGAAAACCAGCACGATCCAGCCTTTCTGGATGCCGATGAACATCAGGATCGGGGCGAGTACCATGGATTGCGAGCAAGATCGACTGGACACGGGACTTGTGTTTTGAGAGGGTTTTTATCAGCTTCATGTTATGCTCCAAAGATCAAGACGCCAATGAAAGTAAGCAGGCTGATCAGGACACCAAGACGAGGGTGTAGCCGATCAAGGCGCGCATGATCTCACCCTCGCGGCCGCTCATCCCGGCTGTGCTGGCCCCAACGACCATCTTGGTGGGGGCGATCACCGATGCCAGGGCGGCGCCGGCGGTCTGTCCGGCAAGAATGATCGAGACCGGCAGCATGAGGATGCGGGCGGTTTCAAGCTGAAGCAGACCGAAAACAACATTCGAGTTGGTGTTACTTCCGGTCATGAAAGCGCCGATTGCGCCGATCCAGGGAGCGACCAGCGGGTAAATAGACTGGATGCCGGAGGAAAGCCCGAGTGCGAGCTGGCGGGTCATGCCGCTGTGTTCCATGATGACTGCCAGGCTGACCATGGAGAGGATGCTGATGCTGGAGCCGGTCATTTTCTTGACGGTTTCGCTGAGGATCCGTTTCCCGCCCCATGCTGTGTAGAAGCCCTTTTTCTTATAGATGAGGAAGCCGATCAGGCTGGCGTAAAGCAGGATTGTGCCGGCATGGGTGAAGATTGGGATCTGGCGGCCGTACCCAGCAGGTGTAATGTATCCGGTAGCTGGTGGTAATCTCAGGGAAAGCGAGCTGGATCTTAATTTGCCCGAGGAAGGGTTTGACTCCAGGAACAAATTGAATAAACAGGATCATTGCTACCAGGATGATGTAATTTGAGAACGCCATCCATAATTTGGACCAATCTGGTTTTTCCATGATCTGGCTGGTTTTTGAGTTCTCTCAGGCTAGACTGGCAGGATGACGGCCAGGCCGGAAAGGGCCCCAACGAAGGCGGCAATGTTCCATAGGTCTGCGATGCGGCGAGAAACTGTCCGACCGCCATGGCGAGGCCGACGAAAAAGATCAAGAAAAAGTATTTGAGCACCTTTTTGAATCCGCCACTGGCATAAGCGATCATCCAGCCGGAGACGATTGCCGCAATCCCGAGGAAGATAGCTGCCTCAGGGACAATCTCCTGGCTGGAAAGACCAGTTGTGGCGATCAGGGCATTGATGGAGGAACCGAGAGAGCCAAAAGAAACCGCCCATCCGTGTCCGATGGAAGGGATGATGACTGCAAGTAGAGGGGCGAACCCAGTCCGATGAGGATCGGGGCGATCACGGCTACCGGGACGCCAAATCCGCCAATCCCCTGAAGGAAGGAGGCAAATACCCAACCAATGATCAGGGATTGCAGGGTGCGGTCAGAGGTGAGTTTGGGGAGCAGGTTGCCGATTGTGCGGATTGCGCCGGCTTCTTCCGCCACTTTGAAGAGCAGGAAAGCTGCCCAGATGATCAGTAGTACATCCAGCGAAAGGAGCAAGGCCTTCATATGGGCATAAGCCAGTAGCTCTGGGTCGGCGCCAAAAGCTGCCACGGCAATCAGCAGGGTGAGTAGATAGCCAGCGCCACCAGAGCGGGATGCGCCCCATCGAAAACCAACCATCAGGGTCAGGATGACCAGAATGGGCAATAAAGCAAGAAAAAATTGCAAGATTGTTTCTCCGAGGGTTATTGAGGATAGTTTGATACCAGGTCGAGGTCAGTCGGTGGCTTTTCGAGAAGGATGATACCTTCTTTTGCGCCGGTGGCGATACAATCTGTGGCTTTGATGCGGATCGTTCTCCGCCAGATGGCCCAGTTGGAGGCCGCATTGAGCACGCCTACCGCCAGATGGCAGATCGGTTCACCGGCAGTTTTTCCATGGCACATTGGGCAGACCTCGATGATCCATTTCCAGTGGGTTTCATCTTCTTCAACCCGGACTTTCTGATCGCTAACGGTGTTGAAGAATTTGGCAAAGAAGAGCAGTCCGGCTTTGAGCCTGGTTTTCATATTTCCAACTGCCATAGCCGCCTGAGCAGCTTTCTGGACTTTGTCATATTTTTCCAGGCTGTGGGTGAAGGTCTGCTCACCGCCTTTGGTGGCAAAGACACGGGCGCCTTTGGTGCCATACATTTCTCTCAGGGCTTCCTGAATGGCGGCGACATGCTCAAAGGGAAATTCCTTTTTGATATTATCGGGAGGATAATTGCCAATATATTGGGGTAAACCAGCAAGGTTTAGAAGCGCATTGACGCCTTTTTCACCAAGAATTTCTTCGGCAGCTGTCAGGATGCTGCGGCCCCAAACATTGGGATAATAATAGCTGTCGGTCATATTGTCCTCACATTTCTTAGTGGGTCTATTTTACAGGAGGTTGTCATTTTGCGTCAAACTATTTCGACACCAAGTATAAGAGGAAAACCGTATTGTGGGGGACGTACGCTAAGGCTAACGAAAATGAAAAGGGCAGGCTGGTCAGCCTGCCCTATTTGGGATAAAGCAATGGTTATTTGGCGTGATCTTCCCAGCCGTCCCAGTAACCAGGGCCATCTTCGAAGAAATCGTATTGGCTTCAATGTCGGGGGTCAGGTCGAGTTCTTCGCCAGCTTCAAGCTGGCGGGCGGAAGAGATGCTGACCTCAACGCCGTGGTGGTTGGTGCCGGTGTAAGGGGTGTCGTAACCCGCGGTGCCAGCAGGCATGCAGGCCCATTCGCCCCCAGTGGCAACATAGGCATCCGGAACATCATCTTCTTCGAAGATGGCCTCATAAGGGCACTCCGGATGGCAGGCGCCACAGTCGATGCAGGTGTCGGGGTCAATGTAGTACCAGGGGTACTTGTCCTGGGGGTCACCCGGAACAATGCATTCCACCGGGCAGACTTCGACACAGCCGGAGTCCCGCATGCATAAACGAGTAATTACACTTG
The DNA here is from genome assembly GCA_963722735.1 of uncultured Chloroflexia bacterium. GTDB lineage: Bacteria > Chloroflexota > Anaerolineae > Anaerolineales > UBA11579 > UBA11579. The sequence goes on from CAVROH010000019.1 coordinate 63,016, forward strand.
TCATAGATAGTTCCTCCGTAGAAACGCTCTAGTTGTTTAGATGTATATTACTTCAAAAAACGACGTGTAACTTCATCCCAGTTTACCACATTCCACCAAGCTGAGATATAGTCTGCACGACGATTTTGGTAGTTGAGGTAGTAAGCGTGTTCCCAGACATCAATACCGAGAAGGGGGCGAAGTCCCTGAGAGAAGGGATTGTCCTGGTTGGGGGTGGAGATGACAGTCAGACCGCCATCTGCGGTCTTGCACAGCCAGGCCCAACCGCTGCCGAAGCGGGTGGCTGCAGCTTTACCGAAGGCTTCTTTGAAAGCATCGAAGGAACCAAAAGCTGCTATTGATCGCATCGGCCAGTTCACCGGTGGGTTCGCCGCCGCCATCCGGGGACATGGTTTTCCAGTAGATATTGTGGTTCTTGTATCCGCCGCCATTGTTGCGGACTGCAGTGCGGATATCTTCAGGAAGGGAGTCGAGAGATTCGAGCAGTTCTTTGGCGGTCTTTTCGTGTAGTTCAGGGTATTTTTCCAGGGCGGCGTTGAGGTTGTTTGTGTAGCCCTGATGGTGCTTGGAGTAGTGAATTTCTACGGTTTTTGCATCAATGTGAGGTTCCAGGGCATCGTATGCGTACGGTAAATCCATTAATTTGAAGGTCATTCTATTCTCCTGTTCATTATGAGTGGTTTACACATTGACGAATTGGTCAACCAGACGTAGGATTAGTCCCATTCGTGATTTTATTCTCCCGGGAAAATGCTTTGTCAAGCACAGGGATATTCTATGAATACAGACGACACAACAACCGAAAATCTCACCTTATTTAGGCTTGACAATCGGTGTATTGGCGGTTTCCACAGCTTCGATCTTCATCCGGTTTGCCCAGGCAGAGGTGGCTTCGATTGTTGTGGCGGCTTACCGTATGTCTGTAGCTGCGCTTGTGCTGGCCGTTGTGGCGCTGCTCAAGTATCGGGATGATCTGAAGACACTTACCAGGCGGGAGATCTGGCTGACTTTTTTGGCCGGGTTATTCCTGGCGATCCACTTTGCTTCCTGGATCACATCCCTGCAGTATACTTCCGTGGTCAGTTCAGTGGTGCTGGTGACGACCACGCCGTTGTGGGTGGCGATTGCTGCCCCTTTGACGATCAAAGAACCGATCACGAAGATGATCGCGTCTTGGATTGCTGGTCTCGCTGTCTGGGACGTTGGTGGTGGGTATGAGCGATGCGTGTGCATTTGGCGAGCAGATCGTGTGCCCGCCGCTAAGCGAATTTGTTCAGGGAGAGGCTTTCCTGGGCGACTTTCTGGCTCTGATCGGGGCGTGGGTGGCGGCTGGGTATGTGATCGTCGGACGGTCTGTTCGTGAAAGGATGAGGGTGATTCCATATATCTTCCTCGTTTATCGGCTTCTCGGCGGTCATCCTGGTGATGATGGCATTTTTCAGCGGGCAGCCGCTGATCGGGTTCAGCGGGGAGAGTTATATTTGGCTGATCCTGCTGGGATTGATTCCGCAGTTGATCGGGCATTCGATATACAATTGGTCCCTGGGATTCTTGCCGGCGGCATTTGTGGCGGTTACCTTGCTTGGGGAGCCGATCGGGACGAGTATCCTGGCCTTCCTGCTGCTGGGCGAGAAACCGGGTTGGGTAAAGCTGATCGGGGGGGCTATGATCCTGGGCGGGATCGTGATTGCCTCATTGAGGCGGAAAAGCGGGACGGCGAGAAATCCAAAATCGGATAAAATAATATCAGGACTCATAGAAAGGAGAGATCATGCAAATCAATATACGTTGCTTTAGCTGCCAGACCCCATTTCAGGTGAAAAATGAAGAGATGTGGCTCGGCATTGACACAAACTGCACGAAGAGGGCTTGAAACATTACAATGCCATCTGCCCGCGATGCGGGAAAACCAACAAAGTGTCGAAAGCCCAGTTGAAACGGGCTGCCCCTGGCTGGAAACCAGCCAAATAGCATTGTGGTAAGAGAGCCAGATCAGGTGTTTGACATCAAACACCCTTTTTGGTATTATCTGGCCGAAACTAAATACCTAATCAGCACTCTTATCCAGAGAGGTGGAGGGACCGGCCCTTAGAAACCTCGGCAACCAACACGAAAGTGAGAGGTGCCAATTCCGGCAGACAAGTTCTGGAAGATGAGAGGGATTGCGAAAAACGCGGTTGCCCTTTCGAATGCTGAAAGGGCAATTTTTATTGGAGGTAAATTATGAATACAAGCTTTATGAAATCTTCCAAACTGGTCTTTACATCAGAATCAGTGACGGAAGGCCATCCTGACAAAATGTGCGACCAGATCAGCGATGCTGTGCTGGATGCCTGCCTGGAACAAGACCCATTCTCCCGGGTGGCATGCGAAACCGCTGTAAAGACCGGTTTCGTACTGTTGCTTGGTGAGATCACCACCCAGGCGCGGATCAATTATGATGAGCTGGTGCGCCGCGTGGTCACCGATATTGGTTATGACCGGGCGAAGTACGGCTTTGACGGGCATACCTGCGGTGTTCAGGTTGCGATCGCCCAGCAGTCTGGCGATATTGCCATGGGGGTGGATAAAGCCCTGGAAGCAAAATCCGGTGAGATGACTGAGGAAGAGATCGATTCGATTGGTGCTGGGGACCAGGGGATGATGTTTGGTTATGCCTGCAACGAGACCGATGCGCTGATGCCGCTGCCGATCTATCTTTCTCACAACCTGAGCCGCCGGCTGGCGGAGGTGCGCAAGGCTGGCGATCTGGATTGGCTGCGCCCGGACGGCAAATCTCAGGTGACGGTGGAGTATGAGTACGGCAAACCGAAGCGGATCGATACCGTTCTGGTGAGCACCCAGCATGCTCCTGAGATCAGCCATGCAGATCTGCGCGAAGGCGTGATCGAGAATATCATCATGCCGACCCTGCCTGAGGAGCTGGTGGATGAGGATCTGAAGATCTTTGTCAATCCGACCGGCCGGTTTGTGATCGGCGGCCCGATGGGCGATGCCGGTGTTGACCGGGCGCAAGATCATTGTGGATACTTACGGCGGGATGGGCCGTCACGGCGGCGGCGCGTTCAGCGGGAAAGATCCGACCAAGGTGGACCGCTCGGCGGCTTATGCGGCGCGCTGGGCTGCCAAGAATATCGTGGCGGCTGGATTGGCTGACCGCTGCGAGATCCAGGTGGCGTATGCGATTGGTGTTGCCCACCCGTTGAGCGTGAATGTGGAAACCTTCGGCACCGGTAAGATTGCTGATGAGAAGATCGTGGAGTTGGTGACCGAGTTCTTTGATCTGCGCCCCGGTGCGATCATCCGTGATCTGGACCTGCGCCGCCCGATCTACCAGCAGACAGCTGCTTACGGCCACTTCGGCCGCCCGGATATTGATCTGCCCTGGGAACGGACGGACAAAGCGGCTGCCCTGAAAGAGGCGGCTGGCTCTGTAGGATACCAACTAGGAATGAAAAGTCCCTGCGCAACTAGGCGCAGGGATTTTTTCCTTATAGTGATGAATGTGACTAGATCAGGTGGCCGAATTCGTCGATGATCTTGGCCTTGGGCTTATAGCCGCTCATGCCGGCAAGCGGCTTCGCCGTCTTTGAAAAGGATTAGGGTGGGGACGCCCATGACGCTGAACTGGATCGCCAGGTTTGGGTTATGGTCCACATCGACGTGGGTGAATTTGACCTTTGCCTGCCCAGTCTGTCGGCCAACTCTTCCACGACGGGATCGAGCATTTTGCACGGCCCGCACCAGACTGCCCCAAAATCGACAATGACCGGGGTGTCTGATTCGAGTACTTCGGCGGTGAAGGTCTCTTCCGTTAGTTCGATCAATTTGCTCATATGTTTTCCTCCGTGGGGTGATTATAACTGAATGATCTGCCGAGGAGGTGGAATTGATGGCGGATTAGGACAAAAGGGGGATGCGGTCTGATTTCCTTGTTGGCACACGGACGGGCGAGATGGAGAGGAAAAGGCGATACTTTGGAGGCAACTTTTTGAACGCCAACCCTAAAAACCCGACAAAACCCGACAAAATCTGACACTTTTTACAAAGTAACTTTACAATTTCGACCAGGTTGACTAAGACTTTGTCAAGGCTAAGACGGATATGGGTTTTGACAGCAGAACAATTTCCCCAAAGTTGTCAAGCGACTTTGAGAATGGCAACTTTTGAGGAACGGCAATCGTTGACGGGGGGCGGGGTGCGTGATAAAATCTTCCTTCGATGGGTGCGTAGCTCAATGGTAGAGCAGTGGCCTTTTAAGCCATTGGTTGAGGGTTCGAGTCCCCCCGCACTCACCAGATATGGTCTCCAGAAATGGAGGCCATTTTTTGTTTGGGGCGTGGCGATCAGGACAATCGCCCATAGAAACCGATGGTTTCGTCTATAATTGTTGAAAACCGCCTGTGGCGGATCAAGCGAATGGACGGCACGAACTGCAGCAATATGGGTGGCGTTAAGGAGCATTGGACTTTCTTCTACGACGGGGATGGGGTGCGGGTCAAGGAGACCCACACGGACTTCGAGACCTCACCGACGACGATCACCACCCGGCTGTTCCTGTTCGGCGGCACGTATGAGATCAATGATGATGGCGATATAACTGATAATTATTATGATGTAGGTGAGGATGGAATTCCATGGGAGCATCATATCAAATACAGAGATAATAGTTCAATTAAGACAACAAAAATAGGATTCACTCCACCATTCCAGTCAATTGGGGGTTTCCCGATAATCCAGTAGAACAATCAGAGGTGTGATATGTTGAAAAAACATTGGAAATGGATTGGAAGAGGAAGTGTCTGAAATTGTGTGTAAATGATTGGATAGGATCATTCTGGCCAGCGGTCCTCAAAGCGGATGGCAAGCTGGTTGAGGATCAAGGGCCAATTGTAAATGGCATTGGTCCATTTCCTGGAAATGTCATCGTCGCCAAATTTAACAGCTTTCTGGCGGGTTGAGGAGTGGGGAAAGAGGATTTGTTCTTGATCACCTTGCGTACCTGGCGGTGATAGCCTTCCACGGTGTTGGTAGTGTAGATCAATCGGCGGATCTCCTGGGGGAAGTCGAAGAAGGTGGCCAGTTCCTCCCAGTTGTCCTGCCTGTCACAGTCATCTTTAAAGTATAAAGACCTTCTTTTTCAGGAGTCCAGTCAATAGTATACTGTGCAAGGCTCTGCGTCGGGTTTACTAAAACATTATATGATTTCAGTCTTTTGCTCTGGACCTGTGATATCTAGTGTTGCTCTAGACGCCTGTGGAGTAAGTGTCCGCTCAGTTTCCCAAGGATCATAGTCATAAGCATAGTTTGTAAGTTTCTTGAACTGGATAGTTAGTGGATCATATTCAACTGGGTTAGACGTAAGGACACCCATATCCTGGGCCATCGAGTAGCATTGGTTTTTAGGATAATGTTCCCATACTGTAACTGTCTGCTCAGCAGTCAATGTGCTGCTAGCTACACACTTGCCATCAGTTACAGTACTTGTAGTCCTAACAAGATATACGCCGGGATCCTGCGGATCCCAGTTAGAGAAAGTAACTTCTTCAGTCTCATCATAGAACACTCTAGGCACTTCTACCTCATCATAGACTTTTGTACCGATAACTCCACCATTGTACTTCCATATACGTGTACGCAGAGTTGTTTCTATCTCATAGTATTGCTCAACGTTAGATCCTTTTATCCAACCGTTGTAAACATCACTTTGAAAGCCGAATGCTGAAACAACTTGGTTTGACATGCTTGCACCTGATCTGATAACAAGAACTTCGTCTTCGTATAGGTCGTTTTTTACTGTTAGGGTGACTGGAGCTGAGCAGGATGAGAATTTAGTTAAAGTTATTATGCTATTTGTACTGCTATAAATAGGATTCGTGTAAGTTCCAGGTAATTGAATAGCTGGTGTAAGAATTTTTCCACCAGGTAGATATTCAAAATTATAAAAAAGAATTACATAACCCTCAACATTATTCAAAACTTCATTTTTTGTTAGAACTGGTAGTGTTATATCATATACAGTTCCATCAAAAGTACTTGATTTAAGATTACCATTCCATAACTCACCAATAAAGGGTTCTTGACATTTAGAATTGTCATTATAATCAGTACACAAAAAACCTCTAGCCTGAACATTTGAAACATAGTTTCCTTGGGAATCTTTAAATTCAAATTCATAATAATTAACAGAAAAAACAAAAGGAACGGTAACCATCCCCTAAAATAATACCACCCAGAAGTGGAATTTTCTGGCACAATAGGAACAGGAGATTCCCAATGAAAACGAAAAACATACAGTGAAGCACAAATCGTCAAGATTCTCAAAGAAGCGGAAGCCGGGGTGCCGGTGGCAGAACTGAGCCGCCAATACGGCTTCAGCCAGAGCGCTTTCTACAAATGGAAAGCCAAATACGGCGGGATGGATACCTCTCAATTGAAGCGGCTAAAGGAACTGGAAGACGAGAACCGCAAGTTGAAGCAGATGTATGCCGACATCAGCCTGGAATACAAGGCGCTGAAGGACATTCTTGAAAAAAAGTAGTCAGCACGGCAGAGCGGCGGGAATGGGCCGAATATGCCGTCGAGGAACATGGGTTGGAGGCTTACAAGTTACTTCCTGCTGGCCTCAATATTTTTGGGAGTATAATTCGCCATTGCTAAAATATTTCACTATGCGGAGGAGAAGGATATGAAACATGCCGTCAGTGTCAGCCTGGGATCAACCAAACGGGATAAGCGCGTTGAGGTCACATTGCTTGGGGGAGAAGGTGATGATTGAGCGCATCGGTACGAATGGGGATATGGAAGCGGCGGCACAGCTCTTCCGGGAGATGGACGGGAAGGTGGATGCTTTTGGCCTGGGCGGGACAGACCTGGGTGTGATGGTCGATGGCCATCTCTATCCGCTGTACTCGATCCATCCGATGATCCGCTTTGTGAAAAAAACACCGCTGGTGGATGGATCAGGGCTGAAGAATACCCTGGAGGAACATGCCCTGCCGGTGCTGATCGATCATCTGGGAGAGCGGCTGACGGAGAAACGCGGATTTGTGGTTTCCGGGGCGGAGCGCTGGGGACTGAGCAAATCCTTCTGGGAAAACGGGTTCGATGTGGTCTTTGGTGACCTGATGTTTGGGCTGGGACTGCCAGCACCGGTCAGGTCGGAGCGGGGGCTGCGTACGCTGGCAGCACTGGTAATGCCGATCGTGGGCCGGCTGCCTTTCAGTTGGATCTACCCGACGGGGGAGAAGCAGGATCTGCGGGTGCCCAAGTACGAGAAATATTACCAGTGGGCTTCGGTGATCGCCGGGGATTGTCATTACATCAAGAAGCACCTGCCGGATAATCTTGCGGGTAAGTCCGTAATCACAAATACGACCACCGAAGAAGATATCGAGCTGTTCAGGCAGGTGGGAATCTCCACGATCGTGACGACAACTCCGAACCTGGAGGGGCGATCTTTTGGTACGAATATGATGGAAGCGGCACTGGTGGCGGTGGCCGGCAAGGGCAGAACGCTGACGCTTGAGGAACTGGACGGTATGATCCAGGACCTGGATTATAAGCCACAGGTGCAGGATCTGAATTGAGATTTGACTGCTGGACAGGGGGCTTCAATCGGGGCTGGATGCTATAATACCGTTGATGAAGACTTTTTTGCATGGCCCCGCAGGAACCGGTAAAACGACGCGCGGCGTAGCCCGTTTGCTTGAGTTGAATGCCAGCACGTATGACGGGATCATGGTGTATGTGCCGCAAAAAACACTGGCTGGTCCGTATTATGAGGCTGCCAACACGCTGGTGGGGAACCGTCCTGATATCCTGACGATCGGCGGTCTCTCGTCCAGGATGGTGCGGCTGTTCTGGCCGTTGATCTCTGAAGCAGGGGGATTCCAAAATCCGAATGCTGAGCCGATCTTCCTCAATCTTGAAACAGCGCAATATTTTATGGCCCAGGTGGCCGCTCCGCTGCTGCAGAAGGGACTGTTCAGCTCGGTTACACTGCAGCGTACACGATTATATACCCAGATACTGGATAACCTGAATAAAGCGGCTCTGAATGGCTATGGGCTGGATGAACTTGGTGACCGGCTGCAGTTGGGGGATATCGGTGACCCGGAGCAGGTGCGGGTGTATGAGGATGCCATTACAGCTGCAAAGGCGTTCCGGGAGTACTGCCTGGCGCATAATCTGGTGGATTTCTCCCTGCAGTTGGAATTGTTCCGGGATCATCTCTGGAAGCCGGGCGGGGCGGGAAGAGCACATTTGCAGCATGAGTACCGCCATCTGATCGTAGATAATCTGGAAGAGACCACGCCGGTGGAGCATGATATTTTGAGGGAGTGGCTGCCGGAATTGGACTCAGCGCTATTGATCATGGACGACGAGGCCGGGTACCGCACCTTCCTGGGGGCTGATCCTGGCTCGGCGGCGGGCTTGCAGGAATTCTGTGACCGGGTGGAAAAGCTGGATACGCCGGTCACGCCGCATGCGGTGCTGGAGAACATCACTAACCGGCTGGGACGTGCGCTGAAACGCCCAGGGCAGTCTATGCCTAAACCGCTGACCTCCGAGGAGATGAGCACCGGGATGCAGGTGGAGATGAAGCGTTATTTCCCGGAGATGCTGGACCGGGTGGCAGAGCGGATCAATGAACTGCTGGATGAAGGTGTGCCGCCTTCGGAGATCGTGGTGCTGGCGCCGTATCTGAGTGACGCACTGCGTTATTCCCTCTCCGAGAAGCTGGAAAGGTATGGGATCCCAGTGCGCTCGCACCGGCCATCCAGGTCTTTGCGTGATGAGCCGGTTTCCCAGGCTTTAGTGACCCTCACACGGCTGGCGCATCCGGAGTGGCAGATTGCACCTTCCCGATTTGAGGTGGCTTATGCCTTCGTGCAGGTCTTCGACGGGGTGGACCTCGTGCGGGCGCAACTGTCTGGCTGAATCGGTGTATGCGGAACGGGCGAAGAAGCCCGAAATGCAGCCTTTTGAGCAGGTCTCGCTGGGATTGCGTGAGCGGATCACGTATTCACTGGGGAAGCGGTACGATCGTCTGCGGGAATGGCTGGCAATTTACGCCGAAGGGGAAGTATTACCGCTGGACCACTTTGTCTCCAGGCTGTTTGGGGAGGTGCTCTCACAGCCGGGATTTGGTTTCCACGGCAGGCTGGATGTGGGCGAGATCACTGCCAATCTGGTGGACTCGATCCAGAACTTTCGATGGATGAATGAGGGAATATTAGAGAATTACAGCCAAATCGGACGCGAGTACCTGCGGATGATGGAGGAGGGGGTAATTGCGGCGCAGTATATCCGCAGCTGGCAGGCACTGGATGAGGAGGCGGTGTTATTAGCGCCAGCCTATACTTTCCTGATGCGCAACCGGGCAGTGGATTACCAATTTTGGCTGGATGTTGGCAGCTATGGCTGGCACGAGCGTGTATACCAGCCCCTGACGCACCCCTATGTGCTCAATCGAAATTGGCCGCTGGGCCGCTACTGGACTGATATGGATGAAGTGGAACAATCGAGAGAATCCCTTTACCGGTTGGTATCCGGCTTGTTCCGGCGATGCCGGAAGAGCGTAATCCTCTCGATGAGCGAGCTTTCTGAAGCTGGATACGAGGATGAGGGTTTGCTAATCCGGGCCTTGCAGACTGTCTATCAGGCGGTTGCGGTAGAGGAGGGCGAGTTCTGATGGGTGAGTTCAATCCGCGCCCCAAACAGAAAGAAGTGCTGGCTTACACCCAGGGTTACATGGGTGTCTCTGCCGTGCCCGGAAGCGGCAAGACCTGGACGCTCTCGGTGCTGGCTGCTAATCTGATTGCCAGGGGAAAACTCGAGACGGAGCAGGAGGTCCTGATCGTGACCCTGGTGAATTCGGCGGTGGATAATTTTTCCAGGCGGATTGGGGAGTTTATTGGGGAGCGAGGGTTGCTGCCCCGTGTTGGGTACCAAGGTGCGCACCCTGCATGGACTGGCAAGAGATATTGTCCAAGAGCGGCCGGGGCTGGTGGGGCTGTCGGATGATTTCCAGATCATTGACGAACGGGCAGCCGATCAGATCATCCGGGAAGTGTCCCAGACCTGGCTGCGGGGTCATCCGGATGGGCTGGACAAATTCTTTGCGCCGCACATTGAAGAGAAGAGCTACGACTGGTATAAACGCGAGGTCTTCCCGAAATTGATCGCGGACATTGGTCTGGCCTTTATAAAAAATGCAAAAAATGAACAACTGACTCCGGCTCAAGTAGTTGCCCGGATGGAACGCAACCAGATTCCATTGGAATTGGCAGAACTTGGGCTGGCGGTCTATGAGGGCTACCAGCAGGCTCTGAATTACCGGGGAATGGTGGACTTTGATGATCTGATCCGTCTGGCGTTGCAGGCGATTCAGACTGGATACAGATTTCAGAGACCGGCTGCGCGAGCGATGGCCGTATATCCTGGAGGATGAAGCCCAGGACAGCAGCCTGCTGCAGGAAGGAATATCCTACGGGAATTGGCTGGGCCCGGGCGGGAACTGGGTGCGGGTGGGTGATCCAAACCAGGCGATATATGAGACCTTCACCACTGCCAATCCCAAATACCTGATCAATTTTGTGACGAAATGAGGCGGATTTTAAACGGGAGCTGCCGAATTCAGGGCGGTCTCCCAGCAGATCATCATCGGCTGGCAAATGAATTGGTCCGCTGGACACGGGCGGAGCATCCGTTGAAGGAGGTGCGGGATGCGCTTTCTGAGCCGTATATTCTGCCAACACCGGAGGGAGATCCGCAGCCGAACCCGACGGGAATGCCAGAGGATATCCAGTTGGTTGAGGAGCAATTTTCTCCGCAGGCTGAGCTGAATTTTGTAGCGAATTCGGTGGAGAAATGGTTGGTAGTAAAATCCTGACCGGACGGTGGCGGTACTGGATCCGCGCAATGACCGCGGTTTTGAACTGGTGGATCTGCTGCGACAGCGCGGGCTGGACCCGGTTGACAGCCTGCTGCAGGCCGAGTACGACCACCCGCCACACTGCCGGGGCAGTGGCGAATATCCTCCGGTATCTATCTGATCCGAAGAATGCCAAACGTTGGGGATGGTGTATAAGGTCTGGCGGCGGGAAGATCGTGAGGATGAGGAGAATTAACCGCCAATTGAACCGGGCAATCGGGATGATTGAGAAAATGCCGAGGGTGGAGGATTTTCTGCATCCGCAGGCCGGGAAGGATTGGCTGCTGGATCTGGAGGAAGAAGGGGTCTCGTTTGAATATCCTGGAGCAGCTGGCGGATTTTGCCGAGGTGGTCAGGCGCTGGCAAGGGAGCGGTGCTGCTGCCGATCGACCAACTGGTGCTGACCCTGGCGCAGGATATCTTTACCAGTTCAACTGAGCTGGCGATTGCTCATAAGCTGGCATATGTGCTGGGAAGATCAGTCGGAACATGCCGGGTGCAGGGCTGCCTGAAATGACGGAAGAACTGGCTGTGATCGCTAAAAATGAACGCCGCTTCCTGGGATTCAGCGAGGATGACCTGGGCTTTGATCCTGAGAATTATAAGGGCCGGGTGGTGGTATCCACGATGCACAAGGCCAAAGGGCTGGAATGGGATAGGGTGTACTTGATGTCTGTGAATAATTTCAGCTATCCCATCTGGGCAGGAATATGACCGTTATATGGGCGAGAAGAGGTACTTGCGGGAGGTTTGAATTTGCAGGCTGAAGCGATGGCCCAATTGGATGCGTTGATATCGGATGATTCCTATGACTGGGTTCGGAATTGGTCAGGCAACGGAGAAGGACCGGCTTGAGTATGTGCGGGAGCGGCTGCGGCTGCTTTATGTCGGGATCACACGGGCGAAGACAGGAATTGGTGATCACCACCAACAGCGGTAAGGGCGGGGACATGAGCCCGGCTCTGCCGCTGGTGGCACTGCAGGCGTATTGCACGGGAGAACGGTTATGGATGAGAAAAAAATTCTCCAGTACAGCCAGGCCAGCCTGCAGGATTATGCGGACTGCCACCGCCGGTTTTTCTACCGTTATCTGGCACATCTGGCCTGGCCGGCAGTTGAGTCCGAGCCGGTGATCGAGGCTGAGCGTCTGATGCAGGCCGGGGAGCAGTTTCACCTATTGCTGCGGCAATATCTGATCGGAGTACCAGTGGAAAAGCTGGAGCGTCCGCCATTTTTAGTTGGTGATTTGCGAACATGGTGGCAGAATTTCAAGTCAGCAGACCTGGGCATAGGATAGCGCTGAACTTTTCCCAGAGAAGGTGCTGACCGTCTCCCTGGGGGAGACAAAACTGGTGGGGAAGTTTGACCTGGTGGCAGTCTTTCCGGACGGGCGGGCAGTAATCTATGACTGGAAGACCTCGCAGCGGCAGCCGACGCGGCACAGTCTGGCGGCGCGCTGGCAGACGATCATGTATCCGTACTCTGCTGGCCGCAGGAGGAGAGCGTTCTGAATCAGGGAGCCTCAATCGAGGCAGAAAAGATATCGATGGTGTACTGGTATGCCAATTTTCCCGACCAACCGGTGGCCTTCCAGTATTCTGCTGCCGATATGGATTCTGATGAGAAAGCGATCCTTTCGCTGATCCAGGAGATTGAATCCAGATCCGAGAATTGAGGATATTCGAGTTGGCAACTGATGAGAAACCATTGTAAATACTGCGTGTACCGATCCCTGTGTGACCGGGGGGTAGCAGGCGGGGGGCGATCTGGAGATCGAATTTGAGTCCGAGACAGAGATTGAATTGGATTTTGACCAAATCCAGGAAATTGAGTTTTAATGACCCGCTGGATTGAACCCGAAGACTGGCAGGCTGATGTGCCTCCTGATCCTGAATTGGGGTTGAGCGATCTGCTGGTCAGACTGCTGGCGGAGCGCGGGCTGCGGGAGATGAGCAAGATCAGGGCGTTCCTTGACCCGGCGTTCTATCAGCCCGCACCGGCGGAAGACCTGCCCGGAGTGGCTGATGGGATTCGAGGAACTCGACAAAGCGATCCAGGGAGGGTAGAAGATCGGTGTGTGGGGGGATTTTGATGTCGATGGGCAGACTTCTACCACTTTGCTGGTCTCAGCGCTGCGGAAACTGGGGGCGGATGTGGTTTACCATATCCCGGTGCGGGCGACAGAGTCACACGGGATCAAGATCCAGTATCTGGAAGAATTCATGCTGGAGGGGATTGACCTGCTGCTGACCTGTGATACAGGCATATCTGCGCACGAAGCGAGTCGACTATGCTCGAAAAAAGGGATTGCGTGTAGTCATTACTGATCACCATGATCTGCCAGAGGTGCTGCCTGAAGCAGAGGCGGTGATCAACCCCAAATTGCTTGCCGGAGAGCCATCCTTTGGCAACCCTGCCGGGAGTCGGCGTGGCGTATAAGTTGATTGAGGCGTTGTACTCCGAATTTGGACGCAAGGAAGAGCTAACTGGAGAATTTCTGGATCTGGTTGCGCTGGGGATGGTGGCGGATGTCGCCAGTCTGGTGGGAGATGCCCGCTATCTGCTGCAATTGGGGTTGCAGGCAACTACGTGAGACATCCCGCTTGGGATTGCAGGCAATCTATCCAGCGGGCAGAGTTGAATCCAGCCGATGATCACTGAGGAAGAGATTGGTTATGTGATCGCACCGCGCCTGAATGCGTTGGGGCGGTTGGGAGATGCAAATCCGATCGTGGAGTTCCTGACATCAGAAAGCCAGGCAAATGCAGAAGTGACCGCCACAATGCTGGAAGAGCTGAATGCCAGGCGGAAGATGATGTCAGATCAAGTATTTGGCGGGGCGTTGGCGGAGATCGAACGGCATCCGGAGTATCTGAAAGAGGCGGCGATTGTGTTGGCTAATCCTTTCTGGCCGCCCGGCGTAGTGGGGATCGTTGCCAGCCGGCTGGTGGACCGATATCAAAAGCCTACTGTGCTTCTGCAGGTCTCTGAGGATGGGACTGCCCGAGGCTCTGCGAGGTCTGTACATGGATGTGATATCAGCAAGGCGATCGATGCTTGTGCGGATCTGCTGCATGGGTATGGTGGGCATCCAATGGCGGCCGGAATGGCGATGCAGGAGGAGAATATCGGTCGATTCAGGAAGCGGCTGTCTATTGAGGTGGAGAAACAGCTTGGGTGAAGAATGCGGTTGAACCCGAATTGGTAATTGACCAGTTTGTGACTCTGGACGAGATAGGGATTCCATTGGTGCAGGAGATCAGCGGATTGGCCCCATTTGGACCGGGGAACCCACCAGTTAGGTTTGCTACCAAAGACTTGGTGGTAGTTGGGATACCTATTTGGGAAGGATCGGCGAACACCGCAAATTGGTAGTGGAAGATCAGGAAGGGGAGAGGCAGACGGTGCTGTGGTGGCAAAGCGGTTCCCTGGAGAAACCGAGGGGAAGGTTCGATCTGGCGTTCACAGCCCGGGAGAAGACCTTCCGGGGCGAGGTACAACTTCAGGTGGTAGTGGAAGATTTCCGTGAGACAGGTGAGCTGATCCTTGAAGTAGTCGATGGGATTGAGATCGTGGATCTGCGGGGAACGGCTGCACCTGAGGCGAAATTAAGGTGAATTGTTTCTGGAGGATCAGGGTCTTCAGGTCTGGGGGGAGGGAGCAATTTCAGCTGAATTACGGGATAAGGTGATCGGAAGGCAAAAATTACAGTAAGGGGACACGTTGGTTGATTTGGACTGTCCCCCCGAGTTTGCAGGTTCTTACGGGTGCAGTGGAAACTACCGGGGCAAAGAAGATCATCCTGATCGGAAACAGGCCAGAGGCAGAGGAATGGCCCCATTCCTGAAGCGACTGGCTGGGCTGGTGAAATTCGTGCTGCGGGAGAAGAGTGGACAAACTACTCTGATTGAGCTGTCAGCAGGAACTGCGCAAACTGAACTGATCGTGCGGCAGGGGCTGGCATGGCTGGAAGCCAGAGGGAATGTCTCTGTGTCGGTGGGTGAGGGGGACGAATTGGTGATCGATTCTGGGAGGTCCCCGAGGACAGAGATGCTCTCAGTTGAAGCGGTGGAGCAGGATTTGAAGGCTTGCTGCTTGAGAGCAAAATTATTCCGGGATTATTTTTTATCCGGTGAGCTTGAGTCATTGAGATCAGTTCTGGAATAGAGAACGAGGCTCCAGATCGGAGCCTCGTTTTGGTTTAAAAGGGGGCATTAAATGCTTCCTGGATTGCAGATTTCAGGGTCGGCAGCAGATTGGCTTCGACTGCCCGGCGTGCATTGAGAATTGCGGAGAACATCGCCCGATGATCGGATCGGCCATGCCCAACAAAAACGAGACCATCCAACCCCAGGAGGGGTACGGCGCCGATCTCGGCCGGATCGAGAGATTTCTTCAGCTTGCTAAAGGCGGGTTTTGCCAATAAAGCGCCGGCTTTGGTGACTGCAGAGGCCATCAGGAATTCTTTTAACTGATCTGTTAGTAACTTGGCAACCGCCTCACTGGATTTGAGCAGCACATTTCCGGTAAAGCCATCGGTAATGGCGACATCGACCTCGCCACCGAAGAGCTCTTTGCCCTCAATGTTCCCAACGAAGTTAAGGCCACTTTCTTCCAGCAGAGGGTAAGCGTGCTTTGACCAGTTCGTTGCCTTTGCCAGCTTCTTCACCATTGGAGATCAAGCCAACCTGGGGATTCTGTACTTTGAGAACTGCTCTGGGCATAGATTGAACCCATGATGGCAAACTGGAGCAGGAATTCAGGTTTGCAGATAGCGTTAGCGCCGACATCGGTGACGACAGCTTGTCCATCCTTGACTGGGAAGATGGCGCACAAGGCAGGGCGTTTGACTCCTTTGATGCGGCCCAAGGCGAGCCAGACCGATGGCCATGGCGCCGCCGGTATTCCCGGCGGTAACAAAGGCATCTGCCTCGCCATTTTTGACAAGGTCCATCCCCACACCCATGGAATTTTCTGCCCGGCGGAGGGCGCTGCCAGAGATCTTGGCGGCCATCTCGAAGACATCTGGGGCATGGATCAGTTTGATCGGGGCATTGACGGTGTTGTGTTTTTTCAGAGGGGTTCGAGCTTTTCTTGCTGCCCGACCAGCAAGATCTCATCGCCGAACCGTTTTGGCGGCATCTACGGCAGCAATCACCTCGGGTTCGGGGTGGTTATCACTTCCCATTGCATCCAGTACAATTCTCATAGCTGCTCCTTACCTTGTTTTTAGTTTTCATGCTTGACATAGTTCAGGGTAAGATTATAATACCTTTCGCGTATGTTTGCGCTGGTGCTGGAACTGGTAGACAGGCTTGGTTGAGGGCCAAGTGCCGCAAGGCGTGGGGGTTCGATTCCCCCCCAGCGCACACAAAAGAAGGCTGATTATTCAGCCTTCTTTTTGTTTTATAGTCAGAGTGTGAGATATAATTTGTAAAATAAAACTACCTAAAGGAGAGACAAATGGCTGGTGTTTTTCCAGATGATGAATGGCTGCAAGGGTTTGCAAGGATTATTTGAATTCAAGTGAAACGTATGCCAAAATTGCCAGCAAGTGGGAGGGCGATCTGGTGTTTGAGATCAAGGCGGATGGGCCTTTGACGGAGGACCACTATGTTCATCTGGATCTGTGGCACGGCGATCTGACGTGATGCCATGGTGTTACCTTCCCTTGAGGGGGTTGACCCGTGTTTGTGCTGACAGCGCCGTTTACAAATTTCTCCAGGGTGGTAAAGGGGAGCTGGATCCGATGCAGGCGATGCTGACCCGGAAACTCACGGTAAAGGGGAATATGGGGTATATGATGAGAAATGTGCCCACGGTGCTGGAATTTGTGAAATGTGCCAAGGCGGTGACCGAAAAAGTTCTTGGAGACGAATAATTGATGCAGCCGATCCTGAAGATTGATCTGACCGAGCAGAGATTTCGCAATTCATGCCGCCTGAAGATTGGATCAGGGATTATCTCGGTGGCGCATCGCCTGGCAGCGCGCATGCTGTATGAGGTGATCACTCCTGAACTGGATCCGTTATCGGAAGAGGCAGTGCTGTTGTTTCTGAATGGGCCGCTCTCCGGGACAAATGGCCCGACAACGGGGAGGACGGTAGTGTGCGGAAAATCCCCAGCAACTGGTCTTTGGGCTGAGTCCAATATCGGCGGGTTTTGGGGTACAGAATTGAGCAGGGCAGGGTTTGCCGGGTTGTGGATTGTCGGGCATCAGAACTCCGGTGATTGATCGATATCTGATGATGACCAGGTGAGAATATTACCCGCGGACGAATTATGGGGGCTGGATACATACACAGATCCAAGAAGCGATCAAGGAATTGGTTGGGCGGAAGTCGGTCAGAGTGGCAGGGATCGGGGTTGCCGGAGAAAACCAGATCAACTGTGCATGTATCCTTTCTGATCATGGCCGGGTGGCGGGTCGGACAGGGCTGGGGGCGGTGATGGGGGCAAAGAAGCTGAAAGCGATCACGATCACCGGCAGTCTAAGAAAATATCCAGTTGAAAATCCTGAGGAGTACAAGAAACTGCGCAGTCCAATCGAACGAGGATTGTGAGCAAGTGCGATCAGCCAGACAATGCGGGAAATGGGGACTGCCAGCTGTGAGTGATTACATGGATTACCTTGGCTCAATTCCAAAGAAGGGATTTACTCAAGGAACCATGCCAGGATACAGAGAAATTCTCCGGAGCGTTGCTGGCTGAAAAATATCTGTCGAGCGTAAAAGCCTGCCATGGATGTGTGATTGCATGCGGGCGCGAGATTGAAGTTGAGCGGGAAGAAGCAAAAGGGCCTGAGTATGAGACGCTGGTTGGATTTGGGCCAAATCTCTGGATTGATGACCCCGAATTTTCTTTCAGGATGAATGAGCTCTGCGATCGCTACGGGATGGATACGATCTCGGTGAGTAATACGATCGGGCTGACGATGCGGTTATTTGATGAGGGAGTTGATCGGTGTTGAGGAAACCGGTGGATTGGATCTTGGAATGGGGGAATCAGGAAGCTGTTGAGGAACTTGTTCATCTGATCGGGCGAAAGGAAGGTTTTGGTGAACTTGTGGGCAGGGATCCAAAGCGCTTGAGGAGAAGCTATGGCAAGCCAGGGATGGCGGTCCAGGTAAATGGGCTGGAAGTGGCCTATCATGACCCGCGGGCGCTCTCAGGGATGGCGCTGGTGTATGCTACCTCACCGCGAGGTGCCTGCCATAACCAATCGGATTATTATCTTGTCGAGATCGGGCAGGCTGAGGAAGATCTGGGGATGGAGTTCTTATGAGCGGCAGGCAGGGGCAGAGAAGGCCAGGAATGTGGTCGATCCAGCAGGACTGGCGCACATTTACCAATTCGGTGATCATCTGTCATCTTTGGAAATATTCCGCCGCAAGAATTGGTGAATCTGGTGAATTTGGCGATGTGATCGCGAGCTTGACAATCGAAGAATTGCCTGACGATGGGGGAGCGGGGCTGGAATCTGAAGCGGGTGATCAACAACCGGTTGGGACTGCGGCGGGAAAATGACAAGCTGCCCAAGAGCCTGCTTGAACCGCTCCCTGATGGCGGGTGCGGCAGAGTTCCAGATCGATCTGGAATCGATGCTAAAGGCATATTACGAGGTCAGGGACTGGGATTGGGAAACAGGATTCCCGACGAAGGAGAAACTGACATCTCTGGGGTTGGAGTTTGCGATCCCGGAGCTTTATCCTAAGAATTAGCCTGTATGGAGGTCGAGATGGACCGGTATCTGAGTGTGGCGAAAATGATTGAGGTGGAGAAAGCCTCAGATAGGGCAGGGCATACTTATCCGATGATGATGGCCTGTGCGGGACGGTCGCTGGCGGATGAAATCCTGCTGGCGTACAGCCTTTATTTTGATAGGCCGAATGTATTGGGGCTGGTTGGGTCTGGCAACAACGGGGGTGATGCGTTGGTGGCGATGATCACACTTGTTGATGATGGGCTGGCCTTGCTGCGCGTATATAACTGCCGATCGTGGGACGGATCCTCTGGTGGAGAATTTTTATCCAGATGGCGGTAAGGTGGTTCATCTTTGGGAGGATAAAGCCCATCATCAAATGTGATCTCTGAACTGGTTGATGCAGAAATCCTACTGGATGGTTTACTGGGGACGGGGATCAAACTTCCACTGCGTTCCCCGGTCGATGAGGTGCTTGAGACCGTTGGGGGTATTCCTCTCCGAAACGGGTGCAGTCTCACCAGGGTTGTGGCGGTGGACTGCCCGTCCGGGATTGATTGCGACAGTGGTGAGGCGGCTGAGAATACTCTGACGGCTGACCTGACTGTGTGTATGGCGGCGGTGAAAGAGGGGCTGTTGAAATTACCCGGCCTATGGCTATCTGGGAGAATTGGTGGTCGGGGATATTGGTTTGGATCCGGAATTGGCTGAGTGGCAGGAGATCACAGCGGTATGTGTTGAGCCAATCAGTGATGGAAGAGATGATCCCGGACCGGCCACTGAACGGCCACAAAGGTACTTTTGGCACTGCACTGGTTGTGGGAGGATCAAGAAAATTTCCTGGTGCGCCGGTGATGGTCGGGTGAGGCGGCTTTCCGCAGCGGGGCCGGCTGGATTGAGATCGCTATTCCGCAAAGTCTGCATCCTCATCTGGCGGGGAGTTTCCGGGAGGCAACCTGGATGCCGCTGCCGGATGATGGGGAGTTCTTCTCGATCTCCGCAGCAGTACAGTTCCAGGATGGGGTTACAAAGGCCGATGCGATCCTTGTAGGGCCGGGAATCGGACTTGGGGGCGGTGTGCCAGATTTCATTGAAGGAATATTGCCAATGATTGATGTGCCCTTGGTGCTGGATGCAGATGGGCTGAAGATTGTGGCTTCATTTGGAGATTGGCCCAGGATAATCTACCCGAAGAGACTGTCCTGACCCCGCATCCGGGGAGATGGGGATCTTGACAGGACTTCCGGTAGCGATATCCAGGCGCGGCGGGTAGAAATTGCCGAGGAATATGCGGAGAAGTGGGAGTCAGACAGTGGTATTGAAGGGAGCGTTCACTGTGATTGCCTCCCCGGATGGACGTGACGGCGGTACTACCGGTTGCCACGCCGGCGCTGGCGCGGGCGGGCACCGGGGATGTGCTAGCTGGGATGATCACTGGTCTGCTGGCGCAGGGGATGGGGCCATTTGAAGCCGCCTGTGCCGGGCGTGTGGCTGCATGCCCGGGCTGGTTTGTTGGCGGCGAACAAAGCTGGCAGCACGCTGGTGTGCTGGCAGGGGATATTATCCGGGCGCTGCCGGAAGTGATGCCGTATTAGTTTGAGGCATGATAAATGAGATAGGACGAGGTGTAAGCCTCGTCCTGAATTCTAATTGAGGATTTTGCTAGATTCTCGTTTATGTCATGCAGGTATTGAGTAAGATTATAGGTATCCCAGTCCTTTGAGCCGGTCTTCGACGGCTTCCTGGTCTTCCTCGCTCAGTTCATCATACACAGGGGGGCACCGGGTTTCATCGTCTTCCCAGTGACCAGTTGGGGGATATCCCTGTATGAGGGGTAAGAAAGTCCTTCCAGGCCGCGGTTGGTAGAAGATCACGCCAGGGACAGCGGCTGGATCGATGCAGTGATCGGCGTTCCAATGATCGTTGTTGGTCGTCGATCTGCTGATCGGACCAGCCACCGGTGCCCGTCTCGGCTGAGGCGCGGTATCCAGGGGCATAGCCGACAACAAGATCGGGGCCATAGGCAGGAGATCGGGCCATCAAATGCCTCGACATTGGTCAGCACGGAGGAGATGACCTGTTTCCCATCCGGGCCTTTCCAGGCGAGGAGCTTGGACTTAATCTGGCTGATTAAGCTCGTCGGTTTCTTCCGGATGTCACCTGGCCTTTTCCTTCCCGGCCTGAGAGGTTGAGGATATAGGCTGTTGAGGCCGATGGCATAGGCATTGGCTGCGGTACCAGTCTGCGCCGGAAAGGGAGAGTGGAGTCCGGTTCATAAGTCCTCAGATAGCCTTCATCCACCAGCCATTTATTCAGATTGACCTTGTAGTCAAAGTTCTCAAAACCATGGTCTGAGAGCAGGAGGAGTTGGGCATCCTGATTGCTGGTGGCCTTGATCTTGTCCTCGATGCGGCCGATCAATGGCATCCAGTTTGAGGTACCATTGTTCGATCAGCTCGGGCTGATCCTTCCAGAACATGTGCTGGACGCGATCAAGGGTGTCGAAGACGATCCCGAGGACACCTTCGTGGTAATTCTCAAGCTGGGACATGAAGACCTGCTCGCGGGTGGAGAGGATATCGTCTGCCAGAGTCAGGAATTGATCGATCGGTGAGGATGCCTTCGTTGAGGCCGGTGGTGTCCTGCGGCCAGCCGAGGGTGAGGAAGGGGCCGTGATCCTGCCAGGTCTTCTTGGCGAAGTTGCGCGGCGAGGCGTACGGCCAGGCAGAGCTAATCGGGTGGATTTGCAGCGGGAGGAAATAAAGCTGGGGATCATGCTTTGCCTTTGATCAGGATCGCTCGGGTGACTGCCTTGAGGGAGATCAGCATACTCATCTTGAAGCTGATCTCGAAGACGGGGCTCCATTCACCGACCTTGAGCTGTGATAGCTGTCTTTGGCAATGGTGAATTTGACGGAATCCTGATCCTCAAAGTCCAGAGTGAAAGGCACAGTTGTGGGGACCAACTGGCCGCCTTTCTTCTTTGGCAGGGCCGATCAGATCGCCGGTGAAGTTGCTGCTGTTTGACTTGATACAAGTTTCCGGATCTCGGTCTTATCAGGGGCATTATCTCCCAGATCTGAGGCGGTGAAAAGATACCGACGCCAAGTTTGCCAGCAATATCGGGTGTGCCAAGGCCGGGAATGCTGTTGACAGGGGAAGCCAATCTGGCGGGGAAGGTGGCCGGCCACCAAAGCGAGGTGGCCGGATATCCGTTTGTTACGGCATGGTCGAAGATCGTCTCGGCGGAATGGGGCGGGGTGAACTGCATCCCTACCAGCGATTGTTTGGTGGGCAGTAAGGATACGTTGATGCCATAGTTCTTTGGGTTGCGGTGTACGAAATCGAACATGCCGTGCCCGCCGGGGTTCAGACCGGTGGCAATGCTGGTCCAGGAGACCTCGGATTGGGCGGGATTGGAGATCTTGAAAGCGGGAATAGCCGTTTTTTTCGACGTATTTGCTCAGATGCGGCGTTTTCCCTGTTCATGGAGGGCTTCAAAGAATTTAGGGTCAAAGGCGTCAAGTCCGACGATGATGGTCTTCATTGTAGGTTCTATTCTTGGGTTTCTTCAATATTTCTTCAGCTGCATTCATCGACAGAATCATCTGTCCGGCGAAGACGCTTGAAGAACATTTTAATTCTATTGGAGAATAATAGGACGATACCTGAGATTGCGGTAAAGGCAATTGCCAAAACCTGGAACAAAGGCCTCCGGTGCTGGGATCAATATACATGGTTTACTCCTTAATAAAATACAATGAAAATTGACCAGAGAATTATAACAGGTAGTAGTCAATATCGGGCTAAGATAACCAGAATGCAATTGAATTGGTATAATACAGCATGGAAAATTCTGAAAATTTCAAATCTGGATTTGTGGCGATTATTGGGCGTCCAAACGTAGGAAAATCTACCTTGATGAACCGGATTATGGGTCAGAAGATTGCTGCGGTTTCTCCGCGTCCGCAGACGACGCGGCGGCAGCAATTGGGTATTCTGACCCTGGATGATGCACAGATCATTTTCACAGATACACCTGGTATCCATCAGGCGCGGCATAAACTGGGCAATTTTATGAATGAAGAGGCTGTGATGGCCTTTGAGGACAGCGATCTGATCCTTTTTCTGGTGGATGGGTCGGTCGACTCCTGACCCTGAAGATTTGTTTCTGGCTGAACTGCTGAAAAAAAGCATCAAATATCTGCCAATCCTGTTGATTCTGAATAAAGCTGACCAGGTGGATCCGGAGAGAAAGCAGTCCTTGAAGAGAAATACCAGGCGCTGGTGCCAGAGAGTAAACTTGATCTGGGTCTCTGCAATCGAGGGCGAAGGGGTGGCTGAACTAATGGAGGGGATCATTGAGGAATCTGCCAGTACACCCACCATTCTTCCCGCCAGATCAGGTCACCGATCTGTATGAGCGAGATCTGGCGGCTGATTTGATCCGGGAAGCAGCATTGATCATCTTGAGGGATGAAATTCCGCATGGGATTGCTGTGCGGATCGATGAGTTCACTGAAAGGGAGAATGATGTTGCCTATATTGAGGCAACCATCTTTGTTGAGCGAGATTCTCAAAAGGGGATTGTGATCGGTGAAAAGGGGCGGATGATCAAACGCCTGGGTACCGAGGCGCGGAAATCGATTGAGGAGATGAGCGGGCGGAAGGTCTATTTGCGTTTGAGAGTGAAGGTAAGAAAAAACTGGCGCAATGATGAGAATTCACTGCGCCTGTTTGGGTTCAGGGGGAAGGGAAAGGGGATCGGCTGAAATAAGTCTAATCGGAATAGGGACTGAAAGCCTTCTCCCAAGGCTTCATAGCCGTGCCCGATGACCATGAAAGAGTGGGGGTCTGCTTCGGCAACTATGGATTTCAACCTTTCTGCTTCCGACCGGGCAATCACACAATAGAGCAAATTGCGAGGTCTCGCCAGTATACATCCCTTTAGCAGGTAGACTGGTGACACCGCGGTTAAGCCTGTCCAGAATCTGAGCCGCGAGACTTCTTCAGGCTTGTCTGTGACAATGAATGCAGTGCGAACAATCCGGGAGCCCTGGGTGACGGTCTCTGCGCTGATTCCGCCGGTGTAGAGCATCACGATGGCATAGAGCGCTTTCTCCCAGCCAAAGATCAATCCGCCAACAAAAATGGTGGCCGAGTCTGTGAGCAGGTAGGATTGCGATGTTGGGACACTCCATCTGTGGCTGATGATGCGGGCGAGGATATCCATCCCGCCGCTGGTGCCTTTGCCGCGATATACCAGGGCAAGGCCAAAGCCGACGATCACGCCGCCATAAAGGGCGTTCAGAAGGGTATCGCCGCTCAGGCCGTTTGGGGCAGGAAGGGGGTGAGCAGATCGACAGCCAGGGAGTAGGTCACGATGGCAAAGGATGTCCGGATGGCAAATGCTTTTCCGCCCAGGTAACGCCAGCCAAGGAAAAACAAGGGGATATTCCCGATGAAGGAACATCAACCCAATCGGCCAGCCGGTGAAGTGGTTGATGATCTGGGAGATGCCGACCAGGCCACCGCTAACCAGGTTCGCCGGGCACCATGAAGAGAATGCAGGGCCAGAGCCTGGATCAACGGAACCGATGGTGATCAGGGTGTAGTCCCCCAGGTTTCTGAGCAGTTTTTTGGAATTGGGTTTTCTTAGTCATCGAGCAAGATTCTGGTTGGCAAGCGCTTCGATCACGCCGATGACGGCGGAGTTATCAAGTTCGGCCATGCCCATTTCCAGCATCGCATGTGAACAATTGAGTGTTGGCTGCTGTGCCAGGCATGGGAACGCCGTATTGGCGGGCAGTATCCATGACGATGCCGAGGTCTTTGGCTTGCATGTAGGCTTTGAATCCTGGCTGGCGGTTGCCATCAAAAAGACGGGGGGTTTTTACATCCAGCGACCAGCATTGGGCTGCGCCGCCTTTGATCGCCTGGGCGACTTTCTCTGGATCTGCGCCGGATTTCTTGGCGAGAATGAGCAATTCGCCCATGGCGACCATCTGGGCGGCGACCATGATCTGGTTGGCACACTTGGTGATCTGGCCGGTGCCGGGGTCGCCGATGTGGGTAATGGTTTTGCCAACTGCCTGGAGGATGGGCAGGGCTTTTTGGAAGGCTTCTTCCGTGCCTCCGACCATGATGGTGAGTGTGCCATTGATCGCGCCAATATCCCCACCACTGACCGGGGCATCCAGGCAGGCAACGCCTTTTTCGGCCATGATCTCGGCGATCTTGCGGGCGGTGCTGGGTTTGATTGTGGAGTTGTCGATCAGGATCATGCCCGGTGAGACGCCTTCGATCAGGCCGTCCGGGCCGAGGGCGACTAGTTCTACGTCGGGAGAGTCCGGCAGGTTGGTGAAGACGATATCGGCTTTTTGGGCGACTTCTTTGGGAGAGTTGGCTTTCTCAGCGCCTTCTGAGACGAGTTCTTCGACAGCTGCCTGGCTGCGGTTGTGGACGATAACTTTGTAGCCGGCTTTCATCAGGTTGCGGGCCATTGGCTTTGCCCATCAGTCCAAGTCCGATGTATCCGATCACTGGTTTGTCTGTCATAAAGTTACTCCTCGATTTAATTATTGTTTAAGTTGCGGTATTATAGTCTCGATTTCCATCTGATGTGAAACAAATTTCCTGGTGCGAGGTATTTTGATTCGAATCATCCCCGATGATATACTTTGGGCTATCCTACGAAAAGTGCGAGAGGAAGCGAGATGAAACTGTCCCGAGTGATCATGCTGTTGGTTTTGTTGGGGATATTGGGTATGGCGACCCACTTCGCGATAGACACAGATGTGTGGTGGCATCTGAAGGCTGGGGAGTGGATGGTTGAGAACCGTTCAATCATTCAGGAGGATCCGTTTTCATTCACCAGGGGGGGACACCCTGGCAGTATCCGGGGGTCTGGGTGCAGGTTATGATGTACCTGCTGTATGACTGGTTTGGGCCGGGTGCATTGAATCTGTGGACATCGTCACTGTGGTGTTGATCTTCCTGATCGTGTGGAAAATGTGTGAGGGGAATGAGATCCTGACTGCTGTGGTTGTGATCCTGGCGGCGGTTGCCTCAGCGATCTATTGGAATGCGCGGCCATATTTGCTGACATTTTTGATCTTTGCTTTGATGTACTTCCTGTTGGACAGGTATTACCGGAGAGGGAATGGCAAGCTGTGGTTGCTGCCTGTGCTAATGGTGTTGTGGGTCAATTCTCACGGCGGGTTTCTTGGCCGGGTTTATTCTGATGGCGCCATATCTGGCAGATGCATTTTTCAAATGGTGGGCGAGCATTATCTAGAGGAAGCGTGAAAGCAACGAGCTGCCAAAGGAGAGATTATTCCACCTGCTTTTGGTTGTTGGTGTTGATGTTTGTCGGATCAGTGATCACACCGCATGGATTTGACCTATGGGCGCTGCCGTTTACCACAGTCGGCAGGCAGGCGGAGCAACTGCTGATCAATGAGTGGCAGTCTCCGGATTTCCACGAGACTTCGATGCTGCCCTTTGCCGGGATGCTGGTGATTGCGATGGCGCTGCTGGGCGGGAAGAAAGATCGGGCAGAGCTGTCATGAAATCCTGCTGCTCGGTGGATTTGGGCTACTGGGCCTGATCTCGATGCGGAATATCTTCTTTCTTCTCCATCATCGCGCCGCCAATCTTCACCCGTTATGCCGGTCCGGTGCTAAAATCGATCGGGGAGGATCTGAATTTGCGCCTTAAGCTTGATTTTGATAGCCAGCCAACAAAGACAAGCGGGATCATCAATACGGCGTTGGTGGCACTGGTTGGATTGGTCGTGGTGTTCCAGATTTCAAAATATCATACCAGAGAGCGCGAACCTGGAGGATTTTGAGGAGCGATATCCGGTGGCGGCAGTGGAATTCCTGAAGGAAGAGATGCCGGAAGGGAATATGTTCAATACCTACAACTATGGCGGGTATCTGATCTGGGCGCTGGAGGAATATCCGGTGTTCGTGGATGGGCGCGCTGACTTATTTGGTGATGAGATCATCCTGCCGCTATATCGGGTCCTGACCGGCTCATGAAGAATGGGAACAGTTGTTTGATGAATGGGAGATTGGATTTGTGATCGTTGAGCCGGAGGCTTACCTGGTGCCCAATCTGGAACGTGCTGGTTGGCAACAGGTTTATGAGGATGAACTGGCTGTGATATTGACCGCACCCTAACCTTAAAATGTCCCCCATAATTTTCTTATGTTGTCTAGACAACTTTAAAGGACAATGGTAAACTCTGTTTTTTCATCGGAAGCAGTAGTGAGTGGACAATTCCAGGCACAACAAACGCTGAACTGCTGTCTGAACAAGCATTGGAAAATGATCGAAGTAAGGTATCATAGGTGTATAGTGTTACAGTGAAAGGAGGTGCCTAGTCCAAATCAATCTTTGAGTATGTCCCTCCGTAAATCAAACTATTGAACCAAATGAGTTTTAAGGAGAAGAATTTGATGAAAAAATTAGTTTTCATGAGTATGGTCATGATGTTGGTTTTGATGACTGGTTGTGGCGGTGGCGCTAATGAAGGCAACGCCATGGAAAATAAACCAGCCAATAATACAGATAATGCAGCAGATGAGCCGATGGACCAAGAACCAAGATGAAGGGATCAAATTTGGCATGATCCTGGTTGGCCCGAAGAATGACCACGGTTGGAGCCAGGCGCATTTCGCTGGCGGCCAATATGTAGAGGCTAATCTGCCAGGCGCAGAGATGATTGCTTTTGAATCGATGAATCCGGCAGATAAGCCAGAAGCAACCGTTGAGAGTGTTGTGGATGAGATGGTGGCTGATGGCGCTAAAGTGATCTTCACAACCTCAGATGAGTTTGAAGAAGATACAACCTGCAGTCGCTGCAAAGTACCCGGAAGTGGTCTTTATCAATATCTCTGGTGATGATGCTCTGACTGGTGAAGCTCCTGCCAACCTGGGTAATATCATGGGCCAGATGGAAGACCTGAAGGCCGTGGCTGGCTGTGCAGCAGCCCTGGCGACTGAAACCGGGCATATTGGATACCTTGGACCGTTGATCAACCATGAAACCCGCCGTTATACAGCTGCTGCTTATCTTGGCGCTCAGTACTGCTATCGAGAACTTACCGGGGAATGGCTGCTGGAGATCTTGCAGTTCACAGTAACTTGGATCGGCTTCTGGTTCAATATCCCCGGCGTGACCCTTGACCCGACCGAAGTGACCAATAACTTCCTGGATACAGGTGTGGACGTGGTGCTGAGCGGTATTGACACCACCGAGGGTATTGATGTAACCGGACAGCGTGCCGGTGAAGGCGAGAAAGTTTGGGCCGTGCCTTATGACTTTGAAGGTGCATGCGATAACGCCCCGGAAATCTGCTTGGGCGTACCGTACTTCAACTGGGGTCCCATCTTACCTGGAGACAATCAAAGCCGTCCAGGCTGGCACCTACACCCAGGACTGGGTGATTACGCCGCCCAACTGGGCAGACCTGACGGATAACGATGTTACTGGTGTGGGCTGGGTGATGGGCACTGGTCTGACCGATGAGATGAAAGCCGATCTGACTGAGTTCATCAGTGGTCTTGGCTTCCGGCGAAATCAGTTTGTGGGATGGCCCGATCAACTTGCAGGACGGCACTGAGTTTGTTGCCGAAGGTGCAGACAGCCTACCTACGAAGAGATCTGGTACCTGCCGCAGCTTCTTGAGGGCATGGAAGGACCAAGCGAGTAAAGCAACTAAAATTTACAGGGAGTGGCAGCCTGCCACTCCCCGTTGTTTATTATCCATAAAGGTCCATATGAGAGTTGATATTAACGAAATCAAGAAATATTTTGGTGAAGTGCGCGCCAATGATGGGATCAATCTGTGCCTTGAAGGCGGGCATATCTACGGCATATCTAGGGGAGAACGGTGCTGGAAAAAGCACGCTGATGAAAATTCTGTCCGGATATCAAAGTCAGGACAGCGGTGAGATCCTGATTGATGGTGTGCCGGCTTGGTTTTGCTTCTCCCAAAGAAGGGCTGGAAGCGGGGATTGGGATGTTATATCAGGATCCCCTTGATTTCCCGCCCTTCACGATCCTGGAGAATTACCTGCTGGGGAAATCCAGGCGGTTTGCGCTGGATTTCAAAGGCGCTGCAAAGCAAGTGTCTCAATTGGCAGAGCAATATGGTTTCGAGGTTGACATACGTGCCGAGATAAGCTCACTTGTCTTTGGGAGCGCGTCAGCAGCTTGGAGCTGGTCCGGCTGCTGGCAGAAGGCGCTCAGATGCTGATCCTGGATGAGCCGACTACCGGGATCAGCGCGGAGCAAAAAGACCAGTTGTTTGCTTCCATGCGCCGGATGGCATATGAGGAGAATAAAATCCTGGTGTTAGTTTCGCATAAGCTGGATGAGGTTCAGGAACTGTGTGATTATGCTTATATGCTGCGAAAAGGAAAATTGGTGGGCGAATCTGAAGTTCCCTGCCCAAATGAGAAAATTCGTGGAAATGATGTTTGGCGCGTTGCCTGTGCGCAAGGAAAGGCTCAGCCAGATGGGCGATAGAGCCGATGCTGGAAGTGCGAGATATGAAAGTTGAAACATACCGGCTCTCCATTGAGGGGTTTCGTTTGAGGTGGAAAAAGGGGAGGTGTTTGGTTTTGCTGGGCTTGAAGGATCTGGGCAAGGGCTGTTGTTACGGGCTTGCGCCGGGTTGGAAGATTGTGATCACGGTGAGATCATTGTAGATGGCAAACTAGTGCATGATCTTAGTTATCATGCACGCCGGGAGGAGGGATTACCTTCATGGGGGCCGGGCGGTTGGAGGAAGGATTGATCACTGGCTTGACACTGACAGAGCATATGGTGCTGGCTGCTCCAGAACATGAATTTATTATCGACTGGAAATCAGCCCAGAAAGAGACTAGTGAAAAAATCGAAATCTACCAGGTGGTTGGGTCGCAGGATTCGACGGCGGATCAGCTGTCTGGCGGCAACCAACAGCGTTTCATGTTTTCTCTGATGCGGGACAAATTGAAATTAATTTTGCTGGAACATCCGACCAGGGGATTGGATGTGCGTCCACTGATTGGATCTGGGAGCGATTGTATGAACGCAGAGCAGATGGCACAGCGATCGTTTTCCTGTCCGCAGACCTGGATGAAGTGGTGGACAGGAGTGACCGGATCGCAGTGTTTTCAGGAGGACAGATGTCCCGGATCGTGAAGGCATCGGAAACCAACGTGGAAGAGCTGGGGCGTCTGATCGGAGGGCAGGAATGAAAAACCGAATAGCAAACTTTGTGGGTTTTTGTTCCTGTAATCGCCTCATTGCTGTTCATTTTGATACTTTTGCTGATGTTTGGAGCTGATCCTGGCCGAGGCATTTTCGGCAATTGTAATAGGTGCATTTGGTACCAAGGATAAAATTTCTGAGTACGACGGCCTTTTGGGTGCCGCTTTTGCTGGCCTCTACAGGGCTGCTGATCACTTTCGCAGCGGGGTTGTGGAATATTGGCGTTGAGGGGCAGATCGTGGTTGGGGCGTGGCAGCAAGTGCGGTGGCTTTGAATGTGAATGCGTCCAAGCCGGTGATGTTGATCCTGGAGGTTTTGGCGGCGATGGCTGCCGGTGCGGTGTGGGCATCTATTTCAGCGGTCTTGAAGACGCGCGGGAAGGTTAATGAGATCTTCAGCGGCTTGGCGCTAACCAATCTGGCGATCATTTTGACCAACTATCTGATCTCAGGCCCGTGGCAGCCGCCTGAGGGCGGCACGTTCAGAGGTACAGCGCCTTTCCCAGAAGAGGCCTTGTTCCCGCTATTCCAGAATTCAAGGTTCAGCCCCTTATCCATGCTGTTGGCATGTGGTAGCGCTGGGGTTGGTGGCCTATGTGCTTAGTAATACCTATTGGGGCTTGAAATTAAAATCACTGGGGAAGAATCCGTTCTCAGCGTTTTTATTGGGTGTTTCCAGTGAGAAAGAAACTATTCTGGCGATGGCCGCCTGCGGCGCTCTGGCTGGGCTTGGGAGGCGGCGGTTCGGGTGTTGAGCTGGTTTGACAGTTTGCGGCAAAGTATCTCTGGTGGGATTGGGTATCTGGCTTTACTGGTGGTGATGCTGGCGGCTTACAGGGTAATCCTGGTGCCGATTATTGCTTATTTTTTTTCCTCGGTGCTAACAGGGAGTATTTCACTCCAGTTAAAAACGCAGCTGCATTCCTCCCTGGGTGGGATCCTGACAGGTGTGATGGTGCTATTCGTGCTTCTGTTTGGTGACCGAAAGCGAATATTCGATAGAAAAGAAAGGAGGCAGTGATGGAAAATAGCGAAATGATTGCTGTCTTTGCCTCGATTTTTCTGCAGGCTGCGCCTCTGATGATCGCTGTGATTGGTGAGACTCTGACTGAACGTGCGGGAGTGATCAACCTGTCTCTGGATGGCTCGATGCTGCTCTCGGCAATGGCCGGCTTTATTGCCGCCTATGAGACTGGAAATGTGTGGATTGGTTTCCTTGCTGCAATGGCTGTGGGCGCTTTCTTTGCTTTGATCGTTGCGTTTGGGGCAATCAAGCTCAAGCAAAGCCAGGTAGCGATTGGTTTTGTGCTCACTATCCTGGGCGATGACCTGTCCTCATTTCTGGGCCAGAATTATACCCGGCTGCCGGGCCCGTCACTGGGGCGATACAGTATTCCCGTTTTGTCTGATATCCCGGTGCTGGGGGCATTGTTCTTCAACCAGAATATTGTTTTCTACATCGCTGTATTGCTGACATTGGCAATGTGGTGGTTCCTGAACCGCAGCCAACCAGGCTTGCAGCTACGCAGTGTGGGAGAACGCCCAGAGGCGGCCTTTGCACGCGGGATGAATGTCAATCTGATCCGCTATCTATACACTATGGCTGGGGGCGCTCTGGTGGGGTTTGCAGGGGCATCCTATTCCCTAGCAATCAAGATCGGGTGGAGTGAGGGGCATACCCGTGGTTTGGGGTGGATTGCGCTGGCGATCGTGATCTTTGGTGGGTGGGCGCCGATCCGGGGGGCGTTTGGGGCGATCCTGTTTGGCGCGACAAAAACGTTGGCGACCGTACTGCAGCGGAAGTTCCCTGAAGTTTCTGTTGTGGCTTTCAACTCGATCCCCTGGATCCTGATGATCCTAGTGTTGCTGTTGGTTGGGAACGAGTGGGTAGAGGATGTGATTCTAAGGATGCCAAAAGGAATACAACGGCCGCTGCGCAAGCTGCTGCGGGTCTCACCGCCGATGGCGCTCGGGGAGAAGTTCGAGAAAAAATAACTCAATTTGACATGATGAAAAAGGAAGCGACAAGGATGATTACGTTCTCTGTCGCTTTTTTTCTTGAATATAGACATTTATCCAAAATTTATGAAAGTGTAGTAAATTAAAGACCGATTGGGATTATTATAAGATAGTCATTCGTGATAGGTATCAAAAGATCCTTTATTTGCAACCCACGAATCAATGTCAAGGTAAACGGTTGAATGAAATTATCAAATCAGACTGGTAATGTGCTCTCTTCGGATTTAATAGTATATTGTTCGTGATTGTTCTCGGAGCAATCGGGGTTTCTCTTTTAGTTGTATTTGGTCGGGAGCAGGTAATCAACAATAACCAGCAGATAATCAGAATGGTATCGAAGGCAGAGGGATCAATCTGAGGATGACTCAATTGAAGAAGTGGGAGGTATTGAAACTACGATTGAGGTGCCATCAGATGAACTATTGGTCCCTAGAGAATTGATTTTGCTAGATTCGTTGTTGATCAATCCAGGGATTGGCTGGATCTACCGGTGGAGCGGAAGGCGAGCAAGTGAGATACCGTCAACGGTTACCTATGGGGAGAAGGGAGAGATTAGTTGGAGGATTCTAAACCCAGGTGAAGATAATATAATTGGGCACCGCTAGATGCTCAACTTCAGGATGCGGTTGGTGCTGGACAGCAGTATTCATTCCGGGTTTACACGATGATAGGCGAGGGCTATGGGGGGCACCAGATTCCTCAGTGGGTAATCGACAATGGAGCGTTGATACTTGATACGGGAGACCCAGATTACAGCAACTGCGTCTATCAGGATGCCTGGGGGCAGTTTTGTGAATGCGCTCGTGGAACGATATGATGGGAATCCGAACATTGCATTTATTGATATCTCGGGATATGGAGATTTCAATGAGTGGAGTTGGGTTGACCAGACGGAATGGGACTTTTCCTGGGAGGAGCATTATAACCAGGGAACAGCCAGCAAATATACCTTCAATACGATCGATGGCCAGGCCAGAAGACGCCTGGCGGATATGTTCATCGGGGGGGAGTTTACGGATACGTTTGCCGAACGAATATCAAATAAGCCTCGGTATGTGAATTATAAATATGCTGGTTTCCAGAAGTCACAATTGGTGTTGCCGTATGCTGGTATGATCCAGGCAACTCAGTATGTGTTTACACAGAGGAGAAGATATTGGTTTCCGGCATGACTGTCTGGGGAGGCCTGGTTCAGAGGAAATTTCCAACCGATTGGGTGATGAATTATCGGTGATCCACCAGCAAGCCCCGATAGTATTTGAAACTTGTTCCGAGTACGACTTTGAGATGCAGTCTGCCTATCCGGCTTCTAAATAAGGTGCCTGCAAGCGTAATCCATAATGCAAATGTCCATGACATTTCTACAGAGAATATTGCGGGTCTGACGAAATCTCTTGGATACCGGTATTATTTGTCTGAAGTAACCCATGCGATCCTCAGTTGTTACTGGTGAGTCCCTCTATGTTAAAATGACCTGGGCGAATCTGGGAAACTCCCCCAACTATCCGAGGATGGGGCAGGATTTCCAGGTTGCATATCTACCTTGTTCCTTTGGATGGTGGTGAAACGCTGGATATTGAGCTGAATACGGAAATAACAACCTGGCGGCCGTCAGATCAGCCTGGTTAAATTATGGCGATCTATAATGAGGTTGAGAAGGGAATTCGCTTACCAAAGGAACTGGTACCTGGCAATTATGATCTGAGGGTGGCAATAATTGAGCTGCGGACGGAGGACTCGATTTTACTTGCGATTAATGGCCGTGGAGAGGATGGATGGTATCAGATTTCTCAGGTTGAGATCCTGGGAGAATAACTCAATGAAATTGGAAAGGGGTTCTACATGAAAGTGGTGATTTTTGCAGGTGGTTATGGTACTCGATTGAGTGAAGAGACGGTTGTGAAACCAAAGCCGATGGTAGAAATTGGGGGGCGTCCGATCTTATGGCATATCATGAAGATCTATGCCTATTATGGTCTTAATGAATTCATTATATGCTGCGGGTACAGAGGGGAGATGGTCAAGGAATTCTTTCTAAATTATCAGCGCTTGGAATCTGATTTCACTATTGATATGGAGACGAATGATATCCGCATCGAGAAATTTAATACCGAACCATGGAAGGTTACTTTGGTGGATACCGGGGTGGAGACGATGACAGGCGGGCGGTTGAAGAGAGTTGAGGAATACATAGGTAACGAGACATTTTGCCTTACTTATGGGGATGGGGTCAGCAATGTTGATATTCCAGCTGTTATCAAGTTTCATCGTGCAAGAGGGGACGATCGCGACCTTACTGCAGTTCAACCCCCTGGGCGTTTTGGAGTATTTCAGCTGGATGAAGGGCAAAGGCGGGTGACAAATTTCCGGGAGAAACCGAAGGATGATGATGCCTGGATCAACGGTGGGTTCTTTGTGGTCGAACCTGAAGTTATGGAGTACATTGAAGGGGACAGTACCGTTTGGGAGCAGGAGCCTTTACTAGGCTTTCGGCTGAGGGGCAGCTAAGCGCATATCGGCATGATGGCTTCTGGCATGCTATGGATACATTGAGTGATAAAAACGAACTGGAGGGTTTATGGCAGTCAGGCTCTCCGCCATGGAAGAAATGGAGCTGAGTGGAGGATGAAATGAAAATTTTAGTAACTGGGGCAGGTGGATATATTGGATCTTTAATGGGGCCATATCTACAGGGCCGAGGTCATGAGGTTACTGGTTTAGATACAGGATTCTTTGAGAGGAGGATCTCTATCCCCGGAAGCCAATAGAGATTGTTAGGAAAGATACCCGGAAAGTGACCGTGGAGGATTTGGATGGGTATGACGCAGTAGTCCATTTGGCGGAATTTTCCAACGACCCGTTGGGTAGATCTCAACCGGGAACTGACTTTGCAATCAATCACAAAGGAACAAGAGGGTTGGCGAAATTGGCCAAGCAAGCCGGTGTGAATCGGTTTATCCATTCTTCGTCGTGCAGTGTGTATGGGATGGGTGAGCCGGGTGAGGTGAAGGATGAGTCTAGCAAGCCGATTCCTCTGACAGCCTATGCCGAATGCAAGGTGTTGGTTGAGGAAGAAGTATCAGAATTCGCCGATGAGAATTTTTGCCCCACTTATTTACGAAACGCCACAGTCTATGGTCCTTCTCCGAGGATGCGGTTCGATCTGGTGCTGAACAACCTCTCCGGGCTGGCATGGACCACAAAAGAGATTGCTCTGACCAGCGATGGCTCTCCATGGCGGCCGCTGGTGCATGTTGATGATCTGTGCCAGGCGTTTGCTTGTGTGCTGGAAGCCCCTGCGGAATTGGTGCACAACAAAAGATCAATGTTGGTAAAACGGAAGAAAATTATCAGATAAGAGAAATTGCTGAAATTGTTTCTAAGGCTTTTCCGGGATGTTCCCTGTCGATTGGAAAAAGCGACGGCGATAACCGAAGTTATAAGGTATCGTTTGATAAAATCGCCTGCGATGCTGCATGAGTTCAAGCCAGCCAAGACCTTGGCGAAGGGGCTGAGGAGCTTCGCAAGGTCTTCGAGGAGATCAATCTGACCGAGGAGGATTTCAAGCACAGAAATTTCACCCGACTTGAAGCAGCTAACCTATTTGCTTGAAGCGGTAAGATCAATTATGAGTTGTACTGGGAGAAGTGATGATCTTCAATCAAAACCAAACTTGACGGCGCTTATATTGTTGAACTGGAGAAGTTTGAGGATGACCGCGGTTTCTTTGCCCGTGGCTGGTGCCAGAAGGAATTTGACCAGGCCGGGTTGATACGCTGGGTGGTGCAGGCAAACATTTCGTATCAACCCTAAAAAGGTACACTTCGGGGGATGCATATGCAACAAGCGCCTTATGAGGAGACAAAATTTATCCGTTGTACACGGGGGGCATTGAATTGATGTGATCGTTGATCTGCGCCAGGGTTCGCCAATATATGCAGTGGATCGGTGTGGAGTTAGCCAGAAGAATACGGATGCTGTATGTGCCCGAGGATTTGCTCACGGATTCCAGACGCTGGAGGATGAAACCGAGGCATTTTATATGGTCTCGGAGTTCTATACTCCCTCGGCAGAACAAGGATACCGATACAATGATCCTGGTTTTGGGATTGAATGGCCGCTGCCGGTTACAACGATGTCTGATAAAGATAAGAATTGGCCTGATTTTCAGGGATAGAAAGGGGGGATAACATGATTGTGATCGATAGTGCACTGGAGAAACTGCAGGCGGAAGGGAAACCGATCAGAGTAGGGATGGTTGGCGCTGGGTTTATGGGGCGCGGGATCGCCTACCAGATGGTGAATGTTTTCCAGGGGATGGATCTGGTAGCAATCTGCAACCGGAATTTAGCAGGTGCAGTCAGGGCATTTGAGGAAGCTGGCGTGATGGAGGTTGTTGAGGCTTCCTCGGCGGCAGAGTTAGAAGAAAATATTCGGAAAGGGAAATTCTCTGTAACCGAGGATCCGATGGCGCTGTGCCGGGCAGGGAATGTCGATGTGATCCTTGAGGTGACAGGAGATGTGGCTTATGGTGCGGAAGTAATCCTGGAAGCAATCCAACAGGGAAAACATGCGCTTACATTCAGCGCTGAACTGGATAGTACGCTTGGCCCGATCCTGGAGGTCAGGGCGGACGCTGCCGGGGTGGTGTACTCGAATTGCGATGGCGACCAACCCGGGGTGACGATGAACCTACACCGCTTCGTTGTGGGGATTGGGATGAAGCCGGTTTTATGCGGAAATATCAAGGGATTACAGGACCCATACCGCAATCCGACCACGCAGGAGGCCTTTGCGAAAAAGTGGAACCAAAAGGCGAACATGGTGACCTCGTTTGCGGATGGATCCAAAATCTCCTTTGAGCAGGCGATCGTGGCGAATGCAACGGGGATGCGTGTAGGCAAGTTGGGGATGTTTGGCCCGACAGTGGAACGAGGCGTGCATGTGATGGACGCGGTTGATCAATACCCGATGGAGGCGATGATGTCCGGTACCGGTATCGTCGATTACATCGTAGGCGCTTCTCCGGCACCGGGTGTGTTCATTTATGCAACGAATGATAATAAGGCAATGCAGCACTATCTGAATCTATATAAATTAGGGGAGGGGCCTCTGTACTGTTTCTATCGGCCTTATCATTTGTGCCATTTTGAAGTGCCTAACAGCGTGGCGAGGGCAGCGATTTTTGGTGATGCGACAATTGCTCCATTAGGAGCGCCATGTGTTGAAGTGGTGGCGACAGCTAAGATCGATCTCAAAGCCGGTGAAACCCTGGATGGAATTGGCTATTTTATGACTTATGGCCAATGCGAGAATGCTGATGTAGTCTACAGAGATGGATTGCTCCCGATGGGGCTGGCTGAAGGGTGTACACTGAAACGGGATATTATGATGGATGATGTGCTTACTTACTCGGATGTGAGCCTGCCAAATGGCCGACTAATCGATGCGCTGTGGGAAGAACAGAGCGAGTATTTCGGTTTGTGAGTTCAACTGGCCCAACTAATTAAACGAGACCGGACTTTGGCCTCGTTTTTCGATTCCAGGAATCCTTGATTTCCAAACCTTCCTGGATGATCGGGAGGATGCCATCCATTACGCGTTGGATATAGAATTTTTCTATCACCGACTGACGGGCGTTCTTTCTTATCTTTTCCAGCTGGTCTTTATTTTCTGGTGCTAATAACTCACGGATGGCTTTGATGTAACTTTCTGGTGTGCCTTCGACAACAATGCCATTGTCTTCGTTCGTGATGTAGTCATCTATACCCATGGCGTTTGAGGCGATTACGGCCTGGCCGAGTGACAATGCCTCCAGCATGGTGAGCAGGCCGACGGTCCTGGGGAGGTCTGTGCGGAGTGGCAGCAGGATGACTTCCGCCTCTTTCATTGCTTTTAGGTATTCTTCAAGTTTTGGCCAATCTACTTGGACATTCTCGGGCGGGGTTTCTGGGAGGGTGAGTGCGGTAGCGAACAGGAAGTTGTATTCCGGCAACTGCCTGGCAGCTTTGATTAGAGGAGCATAATCTCTTTTTGAATTTCCGCCAGCAAAGAGAAGCCCGGATCGATTGGTTTCCCCCTCTGTGTAATTAGTATGCTCTGGGATCAAGTAGAACGGGCAGAATCGCATTTTGGCTGGATCCACACCCCACAATTGGGGAAACAGACTCAATTCTCTGGTTGAGTAAACCATGTAAAGGGATACCCCTCGATTGACCAGTTTCATGACTAACTTTTCGATCTTGCCAGCAAAACCAGATTCGGGTTCAAACATTTCTCCGTAAAGGACGATCGAGGGACGCCATCGCTTCGGGATTAGGCTGAGTAAAATGATCGCGGAAAGTTCTGGTTTCAGATATCCTCGCGAACTGAAGAGCAGCATGGTTTTGGCTTTCCGGCTGGCTTTCATTACACGCCAAAACAATGTAACTTCAAGACGAAGGTTGAATTTTTGGCGCGGTAATTTTTCGAAGTGCCCAGGTACATTAATCAACACGGCGATATCTTGAAAACGCGAGTCATAAAAACCATCGATAAAAGTTGTCGCCAGTGGCTTTTCAGTCATTTTGTTTCTTCCTAGATACAGATCGAAGTGGCGAAATTATAGTAGAAAATGTGAAAAATAATTAGAACTGGCTGATATAGCGGCATAAAATGTTGAGAACTGTGATAAAAAAGGTGTTTTTTCTTGTATAATGAAAGCAGTCCTTCAGGAAAGGTGTTCTGATAGGATGTGTTGGTATACCATAGCTTAATGGAAAGGATGATTTGGATTACCCAGAGGTTGGGGTATTGGTACCTGTGTTAAATAGAATAAATCTGATAAAATTAGTAGTAATAAGCCGGGTGTGGAAGAAAAACGGCTAAAACCCTTCACAACTCCCAGGAGGAGGAAAATATGGAAATGAGATATTACCTACGGATCATTCAGAGAGGATGGTGGATTATTCTGTTAACTATCCTGGTGGCATTAAATGCATCTCTGATTGTTTCCTTCCTGACGGTCCCACAATTCCAGACGATCTCGCGATTCGTGGTCAGCCCAAACGCTACCCTGTTTACAGATAGCTGGGATGTGGTATCCAGTCTTGATACGCTGGACCGCCGGTCGATCATCAATACGTATAAAGAGGTATTGGCTGATCCGACTATCTATTCTGGTCACGAGACGATTGCGGCCATGTCTCCGGACGAGCTGGCCCAATACACTACGCTTGTTACAGTTGTGCCAGATACCAACATCGTCCAGATTACCGTATCTGGACCTGATGCCAACAAGGTAGTGGGGATCTCCAAGGCGATCAGCGCATCCTCGATTGGATATATCAACGATCTTTACCCTGTGTACTCATTTGATGTGATGACCCAACCAGAGGTTCCAACAGAGCCATACCAGCCGAAACCAGTTCAAAATGCTTTGCTCGCCTTGATTGTGGGTTTGATTGTTGGGTTGGGGCTGGCATTCCTACGTGATCAACTGCAGAATACGATTGAAAGTATGCGCTTGCGCACAATCGTTGATAATGTTTCCACTGCCTATACCAAGGATTACTTTGAAAAACGCTTACTGGGGGAGATGTCTATGAACCCCGGGAAGAACCTTTCTTTGGGGCTGATCAATTTCCGTGGTTTGGAAGAGGTCATGGATGTTCTTCCCCAGGGTCTGACCAACCAGACCATCCAGCGTTTGACCCAGATCGTGCGTGAGGAGCTGAGAGGGCGAGATCTGGTTGCCAGGTGGGATCGATCCGAGCTGGCAGTTATGCTCCCTTCCACGCCTCTGTCGGCAGCGGAAAACACTTTCCGCCGACTTCAAAGCATGCTCCAGGACGAGATTAGATTCGAGGATTCAAGCGATCTGGTTATTCATCCTGATCCATGTATAGGAATCGGTGTTACCTCAAAGGAGGATTCTCTAGAAGAATTGGTTGAGGAAACCGAGAATGCAGTTGAGAAGGCGTCGGCGATCGTCGGTGATACGCTGGTTTCGGTTGAATTGGCTGGTTAGGGAAAGGGATTGACGATGAGAAAGTTTAAAACATGCCTCTTTGTATTTATTGTATTGCTTGGACTAGTAGGGATTTCTAGTCAGACTAGCTTTGCCCAGGATATTGGTATAGATCCGGCAATTTTAGAAGACCCGGATGTATTTACCCTGAAGGAGTTGGGTTATACCGAACGATATCTAGTGGGCCCCTATGACAGCCAGTTTCTTTTCTTCAGCATCCCCAATCATTGGAGGCTAACAGCTGGCACCTATATTGAGCTTGAGATTTCTTATGCCTTTGGTGGTTCAAGGGGACTTGATACTCAGGATGTTCTGAACGCAATCGGTGGGTCACTGATTGTTCGATACAACAATCAATTGCTGAATACTGTGCTTCTTACCAATCCGGAGGGCAGCACGGTGAAGTTGATCATACCGACGGATGCTTTTAATACGGATGCGGTGGATGGGCGTCACAGTATCTCAATTTTCCTTGATGCCAGTTTGAACTGTGAAATCGAAAATTTTGATACTCTGCTTTGGATCGAACCGGATTCATATATAAAGTTTGTTTATGATGAAGTTGCTCCGGTGAATGATCTTCAAAACTTCCCCCGGCCATTCTATCTTCCAGATGCAATTGTGCCAGCAGAGGTTGGAGTCGTTATTCCTGACAATCCGACCTCCGACGAAGTGCAAGCTGGGATGTCAATCGTTTCCGGTCTGGGATCAATCACCAATGGGCAAAGCCTGGTCACGATGCAAGAGTGGGGCACAGTGACTGATGAGGCGAAAGCTGACAAGCATCTGATCTTTGTTGGTACCGCAGAGTAAGTTCCCGGATCTTCAGGGCTTGAATTTCCCGGTAACGATCTCCGGAGGTATTCACAGCCTGCCTGATAGTGTTGCAGACGATGGTGTGATCGAAACGGTAGTTTCACCCTGGAATCCGGTCAAGATGCTGATGTTGATCAGCGGAAATTCCCCTGAGGCTGTGGATCGGGCTGCTCGGGCGGTGAGTTCTGGGATAATTGTTACAAGTGGGGTGCCTAACCTCTCCCTGGTTTCCGGCGTATCTTCCTCTGTGGTTGCCGAAACGGCGATCATTGACCAGACCTTGTCTGATATGGGGATTGAAACTTCAACTCTAGGCGTTTATGGTAACGCGTACTTTGAGATGAAATTCAACGCAACAGCTGAACAAGCAAGGTCTACAGGAGCGTATCTTGAACTGGTGATGACTCGTTCCAATTTGCTGAATTTCAGCCAATCGGGAGGGATGATTTTCCTGAACGATACAGTCATTGGAACGATCGGGTTTGAAGAGGGAGAATCAACGGTCGTTACTCAGCGGTATGAGCTTCTGCCGAATTTTGTCCAAAGAGGCGAGAATGTTCTGGCTCTTACTACTTCCCTGGTCCCGTACGATCTTTGCTACACATCCGACCTTGAATCCACATGGATTACGATCAGCGATACTTCATTTATGCACCTTCCGATCTCTGAACGCCAGGTTTCGATTGGCGACAGATTGGACCTGAATTTCTACCCAACAATGTTCCAGGGAGATCCCCGACTTGGGAATTTAGCGTTCGTCTTACCCATGGGAAATTCGGCTGCGATCGAGTCGGCGGCTCAAATTGCTTTCTACATTGGTAATCAGGCGACGATTGATTTTGCCAACTTCGACGTCTATTACGCTGATGAAGCCAGTGACGAACAGCTTGCAGAGAAGAACTTGATCTTCGTGGGGCGTGCCACTGAATTCCCTCAAATCAGCGATATCAATGACCTGCTACCCGTCAACTTTGACCAGGGCAGTGACCTGATCACGTTCCCTGCGTTGCCGGTGAATTATTCTGTTCTGCCAGATGTGGGAGTGGGTTACACGCAATTACTGGCATCTCCATGGAATAGTGAAAATGCCCTGTTATTGGTTGCCGGCAATCTGGATTCTGGCCTGACCATGGCGAAGAATGCTTTGACCGATGACGTGCTGGTCGGAGACCTTGTT
Organism: uncultured Chloroflexia bacterium; assembly: GCA_963722735.1. Taxonomy (GTDB): domain Bacteria; phylum Chloroflexota; class Anaerolineae; order Anaerolineales; family UBA11579; genus UBA11579. The sequence goes on from CAVROH010000019.1 coordinate 104,944, forward strand.
GGCAATTTTGCTTCAATCTTTGATGGACAGGTTCTGTCTATGGATACAAGGATTGTGAATAGCAATGTTGTGAGCATCTCCGAGGCAGCGGACGCTGGTGGCGATGAAGATAGTGTCAGTAATCCAGTTCAACCTCTTCCGACAACAACACCGGGTAAAATCGAAGCCAGACCAGCCTGGTTGGTCCCCTCGATTCTGGCGACTTCGGTGTTGATGGTTTTGCTGATTATCGTTGCTGCTTTCCGCTCTAAGAAGCGGTAGTTACTTCTGTTTTTAGTTAGCCAAAATACATAAGCCTATACCCCGACCGGGGTATAGGCTTATAATTACCCTATGATCAGCTTTCTCTTCTTGTTTTCTGTTGCATTTATCTTGTATTCATATGCAGGATATCCACTCTTGCTGTGGTTGTTCAGCCGGTTTGTTTCGAAACCGGAATATGAACGAAGGTATCAGCCTGCGGTTTCTTTGTTGGTACCCGCATATAATGAAGAAGCTGTTATCAAAAAGAAAATTGAAAATTCTCTTGAGCTAGACTACCCAAAAGAAAAACTTCAGATCATCGTTGCAGCTGATGGCAGTGATGATCGAACCGCAGAAATTGTTAAAGAATTCGAACCACATGCGGTGATTTTGAATCATGCTCCAGATCGCGCTGGTAAAATGGCGGCGATCAACCGGGCGATAGATGGATGTTCTGGCGAGATCATTGTTTTTTCAGATGCGAATAATTTCTACCAGCCAGATACGATCAGGGAGTTGATCCAGCCATTTCAAGATGATCGGGTAGGAAGTACAACGGGAGCCAAGCATATCATTGAAGAAGACCGGGCGATCAGCTCATCTGAAGGGTTGTATTGGAAGTATGAGTCAGCGATCAAGGAGTATGAGTCATACCTTGGCTCATGTGTCTCATCTGTTGGTGAGATCCTGGCGGTCCGGAAAAACCTCTTCAGACCGGCGCCGTCTGATACGATCAATGATGACCAATACATTATCTTTGATATTTTGAAGCGGGGATATAAAAACATCTATGTGCCATCGGCTCTATCTTTGGAATATGCATCTCCTTCGGCAATGGATGAGGTCGTCAGGAGAAGGAGGATCAGCAGGGGGGTATTTCAGATGATATTCAGACCAGCGCTGGTTCCTTATAACCGGCCTTTTGAGGTGTGGAAAATCATCTCTCATAAATTTTCCCGTTACTTTATGCCTTTCGTTATGGTCCTGGCATTCGTTACGAACATCGGATTAGTCGTTTTTCCCTCGGATGGTTGGATTAGATGGCCAGTTAATTGGATCCTGTTTAGCGCTCAGATTTTATTCTATTTTTTAGGTTTGCTTGGGAACAGAATCAAGTTGCCCGGGAAAATAGGAAAATTGGCTTATTTACCTACGTTCCTTATTAATTCAAACTATGCATTACTGGCAGGTTTCTTTGCTTATTTCAAGCGGAGTGACGGCCACTTATGGAAAAAGGTGAATCGAACAGAATTGCCTGTCGATTGGGAGCAAGGTAAATAATGGTATGAAAAATTCTCAAGCTTACGTGTACACAACAATGGATAAGCTTCGCGTCTGGGATCTGTGGCGTTATCTCAACCCGGACATGCTCACGGTGTTGAATTATCACCGGATTGCTAACCCGGATGACTCCAATGCGTTTTTCAAACCAAACATCAGCGCAACCCCGGAGATGTTTGATGTTCAGCTTGACTATTTGGAAAAGAATTTCAATATTATCTCTGTCAAGGACCTGGTGGGGTGGCTGAATGAAGAGGCGGAACTTCCTGAGCGCGCCGCCCTGATTACCTTTGATGATGGCTATCGGGATAATTATCTTCATGCATATCCGGCTTTGAAGCGGCGCTGGCTACCGGCAGTGATTTTCCTGGCGACCGGGTACATCGACAATAATAAGCCCTTTTTCTGGGATCTACTGGCGTATGCGATGATGAATACAAAGAAAGACTACCTTTCATTGCGAATCGGCGGGACCTTTGATTGGGAATCAGAACAAGAGAAAGAGGAAAATATCCTTCCTCTAGTGGAAGCGCTGAAGAATTTGGCGGATGATCAGAAAAAACAGGCGGTTGATGAGGTCATCTCTTTGTTGGATGTGGCGATCCCGGACAACCTGTTCAACGAACTTTTCCTAACGTGGGAGCAGGTGAACGAGATGGCAAAGGACGGGATCGAGATGGGAGGACACACAGTCAACCATCCGATCCTGACCAGAGTCCCCCCAAAAGTGGCTGCAGATGAGATCGTCGGGTGCAAGCTAAAGATAGAGACAGCCACGGGCCGACAAGTGAACTCATTTGCGTATCCCAATGGGCAGGAAGAGGATTACAATAAAAAGCTAATGGCTTTTGTGAGGAAGACGGGATACGAAGTAGCCTTCTCTCTTAGGACTGGTCCACAGGAATATAAAAAGATTAAAAGGTCCAGGTATGCGGTCAGACGGGTATTCGTGAGTCATAATGACACCTTGCCAAAATTCATTTCCAAGTTGTATGGGTTGCCCAGGTTAGTAGAAAAAATCCGTGGTTGAGATAGATATAAATTGAGGAAGGACCTATTCTTCTTCTCTGCTGGGCAGCACGGCCCTTAGCTTCCTCCCGGCCTGATATAATCTTTAAAAAGAGTGAACCTAAAGGATCACTGGCTAAGATGATATTCCTGTTAATATCAAGGCGCGATGCCCATCTTAATTTATACTCGTGCTCGCCCCGTAAAAAGTCAACCATTTTTGCTTTCTCACCGATCAATTCCTGAAGATTTAGGACAAGAAGAATGTTGCCTGGGCTATAATTTGAATATTCGGGACTGTAACCTTTTTGAAAAGAGTAAACCTTCTCTTTAAATAAAAACATATTCTGGACTGCGATGATCTCATCATCGATAGATAGGGTAAACAATCTCAACCAGTCTTGTGCGAGGAATGTCTTTGCGACTTCAACAAAAAATGTAGAAACTCTGATGAATTCTGAGCCACTGGATTTGGATAATTCTCCCCTTGTCTCCCGGCCGTAATCGAGCAGCTTTTCTATCAGAGGCTGGATTTCTTCCGGGTCTTCTATCTTTCTGTGAGCGATGCTATCTGGAAATTCCTCATTTATCCGGCGTTCCCTTCTGCGAATATTTTGCCTTTGTTTCTTGTTGTAACTGGCATACAGTGTTTCCCAGGTATCGGGGAGGTCGATGATCGGGATCTCAGTTTCTGCAAGATAGACTTTGGATTCAGGGATGTCAGAGAGCAGGGTGGACGGAATGATCGATGAGCTCGAGATACCTCGGAGATCGATGATATTCCATTCGGGTTTTGCGTTACGAAGATAATTGGAAAAAGCCTGAATAGCAGTAGATTCTATATTCAGCCTGGGTAATGAAATCCAGGTGATCTGGGGCAGCTCGATTGGACCCGATGAAGGAGAGGGATTTTATAGGCGTGGCTAATTTGATCTGATTTTTTCCGAATAGGGGATAAAAGGATTTTGGCTGGATCATCAAGGGGGCAATCCCAATCACAGCATTTGTCTTCTCATCATGTGCCGTAAGTACATAAAGTTGCCGACCTTCTTTAAAATGCTGCCACCAAACGGAGCACCATTCCCAGGTTAGAAAAATCGAATTCACCTTTGATTGCTGTAATAGGCGTTCCCAGTCCTCCTCAAGTGCTAAAAATCCGCCTACATCCCGGACACATTCAATTGTTAAGCCCATTTGTTCTCTCTAGACCGTAATAAGTTTTGATAGACACCCAATATTTTCTGGGCGATTGGGCCCCAGGAAAACTCTGTTTCCGACAAATTTTTGGCAAATTCCCCCATTTGCTCCGCGAATTCCGGATCGTTAAGGATCTTAATAATCGCAGCAGCCAAGGCCTCAATATCCTTTGGGGGGATCAGCAGACCCGACTTCTGATCAACAACCACTTCGGGAAGCCCTCCTACATTCGTAGCGATCACCGGCTTTCCAAAGGAATATGCAACTTGTAAGGACGCGCTTTGTGTGCTGTTGTGGTAGGGGTAAACGACCACTTTGGAGAGTTGCATAAGCGGGGCGATATCATCATTTGGGATATAGCGGATATCCGTAACCACGGCTTCTTCCAGATCATGTTCCCGGATCAAGCCGAGGTAATGATGCATCTCAACATATTTTGAGGGGTTTCCCGCGATGATCAGGCGGGCATCCGGCCTACTTGTGCGCACCTTGGCAAACGCCCTGATCAAATCATCAAGCCCCTTGCTGGGGTTTATAGTACCAAAAAATAGCACATTGGGACCCTGGGGAGCCACTTTATATTTTTTCGCAAGGGCAAGTACCGCCTCGTCGTCATCATCCTGAGATGTAAATAACGCTTCGTTTCCCATTGGGATCACAAAAAGATTTTCAGTAGTGTCTGGGTATAACGATTTGAACCTCTGCAAATTATTTTGGGCGTGAAAGAAGATCGCGTCGAAATTCCGGAAGATTTTTGCTTGACCTCGCCAATCTAAATGCTGGAGTAGTTTGCTTGGAATTTTCCTGTCACGGTGCTCGAACTCGTGGCAGATTTGTGTGAGGACCAATCCTTTTCTCCTCATATATTGGAGGAATAAAGTCTCGAAAGGAAATTCCATAGACCCAAATTGAACAATATCAGGTTTTTCTTTGACCAGGAAATTGACCAAAACGAACCAAGCGGCGATGAATTTATAACCCCGGAAGAGTCTCCGAATAAAGCGAGAGAGTTTTGATAAAAATCTCGTGGCTGTAGAACTATTGGTGGAACCAGACTTTCCTTTTCGTGACCATAGATCAAGAAGTTTAATCACTGAAAAATTGTGTGGAAGGTGCTCAAGCTCATATTCCTGGGCTGTCACCAGGGTAACTTCAACCTCTTGCTTTGCCATTGCTGAACACAGTTGGTAGGCGTAATGAATCATGCCTCCAACTCCACGATGTTCTATAATGTAAATTCTAAGGCGCGTTTGTTTCTCTGTCATTTGTGGGTAAGGTCAGTATAAAGTTGTTCTAATTTTTTCACTTGTCCCATGATGCCAAATTTTTCGTTGGCAATTTTAACACTTGCTTTGGCAAATCTCTCGGATAGTTCCTTATCTTGAATCAGACGGATACATGCATCCCGAATTGCATCGGGGTTTCCCGGCGGAAGCAGGATGCCATTAATGGTCTCCTGGACGATTTCTGGTACCCCGCCGATTTTCGATGCTATCACCGGTTTCCCCGCTGCCATTGCTTCGATTAATACAGTTGGAAAGGCATCATTAAGGGTCGGAAGGATGAAAATATCAGACAAGGCAAGCAGCTCGGGGATATCTGACCTGTAACCTGCGAAGCGAATGTGTCCCGAAATTTTCAGGGTTTCCGCTTTCTCTTCCAGTGTATTCCGATGCTCACCATCTCCCACGATGAGGTAGTATGCGTTTGGGATCTCTTCTAAAATTTGGGGGATGGCTTCCAGGATATATTGGATCCCTTTGGGAGGGCGGAGCACTGCTACAGTAATCAGAACAATGGAATTTTCCGGGATTCCGAAATCTTTTTTGGAAACATTGGCAATATCCGGGGATATTTCAGAAAATCTTTCCAGCTCGATCCCGTTGTGCAATGTAAAAACTTTCGATGGGGGGATCTTGCCAGCTTCTATGATGTTGTTACGGACACTATCTGATACTGCGAGAATGAGATTGGCAAAGTATCTATAGCTTGCCCACATGAACTTATATCTCCATCGGGTCAGTTTTACAGTACCGGGATCATGAATCACGTGAAAGGTAGAAACATTAGGGATACCCAGCAACCTTGTCGCCAGGCAGCCCAGAGTGGCCGAAAATTCCAATTGGGTATGGACGATGTCAGGTTTTACTTTTCTCAGGTAGAACAGCAACCTGGGAAGACTTGAGAGGTTCCTCAGTCTGGGTACTGGCACAAAATCCACGGGGATTCCGATTGCCTGAAGTTCACCTGCCACGGGATTACCATCTCTATCCTGAAGGACACAGACGCGCTGGTCAAAGCGGTTTTTGTCAATATTTCCCAGGATCGTGGGCATTAAGTTCTCAGCACCGCCCCGACCAAGACTATCAATTATCCAGAGGAGTTTGATCTTCGGTTTATGTTGAGTGTTAGTTTCAGGGTTCAACAGGTATTCCTTTTGCATACAAATCCCCAAAGAATAGAAGGGCACAGGTTGGATTATAACCAATCAAGCAATCTTTAATGGCCAGTATCATGCGCGTTTTATTTGAGGTTCTTCTCAAAAAAACTTGTGCGGATCCCCGATTAGGTGTCCTTGAATTGGAATTCTGAGAGGTGGATAGCAGCCAAGGCAAGAGCGGCGATCAGCCAGAACCATCTGAACACAACCCCATGCAAAAAGATAGCGCTGATCGAATATGTGACAAGTGAGAAAAAGATCGGGGCAATCCAGTTCTTCCATTGTTGCTCATTGGCACTTGTTCGACTTAAAGACAGCGCTTTGTAGGTGTCCACCAGGAGGAAATAGAAGAAGATAAGGAAGGTGCCAATTCCAAACAGACCTGTCTCTGCCATGATCTCAATGTAAAGTGAATGCGGGTCGCGGATCATTGTATCCGATTGAATATCCGATGCTGCTGGCTCAAAACCGAGATCATCGGCAACATCCCAATAATTCGCGGGGTAGTTGCCAACACCTACACCAGTAAATGGATTCCTTGTGAACATGGCCAACCCAGCGCGCATACTGTTGAGCCTGCCTTGCACCGCTTCATCTTGTGTAATCGTCGCGCCTGACTCGCTGGTGCCTGTGAGTAAGGATGTAAACCTGATGGTGTATTCGGAAGGAAGTGCGACGATAATTATGGCACCGACTGCTAGACCAATGAATATTGTTGGGAGCTTTACCTTCAGCTCAACGGCAATCAACGGGAGCACTAATAGAATTGCGACAAATGTGCCGCGGCTGCCGGTGAGCAAAATTGCCAGGAAGACCAAGAACGTGCCAATGATCACTGCCAATTTTTGGATCGAGTTGGTGGCGCTTCCGATTGCTCTGTAAACAAAGAAGGGAAGGACAAACCCGAGTACCTGCCCCCACACGTTTGGCAGGCCAATTGGTCCCCCGTAGCGCAAGTCTCCGAAATTGGTAACCTGACCATAAACGCTTCTCTTGGCGAGTCCCCAGAAAGTAAATTCAGTGCCCAGGAAATCCTGGATAATTCCAAAAATTACGAGGATAGCCATAGTTGAGATGAGCACACGGATGGCCACCCTGACCTTCTTTCTTGAGTTGAGGGTCATGAACATCGTGAAGAGGATGGCGGCGTTTTTCACCAGGCGCAGGATGGCGTCGTATGCCACTTGCTGATCTATAGCAACCGTGTAAGAAAGAATAACCACCAAAACATACGCAAGCAGCGCCCATTCCACCCTAGAAATTTTGTTGAGAGGCGTCAGGCGTTCTGGCGCGAAGATGAGATTTGCTACGACTACGATCATCATCAGGGCGACCAGAGGCTGGTTGATGCTGGGTAGACCGCTTTCAGTGAAAAGGTCGGATAAGCTGGAGAAAACGGTAATGATTAACAGATATGCGCCTAATTCAGGCTTGAAGAACATGACCACCGCCAGCACCATGGCAAGGATGACCCCAATGATGTAGTAGCGCTGGATTTCCTGAATATAAGAAATGCCCACTGAGGCGGCAACTGTGAGCAGTAATCCGCCTATCAACAACGTCGGCCAATAATTTTGCGACCTGGTATTTTTATCCATGGTTTGAAGAGACTTATCATTACGTGTAGTCATAAAATGCTCCAATATGGAGGTGAAGGGTTGGCTGTATTTTACCTTGTTTGTCTGATATTTCCAAATAATCCGACAGAAAAGGTGCGAATTGTTTTAGGAAGTGAGCAAATAAGATTTAAAAATACCATATAGAGCAGATACATTCGAAGCAAGATTGAATTTGTCGATGACCAGTTTGCGTCCTGCCTGGCCGTATTGGCGGGCTTGTTGTGGATTTTCCAGCAGTTTGATGACTGCATCTGCGATTGCTTGCGGGTCGCGGGGAGGGACCAACAGCCCAGTCTCCTCGTGCCGGATGAGTTCGGGGATGCCGGTGATCCTGGTAGCGACAACCGGGAGTTCGCACGAGAGGGCTTCCATCAAGGCTACCGGGATGCCCTCGCTGACACTGGATTGCACGTAGATATCCGCAGTGAGGAGAATTTGACGGACTTCGTCCTGGGTGAGTGATCCCATTAAGGTCACGATCTTCTCCAGGCCCAACTCGTTGATCCTGGCTTCTACGTTGGGCCTTTCCGGGCCATCACCAATGATACGGACATGGAGGTTAGGAAGTGTTTTTGAGAGAAGGTGGATGCTTTCAAGGAAGTATGTTTGGCCCTTTTTCCAGTGAAGGCTACCGACCTGGAGAATCTCGATTTTCTTCTTCTTTGACTTAATTTGTGGGGGGAGTGGTTTGTAATCGTTGGGGTTCACGCCGCAGTGGACTACGTGGATCTTCTCACGGATTTGTTCCCCTAGCAAATTCTCCAGATATTCAACGTTGAAATCCGATATGGTAATTAAAAATTTTGCTCTGCCCAGTTTTTGTTTTAGCATGACATGGTTGTCGTATACATCATGGGAGTGGATCGTGATGCTGTATGAGATATTCTCAAGACGGGAGATAATATAAGCCATAAGGGCAGAATGGGAGGCATAGTGGACATGGATATGATCCAGCCCGTCTTCTTTTATTCTGGATGCTGCTGCCAGGGATTTTGGGAAAAGGAGCAGTGACCTGAAGAGGAAACTGGGAGATGGCAGGTTCCATATGATGATCTCTGCTAAGAGGCGAAGGACTTTTAGCGGCTTGCGAAGGAAAACGCGAAATGCGCCTCTCAGGGTACTCAGGCTGTAAAATGGGATGCAAATACGCCTGGGGATCCATTTTTTTGCTGCCTTGTGGATAACATCCTGCTCCTGGCAGATCAGTGGGTATAAGGCTATCTCACCACCCTGATTTTCAACCTCGTCCATCTCTCTCAGGATGAAGGTCTCCGAGAGTAGGGGAAAGCGAGACATGATATATCCAATTCTCATCAATAGGAACCCTGCCCGGTTAGTACGACCGGGATCGTCCTGAGGAGAATGTGCATGTCGAGTTTTATGCTGCGTTTCTTCACGTAGATAATATCGAGGCGGAGTTTATCATCGAATTGGGTGTTGCCGCGGCCCAGGACTTGCCAAAGCCCGGTTACTCCCGGGAGAACATCAAATCTTTCAGTTTGCCAGATATCATACCTATCCGGGCCAAAATTGGTGGGGCGCGGACCGATGATGCTCATATTGCCAATAATGATGTTGAAGATCTGGGGAAGTTCATCCAGACTCGTCCTTCGCAGGATTTTGCCCGCTTTTGTGATACGGGGATCATCTTTTATCTTAAAATCCGGCCAGGTCAGTTCATTGAGATGGGCCAGTTGCTTTTCCAGTTCCTCGGCGTTGGGAACCATGGTGCGGAATTTGTACATTTTGAAAAATTTTCCACCGCGGCCAGTTCGAAGCTGAGAGTAAATCACCGGGGCATCAAAATTTTCCATTTTAATTGCAATTGAACATATTAATAAAACCGGGGCAACCACAGGGAGGATCAGAATAACCAGAATGATGTCCATGACCCGTTTTACTGCTCTGTACCAGTTTCCTTTTAGCAGGATGGTCTCTTCATTGATGTCTTTGACCCAAATCGGGAGTGTGTAAGTGACTGTCATAAATCAGTTATTTTTCCCCATCGGTGATATCGCTGAGCGAAGGCTTCAATGAACTTTCACTTTCGGCGGCCTCATCAAATGGCTTTGAGCTTGTCGGGTAACGCATATGGTCGCTGGCTGTGTACAAAAGTTCATCAAACGTCAGGGCATCTGAGGGGAATGAGGCGTGTCCACAGGTGACACCGACACCGAGGTCGATAGCGATTTTGTAGATGCGATCAATCAGATAATCTGCTTTGCCGCCATCTGTCTGCGGGAAGAGGATCGCGAAGCGCATATTATGCTTCAGGTCAATGATCGTATCCAGCAGGCGAAGTTCTTTGCCCAGCTCTCTAGCCAGGCTGACTGCCGCGTAACGGCTCAGGAGTGATTTTTGCATTTCCTGGATGGCGATCTGGGGGATATATTCCAGCGGATCAGTCTCGGGTTGGACTACTACGAGAGTCAGAGGATAATTGTATCGACGGCTGCGATATAACTCTGCCTGGATATCACGATCGGCTTCCTCGAGCGTTTTGGTTTTTTCCAGGCTTGAGAAGGTGATAGACTCCACCGCTTCAGAGAAGTCTTTTACTGCATCCCCGACCATTTTTGCCAACCAAATCCCAATCCAGAGAACAGCTAGTTCCGTGATGATCAAGTAGATCGTGTTTTCGTTCCATAGGGTGTAGAAGTAGAATACGGAGAATTTTCCGATAAAATAGACAGTGGTGGCCAGGAATAGCAGTATTCCTAACGATTGGTCGCGAATGCGGTCTACTCGGATGATGACGAGGACGAACAGGGCTACGAGAAGATATACAAACCCTTTGATATCCACTATCCCGGCGTCCTGAAGTGTAACCCGCTCGATATTGAATATAAAAAAGAGATAAAAAACTAAAGCTGTGATTGATCTAGGCAGCCTTCGCATGCAGTATCCTCCAAGATGGCCTGAATGTAATTTCCCAATAATTACTTTCTTTTCCATGGTATTAATATTTTATTAATTGTATTTCATAAATCCCCAGTTTGCTACCAGTAAGAGTGTGGAAATTATTTTTTCGAAAGTGTTAATTTTCCCGTCCTCGAGCATGTTTGATGGAGGAGCATATCTTCTTCCTCCGGGAAAACCGTTGGAAAGGAAAACCCGAGGTCGATCTATAAGCCGCATTTTGTCCGGCTAAAAAGCCTGAGCGATCATCTGTCTGGGAAGGCGGTTACCCGACTCCTCTTGCAGCCTACCCGAAGTTTAGTGAGACGAGCAGCCTCATCACTTCCTGCTTGGCCTTGCTCCTGATGGGGGTTGCCTGGCCACACCCATTGCTGGATGTGCCGGTAGTCTCTTACACTACCTTTTCACCATCGCCAGCATTTCTGCTGGCAGTTGTTTTCTGTGGCCCTATCCGGCAAATTTCTTCGCCCCGGGTATTACCCGGCATCATGCTCTGTGGAGTGCGGACTTTCCTCAAAAGGGGAACCTTTTGCGATCGCCCAACCAACCTGGGTGCTTGGATGATACCGTTGACAGGGTTTATTGTAAAGAGTGCAGTTTGAATTTCGGGCACATTGGGCGGAATCTATTACAATACGGGTATGAAATTTTTTATCAAGAAAGTTCAGCTCCAGCGCGTTCTTCCCTTCCTCGCCCTGATATTTTTGGCTGCGGGTTGCATAGCCGTAGATGGAGTCGGTGATTATGACCGGGACCAGCTTTCAGGCAATGAAGAGAGTTCAGATGCAGGCGTTTTCCAAACAGCCACCCCACCTACCTTCCCGGATCTGCGCGGGGAAGCGTTCCCGATAGTGCTGTTTGTGCCCACCATTGAGGGATACGCTCAGTCGGTGGAATCGATCCAAGCGGGTGTGCTGGATGGCGTAATGGATCTGAATGCCCGCGGAGGGGTGAACGGCGCCCTGATCAAACTTGTGATTGTCGATCTCCCGGAGAGTGAAGAGGAAATCCTGGAGATAATTACAAATAAACTGGAGGAAACTGACCCATTGCTGGCGTTGATGGCTGCACCAGTGGACGAACTTCTATATTACGAGATCAATCACCAGATGGTGCCGTTCCTGTATTTTGGAGTTGGTGGAGAACGGTACGACCCACCGACCAATCAGCCTGAGATGTTGTTCTGGCTGGTGCCGACTCCGGATGAGCAACTGTCCTACTTCGTCCGGAGCTTATGGGTGAATTGGGAAACGATCCGCCCGGCTGGGGCTTACAATGAATTGAAGGTTGGGTATCTGGATGAAGCGGATGAAAAGCCGGATAAATTCATTGATGCGGAAATTATTAGACTGAATGGGGACAGCTTCTCGGTGCCGGTCAAGTCGGCTGTGCGATCCTCGGCAAATGCAAGTGTGACGAATTTCCTTATCGATTCGGTGCAGAATGGGGTGACTGTTCTCTATTCTGATGCATCCTCAACGGGGACGGCTGTGCTGTTGAATGATATCAGCTCGCTTGCCCTGGAAAACACATTTTTAGTAGGCGGTTCTATTTGGTCGATGGATGCGGGGGTTAGCCTGGGCTTGCTGACTGGCCAGATAGACAAGGGTTATACGGTGCCATTTTCAATTGCCTGGTGGGCTGAAGAGGACAATCCGGCGATCCAACTGGCTGCACGGAACCATTCTGCGGCGGGGAGATCTGATCTGACGCGGGATGCTGGCTACTTGATTGGGCAGGGGAGTGTCGATTTGGTTCGAGAAGTATTCCAGACATCAGTTGATCAAATTAGTTCCGGAAATATCTCTGCGGAGGATGCTTACCAACAATTAATCCGATTAGAAGATTTCGATGTGATGGGCGGTTTGTTTACGGTTGATTTTACCAATGGGAAAAGAGCGCCATCATGGATGAGACTCTGGCAATTTGATGGGGAAAACGACTGGATGCCGATCAGCGAGTGGGGTGAAGCCCCTTAGGGACTTGCTTAAAGCTCCACAATTTCATTGGGATTGGAAGATGTGATCTGCGGGGTGATCTTGCCGTTACTTAGTTGCTCGACAGCTTCCTGAAAAGGGACGAAATCATCTTCCAGGAATTTGATCGATACCCGAATATCTGCCAGGAACACCGGGTCCAGAATGGTTCCATGGTGAATGTCTGACAGCCGTTGGATTTGCTCGTAAATCGCATAGGGGAGAGAGAATTCAGTGGTCACTGTGGCAACTTTCTGGGCTTTGGGCATAATTGCCAGGACTTCACGGACCGAATCGCTATAGGCGCGGACCAATCCACCAGTGCCAAGTTTTGTGCCACCAAAGTATCGGGTGATGACAATGGCGATATCACCAAACCCGCTGCCGCGAAGAACGGAGAGGGCGGGGCGGCCAGCTGTACCAGCCGGTTCGCCATCATCATTGCTGTGCTCGATGACCGAAGGCGGGTGCCCGATGATGAACACAGGGACATTGTGGGTGGCGTCCTGATATTTCTTCTGTACCTGTTGAATAAAATCTTTGGCTTCATCAACAGAAAATGCCGGAGCGGCTGTGGCAATGAAAACTGAATTGGAGATTTTGATCTCTGCCTCGACCTGCCGGGCAGGAATCCAGCGGGGGTCACTCATTTGCTTCTCTGATTAAGGCTTCGAAGAGCGAAGCTTGGCGTTTGGCGGTGAAATTCTCCCGAACCAGTTTGATCTTATCGCCGTCCAGATATGTGAGGAAATCATGAAAAGCCTGGCTGATTGCGGCTTCCATTTCTGGCGTGCGGCGAACTTCTTCTTCCCACCACCAGTCGATCAGATAAAGGATATTGGTCTTTCGGTCGAGTTTCATATCCACGCGGGCGATAAAGCGGTCTTGATAGAGGACGGGTAAGACATAATACCCGAATTGGCGAGATTTCTTCGGTTTATAGACCTCCCAGGTGTAGGAGAAGCCAAAGAGGTCATTGATCAGCGACCGGTTCCAAATCAGGTTGTCAAGGGGTGCAATGAATGCGGCTTTGCTGTTTTTGAGGTCTCCTGCTGGCAAATTGGCAATGTTTAGGTAGTCTGCTGTACGGATGTAAAATTCCTGCCCGGTGATCCCCTCGACGGATATCGGGGTAACCAGACCATCTTTGATGAGGTTTTTGAGTCCTGCTTTTCGTTCTGCGACCTTATACCCGCCCTGGATGCCGTACCAATATTCGCCCGTTCTCATTGTGCCTAGCCCCATACTTCCCAAGCGCCGGAGATAATGCCAGGATAGATAGTGTCTGATCCTCGCGAGTGTGGATCGGGAGCATTGAGGATATCTTCTGGCAACAATCTTTCGATAAGGTCAAAGACACGCCGGGTATTGATTCGGTGATCAATTCCCAGATCGCCACTGGCAAACAGGGCTTCCATGGCGGCGCGGGATACCGAGGTGGGCGCCCACCACCAATCTGTTTTACGGTCATCTTTGATGTCAATCGATGACAAAGGGCCATTTTCCTTGATTGCGGCAAAGATTTCTGGAGCAGCCTGGATGGCTTCTTTTGACCGATTTTTTGTGTGGATGCGCATGTGCTTTCCGCCTGCGGTGGAAATGGGGCCAGTCGGTGGCTGGGTAGATGGAGGCCATCTTGTCCCAGCCATCAATCAAGGCGCGGTCCTGATAAAGAAGTCTTGCGAGGATTTCAGGCGTGTATCCTTCTACCCTGGATTGCAGTACCAGGTCAGCGTTACGGCCAACCACGTTGATGGTGTCAAATTGGATGCAGCCAAGTCGACCGAAAATTTTAGGAAGGATCTCTTCGGGTATTAACTGCACGCGGCAGGCAGGAGAAATTGATGATCGAGAAGAAACCGTCTCGCAGTCTGGTTGCTGATGTAAGATGGGTTCGGGTGTTAAGGCCATGGGATAAGTCTACATGATGGTCTCCCATCTGTCTATGTATTTGAAAATCAGTCAAGAGGACGTATAATGGTGGCGTTATGGATCGGTCAGAGATTATTTTTGTACCTTCTGTAGTTTTAAGTTGGAGTTTTGAGTAGGTTGCTCCACTCCAGCATCGCAGTGTGGAGACGGAGGTGATTTCAATTGCCAGGCGAGGAGAGAGCTTGGTGATAACCCCTACCTGCACCTGAGCCAGTTGTTCTTCTGGCTGCCATAGCTGAACCTGATGCAACGCCTGCAGAAGAACCCACCACCCAATCCGCTGCAGAGATTAAGAAGAGCCAACCAAAGAAGCAGCACTCCCCAGACTGTGTTGTTTCCGAAAACTTGCAATATGAGGCGGAGGTTGTGAGATTGGTGAATGAAGCAAGGATCAAAGCCGGGCTGGCAAAATTGAGCGAACATGCCTTTCTAACCCAGGTTGCCCGTCAGCATAGCGAGGAGATGGCCTGCGGCGGATTCTTGAGCCATGACAGCCCTACCAGTGGCTTGACAGATGCGCGTATAGGAGTCGGCAGGTTATGCTTTCTCGGCGGTTGGGGAGAATATTGCGCTGGGATATGCGACTCCAGAGACATTGGTTGGTGCCTGGCTGGCAAGTGAAGGGCATCGGGAGAATTTGCTTAGGGTGGGACTTTACACAAATAGGCATCGGGTTTGCGCAACTGGATGATGAGAGCAAACCCGATATTGGACGATCATCTTGGCTGCTCCGGCGAATCCCTGAGGACTTATTCTTTCAGATCGTTAACCGCTGGGATTCCGCCAAGAGAAATTGCAGCGGCAACGGCATTTAGAATAGCCTGCTGCACTGCCTGGGCGGCATAGGCGCCAACGATATTTACGTTGGCGTTTTTCTTTCCGGTAGAGAGGGCGAACATGGTGTCACCATCGTGCATGGTGTTGGCTGGGCGGATAGCTGCGAACGACCCCGTTCTGTGCCATCTGGGCGATCTTGGTGGTCTGTGATTTGGTAAAGGCAGCGTTGGTGGCAACCACGCCGATAACGGTATTGGCCCTCTCTGCAAGGTTGAAGAAGAGCTTGCCGGCCATGGTTTTCATGATCTGGAGAGAATCGGCATAGAGGTCATCTCCGCCAATCTTGAGCGGGCCCTTTTTCGAGCGAACGGAGACCGGCTACAATCTTACCGGTTTCGGGATCAATCACATCTCCAACTGCGTTGACTGCGACAATAGCCCCCACGATGACGCCTCCGCCAATTTCAATGCTGGCGGTGCCATTCCGGCCTTTGTGGCCTGTCCCATCCCAAGCAGTTTGCCGACCGATGCTCCGGTGCCGGCACCAACGGAGCCTTCCTCTGGGGGATCTTCGTGTAGGCATTGAGGCATGCCTGGTAGCCCATTTCGCCATCCGGGCGGGCTTGCTGGATCGCCGATATTGAGATCGAAGAGGATTGCGGCGGGGACGATCGGAACGCGGGCAACACCGGTCTGGTAGCCGATATTGCTTTCCTCGAGGTATTTCATCACGCCAGCAGCGGCATCCAGGCCGAATGCTGATCCACCCGAGAGCAGAATAGCGTGGACTTTCTCAACATGGTTGACTGGATTGAGCAGGGCGATCTCTCGGGTGCCAGGGCCGCCACCGCGTTGATCAACACCCGCCACAGCGCCTTTTTCAGACAGGATGACGGTGCAACCGGTGATGCCTTCAAGGTCTGTGGCGTGACCGACCTTGATTCCAGGGACATTCGGTGATTGGCATCAGTCATCCTCCTTGGCTTCTTCCAGCCTTTGCTGGTAGTCTGGCAGGATCCGGTCGTAATCATCCTGGAGCAGGGGAGAACTGATCAGAAAATCTGCCGTGGATCGGTTGGAGGCGGTGGGGATGTTGTACAGCACAGCAATTCGCAGCAGGGCTTTGACATCCGGATCGTGGGGCTGCTGTTCCAGCGGATCCCAAAAGAAGATGAGCATATCAAGATTGCCTTCGGCAATCATCGCGCCGATTTGCTGGTCGCCGCCCAAGGGGCCGCTGATCAGCCGTTTGACTGGCAAGCCCGGTATTCTCGGCAATAATTTTCCCGGTTGTGCCGGTTCCAAAGAGGAAGTGTTCGCTGAGGGTGGATTTATTGAAGTTGACCCAGTCCAGCAGGTCTGCTTTGCGTCCATCATGGGCGACAAGGGCAATACGTTTTTGTTTGGGGATTGGTTTGGATGTTCTTCATGGTTTCAGGATGATCAATTCTTTCTGTGGTTCGGAGATGAATTCGGCTCCGGTTTCGGTGACCAGGATCATCTCCTCAAGGGCAACAACACCGACTCGGGGTGGATGATGCTGGGCTCGATCGTGTAGACCTGCCCAACTTCCAGAGGCCAGTTTGGCGTATCTCCGTAGCGTTCCCACAAGGGGCCTATGATCCCACCGCCGTCATGGGCCTGGCGGCCCACCTGGTGTCCGAGGGCGTGTTTGTATTCCGGGATAGCCAGCTTCTTCCAGGGTCTCTGCGGGCGATGGCATCAATATCTTTGCCTGCCACGCCGGGTTTAATCGCCTCCACGCTCTTCTCAATCGCTCTGACGATGGTCTGGAAGGCGTGAGTGAGCTTTTCTCCAGGCTCTGGTTGGTCTGTCAGAGGGCAGAAAGGCCATCCGTTGGATATCTGAGCAATACTCGTTTTCGGTGACACCAAAATCGAAGTGAAGCAGGTCGCCTGGTTTGAGGGCTAAGTCTGTAGGGCTGACGTGACCAACCGGGCTGTCTTTGCCTGCATTGACTGTTGGGCAGTGATCCCATTCCCACGAGGTGGTCAGGCCGCGCTTTTCCACTTCTTTGTGCATGAGGTCAGCAATTTCGGCTTCTGTCATCCCGGCTTTGACCTGCTGAAAGGTGTTGGCGTAGATTTCTTTGGTGGATTGGATGGCCTGCTTGATAAGGGCCAATTCGGCGGGTGTTTTACGTCCACGTAGAGCGCACTGATGATCGGTTCTGCGGATATGAGCCGGTCTGCGAATTTGGTGCCGGCGAGATAGCCTGTTCAGAACCTTGTAGAGGCCATGACCCAAGCCCATCGGCGTACACATCGGCTTCAGAGTAAGTTGATGGCGATAGTGCCGGGATCGAGGCGTTTCCAGAGTTTCCAGCAGGATAGGTTGGATGGATTCGTTATAGGGGATGACTGTGTCGTATGCCTCTGTGCGGATGGCGGTGTTCTCTTCAAATGTGCCAACGATGGCGATCTTCTCCCCGGTCTTTGAGATGATCAATGCGGACTGCCAGGTGAGGCCTCGGCCATAGATCAATGGGAGCACAGGGTCGCCGCCGGCAGTGGTTTCGCGGGCAAAGGTGATCCAGAGATCGATATCTTTCTCCCTGAGAATTTCAACGGCCTGATTGGTTTTTTCCTGCACTAGGTTTCCCATAATGTTCATCTTCCTTGATTGATTTGATTACCAGGCGTAGGATTCTGGTGCAGTGCCACCTGGACCGGGCCAGATTTCGTCCAGTTTGGCCAGGTTTTTCTTGTTGAGTTTGATCTCTAGGGCGCGCAAGCTGCCTTCAAGCTGCTCAGAGGTGCGCGGGCCGATGATCGGGGCGGTGACTACTGGATTATGCAGCAGCCAGGCCAGGGCAACATCGGCCGGGTGTTCGTTGATCTCGATGCACAGAAGGCTTCGTAAGCTTCCAACTGTTCACGATGTCTCTTCGATCGCTTTTTGCTGGCTGTTCAGAGGCGCGCCGGCCTTCTTTGATCTTCTTCAATGCGCCGCCCAACATGCCACCGGCCAAGCGGACTCCAGGGGATCAATCCCAGCCCATAGTGCTCACAGGCAGGGATTACTTCCATCTCGATCATGCGGGCGTTCAGGTTGTAAAGGCTTTGCTCGGATACCAGTCCCATGAAGTGCCTGGCTTTGGCTTCCCCTTGGGCCTGGGCGATGTGCCAACCGGCGAAATTGCTGCTGCCGACATAGAGCACTTTGCCTTCACGGACCAGCTGTTCCATCGCCTGCCAGATCTCTTCCCAGGGGGTGTCGCGGTCGATGTGGTGCATCTGGTAGAGATCGATGTGGTCGGTCTTCATGCGCATCAGGCTTTCTTCGCAGGCGCGCTTGATGTGATAGGCGGACAGGCGGCTCTCGTTGGGCCATTCCCCCATGCCGCCATAGACCTTGGTGGCGAGAACGATCTTCTCGCGGCGGCCGCCACCCTGTGCAAGCCAGCGGCCGATGATCTGTTCGGTGATGCCTTCGCCGGTTTTCCAGCCATAGACATTGGCGGTATCAAAGAAATTGATCCCCAGATCGAGGGCTTGGTCCATGATCTTGAAGCTGTCTTCTTCAGTGGTTTGGGGGCCGAAGTTCATCGTCCCAAGGCATAATTTGCTGACGCTCAGTCCGGTGCGTCCAAGATTTGTGTATTCCATTATTCCTCCTAATAATAGGTCGCGAGTTTGAACTAAAATCAAATCTATACTAGTATAACAAGAATGATGTATGATGGAGAGAAATCAATTTTAGGGAATTGTGGCGGAAGGAAAGAGTTATGAAGGAAACTACACGGATTGGATTGTTCGGCAGTCTGTATTTTTCCCAGGGGATGCTGATGAGTTATTTTTTGACTTTCAACATCCTCTATCTGGGCGATGCGGGATACTCAGCAGGGGAGGTGGGAATATTCCAGGCGATCCTGGCGATCCCGTTCGTGTTGAAGATCCTGTTAGGGATGCTCAGTGATGGGGTCAACTTGTTTGGGTTGGGACATCGGAAACCCTACATCGCTTTGGGACTGGTTGGTCAGATCATCGCCATTGGGATTGCTCCATTTGTATCGGTGGAGGATGGACTGACAAGATTTGCACTCGTTGCCTTGATCGCATCGATCAGCATGGCGCTTTATGATACTTGCACTGATGGGTTGGCGTTAGATTCGACTCCTGAAGAAGGGCGGGGCAAGATCCAGGGCGTGATGGTTGGGGCACGGGCGGCGGGAATCTTGTTGATGCTGGTGGTTGGTGGGGTGATCGCTCAAAAATTTGGCTGGCAGTGGGTTTTCTTCGTGATATCTTTGATCTCGGTGATCCCGCTGATTGTGCTGTTTTCCACCGGATTGCGCGAGAAACCTGAGGCAGCAGGTAGGCGGGAAAAATTCCATTGGTCAGCGTTCAAGAGTTTTGGCTCACCGCAGGTAATCTTGTTGGCCCTGATGGGTTTC
This sequence comes from uncultured Chloroflexia bacterium, assembly GCA_963722735.1. Taxonomy (GTDB): domain Bacteria; phylum Chloroflexota; class Anaerolineae; order Anaerolineales; family UBA11579; genus UBA11579. Next base: position 124,753 of record CAVROH010000019.1, read on the forward strand.
GTATATGCGATTGCGCTGGACGGGGTACTTACCTTCTTGAGCGATTACCTTCGTGAGATCTATGAGATCGAGATCGGGAATATTGGCTTATTGGTGGCGTTATCCATGGTGGGGCGAATCCTGGGCGCTCTATCCAACAGTTGGTTGACGGACAGAATTGGAGATAAGCGGAGCCTGCTGGTGGCAATTGGATTGGCCACGGTCGGGTGTCTGGGGCTGTCGGTCAGTACCGGGATCGGTTGGATTGGGGTGTTCGGCTTAATCTTTGGGTTGGCTTATGGCTACTATAACGCGGTGTATGCGGCTGTAGCGATGCGGCTGAGCAATGCCCGGATCGCGGCGTCGATGTTTGCGATCTTCATGATGTTCATCAACCTTGGCACTGTGGGCGGTCAGGTGATCGGTGGTCAGCTTACCGAGAGATTTGGTTTCACAACCATGGTGATAATTTTTGGTGTGGTGAATCTGGCAAATGTTCCGCTGTTGTTCGGTTTGTACATCAAGGAAAAGGGACTGGCCGCGGCAGCCTGATCAGAGCTGGTCTGAGAGATTATTTCAACAGGTCGTCCCTAGGCGGGCGGCCTGGTTTGTTTTGCATGAAACCACTGGCAAGCACGACAAGAACCAGGATGACCACGGCGGCAATTACCAGGGTGGAGACGATCGGGTTGGTGCCCAGAAAACTGGAAGGCTGAGCAGAATTAGCTGGGTCTTTGGTTGAAACTGGTGTGTTGGTTGGTGTTGGCAATTCGGCTGCCTGTTCCACAACCATGCTGAAAGGGGTACCAAGCATAGGGGTACCTTTTCCCTGCTGAGCGGGGGAGGGCTGCAGGGGGGATTCCTGTGTGGTGCTGAGGTCCACAGTGGGGGTGGGGCCAGAAGGCAGTGTGGTTGCAAGAGAGGCGGCACCAGGTGTGCTGGCTGGCTGTTCCGAAGTCAGGCTGATGATCAGATCGTCTCCAGGGAAAATGTACGAGGATTCCATTCCATTCAGTTCGATGATCTTGTCAGTTGTTGTTCCGTATATGGCAGCAATTGTCCACAGGGTTTGACCTTGCTGGACGATATGGTGAACGGTGCCGTCCGGGTTGGGTGTAGATTTGCTCACCGGGATGATGACAGGAACTGGCACGGTTGTGGAAGTGGCGGCTCCAGGTTCCGGCGTGGGAGCCGAGGGATCAATAGTAGCAGTCGGGGCTGCTGGTGCGCCGGTTGGGTGGGCAAGTTCTGCAGTGAAATATGTCATAGTGCCGTCGGTGGCAACCCCAGCGCCGATCTGGGTGTAAGTTGTACTCAGCATAATACTGTTATGGAGGCTTGAATTCTGCCACCAGGAGAGGGCGGAACCAGGTGTGGCACTCGACCCGCCATAAATGATCTCGGAAAAGTAAACTGCGCCATAACCAGCTGACGCTGCCCTCTGTTGGGGAGTTGTCCCCCCGGGTCCGGTGTGAGTAATAGTCCCGATCTGGGCTTGATATTCGCTTTGCTGTTGAGCCAAGCTTGCAAGCAAGGAATTATACTCCAGAGGCGCGAGGCCATTCTGTTGGCGGTATGAATTAATCAGGGTGACGACTTCATTGGGGGACGGCAAAGCGACCTGTTCAGCTTCAGCAGTCCTAGCAGGAAAAATAGTAATCAATAAAAAAAGAAAAACAAGCAGGTATTTTCGCATAGTCATATGGGTTGTCTGGGATCGGATGACTAACATACTCGGCGACATATTACCACAACTCATTTGGATTACAATCCCTGGTTAAGGAAATTCTATTATTGCCAGATGATACCGGCTGAGGTATAGTACTCCCATTCGGAGGAGAGAGGTGCAGGGTTTCCAGCAACAAACCTTGTTGAAAGGAAATGAAAATGGCGATTTTAGTAACTGGTGGGGCTGGATACATTGGGAGTCATACTTGTGTTGAGTTGATCGGCGGGGGATACGACCTGGTAGTGGTGGATAATTTCAGCAACAGCAGCAAAGCATCGTTGGATCGGGTGGCAGAAATCACCGGAATAGAGATCCGCCTTTATGAGGCAGATATGCTGGATAGAGATGCTTTGCGGAAGATTTTCTCTGAAAATCAGATCGAGGCTGTGATCCATTTTGCAGCGTTGAAGGCGGTGGGGGAATCAGTTGAGATGCCGCTGGCATATTACGGTAATAATGTAAGCGGGACGATAACCCTGCTGGAGGCGATGAAGGAATACGGAGTGAAGAATTTCGTGTTCAGCTCCTCAGCAACAGTTTATGGCGATCCAATCAGCGTGCCGATCACGGAGAATTTCCCAATTAGTCCGACCAATCCGTATGGCTGGACGAAGGCGATGATCGAGCAGATATTGATGGATGTTCAGGTGGCAAATCCGGAGTGGAATGTGATCCTGCTGCGTTATTTCAACCCTGTCGGGGCGCATCCTTCCGGCCTGATTGGGGAGTCTCCGAATGGGATCCCAAACAACCTGATGCCTTATATCTCGCAGGTAGCGGTGGGGAAACTGGCAGAGATTCAAGTCTTTGGGAGTGATTATGAGACCCCGGATGGTACCGGGATCCGAGATTATATCCATGTGGTCGATCTGGCAAGGGGACATTTAGCTGCGTTGGAGAAGATCAAGGAGCAGCCGGGTTGGAGATTTACAACCTGGGAACCGGGCAGGGGTACAGTGTGCTGGAGATGACCAGGGCATTTGAAGAAAGCACTGGGCAGAAAGTGCCCTATAAGCAGGTTGAGCAAGGCGCGCCGGAGATATTGCGGAGTGCTATGCGGATCAATCCAAGGCAAAGAGAGATCTGGGGTGGGTGGCGGATTTGAGGCTGGAGAGGATGTGTGAAGACACCTGGCGCTGGCAATCCAAGGAACCCGAATGGGTATGATCAGGATTGAGATTGTAGTAAAATCGGATGAACAAAATTAGGAGAGAGATATGAGTAAGAAAACCGCAATATTGACCGATTCGACAGCTTACATCCCGGAGACTTGTTGGCTGAACTGGACATCCATACGATACCGTTGATCGTTAACTGGGATGACAATACTTATCTGGACAATGTGGATATCACCCCGGATGAGTTCTATCAACGGCTGACCGAAGGAGAAAAATCTCCCGACAACATCGCAACCATCAGCTGGGGCATTCAAAGAGCAATATGAGGAATTGGCGAAAGACTATGACGGGATCGTGGCGATCCTGATCTCCGGCGGAATCAGCGGTACGGTGGCTTCTGCCCTGGCTGCTGACAAATGGTTGAATTCCCGGTTGAGGTGGTGGACTCAAGTTTGCCGCCATGTCTGCCGGATTGATAGTGCTGGCGGCTGCCGGAAGGCTCAAGAAGGGGGAAGATGGAGGAAATTGCTGCGACCGCCAGGGACTTGTCGAGAAGATCAACGGTGATGTTTGTAGTGGATACACTGGAATTCCTGCATAAAGGCGGCCGGATCGGAGGTGCAAAAAGGCTTGTGGGATCCCTACTATCTATGAAGCCAATCCTGACCTTGACAGATGGGAAGATAGATGCGCTGGATTCAGTTCGAACCAAGAAAAAAGCTGTGCAGACGATGCTCTCAATTTTGAGGAGGACGCAAAAGGAAAGGAGAAGATCCACCTTTCAGTTTTCCACGGTGCGGCCGAAGGATGAGGTAATCAAGCTGATGGAGCAGATCAAAGAATCCTATCACTTGAAACCTCAGTGATAGCTGGCTTAAGCCCTGCTATAGGTGTACATACGGGGCCTGGCACAGTTGGGATCGCATATTATTTTGAATTCATAGTATTTGACAAAATGAAAACAAGCTCTGAGTGGTTCAGAGCTTGTTTTTTATTTGACCAGAAGTCAGTTGATCTTCTCGAGTTGATCCTTGATCACGGTGAAGATCTCCACCAGTGGCTTGTGGGTGGGACAGTGTTCCTCGCACATCCCGCATCCAACGCAGGCAACCATCCACGCTGCAATTTCCTGGCGAGTAAGGGTTTTTCCAGGTTTAAAGCCGAGATTTGTACAAATCGGGCAGCCGAGCATACAGGACTGGCAGGCCTCGCAGGTGTTCAATTGATCCACCAGGGATTCCAGGTCCAGAGAGAGATTGTGTGCCAAGGCGTGGACCAGTCTCTGTCTCGTGGCTTCATTGCGGTCGATCAGTTTCCCGGAGATTGATCGGTGGTGGGCTAGGATTTCTCTGTCTGCCAACTTTAATGAGTCTAGTTTGCCTAGCTGGTCACTGATGGGGGGATTAGCAGTGATAAGGAAATTCTCGCGTATCTGAATACCGAGAGTGTGGATGCTTATATCGGCTTTGTATGCGGCAGGATCAGGGCAGAGCTGGCAGGCAGTTCGCATACGAAAGGACGAGATTCCCCCCTGGATTGAGAATTGAAGCAGATCGGTGGTGAGCTCCTGTTCGGACCCTTTGCGTTCAGAACGCCAGCCAAACTCGCTCAGCGGGTAGGCTCCCATGCAATCCGCAGAAATGGTGATTGGAGAGCTTTCGGATTGGGGGAGATCTTCTTTAAAGGTTTCCCAGGCGCGCATCTCACAGGGCCGGAGAAATACTGCGAGGTTCATTCCGGCGTGCTTACCCAGAAATGGACGGATGCGTAAGGCAAGGTTTTCGATCATGATCGGGCTAAATGGATTTGCTCCTGAGAGCTTATCCGCGGATGTTATCACCTGCGGTTTCCACCCGCCTGCTTCCGGATCATGCAGGGGTAGCAACATGGCATCCAGGCTGAGACATTCCCAGGTATCCATCAGGAATTGCTGCACGGCTGCCAGGGGTTTGCCCTGGGTGGAGACTTGCCAAACTACCGGCATATCAAGCCCTCTCGCGGGCAATCGCCTCGGTCAGATCCAGTACTTCGATCTTGTCCTGCAGCCCTTTTGCGCCGATGGCGTCCTCAAACATGGTCAGGCAGTAGGGGCAGGCTGTCAGGATGGTGTCTGCGCCGGTGCTAACGGCTTCATCTAGGCGTTTATGATTGATGCGGGTTTCGGCGTCGGTCTCCAGCCACATCTGACCTCCGCCGCCGCCGCAGCAAAAACTGTTGACTTTATTATGTGGCATCTCGGTCTGCTGCATGCTGGTACTGTCGGCTAATTCACGTGGGGAATCAAAGACACCATTCAGTCGGCCAAGGTAGCAGGGATCGTGGTAGGTGGCTTTGTGTCCGTTCTTGCCTGAGATCTGCAGGTCTTTAATATTCTCGGAGAGCAGTTCGCTGATGTGCTGGACTGTCGAAATCCCCACCAAATTTTGGATATTCATTCTTGAAGGTGTTGTAGCAGTGCGGGCAAGGAGTGACGATTCGATCGAACTGGAATTCATTGAAGATCTGGATGTTTTCTTCCGCCATTACCTGGAAAATATATTCATGTCCCATGCGGCGGGCGGTTTCCCCGCAGCAAGCTTTCATCCATACCAAGTGAGGCATAGTCAATCCCCAGTCGTTGAGTAGATTGGTGATGGTTCTAGCAATCTTCTTGTTTCGCTCATCAAAGGCCATCGCACAACCGAAGTAAAGGAGTACATCGACCTTCTTTTTCGGGATCTGCAAGGGGAAGATCACGCCCTCAGACCATTTGCCGCGCTCCTGGGGGGGAAGCCCCCAGGGATTTCCCTGGCGTTCCATATTGCGCAGAGTTTCACCGACGGTGCCGGGCATTTTTCCGGTAGTGAGTACCTGATAACGACGAAGTTGGATGACCTGATCCACCGGGTTGATGAAGGCGGGACATTCAATGATGCAGTGTCCGCAGGTGGTGCAGGCCCAGTTGTACTCCTCGCCGAAGATATCCGGGTCGAGCTGAGATAGCCATCAGAGAGCGGGGTGACCAGAGTGGACTTGCATAGTGATCTCGAAGCGTCTGGATCAACATCCGGGGGGAATACGGCATCCCAACCGCTGTGGCAGGGCAGACAGCCTCGCATCGGCCGCAGCGCAGACAGGCATCAAAGGAGAGCAGTTGGCAGGGGTTCGAATTCTTCAATAGCCCCGGCGCCGAGCAGTTCGGTGTTCTCGATATCCTCGATCTTGTCAAGTTGGCCGTCGGCTTTTCTCTGTGCGGAGCAGGATGTTCAACGGAGTGGCGACCAGGTGGCGGAGTTTGGTGATAGGGGATGGAGACCAGAAGGATTAACCCGATGGATAGGTGCAGGATGACCATGGGCAGGTGCAGGTTGTTGGCCTGTAGAGGTGTCATACCGAGCGCCCTGGAACCAGCCAGCGACCATGTTCTCAATCGGTGATGCGGAGGCCCAATCCGGAGCGGTGGCGGTGAGGCGCAAAGCGCCATTGATGTAGCCCATCAACGGAATCAGAGCGAGCATGATCAGGGCATAGATGTCGTCCCAACGGGATTCGAGGTGGGAGGGTTTGAGCACCAGCCGGCGGAATAGAGCCATGAAGATGCCAATCAGCAGGGCCAGCCCGGCGAAATCTGAAACGGTCTCATAGATCAGATAGGTGTTCCCTCGCGGGAAGGGCAGCGCAAATGGCAGGAAGAGTGCCATCTGCATCAGGAGAACGATGTGCCCGATGACCAGCAGGGTCATCCCCAGAAGATGAGGAAATGCATGACGCCGGGATAGGTGATCTTGAGGATGCGTACCTGCCCGAGAACATGAATGAAGAAATCCTTGAGATAGGTGGTGAAAGGAGACTTTTTCTTTGACGGGGGCTTCAGCGCTCATGCTTCACCTCCGGTGCTGATGAAGATGTTGCCATCGTCTATCTCGACATTCAGAGGATACCAGCGGCGTGGGTGGCGGGCCGGAGATCACGCTGCCATCAATAGGGTCAAAGTAGCCTTCATGGCATGGGCAAACGATCTGCCCAGCGATTTCGTCCCATTTGCAGATGCAGGCAAAATGGGTGCAAACTGCAGAGTAGGCTTTGATCCCTTCTGTAGTATGAACGACGATGGCTGGGTAACGGCCGAATGGCGACGTTTTGGACTTTGCCTTCCGGCAGGTCATCGACCTTGCCCCGCCGAACCGGGGTGGAAGGGGTTTCTTCCAATTCTGCGGGGAAGAAATAAGCGATGACCGGCGCGGCTACGGCCCCGATGCCGAGAGCGGCAAAGTATGTTTTTGTTAGTTTCAGGAAACCTTTGCGGGAAATCTCACTCATTCTGCCTCCTCAGCTTACCAAACCAATGATCGTTCCGACAATCAGCAATGTCATAAAGGCGATGCTGAAGATCCACCTGGCGCGGGTTTGTTTTTTGTTGTTTTGTTTTCGATCAAGCAATGGCCAGATGAGGGCGATGATCATTCCGATGATCGGGATGATCACGCCGGCAGTCTTGGGAACATATTTCAACAACTGGTAGAGGGCGAGGAAATACCATTCCGGTTTGACGTGGTCTGGTGTGACCATCGGGTCTGCTGGGTCTTCCAAGCCAACCGGGTTGAAGCGGCGATGATGCCGATGACTACAAGCACAAGGAAGAATCCCAGGGCGACCTAGGCCTCGGTCTTGATGTGATCCGGATAGAAGGGGATGGTTTCTTTGGATTTATCAGTTTTTTGTTCGGTCATGGCTGCCTCCTAAAGCGGTTCCATCAGGCCCTGGCGGCGGATCATGATGAAATGAGCGCCCATCATAGCGATCACCAGAACTGGCAGGACGAGGATATGGAGCGCATAGAATCGGCTGAGAGTCGCTTCAGTGATCCCCCAGCCAACCCGGAGGAAGATCAGGACCAGCGGTGCCGATATCGGGGATGCCGCCGGCGATCTCAGTACCAACGGTTGTAGCCCAGAATGCTCGTTGATCCCAGGGAAGTAGATAGCCGGTAAAACCAAAACCAAGAGTCGTGATCATCAGTATGACACCGGAGACCCAGTTGAGTTCACGTGGGGCTTTGAAGGCGCCCATGATGAAGACCCTGAGCATGTGAGCGGTACACATGATGATCATGCCATTGGCAGACCAGTGATGGATTGCCCGGATACTGGCTCCGAAGAGGACTTCGTTTTCGATGTATTGGATGCTGGCATAGGCGTGCTCAGGCGTGGGCTGGTAGTAGAAGGCGAGCATCACGCCGGTGATCGCCTGGATGATGAAGAGGAATGCGGTGATCCCTCCCAGACAATACCACCATCGGGTTGCCCAGTTTGGCACTGGTTTTTTCAGGAATTTATTGAGAGCTTCTTTGGTACTCGTAGCGTTCGTCAATCCAGTCGCCGATACGTGGTGGTGACCGGGACCCAACCGGATCGATTTCGCCAGACCCAGGCGCTGCGGGTGATGCCGAATGCCGCGAAAATGACGGCAATTCCGGCAACGGACCACCTGGTGAAGGGCACCCAGAAATTTTCGAAATGATCCGAGAATATGGCAGTGCAGGCACTCATCATGCTCAGCGGTCTGGATGACCACCTCGTTCGGCGGCGGAATGATCAAGTTGGGTTGTGATATCCCAATCAGGGTCCTGCATGGATTCAATTGAAATAACCAGCTTGGTTCATGCGGTAATGCATGGGCTTTGGTGCTGGCATAAATAACCCCCACCAGTACCACTCCTATTACCAGAACGATCCTCAGAGCATTGGAAAGGATTTTACTCATCTGGCCTCCTCTCTTGTGTGAAATTCGGTGCAAATGTAATATATACAATACACAAAAATAAGCAGATTGTCACGATTTTGAGTGCAATGCTTTATAGGGACATTTGTCCCTAATATGGGTGGCTTTGATACAATAGTATGTGAGAAATACTGTTACCAGGAGCCAAGATGGTTGACCTGAGTATTTGAGAACCCAAGTTTGAACGATCTAACAAAACTGGAATGGCTGGTAACAAATGGGATTGGGGGATATGCCAGCGGAACGTTCTCCGGTGTGCTGACCAGAAGGTACCATGGATTATTGGTGGCAGCGCTGAAGCCACCATGTGGATCGGGTCAACATGGTTGTAAAGCTGGATGAGTGGGTAACTGTGGGCGGGGTGAAGTTTTTCCGCTATTTGCCAACCAATGGAAGTCGGCTGTTTTTCCTATTGGTGCCTCCGTCGGGCTGTGCAAGCCTGGTCAGGTTCTTCCACGATGGGCAAATTCCAACCTGGCAATTCCAACTTGGTGAGAGCCTGTTTGAGAAGAAAATCTGGATGGAGCAAGGCGAGAATACCACTTACGTGCAATATTCATAATCTCGGCGGCGATATCTGAGATCAGATCTGACATTGAAGGCGATGTTGGGTTATACCAATTTCCACCATACGAACAAACAAGAGGAGACAGATTTTCAATCGAGGAGATCTGCGAATGGGGTGTCCGGGTGACGGCAGGAGAAGATAGCCATCCAGGAGTATTACCTTATTTGCGCCCGGGGCTGAATTCCAGCATCTTCCTGTCTGGCTGGAGAAATTTTACCTGGCCGTGGAGGATTATCGGGGATTGGATGCACTTACTGACCTGTTCAACGGGGTGGATATTGTTTGCACCCTCCGCCGGGAGAATCGATCATTGATGACTCTGACAACTGAAACCAAATATAATGCGGGAGATCTGATGCGCTTCGAGGCGGAGGGAATACGAAGGCAGAATTGGTATCTGATCTGCCCCTTGGCACCACTTCCGGAATGGGCGGCACAGCTCCCCCTGTCTGCGGATCAGTTCATTGTGGACAGAGACAGTGAACGGAAATCCTGGAAAATCGATCATGGCCGGGTATCACTGGTTCAGTGATTGGGGGCGGGATACAATGATCGCTCTTCCGGGGCTGACATTAGCGACTGGGCGATATGAAGTAGCTGAGAGTATTTTGCGTACTTTTGCGAGAATATCATTGACTGCGGGATGCTGCCAAACCGTTTCCCTGATCTGGGAGAGGAGCCGGTTTACAATACAATAGATGCAACCTTGTGGTATTTCGAGGCGGTTTACCAGTATTATCGAAAAATCGGTAATCGTGGATTCGGAGAAGGCGAAAAAATTGGTTGTTGATCTGAATCCCCAGTTGGAGGAGATCATCGGGCATCATGAGAAAGGGACACGCTATCAGATCCATGTGGATCCAGCAGATGGCTGATCTACGGCGGCGAAGAAGGTGTACAGCTTACCTGGATGGATGCCAAAGTAGAAGATTTCGTGGTCACCCCCGGATCGGGAAGCCAGTGGAGATCAACGGGTTGTGGTATTCGGCGCTGCGGGTCATGGCCGAATTTTCCCGGATAGTGGACTTGATGCGGAGTCATATCTTGAGAAAGCCAAATGTGTAAAGTATCTTTTGGGAAATTCTGGAACGAGGAGATAGGATTACTGCTACGATGTGATTGATGGGCCGGAGGTAATGATTCCTCCTGACGCCCAAATCAGGTTCTGGCTGCCGCGGTGGCATTCTCTCCATTGAGGCAGGATCGACAAGAAACGAGTGCTGAAAATATGCGAGGAAAAATTGTTAACACAATATGGTTTGCGGAGCCTTGCACCTGACGAGGAAGGATATGTTCCTGTCTATGGGGGCGATATCTGGCAGCGGGACAGTGGCTATCACCAGGGGACGGTTTGGGGATGGTTGATTGGGCCATTTCTGATCGCGGATTACCGCCTTCAATCGTGATAGAGAAAAAGTGATGAGAATTCTGAAGACTTTATTGCGATGAGCTAAATCTACATGGTTTAGGCTCGATCAGTGAGATATTTGATGCTGAAGCACCTCATACCTCCCGAGGATGCATTGCCCAGGCATGGAGTGTGGCTGCATTCTCTGGGTTCTGGATCGAATCGAATGAGGAACCGAATTAGATGAACACTAGTGACAATATAACCAACAGAATAGGGACAATTGCAACTATATTTGCTTGATTTCAAGGATATATGCTCAATGTGGCTGTGAGAATCAGCAGCCGTAAGCTATTTGATTCTATGAAAAGGAAAACAAATGAGCGAAGAGATTGTACATGATGTTCTGATTGTTGGGGCTGGTTTGGCTGGTTCCTGGGCGGCATTGGAGGCGTCCAAAAATGGAGTAGAAGGATGTTGCGGTTCTCTCCAAGATCCATCCGCTGCGTTCTCACAGCGGTGCGGCTCAAGGAGGGATTGCCGCAGTGTTGAACAATGTCGGCCAGTGGAAGGGACAGGCCCACGCGGACCCCTGGAGCAAATCCCTGAGGGAGATGCTCCGGTGGATAGCTATGGATATGCATGTATTTGATACGATCAAGGGTTCGGATTGGTTGGGGGACCAGGATGCCATCAAGGTGATGGTGGAGGAAGCGCCTGGCATGATCTACGAGTATGAGCATATGGGGTGCGTGTTCAGCCGGACGCCGGATGGCCGGATTGCCCAGCGCCGGTTTGGCGGGCACAGCGCTCCCCGGGCAAATTATGCTGCAGATTACACCGGCCATGTGCTGCTGCACACTGCCCACGAGCAGTGCCTCGAAGCAGGGTGTGAAGTTTTATAGCGAGTGGTACTGCATGGACCTGATCGTTGAGGACAATGTCTGCCGCGGGATCGTGGCACTGGATGTGCTCACTGGAGAAATCCATCTGATGCGGGCCAAAGCTGTGATGTTTGCCACCGGTGGCTATGGGCGTGCCTGGAAGATCACCTCGAATGCATTTGCGAATACAGGTGATGGTGTGGCAATTGCTTATCGGGCAGGGGTTCCGCTGATGGATATGGAATTTGTGCAATTCCACCCGACAGGGATTTACAAACACGGCATTCTGATGTCGGAGGCCTGCCGGGGCGAAGGCGGATACCTGCGGAATAGCAAGGGTGAGCGCTTCATGGAGAAATATGCGCCAGATAAGATGGAATTGGCCCCACGCGACCTGGTCAGCCGTTCAGAACAGATCGAGATCAATGAAGGGCATGGCGTTGGACCTGACGGGAAGGGGATCTATCCTGGATATGACTCACCTGGGCCGCGAAAAGATCATGTCCCGGCTGCCCCAGGTGCGGACCCTGGCAATGGAATTTCTGGGTCTGGATATCATCGATGAACCTGCGCCGATCCAGCCGACTGCCCATTACAGCATGGGCGGTATTCCGGCAACAGTAGATGGCCAGGTGATTGCTGATGCAGACGGCACTCCGGTGGTTGGTTTTTATGCCGCTGGCGAATGTGCCTGTGTCAGCGTGCATGGCGCAAATCGTCTGGGAACAAACAGCTTGCTGGGTGCTTCAGTCTTTGGGAAGCGCACTGGAAAAGAGATTGCGAAGTTTGTCAATGGCGGCGCAGAACTGGCAGAGATCCCTGGCGACCCGGTTGACAAGAACAGGCAGCAGATCCTTGAGTTGATGGAAAATGAAGGCACATGAAAATGTTGAGGATATCGCCCAGGCATTGAAAACCACGATGATGGAAAATATGGGCGTCTTCAGAGATGATGAGCGAATGCAGATGGCTCTGGCGGATGTTCGCGAGCTTGGAAGAGAAATTTGACCATGCAGCGATCATGGATACAGGTAAACAATTCAATACCGATCTGCTAGCGGCTCTGGAAACAGAGCACTTGCTGACCTTCAGCGAGGTGATCGTAGCTGGTGGGCTTGCCAGGACAGAAAGCCGGGGAGCACATTACCGCACAGATTATCCCAAACGGGATGATGAAAATTGGATCAAGCATACCCTGGCCCATTGCGATCCTGATGGTGGACTGCCGAAACTTTCTTATAAGACGGTGAATATCGATTGGGAAAAATATCCTCCTCAAGAGCGGAAGTACTAAGGAGTGGAGCGATGACAGAAAACCAATCAAAACAAATTGCGACAGTCCGAATCCAGCGGTTCAACCCTGAAAAGGATAAGAAGCCTGCATATGCAGTCCTTTCAACTGGAATATACACGGGATACAACCTTGCTGGATGCGCTGCACGAGATCAAAATCGCACCAGGATGGCAGCTTGACTTACCGGCGCTCTTGCCGGCATGCGATTTGTGGCAGCTGTGCGATGAACATCAATGGCAACAATATGCTGGCTTGTAATTCACCATCTCTTCCAGCACCTAAATCGGAAAAAGGTGGTGACCATCAAGCCGCTGCCATATCTGCCGGTGATCAAGGATCTGGTGGTGGACCGCACCCGATTCTGGGAGCAGTACTTGAGGGTGAAGCCATGGTTGATCAACAACGGACAGGCCCCGGAGAAAGAATACCGGATCAGCCCGGAGGAAGTGGCAGCCCTGAAAAGCGCTGAGACCTGCATCATGTGTGGGGCATGCTTCTCAGCATGCCCGGTGGTGGCGACCAGTGATACTTATATCGGCCCGCATGCCTTTTGAAGAGCTTCCTGCGAGTGATGGATCCACGAGATGAAGGTTTTATCCGAGAGGATGGATGAGGTTGCCACGCATGAAGGTGTGTTCAGCTGCCATACCATTTTCAATTGCATTGATGCCTGTCCAAAGGAACTGGATCCAACCAAGGCAATTGAGACTTTGCGCAACCTGGCTACCAAGCGGTTGGTTTTTGAAGAAGCAAGAAGAAACGGAGTGACACGATCTCTGAAAAAGTGGCTTAGCAGTGAGGAGAGATGAATGTATAAAACCACTGGATTTTTGAGTTTTGTTCTGCGCCGCTTCACAGGTGTGGTGCTGGTGCTTGTATCTGCTGCTGCATATCTGGGTGATCAGTTCTGCAATCAGTGGTGCAGGCACGTTTAATGAAAGGATGAATTTCTTGCAGACTGATCTGTTCAAAGTCGCTGAGATTGCCTTGCTGGCAGCCGTGGTCTACCATGCTTTTGATGGCGTCCGGTTGCTATTGGTGAATTGGTTCAAGATCACTGATAGGCGGAAAAGCATGTTCCTGGCGGTGCTGGTGATTTCTCCTTGATGGTGATTGCAGGAGGCGTACCGATCCTGCTGTTCATGTTTGAAGGTTAGGAAGGAGAGCTGAATGAAAATATTTCCAGATTCAAAGACTTACAGCAGTTGCCTTGCTGGTTTTCCTGACAATCCACATGATCGTGGTGCATTATCCGCCATTCCATATCGACTTTCTCGATCATTCTTGAGCGGATGGTCAACCCCGTGTGGAAGGTAATAGAGATTTTATTCCTGTTTTCTGTTGTTACTTCACGGGCTATCTGGCGCTTATGTGGTCTTACAGATTACAAACAGGTTTCGAAATTTAAGAAGGTATTGGCTGTTGTTGTGGTCGTGGTTGGGATTGCTGCCTTCATCCTGGGTTCAATGACGGTGCTTTCCTGGCAACTCCCGGCATGATTGATGAGAAAGTGAGGAATAAATGAAGGATCTGACTGATCAATTTCTTGAGCTGGTCCGTTTAACTGCAACCAGTTTGCCGCCTGATGTGGAGAAAGCCCTGAAGGAGGCATATGGGGTTGAAGAAGATGGCTCTGCAGCAAAAGGTGCTCTGGATACAATTTTGAAGAATGTGGAGATGGCGCGGGAGAAATCAACCCCAATCTGCCAGGATACAGGGACACCGATTTTCTACGTGCAATACCCGGAAGGTTGGAGCACCCGTAAACTGAAAGCCCAGATCAGGGCGGCGGTCGCCAAGGCAACTGAACTTACCTATCTGCGCCCGAATGCGGTGGACTCGATCACCGGGAAGAATACCGGTGATAATCTGGGTGACGAGCATTATCCAACGATCCACTTTGAGGAAATCGATGGAGATACGTTGATTGTGGATCTGATGCTCAAAGGGGGCGGGTGTGAAAATGTCGGCGCACAATACAAACTGCCAGATGGCAAACTTGGCGCTGGGCGTGACCTGGAAGGTGTCCGCAAGGTCGCATTGGATGCGTGTTCACAGGCCCAGGGCAAGGGCTGCTGCTCCCGGAATATTAGGGATTGCAATTGGTGGCGACCGGGGTTCTTCTTTCCTGGCAAGCAAAGAAGCTTTGCTGCGAAACCTTGAAGATCAAGAATGAGGATCGAAGTGCTTGCTGAGTTTGAGGATAACGATCTTCGAGGAAGCCAATGAGCTGGGAATTGGCCCGATGGGCTTTGGTGGGAAAACCACTGTTCTGGGTGTGAAAACCAAAGCTGCTCATCGTTTGCCGGCAAGTTTCTTTGTATCGGTATCATATATGTGCTGGGCTTATCGCCGCCGCGAAGATGACTGTGCAGGGCGATCAAGTGATCTACGGATGAGAGGTGAATGATGATCAAACTCACAATGCCGATTAAAGATGAAGAGATCAGGGATTTGAAGGTTGGCGATACCGTTTTCCTGACGTGGTGTGATGCTGACCGGACGGGATGCGGTGCACAAATGGATGATCGATACCTTTATCGAAGGAAAATCGCGCTCCAGAGGGTGATGACCAGGAAGTATATGATGCGATCAAACCGTTGTTGAGGGCGGGGTGATCTATCACTGCGGGCCGGTTGTGGCGCGGTCTTGGAAACTGGTGATTACGAGTTTGTTGCTGCCGGGCCGACTACCAGTATCCGGGAAGAACCATACCAAGGGCGGGTGATGGCTCATTTCAATGCCAAGGGAGTGATTGGCAAAGGCGGGATGGGCGCAAAGACCCTGGCTGCCTGCGCTGAAGTGCCCTGTGTGTATTTCCATGCGATAGGTGGTGCAGCGACTTTGATCGCCCAATCCGTGAAGAAGGTGCTTGGTGTGCACAAGCTGGATTTTGGTGTGCCTGAAGCGATCTGGGTGTTGGAAGTGGAAGATTTCCCGGTTGTAGTGACGATGGACAGCCATGGGGCAAGCATCCATGACGATATCCAGGCCCAATCTGGAGAAAGTTTTTGAGAAACTGATGGCAAAATAATCCAGAGAAGGTATGGATCAGTTAGAATAAAAATGAATTTTTTGGAGCCAGGGTATTGATATTGCCCTGGCTTCTCTCTATCAGAGGGGAAAAACTGGTTTGGTATAATCAAGGCGAAGATTTCAAGGAAATCTGGAGGTAAGCATGGATCAATGGGTGGCATATCGGAAAGACTTGGTGGATGTTGCAATGGGCAGAAAGCCAGCTGATCTGGTGATCCAGAATGGGCAGCTGGGTGAATGTCCAATCAGGCGAGATCATTCCCGGCATATCAATATGCAATTTCCGGGGAACGGATCGCCTTCATCGGTGAGGATGCATCTCATACGATAGGTGATGATACCACTGTTGTTGATGCGAAGGAATTGTTCCTGGTGCCTGGACTGCTGGATGCGCATATGCATGTCGAATCCGGGCAGATCACAGTGACCGAATTTGTCCGGGCGGTAGCACCCAGGGGGACAACCGGGATGTTCATTGACCCCCATGAAATTGCGAACGTATTTGGCTTGAAGGGGGTCAAACTGATGGTGGATGAGGCTGCTAACCAGCCGATCCATGTATGGGTGCAGGTGCCTTCCTGTGTGCCATCCGCGCCAGGGCTGGAAACCCCGGGATCCAGCATTGGGCCCGAAGATGTGCTTGAGGCGATGAGTGGGACGGGATTATTGGTCTGGGCGAGATGATGAACTTCCCCGGGGTGTTTCATGGGGGACGAGAAAATGCTGGCTGAGATGGCTGCCACGGCAATGAGCCATCGCACGATTGGCGGTCATTATGCCTCCCAGGATCTGGGACTGCCATTCCATGGGTATGTGGCCGGCGGCCCTGAGGATGACCATGAAGGCACGCGGTGTAGAGGATGCTGTCGCCCGGATCCGGCAGGGGATGAAGGTGATGATGCGTCTGGGATCAGCCTGGCATGATGTTGCCACCCAGGTGAGGGCGGTGCTTGATCCTGGGCTGGATTCCAGACATTTCATTCTGTGTACAGATGACTCGCATGCTGAAACTTTGGTGGAGGACGGACATATGGATCGGGTTGTGAGGCATGCGATTACGGAGGGTCTGCCGCCGATTACTGCGATCCAGATGGCGACGATCAATACAGCGGAGCATTTCAGGGTGGATAAGGATATTTGGTATGCTTGCCCCCGGCCGCTATGCGGATGTGCTATTGGTAGGGGATTTGGGAAAATTTGACGTTAAGAAGCGTATATGCCAAAGGGCAGTTAATCGCTGAAAACGGGGCGCTGGAAAGTTGAGCTTGCCGAGTTTGCTTACCCGGATTGGGCGACGAAATCCGTCAATATGGGACGTCCATTGACGGCAGAAGATTTCCGAATCCAGGTGGAGACAACCGCAAAGGAAGTGACTGCCAATGTGATTGGTGTGATCGAGAACCAGGCACCGACTAAACATCTGAAGGTCATGGTGCCTGTCGTAGGTGGAGAGATCAAGGTGGATGTTGCCAATGATATTGCCAAGATCGCGTTGGTTGAGCGGCATAAAGGCACCGGGGGTGTCGAAGTTGGGCTGGTGAGCGGATTTGGGTTTACAGCGCCCTGCGGCCTGGCAACCACGGTAGCGCATGACAGCCATCATATGATCGTCGTGGGAACAAATGAAGCCGATATGGCTCTGGCGGCCAACAAGCTGGCAGAGATCAACGGCGGACAGGTGGTGGTGAGTAACGGCGCAGTGATCGGTTTAGTGGAGTTGCCAATCGCCGGTTTGATGTCCACGGAACGAGCGCCGAAGTGTAGCAAAAAAGGCGGCAACGGTACTGGAAGGTTTTGTGAAATGTGGATGCACGCTGAACAATCCGAATATGCAGTTGAGTTTATTGGCCTTGGTGGTGATCCCGGAACTGCGGATTTCTGATCTTGGGTTGGTGGATGTAACCAGGTTTGAGTTTATTCCCCTGGTTGAACAGGATGGGTGAAAGGAGTTATATGATGACTAATATGATGAAGATTAATCCAGGGATATTGGATCTGGCTAAAGAGATCTTTGGTACGCTGGCAGAACAAAGACCGGAGCAATCGCTCAGTTTTGTGCTTTCAGATGAAGGAGGGGTGGCGGTCTCTGATGCGGTGAAAATAGTGGAATGGGGGATTGGCGGTAATAAGTCGAAACTTAAGGCGACTGCCCTTGAAGTGCTTGAGGAAATGGGGCAGGTGCCTGCAGGCGCGCCAATCAATATCAACCTGACCGAGTATGAGTTAAAGGCGATGGAGGAAGTCGTTGCGGCGATTGAGAAAGCAATCGACAGCCATCAGAATGGGATACTGGAATAGATCGTTTCTGGCAAAATCGCAGAGCACTGAGCAATCAGTGCTCTTTTTTCTTGACAAGTGAGATGGAAATCTGTATTATGATAAATAACTGACCGGTCAGTCATATTTACAACGAGGAACAATGTCCCCAAAACCGAGCGTGAAAGAAGAGCGAACCCAAGAAATTATCGAGGCTGCGATGAAAGTATTTGCAGAGGAAGGGTTCCACCGCGCAACGATGGATGAGATCGCAGATGAAGCGGGGGTGAGTAAAGGAACCCTTTACCTCTATTTCAAAGGCAAAGATAAGATCATCTCGTCTCTGCTGGAGTGGTTCTTTGACAGGGAGTATTCGCGGTTTGATAAATGGACGGAAGAAAATTACTCGGCTCGGGAAATGCTCGAGATGGCCGCCAGGATGGTGGTTGATGATCTATTGTCAATCCGGCCGTTCATGCCAGTGATGCTTGAATTCATCTCTCAGAGTTCGAGGAATCAAACCGTCGGTGCAGTCGTACAAAAAAGCATGTATGGCTTTTTAGAAAAGATCATTCCAATTTTTGAACGAGGAATTGAGGGTGGCGAATTTAAGAATGAGAATCCGAGTCAGTTCGCTTATGCATACGGAGCGATCATCGAAGGGACAATTCTGATCTGGTCTTATGATCTGAAAAAGATCGATTTTGCTGAATTGTTGCATAATTCGATGCGAATATTCCTTGATGGAATTACGGTTGTCTAACAGCAGGAGGATGATATGCAAGTTTTGATCGTATTGATTGTGATGGTCTTGGTGGGCGGGACGATCGGTTTTCTGGCGGATAAGATATTCAAGGGTGAGCGGCCGAAAGGGTTGCAGGGTGATCTTATCGCTGCCGTGGTTACCGCAATCCTGGTGGGGTTGATGGATTGGTATATCATCCCCGCGATGGGATTCAGCTCAAGTATGGTATATCTCGGACTCGCCTTGGAACCAGCAGCAGGCGCTTTGTTAGTGCTCTGGTTGATCCGCCGAGCGAACCAATAAACGCAATAATCTTATGGAACAATCCGGTCAATCCGTTATCCGCCTGGATAAGCTAACGCGCAAGTTCAAGGAGCTTGAGGCGGTCTCTATGGTTTCTTTGGATATCCAAAAGGGTGAGTTGTTCGGGCTGGTTGGGCCGGACGGGGCTGGAAAAACTACTTTGCTAAGGACCTTAGCCGGTCTGCTGAAGATCAGTGCGGGCAACGCTACGGTTGGTGAATTCGATCTGAAGACCGAGTATGAAAAGGTCAAATCCAGAATTGGGTATATGGCCCAGCAATTTGGCTTGTATGCCGAACTTAACGTAGTGGAGAACCTGCAATTCTTCGCAGACGTTTTCGATGTGCCACGTGATGAAATCCAAGGCAGAACGGATGGTCTGCTTGCTTTCGCCAACCTGACCGGATTCAAGGACCGGAGGGCGGATCGTTTATCTGGTGGGATGCAGAAGAAACTGGCGCTGGCCTGCTGTTTGATCCATCAGCCGGATATTCTTTTGCTGGATGAACCTACAACAGGTGTCGATCCGATCTCGCGGCGAGAATTCTGGCATATCTTGGGAGACTTACATCTTGAGGGCACGACAATAGTTGTGTCAACACCGTATATGGATGAAGCTGACCGTTGCAGCCGGGTGGGTTTGATGTATCAAGGACAGATGATTCGGTGCGATACCCCGGAGAATATCCGGGAGGAGGTCCCTGCCGAGATGCTGGTGCTTGTCCCGGTAAACGGGGAGGAAATAGAGGGAGCGCTCTCTGGGATGAAGGGAATTCTGGAAGTGCAAACCTACGGCGAAGCTTATCATATTCTGGTGGATGATGCCCAAGCACAGCAAAAGGTACTGGCGAGATATCTGAAGCGGCAGAAGATCGACGTCCAGGACCTGTATATCTCTAGGCCTAAGATGGAAGAAGCCTTTATCTCATTGATGAAGCGGATGGAGTAGGCGTGTCTGTCAGACATTTGTTTGCGGTGGTTAAGAAAGAGATGAGCCATATCGTCCGGGAACCATCCACATTGTTTCTGGTGCTATTTTCGCCTACTCTATTGATGTTGATCATGGCTTATGCACTATCTGTGGATCTGAAGAATATCCCGATTGTTGTGTTGGATCAGGAGCGTTCGCAGTTTTCCAGTTCCTTCATCTCATCAATCACAGCGGGCGAGGACCTTGATGCTGTTTGCGATCGCAGAGGATATGGATGAGGTGGAAATCTTGTTGGAGCGGGGGGATGTGAAAGCAGCCGTAATCCTAGCGCCTGATTTCTCCCAGCAAGTGATGCGCCTGGAGGACCTGCCACTGCAGGTGATCATAGATGGCACGGAACCAGAAAGCGGCGGATTCGCCGTCTCCCATGTTGGATCGCGGGTTGAAGTGTTCATTACTGAGTTGCTGGCAAGTGATTATCCTGAACTGGCAGGATTTACAAATCCGATCGAATTAGAAATTCAGCCCTGGTTCAATCCGAGCTTGAAACCGCGGAATGACCTGATCCCCGGTTTGATCTCGATTGCATTAGGAATGCCGGCGATGCTGGTGGCGTTGACCATTTCCAGAGAGCGAGAGCATGGAACACTGGAGCAATTACTTGTCGACCCCAATCAGCCGGACTGAAATTCTGCTGGGAAAGATGTTCCCATATTTGATCGTCGGGCTGGTGAACGTGATTTTAATCCCGATCTTCGCTATCTTGTGGTTCAAGGTGCCATTCAATGGGAGCTTCCTGCAATTTTTCCTGTTGTCTGCAATCTTCATGTTCTCAATCCTGAGCATGGGGACTGTGATCGGTGTATTTATGAAGAGCCAGTCGGCGGCTTTGGCTTTGTCCTTCCTGATGATCTTCTTCCCAGGTTTTTTCCTGACCGGGATATTCTTCCCAATTGTCTCAATGCCAGAGATGATGCGGATGGAATCACTGGGAATGCCGGGTACTCATTACGGAATTCATCATCAGGGGAGTATTCCTGACGGGTGTTGGGATTGAGGTATTATGGCCTTATGCTGTGATGTTTTTGGGCTGGGAGTGGTGTTCACCCTGATCGCCGGGATGTTCTTCAGAAAGCAATTGGCCTGAGAGAGGATATTGTGTTTCAACGAATTTGGGCTTTGACAGTCAAGGAATTCATCCATCTGCGAAATGACTGGTGGATGCCGGCTTTTATGTTGGTCGGGGGAGTTCTGGAATTGCTTCTGGTGGGGTGGGCAACATCCCGGCCAATCACCAATTTGCCTTTGATGGTCATGGATCTGGACCACACTGCTTCCAGCAGAATGGTGATCAGAAGCCTTGGAGAATTCAGAAACATTTGAGATCATCGGACTTTGTTTATTCCATGGAGGAAATAGAGAACGCCCTGATCCATGGGGAGATCACCGCCGCAGTTGTGATCCCAGAGGGATTCATGGCAGAGCTGAATGCTTATTCCGATTCCGCTGCATCTGGTGGTGTACCTGAATGGGGCAGAAACGATCCCTGCCAGCCAGGCAGTGCAGACGCTCGAGGGTCTCGTGATGGAGATGAATACTGAACATGATGGTGGAGCAGCTGCATCTATCAGAATCTTTAGCAGGGGTGTTCTCACCGTCTCTGCGGGTATGGTTCAACCAGGATTTAAGCGAGGCGCATTACACCGTCCCAGCCGAATTGGGGCTAATGCTGGAATTTACAGCGCTATTGTTTGCTGCTCTGGCTTTCAGCCGGGAGAAAGAACTGGGCACGCTTGAGCAGTTGCTGGTGATGCCTTATTCCTCGCTGGAGATCATCATTGGGAAGTCGCATCCCGGTGATGCTGATCGGGATGGTAGATTTTATCCTGATGCTGGCGATGACCCATTTGGTCTTTGGTGTGCCTGTGCGAGGCTCATTGGTGTTATTGATGATCCTGGCAACAGGTTACCTGATGGTGGAGTTGGGGAAAGGGATGGTGATCTCGGTGATTTCCAAGACCCAGAATCAGGCATTCTTGCTGGTGATGCTGGTGGGGATGAGCGATTTTATGTTCACCGGGTATGCTGCCCCGGTAGAGTCGATGCCCAGGGTTGTCCAGTTTTTTGGGAATTTCATCCCTGCGCAACACTGGCTAAATATCTTGCGCGGGATAATGTTGAAGGGCAGCGGGATGGATGTGCTCTGGCCAAATGTACTTAGCGTTGCTGGATTGGGCGTGGTGATCATTGCCTTCTCGCTGAGATTTGTGCGTAAGTCACTTACCTAGAGGAAGAATATTGGAATCTGTAATTTCAGCTAGAGGGTTGACGAAAAAGTTTGGCGAGTTTACGGCAGTAGACAATATTTCCTTTGATGTAAATCGGGGAGAGATCTTCGGGTTCCTGGGGCCAAACGGTTCTGGGAAGACGACAACCATCCGGATGATCCTGGGGCTGCTGAAGCCAACCTCTGGCGAGGTGAGGTCTTAGGTGGTTCAATGGATCAGGAAGGCCGTGGACTGCGGTCACGACTGGGCTATATGTCTCAGAAATTCAGCTTGTACAACGACCTGACTGTTATCCAGAATCTACAGTTTTACGGGGCTGCTTATGGTATTGGCCAGATAGAGTTGGATCTCAGGATAGAAGAAACCCTGGAATTGGCTGGCCTAACCGGACGGGAAAATACAAAGACCAGAGAGCTCTCAGGAGGCTGGCGGCAGCGTCTAGCTCTTGGGCGTCTCGTTCCTGCATAAGCCTGAGATCATCATTCTGGATGAGCCAACTGCAGGAGTAGATCCGGCCTCCCGGCGGATTTTCTGGGGAGTATTGTATGATCTGGTGAAATCCGGCGTCACGATCTTTGTAACCACGCATTACATGGATGAGGCAGAACATTGTCACCGGCTGGGTTTTATTTTGGATGGGGAGATTATCGTTTCAGGCACACCATCCGAGATTAAAAACAAAGCCTTTGATGCCAAGTGATTGAGATCTACACATCGGACCAAAATGAAGCCGTGAAGATATTACGAAAGGATTTCTTGTATCCGGATGCGCCAGAGGAGACAGTGGAGATCTATGGCTCGTCGATCCATGTGGTCAGCCGGCAGCCGCAGATGGAGCATGATATCCGGCGGTTGTTAAGATAGCAATGGTATAACGATTCACCAGGCGGCAATGATTGCGCCTTCTCTGGAGGATGTGTTCATTGCAGCTGTGAGGAAAAAGGGTTTTACTCGGTAAGGATTGGCATAATTAGGAGGTTAGGATGTCTAAGAAAATATTTTAAGATGGCTTTAGTGCTTTCGGTCCTTTTGTTGAGCTTGCTCTCCGGCTGTAATGTGATCATGGAGCAATCAGATAGCGCTATCCAGGCTACCGGTACAGTCGAGGCTGTGGAGGTGGCTATTGCCTCAGAGGTAGCTGGCACGGTGGCTGCGATTCGCGTCAGTGAGGGGATGTCTGTGTCTGTGGGGGAGAAGTTGATCGTGCTGGAGAATGATGTGTTGATGCTGAGTATACTCAGGCAAGCGTGGGTATGATGTTGCCGTAGCTGGATTGGATGCGGCACAGGCAGCTCTGGATGCTGCCAATGCGGGTCTGAACTCAGCCGAAGATGGGCCTATTTCTGGCAAAGGTGCAGTACGATATGGTGAGGAAGGCCGCTAATCTGGCAGAACGACCGCTGCGGGAAGATTCCTGGAATGGGGATTCCCCAGCACGAATTCGAACTGCCCTCATGGTATTTCAGCAAAGGTGAGGAGATCACTGCGATGGAAGTCGAGATCGAGAGTGCGCAGAAAACTCTTGACGATTGAGTTGGAAAATCTTGCAGATATTCTAGAAAATATCAGCAATGCAGATTTTGTTGCGACTGAAAACCGACTGGTAAATGCCCAGGCAGCTTTCCTTGTGGCCGAGGAATCTGCTTGACCGCCAAATTGAAGCAAATGGGCGGGAAGCAATTGATGATTATGTACAGGATCTGTATGACTCGGCAGAGGCAGAATTGGAAAGTGCCCAGGCGGAATATGACAGCCTGCTCTCAACTGAAAAGGCTGATGATGTGCTTGAAGCCCGCGGCGAGGGTGGAGGTTGCCCGGCAGAGGGTGTTTACTGCGTATGGCAATGGCCTATGACCTTCAGACTGGGGAGGAAGCGCTGGAAGTTCTGGCGGCTGAATGGCAGTCATGCAGGCTGAAAATCTGGTGACGCAGGCAAAAGCGGCTGTTATGCAGGCGGAAGCTGGTGTCCTGGTGGCAGAAAAGACCATTAGCCAGGCAGAGACTGCGCTTGATCTGCTGAAAACCCAGATCGCAAAATTGGAAGTTAAGTCTCCTGTGGATGGCGTGGTGCTTGCAAAGACATTTGAGGTTGGCGAATTGGTCCAGCCGGGGATCTCGATGATGGTAGTTGGTAAGTTGGATGATCTTACAATCACCGTTTATCTCTCGGAGGATGTGTATGGGCAGGTAAACCTGGGTGATCTGGTTGAGGTAAAGGTCGATTCATATCCGGATGTGGTATTCAGGCTGAAGTAATCCGGATAGCCGATAAGGCTGAATACACGCCCCGGAATGTCCAGACAGAAGAGGACCGGCGGACAACAGTCTTTGCAATCGAACTATCCGTTGCGAATACTGAAGGGAGACTGAAACCTGGGATGCCAGCAGATGTCTCATTTTTGCCATAAGAAACATCTTCCAGGTAAGGAAAATCCGGGTATAATCGTCTAGTCCTAGAATTGGAAAGGAATAAGGAGACGAATATGCTAGATCAACCTATTACTGTTACAGATGACGAATTTGAAGAAAAGGTGAAGGGCAATGAATTGCCTGTAGTTGTTGACTTCTGGGCGCCGTGGTGCGGACCTTGCAAGATGGTTGCGCCGATCCTGGATAAACTGGCAAAAGAGTATGCCGGGAAGGTCGTGATCGCCAAGGTCAATACTGACGAGGAACAGAAGTATGCGATGGAATATGGCGTGCAGGGTATTCCTACGATGATCTTTGTGAATGACGGCAAGCTGATCCATCGCCAGGTGGGCGCTTTGCCTGAACCGATGCTGCGGGATCTGTTTGACCAGTTCATCAACCTGGCTACCGAAGCAAAGAAGAACTCAAAAGTATCGATAGATAATCAAAACGAGGCTGTCCATATTGGACAGCCTGTTTTTGTTATATCTAACAGCCGCTGATTTAGTAAAGGAACATCGGTTTACCGCGTGCCTGACTGAGCTTAGGCTTGTATTGGTCGGTATCGTAGAGGGCATTTACATCCACGTGAACGGGCACCCAGAGAGGGGGTGTCACCAGGAACATAGGTATAAAGACCATCCTGCAGGGCAACCATGTGCCCGAAGTTGCGGCGGTTGATCAGATCCATTGCCATATTGGCAAAGGTTACCGCAACCATCAGGTCGAGTGAATCTGGGGCACCTGAGCGCATCAGGTAGCTCAGCTGCTGGTACAGGGTGTTGATCCCGGTTTGTTTTTTAAGCTCGTCGGCAGTTATGATACCAATGCCACCGAGTTTTTTATGCCCAAAGGCGTCTGCTTCCCCGGTCATGTGCATATCGCCATCCATCATATTTGCGCCTTCAGAGATGACAGCAATGGCATAATGGCTGGGGTTTTCTTCGTGATCTTTCTTGAGCAGTTCAGCCAGATGATGGGTATCGAAAGGGTACTTCAGGGATGATGACTCGGTCTGCACCGGCAAGGTAGCCGGAGATCAGAGCCGTCTGTCCGGAGTAGCGGCCGAAGAGTTCGACAATGGCGATGCGCTCATGGGAACCTGTTGAAGTGCGCAGTTGGTGGATGAACTGGACACTGCGGGTGACGGCGGTTGAGAATCCGATACAGTAGTCGGTGCCATTAACATCGTTGTCCATTGTTTTCGGGATCGCGACGATGGGGAAGTTCTCGCTGAATAGACGGGAACCGTAACCGAGGGTATCATCACCGCCAATCGGGACAAGCACATCCACTCCGAGGCTATCCAGATTCTTGAGCACAGCCTTGGTCATGTCGATCGGCTTCTCTGCCGCTGGGATCGTATTTTTTGCCCTGAAGATGGGCCGGAATCTATCGGGCATGCACACGGGAAGGATTTGTGCGGCTGGTGTGCAGGAATGTGCCGCCGCTGCGGTCGATGGTGCGGGTGTTCTGCTTGTTCAGTTTGATGGTGCATTGGTCGTGGGTCTCCGGATCATCGGGGTTGTAATGCAAGGGCCCCCACCAACCGCGTTTGAAGCCGACCACTTCATGTCCTTCATCAATGGCGCGGTATACCAGCGCTTTTATACAGGGATTGAGACCAGGAACGTCGCCGCCGCCGGTCAATACTCCGATTTTCATACTATAATCCTCCAATTGTTAGATTGTATTAGGCTCATGGTAAAGCCCAAAAATTGATTTCATTACATCAACGATCTCGCCCAGAGTTGCATAGGCATGGACCGCGTTCAAGATATGGGGCATGGTATTTTCTGTTCCCTGGCAGGCGATTCTCAGCCGGTCCAGCATCTGCCCAACATGCCCATTATCCCTGGTTTTGCGTACTTGATTGAGTCTGTCAACCTGGCGTTGGTACCCTTCAGGGTCCATTTCCAATAAAGGAATTGTAATCGGTTCTGCTAAATTTTGGTATTTATTTAAGCCAACAATATGGCGGATTTCCTGATCGGTTTCCAACTGGTAGCGGTAAGCGGCGTCGGAGATTTCTCCCTGGAAGAAACCCTTTTCGATGGCAGGGATGACGCCGCCGATCTGCTCGATCTGCTCGAAATAGGCATAGGTCTGCTGCTCGATCCGATCGGTCTGGGCTTCCAGGAAATAGGAGCCACCAAGCGGGTCAATCGTGTTGGTGACACCGGTTTCTTCGGCGATGATCTGTTGGGTGCGCAGGGCGATGGTGACGGCGTGTTCAGAAGGAAGGGCAAGGGCTTCATCCATACTATTGGTATGCAGGGACTGGGTGCCTCCCAGCACGGCTGCCAGGGCCTGAATGGCAACCCGGACGATATTATTCTCGGGTTGTTGGGCGGTGAGGGAGGCGCCGGCCGTTTGGGTATGGAAGCGCATCAGCCAGGAGCGGGGATTTTGTGGCGCCAAAGGTTTCTTTCATTTCCCTGGCCCAAATGCGGCGGGCGGCGCGGTATTTGGCGATCTCTTCAAAGAAATCGTTGTGGGCATTGAAGAAGAAGGAGAGCCGGGGGGCAAATTGGTCGATGTCAAGGCCGCGTGTCCAATGCCCAGCGGGCATATTCCAGCCCATCAGCCAGGGTGAAGGCCAACTCCTGAGCGGCGGTGGAACCGGCCTCGCGGATATGATAGCCGGAGATACTGATCGTGTTCCATTAGGGGAGGTGATGGGTGCCGAATTCGATGGTGTCGGTGACCAGGCGCATGGATGGGTTCGGGGGGAAGATATATTCTTTCTGGGCGATGAATTCTTTCAGGATGTCATTTTGAATGGTGCCGCGCAGTTGATCAGGGCGGACACCCTGCTTTTCGGCGGCGGCAATGTACATGGCCCAGATGATCGCTGCCGGGGAATTGATCGTCATGCTGGTGGAGACTTTGTCCAGCGGGATGCCATCCAGCAGGAGTTCCATGTCTTTGAGCGAGGAGATCGCGACGCCGCATTTGCCAAATTCACCCAGCGCTTCTGGGGCATCGGTGTCGTAGCCCATCAGGGTGGGGAGATCAAAAGCGATCGAGAGCCCGGTCTGGCCCTGCTCAAGCAGGTATTTGAAGCGCTGGTTGGTTTCCTCAGCGGTGCCAAAGCCAGCAAACATGCGCATGGTCCACAATCGGCCGCGGTGCATGGTGGGGTGGATCCCGCGGGTGTAAGGATATTCACCAGGAAAACCAAGCTTCTGTCTGAATAGTCAGAATTCGGGGTTGTCCAGAGGGGTGTAGAGGCGGTCGATAGGCTCAGAGGAGGTGGTGATGAAGTCGGATTTTCTTTCAGGGAAGCGGGAGAGATTGGGACTCAAGGAATTCTCTTGCCAGTCGTTTGAATTCTTTTTGGAGACTGGTCCTTATTTTTGTGGAGGCCATAATATTCCTTGAGACATAAGGTTGGTAAGGTATTTTTTGACTGGCAGGATTATATCATGATGGGTGCTAGTGGGTTTGTTGACGATGGTTTGGCTGCATGGTAGAATACGAGCCGCTGAAAAATGACGCCCTCATCGTCTAGAGGCCTAGGACGCAGCCCTCTCAAGGCTGAAACCGGGGTTCGAATCCCCGTGGGGGTACCAAGGAACACCTGCCGACAGGCGGGTGTTTTTGCGTGTTACACAAATCGAGAAGTAGTCGCTGATTGCTGGGTTTTTCTTTGAGGCTACTCTGGAAAGAGGGGATTTGATTGTTCCAATTCGTTACTGTTTTCATGCTTTTCTGTTTTAATGGATAGGAGGAAATAATATTTCATTGATAGCATGATTGGATAAATATTCTGCTGGAGTTAGGTATGTTCACTCATATTAAGCATATTTTAATCGGCAACCCCTTGCCATCAGGTCAACTGACCCATAAGCGACTTAGTAAATTCCAGGCCTTGGCATCATTCTCCCCAGATGCCCTTTCCTCGATCGTGTACGCTAATCAGGAGATCTTTCTGGCTTTGGTGGTAGCTGGTAGTATCGGCCTCTCTAAAAGTTTTCTGGTCGGGATAACTATCACAGGGTTGTTGTTCCTGGTTGCCTTCTCGTATTATCAGACTATCCCGGCATACCCTTCAGGGGGAGGATCTTATTCTGTAGCGAGAGAGAATTCTGGGAGAAGGACCGGGATTGGTGGCTGGAGCCGCTTTGCTTGTCGGGTATCTGCTGACAGCAGCGGTCAGTTTGACGGCAGGTGTTGAGGCAATTGCTTCGGCATTCCCATCGCTTTGGCCGTACCGGGTGCACCTTGCTATTCTATCCTTGTTTTTGATCATGATTTTGAACTTGCGTGGGGTACAAGAAACCGGCACATTGATGTCTATCCCCGTTTACCTTTTCCTGGTCAGTTATTTTATTATGCTGGTTTATGGCGGGATTCGGATCTTCATTGATCCGCCGATCTTGTTGGAGTTCACTGCTCCACCTGCGACTGAGCCGTTTTCATATGTATTGGTGCTTCAAGCTTTTGCGGCAGGCTGCACCGCATTAACTGGAATCGAGGCAATCAGTAATGGCGTGCCAGTTTTCAAGACACCAGAAGTAAAGAATGCGAAACAGACCTTGTTGGCAATGGCTTTCTTAATGGGCTTATTGTTCTTTGGGAGTGTCGGATTGATTCGTTATTTTGGGGTGGTTGCAGGTCCCCAAGAGACAATCTTATCGGCGCTGGCCAGACATCTGTTAGGAAGCGGATTTGGCTATTTCCTTGTGCAGATCACAACAATGCTGGTATTGGTGGTTGCGGCGAATACCAGTTTTTCCGGCTTTCCGCGCCTGCTGGCAATCCTGGCGAAGGACTCTTACGTCCCCCGCCAGCTCTCTGCCCTGGGAGATCGGTTGGTTTTCCAAAACGGGATCATTGTCCTGGCTTTGGGAACAGCCTTCCTGATCATTATTTTTGGGGGAGATACGCATGCATTGGTTCCATTGTTTGCGATTGGCGTGTTTTTAGCTTTTACCCTCTCGCAAACCGGGATGGTAGTGTATTGGCAGCGTAAGCGATTACGGGCATGGAAAGCAAAATTACTTTTGAATGGGATTGGCGCTCTGGTTACCGGTGCAGTTACTTTGCTGATCGCAGTGACCAGATTCGCTGAGGGCGCTTGGATAACGATTGCTTTGATTCCACTGATCATGTTTGTATTTACCAAGATCAAAGGACATTATCAGATGGTGGCTGAACAATTATCTCTTGGAACTGTTCAATTGAAACCACAAGAGGGCATTAAACCGCGGGCTGTTATTCCGGTTTCAGGTGTCCACCGTGGAATTTATGATGCGGTCGATTTTTCGCGTGCTATTGCAAAGGATATAACGGCTGTTTATATTGAGATCGAGCCAGATACTGGCGAAGCAGTCGTTGCTAAGTGGAAGAAAATATGGCCGAACATACCAATCGTGGTGCTAAAGTCACAATACAGGTCGGTGATCAAGCCATTGCTCGAATACCTTGATGAGGTTGATAATTCCCGAGGAGATGGACAATTGGCAACAGTTGTACTGCCGGAGTTCATTGCAGCACACTGGTGGGAAAGTTTCTTACACAATCAAACCGCCTGGTTGATCAAGGCTGCTTTGCTTTATCGCCGGCGAAACATGGGGTATCAGCGGGTGATCATTGATGTTCCCTATCATTTAGTCAAGTAAGCGAGAATGCAATTTCCTGATTCTTTAGTAAGATTGTGGCTTTTGTATTTGTCCAAAAAGTATCGAATTGAGGAGGATATAATATGAACCCGAAAATGTGGTGGAAAGCTTTATCAACAATCCCTGAAGTTTCCAAAGAAGAGTGGGATAAGTTAGATATTATTGCCAAATGGCTGGTCATGACCCGTTCGGCGGTGACAACTGTGACGATCTTCTCCAGTGTGATCGCCGGACTTTTGGCCTGGCGGGATGGCAGTTTCCATTGGGGGATCTGGATCCTGATGACCCTGGGACTGTTCATCGCTCATGGGACGAACAATATCCTGAATGATTACACGGATTACAACAAGGGGATTGACTCGGATAATTACTTCCGAACGGCATATGGCCCTCATCCGCTTGTACATGGATTCCATGATAAAGCCACACAGATGAAGTATTTTATTATCAGCGGTTTTCTGGCGATGTCTGCTGGAATCATTACATATTGGCGGACCGGATTTGACCGAAATGTGCTGATCCTGATCCTGGTAGGCGCATTCTTCCTGCTGCTTTACACATTTCCGTTGAAGCACCTGGCTTTGGGCGAGCTTTCGATCTTTGCCATCTGGGGTCCAATCATGATCGGCGGGGTTTATTATGTGCTGACCGGTGAGATCACCAGGGAAGTGATGCTGGCATCGATTCCGATTGGCTGAGTGTGGTAAGCATCAATCTGGCAAAACATGTGGACAAGATGGAAGACGACAAAGCCAAGAAGGTGCATACCCTCCCGGTGGTGATCGGGGACTATGCCTCCAGGCTGCTGGATTTCTTTGCGCTTTTCTTTATTTACGGGATTATCATTTTTCTGATTGCAACAAAATTCTATACACCAGTGATGTTGATCGTTCTGCTGGCAGGAAAGCAGTTATTTTATGCGCTTGCAGTGCTGGCAAAGCCAAAGCCCGAGGGCCCACCGGAAGGATATCCTGCCTGGCCTATCTGGTTCTCAGGATTTACCTTCTATGCACAACCGCCGCTTCACGATACTGTTCATGCTGGGACTGCTGATCGATACCTTGTTCAGGGTTTACGTGCCAACATTCTGGGCGTACTTTTGAATAAAAATCCCCTGGAGAAAGATCCAGGGGATACTTGTTTAAAGTTAGAATGAGGTTAGTTTTCTAGGCGCTGCCGGCGAAGATGACTGGCCCTTCTGCAGGAACATCGGCAGGGCGTCCCTGGGGCATTGCTCGGAGGACATACAATTGTGTATATAGGTTAGGCTGTCTTCCCAGATACCATCTCCGAAGAGATCATTCCCTGCGGCACCACCTGTTCGGCGAGAGCCAAGCAGCATTCCCTGGTAGCAGCTGAGATCCATACCTGCAGTTGCCTCATTCAGGGTGGTGTTGTGACAGGTGGTACAGGCAGGTGCGCCGGTATACCAAAGATTGCCTTCAAGGAAGAGCTTTTGAACATCCTCTGTAAAGGTGGCGGAACAATTTGTCCCATTAGAATCGGTGAAGGTGAAGGATTCGGTTTCCGAGTAGCCAGCTGTCACCCAGGCTTGATCAGGCTGACAGCGGTGACCTGGCAGGCCACTTTGGGGGCATGTCCTGAAGGTCAAGGAGAGGCATACCCGCAGGGATCAGGGTTGGGATAGGGGTGCGTTCTGGAAGATTGGCGGCTTTCTCACAATCCAGAGAGAACCCGCAGCCAGAGACGAACACAAATCCGATCCAGACTGATGAGCACGAGGATAAAGAGGCCGAGAGACCGAAGATCAGTTTTCTAACATCATCTTGCATGTTTGGTTCTCCTGCTAGGGGGCGACGGTTCTGAGATAGTTGACCAGGTCCCAGCGCTCTCGAATATTGAGGTTTTCATTGAGTGCTGGCATAGCCCCGGGAATTCCATTGCTGATGGTGAGAAACAGGGTGCCGTCACTCTTTGTCTGTGTGGCCTCCAGAGTCAGGTTGGCGGGTTTCTTATTTACCAGGAAGGGGGCAACCGGGCCATTTCCTTCTGCTGTGGCGCCGTGGCATTGGGCACAGTGCACACTGAATAAGGATACGCCCGCGTTCGATTGAATCAGTGGCCGGCTTCGATTGGATTTTCGGGGGCACCGAGTCCGGGGATATAGGCTGCGCCTTCAACCGGAATTGAGTTGGCAGGGATCGGGAGCGGATTTTCCATTGGTTTGAAGGAGGGTTGAATCTCCATGAATCCGATGAAGTCGTATTTGAGCACGTCGTATGAGAACAACACCAGTACCGTGCTGACAACGATCAGGACGAGTAGGAGGATGGCAATTTTCTTGATCATAGGGTTTCCTCCTCGATCTTGCGGACAGAGTCAGCCCCAGCCTGGGTGAGGGATTTCTCGAATTTGCCTCTTCCTCCGGCGCGCAGTCGAACAGGAATGCAATATCTCCATCACTGATCTCAGGTACGTATTCCTTTTTTTTGAAGGAGGGGTAGTTGCTTTCAAAGAAGACGCCGATGAAGGTGAAGATCAACATGAAGAGCATGATCATCTCAAACATGACGACAATTGAAGGGGCACCGGGCGAGATCGGTTTTCCGCCGACATTGAGTTCGTATAATCTGGGGGTGACGAACGCCAGCAGGAAGCCAACAAACAAACCAGTAACTGAGCCTGCGAGAGCGTATCTGGGTACATTGGTGTGGGGATGGTGCCGCCAAGCATCTCGGGCTTGATCGGTGATCCGGTGACGACCTCCACCTGGTTGTCTTCGATACCTAACTGCGTGAAGGTATCTGTGCCATATGGCGGCATGTTCAATATCTTTGTACAGAGCGAGTAATCTGATTTTTTCTGTCATTCTTCTTACTCCAGATCTGCCACGGATGGGACTCTGCTTTGCCGATCTTGCGGATGCTGTGTGACATTTGGCCTTCCTGAACTTCCCAGACCGGAACGAAGGGGATGAATTTGGAAGCAAGCATGTAAAGCAAGATGAAGAAGGCAAAAGTGCCGATGGTGAGGTAGATCTCAACTCCTGGCTTGTATTCACCCAGGTGAAGGGCGATCGGTTGATGGTCAGGGATACCGGGACTATGATATAGCGCTCAAAGTACATGCCAACATTGATCAGCAAGCCGACGATGAACAAAATCCAAGGGGTTGGTGCGCCATTTCTTGTTCCACAGGATCAGCCAGGGGACGGCGATATTGAAGATCAGCATGGCGAACCACATCCAGCCAACCGTGCCTGCTTCATGCCAATGTAGGAGGAAGTGGGTCCATTCATCCCCGCCGTACCACTGGACCATGAAGTCATTGAAGAAGAAATAAGCCCAGCCCATCGAGACGATCAGCATAAGCATACCCAAGGCGTTGAAATGTTCCTTGCGGATGAAGTATTTCATGTTCTTCATCGTGCTGCGGACCACGATCAGCACCATGGAGACAGCGGCTATCCCGGAGTGGAGGGCGCCGATCACGAAGTATGGGCCGAAGATGGTGGAGTTCCAGCCGGGTCTGGTGGCGACTGCGAAGTCCCATGAGACGATGGTGTGCACGGAGAACATCACCGGCAGGATGGCAAATGCGAAGATGTTCAGGGCGCTGTGGAGGTGAGACCATTCCGATTCAGTACCGCGGAAACCAAGGGCAAGCACCCGGTAGACCTTCTTCCGCCATCCTGTTGAGCGATCCCGAGCCATGGCGAGGTCGGGAATCAAGTGGCAGGAAGAGGTACATGGTGCTGGCAAGCAGGTAGGTGGTGATTGCCAGCAGGTCCCACATCAGTGGTGAGCGGAAGTTCGGCCATAGCATGCGCTCGTTGGGATAGGGCACCATCCAGTAGAAGCGCCAGACCCGCCCCATGTGCATCAGGATGCTCAAGCCCAGCCTGGACCAGACCGAAAGTAGTCATCAGCTCGGCGGCACGGGTGAAGGGGCGGCGGTATTCGGCTTTGAAAACCCGCAGCAGGGCGGAGACGAAACGTGCCGGCATGGCTGATGCCGATCCAGAAGACAGTATTGACCAGGAAGATGCCCCAGAAAGCCGGACGATTGGTTCCGGCTACCCCGAGACCTTCTTTGATCATGTATCCCCATGCGCCGACTAAGACATACCGCTACGATAGCGGAAAGGATGACAAGCGCTACCCAAAAACGCCAATGGGTAGTGTGCATGGCTTCCATGACCATGCGGTTCATTTCGCCACGCGGTTTGGGATCGAGCATCAGGTGCTCTTCTTTCAGATTCGTTTTGGCGTGATGTTCTGCAGGGTGTGAGTTTTTTGGTTTCAGCCTGAACTGCCATTATTTCCTCACCTCCAGATATGTGACTCGGGGCTGGATACCGAGTTCTTCAAGCAGCTCGGTGCCGCGTTCTTCTTTACTCATCTTGCTGACCTCGACTTTCAGGGTCATCCAGGCGGCCGAAGACAATCGCGCTGGCCGGGCAGGCCTGAACGCAAGCGGGTTGGATCTCGCCATCAGCGATTTCACGGCCTTCGCTCTTGGCTTTGTCTTCAACGTGGCGGATGCGCTGGATGCAGAAGGTGCATTTCTCCATCACGCCTTTGCGGCGGACGGTCACATCCGGATTGAGTTGGTTTTCCAATGGGGATGGGCGGTCGTAGTCGCGCCAGTTGAAGACCCGCACCTGGTAGGGGCAGTTATTGGCGCAATAGCGGGTGCCCACACAGCGGTTGTAGACCTGGGCGTTGAGATCCTGGGCTTTGCTGTGAACAGCGGCGAAAACCGGGCAGACTGGCTCGCAGGGTGCTTTTCCGCACTGCTGGCACATCACTGGCTGGTAAGGCGTTTTGCGTACTTCAGGATATTCGCCCTCCCAGAAACGCTCAATTCGGATCCAGTGCATCGCCCGGCCGTAAGCAGCGTCTTCTTCTCCAACGAAGGAGACATTGTTCTCCATTGAGCAGGCAACTACACAGGCATTGCATCCAGTGCAGAGGTCTTTGTCGATCACCAGGCCCCATTTGCCTTGCTCTTCTTCTGCGAAGTCGGCTTTGAATTCAGGAATTTTGGTATCAGTCATGGATAGCTTCCTTAGTGTTCATCAAAGCCATATACACCAATACGGCTTTCGAGTCTGGCTAGTTGTTTATGTGTCGCCGGTCTTTTCCACATTGACTTGATCGGGGAGAGGATCAGATCGCCATTGGTATTGGTTTCGGCGCCAAGGAGGTCGAAGGGATTTACTCCCCGGTCCTGGGCATAGCGGCCGTAGGCGGTGTGTCCCTGTCCAAATGGGATGGCGACCGTGTCTGGGCGAATGGCAGGGTATAGGTATACCGAGGCTTCGATCTCTCCGTGTGGGGTGACCAATTTGACGATATCATCATCGTGGATGCCAAGATCGTCGGCGGTTTCTGGATGGATTTCGATCCAGGTATTCCACATCACGGTGGTGGTGGGGTCGGGAGTTTCCTGGAGCCAGGGTTTGTTAGCGCCTCTGTCACCGAGGATGGGGTGGATGAAGGTATGGAGATAGAATTCCTCTTCCCCATGCTGGGCAGGAGCCTTTGGCTGACTTGCCGATTAACTGGATCCCGATCTTAGCGGGCTTTGCCTGGTTTTCCACCCACCAACCGCCAAACTGCTGGAACTGCGCCATGAAAGTTTTAGCATCACCTGCCCTGATGAGGGCATTCTCTTCACCTAGCAAGCGGAGAGTTTGGTTTCAAGAAAAGCAACTTCGTCCGTATAGGGCAGGGAGGCGGCCAGATCTCCTCCAATCTGCTGAATGGCAGCAAGAAGTGACATCGAATGTGGAGCGGTGTTTCGAAGAAGGGAGCGACGACAGGTTGCAAGCCGGAGATGGTTGATCCGGTACAGCCCTCTTGGACTCCTGGTACCCCCAGGACTCAAGTGAGAGTGTGATCGGGGAAGATGTAATCCGATTGGAGGGCGGTCTCATCCGGGAAAGAACTGAATGAAATGATGGTTTCTGCTTTTGCGAGGGCCTCTTCAAATCTGAATGCGGCTGGAATTTCAAATACAGGGTTGGTTCCATGGAAGAAGAGTTTTAATCTCACCGGAATTGAGCGCGGCGATCAGGGATTCGATATTATGCATCGATGAGAAGATCGTTTGTGCCGAGCTTGGCCTCCGGTGCTTCGAAGACCAGTTCTGGCTTTCCGGCATGAAACAGCAAGGGCGTTGAGTGAGAGAATGGCTGTAAGTTGGCCGCTCCATTTCTCTGACCGGCTGGCAGGCTGCCGGGAATCGCCAACGGGGCATCTGCTTCGGCAAATTGGTCTAGCGATCTCGAGAGGGTTTCAAGGTCTACACCGGCAATTTCTGCATATTCTGCCGGATCAATTTCGGCGTATTCGTCTGGCAATTGTCCCAGGGCCTCAGCGATCAGCCGGCCCAAGCGCCATGGCGACAAAATATTCTGTTCCGGGGAGAATTGGGATCCACTGGTCTGCGACTGCAGCGGTCTGGGACATGCGGGGCTCAAATTGGATCAGTGTGCCACGTTTGCCCTTTGTACCTTTTCGGAAGGCTGCATACTGGCGGGTGTAGGAGACCGGGGAACCCCAGGTCTCAAGGAAATTTGCGCCGAAAGAGAGGATCAGGTCAGCGTTTTGGATATCGTAATTGATGGCCCGGTGGGATGTGAATTCTCGGCAGCCATCAGCGATGCTGCATTGATGCGATACAGATGATAGCTGTCTGTCCCATTGAATCATTTCGGTAACAAAGTCAGCCAGGTGGTCATGGGTAGCTCCTAGCAGGAAGGCGATCTGGTTTGGGGGTGTGTCTTTCAGGGCGTCAGCAATCATGCTAATGGCTTGATCCCATTCGACTCGTTCGTTTGAGAGTTGAAGTTGCGATCCTGTTTGATCGGGTATTGAACGCGGTCTGGGTTGTAGAGACCCTGGATAGTGGCTTGTCCGCGGGCACAGGTTTTTCCTTTATTTACCGGGTGAAGCGGGTTCCCTTCAACCTTGATCGCCCGGCCTTGCGTGGTGCGGACAATTAGTCCGCATCCGGCAGAACATTCTTGACAGGTGGTGGCGTAGTAGGTGCTCTCACCATTATAGGTATATTCCGGCATGTTGGCGTAGGGTTCACGAACCACATACCTGGATGCGGGACCACAACCGGTGAGGACGGCGGTGGAGGCGGCACTTGCCCCAGCCAGCTTTAGAAACCCGCGGCGAGTGATCTTGGGTTTGGTCATATTCTTATCCTCTTTTAATAATGGCAGGTGGTGCAATCGGTGAGTTTGGTAAACATTTCATGATTGTCGTCTGATTTTTCAATATGGCAATTCAGACACCAGCCCATATTCATTTCTGCATGCGGAACTGCGACGGTCATTTCGCCAATTTCGCCATGACAGGTTTCACAGTTGAGGCCAGCTGCAATGTGGGGGCGGTGCATGAACTGGACGAAATCGGGCACGATCGCGACAGGTACCCAGGGGATCTGCTGACCGGATGAACATACTCGGCGAGTTTATCCAGTTCAGGGCTGACTTTCTCGATTTGTTGGTGGCAGGCCCAGCATTTTGATTGTGTTGGAAGCCCGGCGGATTCGCCTTTCCATGCGCCAGGGTGACAGTACAGGCATTGAATCCCAAGCCCGACATGGCGGTTATGGGGGAATTCAATCGGTTGTTCAGGTGATTTTTGAGTCTGGAAATATTCCCCAGCCTGCGCCGATGAACAGTGGTAAGTGCGGCAATGATCAGTAGAACTCTGGCAAGGGGTTGGCGAAGTAAATTCTTTAGATTTCTCCCATTCTTAGGACCTCTCCTTGGATTTGTGCAGTATTTCATCAGGATTATAATTCATTTTTGAAAAATCGAAATTGAATAAATTTGGTATAATTAGTAATAATACCAAAATAGGAAAGATTTATCTTAGATATAGCGTCCAATTTTGGAGATTACCTATCAAGAAAGATTGTAAGGAATCTGGGGAGCAGCCCAAAATAAGGAAGAGGTTATGAAGCATATATTATATCGTGGTTGCATTGGTCCTGTTGATGACCGTTAGTTGTATATTTTGGCCTGGATTCACTGGATCTACTGCCTGAAATGGCAGCCCTCCAGGCTGAAACGATCGACTGGCTATTTAATATTGAGGTCATTTTGATTGCATTTTTGTTTTCCTTGATTGTTGTTCCACTGGTTTACAGCCTGGTTGTTTTTCGCCGCAGAAAAGGTGAGGAGGGCGAGGGTGAACACATGGAAGGAAACACGCGCCTAGAGATCATCTGGACGGTGATCCCGTTGATCCTGGTGATTGTTCTGGCTTATCTCGGTGCTTGGTCTCTTGGGGAGAGCTGTGAGAATTGATCCGCAGGCGATGGACGTTGAGGTCACTGCATTCCAATGGGGATGGAAGTTTTATTATCCAGAGTACGGAATCACGACAACAGAATTATATCTGCCGATAGATCAATCAGATTGTCCTGGAGATGGAATCGAAGAGATGTGATCCATTCATTCTGGGTGCCGGAGTTCCGTTTGAAGCAGGATATTGTGCCCGGACAGGTGACTGAGTACCGGGTGACACCGATCGAGTTCGGTGAATATACGGTCAGGTGTGCAGAGCTGTGCGGCACATCTCACTCTTATATGAATGCACCGGTAGTGGTGGTTTCAGAAGATGAATTTTCTCGTCTGGGTGGATGAGCAGATTGCCTTGATCCCAGATGATCCTGGGCCAAATGCTGATCGGGGGGAGATCGTGGCAAACCAGAATGGGTGCTTTGCCTGCCACTCGGTGGATGGGAGCATTATTGTTGGTCCTAGCTGGTTGGGAGTCTGTATGGCAGTGAAGTGGCTCTGGCAGATGGCTCAATTGTAATTGCGGATGATGCGTTCATCACCGAGTCGATTCTCGATCCGAATGCCAAGATCGTAGAAGGTTTTCCGTCGAATGCGATGCCACAGTACACACTGACTGCCGGAAGAGATCGCAGACATCATTGAATTTATCAAAACAATATCGAATTGATATTGGAGGAATGATGAAGAAGTTTTTCAATATTGGATTGGTGCGCGGCCTGGTTTTCCAGATCATCGGAACACTTATTGGTGCGGGATTGGTATCCGGGATCCGGGCGATGAAGGGACTGCCCGTCTGGGTGGTGGACCAGGTGACATTTGGTTTTTCCGAAGGAGCCTGGGTGGTCGGCGGGATATTTGGCACACTGGCGTTTTTGTACGGCACCCGGGTGCTGGATGACTGGATCAAATGGGCAAAGGGTAATGAGACCCCGGATCACCATGCTGATCCGCCAGGATTGATCAAATATTTTGGCCCTTCCATGGACCACAAGGTAATTGGGGTACAGTATACGGCCACTTCGATTCTGCTGCTGGGGATCGGTGGGTTGTTTGCCCTGATATTCCGAACCGAATTGGCTGAATCTGGGCCTGCAGGTTTTGACCCGCTATTTTGAGATCGTCGATCCCGGAGCAGGTGCTGAAGTGATCCGAGTGCAAGCGTTGAACCTGTATAACACCTTGATGAGCTTGCATGGGATCTTGATGATCGTCTCGATCCTGTCTGGGGATTGCCGGGGTGATGAACTATCTCGTGCCGCTGATGATCGGCGCTGAGGATATGGCTTTCCCGCGGTTGAATGCATTCTCATTCTGGATCGCACCGCCAGCGGCAGTATTGCTGCTGAGTAGCCTTGCCTTGGGCGGATTTGATACCGGCTGGACGGGATATCCGCCGCTTTCTGCCCGAGCACCTGTCGGGATGCAGATGTTCTTCCTGGGTGTGTTTGTGGCCGGATGGTCTTCGATTTTGGGGGCATTGAACTTGATCGTGACTGTGCTTCGGTTGCGAGCCAAGGGAATGACTGCTTTCCGATTGCCGATCTTTGTTTGGGCGGCGGTGGCGACTTCGCATCATTTCCTTGACAGCACCCAGTTGATCGGGCTTTCCTTCCAACTGGTGATGTTGCAGCGGTTGTTCGGGATGGGCTTCTTCGATCCGCTAAAGGGCGGGAATCCGGTGCTGTTCCAGCATTTGTTCTGGTTCTATTCCCATCCAGCGGTTTATGTTTTTGTGCTGCCCGGGTTGGGGATCATCTCTGAACTGCTGCCGGTCTTCGCTCGAAAGCCGCTGTTTGGCTATAAGTGGGTGGCGATGTCCTCATCTGGGGATTGCTCTGGTGGGTTTCCTGGTTTGGGCGCACCATATGTTCACTTCCGGGATGAACGAGTATCTACGGGTGCCATTCATGTACAGCACGTTGCTGGTGGCGGTGCCAACA
Organism: uncultured Chloroflexia bacterium; assembly: GCA_963722735.1. GTDB lineage: Bacteria > Chloroflexota > Anaerolineae > Anaerolineales > UBA11579 > UBA11579. The sequence goes on from CAVROH010000019.1 coordinate 165,261, forward strand.
GGGGTGAAGTTCTTCTCCTGGGTGGCGACGCTGTGGAAGGGGAAGATAGAAACGCCAACGCCGATGTTGTTTGTTCTGGGTGGCCTGGTGGCCTTCCTGATCGGCGGTTTGACAGGTCCTCCAAATGCGACGGTCTCCACTGACCTGCATCTGCATGATACCTACTTCATTGTCGGGCATTTCCATGACACGATGTTCGGCGGGTACATCTTCCCGTTCTTTGCGGCCCTGTATTATTGGTATCCGAAGGTGACAGGACGAAAGATGAATGAAAAACTGGGTAAGCTGCATTTCTGGCTGATGACACCTTCCTTCCTGATGTTGACTCTGCTGATGATGCGGGTTGGGTTGCTGGGGATGCGGCGCAGGATTGCGGATTATGATGCCGCCCTGGGATTTGATCTGTCTCATTTGTTGATGACGATCTTTGCTTATATCATCTTTACTTCGGTGTTGATCTTCCTCTACAATGCGCTATGTCAGCCGGAAGAAGGGCGAGGTAGCGACCGGGAATGTTTGGCGGTCGCGTTCTCCGGAATGGTTGGCGCCATCTCCGATGCCAGCGCACAACTATGAAAGACCGATCGAAGTAGTTGGGGAGCCTTATGATTACAGTAAACCGGATACGGTTTACGTGAAGTACGTAGATTAGAAGAGGGGAAAATGGAAACACTAAAGAATAGAAAATATCAACTCGGTTTGAGCATTTTTATCTTGCTGGCTTTTTTGACGGCGGCCGAGTATGTGATTGCAGTTGAGTTTGGTTCTACTTTCTTGCTGGGTGTGGTTGCCTTGGTCAAGGCTGGTCTGGTGTTGTACTACTACATGCATATCGGAAAGCTGCTGAAGGAAGATCCGGATGCAGATCGGGATAGCTTAGTATATAAAACGGCGACCAATCGGTTGGGTCTGTGGCTGTTCCTGCTTTCGGATTCATTTGTCTTCGGCGGTTTGCTGGTTATCCGGTTTGGACTTATGGGTCTGAGCCGTCCGGACCTGGATCAGGTGCTGGGACTTGGCGTGACAGCCATGCTGCTGGTATCCTCTTTTTTATGAACCGGGCAGAGACCGCTGCTGCGAATGATGACCGGAAGAATTTCCTGATCAGCCTGGGAATCACAATCCTGTTGGGGATCGTTTTCCTGGTAGGCGTGGTTGGTGTTGAATGGCGGACGGCGCATTTTGGTCCGGCTGATGGCCCTTACGGGGCAGTGTTTTACGGCATACAGGGTTCCATGCTTTCCATGTGTTTACCGGTGTGGTTTTCCTACTGATCGTGTTTCGGAATGGAATGAAGGGATTGTATTCCGCAGAGAAACATTGGGCAGTGGAAGCCTCCGCAGTCTACTGGCACTTTGTAGATGTGGTCTGGATTATTTTTTATCCGGCCCTATACCTGATTGGCGAAGTTGTGTAAGTAATTTAGAAGAAAGGTGGCTTGGGGATGAGCCGACGAACGATAGCCATAATAGCATTAATCGCTATTCGCCGTGGTGGCGGGAGCGGTGATGATGCTGATGATCAGGAGTACACCTTCAAGGGTGTAATCTATCAGAATCCCCAGCCCGCGCCAGATTTTGATCTGTTTAGTGCCGATGGCGAGTACGGATTATCTGACCAAACAGGGAAAATCGTGTTGATGTTCTTTGGATACACATCGTGCCCGGATGTTTGCCCGGCTTCATTGGCGGATATGAAGAGGGTTGTGGCAGAGATCAAGGAGTGGGAGGATCAAAATAGAGGTGGTGTTTATCACTGTCGATCCGGAGCGGGATACCGATTGAAAAATTAGAGAAATATGTTTCCTTGTTCAATGGGAAATTTATTGGGTTAACTGGAACAGAAGATGATCTGGCACCTGTCTGGAATAGCTATGGGGTAGTACGAGAGGTTGATCGTGAAACCGAATCAATGGCTGGGTATTTGATCAATCATACCGCCAGGATTTACCTGGTGGATCAGGGGGGGAGATCTGCTGTTCACGTATGGATTTGGTACACCTCCGGATGAAATCCGGGCGGATGTAGAATATTTGCTTGGGGATAGATTGAAGGAGATAAAAAAATGAAGAAGATTCGATTAGCTATTATTGGTTGCATGGCTATTATTGGCAACTGGCACTACTTAGTGGATGTGGGCAGGCAGGAGGCGGTATTGATGTTGAGGATATTTGGGCGCGCCCGGGTCTTGCGGATGGCAATAGTGCAGTATTCTTCGTTATTCACAATGGTGGAGATGCGGAAGATAGGTTGGTATCAGCCTCCAGTGATGTAGCAGCTGCGGTAGAACTGCATAAGTCCAGATGGTAGATGGCATGATGAAGATGGAGATGCAGGATTTATCTCGATTCCAGCAGGTGGCAAGGTGGAATTCAAGCCTGGTGATTTTCACGTGATGCTGATTGGGCTGCACGAATGACCTGGCCGTTGGTGATGAGTTTGAGGATTACACTGGCTTTTGAATCAGGTCTGCCAGAGATCACCTGAACTGTGACGGTGAGGGAGCCTTAGGTCAGAAATGAGTCAACGATTCCAGGTGCTCAAGCGGATTGGTCTCTCTCTTCTGATTAGGATTGTTATTCGGTTTTCTCCTGAATGAGATCACATTCCAGTTTGTTAAGGAATCTAACCGGGCACCAATGACGGTGCGATTGACTATCCCGGAAGGGACTGCAGATGAAATCGGCAGGACGGAAGAGCTCTGGAACTTCCCGAAGAGATGACCTTTGTGGTTGGGGATGTGCTTGTGGTTGAGAACCAGGATGTTGTTGACCATCAGTTAGGTCCTTTGTGGATTCCGGCTGGTGACAGAGGCCTCCCTGTCACTTGGATCAGGAAGAGAATTTTATATATACCTGTACCTTCAATGCCACCAATTTATTTGGATTGGATGTGCGTGAACCGGTAACAATCTGGACACGAATTAGCGGGACGATTTTCTCCGGGGTGCCCATGGCTGCAATTTTGGCATTGTACAGTTTTGTGATGTGGCCGATCAATGAAAAAGAAGAGGTTGAAGAGTAATGCTGCGTAAGATTTTTAAGTCGAGAGTGGATTGTTGACAACAATTCTGGTGTTGCTGGGCAGTGCTCTGTGTGTGCGACTGGGAATCTGGCAGTTGGATCGTTTAGAACAGCGGCGGACTTTCAATGCCCATGTCCAAGCAATGTGGGCTGCCGAATCGCTGAATCTGCCTGAAGATGCAGGGCAAGAACTGGAAGAGATGGAATACCGGTCGGTATGTGTTGCTGGCGAGTATGATTTAGAAAACCAGGTGGTGATCCGTAACCAATATTGGCAGGATCAGTATGGGTATCACCTACTGACCCCGGTTGTGTTTAGTGAAGGTTTGGCGGTGATGGTTGATCGTGGCTGGATACCTGCAGAGGATAATGAATTGCCATCAGCCTGGCGGCAATACGACGAGGTTGCGGAGGTAGAAATCTGCGGGATCATTCGTCTAGGGCGAGCCAAACCAGATGTTGGTGGTCGACCTGACCCTACTCTGGCTCCTGATGTGTCGGGATTAGCCCTTTGGAACAATGTGAATCTGAGCAGAATGGCTGAGCAAATTCCTTATGATCTGCTGCCGGTCTATGTTCAACTGGATGTGGTTGACGGGGATGATCTCCCTCCGGTCCCATTTCCAGCCAGAGATCGAAATCAGTCAGGGGCCGCATCTAGGATATGCCGGGCAGTGGTTTATGTTTGCCTCAATCCTGTTTTTTGGGTATCCTTTCTTTATCAGATGGAGAGAGAGGACAGGATGACCAAAAAATTCTTCCAGACGTTACAGTATGGGGCTGGTGGTCTACAATGTGTTGGTGATCCTGTGGGGAGCGGTTGTTCGTGCAACTGGTTCGGGGGCTGGATGCGGCAGCCATTGGCCGCTATGTAATGGCGAAATGATTCCACAATCGGAAGCGGTTGAGACCACGATCGAATTTATTCACCGGGTAACTAGCGGGTTTGACGGCCTGTTAGTGATTGCTTTGCTGGTGATGGCCTATCGTCTCTATGGAAGAAAATCAAGAGTAACACTTTGGGCATTCCTGGCATTGGTATTTATCATCATTGAGGGGTTATTGGGGCGGATGCTGGTGGTGCAGGAATGGGTGGCGACGAATGTCTCGGTGATGCGGGCGGTGGTGGTGGCAATCCACCTGGTGAATACATATATTTTACTGTTGACCTTGACAGTAACAGCCTGGTTGGCAAGATTGAAGCATAAGATCGATTGGCGAGGGGATAAATTGGTTAACTGGCTGATAGTTGCTGGGATTGGTGATCAGCATACTGTTTAGTGCGATGGGTGCAGTAACAGCTTTGGGTGATACTCTTATTCCCGCCTGGAGATATTGTTTAGGGAAATCCAGAAGGATTTTGACCCTGCGAGTAATTTCCTGATCAGGCTGCGGGTGATCCATCCCGTGTTGGCAATCCTCTCCGGCGGATATCTGTTCCTGATGGTGCGATTGCACCAAAAAAGACTTGGACTAAGGCGGTTTCAGAACGGGGAAATTTCCTAATCGGGTCGATGGTACTTCAGGTGTTGGCTGGCGGTTTTACCATCCTGACGCTTGCGCCCCTGGTGATGCAGGTGGTCCATTTACTGCTGGCGGATACCTTCTGGATCTTGCTGGTATTGTTCTCTTTGGAGTCAGTAACCAAGCCCGAAAGAAAGAGTGGGTGATCAGATTGATTAAGGATAATTTCAACTACAAAATGCTTGGCTGGCTGCTGGTTGCTTCCGGAGTGTTGATGGCTCTGGGGATGGTGTTTGGGGGCTTGGAATCTCAAGGAATCTGGCTCATCAAATCTCTGTGGTGACAGGCGGAGGTCTTCTGGCAGCGAGCCTGCTGGTTGGTTTCAGGCCAATCTGGCAGATGAAACCACTTCGGAACCTGATGCTGCCAGGGGTGATTGCTTTGTGTGCACAAGCGATTCTGGGCAAGTACTGGCGGGATAGGCTGGTCGGTGATTTCAGGGGGAGTGCATTTCACCTTTCGGTTATTGTATTGGGCACAGTAGCGGCAAGTGCTGGATATATTTTATAGGTAGGGGAGAAGCCAGTGACTAATTTAAGATTTTCTAACCGATTTAGCCGGCAGGCCATGGTTCTCGTAGTCCTGGCATTTAGCGCTTTGATCAGCGGTGTTTTCCTGGCAGAGAGCGGCTTAGGTTTCTCGTGCAAAACATGGCCGCTGTGCGACTCGATCTGGCCGCCCACCGGGTTATTGTGGATTCCGTTGATCCACCGGGTTGTGGTTGGACTTGTTGGAGTTTTCTTACTGCGATTTACTCAGGCGGCATGGCGGATCCAGCGCAAGAAAAAATAATCCTGACCCTGGTAACCAGCCTAACGATCCTGTATTTTGGGCAGGCATTCATCGGCGCGCTGCTGTCGATCAGAGGGAACGTGGATGGCATTGGTGTGCTGCATTCGATACGGCTGCGATGATCGTGGTGTCGGGCGGGCTTTTGGTAGTCGCGGCATGGGTTTACAGTCTGAGCAGGAGACTGAATCGCGAAGTTGAAAAGAGGAGCACTCACGATGAGCAGACAGCGTCTGAAGGATTTCCTGACTTTGAACAAACCGGTCGTGGTTTTGCTGCTACTGGTCACTACGCTGGGTGGGATGGTGATGGGTGCCAAGGGATTCCCTTCTGCCCGGATCGTGATTGTGACGATTGTCGCAGGCGCGCTGGCGGCAGGTGGCTCTGGCGCGGTGAATCAGTTCCTGGATAAAGACCTGGATGAAAAGATGACGAGGACTGCAAAAAGGCCAATCCCCGCAGGCAGGCTGACACCCGGCTGAAGGGCTGGCATATGGTATCGGTGCATTGTTAGTCTCGTTCTACCTGATGGCGGGGTTGGTGAATATGCTGTCAGCATTGCTGACCCTGGTTGGGATGGTCTATTACGTTTTCCTGTACAGCATTCTGCTGAAGAAGCGTACAGTGCAGAATATCGTTATTGGTGGTGGCGCTGGGGCGATTCCGCCGCTGGTCGGCTGGGCTGCAGGGACAGGCTCGCTGAATCTGACCGCTGGCTTTCTTTTCCTGATCATCTTCCTGTGGACGCCGCCGCATTTTTGGGCGCTGGCGCTGACCCGAAAGAATGAATATGCCGAGGCTGGTGTGCCGATGATGCCAGTAGCCCGCGGAGAAGCCGAGACGGAACGCCAGATATTCATATATACGGTCATTCTAGTGGCGGTAACGCTGGTGATGTGGGGCCTTAACTTGGCTGGGTGGCTATTCCTGGGTGCGGCGGTTCTCCTGGGGACTTATTTGCTCTGGCTTGCCTGGCAGGTGTACAGGAATGGCCGCAATAAAATCTATTACCGAATGTATAACCATTCAAATTATTACCTCTTGCTGCTGTTCATCGCAATGGCGGTAGATTCTGTGCTAAGATAAATTTCAGAGTATTTTCCGAAAATAATTGAAAGGGAGAGAGATGCCTGATAGAGGATATCAGGAGTTTGCGCATACCGCGGATTGGGGGATCCATGTTTGGGCGGATGATCTGGTCTCTTTGCTGGTCACAGCAGCAGAGGGCATGTTCAGTCTGTTGGAGGTAAAAAATAACGGGCTGGATCAAGGCTCGGTTGTTTTTGACTTGCCAGCCTCTGGCTCTCCTGAATCGCTTCTGGTGGATTTCCTGAATGAGTTGTTGTATTTTTCGGAGCGCGAGCAGATCGGTTTTGATGATTTTCATTTGACGGTGATAGGGGATATCCTGACTGTTCGGGCCACTGGCGGCAAGCTGGTATCTCAATGTAAAGAGATCAAGGCTGTGACTTTTCACAATCTTGAAATCGAAAGAACAGAACGAGGGCTTGAAGCAAAGCTGATTTTTGATGTCTAGAGGTAGAGATGAGATTGAAAGAACTTACTCAGGTAAATGAATTCCAGTGGTTGATCCCGAAAACATTCCGGGAGGACATGCGGGTTCCTGTAAGGATAGTCGCTACCCGAGAAATACTGGGCCAGGTGCTCGGTGACGAGTCCCTTGAGCAAGCAGTCAATTCTGCTACGCTGCCCGGCCTGGTTGGTGAGGTGGTAGTGATGCCGGATATGCACCAGGGATACGGTTTCCCAATTGGGGGTGTGGCAGCAACCAGATATCCGGATGGGGTGATTTCGCCGGGGGCGATCGGTTATGATATTAACTGCGGTGTACGGTTACTGGCAACGGATATTGATTATCGGGAGGCGGCACCCTGGTTGGACGATCTCGCCCTGACCCTGGAGGATTCCTGCCCCAGCGGGGTGGGTGTCGGCGGGCAATTGAAGCTTTCCGAACGGGAACTGGAGAAAGTGTGTGTTGAAGGGAGCCATTGGGCAAGGAAGCAGGGCTATGCAGACGAACTGGCTGTGCGTCGGACTGAAGGAACCGGATGCTTGCCTGGGGCAGATCCCACCAAAGTCAGCAAGCGGGCCAAGGAGCGGGGACAATCGCAACTAGGGACATTGGGGTCTGGAAACCATTTCATCGAAGTAGATATAGTGGAAGAGATCTTTGATCAGGATGCTGCCTCGGGGATGGGGCTTGCGAGAGGGTGGATTGGTGGTGCAGATCCATTGCGGTTCGCGTGGGTTTGGGCACCAGATCTGCAGTGATTACGTGAGGGAGTTTCAGGATGCGGTTGGGCGGTATGGAATCAAGCTGCCTGATCGGAGTCTGGTGTGTGTGCCATTGGATTCCCCTGAAGGAAGGGATTACCTGGCCGCGATGAATTGCGCGGCAAATTATGCATTTGCCAACCGGCAGGTGCTTGCTCATTCTGCAGGGATAGCGTTTGAGAAAGCGCTGGCCGGCAAGGTGAGCAATTGGCATCTGACTCAGGTGTATGATCTGGCCCACAATATCGGCAAGATCGAAACCCATCTGGTGGATGGCCGAAAGCAAAAGGTGTGTGTGCACCGCAAAGGCGCTACGCGTGCTTTTGGGCCAGGATCGGAGGAGCTGCCAGTAGAGTACCGGGAAATAGGCCAGCCAGTGCTGGTGCCAGGAAGCATGGGAACCTCGTCCTGGGTGCTGACCGGCACCTCGGAATCCATGGGGCTTTCATTTGGGTCTTGCTGTCATGGAGCGGGGCGGGTAATGAGCCGGAAGCAGGCAAAGAAATCAATCCGCGGTTCGGAGCTGCAATTTGACTTGCAAAAGCAGGGAATTAAAATCAGGGCGGGATCGATGGCGGGATTGGCAGAAGAAGCGCCTCATGCCTATAAGGATGTGGATATGGTGGTGGACACAGTCGTCGGAGCGGGAATTGCGAAAAAGACTGCACGATTAAAGCCGCTGGTGGTGGTAAAAGGATGAGAATCGGGGCATTGGCCCCGATTTCTCATCATGGTATTTCCTGGGTGGGTATCTGGAAGTATTTGATCTCGTTCTTGATGCTGTCGGAGACCCAGATGCCTCCGAGATCATCTGAGGTGACACCACCGATCACGCCAAAGCCTTGAGAGCCGATGGGATCGTATTCTCCGAAATAGCTGAGGAATTCACCTCCAGAGCTGAAAACCAGAATGCGAGCGGCTTCTGGGTCGGCGACAATCAGGCGATTGAGAGTGTCTGCAGTCAGTAAAGGCTTGTTGTCAAGGTTCTGGCTATACCAGCCATCGATATCCCAGGTAAGCAGGGACTGGAACCCGAGATCCTCAAAATACTCAAATGCCTGGACACGCTGGTTCCAGGTATCGGCAATGAAAAGCTGGTTAGTGATTGGCGAGACTGCCACGCCGACCGGTTCATCGAATTGGCCTAGGAGATAGCCAGCACCTCCAAATTCCTGTACGAAATCTCCGCTGGGGGTATAGATGAGCACCCGTTTGTTACCGGTATCGGTAATGATCACGTTGCCTTCCAGGTCGATATCGATCCCACGCGGACCCCACAAATGGAACGGGGTTTCACCTTGTCCATATTCGCCCCAGGAGAGAAGGAATTCCCCTTTTGAAGTGAATTTCTGAACCCTGTGGTTCCAGGTGTCGGTGACATACACGAAACCATCCTGATCTACCGTAATTCCCCAGGGTTGGTTGAACTGACCATCGGCAAAACCTTCTGATCCCCAGGCATGGAGTATCTGATAGTCCTGTGACAGGTGGACGATACGGTGGTTACTGGTATCCGCGATGTAGAGGGTGTGGTCCGGTGCAACAGCCAGCCCCTTAGGCCCATTCAGACCCAGATCGGTCAGGGTGATGATAGGCGGAAGTTCCAGCTTTCCGGTGAGGTAGATATCGGGCTGGATCTCAATCGCATCCGCGATAGTGCCGTACTGCCAGACCTGGGAGGCAACATCCTTTCGCACGTAAAGTTTGAATCGCTGGGATGGATTCCATTTCATGATGCTGGTACGTTCTGACCGGTTACCTGGCTGTATGCGCTAAAGTCCCGATTTAGCCAGATCTGGAGTAAGGCGTTGAGCATTGGCCCGCGTGTTGTTGGATCCTTGAGATAGTCGGAATAAAATCCCAGATCAAAGTAATCCTGATTTGGCCAGACCATGCGCGGATATTCGAATTCGACGTAATCGTTTCGGATGATGGGATCAAGCAGGTGGTAATTTTGATCGCCGGCCAGGATCAGGGGATAGTTGCGCAGATCTCTGGTGGGGTTTTCGAAGAACTCAAGGCGGTTGGGATAATCGCGCAGATACCACCAGAAAGGATAGGAGGCATGATTATCATAACCGATCTGGATATCTTTTGCGCCGGTGACACGAAGTGAGATACTTTCGATCTGTTCGAGGGCGTCCTTTGGTCCACGGGCAGCATGCGCATAGACAAGATACTCATTGGGCAATCATAATTTTTGTAAGATGCCATAGCAGCGTGGCGGATGGTGAGCGCTCCAAGTACGGCAAGAAAAGTGAAACCGATGATTCGGTTGATCTGCTGTCCCTGCCAGCCACGGGTAAACCGGAGCAGAAAGAATACCGCCCCTCAAGTAGAAGGACATAGGCGATGAATTCGCCAGTGGCTTCGAGTTGTGGGGATTCGCTGCCGCTGAAAGGCGGAATAGGTGCAACCCACGTTGTGATCAGCTGTGAAGATGGCGAAGATGCTTATCGAGGATAGAAGCGAAAACTCCAGATCCCACTGGATTACCCAGGTCTGCCCAATTGATTTTCTCGATCAGCTTGCCTACCAACCACCCGGTCAAAAGCCACATGGACCAGGTCAGATGCACGGTTAGCCAGGGCATTTTTTCACCAACATATGAATATGCAAGGAGGTTCAGTATTGAGATCACCAAAAACATGAAGAGGGCGATCCGGCGGCTGTTGTCCGGTGAGGTGGTGCCTGTTTCAGGATCAACCATGAGCAACTTGCGATTATCAATGATCTTGTCTTTCCTGGCAGCCCAGCGGATAGTGATGATTCCGGTCACGAAAGTGCCAATCAGGGCAAGATATTCATACAGCGGGATTTGGATCAGCGTGAAGTAATACCAGGGCTGGCTGCCGCGCTCAACACCTTGCTGCTCCAGCCAATAGCCGAGGGAGCCAACCAGACCGCTGTAAACACCTCCGGTGTTGGTAAAGAAGGTGGTGTAGAACAGGAAGAAGAGACCGTAATAAATCCCTGCAGCTATCAGCCATTTTTTCGGTTCCCATAATCCACCAAGGATGATCGAGATCACCAGGAAAACAACCGTAAACAGGCTGATCTGCTGGACAGCCTCGAGGTTATTAAAATCTGAAACGGGCAACTTTAACCAGAATGCAGGGAATGCAGAAAGCTGCGGAAGTACGAGCGTGAGCTGGAATAGTATCATCCCAAAGGCGCGCTCCCTTGCCAGGTTCTTCCAGCCATACCCAACAATGCGCGATAACCAATGCAGCCAGAAATAGAGCCACAGCAGCCAGAATGAAATAGAGCATATAGGGTGAATTTGCCATTTCTTCTGCAGGAATCTCCTGGACTTCGGGAGCGCTTCGCCTCCTTCAACTGTGAGCTGCGCGATAATCCTGGGGATCAGCATTCGTGCCGACTGCTGCGACAAGCATGATGGCGGCAAGCAGCAAGAGGATGAAGAAAACATTCCGGAGTTTAGCTTTTTTCCATTCCAGGCGGGAGACGCGGTACAGGAAGAGGATACCAAGAAAGACCATTAACTCAGCCGTAAAGATGAAGGCGGTTTCTTTGGTGGCGAAATGGAGGGCGGTGAAAGCGGCTGTGAGGTAGAGATACTTTTTCTCGCCATTATCCAGGTAGCGCAAAACTGCCCAGGCAGTTGCCACTGAGAAGAAGATGGCAATGGCTTCGTTGCGGGCATACCTCCCATAGTAAAGCATATATGGGGAGATGATAAACAGGATGGCCGCTGCGTAGGTGCCTATTTTGCCCAGGTAGCGATCGAACTTCAGGATGAAGAGAATAGTGATGAAACTGAAGAAAGCAGCCGGGATGCGGGCGGTGAAAGTCGCTTACCCCGAACAAGGAAATAGCTCCATTCTAGAAGATGGAATTGGAGTGGGCCATGGGTGATAGGATTATGGACGTATTCACCGCCGTTGAAGAATTGGTAATGCGAAGTAGACATGGTTGATCTCATCATGGCTCATGACCCTTTCGCCGAGAATATACAGGCGAGAGACAATTGCCCCAGGGCGATTATCAGAATTATTAGATGGTGCCAGGAGAGATTGAGCCTGGATTTCAAGGGGGAGTTGGTCGGGATAAGCGTATCTTCAGGGAGGTTCGTTTGCATATACATGTTCCATTGGTGCTAATTGATCGACTAGAGTAATTATAGTTTAGTTTTGAGAATTTTGCTGGATTTGAAGTGAGAAAGAAAACAGCCCTTTCACTTGGAAAGGGCTGTTTGCTTTTAGAATCAGGAAAGATTATTCGAGGTCAAACTCTGAGAGCAAGGCATCCACATCTACAAATTGCTGAACCAGGCTTTCGAATTTATCCAGTTTGGCCTTCTGGCCGATCCGCACCTTGCCAAGCAGCCCTTCCAGCTTTTCCACCGTTTCGAGTGTGGGGGTGGGTACGAGGAAGATGGCGACGCCAAGGTCTTCAGCCTGTTTGATCACCAATGGGCTGGGATGCAGATTGCCAGTAAGGATCAGGCAGCTGGTGGATGTCTCAAGGGCGCCAAGCTGGATATCCGAACGATCGCCACCAGTGATCACGGCTTTGTGGGCCTGCTTGCGGAAGCGGCTAAGGGCAGCTGCCGGGGTCATTGCGCCAACCATCAGGGCTTCAACTGTCTCCTCAGGATTGTAGGACTCGGTCAGGAGTTCAGCATCAAGTGACTTCATAAATTTCCTGGTTTGTGAGAGCGCCGAGGGCACGGGTTTCAGGGAGCACGCCGAAAATCTTGATCCCCTGTTTTTTGAGGAAGGGAATGGCATCCTTGGTGACAAATTCCTGGGCAGTCACAGGAACACGGTTGATAGATCACGCCGCCGAGGTTGTCCTGGAGACGGGATTTTGCGGCGAGAACATCATCGAGAAGGTGCCTGCGGTCCTTGTAGCGTACAAGGGCGAGAACTTTGCTGTCCGAGATTGTCGGCAACCAATTCGGCGGGAAGCCCAAATACATAACCCTCGCGGAGACTGCCGCCGCCTTCATAGATCATCACATCTTTCCCTTCTGGCTACCTCATCGGCTTTGTCCAGGATGGTTTTCAACATGCCTTCCTGGTCCGGGGATTGCAGGGCTTCGCTGAGGTATTCAGCATTGACCACGATTGGGGAGAGGTCCCAGGGTTGGGTATCCAGACCGAGGATGTCCCGAACAAAAGCGGCATCTTCGTCTGTAATCTTGTCGCCAATGCGCCAGGGTTGGAAGCTCAAGTGGTTTCATGTAGCCAATGTTTTTGCCCTTTTCTTTAAGAATGCGGCCAAGCACCAGCGACATGGCAGTTTTACCAGAAAAACGCGTCAACAGAGGTAATGTAAATTGATTTCAAAGCTATCCTCCTATTATTCGGATTCGCTTGCCAGAACAAGGCGCATATCAATGGCGATTGCGCCTTGGTCCTCTGAAAACACGGTGAGTGGGTTAATGTCCAGTTCAAGAATTTCCGGGAAGTCCTGGACCAATTGACCAATCCGGAGAAGTGTATCGACGATGGCTTCTTTATCTGCTGCCGGGGCACCTCTGACGCCATCGAGAAGGGCTTTGGCTCGAATTTCTTGAAGCATGGCTTTCGGCTTCCAGTCTGGAGAAAGGCGCAATCCGGAAGGTGACGTCTTTGAGTGATTTCAACATAAATACCGCCAAGACCGAAAGTTACCAAAGGTCCAAATTGCTTGTCCCGGTTCATACCGACCAGAATTTCGAGGTTGCCGCCTGGGTACCATTTCCTGCACGAGACATCCCCAGATGCGAGCATCTGGAACGTAGCGTTTGGCCCGATAGACCATCAATTCGTAGGCATCGCGGAGTTGCTCATCATTTTCAAGCCCGACCTTGACACCGCCAACATCTGTTTTGTGGAGAATGTCGGGAGAGGCGATCTTGAGTACGATCGGGTATCCGATGTCGTTGGCGATCCTTGACGGCATCGTCGGCTGTTGGGGCAACTTCAGAACTGTGGGATACGCATACCCATAGGCGGTGAGAATTGCCTGGGCTTCAGAGTCACCGATTGATAGGCGACCTTCAGCCACGAACTTTGTCGATCAGGTCACGCACAGCCTGCTTGTCAACATCAAAGGTTTCAAATTCTGGCTTTGGGGCATTGAGGATGTCTTGATAATCTGACATGGCCTTGAAGGCGGCGGCAGCCCGTGCGGGGAAGGGATAGTTGGGCACATTGTTCTTGACGAGGATATCAATACCAGCTCTGACCCTCTTTTCACCCATGAAGCAAGCAACCACCGGTTTGTCGAGGTTCTTCAGACAAGATTGCAAACTGCTTCAGCGGTACCTTCAATGTTGGTCATTGCCTGTGGGGTGAGCACCACGATGATGCCGTCTACATTGGGATCCTTGGAGACTACATCAAGGGCAAATTCATAGCGGTCGGAAAGGGCGTCACCAAGTACATCCACTGGGTTGGCTGCAGATGCGGCATCTGGCAATGCAGTTTCTAGCTTCTGGATGGTTTCCAGTTCAAACGAGCAAGGGATAGTCCGAGTTTTTCGAGTGCATCGGTGGCGAGGATGCCTGGGCCGCCAGCGTTGGTGATGATGGCAATCCGTTTCCCTTTGAGCGGGGGTTGGTAGCCAAAAGCGAGTGCAACATCAAATAGTTCCTGCATGGTCTCTGCCCGGACTACTCCGGCCTGTTTGAAGGCGGAATAATAAGCCTGCATGGAGCCAGCGAGGGAACCTGTGTGCGAGGAGACTGCTCTGGCACCTGATTGGGTTACGCCGGATTTGATCGCCACAATGGGTTTGATCTTGGAAACTCTCCGGGCGGCTTCCAGGAAGCGTTGACCTTGTGATAGTTCCTCAATATACATCAGGATCACTTTGGTGTTGGGATCATCCGCCCATTCTTCCAGCAGGTCAATCTCATTGACATCGGCTTTGTTGCCAAGACTGACGAATTTGGAGAGACCGAGGCTGCCTGCCTGTGCCCAGTCGAGGATGGCAGTGCCGAGGGCGCCGGATTGCGAGGTCATCGAAATTGGTCCCTGTGGAGGAGAGTCGGCTGCAAATGAGGCATTCAGTGGCGTGAATGTGTCGAGGATTCCGAGTACGTTCGGGCCGATCAGGCGCATTTCGTATTCTTTGGCGATCTTGATCAGTTCGCGTTCGCGTTCAACGCCTTCCACACCAGCTTCACGGAATCCAGCGGAGATGATGACCACGCCTTTGATGCCTTTTTCTCCACAGGAGCGCAAGTGCGTGCGGGTACATAGGGGTGGGGGATGACAATTACAGCCATTTCGATATCGTCTGGGACATCTTCACTGAGGGGTAAGCCTTGTAGACCGAGGATTTCATCTGCTTTGGGGTTGATCGGATAGAGCTTCCCGCCGTTGGATGTGTATCCACAATCGATCATATTGCGCAAGACAGCATGACCAAGTTTCTCAGGGCTTGGTTGACGCACCAATAACAGCAACTGAGTCTGGGTTGAAGAAAAAACTTAGCATAGATGGTTACCTTCTTGTTTCTAGTGAAATAATATTAATTTCAATTGGTATTTAACCTTGCGAATTATTTCACAAATTGCCTTCCTTGTAAAGGAATTCGACTTGTAATGATTATAAAGTATTGGGTTACTATATAGGTATTATACACCTCCTGGAAGGTGTCTAGGGCATTCCTATCTCTAATTGATTTCAGCTCTTCCAGGTTCTTTGATTCCCAACAAAGCAAGTGTGGAAATCACCGCCATTGAACCGTAAATGACCATAAGCAGTACGTAGCTGAGATTGTCGGCAATAGGGCCGCCGATGTATGCACCAATCGCACCTGCACCTGCCCCGGCGAGATTGGAAAGCCCAAGGAATTGACCGGCGCGGTCCTCAGGAACTAATTCGGTGCCAAGCGCCCAGTTGGCGGAGTAGAACAACCCAACACCGATGCCCGACGATAGATGCACCGACAAAAATTATCCCGGTAGATACTGGGAGCAAAGATGACGATCCCAGCCCCAATACCTACGAGGATACCTGCCAGGGCGCTGAGGAGTTTTTTGCCAAATTTATCTGCCAGCCAGCCGCCGGGAAGCGCTGAAAGCAGGATGAAAATCCCGACGAACATGATGATCCGAGATGCTGGGCCGGCTACTTCAGCTCCCTCATAGGCTAGGGAAGCGTTCCTGTAGAAAAAAGACCATGAAACCGGCCAGGTTGTTGGCAGCGACCAGGAAGATGAGCCGGTTGATCACCCACCAGCGGAAAGAGGATTGTTTCTCGGCCTCAATCCCCAGACCCAAGGCGAAGGCTGAAAATGACACCGATCGAGAGCGGCCAGCGGCCATTCCGCCGATTCCGATGACACCGCCAAGGATGCATTCTGAGTTGGTCTGGCCGGATCCTGGATAGAAAGGATTGCTTGTTTGACCAGCCACCCGCTGCCCAGAATGACGACGGTGAAAATGCCGGTCATCATCAGCAGGCGGACAAATGGGTTCCAGTTGATTTCCCCGGGAGATTCAGTTAGAGGTTCCTCAGGGGCGAACATGGTGAGAGCCATGGAAATGAAAATAACTGTGACCAGGGCGGCCAGAGCGCCCCAGAGGTTCCCATGTTTCGATCATGCCGGCAACAACAAAGGAGGCAAAGATCAGAGGGAGAGGCAGTTCCAGCATGGCTTTAATGCCGGAAGCCAAGCCTTTCTTCTCATCAGGAACCAGGTCGGGGATGAAGCCCTGGGTGGCGGCGTGGGAGATATTTGAGCCGACCATCGAGAAAACATACAGGCCGAAAAGAACCCAATATCCAGGCATGCCTTCCATCTGGGCGGTAAGACCGATGGACAGGAGAATGATGATCTCAAAGATGGCCCCAACAAAGACAAATGGTCTTCGGCGGCCAAATTTGCTGGTATTCCGGTCGGAGAGCAGCCCCATCACTGCCTGGATGAGCAGGGCGACCATCAATGCCCATAGGCGCATGTTGCCCAGATAAGTGCCTTTGCTGGACTCTCCAACAAATTGCTGCACCAGCAGCGGGATGACCAGGGGGGTCAGAACCTGCGAGCGGGTTGTGAGGGCAAACCAGTTGATATTGAGGGTGAAATAGTCAAACCAGCGTAGCTCTTTCTTCATCTTGGGTCTCCTCGGGATTACCATTTGGCTAATTCTATTGGGTTTGTTTCGGTTACTTCCTCGAGATCCTTTCAATTTATATATCCGGATGGGGGTGCGTGGATCTTGTAGTCGTTTTTGTCATGCCCACAGGGCAAGATCATGAAATTCCTGGATGGATTGACCCATCTGGTTCCTTCATCCTGCCCGTAGCGATAGGTGAAGTACCAGGGATTTTCATCGGTGATGTAGTTGAAGGATTTGGTGTGGTGGTTGAAATAATCGCTATCTGGTGTGGGGTTTTGATCCAGGTTTTTCAGCGGAGAGATATCGATATTGAGATTGTCTCTGAAGTTATTGATCAAGGTGGTGCGGTAAAGGATCTTGCTCAGGGAGGGCCCATTGAAAGTTTCAGATTGCTTGGGGATTTCTATCTGTGAACTATCTGAGGTGAGGTTGCATGACCGTCGAATTCGAATTGCTCGTATTCATAGGGAGGGATATGTGTCATCTTGTTCTGGGAACAAGATCCCATACAGTATCCATGATATGCTGGGCGGCTTCCTGAAATTGTTCCTTTTTGGATTGTCCTTTCTCGAGTGGTGACTGAGGGAATCAATTTGCCGATACGCATCTCAACTGCTGGACGTTTGAAGGAAAGGGCTTCTGCCAATGCTCCGGCTGTGGGCGTGAAGCCAATCGGGAGTACGGGAGCTTGCCCATGATAGCTCATAAAGGCCACCCCGGAGTGAGCTTTGCGGATGGCTGGCTCCCAGATACCGCCTTCGGGGAAGATGCCGATCACACCCCTTGTTTGAGTACGCTGATCCATCCTTCATTGCAGAGACGCGAAACATTCCCGCGAAACACAGGAATGAATTTATAAGCATTCATAAAGGCATAGAGTATTTTTTCATGGGGGATATCTACTGAGCCCATATATTCAATCTGCCTGGGGGCGAAACAGGTCAATCATACAGTTTCCAGAAGGCCTGAATGGTTGGCAACAACAATCAAGCCGCCACCATTGGGATAGTTTTCATAGCCCTCAATCTCACTCGGGTGAGAATGTTCATCACCGTGCGCCCAAGGAGTTGGAAGCTGCTCCTTGAGGAATCTGTTCCTGGGATATTTGATTTCAGACATCGTTTGCCTCAAGTTGGTTAGGGCTGTTAGCGATAATAACCATCAAAGATCATGTGTGGTTTCTAACGGATGTCTGATGCGTCAATCTCCGGTAACCCGTTTGATATTTGCCCCTAGTTTCGTAAGTTTTTCTTCCACTCGTTCATAACCGCGGTCGATCTGGTGAATATTGCGAAGGGTGGATGTGCCTTTGGCTGCCAGAGAGGCCAGTACAAGCGCCATGCCCGCACGAATATCCGGGCTTTCCAGGTTCTCGCCGATCAAGTCTTGCAGGTCCCGTTGATGATGGCGCGGTGGGGATCGCAGAGTACGATCTTTGCGCCCATGCCGACCAGTTTGTCAGTGAAGAACATCCGGCTGGGATACATCCAGTCATGGAAAAGCACGCTCCCATTGGATTGGGTTGCTGCCACGATAGCAATGCTCATCAGGTCGGTTGGGAAAGCGGGCCAGGGCATCACACTGATCTCAGGGATGGCGTTGCCCAGATCCATCTGGATCTCGCGGGGTTGATCGCTGGGAACGAAAATGTCTTTGCCATCTTCTGCCCAGGTGTAGCCCAAGTCGGTTGAAGACCAGTTTGATCATCCCGAGGTGTTCATGCCCGGCATTTTTGATGCGAATTTCTCCCTGGGTGACGACTGCTGCGCCGATGTAGGATACTACTTCCAGATAATCCGGGCCAACGATGAAATTCGGCTCCATGCAGGCTGGTAACACCCTCAATATGCAAGTGTGTTAGAGCCAATATTTCCAATCCTAGCGCCCATTTTGTTGAGCAGTTGGCAAAGTTCCTGAATATGAGGTTCTGAGGCGGCATTCCGGAAGATGGTTGTGCCCTCCGCCAGGACGGCAGCCATGATAGCGTTCTCGGTTCCGGTGACGCTGGCTTCGTCCAGAAGGATATCCGCGCCTTTGAGACCGGTGGGTGCTGTGAAGCGAAAAACCTTGAGGTCACGCTCGTAGGCAGCGTTGGCACCAAGTGCTTGTAAGGCCAGGATATGGGTATCCACACGGCGGCGGCCGATCACATCCCCACCAGGAGGAGAAAGATTGAGTTCGCCGGTGCGGGCGGTCATTGGACCGGCCAGCAGGATCGAGGCGCGGATCTGTTTGAGTAGTTCAGGGTCAAGCCGGGAAGATGCAATATCCTTGGCGTGGATTTGCCAGGTATTGGGCTTCAGGCAGGTGACTTCAGTGCCCAGGCTTTCGATTAGCTTGAGCATGGTCTGGACATCACGGATTTCGGGGACATTATGCAAGGTGACAGGTTCATCGGTGAGCAAGCAGGCGGCAATCAGTGGAAGGGCAGCGTTTTTGTTTCCTGAAGGAGCCAGTTCGCCCTTCAAGCGGAATTCTGCCCTCGATGATAAATTTTTCCATTTGCATTCAATTCTCCCGAATAAATTTTCTCGTGCTGATATAATGCGCTTATGGAAAATATTTTACTATACCTTGGTCTGGCAATCGGTGGAACTCTATCCGGTTGGTTGGTCAATTTCATTGTTGACAAGCTTTATTTGCGTCGAGAGGTCTTTCTGAAGAAGACTTCCTTGCCGAGTTGAGACAGAAAAGGGTTGGCTCAAGTTATCTGCTGTACCCGCTTGGATTTACCAACGGTGAGCGCAGATTTAAAGTCCGGTCAGTGCTTGTTGTCCTGGCGATGATTGTTGCTGTGCTCTTGCTTGGGTTTTCAGATTCGGAGCGTGTGCAAATCTGGTGGGGAATTCCGGTGTTGATCTACTTTGCTATCGTGATCGTGATGGATGTAGAATTCAAGATTGTGATGCATCCGATCTCGATTGCAGGGGCAATGATGGGGCTGGTCGTTGGGACCTATCTGCGTGGAGCAGTGGTCACCCTGGTCGGTGGGGCGGTCGGTTTTGTTGTGATGTATTTATTGTTCAAGCTGGGGAATTATTTATGCGGATCGTCAATCGGCGAAGAGGGGAAGGAGAGGCAGTGGATGAGGTTGCCCTTGGGTTTGGCGATGTGAATCTTGCGGGGGTGGTTGGGTTATTCCTGGGTTGGCCTCCGATCATCCTTGGCTTGCTTTTTGCGGTATTCATCGGCGGGATGGTCAGCATTTTCCTGATCTTTTTCAATCTTTTTCGCAAGGAATTTCAGGCATTTATGGCAATGCCTTATGCACCCTTTCTCGCGATTGCAGCTTTGGTAATGTTGTTTTTCCCCGATCAGATTGCCGGATTGCTGGGGGGGTAGTCGAGATTTTACAAGAATTCCAATGCAGTATCCAGAACTTGAGAAGGAGTAAGATCGCTGGTATTGATTACCAGATCGGCGTGCTTCCTGGCATGGGAGAGGCGAGCTATCTGTTGCGCATATTCATTTCTTGACCAGTTGAGAGATGACCGATTCAGCGTCTCCTGAAAAGAGACTTCAAGAAAAATCAGGATATCAGGCTTGGCAATTTTCCTCCACATGTCCTTGACATACGAGTGCTCCTGGGCGATGTGTTTGACCAGGTAGCCGAATTCAGCGAGACCTCGTTTGAGCAAGGTCTTTCCAGATTTGCATGGGCCTACAAGCCCGATGACGGGAGCTTGTGGTCTGGGAAGTCATTTGATAGGTAAGCTAACGGTCATCCTGCGAATGAGGTCGCCTTTTGGCGGGACCACCTGTAGAACTACTACACTTACATCGTCGATTGGCCGTTGATCGTCGAATTCCAGGGCCAGAGTGATCAGGCGGTCGGCGATCTCCTGGGCGGATATGGATTGCTGGACACATAGATCTATCTCGCCTGGAATGTCAATCCTGGTGTTTTTTCGATCGCCAGCGGTGATCATGCCATCCGTAAATGCCACGATGGTTAAACCAGCTTGTAGCGGCAGTTCGGTGATTATCGGTTTGGTGTTGCGGTACACGCCTACCGGCTGACTTTTTTCGTCCAGAACTTTTTGCTTAGTATTTTTGATATAGTAGATCGGGGCAGGATTGTTGCGTGAAATAACAATCGAATAGCTTTCCAGATCAACGGTGAGGATATTGAGGGTAGAGAGAACTTTGCCGCCGCGCATGGAATAGAGGTAGTCGGATGCTGCTCGGGCAGCAGCGCCATCCCTGACACCTTCCGCTAGCAGGGAAACAACTTTGCGCACCACCATATTGGAGAGCCGCTTGGCTGAGTGCCCGGAGCGCTGGCCATCAGCAAGAACGACAGATAAGCCGCCATTGGGCCGCTCTACTACTTCCAGGGTATCGCCACTTTCGGAGCTGGCGTATTTGTTTATTTTTGCAACGCCAATTTGAAGTTCCATAGCAGGATTTTACCAGAGAAAACTAGTCCGGCAGAGTGCCTGTCAGGAAGGTCAGGGTAGCATTATGGACAACCACCTCATTGATCGTAATCTCGAATCCAAGAGCGGTGAAGGGCTGAAGCATTCTTTCCAGGGTATGTTTCTCAAAGTCAACAGTTTGGCCGGTGATGTGATAAATCGCAGCCATGATGCGCTTCGGAATGGATTGGCCGGTGATCCGTGCCATGGCGAGGATCACAAGTTTTCCGCCGGGTTGTAAAATTCGCCGGATCTCCGAGAGGGTCTCAGGGAAGAGAATGTATTCACTTGGGAAAGTAGCGATTACCTGGGGGAAGGAATCGTCAGGGAAGGGGATGGATGTGCTGCTGGCGCAGACGACTTTTGGTACAAGGCCATTTGTTTTCAATCGGTGGGAGGCGATCCGGCACATCTGAGGGCTGAGATCAAGACCGTAGATAGGAAAATTCCGGGAGAGCAGATAGTGCTGGAGATGTCCTGGGCCGAAACCAAGTTCAATCGTGGGACCAGGCTCCAGATGGTCAGCAATCGACCGAACCCAATCCTTCCATTTCCCGAAAGACACGATTGCTGCGACCAGGTCATAGCTCCAGGCAAATTGATGGTACAGCAGTCGGAAAAAAATAGCCATGAAGACCTGGATGACCCTGAACACGATGTTCAGATCAGGTTCGGCAGGAACATCTTTGCCAGGCTGAGGAAGATGAAGAACCCCAGGCTGTCAGTCACCGCGGTGACCAGCACTGTGGAAGCCATGGCCGGGTCCAACCCGAGAGCTTCCAGCCCCAGGGGGGCGAGTGTGCCGACGATCCCGGCTAGGATCAGATTGCCGATGAGCGCCAGTCCGAGGACGAGACCGAGATAGGGATTGCCCTTCCAAAGTGTGACGCCGATTCCGACGATTGCGCCAATGATCAGACCCTGGAAGAGGCCGACAAGCATCTGCCGGGCCAGGAGACGGCCACGTTTGCCTGAAGGGATTTTGCCGAGCGCAATGGTGCGCACGAACATGGCGACACTCTGGCTGGCAGCATTGCCGCCCAGCCCGGCCACTACTGACTGGAAGACTGCGAGCACTGCTACTATTGAGATGATATCCTCAAAATTGCTGATCACCCAGGCGGCGAATAGTGCGGTGAGCATGTTTAGGAATAAGCCATGGCAGGCGTCCTTTGAGCTGCTCAAAAATCGGACTGGTGGGTTCAAGTTCGGCGTCGGTCACACTGGCAAGGCGGTAGATGTCCTCAGTGGCCTCTTCCTGAATCACATCGAGAATATCATCGTGGGTGATCACGCCAATAAGCTCTCTGGCTTGGTTGACGACCGGAATAGCTGAAAGATCGTATTGCGCCATTACCTGGGCTACTTCCTCCTGATCCATCCAGGCGTCTACTGAAATGACCTCCGGGTCCAGGATTTTCTTGATCAGTGCATCAGGAGGAGTAACGACAAGATCGCGCAGTCCAGCAACTCCGCAAAGGATTTTGTGCTGGTCAGTGATGAATAGATAGTAAGGGGCGCTGCTGCCGGGGCCGTTTTGGCGAAGTTGATCAATTGCCTGGCTGGTGGTGAGATTTGCCTGGATGGTGAAGAAATCGGTGGTCATACGACCGCCAGCAGTCTCGTCGGGATATTTCAGCAGGGGAAGGATCTCCTCGGCCTCCTCCATCTGGTCGAGGGCTTCTGCCATTTGGTCGTGCTCGGTAGATCGAGGAGCAGGTCAGCAGCCTCATCCGGAGCCATTTCATCGAGTATATCAGCGAGGCGGTCCATGGGGATAGCCTCTGCTGCCTCGAGGGTGTCCTGGTCTTCCTGAAGGGTGAAAAGTTGAGCGGTGGCCTGGATATCGATCTTACTAAGGATTAGGGAGCGTTGGTTATTTGGAAGCAGGTCGAAAACTTCAACCTGATCGTTTGGGTCGGAGTGTGAGGAATGCGTCTGACGGCCTGGTCCGGGTTGTTTTGATCCAGTAATGCCGAAATCTGATTGGGCTTGTTCTTCGATAGTTTGAATTCGATCACTCATCTCGGCCTCCTCGCCAGTCAGACCCTGATTTACCCGTAATGGGCAGAGGAATTATACCATAATATTAGTAATACCTAAATTATATATTATTACTGGCTAATTGTCCGCAACCAGCCTGAATATCTATCCCGCGGCGAATTCTGACAGTGCAGGGAATTCCGTGCTGCTGGAGGGTTTTCTGAAAGGCATTTACACTTTCCAATAGAGGATTTTTTGCCTTGATAGCCAGAAGTGGGATTCAGCGGGATTACATTTACGTGGCAGGTAAGCCCACTGAGTAGATTGGCGAGGGAGGTGGCTTCTTCGATGCTGTCATTGACGCCCTGGATCAAGGCCCATTCAAAAGTGATCCGGCGGCCGGAGGTATCAAAGTAGCGGTGACAGGATGCGATGAGGTCTTTGATCGGGTAGCGGTTATTTACCGGCATGATTGAGGAACGCCTGGTTTCATCTGTGGCATGCAGGGAAATTGCCAGGTTGATCTGAGTATTGTCGGCAGTGAAGCGTTCAATTCCGGGAATCAGCCCAACTGTGGAAATCGTGAAACTGCGGGCACCAAGGTTAAATCCATCCGGGTGATTGAGGATCCGGAAGGATTTCAGCACTGCATCGTAATTGTGGAAGGGTTCGCCCATTCCCATATAGACGATATTGGTGACCGACAGGTCTTTCTCTCTCAGAATCCTGGCAAAGTAGAGGACTTGCTCGACGATCTCGCCAGCGGACAGGTTGCGGGTAAAACCCATTTGCCCGGTAGCGCAGAAGGAACAATTCATTGCGCAGCCTACCTGACTGGAGATACACAAGGTATGACGGTCCTCATAATTCATCAGACACCGTCTCGATGCGGGCTCCATCAGGGAGTTCGAGTAGAACCTTGGATGTCTGCTGATCCGTGGATTCAAGGAAATCGACAGGTATGAGGTTCTCGAAGGAGTAATTCTCGAGCAGACTGGTTTTGAGTGCATTTGGCAAATTCGTGCTTTGGCATGGATCGGTGATCAATTTCAGGTACAGGGCATTCCAGAGCTGCCGGGAGCGGTACTTATCTACTTCCCATTCCTGAAAAAGAATAGCGACTTCATCGAGTTCAAGGTCGAAAATAGAGGGGCGGTATTATTATCAGTCATTCAAGTCCTTTACGAGGGAGGTGAGATCCTCGGCAATCAGATCAATCTTTGGAGTCCAGGTGTTGGCTTCGTTGCGTGTAGTCACACCAGTTAATACACAACCAACTCTGCATCCAGCATTTTGCCCTCCAGCAATATCCGTGGAGAGCCTGTCACCAATCACCATCGTTTCCTGTGGGAGGACGTTCATTGATTTCGAGGGCTGAGATGAAAATTGTTGGTTGGGGTTTACCGATGATCCGTGGTTGAACACCTGAAGCAGCCTGAATGGCTGCAAGAATAGCCCCAGTTCCGGGGTTGAATCCATTGGGAGTAGGGAGAGCAACCATCCGGGTTGGTGCCGATGAAAGGGATGCCATCGCGAACAAGATCGGCAGCAAGTTTAATATCCTGGTAGGTGACATGTTCATCCAGACCAACGACCACAGCTGATGGCGATTGATCTCCGATCAAGAACCCTGCTGACGCCAGTGTATCTTTCAATCCAGCCATGCCGATGACAAAAAATTCGCTGCCCGCTGGAATTTTATCGGAGAGGATATCAGCAGTGACTGATCCTGAAGTGAACATCTGCCCATCATTAACAGGGATGCCAAAACTGTTCAGCAGATCAAGGTAGGTGGCTTTGGTCTTGGTGGAGTTGTTGGTTGCAAATGAATACAAGATTCCTAAATCGCGAATGGCGAGGAAGAGGGATTCCAGGTCACCAATGGGGACCTTATTGCGCCAGATGACGCCATCAATATCGAGGATAAACGCTTTTATTTTCATAGGATGATTATAACTTGTCTGGATATAAAAAAGAGACCGGAGGATCTGCCTCTGGCCATAGATATGAAATTTGTTCCCTCTTATTCGTGTGAGGGCGGTTCAAGTACGTGGTCGACAAGGCCGTAGTCAACTGCCTCGGCGGCAGTCATATAGACATCGCGATTTGTGTCCTGTTCGATCTTTTCGAGAGGCTAGTCGGTGCTGTCAGCGAGGATTTCGTTGAGGCGTTTCTTCAGCCGGAGGATTTCGTTTGCCTGGATTTCGATATCAGAAGCCTGGCCCTGAGCGCCACCTAACGGTTGGTGCATATGGATGGTGGCATTTGGCAGGGCATAACGGTGGCCCTTGGTGCCAGCAGTGAGTAGCACGGTGCCAAATGAAGCGGTAAAGCCAACTGCTACAGTGCTGATCTGGTTGGGGATCATTTTCATCGTGTCGTAGATGCCCAAGCCGGCATACACCACGCCACCTGGCGAGCTGATATACATCTGGATCGGGGCTTCCGGGTCTTCATTGCTGAGATGGATCAGCTGGGCAACGATCAGGCTGGCAGTCTGATCATTGATAGGTGTGCTGACCAGCACGATGCGATTCTTAAGGAGCAGGGAGAAGATGTCAAAGGCACGTTCCCCGCGCCCGGTGGTTTCGATAACCATTGGGACTACAGCTTGAGGATTGATCATTGTGTTTACTTTCCTTTCGATCATTTGGTGTCTGCCTCTTCCTCTTCATCCTTGATCGATTTCTTCGGCTTCTTCGGCAGTCGGTTCTGAGTGTCTCTTTTCTGCTGATTCATCGGCAGGGGCTTTCATTGCTTCAGCTTCTGAGGCTACCTCCTCGGACGGTTCAGGTCTCTTCAGATTCGGAATCTTTTTGCTCCGCAGCAGCTTCTCTCTTCCTCGGTGATGCCCATGGCGATATTGCGCAGTTTCTTCAATGTGCGGGTGATGATTTCATCGGTGGCAATCCGGTTTTGCAAGATTGACCAGATTTTGTCCGGATGCCTAGACGTTGGGCTTCTTCGTCAGAGTAGTACATGGCGACTTCCTGAAGGGTGGCCTGAACACGTTCAGCGATCTCCTGAGGGGGCACGACGACCTCTTCTTTATTGGCCACTTCCATCAGGATAAGGCCGCGTTTCATGCGAGCTTCAGCGTTCTCTTTTACCTCTTCGCGCAGTTCTGCCATCTCTATCGATCGGCTCTTGAGATAGATATCGATGGTGATGTCCCTGTTGGGCTAATTGGCGTTGCAGGTCGTTGATGAAGTCGTCAATCTCGTCTTCTAGCATTTGAGGCGGGAATTTGATCTTGGCTTCGGAAACCAGCTGGTCAATGATCTGGGATTCGAATTCGTTCTGGGATTCGGTTTTGAACTGCTCGGTGAGCGTCTGGCGAATCTCTTCTTTGAGGTCTTCAACAGTTTCAAAGTCACCAACTGTTTTAGCAAATTCATCATCAACTTCGGGAGGCTGCGGCCTTTGATCTCATCTACGGCTGACTTTATAGATCCCGGTAACACCGCGCAGATCTTCAAATTCATAATCATCTTTGAAAGTGTATTGGACCTTCTTGTTGTCGCCCGCGCTCATACCCAATCAGCTTGCGGGAAAACCCAGGGAAGGGGTATTCAGTTTCTTGCTGGGTATCTTTCTTCTCGATGATTACCGGGTAGCGCCGTTCTTCAAGTAGAGTTTGTTTTTCCGGATCTTCTTCACCTTTGCGGGTGCCGCTGAGGACGATGTAGACCATGTCGCCTTCTTCTGCAGGGCGGTCGACATTGTCAATTGAAGCCTGGCTGTCACGCAAGTTTTCGATGACCTCTTCGATGTTTTCGTCGTTTACCTCTTTAGGGGTAAATTCGATCCGCAGATCAGAATAATCGGAAAGTTCGATCTCGGGCGCCAGAGGGACGACAAAGATGAATTGAGGTGGGTCCAGGCTTTCCATTTCTTCCAGTGTGCCCGGGCCATAAGGGGAAATTTCGGCTTCTGTGATCGCCTTAGGATAGAGATCATCAATCAGAGTGCCGATGGCCTGTTCGGTGATAGCCCCATCGCCCAGATGTTTCTGAACCACGGCGTAATGGCGCTTTCCCAGGGCGAAAGCCAGGGATCTTGTATTTCTTGGAGAGTTGTTTGGCTGCCCGCTTCTTTGCGGCGACAAAGTTTTCTGGTTCAACGTCCACGGTCAGTTTGGCTTCATGTGTTTCAAGGATTTCGGTGTTCAGTTTCACTGGTTTGCCCTTCTTTCAATAAAGTCTAGGAATTATATCATGCGCCATAATTCGGGTTTATCAGAGGTATATAAGTATTTCAGAACCATAAAAAATCACCAAGACCAGAAGGTTTGGTGCTTTTCAGTAGGGAAGGAGGGGGTCGAACCCTCACGCCTTTCGGCACGTGATCCTAAGTCACGCCTGTCTGCCAATTCCAGCACTTCCCCGGTGGCTGGATTATAAGCGCAGAGTGTTTTAAGCGTCAATAATGGGTAAAATCCTTGCCATTGAGTATATTATAATCGAAACGGAGAGAATTGTGTCCAGAATAATTCAGACTGAAGGTGTGGGAAAAGAAAGAAACCGGTTATTGAAAGCGATCGTGATCTCGATCCGGGAACTGATGAAGCAGAACGTGGTCGATTCAAACACGCGGGATCTGGCTGCATTTATTTCTAATGCGCTGCTGGCTGTGCATGATACTGTGGAGCGCACTGTTGCCCCGTGGGAGAAGCGGGATTATTGGGTCAAGGCAGACAAATTCAGAATGGAATGGGCCTGGACGAAGGATAGTAGGGGAGCAGATGCTGGCCAGCTACGAGAATTGAGGATTGGGGGAATGTAGCCATTCTGGCAGCCCAGGTCGGCCAGCGGCTCGCGGGATACAGGTATCTGACCGGCACCGGATGGGTAAGCCGTGGGTGGGGGCATGGGATATGATGAAGAAGGGGGATTAGTTCTGGCTGGTAGTCATCCAGTTCGATGATCAGGAATTCGACAGCCCGTTTATGTAACTGATTCGACGGTGATCTTGATCCCGGGAAGGATGATGGCATCCTTAGGTGCGGAATATGTTCCCAAGTTACTGTCATCAACATACCCGCCGATGGTATTGGCTTCAACTGTCTGCGGGGAATTTGACATGAAGGTGCTGCTCCAGCTCATCAAGGATCACATCGCCCCGGACGCGGAATCGTTCTCGTCAATTTCCTTGATTGGTGGCGCTTCGATATCGAACTCATCCTGAATTTCGCCAACTACTTCCTCGATCAAATCTTCAAAAGTGATCACCCCGGCTGTGCCGCCAAATTCATCCAGCACGATGGCGATCTGGGTTTGGTTCTGTTTAAATTTGGTGAGGAGGACATTCAGGGGCAGGGATTCTGGGATATACAGGGTGGGGCGAAGTAAGGGGCGGATATCCTCGGGCAAGGCATTATTCTCAACCTGGTAGCGGATCAGGTCCTTAAGGTGGAGAATGCCTTGGATATTGTCCAGAGTGGGCTCGTAAACAGGATAGCGAGTATTGTTCGTCCGGCAGATGATCCTTGAGATCTCTTTTGCAGGTGTGGTGAGCTGGATGGCGTTGATTTGATTTCGGGGCGTCATTACCTGGTCGGCATTGCGCTCGTCAATATCAAGAATGTTTTCGATAAAGAGTTGATCAGAGTATTCAAGCATGCCAGATTCGAGGCTCTCTTCAACAGCAAACTCAATATCCCCAGAGTTGAAGAGGCGGTGATTCTGATCTTGGGTGAGCAGTCCGGTAATATCGATTAGGGCAAAACTGAGCTTGTTCATCAGAGAAACGATCGGATAAAACATCTTTTCAGAAATGTTCAGAGGAAGATATAGGGCAACAATGACATCATTGGCTGTCTGTAGGGCGAATGATTTTGGGATCATTTCACCAAGGACAACGTGGAGGTAGGTAAGCAAGCTGACCGAGAGGATGGAAGCGATGGTGTGAGCAAGTGCTTCGCTAAGTTGCTCGAAGTGATGAAGCGGTGAGAGGAGCCAATCTGCAATCGCATGCTCGCCGTACATACCTAGGCCGAGGCTGGCAATTGTGATCCCTACTTGGGCGGTGGTGATATAACGGTTCTGGAGATGGGGATCCGAAACAATTTTCAGAATTTGGGCTGCTGTGGAAGATCCATGGACGGCCATGCTCTGCAATTTTGGCCGGGAAGCCGTAACCAGGGCAAATTCAGCCGCTACATATAGCCCATTCAGCAAAATCAGGAGGAGAATGATCGCGGTGGGGACAAGGAATTCGGCGATCAACTGTGGCTCCTGAAGAATTCGATAATCTCTGGGGTGGCGGCCATGAAGATCGAGAGAACGGCTCTACCCTGCATCTGGTGAATTGTGAATTGGTATCCACCCAGGACGACCCTGTCATTGACTTCTGGTATTCGCCCTAGTTGATATGTGATCAAACCCCCGATGGTGTCAATCTTGCCTGCTTCTAGATTTATGCCCATTAGGGCGTTCATTTCTTCCAAAGGAGTGTTTCCAAGGATTAGAAAACCTGATTCGCCCAGAATGAGGATTTGCGGGGGCTCTTTGTCAAATTCATCCTGAATATCGCCAAATATCTCTTCGATCAGATCCTCAAGCGTGACCATGCCGGATGTGCCACCGAATTCATCCAGGATGATCGAAACCTGATTGCGGGATGTTTGAAGAGATGCGAACACCTCTTTGACAGGCACAGTTTCCGGGAAAAATACAACCGGTCGCAGGAGGTCGGTAACAGAAGGAGGGGGAACGGGTTTAGAATTTAAAGCGCAAAATAGATCCCTGATATGGACAATACCAACGATATTATCGATGGAATCTCGGTAGATCGGAATGCGGGAATAAGGCGAGATACTTGCCCGGTTGGTAATCTCGACTAAAGACAAGTCTTCCGGGCAGGCTAGCAATTTAGATCGCGGGATCATGATATTTTTGATCATCGACTCACGCATGCGCATAGTGTTGGTTAGGAGACGGTATTCTCCTTCTGAAATGGCGCCACCCTAGCCCGCTTTCCTCAATCACCATAGTGATCTCTTCCGGACTGTGGATGTGCCCGTGTTCTGCAGATGGTGAGATGCCTATCAGCTTCATCAACAATATTCCGCTGCCGTTGAAAAGAGAGATGAGTGGTTTCAGAAGGGTAGAGGACAACCTCATGGGATTTGAATGTAATGATTGCGAAACGTTCCGGATCCTGCGATGCCGAGGTTCTTGGGAATCAACTCTCCAAATAGGACCTGGACGAGGGTTAGTATTATCAAGACAATGGAAGCACTAATTGAAAGGGCAGCGGCTTCTGAGAAATCTCCCAGACCAGATTAAGAGGGGTAACCAGGTAAGGAGACAGTTGGGCCTGCCCATAAAAACCCAATACGAGGCTGGAGATGGTGATCCCCACTTGGGAGGTGGCTACAAAGGCATCCAATTTGTGGGAATTTTCTACAATGTGGAGGATGATAGTTGGCTGCCTGATTGCCATCCTCGGCCATCAGGGTCAACCTGGCGCGACGGGAACTGACGGCGGAAAATTCTGCCAGCACATAGAGAGCATTAAGTGCAACCAGAATGATAAGAATGAGAAATGTAATGAAAAGAATCGGACATGATTTTTGGCTTGTTGTTCCTTGGGAGGATTATACCTGAGTTTTCCGGGATGCCAGGTTACTCTTCAAATATCTGGTGATAGCCTTTATCCAACTCATCGTCAGTGAGGTGCGTATACCGCTGGGTGACCTGGATACTTTTGTGGCGGGCAAGTTCCTGGGCTAGCTTCATGTTTCCTCCTGATCCGATGAGAACATTGGTGACAAAGTAATGGCGGAAGGTGTGCGGCGATATTGCCATGGCGGCTTGCTCACCGAGGATTTCTTTGGTGCGGGCTTTGATGATGTTGCGCGCAGTGGTGGTTGAGATAGGCTGGATTTTTTTCCCAGCGCCTTTGTCATGACGAGCGAGGATAGGAAGGGATGCCAGGGCGCGGCCAGTGGATCCATCCAGGGAGGATCGCTGTTTGAGATAAGCCTTGATGGCATCCATAGCCCTAGTGGAAAAGCGGATTACGGCTTGTTGGTTGCCTTTACCAATGATGATGGCCTTGAATTCGTTCCAGTCGATGTCCCCGCGGCGCAGATTGCACATCTCATGGACGCGCATTCCGGTATCCGCCAGAGAGAGGATCAGGGCAGAATCCCGGTAGGCGATCAGCCGTTCACGTTCATTTGGGTAATTGAAAGTGGGTAGTTCCTGGGCATATTTAATCACCTTTGCCAGGTCATTCTTTGGAAATTGAGGAAGCCTTTGTCCGGGCTGGCGGCTTCGGTTGCGAATGATCATCTGAAGTTTCTGGAAGTTGATCTCTGCAAGGTCTTCAGCGATAAGATATTGGTAAAAGCGGGCTGTGGCAGTGGTGTAGAGCGACTCCGTGGCAGGGGCATAATGCTTCAATGCAGCCAGGAGTGATGAGATGGCGTTTTCTGAGATCTGATTGGTAGATGAAGATTCTGGGGACAGACCATTTCCTTCCAGCACGACAAGAAACACCTGGAGGGCGTTCTTATAACTCCGGTAGGTGTTTTCGCTGCGGGAAAGGCGGGTGATTTCAAGGAAATCTTCAGCGGCCTGTGTGATGGTTCTATCAGCCATGGTCTGAGTATATCACCCGGATTAAGTTTCGGCTGAGATTATCTTGAATAATCTCGCGGGGCATGATAAAATACCCGACGTGATTTGCGGGATCGTCTAGTGGCAGGACGTCTGTCTCTGGAACAGAAAGCGGTGGTTCGACCCCACCTCCCGCGGCCTCGAGAAAACCGCCTAATTAGGCGGTTTTCTTTCTTATGGTATACAGCCTAGATAGGCAGCTCAAAGATGATCTTCAAGCCCTCGTCCGGTGGACTTTCTGCCCAAATTTTTCCACCGTGTTGTTCAATTACTGAGCGGGTAATCGCCAGTCCGAGACCGGAACCTTCCCGATCTCTGGTGCGGGCGCTGTCGGTACGGTAGAAGCGGCTGAAGACTTTCTCCAATTCACCTGCGGCAATCCCTTGTCCGCTGTCCTGGAAGCTGAATCTGAGGAAATGATTTTCAACCAGTAAGAATTCTAATCGAGATATGTCCGCATTCGGGTGTATGGCGGACCGCGTTATCGAGAATATTCCGGATTGCCCGGAGAATCCGGTCTAAATCAATATTAAGATCAGGTAGAATGGGCGAGGTTTCAATTTTTAGAGAGATTGATTTCGCCTCAAGTTTGTTGCGGAAAGTTCGCCCACTTCTGCCATCAAGTTGCTGACCGAAGTTTCCTGAATTTCCAGAGGGAGCTCGCCAACATCTGCCTGGGAGAGGGTCTTGAGGTCTTTGACCAATCTTTCCAGACGGATTGCCTCATCCCTGATGATCTCGAAATTTTCCAGGGTTGGTGTCATAACGCCTTCATGGACTCCCTCGGCATATCCCAAAATAACACTGATTGGTGTACGCAGCTCATGGGCGATGTCTGCGGTCATCTGTTTACGGGCTACAATCAATCGCTCCAGTTCTGACATCATCTGATTAAAGGACGAGGCCAGAGTACCAATTTCGTCCTTGGATTTCACAGTCACTTTCTGTGACAGGTCGCCGGTAGCGGCGAGTTTAGCGGCCTCTGAAAGCTCTTGAAGCGGGCGCGGGAGGGTACGCGAGAGGATCACGCCCAAAATCACAGCAACTATGGCAGACCCCAGAGCGCTATAGATCAGCAGCCTATCCATTGACCTGAAAATGGATTGGTTAGGGGCGGTCTCCCGCCAATCGATGGGGGGAAAAAGTACCCAACCGATCAACTCGCCATCATCTGTTATTTCAAGGGCATCTGTCAACTCCTCCTCATTGATCAGATCACCAGGTTGAAAACCCTCCGGGTGACTGCCGCGCCCAAAGACCACCTGGCTGTTGATGTCCACCAGCGTGAACGGGCTGAAGGGGCCAGGTCCGGACTCGCCTGGGGAAAGGTCTTGTTTGGGAGAAGCCCAATTATTGCCAAATCCATCCCATGTCCCATGTTCCAGATAATACGCAGATGTGCGCTCAACTATCTGAGCCTGGTCCTGGACGGAGATGAAATTCCGGATTTCCTTGCTGGAATTCCAGCGTGCGACTCCAAAGAAGATCGCTGCTCCGGTGAGGCTGACAATTGCGAACGCCAGAAGTAATTTAATAAAGATCGAGCGCATGGTGATCAATCTCCTATCAGCCGGTAGCCAGCACCATAAACGGTCTGGACATAGTTAGGTTTGCGCGGATTATCTTTCAGTTTGGCGCGCAAGTTCTTGATATGCAGATCGATAGTGCGTTCATAGCCCTCAAAGCGGACTCCCTGGATGAGATCTAGTAAATCCAACCGGGAGAAGACTCTGCCTGGTTTGGACATCAGGGCTGACATCAGGTCAAATTCGGAGGGAGTCAGGTCAATAGTCTCGTCCCCCTTGTGCAGTGAGCGGTTATCTCGATTGAGAACCAAATCTGAGACCGATAGAACTCCAGCATCCGGTTCTAGCATGGCGCTGCGGCGCAATACTGCCTTAACCCGGGCCATCAACTCACGTGGCCTGAAAGGTTTGAGAATGTAATCATCTGCACCCATCTCCAAGCCGAGGATTTTGTCTTCATCTTCTACCCTGGCTGTTAGAAATATAACTGGAGTATTGGCGTGCTTACGGTGCTGGCGGAGAAACTCATGGCCATCCATGACTGGCATCATAATATCTAGAATGATCAAGTCTGGCCTTTCCTTCTCAGCCAAAACCAGGGCCTCTTCCCCATTATAAGATTTAAGCACACGATAGCCGTATTGGGCTAGATAGCTTTCAATCACAGAAACGATTCGGGGCTCATCATCTACAACCAAGATTGTGTGTGCCATAATAAATCCTTCAAACCTGAGTATATCAAAACTGCTTCAAAATGGGGTGTGCCGGAGAAGAACGTCCTGCCGACACACCCCCTCATGGGGGGAGAGGAAGAAGCGTTATTTGCTTTGCAGTAATTCGATCAAAGCTTCGATCAAAAGGGTGTTTCCCACCGCTCCTCGCGATCCCATTCCACCGCCGCTGGCTTCGCGGGTGGCCTGGAAGGATTCCATCTGTTCGGGGGAAATATCCGCCCCGCCTTGCCCTCCGCCGGGTCCCATTCCCTGGGGGGCGCCTTCAGGACGACCGCTGCCAGCGCCACCCTGTCCTCCACTGCCATCCACACTTTCGGAGGTTTGAATTCTTTCAGAGAGGCCAAGTTCTTCCATCAAGGCGCGAGTTCTTTGTGGGCCAATATCTAGGCTGTCGATTTGAGCCATTTGTGCGGCAGTCATCGCTTCGCTGATCTGGTTTGTGAGGGCGTTAATTTCCTCTGTGGCGGCTGTATCGCTCTCTAATAGATTCATTAACACCATCCAGAAGGGTAAGAGTTCGGCTGCCTGCGCGGTAGTGACTTCATTTTGGGTGCCTTCAAGTGCGAAGGTACCAATGATCAGTACTGTTTGCAGAGCGACTTCGCTATCTTGGGGAGGCAATTCTGCCGGGACATCAACAGTTTGAATTTCAGTTGCCACTTGGCTGGATTCAGCCTGGTTTGTGCTGGTTGAAATATTCGGATCACTTCCGCACGCGGATAATAATCCGATGACAACCAGAAAACTTAGTAAAATTGTGAGCTTTTTCATAATGTTCTCCTGTTAGTTTACTTATTTCAATATCTAATAAATGTTAGTGGGGGGTTCAAATATAGCTTTTCTGTTTGAGATCCCTCCTAACCAATCAAACTCTGGGTTCGATTGGCTTATTCATACCGCAACGCGTCGATCGGGTCGAGTTCCGCTGCCTTATTGGCGGGATAAAAGCCAAAAAATGCACCGACCACTGCTGCGGCTGTGAAGGCCAGCAGAATCGAACTTGGCACAACTACGGTGCGCATATCGCTGAATGCGCTGAAGATATAGCTGCCACCGACACCAACCACCACGCCGATCAAACCGCCGATCAGACTAAGCAACAATGCCTCGGTGAGGAACTGCCAGCGGACGTCGTTGGGTGTTGCCCCGACAGATTGGCGGATACCGATCTCGCGGGTGCGTTCTGTGACGCTAACCAACATGATATTCATGATCCCGATTCCACCGACGATCAAGGATACACCTGCAACCCATGAAAGCAAGCTGCGGAAAGCGGCTGTGGTGGACTCCTGGGTGCCGATGATGTCCTGTTGGGTGGTGATCATGAAATCTGGCTCTTCTATGGTGACTTCATGCCGTTTGGCAAGCAATAGCTCAATCTGCAGGATGGTATCATCCATGTAATCAGGGTCCGCAAGTTCTACATAAATCATCCGGACTCGATCACCCAGCATACGGGCGAATGGGTTGTCGACAAAGTAATTCATCAATGTGGTCACTGGTATGTATAAGCGACTGTCGTAATCTACATCGCCGACCAGACCCTTCTCATTCAGCACGCCAATCACTGAGAAGCGCACCGTTCCCACTGTGATATCCTGACCAATCGGATCCTCATCACCAAACAGTTCTTCTACCAGGGTCGCGCCAACAATAGCGATCTTGCTCTCCCGATCAACATCCTGGTCATTAAAGTATCGGCCGGTAAAGACTTCCATATCCCGGACTGACGGGAAGTCTGCAGTCGTGCCCAGGATAGACACACCTGTGACAGTGGTACTGCCAGCATCAATGTCCTGAGTGGAGTTTTGCTCCACCACAACACCGGCAACATTGTCCAGTTCGGCGATTGCAAAGGCATCCTCATAGACCAATCCACCTTGCTGGGTAGCACTTTGACCAGAACCACCACCGCGCATACCCTGTACTCCGCCCGCAGTGAATGATTGGGTCACATAGACCAGGTTGGAACCTAAACTTGTGATGCTTTCCTCGATGGTGGCTTCGGTGCCAGTGCTGATTCCGACCATGATGATTACTGCGGCAACGCCGATGATAATCCCTAACATGGTGAGCAATGAACGAACCTTATTCTTGAGAATGGCTTCCCATGAGATTCTGAGAACTTCAGATGCTTTCATTTAAGATCTCCTGAGATATGGAAATGTCATTTTTAACCTTCCCATTGGTCTGAATTTGAAAAATCTTGCCATCCAACAGTTGGATGGTGCGCTCCGTGTGAGCGGCAGTCTCAGCGTCATGTGTGACCATCACGATTGTGGCGCCGCTCTGGTGAAGTGTGTGAAGCACATTCATGATCTCTTCACCGGATTTGCTGTCAAGGTTGCCTGTTGGCTCGTCAGCGATGATTAATACTGGGTCGTTGATCAATGCACGGGCAACCGCCACTCTCTGTTGTTGGCCGCCGGAGAGTTCCTGTGGTTGGTGATCTACTCGGTCTCCAAGGCCAACCAACTTGAGCATCTGATAGGCTTTCTCTTCCATATCGAAGATGTCCATTTCGCTGTCCCGATCGTACATCAAGGGCAAAATCACATTTCTGAGAGCGGTAGTTCGAGGCAGCAAGTTGTAGGACTGGAAGATAAATCCGATCTTTTTATTACGGATAATCGCCAGGTCGACCTTGTCCAGCTCGCTAACAATCTCCCCATCAAGGATATAACTGCCTGTGGTAGGCCTGGAGAGGCATCCGAGAATATGCATCAGCGTACTCTTGCCAGATCCGGATGGACCCATGATGGCAGCAAACTCTCCTTGATTGATCTTCAAATCGACCCCATCCAGGGCATGCACGCTGATATCGCCCATTCCATAGATTTTGGTCAGTGCGCTGGTTTCGATGATCGTGCGTTGAACCATTACTCTGTCTCCACAATCCCGGTGGTGACCACATCCCCAGCGTTTAAGCCTGAGATCACCTCGGCATAGTAGATATCCGTTAGACCGATTTCGACCATGGTGAGTTTGGGTTCGTTATCTGCGAGGATAAAGACAGCGTACTGGCCTTCGGAGACCTCTTTCAGGGATTCAACCGGTACCAGCAGGACACCTTCAGCCCGCCCACCGATTACTTCAACACCGGCGCTGCTGCCTAAAGGGAGTCTTTAAATCAGAGCCTGGTCCTCAGTTTCCATAGCAACCAGACCGCCAATCACTGTTGCGCCCATTGATTCGGTCAGGAAGGGATCGACCTGGATCACAGATCCATTGAAAGTGGTATCTGGCAGCGAGTCAAAAATAACTTCGACGTTGTAGCCTAGGTCGAATTTGTCCCAGTCAGAGCCATCCAGGTAGATTTGGATGTAAAGAGTGTCTACATTTGCTATGGTGACTGAGGTAGAAGATGTTGATTCGTCACCGACCTCTCCAACCAGACCAGTGATCACACCAGAGATTGGCGCAATCATTTCAGAGGAATCCAGGTTTTCCTGGGCGGTTTCCATTGCTTTATTGAGGTTATTGTAGGTGGTGATAGCTGGCCCCGTAGCATTGTTGGAAACGACGCCTGTGGTAATCAGGGTGAGATAGTCTTGCGCTTCTGCCAACAATGCCTCCTGAAGCTCCAATGTGTATCGGGCATCATTGATTGAGGCTTCGGTCGGACCGGAGACATAATCAGCGCAGGTGCGGTCTCTGCCTTGACCGGAACACTCTTCGTAGGTGAAATTTTGCGGCAAGTATGTGTTTTCGTAATTGTAGGCTGCTTGCTTCAGGCCGACCTCGGCATTGGCAACCAGACGAGAAGCCTCGTCAATGGCTGTCTGGTCCTCAGCCTCCTGGGCATTAATCATGGCTAGATTGGCGTCTTCCTTTTTTTCTTCCCAATAATAGGTCACTCCGCTGATCAACCAGGTGAGGGTGCTGGCTGCATCTTCAACTTCAACCTCCAGAGCGGCAACGCTTTGCTTTGCCTGGGCAATGGCAGCAGGAGACACAATCTCATTGAAGGCGCGGGCAGCATCGGTGTAAGCATCTACCAAATCGCTGGTATCCACTGTCATGATCACATCGCCGGCTTCAACTTTGTCGCCAACAGAAAAATTTACAGCCGTGATCTCTGCCGTTACCGGGAATGTGAGTGTGGTATCAGAGGCGGCGATTAACTCACCGGTACCGCTGGCATACAGCACAATGTCTCCCTGGCGGATGGTGGCAGTTTGCATCTCCGCTTCGGACTCTACAGCTGTCGATTGAGCGGGAAGGTAGTAGAACTGGTAATAACTGAATCCTGTGGCAGCCAGAGCTATTACTACAGCGAAGATCAGCGAGTTACGCCGGCGGGATTTTCTTTTCCCGCGGGCACGTTCAGTAGATTTATATTCAGTAGTTCCATCTGTTTCCAGTGTTGTCATGATCGTTTGCTTCCTTTCAGGCATTTATGTTTCTTACAAAGATAATTTGTACGGATTAACAACCTGTCAGGAGATTGTGTAAGAATTATGTAGGTATTTTGGAGAGATTCGAACTAATTAATTAGAATGCAAGAAAAAAAATAGGCCAGTTGATTATAAGTAAATTTGGATAGTACCAATCAACCAAGGGACCTAACAAAATTGACAATTGAATTTCCAGCCTGTAACCTGAATACATATATAATGGTATAAATTGTGTCCATCCGGAATCGGTAGGAGAAAGTAATGATCAAAAAATTAACCCTGTATTTTATATTGTTGGTGGTTGTTTCTCTCGGAATTACAACAACAAGTATTGCAAAAGATGTCCTTCCTCCTGCGCCTTTAAATTACCCAAAACCAGTTGCGTATCCCTGGTTAGTGCTTGATGAGTTCTTCCCATCCTCCGTTGACCTTCTTGAAGAAGTGCCTGGATTTTCTCCTGAAATTGTAGGAGGCCAAACCTATACCCCACAGAACAAATATCCTTTTTATTGTGTCGCTGCAATGGTATGGTTCGCATTACTGCGGCGGGTCATTAATCCATCCGGAATGGATTTTTAACCTCGGCACATTGCTGGACTGATATTGATGGGACAGAATTTGTGCCACATCCTGATGGAGACAGGGTTGTGTTGGGCGAGTATTCCTTATCAGGGGTCTCCGGGAATGAGCAGGAAATCGCAATCAGCGAGGTGCACCGACACCCCGGATTCGATCTTGAAACTTTTCAGTACGATATTGCCCTCCTGAAATTAAGCTCACCAGCTGTAATTAATAATTTTGTTAAGACAGCAAATGTAACCTATTCCTTTCCAGGAGATTTCACCCCCGCAGTGATAACAGGATGGGGGACTTTGTCCTATGAGGGGATTTCTCCAGCAGTGGTAAGAGAAGCGAATATCGAGATATTGTCCAATTATTGGTGCAGATATTATGGGCCTGCTTATAACTATACTTCCATGCTCTGTGGCGGCACACAGGATTATTCAAAAGATTCCTGCCAGGGAGACAGTGGTGGATCGTTATTTGTAGAAAAAAACGGCGAAGCAATCCTCACAGGTGTAACAAGTTGGGGGAATGAATGTGCAAAGGATGGTTTTCCTGGAGTTTATGCACGTTTATCATCGCTAAATACCTGGATTACAGCAGAAATGGGGTTAACATTACCCGCACCAACGGGGCTGTCGCCGTCAGGTGGGGCGGTTGTGGATGTAAACAAACCAACACTCTCATGGGATCATAATACTGAGGATCCTCTTCTCTACCAGTTGGTTGTGAAAGATTCTTCAAGTGCGATAATAACTCAAGAAGACATCTATTCAGCAGAATATTGCACCGATACCACTTGTGAATACCCTATTGAAACATTCCTGGTGAATGGCGATTATGACTGGAATATTCGTGGATTCAAAGTCGGTTATGGGTTTAGTTCAAAGACTTTATCTACATTCACTGTAAATAGCAGTGCTGTTATCATTAAAGATGTTCTATTCCCAAGCCGCATATGATGGATGGGTTCTTGAAACTGGTGAAACCACGAATACAGGCGGCTTAATCAATACCACCAATCTTACTTGTTATGTCGGTGATGATGGGTTAGATCGTCAATACCGGACATTCATGCATTTCAATACCTCCCGCATCCCGGATGATGCAGATGTTATAAGGGTGACGCTGCAATATAAGCAGCATTCGATTATTGGATCAGACCCGTATGTTACCCATGGGAATGTATGGGCAGATATTAAAGAAGGATACTTTAGCAACAATCCTGCCCTGGTTCAGGCTGACTTTGCTGCATTGTCTTCGATGAATAATGCAGGCTTTTTTGAATTTACACCTTCGAGCCTGGCATATCCAATTTACATTGCTGAAATGAAGGCAGGCGCATATGAATATTTGAATATTACAGGTATCACACAATTCCGATTAAGATTTGGTTTAGATGACGATAACGACAATGTCGCAGATTACCTCAAGATTTTCTGCGGTGATATGGGGGTGCCATTCAACCGCCCAGTACTTCGGGTGTGGTATGCTGTGCCGTAGGAGAAACCCATTGGATCAGAAATTTCTGGTTTAGTCTCCGGAGATTCAATAACTGCCTTGATGTTTCGATCAAGGCAGTTATTTTTCCAAAACTGAACCTTGGCAAAGTGCCCATTGTTTATGAAGCCAAGGTCTTAAATTCCCTTCCGGGTTTGGGCAGGAGAGCATCTTGAGTAAGCCCTCTATTACGAGATTGAAAGTCGGGTGGAAAGATTATTCTGTATTATAATTCCCCCTGATCTTTAAACAGCAGGGAAACCGATGATAAAAAATATATTTTTCTATGTAATTAAGTACACTGCCAACCTAACAATCAAGGTTCTTCGAACAGTAAAAGGCATGCTACAGAATTTTTTCTGGAAGGCAAAAGCAAATTTTCGGAACAGAATTGCCCAGTTTGTTTTTGGTGATTCGATCAACAATGCTACGAAAACCGCGTTTAATATTCGAAAAAGGCAGCTGCCTCTGCAGCTTGAAGTTTTGGAAAGTGAACCCGTTAGAGTCAATGTTGTTATCTCAATGATTAACTTCACATATTTCTTTGGCGGGTATATCAGTGTTTTTAGCTTGGCAAAAAAAATAGCCGCCGTTGGTTTTAAAACCAGAATGATAATTGTTGATGAATGCAGTTTTTCTCCTGATCTGTGGAGAACTGAAATCAATAAGTATCAGGGATTGGAAGATTTCTTTGATCTGGTTGAGGTCTCGTATCATTATGATCGGTCAATTCCCCTTTCGGTTAATCCTGCGGATAAATTCTTAGCGACCAGCGCATGGACGGCCCATATAGCCCATCAGGCGTCCAGGCAATTGGGGCATGAGCGCTTTGTATATCTGACCCAGGAATATGAACCCTTGTTCCATGACTCAGGAACGATCTACAATGTCGTAAATAATTCCTATAGTCTTCCCCACTATGCGATCTATTCTACAGAATTGTATCGGGAATTTGCCAGAAATAACCATATTGGCGTTTATGGTAATTCACCTGATGGGGACGAATATTCAGTGGCCATAGAAAATGCAATTCACCGCACGAGGGTAACAAAGGATCTTCTTGAGAGCCGAAATTCTGAGCGGAAAAAAATGTTGTGCTATACCCGCCCAGAGCCGCATGCCAGACGGAATATGTTCATCATGATGGTTATGGCCTTTCAGGAGGCAGTTGACAACAAAATTTTTTACCCAGATGAATGGGAATTCTACGGCATGGGGACAGTGGAACACGGCGGCAGAACGATTGAAATAGCGCCAGGGATCAATATGAAATTATTGGAGAAAGTTGATCTGAACGCTTACACAGAAATGCTGCCGGAGTATGATTTAGGGCTGAGCTTGATGTCGTCCCCGCACCCAAGTTTGCCTCCGCTGGATATGGCCGCTGCCGGAATGATTACCGTCACGAATACATTTTCAAACAAGACAGCAGAAAAATTAGAGAATATATCCACAAATCTAATTGCAGTCAATCCGGATGCGA
Organism: uncultured Chloroflexia bacterium; assembly: GCA_963722735.1. GTDB lineage: Bacteria > Chloroflexota > Anaerolineae > Anaerolineales > UBA11579 > UBA11579. The sequence continues at coordinate 207,205 of CAVROH010000019.1, forward strand.
CCAGTATTGTTCGGGGTTTGCGCAAAGCTATCGCCAGAGTTGATGATATTGATGCGAGAATTGCGGGAACGAATCTCAATTGGGCGCGCACCTGGGACGAGACACTAAACTCTGAAATCATGAGCAAAATCGCCGGTTTTCTCCAAAATTAAATTTTTTGCTTGTAAGGAATTCATAGAATGGATCAATCGAGAATTAACGGGTTACCTGCTACGGTTAATTTCCTGCATATACCCAAAACCGCAGGAATTACATTTAACAACCTTACTGGCCACTTTATTTCGAGAGGAGGAGATTTATGTCAGCGGGGTATATCAATTAATCGCAGATTGAAACGGGGAGAGCAATTTGATAATACACCGATTAAATACTTCAGAGCTCACCTTCAATATGCACCATATTTTTTTACAAAGCCTGTAAACTATGTGACAATGCTGCGAGAACCTGTAAAGCAGGTGGTTTCATCGGTCAAACAGATGATTCGTTCTAAGTAGTGAGCCAAATCACTATGTATGGAGGGACCTTAAATCTTTTTACGACATCTTTAGCTCAATTACCTATGGTTCAGGATATTGGAATCTGCAAACAAGAATGGTTGCTGGATACATGTTTGCCTATGAAAATCCGTTCGTTGAGTATGACGGCAAACAGCCATTTGATGACCCCTTATTCCTGGAAAACGCAATTGAGAATCTTGGACAAGTTTCTTTCTTTGGTTTAACATCGAGGTTTAATGATTCCCTCGCCTTGTTGGAAAGGAAGATGGGGTATGTATTGGAGAGAACCCCGAGGAAAAATGTCACACCCGAATTTTTGGATTATGAATTTACAGAAAAGGATATCGAGCTAATCAAAGAGAAAGAATCAGCTAGACATAAAATTGTATGAATATGCCGCCTATAAATTTTCGGATGAATATGAGCCTATGATACAAAAAGAAAGCTCATCAGGAACAAAAAAGAGTATTGTCTCAGTAAGCATGAACTCAAGCCATCAGGCAATATGTTGGCTCATGATATTGCAAATCCATTATAAAGTCGACTGAAAAATATCTTAAAACAGATAAGGAAGGATTGGCAAAATTTGTCAATTATAGAATATAATCCATACTTTGGATTATCTCCGGAAGAGGGATGAAAAATTATGTGCCTGTATTTGAGTTCCATGAAGGGGAGCTCTGAAATTAGTTAATTCAAAGGATCTTATAAATGGAAATCCAGCCTCACTTGAATTTTCCGACGAGACTTTTGACATAGTAATTTGCCTAGATACAATCGATTGTCTAAAAGTTCCTGAACAGGTAATTGGGAGATGTTGCGTATAATAAAATATAATGGCAAATTGATCCTGTCGGTTCCATTGGAAAAATTTGAGAATGATAATCGGCCAAGGCGGTGGCGGGCCAGCGAAATTGAAGGGAAATATCAGCCACTTTATCCAATTAAAACAAGGAAGTCGGCAATAGGGACTGATATGCTGATCGCCCAGGAATTTTCGAAAAATTTAAAGGAGATTTTTGGGCGCTGGAGCAACCAGCCCGTTCAGATAATTGAGGCCCGAAATGAAGAGGAAGAAAGAGCCTCATAATAATTCATAAGAAATATAAAATTGAGGCTGGAATATGAAGAAAGAAGGGTTGAGGAATTAGTTGAATATTTTGGAGCGGAAGAAATTAAACTACCTTCAAGGTTAAATGTGTATCATGAAATAGCTATGATGCAGAATAAAATCATTGATGCTCTGTTAGCCGAAATAACCAAATTCCAGATTAAGTAAGGTCTTCAGGAAATAAGCATGGAAAACTTATCCCTATACAACCCTCTAAAAGAAGATGAGCTATTATTCTTCCTGCATATTCCAAAAACTGCCGGAATTAGTTTCAATTATCTGATGGTTTCGATGTTTGAGGACGAGGAGGTTATGACTGCCGGGCTAGAAGAATTGCTGAATCCACTGCGCGCAGGTTCACAATATAATGCCGATCCCTATAAATATCTCCGGGCCCATATTGGATACGTAATGAAGATTTTTTTTCCAAGCAAACTCGCACGATAACATTCCTCCGAGATCCTGTGAGCCAGATCGTCTCGGCCTATAAGCATATTGTTAGAAATCCTAGTGATCGAATGCATACTACGATAAATCTTTTCGACACATTTGCAGATTTCATGCATTCAACCTTTCTTTCAGTTTCCGGAATATACAGGCCCGATGATCTCTGGATATTTCCAGCTCGAGAACAATGCACACATTTCATACAAAGGAAAAAACCTTTCACCGACCCGATTTTCTTGGAACAGGCAAAGGAAAATTGGAGAGAATTGCGTTTTCGGGGGTTTCTGGAAACCTATGATGAGTCTCTGATGCTATTGAACATATTATGGGTTGGGAGTTGCCAGAACTGTAATTTCCCAAAAAATAAAGCCCCTAAAGATCAGGAAAATGTTTTCAGAAAATGATCTGGATGTTATTCGATATTACAACCAGCTCGATACGAGTTTTATGAATATGCCAAAGGACTATCTTAAGAGAAGATCGAAAGGATGGAGCGAGAAAAACTGATCGTCTCTAATAATAATATTTGATATTGATCTCGCTCTTCAAAGCCAGACGACTTTTGGTGAAAAAAAAGAAGGGCTTGTCTGGGTTTGCCCTATATGTGAAAGAAACCAATTTTCCCAGGGCCAATATTTAGTTGCCCCGATTGTGAATCTCCGCCGGAGGCCAGGGCAGTGAAAATATACTTGGATGAAAAATTTCCGGAATCGTGGGGAGAGACCATGAGGGTTCATGAGTATAATCCTCAATTATGTTTGGCGAGAAACCATCGTCCGATGTATTCGGCTTCCTACCACTATAGAGAGATAAAGATTGACAAAACATGAGATTGGATTGAAGACAGATCATTCCCCATGATCATTGCCTCTACTCCGATAATTCTATAGACATCATTATCGCGATTAATTCACTAGATTGTCTGAAGGACCCGTAGAAGTTTATTCATGAAGCAATAAAACGGCTGAAAGAAAATGGGGCGCTAATTTTTACTGTTCCGTTTTATGAAAATCTGCAAGGCGAGACTTGGCTGCACCGAGCAACCGAAATTTCCGGTGAGTCTCAACCGCTGAAAAGAATGCGCACGCGAAAATCTCCAAATGGAGAATCTATGATCTTTTATGATTTTTCGCCCTAATTCAACCATCCTTTTTACTAATTGGGCAAATCAAAGGGTTGATATTGTGAAAATCAAGGGAATGATGTCGGTTTTCGACAGATGGACAGACAGTGATTGTAATCAAAAAATATTAAATGATCCTTTGAATAGAAAGCTGGCAGAAATTACTGAAAATCAATGGAAATTTGGAAAAGCCGGGCTTGTCCAATATTATCAAGTTGAATATATATCATAACATCAAAGAGAAATCCAAGAAAAAAATAATTAACGATTTGAAATTCAAACTCATAAAGATGAATGAAGGTGATTGATCTTATAAGAGGTAGAAACCGATGACTTTACCGCACACCATTAGGGACAATAGAGAATTTATTAAAACTTGGGTACGGTTTAGGATTGAGGCGATTATATTGATACCAAGCTGGGGATATTCTGGATCATTCTTCAGCCAATAGTCATGGCCTTTATTTATTCTTTTGCTTTTGGGACGCTTATCCAACGGGCTCCACGAGGGGGAGCGCCATTTGTGATCTTCTTCCTTGCGGGTACAAGTGTGTGGCAAATTATAAATAACAACTGGATGAAAGCCGGCCACTTAATTGTTAGAAATATCAACTTGATGTCTCAGGTCAAATTTCTAAGTTATCGCTTTCGTGATTATTCAAATAGTAGAATCATCTAGTCGAATTTGCGATAAACCTGGTGATTTTCTTGATTATAGCATGCAGCACTTTTCGGTTATTACCCAAACATCATGTACCTTTATCTCCCTCTAGTGCTTGTTTCAATCATTCGTGTTCACATTTGGAGGGGTTCTTTTCATAAGTACAATGGGCGTTTATATCCGGGATATCCAAATTTAGTTAGTATAATTTTGCGAATTCTCTTCTTTTTATCTGGGGTGATCATTTCGCCGGACATGATAACTGGAAAAGCGCAAGAGATACTTCAAATTAATCCAATTCTCACAATGATCGAAGCAACAGAGATATTGTAATCTATGCGCAGGCGCCCTCAATATTATCCCTGGTGTATATGAGCGCATTTGCGCGATTGTTGCTTCATTGTCGGATATCTGGTTTTTCAGACGGTATCAGGGAACCTTTGTAGATTACAAATAATTATTTGAGGAACGAATGGAATCAAAAATTGTAGTTGTTGCCAAGAATGTGACCAAAATATATCCTACGAAAACCTCAGTTGATGCGTGCAAGGGAGGATTCCTTTTTAAAATTCATCAAAAGGCGGGCAACAGGAAAACATCTCGAAGATAAGCAATTTTGGGCGCTTGACGATGTCAGTTTTGAAATAAGATCCGGGGAATCTGTATGCATGGTGGGATCAAATGGTGCAGGCAAGAGTACCATGTTGCGAATATTTAACAGGAATCACGCAGCCAACTTCGGGTATATCAAAGTAACCGGAAAATACGGCGAATTTTTGCGTTGAATTCCGGGTTCAACAACGATCTGTCAGGCCGAAAGAATGCCTACCTCCTTGGTGCGATTAAAGGCAATTCAATAGCAAAGATTGATGAAAAAATGGAGGAAATATATAAATTCTCTGAGCTTGGGGATTTCTTTGATGAACCAGTCAAGGTTTACTCCTCTGGTATGCGCGGCCGGCTCGGGTTCAGTATACTGATTCATCTTCTTCCAGATATAATCTTCATCGACGAGGCTTTATCCACTGGCGATAAATATTTCCGAAAAAAATGCACTGAACGGCTAAACTCATTATCTGATGAGGGCAAAACCCTCGTGATCGTTTCCCATGCTGCGCCAATCCTGCGAGACCTATGTACTCGAGCTATCTGGTTGGAAAATGGCAAAGTCAAAAAGGACGGGGAGATCAAGCGGGTACTAAAAGCATACGAAAGCTCAAAATAGCCGGGTTTCCATAAAATCATTAATTTTTGGTTTTTATGACATCTGCCCATTATTTGTAATTAATCGTTAATTGCATCGCGGCAACGACCTGAAAACGAACCATCGGAGGCCAACTTGGGCAAATTCAAACTCTATGATTTGCGGGTGACTGTTCACGAGATTAGGGGAAGATCTGTTTGCGGCATGGAAGTCGGCGACTATTTTGAACTGATCGAAAGCAGCAAATTGGTAATCCCGGCCGGTAAACACTTCTGTATTTTTGCTTTAAGCGCTGTTTTGCCATTGTTGGCGGCCAAACAGCGCCAGATGGATGCAAATGATTGGCTGGAAAGCGACGCGGATGTAGCCTGCCCCGACCCGGAAGAGCAGTTGATCATGCGGATCGAGCGCATCAGAGAGCGGACCATGGACAGCGGGGATCTGACATGAGGGGCAAAGAAGTTAGTATTGCTTTTCAGACAGATAAAAAGGCTGATCACTATAGATCCCTGGCGCGCCTGGTAGATCAGTATGATTTTGATGTGGTCAGCGTGTATTGCGACGCACCGTTCCACCCCAGTTATGGCCCGCTGATGCTGATGGGGTCTCATCTGAAAAAGGCCAGAATTGGCCCGGCTGCGGTATCCCCTTTTCGAATTCATCCCATCGATATTGCCGCTAATACAGCCTTGCTTGCCGATATAGCTGCCGGGGGCGTATATATTGGGTTGGCGCGCGGCGCCTGGTTGGCAGAGCATGGGATAAGTGAGCCCTTGAAACCGCTGCAAGGCATACGAGAGGCAATCGAGATTATCAGGGGGCTGCTATCAGGACGAACCCTCAATTTCGCTGGCGAAATTTTCACTCTGCAGAATGCCAAAGCGCCGTATCCTATTCCTGATTATGAGATTCCAATCATGGTTGGCACGTGGGGGAGGAGGTTGTCCGAGCTAGCTGGGGAATTCGCCAGCGAGGTTAAAATCGGCGGCTCAGCTAATCCGGCGATGGCTGGCTACCTCAAGAGATTTATTGATACCGGTGCCGATAGGGTAGGGCGGTCTGGAAAGGAAGTTGGGATTGTGCTGGGCGCCGTGACTGTTGTGGATGAAGATCGAGACCTGGCCCGCAGACTTGCTCGACGGCAGGTTGCGATGTACCTCCCGGTTGTGATGCCTCTTGACTTCACTTTAGAGATAGACCCCGATCTGATTTCCAGAGTGGGTGACTCAGTGGCGGCGGGAGATTACGAGAGTGCCGGCGGGTTGGTCTCTGACGAATTGCTGGATTTGTTCGCTTTCTCCGGCTCCCCGAAAGACATCATAGATCAGGCGAACAACGCATATGAGGCAGATGTGAGTCGGATCGAATTTGGCACACCCCATGGACTCGATCCAATAGAAGGGATCAGGTTGCTTGGCGAGAAAGTGCTGCCTGGTCTGGAATTAGATAAATGAATAATGCGCATAGTCAATATACTCTACAAAACAATAATTTAAACTCTCTGCAAAGAAACTAACTCAGGCAGTTGAAGTACTGTCGAATCCAACTCAAGGAGAAGGGCATTCTCTATTGCATTCCGTTCTTCTACCCATTCAAACAAACACATCTGGCCCCCAAGCCCAACTTTTCGAGCCAGTGCGGCTTCATTGATACCCAGCAGCATGACAACATTGCTGACCGCACGCACCAACAGCTTCAAATACATATCCGCATCAACCGCCTGATACGAAAAGGGGATCCCTGTGCGCCATGCAAGCACCCCTGATCCACCTTTAACATACAGAAAATGGACTACCTGGCCAGCACTCATCGGTTTATCCATCCTGGCTAATTGAACCGCTGCCCTGGCAGCAGGGGAGGGCAGTCGATACTCAGAGAGATCCCGGCTGAGCCGCTGTGAGACCAGCATCTCTTCAAGCGGAATACGTCCAGCGCGCAGATCGTTTGAGATTTCTTTCAAGTGCGCCACTATCCCTGGGAGAGCACTGTCAAGCGGCCAGCCCTCCGGGACAGCAGCCAGCAGTTGGAGCAGCCTTGTTTGCGCACTGGAGATGAATGGGGGTGTATCATGACGACGTATCTCAATTCCGCGAACTTTCAACTCCCCGTTTTTGAGTACACCAAAATAGCGATTGGCCACCGGGATGCGGGAATCGCTACGCGAAGGCAAAAAAGCGATCCAGCGATAGATCCCATCAAGCCCAATCCGCAAGCCTGTCTCATTACGAATGGCTTCAAGGAGTTCGGGAAAATCGTCCTCTGCCACCGCGTCTTGCTTCTGGATATACAACCCATCCACATTGAAATACAATACCCTGAAACCATGCTGTTCCGCTATCCTTTTGGCCCGGAGTAATAAATCTCTCCCTAAAGCTGTGACAGCCTCGTGAGCTTCGATTTTCATCCAGCGGAAGTGTTTATGCCCCAGATACCCAAAACAAACTACCAGCAGCCATTTGAGAGCGTTGCTGCGAGCCTTAGCCTCAGGATAGCGGGGATCATCTGGCGGGATCTCCTTCAGCCTCTGTTTGATCGCATAGCGCCTTTCCAGCAGCGCCTGAAGCGTTTCGCCCACCAGACCGGTGTGATGCTGAGCGATCACCGCATCCGTCCCAGGCACTGGAATAGTGCTCTCATCCTCCACTAATTGCAGCGCTTCCGGAGAGACATTGTAACGCGCCATGATCTGCGGGTACATGGAAAAGAAGTCAATCCCTGCAACATTGTGATGGATACCAATTTGTGGCTGCCCAACCAACCCACCGCGGTCGGAGGCAATCAATTGCGCCGGACTCTTGAATGACTCCACCTGGTTCTTGTGATATGGCACCAGTACACCTCTGCGCATGGCGGTGATCATCTGCATCGCTGTGATCCCGGCACCGGGGGATTTTCTGGCAACTTCCTGGACGGGCAGTCCTGTGATGCGAGCCTGTTCCAAAATACCAGCAAGCTCATACTCGCCATACATCACAGCATTGGTCTGGTCGATATGCCAGCGGCCAACCAGATGCACTTGTTGGCCGCGATGAAGCACCCGCCCATAAGTGTGGTAGCTAAAGGCCTTGCGACGCTGAACTGAATGCCCGGGCGCCCGATTCAAGTGTAGGGGAACGCCCTGCGACTCGCTGTATTCCAATAGATACGGGAGCAGCCACGTATCTCCCCATTTGCTCAGAATGATATCCGGATCATATCCCAGAAGCACCTCATTCGTCTGTCGGATAAATTCTGGCATACTGGACAGACTGAGCACAAGTTCCTCGCCGCCAAATCGGGCGACCACCTGATTAGGATCAACATACTCGGGGTCCACATCAGGAGACAGCGTAAGCAGCCGGAGAGGAGGGATTCGGGCAGTATGTTCGGTATCAGCGTCAATCTTGCGGACACGTGCGCCATTGACCACTATCCTGCATCGGGTGAGGGGGCGGATCCCGTAGCGGGCTGAGAAGCGCAGGGCAAAAGGCACATCGACATCGAAATAGAGCACTTCGGGAAAATAGCGGTTAGCCCAATAGAAAACCTTGCGCTGCTGCTCAGGGTCAGCTGTGTGCACGGCCATCACCTCGATCTCCCCGGCAAACAGATCCAGGCGCGTGGTCATGGCGAGTGTAACCTGGGATCCAAAGCGCCCGTTCAACGCGGCAGAAAACTGCTCCAGCCGCCTCTGGTCCGCCTGGACATAAAAAAGCACTTCAAACGGTTGATGAAGTAGGTGCCTTTGATTATGATCATCCAGCACCCACAGCATTGAGCCATGCTCCGGGTCTGAATAGACATCCAGCACCCAGCCGGTAAGCTCTTGAAGCTGTTTACTTCCCATTCACTTTGCGTTCAAGCCCCTCCAGGCGGGCCGACAGGCGGCGGATCTCGATTTGCTGTTCAAGCAGCATGGCCTGCTGTACCACCTCAAAAGGCAGGAGATGATTGGCCTCGCTGATAGCGGCGATGTGCTTTCGGGCTGAGACAAACATCTCTTCCAGCGCCTCGCGCTCCTCGGGCTGCGCCACCCTGGAAAAACGCGCCAGGATGATCTCTGCCTGTTGGACTACCTGATTGATTGTGGGAATCGTCTTGCCCATAAAGCCCTCCTCAAGGGACATATTGGATGCCTCCCTCACCAGCGCTGCCATCTGATGCCACTGCCGAATCTCTTCCCTGGGCGGCGAGAGACTGACCACAACTGCCTGATGCGCTCTGACCCGATCCAGTTGCTCAAGCGCTTGAGAAAGCAGCATCAGGCGGTGTTTCAAGCCAACGCTGTCGTCGGAAAGGTGTCCAGCAGATCAATAACCAGACAGGGGCAGCCGTTCAAGGGCACCGCCTTGATCAGCTCAACCACCTGGTAGCAGTTGAATGCCCGCGGCAACCTGAAGGGAATCGAGTATGGAGAGATCTGCTGTCTCCTGGCGCACGCGCCCGGTGACCACATAAGCGTTGAAATGATTGCCGCCATCAATAACCGTTGCCCCAGCATCAAAAGCCAGCGCGGCGGCCAGGTGGAGCATATCCGTTTGTCTGAGCTGACGAGTTACGAGCAAAGCCAGCACGCCAGACTCAAGCGACATTTGGATTGAGCTTGTCATACCTATTTGTATCAAATCCTGCCCGGCATGACGGCGCCGACATACACCGTCAACAGCACTTTAGTGCGCCCTGATGCTTGACAAATGTATTCTCAACAGGTATAACCAAACCGTTATGGTGACCAGGAAATTTATTGCTCTAGCCCCCGTACCTACACCGGCCTTTGGGCCGGTTATTGAAGTTTAATTGTGGGGCTGAGGTAGTCTTTGGACTTAGATGTTTCGTACATTTCTATCGCCCCGAACTATCGGGGTTTGTTCTTTAACCAGGAGAAAAAACCATGAAAATGAGCAATCTGTTTTTCCGAACTTTGCGAGAAGCACCCGCTGATTCAGAGGTGATCAGCCATCAATTATTGGTGCGGGCCGGCTTTATTCAACAGTTGGGCGCAGGCGTGTATTCTGTGCTTCCACTTGGCAAAGCGCTCCCTCACAAAGCTTGAGAATATCATGCGGGATGAGATCAATGCGATTGGCGGGCAGGAGCTGACCATGCCGGTGGTGAACCCGGCAGAGGTTTGGAAGGAAACCAACCGCTATTATGAGATCGGCAGTGAGATGGCCCGTTTCCATGACCGCAAGGGCGCGGATATGGTGCTGGCGATGACCCATGAGGAAATCGTCGCCGATCTTGTGCGTAAGCTGGTGCAGTCCTATAAGCAGCTTCCCATGCTGGTCTACCATATCCAGACAAAATGGCGCGACGATCCCCGCCCGCGGGCCGGGTTGATCCGTGTGCGCGAGTTCACGATGAAGGACAGCTACAGCCTGGATATCGATGAAGCCGGGCTGGATAAGCAGTACCGCGCCCACTACCAGGCGTATTTCAACATCTTCCACCGCTGCGGCCTGCCAGTGGTCGCGGTTCTCTCTGATGTAGGGATGATGGGCGGCAGCATGGCGCATGAATACATGTACCTGACCCCAATCGGAGAGGATACTCTGCTGTTGTGTGATAAATGCGGTTACATGGCCAACCGCCAGATTGCATTGTTCCAGAAACCCGAAGCCGAAGTGGAAGAAGCCCTGGCCGCTGGAAGAGGTGGCCACACCCGGCGCATCCACCATAGAGGACTTGGCAAACTTCCTGGACATTCCCCAGAGCAAAACAGCCAAAGCTGTCTTCCTGGTTGGTACCTTCACTGAAGGCGAAGAGGATGTTGACCGGCTGGTTTTTGCCGTTGTGCGCGGCGATATGGAGCTAAATGAAACCAAACTGGCAAATGCGGTCAAAGCCAAGGAACTGCGTCCCGCCCAAGAGGAAGAGATCGAAGAAATTGGGGCTGTTCCCGGTTTTGCTTCCCCGATCGGGTTGAAAGATGTGCTTATCGTGGTTGATGACCTGGTGGCGAAATCTTCCAACCTGGTCTCAGGAGCCAACAAGGTGGATGTCCACTACAAGAATGTCAATTACGGCCGGGATTACGAGGCCGCGATTGTGACAGACATTGTGGCAGCATCAAGAAGGTTACAGATGCGTCAACTGCGGCCATGAACTGCATGAATCCCGCGGCGTGGAAGTTGGGAATATCTTCAAGCTGGGCACCAAATATACCGATGCGCTTGGAGCTAACTTCCTGGACCAGAACGGCAAGTCGCAGCCTGTAATCATGGGAAGTTATGGAATCGGCAGTGGACGCCTGCTGGCTTGTATCACCGAGGAGCACCACGATGAGAATGGGATCATCTGGCCGATTACAGTTGCTCCTTACCATGTGCACCTGATTGCCCTCAAAGGCGTGGCGGATGAGGCGGATGAGATCTATAATTCGCTTCAGGCTGCCGGTCTGGAGGTGCTCTACGATGATCGCAACGAAACGCCTGGTGTGAAGTTCAATGATGCTGACCTGATCGGATTCCGATCAGGGTAACGGTTGGGGCCAGGTCCCTGGCGGAAGGCAAAGTAGAATACAAGTTACGCAAAGAGGACGCTCGAGAAACTGTGGCTGTCGCTGCTTTGGTAGACACAATACTCAAAGTGAAAGAGCAGCTTGAGGAAGAGATCGCAGCCACTTTAGTCGAGGTGTCATTCGAGGACTAGAATTATGGAAATCAATCTAGCACTCGGCGGCGGCGGGGTCAGAGGGATTGCCCATCTGGGAGTTCTCAAAACCCTTGAAGAGAATAATATCCCGATCGGCGCCCTCGCAGGCACCAGCATCGGCGGATTGATCGGTGCAGTTTATCTGTCAGGTAATTCCTCTGGGGAACTAATTGACCGCTTTAAACGGATAGACCAACAGAAACTTTTCAGTTATATGCGCGGCCAGGAGCCGGCATTACTCGGTCTCGGCGGGGCAACGGAAATCCTCAAAGAATTGCTTGGGGATAAGACCTTCGCCGACCTGCCGGTACCTTTTGCTGTCACCGCTGTGGATGTTGAAGAAGGGCAAGAGATCACGATCAATGAAGGCCCACTAGTTGATGCAGTTCTCGCCACGATAGCCGTCCCGGGAATCCTGCCGTCCCGCAGGTGGGGAGGCCGGCTTCTTGTAGACGGCGGTGTTGCTAACCCTGTGCCGGTGGATATTGCCAGAAATTTAAAGCCGGGCCATCCCGTTCTGGCGGTCGTCCTCACCGAACGTGTCGGTCAGTCCTTCACGATGACAGTGCCTGAGATCCCCGTTGTTGCCCCCATGGTGGACTATATCTCACGTCTGCGCATAGCACAAGCACTGGACATCTTCATGAAAGCAATGGATACAGGCAGCAAGATGCTAGCCGAAAAACGCTTGGAATTGGATAAGCCCGAGGTGCTGGTAAGACCTATATTTGGAGCCATGGGCTTGTTAGATAAAATAGATGTGGAAGAAGTCGCTGAATTCGGCTACCAGGCATCCCAAAATAAGCTGGATGATATTCTCGAACTAACCTCCATCACCTCGCGGCTGAAGGCTTTATTTAGAAGATAGGACAGGGTGATGCGCGATCTCCGCCGATATGCTCGAAACACAAATATCCGCCTGATCTTTGGATTCATCTTCCTGCTCTTCCTGGTGGGGGATGGGTTGATCTATGTGTTCTATGGCAGAGGTGCGGCCCTTGCTGGCCTGATTTGTATCCTGGGCGGATTTGTGCCTATTTTGCTGATTATTGGCCTATTCGCAGTGATGGATATAGTGATCAAGAAAGCCAATGAAGAAGACTGAACAGATCCAAACTACTCATTTCACTATGAAGGTCTCCACCCCGGCCAATTTAGCATCTGCCAGAATTGGGCTGATGCTTCACGGGTGGACGGGCGACGAAAACTCCATGTGGGTGTTTACCAGCCATTTGGATGATGATTGGCTGCTGATTGCACCCAGGGCGCCGTATCCCAGCCAGGGGACGGATAGGGGCGGGTTCAGTTGGGTAGACCAGCGGATTGACCATTGGCCGCTGTTTATTGACTTCTTGCCTGCAATTGAGAAACTTCATCATGATCTGGCAGAGGTAGAGGTCAAATTTCCTGAGGCAGACTTTTCGCAAATCGCGATATTTGGCTTCAGCCAGGGGGCAGCGATGAGCTTTGCCTACAGCATGATTCGTCCAGAGAAAATAAAGAAGCTGGGATTGCTCTCGGGATTCATCCCGGATAATAGCGAAGGGTTCATCCGCAGGAGTGGGGTGCGGCCGATTGAGATCTTCATCGGGCATGGGAGTTCTGATCAGATCGTTCCCGTAGAAAAAGCGAATAAGGGGATTACCTTACTGAGGGAATTTGGCTACTTCCCAAAATTCTGCATCACCGACGTCGGTCATCGATTGGGGTCTGATTGTTTCAAAGCGCTCACTGATTTCCTAAACCAACGATTATAATAGTTATATGGACGAGAAAAAACTGCAAGAACGTTTGGCTGACCTTCGCAGCCAGATCAACACGCATAATTACCGATATCATGTGCTTGACGCACCGTCGATATCAGACGCGGACTATGACCGGCTGCTAAACGAGCTCAAACAGATCGAGTCCGATCACCCGGAATGGATTACACCTGATTCTCCGACCCAAAAGGTAGGAGGGGTAGTCTCAGAGAAATTTGAAAAAGTCGCTCATCCGGCACCGATCCTCAGTCTGGCAAATGCCTTTGATGCCGAGGGTTTGACCGCCTGGGTAGAGAGGATCAGCAAACTGGATCGAACGCGTCGCGGAGGCCGATTTCATCGTTGAGCCAAAGCTGGATGGCCTCACAGTGGTGATCCATTATGAGAACGGATTGCTGGTGCAGGGTGCTACCAGAGGGGATGGAGAAGTCGGCGAGGAGATCACCAACAATATCAAAACCATCCGCACCCTGCCTTTAAGGATTCCGGCAAATGATCCAGCCCTTACGCCCCCAGAAAATCTGGTCGTGCGCGGCGAGGTGTTCATTGACCTGAACGATCTTGAGAAACTCAATCAGATCCAGTTGGGCAAAGGCGAAAAGACCTACCAGACACCCCGCAATACAGCCGCCGGTGCACTGCGCAATCTGGATTCTGCGGTCACGGCCTCCCGTCCTTTGAAAGTATTTTTCTACACGATCATCTCCAGCAGTGATCCTGTTCCAGCCACACAGAAAGAAAGCCTGGATTATCTGCGGGCAATGGGCTTCCCGGTTTCCAAATATGCTTACCACTGCGAGAACATCCAACAGGTGATTAACCTCTGTTCATCCTGGATCGAAAAACGGCACGATCTTCCTTATGAGATCGACGGGATGGTCGTCAAGGTCAATGACCTGGCGCTGTCCAATGGGTTGGGAATCGTTGGAAAGGACCCCAGAGGGGCGATCGCCTATAAATTCCCAGCAGAAACAGCCACAACCAGGCTGATTGACATCGGAGTGAATGTCGGCCGAACTGGCGTACTGACCCCCTATGCAATCCTCTCTCCATTGACCATTGGCGGCGTGGTCGTTCAACAAGCCACGCTGCACAACTTTGATTTCATCGAAGACCGCGACATCCGGATCGGAGACCAGGTGATGGTCAAACGCGCCGGCGATGTGATCCCCTATATTATTGGGCCTGTGACTGAAGCACGTAACGAGCAAGAAGAGAAGTATATCCCCCCAGCATATTGTCCCTCGTGCCAATCCGAAATTGTTCCAATCCCCGGAGAAGTCGCCCTGTATTGCGTCAACCCCGAATGTCCTGCCCAACTGATTCGCAATATCGAGCACTTTGTTTCCAGATCAACCCTGGACATTGTCGGGCTGGGGATCAAGATCGTTGAGCAGCTAGTTGCCGCAGACCTGGTAAAGAATGTGGCAGACCTGTATTCACTCACGGTAGGAGATCTCCTCCAATTGGAGGGATTTGCAGAAAAGAAGGCTGAAAATCTGGTCACCGCGATCCAGGACTCAAAACAAAGCCCTCTGTCCCGGCTGATTTTCGCTCTGGGTATCAAAGGTGTCGGAGAAGTGGTTGGCGACCAACTGGCACGCCAGTATGGTTCCCTGGATCGATTACAGACAATCGGACAGGAAGAACTGGTACAACTGGAGGGGATTGGACCTAATATTGCCGAGGCAATCGTTGAGTGGTTTGCTCACCAAACCCACCAAAAGCTACTTGCTCAACTGCGGGAAGCCGGGATGTGGCCTGTTATGGAAACAAGGGAACCTACTAATGTCTCAACTAGCCTCTCCGGGAAGACCTTCGTGATCACCGGTACCTTGCCAACCATGTCCCGCCAGGAAGCCAAGGCTTATATCCAGCAATTTGGCGGTAAGGTAACATCAGCCGTCAGTTCAAATACCGACTACTTGCTTTCCGGGGAGAGTGCTGGTTCGAAGCTATCCAAAGCCCAGGAATTAGGGATTCCGATCCTCTCCGAGGATGACATCCAAAGGCTGGCTGAAGGTGAGTAGCTCAAACCCGCCAATTATCCATCTAAAAGCTAGCAAGGAGAAACCTCTCTTGCGGTATCACCCCTGGATCTTCTCCGGAGCGATTGCCAGAGTCGAAGGCGACGCCGGCATCCGGGGAGATTGTGCTGGTGAAAACAGCCGCTGGAGATACCATCGGGCATGGAGGGTATAGCCCAGATTCCCAGATCAGTTGCCGGATGTGGGAGTTTGGTTATAAATTTCCCGAAGACATCAGGATGCACTTGAGCAAGTTATTCGAAGACAGGATTCGCCAGGCCATAGCGCTGCGTGAAAATGACCCAACCCTGACCGGAACCAATGCAAAACGGCTGGTCCATGCGGAATCAGACCTGCTTCCCGGTCTGATCGTAGATCAATATGCCGATATTCTTGTGGTTCAATTCCTGAGTGCAGGGATTGAGGCATCTAGACAGAAGATCCTGGATACCCTGATCGATGTGGTTGCTCCGGCTGCTATCTTTGAACGGTCCGACGTAGAGGTTCGAAAACTGGAAGGGCTTCCTGAGGTATCCGGTTTGCTGTACGGAGCATTGCCCAAAGATGGGATCATAATCGAGGAAAACGGTATCCTGATCAAGGTCAAGGTAAATTCAGGGCACAAGACCGGTTTTTACCTCGACCAGAGAGAGAATCGAAATCTACTCCGAAGTTTCAGCAAAGACAAAGATGTGCTGGACTGCTTTTCCTACTCAGGCGGTTTCACTCTGAACGCGCTGCTAGGTGGGGCCAGATCCGTGATGGCTATCGATCAATCTGAAGAAGCCCTAAGCCTTCTGGTGGAGAATATCCGCATCAATTCGCTGGAAGAGAATAATGTAGAATTGGTCAACGACGATGTGTTCCAAAGATTGCGAAACCTGCGCGACCAGGCAAAATCGTTCGACGTGATCATCCTCGACCCGCCTAAGTTTGCCCCGACACGCAGCCAGGCACAGAAAGCCGCCCGTGGTTACAAAGATATCAACCTGCTCGCAGCCAAACTGCTCAGGGCGGGCGGGGTGCTGTTCACCTTCTCTTGTTCTGGTGGAATCGACCAGAAACTCTTCCAGCAGATCGTGGCTGGCGCTGCCAGTGATGCGGGCGCGGATCTCCAAATCATCCACAAGATGGGGCAGGGGAGCGATCATCCTGTGCTGCTAAGTTTTCCTGAAGGGGAATATCTCAAAGGATTGGTCTGCCGACGAAACTGAAAAAGCGAGCCGCAGGGCTCGCTTTTTTTGTGGAGATGGCGGGAATCGAACCCGCGTCCGCAAGGATAGAGCGTCGAACGTCTACGAGCGTAGTCTATTGTTTAGGTTTCGCCGGCAGAACTACAACAGACCAAAGGTCACTGCTGGCTATCCGCTAAGGCCCGAAAGCCTTTCTTGGGCACATTTAGCGACATCCTGTGCCGCACTCCGGCTTTGCGCCGTCCTTACTCCCTCCAGCCAGAGTTAGGAGTGAGGGGACGTGACCCGTTAGGGGTCAATTCTGTCAATCACTGACTATGCAGCCAGCGGAAGAGCAGAATAATTTGTGCTTTTGGCACTTATGTTGTGTACTGATTTTACGAGTTCGGTACCTCTCGGCTCGCAGTTCGCGATCAGCCTCTCACGTCGAAACCGATCATCCCCAATAGATGGGAATAAATTGTATCACGGTCATCACCGATTTCGAAGGGTTGTTTTACTGAATTCCTTGGGCAGGTGAGAAACGTCGAAACCAGAGAGATTCAATTGCCCATCATCGTCAGGCTGATATTTAAGGATCGAGCAGTTAGGAGTTTGAACGCCCCCTGAGAACCAGAGGAAAGACCGTATTCTGTTAGCTGCTCCCGTATGCTTATAGAACCATAGCATCATCCGCGTGGTGGTCAGCAAGCGCTTCACACTTGTAAAAAGGTTCTCTTTCCTTGAGGGGGAGGCTTTCTCAAGCAACAACCACAAACTTGCCCTGATGAACCAGCCATGCCCAAAAAGGATAATGCGCTGATGCTCTGTCTCCGAAAGCTGGTGGAGACAATCTTCCACCCGCTGGATGAACTGGTTAAAGGACTCACCACCTTCGCCCATTACAAACTCTGGATCATTCCTCCGGAAGAAACCAATCGATAACTTGCGTCGGTCTTTGTTGGATGTGCCGGCATACTGCTGGTGCCCTAGATATGTGAATTCCTGGATCGGCCAGGTTTCAACGGGTACCTGCGGGAATTTATGCAAAGTCGGTTCGGCAGTTAATTGAGTTCTGAGATAGGGGGAAACCACAAAAAGATCGGGGGCTTCTTTGACAGCCAGGGGAACGAAAGAAGCCTGCCGTTGTCCCTTTTCGGTCAAACCAGTCGTCTGATCCGAATCTGAAGGCAGACCGGCATTGGTGGTGCTTTCTCCATGTCTGATAAACCAGAATTCTTTCATAGTCTCTAGCTTTTTTTGAAACAGCAGAGACCTCTAGAATGTCTCTGCTGTTGTCGGCTAATCCTAAAACTTCGAGGGGTCACTTTCCAGCAATAAAATCCTCGGTTTTCTGGCGTGCAACGTCATCTGTATACTGAATTGGCGGTGTTTTCATGAAATAGGAGGCCGGTGCGATTAGCGGGCCACTCATGCCGCGGTCTAGAGCCAGCTTGGCGCAACGGACAGCATCGATCACCACGCCCGCTGAATTCGGTGAATCCCATACTTCCAGTTTGAGTTCTAGGTTGAGGGGTACATCACCAAAGGCGCGCCCCTCCATACGGATGTGACACCATTTGCGGTCTGTCAACCAGGGAACATAATCACTCGGCCCAACGTGGACATTCTCAGCCCCCAGATCGTAAGGAAGTTGGCTGGTGACAGAATTGGTTTTGGAAATTTTCTTGGATTCTAACCGTTCGCGCTCCAGCATATTATAGAAATCCATATTGCCGCCAAAGTTCAGTTGGTAGGTGTGGTCAAGGTGTATACCGCGATCCTTGAACAGATTGGTCAGCACGCGATGGGTGATCGTAGCACCAACCTGGCTCTTAATATCATCTCCGATGATTGGCAAGCCGGCTTCGGTAAACCGCTGCCCCCAATACTCGGAGCTGGCAATGAATACCGGAATACAGTTGACAAATCCGCAGCCTGCTTCAAGAATCTGCTCCACGTACCACTTTGTTGCCATCTCAGAACCAACCGGCAGGTAGCTGACTACCACATCCGTCTTGGTATCCTTGAGGATCTTGATAATATTATCCGTAGGTCCAGGGGCTTTTTCAACGACCTGCTTGAGGTATTTCCCCAGCCCGTCATGGGTCATACCGCGATGTACTGGCACGCCCAAGGCAGGAACATCGGCAACCTTGATCGTGTTATTCGGCTCTGCCCAAATGGCTTCGCTCAGATCCTTGCCGACCTTTGAGGCAACCACGTCAAAGGCAGCTGAAAACTCAATATCACTAATATGGTAAGGCCCGATCGTGGAATGCATCAGACCGGGAATTTCTTCATTTTCCGCAGCGTTCCTGTAGAACTCCACGCCCTGGACCAGTGAAGAGGCACAGTTACCCACGCCGATGATGGCTACTCTGACTTTCTCGTTTTTTGACATTTATCTTTGATCCTTTCTGAATGATGCCTTATTATATCGAACTTCCACCAATTTTACCTAATGTTGAAACCAAAATATTGATTTCCTATATAATATAGAAAAACCGATCAAGGAGATATTGATGGCACTGATGAAAAATGTTCTCGGCATTGTAATGGGCGGTGGCAGGGGTACCCGATTGTTTCCGCTGACGAAAATGAGAGCCAAGCCGGCGGTACCAATTGCTGCAAAATACAGGCTGATCGATATTCCGCTGAGTAATTGTATCAACTCCGGCATTAACAAGGTTGCCGTTCTGACCCAATTTAAATCCGTATCGCTCCACCGGCATATCTCTCAAACTTACACCTTTGACCACTTCACTCGTGGATGGGTGCAGATATTTGCAGCGGAACAGCGGGACCAATCCTTTGAATGGTATCAAGGCACTGCTGATGCAGTCCGCAAGCAGCTCCTGGAAATAGAGAGCGCCAAGTTGGATTATTCCCTGATCCTCGCTGGCGATCATCTTTACCGGATGGATTATTCCAAGCTTGCCGAGTTTCATCTTGAGACCGGTGCCGATATTACCGTCGCAGTCCAGCCAATCAGCTATGAAGATGCCTCTCGGTTTGGAGTAATGAAAGTGGACGCGGAGAATTGTATTGTTGCCTTCGCAGAAAAACCAAAGGAAATCGATGTCAAGGATGAATTTATCTCACGGCCAGGCAGCGATAAACCCATCCTGGGATCCATGGGAATGTATTTCTTCAATACCGATGTACTAGTTGATATTCTGAAAAACACAAATGATACTGACTTTGGCGGTGAGATTATCCCTAAAGCAATCCAGAAGAAGAACGTGTTCGCATATTCTTTCGAAGGCTATTGGGAGGATATCGGGACGATCAGATCCTTTTATGAGACGAACCTTAGCCTGACCAAACCTTATGCGCCCTTTGAGTTTATCGACCAGGACGCGCCGATCTATACCCGTCCCAGGTTCCTGCCCGGATCGCTGATCGAAAGAGCCGAGATTTCAAACGTACTCCTGGCAGACGGAAGTTATATCAATGGGGCAAAGATCGAGGACTGTGTGGTCGGCTTGCGCAGCCAGATCGAAACAGGCTCGCATGTGAAATCAACGATCGTGATGGGTGCGGATTATTTTGATACCAAAGAAGAACGAGAACGGGCTGGGGGAGTACCAATCGGGATCGGGCCAAACTGTCTGATCGAGGGCGCTATCCTGGATAAGAATGTGAGAATAGGGGAGGGGGTTCAGATCCATCCATTCCCGCTTGGCACCGACATCGACAATGATTACTGGAGTGTACAGGATGGGATTGTGGTGATTCCCAAACGTACTGTGATCCTACCAGGCACCCGGATTGGGCCGAAGGAAAGTTAGGGCACCTCAGAATACAGGTAGAACGTTGGAACGAATAGAACCCTGCTTCCAGAATGTCGCGCAGACTGATCAATTTTCTTCAGGTCTGCTAAAGAAGCCTCGGATAAACGGCCGCCAAGGTCATAACGCAAGATACTCCACTCATTTTCCCAGAATGCCACATCCTGATGATGGGCGGTCTGGTAACCGATGATGCCAACCTCAATTTTGGTAAGACCGGCAGCGGAAGCCAGCCCCAGCAGCTTTCGCCCAATTTCGGGATCTGCGCCTTGCTCCTGGAGACTCTCTAATTGAGCGTTGCCAAGCAATTCTAAAGCCTGGGGGAAATCGATCCTGGCGCCATAGTCCGGTTCAGCAAAGAAAAGAATCCGGCCACCTGGTGCGCAAACCCGGAGCATCTCTGCGATGACCCCTTCAGGATGGGCGATCCATAAAAGGAAAAAATGACAAGATACCAGGTCAAAACTTTGATCGCTGTAGGGAAGATCATACGCATCCCCGTTCACCAAGCACAAATCCTCGGATAAGATTTCTCGTGCGAATACCAGCCCCTCATAATTCAGATCAATACCAACAAGGCTTGATTCTGCCGGCCATTGATTTTTTACTGCACCAGTCCCAAATCCTACATCTAGCACGCGTCCACCGCCGCCTGGTGGCAATTTATCTAATAAATACTTGCGTGTGGCCGCCGTCCAACCGCTTTGCTGCTGGTATCTCTCGTGCCAGTGTTTTATATCCATATTTTAATTATACATCCAGAATGCGAGCAGGGGAGGGGGTTTTGACTATCAATTTAGCACATGTGTTCTTCCTAATTATTCAGATCCAATTTACTGATCAATTGTTTTCGTGACATGTGCAAATAACAATCCAAAGCTGAGCTGTAAAGAGAATATCGGATTAGGGAAATGGAGGACGTGAGCTCCCAAAATTAGGATGATTAACTGCTCATACGAAATTGCATGAAATTCTGGTCCGGTAAAGGATTTTGCCTAGTAATTAATGGTTGCGATAATGTTACTTATCGCAACCATTGGTAGAATTTCGCTGCCCTCTTTGACGAATGAGACCATTGGCTTTCGACAGGATGAAATTGAATGTTGTGGAAAGTGGGGCTGTCAGGTATAAATGCTCTCCGTCTGATTTTACGACCTTCCGTGTCCCCTGCCCTATTGCTAACGATCACCCTTGGGGTTTTGTCTTCAGTTTTGCAATCACTGATTCCATTTGCTCATCAGAGAGGATGATTGGATCGCCCAGACACTTGGTTTGATAATAGATACGGCTGACCAGTTCCAACTCCTCAGCAACAGCGTATGCTGCTGCCAGATCGCCGCCTACTGTGACAATCCCATGGTTTGCCAGCAAGCAAGCATTATAATTCCCGATAACCCGGATAATGTTATCGCTCAATTCCTGCGAGCCATAAGTAGCGTAATCTGCTATCGGAACCTTATTTCCAGAGAATCCCACCAGGTAATGGACGGCTGGCAGCTCCCAGCCCATACAGGCAATCGTGGTTGCAAATACCTGATGCGTATGGACCACAGCGGAGATATCGGATCTATGTTTCATGAGTGCAAGGTGGAACCGAACTTCGCTTGATGGTTTCAAGTGCCCATCGACAATGTTTCCTTCAAGATCAACCACAACCACGTCTTCTGGATGTATCGAAAAATAATCCATCCCACTGGGTTTGATCGCCACCAATTTCTCCTCACGGTTGAGAAGACTCAAATTTCCGCCAGTGCCGGTGGTCAATTGAGTATGGATCATTTTTTTTCCGTAATCTACAACCAACTCTCTTTCTTTCTTCAATAACATAAATTCCTCCAAGCTAGCAGTGGGTGCGATGTCATAGTTTTCCAATCCAGATTATACTCTTGTCTACGCAACAATTGAGAACACTGCGTTATCCCACATTTTATGTTTTAATACCATCTGGAGGAAACCTGTGAACCTAAAAATTGGTATTGTCGGATTACCCAATGTGGGAAAGAGCACCTTGTTCAATGCGCTTGTCGGAGAGCAATTGGCCCAGGTGGCAAATTTCCCTTTCTGCACGATCGAACCAAATCTGGCGATTGTGCCCGTGCCCGATCCCAGGCTCGATCAGCTGCATGGGATTATTGGCGTTCCGGCAAAGATCCCTGCAACCGTAGAATTCATGGATGTCGCCGGCTTGATCAAAGGCGCCAGCCAGGGAGAAGGCCTGGGGAATCAGTTCCTGGGCAATATCCGCAATGTTCAAGCCATCCTGCATGTTGTCCGATGTTTCGAAATCGAAGGCATGCTCTCCCCTTCCCCGGAGAATGATATTGAGACTATCAATACCGAACTGGCATTGGCCGACTTCCAGCAGATAGATAAATTATTGGAAAAATTATCCCGCCAGATCAAGGGCGATCCCAAACTTCTCCCCCAATTCGAGCTTGCCAAACGGATCAAAGACTATCTCAGCACCGGTAAGCCTTTGTGGCAATTTCATGAACTCGATAACCCGGAATTTTTAATCCTGAACCAAAACCTACAATTTCTAACGGCCAAAAAAGTCATCTATGTTGCCAATGTTGATGAAGACGGCCTGGCAGGAGAAAACGAGCATGCCGCCATGGTGGCAGATATCGCCCGGAAGAAAAATGTAGAAGCAATCACCATTTGTGCTGATCTGGAACAAGGGATGCAGTCCCTGTCCCCGGAAGAGCAAGCGGAATATCTGGAGATCTCAGGGATTACGGATACAAGTCTGGACAGAGTCGTACTAGCCAGTTATCGTGTCCTGGAATTAATCAGCTTTTTTACCTTCAACAACAAAGAGGTTCACGCCTGGACGATCAAAGACAGCTGGACAGCGCCGATGGCTGCAGGTCAGATACATACTGACTTCGAAACAGGTTTCATCCGGGCTGAGGTGGCTCCGTATGCTGATTTTATCGTCCATAAAACCTGGGTGAACCTGAAGAATGCCGGGGTTTCCAGGTCTGAGGGGCGAAGCTACATCGTTAAAGATGGCGATGTTATTCTATTCCGATTCAATGTCTGACCCACACTAATTGCCACTTTCTATGTATCCCCGCACCCTAATTTGACCTATGACCAAAGAATGATAAAATTGGCCTTGTAATGTAACCCTAAAGAAATTCCCGGTGTCATGAAAATAATAAAAACCTCAATCCCCGACGTGCTAATAATTGAACCAAAAGTTTTTTCTGATAACCGGGGCTTCTTCTTAGAGGCCTACCAAAAGGAAAAATATTACGATGCCGGGATTAAAGAGGAATTCATCCAAGTTAATCACTCAGGATCGAATCAGTACGTGCTCAGAGGCATTCATTACCAAATCAAGCACCCTCAAGGCAAGCTGGTCCGGGTAGTCAAAGGGGAAGTCTACGACGTTGCTGTTGATCTGCGCCGAAGCTCTCCAACATTTGGTAAATACTTCGGAACCACCCTTAGCGATAAGACTCATCGCCAATTATGGGTTCCCCCCGGTTTTGGGCATGGCTTTCTTGTCCTGTCTGAATGGGCAGAATTTGTATATATGACGACTGATAAATATGCCCCGGAATGGGATAGAACGATCATCTGGACCGATCCAGACCTGGGAATTGATTGGCCGGTTGAAGATCATCGCAATATATTCGTTTCGGAAAAAGATGCACGTGGATCAACTTTTCGAACCGCAGAGGTTTTTGATTAAGGAGAGGATAACTCTATGAAGCAAGTACTTGTCACGGGTGGCGCAGGTTTTATCGGATCGAATTTCATCCGCTACGTATTAAGCCAATCTTCAGCTATAAAAATCATCAACCTGGACGCCCTCACGTATGCGGGAAACCTGGAAAACCTGACAAATTTGCCAAATGAGGACAACTATACGTTTATTGAAGGTGACATCCGCAACGCAGGACTTGTGGATCAGGTATTCCAATCTCACCAGGTCGACACTGTCGTACATTTTGCAGCAGAAAGCCATGTAGATCGATCAATCCTTGGGCCTACCGCATTTATTGAAACGAACGTATTGGGGACTTTAGTTTTATTGGAAGCTGCCAAAAAACATTGGCGCCTGAATTATGAGGGTAAGAGATTCCACCATATCTCAACTGACGAGGTATTTGGATCCCTTGCACCTGAAGACCCGCCATTCTCAGAAGAAACCGCCTACGATCCACGCTCCCCCTACTCTGCTTCAAAAGCCAGCAGTGACCACCTCGTCCGGGCATATTGGCACACTTTCAAACTACCCGTTCTAATCACCAACTGCACAAATAATTACGGGCCAAATCAATATCCCGAAAAATTGATTCCGGTGATCATTACGAATTGTTTGGAAGGTAAGCCAATACCCGTCTATGGAGATGGAAAACAGATCCGTGACTGGCTGTACGTTGAGGATCATTGCAGCGCGATCTATAGTGTCCTCCGAAGCGGAGAACTGGGTGAAACTTACTGCATCGGCGGGAATAACCAACCGACCAATTTGGAAATTATTCACACGATTTGTGAAATATTGGATAAGAAAGTCCCACAATCCCCCATGTGCCCCATAAAAATTTGGTCGAGTTCGTGAAAGACCGGCTGGGTCATGATCGCAGATATGATATCGATATCTCAAAGATCTCATCGGAACTGGGCTGGCAACCACAGGTGGATCTTGCCTCCGGACTTGAGAAAACAGTGGACTGGTATTTATCCAATATCGATTGGGTAAATTCCATTCGGGGAAAACCTGTTTTTGCTGATTGGATGCAGGAAAATTACGAGTCAAGATAAATACGCAATAGGACTGGAGAGGAAGCAATGAAAGGTATTATCCTGGCAGGCGGGCATGGCACACGTTTACATCCGCTTGACACTCACGGTGAGCAAACAGCTTTTACCGGTTTATGATAAACCGATGATCTATTACCCACTCTCAATGCTGATCCTGGCAAATATCAGAGAGATATTGGTGATTAGCGATCCGGTACAGCTCCCCTCCTTTGAGCGATTACTTGGGGACGGGGAAAAATGGGGCCTTGAATTTTCATACGTGGAACAACCTGAACCAAAAGGCCTGGCTGAAGCCTTCTTGCTGGATAAAGATTTCATCGGCGGAGAACCCGTCTGCCTCATATTGGGAGACAATATCTTCTTCGGTCACGACCTGCCGACAAAGCTTTTGAATGCCTCTGAGATCACATCCGGAGCACAGATATTTGCTTACGAAGTAATTGATCCCGAAAGATATGGCGTCGTCGAATTCGATGAGAGTATGACAGCAGTCAGCCTAGAGGAAAAACCCAAATCACCCAAATCAAATTTTGCCGTTCCGGGTATCTATTTCTATGACAACAAGGTAGTTGAGTATGCCGAGGCTTTGGAGCCTTCAGCGCGGGGCGAACTGGAGATTACGGATTTGAATCGGGTCTATCTCGAAAAGAATTCCTTGAAGGTTGATATTTTAGGAAGAGGGACAGCTTGGCTGGATGCCGGTCAGCCTGACACCTTGCTCCAAGCAGCTCAATTCGTCCAGGCTCTGGAGTCCCGCCAGGGAATGATGATTTCCTGTATCGAAGAAATTGCTTTCCGCAGAGGGCTTATCTCCCTGGGCCAACTGCAAAACCTTGTCAATGCCATGGGTGATAATCATTATAAGAGCTACCTACAGCGATTTATCAAATCCAGAAAAAACTGAACATTACCTATGCTGAGTAAGAAAATTGTTTTAGCAGTTGTTAGTCACCGTCAGGAGGATTTGGTTAGCGCCCTCCTGACCTCGCTGGACAATATTTCTGATGACTCAGAACTCGAAATAGTAATGATCGATAATCTTCCTCCAGGGATTCAAATTTCTCTGGAACCTTTTTCATTTCCAATCAGTTACCATAAAAACCAATCTCCTTTGGGATTTGCTGAAAATGTAAATCGTGCCTTCCAACTTCGGGGGAAGGACGCAGATTATTTCTGCATCATCAACCCGGATGTCCAAATCCAGCGATCTATCTTTCCAACCTTAATCCAAAGAATGGAAGAGTTTTCAATCGATGTGGGCAGCCCAGTCGTACTTGACCAGGAAGGACAAATCCAGGACTCCTTCAGGCCTTTCCCTACCCCATGGATCATTATCAAAAGAAGGCTGTTCCCAAGAAGAACTACGATTGATCCAGACGATTTGCCAGATATCATTTACCCCGATTGGATCGCCGGTCTATTTATGCTAATGAAAGCCTCTGTATTTCACAACACTGGCGGATTTAACGAAAAGTATAAATTATATTTTGAAGATGTGGATTTCTGTCTGCGGGCACAATTACTGGGTTACAAGATAGCAGTTTTTAAAGAGATTACTATCTTACATGATGCACAGAGAAAGAGCAGAAAGAATATCCATTATCTTTTGTATCATGTTGCCAGTGCAATTCGCTACTTCTCTTCAAAAGCTTTCAGAGCGTATAAAAGTTCTCCCAGATAATATAGAAAAACTCAGATCCTAACAAAGAGACCAATATTCTGAACAAGTTTGCCTTTGAGAAACTTGTTCTTTAGTAGTATCGCCCTCTTGGCCATAAAAGAGCTGTCTTCCAGAGAGATGAAATCTTCAATTACGGACAAATTCTCAGCGCCAAACTCCCCGCCCAATACTTGCTTCATGGCTTTTGCCTGATTGATGTTAGCGGCTAGAATACTCTTGCTTTCAATTGAAAGCGTGATCAGGAATTTATCCCAAATATATTTCCATCCAAAAGAATTTGCCCCCAGCACATTTTCATGGTGCTGCCGATAATAGCCAGTTGGCTCCGGTAAATATTCAATCACCCCCAGACTGCTTGCGATCAGTGCCATCCACCAGTCATGCATCAGAACTTCAGGGGGTATCGGGGAGACCAGGTTCGCAAGAGGTCGATTGAAGATACAACTGCTTCCAGTCACAATATTCTGGACAAGCAAGCTATTCAACGACTTCCTCGAGGGATTCAACCCGGAATAATGCATCAACGAGCGATCCAGAACCTTCAAATCAAAACTCACAACTTCCAGATCTGAGTGAACTAAAACCGGGTAATCACCTCTATTATCATTTTCGATATTTTGGATTTTTTCCAAAAGCCTTTGAATTTTATTCGGGAACCAGATATCATCCTGGTCACATAGCATCAGATACGGTGCTGAGGAAAATTCAATCAGGGATGAAAAGTTCCCAACTACACCCTGTTTTGCCATCTCCTCATTGACAATTACAATTCTCGCTGGATCTTTCCGAAGAAGCTTCTCTAAAATCTCTGCGGTCCCATCAGTCGAACCATCATCACTCACCAAGATCCTGAAATCCTGAAACGATTGATCGAGTATTGAAGATATCTGCGCCTCAAGGTATTTTCCCCCATTATATGTGGCCAGAAGGATCTCAACGAGGGGCTGAGACATTATTGTGATTTACCCGACATTGCTTCGACCAGGGAAGTTTTCCAATGCGGTAGAGACAATTTGAAGGTTTCTTCAAACTTTGAGCAATCGAGCACAGAATAAAGCGGGCGTTCTGCGGGTGTTGGGAAAGCCGTTGATTTCACTGGAAGTAGGCAGGTTGTGACCTGCTCTGCTTTGTCAGGATCATTTTCCAGGATCTCTTTCGCCCACTGAAATCGGGAGGTTTCTCCCTGGCCAGCCAGATGGTAGATGCCCTGTATAGATTTCATCTTTTCGTAGGAACTATCAATCCCAACGAAATCAAGCGCCTCAATGGTTTTCTTCGCCAGCATTTCGGACCAGGAAGGCTTGCTGATCTGGTCATCTACGACTTGAAGCGCTTCTCGATTACGGGACCATTCCAAGACCTTTGTCACAAAACTTGGGAAATCTGTTGAATATACCCAGCTGAGCCTGAAGATCAGATAACTGCCATCCACTGAGGAGATATTTTCCTCTCCACGTAATTTACTCAAACCATAATAATTGATTGGATCAGGAGTATCAGTCTCTTTGTAATGAGAGGTAGCCCTGCCATTGAAAACGTAATCCGTGGAGTAATGGATCATCCCCACGCCGATCTTCCTGGCTTGTTCAGCAATCACACCAACAGTCGTTCCATTGATCTGCATGGCGGATAACTGATCGCTTTCTGCCTTGTCAACAGCAGTATAAGCTGCCGCATTGATGATCAGGCTTGGCTTTATCTCGTTAATGAGGTTTATGATTTGATCAGGATCTAAGAAATTAATTTCCGGATAGTCAAAAGCAAAGAGGTTCTTGCCACTCAACAATCGATTTAATGATGAGCCGAGCTGCCCATTTTTTCCGAAAAGCATTACCTTTTTAATGTCCTCTTGTAAACTTTCCATTTCTGTGCTCCAGTGATAATGATTGAAAAAATATACCATCTATGGCAGATTGTATCAATCAATTTAGTCTTCTTACAGCCCTCTCGTATTTGCGATATCCTATTCTGTGAGGCCGCTCAAAATACATTATAATTCCTCCTGCGCAATTAAACCCCTAGAGGTAGAAATCTCCATGAAAAAGGCTTTCATTACTGGTATCACAGGACAAGACGGATCGTATCTCGCAGAGTTATTGGTGTCCAAGGGCTATCATGTCATCGGACTGGATATTCACACCTCCGCGAAGGATACCATTCATCTCGCCTCGATTATTGACCAGATTACAGTTGTGGAAGGCGATCTGAATAATTCTGATTTGATTAAACATATCATCTCCTCCCAAAAACCAGATGAGATTTATAACTTGGCCAGCTTGTCGTATGTGCCATCCTCTTGGGAGATGGTCAATCAAAACATTGATATCAATGCCCGTGCAGTCGCCAACTTGCTAGAATCCATCCGTCAAATCAGCCCAGGTTCACGTATGTACCAGGCCTCATCAAGTGAAATGTTTGGCATCCCCGACAAAATCCCCCAGGATATTAATACCGCCTTCTGCGCCACGAAACCCGTATGCAGCCGCCAAGGCATTTGCCCATTGGCTGATCACATGCTACCGTACAACTTATGATACCTATACAGTTTCCGGGATCCTTTTCAACCACGAGAGCCCTCGAAGGCCAACCCGCTTTGTCACCAGAAAGATCACCTCAACGGCAGCCAGGATCAAATTTGGCCTTGCAGATTCATTACCACTGGGAAACCTGGAAGCTAAACGGGATTGGGGTTATGCTGGCGACTACGTCAAAGCAATGTGGTTGATGCTGCAACAGGATAGGCCGGCTGATTACGTGATTGGCAGCGGAAAACTGCACACCGTGGCAGACCTTTGCGATTTAGCCTTCAGCCATGTTGGACTGGACTACCGAGATTACGTTATCCAGGATCCTAAATTCATGCGCCAGGTAGAGCACTATGATCTGGTTGCAGATCCAAGCGAGGCAATTGACAAACTCGGTTGGGAGCCTGAGGTTGACTTCCCCTCGCTAGTCAAGAAGATGGTGGACCATGATATGTTCATCATAAAGAACCAACTGGAAGGATAACCACCCTTACTTATTCCCAAGTGATTCGCGATAATCAAGCCACTCCTGAAGGACAACCCCCACATTTTCCAGGCTGGTAGCCGAGACTTTATCCAGCGTGTCTTCTGTGGTATGCCAGTATGGATAGTCAAAGTCGATTAGATCAACTGCCGGAATCCCGCGCCGCAAGAATGGGGTATGATCATCCAGAATGTGGTACTTCTCTTCTGGGATAAAGGAGTCGATTTCCAAACCAGCGGCAATTGTCCAGATCTCCTCACTGAGGGCTAGATCGGATGACCTTTCCATGTAGATCTCCTGGTCCTAGTCGCCGATCATATCCACTATCACAATCGCATCCGGCTCAAACGTCTAGTGTCTCTGCAAATAATTCGGACCCAATGATCCAATCCCAACCTGAAATATTCCCATTATCTTCTGCATCAAAGAATACCAGCTGGACGAGGAGGTTTTTATACTCTGGCAGAACCCTGGATAATTCCAATAAGACTGCCACACCAGATGCGCCGTCATTTGCACCAGGGACTGGCAGGGTCCGATCTTCAGGATCCGCAGATCGATCCGCGAAGATCCTCGTATCATAATGTGCGCCGATGATGATGTACTGCAAAGCATCAGAGCGGCATCACTTTTACGTGATCCGATGATGTTGACGATTGGCGCGTTTTGAATTCTCTTGCTGAACCTCGACATCCCAACCATGGCTCTGAAGCGTCTCCAGGATCAAATCTCTGGTTAACTCATGACCATCAGACCCAGGCGTACGCGGGCCAAATTGCATTTGCTGTTCTACATAGCCAAGTGCTTTATGCCCATCAAACCGCTCACCCGGGGCAGATATGGTCTTCCCGCAACCCGTAAGCGCTAGGATGCAGAACGCATTGAAAAGCTGCCAAGCTTTAGAAACTGTTCTCATCCAGAAAGCCTTCCAAGTTATGAATTGCCCGATCGGCATAAGCCGCAGACCGCTGCCGCTTCCCCCGCCGCACACCATCCGTCAACGGCGGGACGATGCCAAAGTTAGCTTTCATTGGCTGAAAATCCTTAGCATCTGCGTGGGTGATGTAGTGACATAAAGCGCCTAGCATGGTTTCCCGCGGCAGTTCAAGAAGAGGTTCTCCATTTAGAAAACGTGACGCATTAACCCCAGCCAACAACCCGCTGGCGATGTTACCGGCATAACCTTCAATTCCCGTGATCTGCCCAGAAAAGAACAGGTCATCCCGGTCATGGAATTGCAGGGTCGGTCTAAGCAGTTCCGGGGAAAAGATAAAGGTATTCCGGTGCATCTGTCCATACCGCAGGAATTCAGCATTTTCCAGACCGGGGATCATGCGTAATACGCGTTTCTGTTCCATAAACTTCAGGTTGGTCTGAAATCCGACCATGTTATACATAGTTCCAGACAAATTATCCTGACGGAGCTGTACTACTGCAAACGGCCAACGGCCTGTTCGCGGATCGGTTATTCCTACCGGTCTCATTGGGCCAAACGCGAGGGCATCTACGCTGCGAGACGCAATCACCTCTACCGGCAGGCAGCCCTCAAAGTACTTGTGCATCCCTCCGTTGACGCCCTCCTCTTCAATGACCTTCTCAAAACTATGTAGCTCTATCCGCTCAGCTTCTCTCAGCGCTTCTGTGAAGGTGGTATACTCTTCCTTGGTCATCGGGCAGTTGATATAATCTCCATCTTGCTCTTCCCCGCGATCATACCTCGAGGCCCTGAAAGCTATTTCATGATTGATCGATTCAAGGCTAATGATTGGCGAAATCGCATCGAAGAAGTAGAGATGCTTTTTCCCAGCCACCTCCATGATCGAATTGGACAATTTAGTCGAGGTCAACGGACCGGAAGCGATGATCGCAGGCCCGGACGGGATATCTGTGATTTCTTCCCGAATAATCTCGATATTAGGATGTTCTTCCAGCGCCTGAGTGATCGCCTGCGGGAATCCATCCCGGTCCACCGCCAGCGCACTGCCGGCTGGCAGGGAATGTTCCTCGGCGATCTTCAGCAATAATGATCCCATCCGCCGCATTTCTTCCTTCAGTAGACCGGATGCCCGATCAGGCATGGTAGAGCCTAGCGAGTTTGAGCAGACTAGCTCCCCGAGATAAGAGGTCTGATGGGCACCTGTTTCAAGATGGGGCCGCATCTCAAACAACCTTACATGAACGCCCCTGCTGGCTGCCTGCCAGGCAGCTTCACTTCCAGCCAAACCACCACCCACAATTATCAATTCTTTTGTCATTTTTCTTTCCTGATGCCGCTGAATTGCGGATATCTTCAATATTTCCGAAGTGGCATGAATATTGTAATTATTGGCACGCTTCTTGCAATTATCCAGTATAATCAACTGTCACAAGTGAGGTCACATGGCACAGCGACATATTTATACCCAAAAAGCCCAGCATCGTCCACTAACAACTGCTCATCTGGCTCAAACGATGAGCCTGTTGGAGATGAACAATAACGAGCTGGCAGAGAAAATCCAGAATGAACTCGCCAACAATCCCGCCCTTGAGGTGATTGAGGACCGTCGATGTCCGGTTTGTGGCAAGCGGCTGATCGGCCAGTTCTGCTCGGTTTGTTCCAGCCCCAGAAGTCTTAGCGGGAATGACCCGATTGTGTTTGTCTCTTCCAGATATAGCAACGGCAGTGGGCGTAGCAGCCGGCGACAGGATGAATACGAACACTTCGAGGATTTTTCCGTCGATACCGAGGACTTGCCATTTTATGTCCTCAACCAGATTCGCACAGATCTGGAACCAGATGAAAGACCTATCGCGGCTGCAATCCTGCATGGATTGGATGAAAATGGACTTTATCAAAATCCACTGGTGGAACTGGCCGTGCTTCATCACGTCCCCCTGTCCAAGATCGAGCACGTTCGCTCCCTGATCCAGCATTCCGATCCGGTCGGAATCGCATCCCAAACTCCGCAGGAAGCGCTCATCATTCAGGCAGAAGTCCTTCGCGAAGAAGGGGCGGACATCCCCCCGCTCACCAAGCGCGCTCTAGAAGAAGGATTCCAGGAACTGAGCAAGCAGGATACCCGTGGATTGAGCAAGCGCTTAGGCATTTCCCAGAAAGATACCGAGAAGATCATCAGCTTCATTGGGGAAAACCTAAACCCCTACCCTGCTCATGCCCACTGGGGAAACTATCGAAATCAGACCAACGATATGCCCCACCGCTATCAGGATCCGGATATCATTATCTCGAAGAACCGAAATGACCCGGATGGACAACTGTTCGTTCAGATCTTGTGGCCTATTTATGGCAATCTTCAGATCAACCAATTTTTCAAAAGGGTAGTTTCGGAAGAGGAAACCGAGAATGCCAAGAAACTTGCTGAGGAACACCAGAAAGCCATGCTCCTGATCAAATGTATTGCCCAACGGAACCATACCCTAGTCCAGTTGATGGAAAAGTTGGTCGGAGCACAGCGTGACTACATCCTCAAGGGAGATCGTTATCTTGAACCGATGACCCGGGCAACGGTTGCTGAGGAAATTGGCGTCCATGAATCGACGATCTCCAGGGCAGTAAGCAGCAAATCGGTTCAGTTGCCCTCAGGCAAGATTATCCCGATTTCGAAGTTCTTTGATCGCAGTCTCCAGATCCGCACAGTCATCAAGGATATGATCACAAACGAAACCAAGCCGCTATCCGATACGAAAATTGCCAGCAAACTTGAGGAAGATGGGTACAATATTGCCAGAAGAACCGTGGCAAAATACCGCTCAATGGAAGGTATTTTGCCCGCCCACATGAGGAAAAAGGAACGCCTGACCGCATAACTGTTATGCCTATTCAGACTCTACTCAGAAAACCATCAGACCTTGAAGATCTGGAATTAAATTCTTGAGTTGCTTGAAAAGCCAGCCTTGATCTGGAATCGGGACAAGGGGGTCATTGAAACCTGCAATTCAGAATTTATCAAGTTTTCAGGTTACTCCAGAAAGGAAATCCGCGAACTTGATGTTTCAGAGATTTTCCCAACGATGGCTGAGATCAATAAGAGTTTGCCGACGCCACCTTCAATATTCCGATTAGCCGGTACGAACCAGATAGAGATCGAATCTGAGATCAAAACCCTTCATTTGGAAAAACATCTCAGCATTATCTCAATTTCACCTCCGAAGGCTGATATCGATGAGGAAACTACCTCCCAACAAAGCAACTGGGAGGCGTTTGATTTACTTCTACACGCCCCCCTATCGCATTCGATCAAAACTGCTTTGCAAGACTGCTTGAAGGCTGGTCAAATGCTCACCGAATGCGATCATCTGGCTATCTATCTGCCAATTCCCGGGACAGAGAGTAAACTCATCAAGCTAGAAAACTTAGGTGATGTGGATTTTATGCCAAACATCATCCACGCAGATGAGATCGGTCACCTTAACATCCCGGTAGTTTGGACACTGGGTACACATACCCCCTCGACTTTACACCAATCTGCCTTGAGTGCACACCAATCCTTTCAGGCTACCTGTCCCCTTGATCCTGACTCACCAGGTCGCGGGTTGTTAGCCCTTGGAGGGAAAAAATCACCTCCACCACACAACCTCCCGCCTGTATTAGCTCTAATCTGCCGGTCAATCACTGCCAGTTTGAGGTTCAACGCAGCAGCAACTGAGTCTGCCAAAGAACTTAAGGAAACAAACTACCAACTTGAAATCGTCCGCAACATCAGGAATCAGATCTCTGAAGGGATCATATTCGTGGATATGGATTTCACAATCATCGATATAAACACCTCATCCAGCATGATCTTGGGTTATTCAGAAAATGAGATGCTCCAGCAACCCATCGAAAAGATCATGGTTTGCGATTGTGGCATTGCCGATATCCTCAAAAAAACTGGGGAGAAAGCGCTCCTGGTACACGACTTGGGCGAGATCACAGTCAAGAGTCGAGAAGGGAAAGAAATTCCAATCCTGATTCGAACCATCCCCTTGCTCTCAGAGAGCGGTCCTAATGCACTCGCGATCCTGTTCTCAGACCTCAGTACCTTGAAGCAATATGAGACCAGATCCCGCCAGTTGGAAACTCAGGCCAATATTGGAGAGATGATCGCCGTGTTTGCACACGAGATTAGGAATCCAATCAACAACATCCGCATGGGTGTGGAAAACTTTGCAGCTTACGCAGCAGGGGATGAGGAATTGGACCAAGAAATCGATCGCATCTTAGGCGATGTTGATCGTTTATCAGATTTAATGAAGTCGATTCTAACTGCCTACCGAACAAAAGAATATAAGATGGAACCCGTAAGCCTTCGAGGGTTTGTTGAGAGTATCTTGTTCCGCTGGAAACCCCGGATGACCCGATACGGTGTTGAACCCAGTGTGGAAGCACAGGATTCTGAATATCTGATCTATGGTGATAAACAGTCGCTTGAACAGGTATTCACCAACATCATTCAAAATGCCATTGATGCCATGCGTGACAAGGGCGGTAAACTGAAAATGCGCATTTCTGAGAATTCCGAATCGGTCCAGGTGGATATTGGTGATACCGGGCCTGGGATTCCTCCAGAGATACAAGAAAAAATATTTAATCTTTACTACACAACCCGACAGAATGGCAATGGGATTGGTCTGGCTATCACCAAACAAATTGTTGATGCCCACAATGGTCAGATCAGTGTTACCAGCGTTCCTGGGGGCACCGTTTTCCGGGTAGAATTGCCAAAAGGGAAAATTTCTAACGATCCAAATTGAGGAAATTGCATGAGCCTAACCGTATTGATTGTTGACGATGAAGAAAACGCCCGCCACCAGATCAGCAAATACCTGGTGAAGAAAGGCTATACAACCATTGAAGCCGGAACGATCAAAGAAGCCCGGGAACAGATCAGCAAAGGCAATGCCGATGTGATCACCCTGGACGCCCGTCTGCCCGATGGCTTCGGCCCATCCCTGCTGGAGGAGACTGTATCGATCATCAACCGTCCCCCCATCATCATGATCACAGCATATGGCGATGTCGAGATGGCCGTCTCGGCGATGAAGAATGGCGCCCATGACTTCTTTACCAAACCAATCAAACTCTCTGAGCTGGAGGCATCAGTCCAGCGAGCTGGAGAAATCGTCCAAATGCGGCGGGAGCTTGACCATTTACGGCAAAGCCAGTACAACTCGGAGGATTTCATCTTGGGGAGCACACAGAAGATCCACGAAGTCTATAGCCAGGCTCAAAGGGCAGCTTGGCTTCTGTGTCTGTTTTGATTACCGGGGAGACTGGCACCGGAAAAGAGATCCTGGCGTGTGCGATCCACAAGATGGGTACCCGGGTAGATCAGCCTTTTATCGGGATCAATTGTGCTGCTATCCAACATACGATGCTCGAGACCGAACTGTTTGGTCACGAAGCCGGTTCCTTTACCGGCGCAGATCAGAGGAAAAACGGATTAATGGAGATTGCAGATGGCGGCATCCTCTTCCTGGATGAAATCTCCTCGATGCCCATCGATCTACAGGCAAAATTATTCCGCGCCCTGGAAGAACAGGCCTTCCGACGCATGGGTGGCACTGACTTGATCAAGGTAAATGTTCAGGTATTGGCTGCCTCAAATCGAGACCTGAAGCAATCGATCGCCGACAAAGAATTTAGAGAAGACCTGTATTACCGGTTAAAGGTGGTGGACCTGCACCTTCCCCCTCTCAAGGAAAGAGTAGACGATCTCCCTGATTTCGTTGGCTTTTTCATCAATCAACTCAATAAGAAAATGGGCAAGAATATCCTTGGAGCAACGCCTAAAGCACTGGAGCAGATGAAGAAACATACCTGGCCTGGTAATATCCGAGAATTGAGAAATGTGATCGAGCGTGCCATGTTGTTTTGTGATGAGGCAGAGATTGGTGTGTCTCATTTACCTCCTGACATTGTGACTTTATAGCTATACTGGCTATACGCAATATATTCCAGAATCCCATCATTCACTCATGGGATTCTGTTTTTTACTCCTCGGGATATTGGGTTGGGTCGATCTCATTCATCAGTGAAAGACGGTAGAGATAATGCTCTCCTTATTTGGCTTTGAAAAGTATCCCCCATCCGTGCCGTAAGCCGGTCGATGTGCTGCTGATGTCAGTGTTCTGGGAGCTGTATCCAGCCAATAATAAGCACCCTGCCCTTCCAGCACCTGCTGCATCATGTAAGCTGTTGCGCCGCCGGGGACATCCTCATCCAGGAAGAGCACCCGGTTCGTTTTCTTGATCGATCTCAGGATAACATGTCCTACATCAAATGGCAGCAATGTTCTCACATCCACAATTTCCAACTCAACCCCCGACCTGCTGAGTATCTCTGCCGCTTCCTCAGCGATTAAACACAACGGACCATACGTCACCACTGTCAGATCATCCCCTTCACGGATCACTTCAGGCACACCCAGGGGAAACCGTACTTCAGAAAGATTATCTGGCAGACGCTCTTTTTGCCTATACGCATTCAATACTTCCACTACGACTCCCGGATCATCCGAGTCTAATAGCGTATTATAAAAACCGATTGCCTGAACCATATTGCGCGGGACGATGATATACATGCCGCGCAAAAGATTTACCAACGCCCCCATCGGAGAACCGGAATGCCACACCCCTTCCAGCCGGTGACCGCGCGTGCGAATGATCACTGGAGACTTCTGGCTCCCAGCTGACCGCCATCTGACTGTAGCCAGATCATCTGACAATATCTGGATTCCATACAGGACATAATCCAGGTACTGTATCTCTGCAATCGGACGAAATCCTCGCATGCCTAGCCCAATTGCCTGGCCGATGATCGTGGCTTCACGTATGCCGGTGTCTGCCACACGTAATTCGCCAAAGGCCTCCTGCAAACCTGCAAACCCCTGATTTACACCGCCGATCTTCCCAAGATCCTCACCAAATGCGATCACTTTCGAATTATTTGCCATGATCTCCCGAAAGCCCTGATTGAGGATCTCGAAACCATTCAAACGCGGCGATCGTTCAGAATACTCGGGGGCCACCTCCTGAACAAGCAAAGCGTTTTGATCGGAGTGGCTGTAAAGATGAGACCCGTAAGTTTCTTCTCCGGTCTCTATCAGGCTAACTCTGTACCCCCTCAGGGCATCCTGAGCGGCTTCTGAAGGCATCTGCTGTGCTTTCCTGAGCAAATCATCCACTACCTCAATCACATCCCGCCTGACGGCGTTCTGAGAATCCTCCAAGTTCTGAATTGCCGTTTGTCCTCCTGGCATATCCCTATCCGGAAGTTGATCAATCAATTGTTTCAACTGACGAACATCTTCCTTGATTGGGGCTTTGAACTCATCCCAGGCTTCAGCCCTTATTAACTCTATTGCAGCAGAATCTTCCTCTTCGAAGGCAAGTATTTCACTTTCTGTGACATATTGATTTTCAATCAGCCATTTTCTGAATACAACCAAACCATCAAATTCGGCTTCCCAAGCCAGCCTTTCAGCCGATTTGTACCGTTCATGGCTGCCCGATGTAGAGTGGCCCTGGGGCTGGGTCAGTTCAGTTACATGGATCAAGGAAGGAACATGGCTTAATCGTGTGATCTCAGTGGCTCGTTTGTAAACTTCGACTAAAGCTGGGTAATCCCACCCCTTGACCGTAAAAAGTTGATAGCCATAATCGCCTTTCTCATTCACCCCAAACCCGGATAACAACTCCCCCAGGTCCTTTCCGAATTGGTACTGATTGTGAACTGAGATCCCGTAATCATCATCCCAGATAGAGATAACTGCTGGCGCCTGCAAAACACTGATCGCATTGATCGACTCCCAAAAAATCCCTTCTGCTGATGAAGCATTCCCGATGGTACCGAAAGCAATCTCATTACCATTTCGGGAAAAATTTTGAGAATCCACCGTGTCACCCAGTTGCCGGTATAGTTTTGACGCCAGGGCCAACCCTACCAGCCGGGGCATTTGAGATGCTGTTGGCGATACATCAGACGAGGAATTATTCATTTTTGTCGCATCAAGCCACTCGCCATGCTGATCCAGCAGCCTGGTAGAAAAATGGGCATTCATCTGCCTTCCTCCGGAGGCCGGTTCATTTTTCAAATTTGAGTCGGCGAACAACTGGGCAAAAAATTCTTTGTAGGAGAGCGCCCCGAGTGTAAACATTAATGTCTGATCACGGTAATACCCTGACCGAAAGTCCCCCGGCTGGAAGACTTTCGCAAGCGCAAGTTGGGGAATTTCTTTCCCGTCTCCGAAGATCCCGAACTTGGCTTTTCCGGTCAGCACTTCTCGCCTTCCAATCAAACTTACCTGCCTGCTCCGGTATGCCTGTCGATAATCTTCGATCACTTCGTTTCTTTCAAAAGTTTGACTTCATATTCATAATCACCTGCTTGTCAGTCATCAATTTCAGCTACCAGACGTTTGTAATCTTGCGGGGTATTGATATTTAAAAAGGAACGTTCCTCAGGATCAAACTGATGGATCTTCTCGGGAGACACTTGCACAACATCCAGACCATCGAAGAATGAGATTACTTTCCGCTTCCCAATTCGAATTGCATCCTCCACAGATGCCAGGCACTTACGAGAATACACCGCCCGGAATGGTTCCAGAAACCCTTGATTCCCGATAGATGGGATCACGATATCATGATTGGAGCTGAGCTCAATCAAATAGCGAATCAGTCCCAGCTCAACATAGGGCATATCGCAAGCCAGAGCCAGAACATATTCGCTCCTGGCATAGGTCAAAATCGTATGGATCCCAGCCAGAGCACCGATCCCTTCATGGACATCTGAATACACAGGAAGCCCCAAGAACTTATAGTCTTCAGGAGAATTAGAGATCACATAGATTTCATACCCAAGCGGCTTGATTTGGTTAACGATATGCTCAACCAACAAGGCCTGCCCAAAGGGCAATAAACCCTTATCCTGACCCATCCGGCTGGACACCCCCCCCGCCTGAATTGCCATTGAGAAATTAGCCATAAGGTATTATATTCGATAAAAAAATCGCCGGGGAGTTCCCGGCGATTTTCCTTATACATTTCGATGAAAACTTATTCAAGCACCACCTTTACAGCGCACACTTTGAACTCCGGAATCTTGGCTGTGGGATCCAGGGCTGGATTGGTCAGATTATTTACATTTTGCTCTCCGGGATAGTGGAACCCTCCAAAGACCACACCCGGCGCAATCCGATCTGTCACCTTGACACGTGCGACCATTTCTCCCCTTCGGGAACTCAATCTGATCTTATCGTCCACACCGATCCCATACTTTTTGGCATCAATCGGATTCAGTTCAACAACACTCTCCGGATAAAGTGCCACAAGCCCATCTACACGTCTGGTCATTTCAGCGCCGTGCCAGTGATAGAGCACGCGCCCGGTTGTCAAAAGCAGCGGGTATTCATCGTCCGGCATTTCTTCAGCAGGAATATGGTCAACTACGCTGAACTTGCCCAAGCCACGCGAGAAGCGATCGACGTGCAAGATCGGCGTCCCGGGATGATCCGCAGATCTCACCGGCCAGTGCAGCGCTTTCCCATTCTTCAGTCGGGTATAACTCACGCCCGCATAGATCGGAGTCAATTCAGCGGCTTCATCCATGATCGCCTCTGCACTTGCATAATCCCAGCCTGCTTGCGGTCCGGTCGGTGTAATACCCTGGATCTCCAGCATACGATTGGCCAGACCCATTGTGATCTCCCAATCAGGCTTGGCCTCACCCCAGGTCTTGATCGCCTGATTGACCTTCTGGATGCGGCGTTCAGTATTCGTGAAAGTGCCGTTCTTTTCAGTGAATGTAACCCCAGGCAGGAGGACATCTGCATAAACCGAGGTCTCCGAGGGGAAAATCTCCTGAAGCACGATGAACTCACCGGCTTCAAAACATTCCTTGACATGGTTACTATCCGGATCGGACATGACCGGATTCTCACCGATCAGGTATAACCCCCTCACATTCCCATCCAGCATCCCGTTAGTGATCTCAGTTACAGTCAAACCTGGTTTGTCCCCAAACAGACTCTCGCCATTTTTCTGCGATGAGAGGGTCCATGCGGCATTGAATTTGTCCCTTGCTCCGGCATCAGTCACCTGCTGGTATCCCGGGAAGACATTCACCAGACACCCCATATCACAGGCGCCCTGGACATTATTTTGGCCTCGCAGCGGATTGGTTCCCCCGCCCGGCACACCCATATTCCCCAGCAGCATCTGAAGGTTCGCCAGGCTCTCCACATTCATCACCCCGGTGGTATGCTGAGTAATGCCCATCGCCCACATCACCGCCATGGGGGAATTTGTGCCAAGGATCTCTGCCGCCTCCCTGATTTGTTCCTCGGGAACACCGGTGATCTCAGCAACAGAAGCAGGGTCATAATCCTCTAAAACGGCTTTATATTCCTCAAAGCCTTCGGTCCGTTCCTGAATATACTTCTCATCTTCCCATCCATTTTCAAGGATGAGGTGCGCCAGCCCATTTACCAGAGCAATATCGGAGCCTGGATTATGCCGGAGATGCAGCGTGGCAAAATCAGTGATCGGGATATTACGCGGATCAGCCACCACCAGCTTCACCCCGCGCTGCAGGATCGCCTGCCTGAGTTTATAGCCGAAAACAGGGTGCTGTTCAGAGGTGTTCGACCCGATGATAAAGAACGCCTTGGCATTCTCAGCTATATCATCCATCGGATTGGTCATTGCGCCAGAGCCAAATGCAGTCGCCAGACCGGCGACAGTGGAAGAGTGTCAAAGACGGGCACAGTGGTCAACACTGTGTGTGCCAATTATTTGTCTGGCAAATTTCTGAAACAGATAGTTTTCCTCATTGGTACATTTCGCAGATGCCAGGACTCCAATTGCGTCTGAGCCGTGCTTCTGTTTAATATCCACAAATTTCTTGGCTACAATGTCGTAAGCGGTATCCCAGTCAACCTCCACCCAGTCTCCCAGCTTATCATTGGTCTTAGGCTTGTTTTTCCCATCAAGAAGATACTGCCTCACCATCGGCCGCTTGACCCGATCAGGATGATTGACATACTTATAACCAAAGCGCCCTTTGACACACAACTGCCCTTTATTGGTTGGGTTGTTTGGATTTCCCCGGACGTTGACGATCTGATCGCCCTGTACGCCTAAAAGCAATCCGCAGCCCACGCCGCAGTATGCGCAGATAGACTCAACCTCATAAGCCGGCTGTCGATAATTCTTCCGCTCAAGTGCGCCAACCGGACAGCGCTCCACGCACTCTCCACAAGATTCGCATGTTGAATCAATGAATAATTTATCCCCAAATGTGCCGATCTTTGTCTCATAACCCCGGTTGATAAAATTGATCGCCCGGACACCTTGAATTTCGTCGCATGTGCGTACACATATACCGCACAACACACACTTATTCGGATCAAAATTAAAAAATGGGTTGGAGGAATCAACCGGCTGCCATTCGGTTGGCTTTCGCATAATTGACAATCGATCACGCTTCAACCCAATATGGCTGGCAATCCTCAGCAGTTCACAATCATTATTCGCAGAACAGGTAAAACAATCATCTGGGTGATTGGCAAATAACAGCTCAAGACCAACCTGACGGACACTGTTGACCTTCTGTGTATTGGTAGAGATCTGCATCCCTTCATAAACAGGGGTATTACATGACATCACCAGACCACGCCCTTCCACTTCAACTCCACACAGCCGGCATACGCCAACTGGCTTTAGATCAGGATGATGGCAAAGGTGAGGGATATAGACCCCTTTATCCAGGGCGGATTCCAGGATGGTTGCCCCCTCCTCCACCTCTACTTCAACATTGTCGATAAGTATGTTTATTTTGCTCATGCTGCCTCTCCAACCACCTTCACGGCTTCCTGTACAGGCGGCACCCCCGGGATCACCTTTACGGCTTCGATCTTTGTTGGGCACACCTCGTAACACATCCCACAGGATGTGCAAAGATCCCAATCGATCACATGCACCTGCTTTATATCGCCGCTGATCGCACCACCCGGGCAGGCTTTCAGACATAGTCTGCAACCAACACACAATTCCGGGTCGATCCAGTAGTGCAGCAAGTTTTTACAAACCTTTGCGTAGCACTTCTTCTCGTAAATATGGGCTTCATACTCTTCCCGGAAATACCTCAGAGTTGTTAAAACAGGATTGGTGCAGTTTGTCCCAATCCGCACAAGGACCCGGCAATGATCCCCTCCCCAAGTTCTTCCAGCAGGTCAAGGTCTTCTGGTTTTCCTCTGCCTTCAACGATATCGGTCAGAATCTCGAGCATTTGCTTGGTCCCCATTCGACAAGGGACACATTCACCACAGGATTCCTTGGTCGCAAAATCAAGGAAGAAACGGGCGAAATCCACCATACAGGTAGATTCGTCCATAACCACCACCCCCCCAGATCCCATGATCGTTCCCACAGAAGATAGGGAGTCGTAATCTACAGGTGTATCGAACAACGCTCTGGGCACACAACCGCCGGATGGACCGCCCGTCTGCACTGCCTTGGGTTCCCCGCCCCCAACGATCCCCCCGCCAACCTCATTCACAAGTTCATGCAAAGTGATCCCCAGCGGCACCTCTACCAACCCGGTGTTTTTCACCTTACCGACCAGGGCAATCGTTTTGGTCCCTTTGCTCTTTTCAGACCCAAACTCAGAAAACCAACTAGCGCCTTTTCTCTGGATCAATGCAACCGAAGCCAGCGTCTCTACATTGTTGATGATCGTTGGGTGGCCCCACAAACCAGAGACAGCCGGGTAAGGAGGCCGGGGGTTTGGCATCCCGCGCTTGCCTTCGATCGAAGCGATCAGCGCCGTCTCCTCGCCGCAAACAAACGCGCCAGCCCCTTCTTTGATCTTGATCTTGAAATTAAAATCCGACCCTAGAATATGCTTTCCAAGGTATCCGGCATCTTCTGCCTGAGAGATCGCCAGGCGCAGACGTTGCAATGCCAGCGGGTATTCCGCCCGGCAGTAAATGTATCCGGTATCCGCCCCAATCGCGTACCCGGCAATGATCATGCCCTCGATCAAGCTGTGTGGGTCACCTTCCAGCAGCGCTCGGTTCATGAACGCGCCAGGATCACCTTCATCTGCATTGCACACCAGATACTTTTGATCGCTCTGGGTATCCGCACAAAAGCGCCACTTCCGCCAGGTCGGGAATCCAGCTCCGCCGCGCCCTCTAAGACCCGCGTCTTTCATTGTTTCAATAATCTCGTCCGACTTCATATCCAATGCGCGGATAAGCCCCTCATACCCTCCCTGGGC
Source organism: uncultured Chloroflexia bacterium (assembly GCA_963722735.1). Classification (GTDB taxonomy): domain Bacteria; phylum Chloroflexota; class Anaerolineae; order Anaerolineales; family UBA11579; genus UBA11579. The sequence goes on from CAVROH010000019.1 coordinate 251,369, forward strand.
AAGATAGTGCTCGAGCCTGGTTGGATCTATCGTCCCGCAGTTGGCTAATAAGCGCCGGACCTGATGTTGGAATACAGATTGATCAAAGAAATGATTAAGCCCCGGAAAACCTTCCTCCCCTATATAGCCCAATGATTCAGAGGTCATTGGATCACCGGCTACCAGATAATTTTGTAAAATATTCTTCGCCTTATTAGGATCGACATCACCGTAAACGATCCCTGGTTGATCCGGCTTGAATACAACTACCATCGGTTCTGCATAACATAGTCCCACGCACCCGGTCTCGTAGACCTCAATATCCAAATCCAGCGCTTTGGCCGAGGTCTCGAAAGCTGCCCAGGTTTCCATTGCCCCGGCTGATCTGCCGCAAGTTGCGGTTCCAATGAAAACAATCGGACGATCGCTTTGCATCAATGATTCCCAATTAGCTTTTGCGTCTTCCACTTGCGAGGGAAACTTTTCACCGAAATTCATTCTTTGCCTCCCCCGAATAACTTGGCAACCTTTTTCTTGGTGATCTTGGCCTGGACTTCCTTCTCGATCATAATACATGGTGCAAGGCTGCAAGCCCCAATACAAGCAACGGTTTCGAGTGAATGTTCAAGATCCTCGGTTGTCTCGCCTTCTTTGATCCCGAGCTGCTCCTCAATTTCTTCAAGAACCCTTGGTGCCCCATTTACATGACAAGCAGTCCCTCTGCAAACCATAATGTGTTTCTTGCCTCGCGGGGTAAAACGAAACTGGGCATAAAAAGTCGCCACTGCATAGATACTGCTCTCAGGCATATGCGTAAATGCGGCAATCTCCTGTAAAGCTTCTGTGGGGAGAAAGCCAAAATTCTCCTGTACATCCTGGAGGATTGGAATAATCTCCTCCCGCTTCCCATCATAATTAGAAAATACGTGAACTAATTCACCTTCCATTACAACTCCTTGGTTGTACCTATATTAAATAGACACTTCCAGCTATTCAACCATTCTAATTATGGACTAACAACTGACTGAGGTCAGGGGACAAGCGTCCTGTTAACGCAGTGACAAAAATACCCCCCTGAGGCGGACTTCTTTCCGCTTCAACCTAATCATCCTGTCCCAGATCGGTGGAGAGCTTTTCAATTCGGTCCAGGAATCTTTTCCTTCTCGCCCGGATCTGCCAGATGAACGGTCCCGTCCTGGTCAACCACCGTCGGAATAAACTCAAAACCAATCAACTCAGGTCCTTCAAACTTAACCAACAAAATCGCCGCTTGCTGGTGATCCCGTGCCCAGGACTGGTCGAAAACAAAATTCCCAAGGCTGTAGAATACCGGCACCTGATCCATTATTTGATAGCCCTGCAAGATATGAGCATGGGTCATCACTACCAGGTCAGCACCATACTCAACAGAATAACGCGCCCAATACTTTTGTTGCGCGGTCAGTTCAGGATAATCTTCCGGCCCGGAGTGCGGTAGAACGATCACCACATCAGCGATCTCAGAGACCGAGGAAATCGCTGACTCAAGATTCTTATTTGACAGAAACGCGATCCCTGGAATATCCCGATCAGCAAGATGCTTGTTCATTCACTTCCCCAAGCGATACAAATCCAAACCAGATCCCATTAACTTCCAGCACAACTGGCTTTAGGGCCTCATCAAGGTTACTGCCCGCTCCCACTGGTTCAATCTTCACCCGTCGTAAATTCTCCAGGGTTGAGAAAAATCCCTCATCCCCACAAGACAGATGTCCGCAATCTTTAATATGATTTGTCGCCACAGACATCACATCAAAACCGGCTCGTGCAAGGGCGTCGGCATTATTAGTACTGCCGATCAACTCCCAGGATTTCTCGCATCCCATATAGGGTACATTGTCTCGCATCGTGGCGTTATACACGCCAACAGTAATGTCAGCACCTGTTAAGATCTCTTGTACCTCTTCGTAGATATAATCCGCGCTGCCCTGCCTGGCAACTTCTTCCTGCACGCATCTTGCCGGGACGATCACTCCGGTAAAAGCAATCACCGTACGGGGATTATCTTCTAGTGTTGCTGCAATCTCCGTAACTTTGGGTTCGATTGTTGGGGTGGGTGGTACAGGGGAAATAGAACCTGTTATTGTTTCCGTTTTGGATGGCTGAGTGTCAGATATTGCTCCAGGTGTCTCATCCACGCCAGGAGAGATTGTTCCACAACCTGCTGCAAGCAGACATAACAAACTAGCAACCAGACAAATCTGGAATAATTTTTGCACAGTATTCCCTATCAGCAAGTGAGATTTTGTGATTATACCATTTCTGAACTCGCACCTTATTTTGGCTCATGCTATAATCACACATATTCCAGGAGCAACTATGATCGATCCAACAATCCTAAGCAAGCTAACCGTTTTTCTCACCAGTTGGGGAGCGGCATTCATCATCACGCTCTGGCTAAGTCTGGTATTCTGGTCCTTCAGGGATATCCGCAGCCGAACGGGTGACAAATTCATGCAGATCCTCTCGATCCTGATCGTGACTGTCCTTTTCTTGCCCGGAGTATTGGTCTACTTGATCCTCCGGCCCAAAGATACGATTGAGGAAGAATACCAGAAATCGATTGAGGAAGAAGCTCTGCTACACACGATCGAGTCTTCCCCGCATTGCCCCGGTTGCGGAAAAGCGCGTTGGTCAGAAATGGATGGTTTGCCCAGACTGTCATACCCGCTTGAAAAAGACCTGCCACCACTGCAGCCAGCTGATGGAGCTTCAATGGAACATCTGCCCCTTCTGCGCCACCCCAGCCCCAGGCATGAAAAAAGAGGGCCTCTCCCTGGATGAAGCCCTGCGCCCATCACCGTCTGAAAGCCACTCAGACATAGACGAATCCGAGAACCAATAACACTAATGCTAATGCGCTTTTCATCGTTTCGACCGGGATTCATTTCCCGGGCTTCTGTTGCTGTATTATTGTTGGTAATAACAGGCTGACTTCCTGCGGGAATTCCACTCCTGATCTCCCATCACCCTCCAACACACCATCGCCCACGCCAATCCCATCAGAAACACCGCTTCCACCCACCCTGAGCCATCGGCCACCCCGGAGCCTACACCCACGATCGCCCGCACCCCGCCTCCGCTGCCGTATCCATATCAGTCCTCTCACCTCAACCCTAATTGACTATCCGCATACTTATATCCAGGATGCCTGCCAATATCTGCGCCTGAAGTGGGATCCAACCAAAAGCCATCCGGGGACGGTTGTCATGGTGTTGATGTTCCATTCATTATCCAAAGATGCAGTCTATTCAGATCTGGCACATATGAACAGCGACCCATTCTTCAACGCCATGCGCACCCTTCACGAGCAGGGATTTGAAGCGATCGATATGTTCCAGTTCGTTGCCTTTATGGAGACCAACGAAAGGATTCCCGCCCGTTCTGTACTGGTGATCTCGGATGACCGCCACTCAGCCCAATATTTCAATAATTTTTTCCGACCACTCCATGATGAGTATGGTTGGCCGGTGGTCAACGGTTGGATCAGCCACCCGGAACAAACCATCGCAGGATCTATGGGATGAAAATGAAGCCCTTAACCGAGAGAAGGCTGGGTGGATTACCAGGCTCACGGCGTTATCCATTACCCATATTGTGGAATCCAGCACTGATGATTACATTATGACCGAACTGCAGGGTTCCATTGATTTCATCCAGGCCCACTATCAAAAAACTCCAATCGCCTTCGTTTGGCCCGGAGGAAATTTCACCCAGCGCAGTGTCCAATTGGCCCGCTATGCCGGCTACAAGAGTAGGGTTTACAGTCAATCCCAGCGGCCCGATGATGTTCAATTGGGTGCCGCTGGCAGATCAGGATGATCCCATGCGCCCTTCTTATCTAAGTGAGGGCGGGATGAATGATCCCCTTATTGGTTTTGCCGCGTTATTGGCCATCTCAGATCATTCAGGAAGTTGATGCTGTCCGACTAATCGGCAAAGAGGCAGCTGACCTACGCCGAAGCGAACAAAGCCATAGAGCTTGAATTTTACGATATCATCTGCGCCCCTCTCTCGGGCCGATTCCCAACTGACCCAAACCCTATAAAAGTAAAAACACGGCGGGCAATGCCCGCCGTGTTATTTTATTTACCTAAAATCAGTTACTTTTTGAACGGGCTCCACCCCGCATAGCTTGCAGCATCACCCAATTCTTCTTCGATCCGCAAAAGCTGATTATATTTGGCTACCCGGTCTGACCGCGCCGGAGCGCCAGTCTTGATCTGGCCCATATTCAGAGCCACAGCCAGGTCACTGATAGTATTATCTTCGGTTTCGCCAGAACGGTGAGAGGCAACTGCGTTCCAGCCCGCCCGATGGCAGGCTTCAACAGATTCGATCGTCTCGGTCAGAGAACCGATCTGGTTGACTTTCACCAGCAAGTGCATTGCAGGCCTTCTCTTCAATCCCACGGCGCACACGTTCCGGGTTGGTGACCAACAAGTCATCACCGACCAACTGAACTTTTTCACCAATCTTTTTCTGCAGCAGCTTCCAGCCTTCCCAGTCATCCTGGGCCAGGCCATCTTCGATCGAAACAATCGGATATTGCTCAACCCATGATTTCCAGAAGTCAACCATCTCTTCACTGGAGAGCTTCTTACCTTCTGTGCGCAGATTATAAACTTTCTCGTCCTCATCGTAGAACTCTGAGGCTGCCGGGTCGAGTGCAATCGCGATATCCTCGCCGGCTTTATAGCCAGCCTTCTCGATCGCTTCAAGGATCACTTCAACCGCCTCAGCATTCGATTTCAAAGCCGGAGCATACCCGCCCTCATCACCGACAAGCGTGGCATACCCATGTGCTTTCAGCACGGATTTCAGAGCATGATAGATCTCAGCTCCCCAGCGCAGGCCTTCAGCGAAAGAACGAGCAGCCAACGGCATCACCATGAATTCCTGGGCATCGGTAGACTGCCAGGCAGTATGCGCTCCGCCATTGAGGATGTTCATCATTGGACAGGCAGTACATGGGCATACACCCCGCCAATGTATCGATATAGTGGCAGACCAACAGATTTCGCTGCCGCTTTTGCCGCTGCCAGGCTGGTGCCCAGAATCGCATTCGCACCCAGTTTGGATTTATTCTTGGTCCCGTCCAGAGCCAGCAGGCTCATATCCAGGTCGCGTTGCAGAGAAGCATCAAACCCGACCAAATGATCGTGGATCGCGCCATTTACATTCGCAACCGCTTTTGTCACGCCTTTCCCCAGGTACCTGGATTTATCCCCATCACGAAGCTCAAGAGCTTCATGCACACCAGTGGAAGCCCCGGAGGGTACTGCGGCGCGTCCAAAACTGCCATCATTCAGAAGTCACATCCACCTCAACGGTAGGATTCCCGCGCGAATCTAGGATCTGACGTCCAATTACTGATTTTAATTCTTGTGTCCATTTGTTTTCCTTCTTTCGTAGAGATATGATATTCTAACCCCGGCTTTCTCTGCCGCCGCCTTCAAGAAATCCCAGAAACAATGGGTGTGGTCTTGTAGGCCGGGAGAGAAATTCGGGGTGAAATTGCGTGCCCAACATATAGGGATGATCTGCCAGCTCGGCAATCTCAACCAACTGCCCATCCGGAGAAACCCCAGAAAAAACCATACCTGCAGCTTCCATTTCCTCACGATATGCATTATTAAACTCAAATCTATGCCGGTGTCTTTCATCGACTTGAAGCACATCATATGCCTGATGAGCCTGGCTTCAGGACTCAGATCGCAGGGGTAAAGCCCCAACCGCATGGTAGCCCCTTTATCCACAACCCCGCGCTGGTCTGGCATCAAGTCAATTACAGGATCAGGTGTAGATCATCAAATTCAGTCGAGTTTGCCTCTTCATAACTCAAGCACATTTCTGGCAAACTCAACCACCTGGAGCTGCATCCCTAAACAAAGGCCGAAGTACGGCACTTTGTTTTCGCGGGCATGTTTGATTGCTGCGATTTTTCCTTCTATTCCTCGATGGCCAAATCCGCCCGGCACCAAAATGCCATCAGATGCCTGCATTTTTTGCCACAGATCCAGAATCAGTCGAAGCAGTCTCAAGTTCTTCAGAATGGACCCAGGCAATATCCAGATCTATCCCCAAGAGCGATTGAAGCATGGTTCAAGAGCCTCTTTCACGCTCATATAGGCATCCTTCAACTCAATATACTTCCCCACCAGTGCGATCTTCACCTTGGGGCGCTCATTCTTTGCTTCTTCAACAACCGCTTCCCACTCCGAAGGTCAGGAACCTTCTGATCTTTTACTTTCATGTGATCCAGAATTACATCTGCCACACCAGCCTTCTCAATCAGAAGCGGCACCTCATACATCACATCGGCTGTCACCATCGGGACAACGGCTTCAAAATCCACATCACAGAACAATGCAATTTTTTCGCGCAGTTCTTCATCAACAGGATGATCCGACCTGGCAATGATCATATTCGGGGAAATACCAATCGAGCGCAGCTCGCGAACTGAGTGTTGGGTTGGTTTAGTTTTAATCTCACCTGTAGCCCCAATGATCGGCAGCCAGGTGACATGGATGAAATAGGAATACTTCTTCGCGGAGATCATGCCGCATCTGGCGCAAAGCCTCGAGAAAAGGCAGCGATTCAATATCACCCACAGTACCGCCAACCTCCACCAGCAGAATATCCGCCTGGGTTTTCTCTGCGGCCAATTCGAATCGTGCGTTTGATCTCATTGGTGATGTGTGGAATCACCTGGATCGTCCCCCCAAGGTAATCTCCGCGCCGTTCTTTGGAATCACTTCGGAGTACACCTGCCCGGTAGTAGCATTACTCACCTTGCTGAGAGGGGTATCAATAAAGCGTTCATAGTGCCCCAGATCAAGGTCGGTCTCGGTTCCATCATCCAGCACAAACACCTCGCCGTGTTGATAAGGATTCATCGTTCCGGGATCAACATTGATATAGGGATCGAGTTTCTGAACCGCCACTTGAAAACCACGCTCTTTGAGAAGTAGACCCAGGGCTGCTGCTGTGATCCCCTTCCCGACAGAGCTAACGACACCACCTGTGATAAAGATATACCTTGTTTTCATCATCTCCCCTACAGTCAAGAACTATCATTTAAAGAGAAGTGGAGAGGGCTAGAGCATCCCCTCCCCACCAAGAATTGCTATATCGAGTACCTGCAGCCATCATCCGACAAGCTGTTCCAAATCTTCTGCAGCCCGGCGCATTTCTAGAAAGATCATACCCAGTTTGGCTTCATCCCGCGCCAGGGCAGTAAGCACTGCTTCATCGCCGACCGCGGTTAACAGCACAAAGCCTTCCTCACCGCGAATATATACCTCATCCAGACCACCGCGCCCCAATTCACCGGAGATGCGCTCGCCAAGACTAAGCATCGCTGCAGACATAGCTGCAACACGGTCTTCTTCCACATCTGTCGGGAGGGCTGAGGCAATTGTCAAACCATCCACAGAAACCACCGCCGAGGCAATAATATCCGGTGCCGCCATCTGCATATCCCGTAAGCGAGCCACCAATTTTTCTGCGCGTGTATCAGCCATCTGATTCCTCTTTTACTTAATCGTAGGCATTTAACATCTAATACAGAGTTTACCATAAGAGGAATTTTTTACATAGCCAGAAACACGATAAATGTTTGACAGCCCTGAAAGGTCACCGGCTTCCTCTGATTGACCTCCCTCTCCGCTCATGTTACACTCGAAATCAAGATGAATCGCCTTCTTTTCAGACCAATACTACTGATATCGTTTCTGCTCCTGATCGTGTATGCACCGGGGTCAGTCAACGCCCAAAACGTTATCGATTCAACCGTTGGAATCACAGATCCATTACCTGGCAACCCGATCCAGGGGCTAGTGCAGATCACTGGTTTCATCGACATCGAAGAATGGGAGTATTTCAACCTTGAGTTTGCCTTCACACACCAAAATGTCTGGTTCCCAATTTCCATGCGGCAAATAGAGATAGGTGGAAATATCCTCGGAGAATGGGATACCTCCTCGATCACCGATGGTAATTACGACTTACGGCTGACTGTCTTCCTATCCGACGAAACCTCCCTGGAAATCATAAGTGAAGGTATTCGTGTGAGAAATTACTCTGTGATTGAGACCAATACCCCAGCGCCGACCATAGAAAACGCTCAACAATGCAAACTCCCACACCGGAAAACTCGCCCACTCCCGATATTGAAATCACAACCACCCCTCTCCAACTCAATCCCAATCCGGTTGAATTTTCTACACCAAACTTGCAGAACGCGCTCGATCAAGGGCATATTTTCGGTATAATACTATTCGTGTTCCTCCTGCTTTTCTTCCTAAGAAAACAAAAAAACTGACAGTAGAAAAATGAGTGTTGATACAAACAAATATCCTGATTGCTGGACTCGGCAACCCCGGGGACAGATATCGCAATACTCGGCATAATTTCGGCTTCTATGGTGATGGACAGACTTGCCGAAAAATTCGACGCGCCATTTCAGGCGGTTACAGCACCAGGCAATGGTCAGCAAAGCCACCCATCAGGATAAACTCATCGTTTTGGCCAAACCGCGCACCTTCATGAACAATTCCGGGCAGTCAATTGGGGCACTCGTCCGATTTTACAAGGTGCCTCTCCAAAACATACTGATCTGTTTCGATGATGCAGATCTCGAATTTCGAAGTCATCAGGCTACGAAGGAAGGTGGGTCATCAGGGCAAAAAGGAATGGCCTCGATCATCAATTCCCTGGGGAGCCAGGAAATCCCGCGCATGCGTCTTGGTCTTGGCCGCCCAACTGGTAGAATAGACACTGCAGATTATGTCCTTCTCCCGTTCTCAAAACAAGAGGCAGAAATCCTCCCCTTCATTCTCGACCAAGCCGCGTCGGCTGCGATCACCTTCATTGAAGAAGGAATTAAGCGGCGATGAACAAGTATCAATTCAAAGAATATATGAATCACATCCTTTCAGCGATTGAAGCGCTGCCAGAATTCTCCAATCTCAAAAAACAGATCGGTCACGAATCCCGGAACCAGATCAGGCTCGCTTTAATTCGTTCAACCAGGCTGCCTGTCCTCGGCCGCAATCCACCGCACAACAAACCGGCCGATACTACTTCATCACTCAAAAAACTGATCGCGCCCTCGCCCTTGCGGAAGAGTTATCTATCTGGCTGCCGCAACAAACCAAACTTTTCTTTCCAGAACCATCCTCGCTCTTTTTGAAAAGCAGCCCTGGGGTGAAAACACAATTATCGAACGGCTCAATACGCTGACAGCATCTGGCTGCAGCGCATATTCCTGGCCTGCCAAAACCCGCTTCACCCCCAATTGTGGTTGCCCCTGCCCGTTCAATAATGTCGGTGACCATGACTAAACGAGAATTCCTGAAGGCTGCAAAGAGCTATAAGACTGAAGGGCAAATCAACCTTACCGCGACAATCAAACATTGGATCAAAATCGGATATGAACCGGCATCTACCGTGACCGCACCAGGGCAGTTTGCCCGCCGCGGTGGTATTATCGATATCTGGCCTCCCACTGAGCTTCATCCGGTACGCATTGAACTCTTCGGCGACCAGATTGAAAGTATCCGCCAGTTCATCCCCGGCTCACAACGCACAAAAAATCACCTCGACAGGATCCTGGTTTGTCCTGCGCGAGAATTCCTCAAACCCGAGACCTCCGCTGGCGAGATCGAAGGGTCCAGCTACTCAGAATTCCATATTCCATTGCTGCACCCCGGCGCAGCCAGCATCCTCGATTATCTGCCAAAAGACAGCCTGGTGATCTTCGATAACTGGCAAGCCTTTGAAGAGATCGTGGAATACTTTGAAGAGCATGCCATTAACCTGAAGGAAGAATACCTGGCCGAAGGTTTACTGGAAGTTGATGCCCCCAATCCCTATATCACCCTGCCGGAGATTATGGATGCGATTGGAAGCCGTACAGTTTTGCACCTGGGGCCTTCCAGTTCAGAAGCGGATAATGACCTGGCTTATTCATTCTCCACAAATCCCAGATTTGGCGGACAACTCAAGCCATTCATCGAATTCATCGATACTGTATTGACAGATCCAGAGAACACCGTCATTATCTCCCGTCAGGCTGCCCGATTGAAAGATGTTTGGAGCGAAAGTCATATCGGCACCTCTCCCACTTTCATTCAGGGGATCATCACAGACGGTTTCTGTATCTCAAGACCCGCCCAACCCGATATCCGCCTGCTGACGGATGGTGAGGTTTTCGGCTGGCGGCGTCCACAACCCCGCCGGCCGCAACGCCCTACAATCCAGGCACCAGAAGCGGATTTCGCCGATTTTGAGATCAACGACCTGGTGGTGCACATCGACCACGGTATCGGGTTTTTCAAAGGCTTTGTCACCCGTGAGATTAGCGGCGTGCAGAACGAATACCTCTGCCTGGAATATTCTGAAGGGGATGAACTTTTCGTCCCGGTTCACCAATCCGATCGAATCAGCCGGTATATCGGGTCCCGCGGTCATCGACCGGCCATCTCCAGACTTTCAGGCCTCGAATGGAAGCGCATCAAGTCCAAGGTTCAAAATGCGGTCGAAGCGGTCGCCCAGGACCTGTTGGAACTTTATGCCAAGAGGCATGTCTCTAAGGGCTTTTCTTTCTCAGACGACACCCCATGGCAAAAAGAACTTGAAGCCAGTTTCCCTTATATCGAAACCAATGACCAGCTCAAGGTTTTGGCAGAAGTGAAGCAGGATATGGAACGCCCAATACCGATGGACCGCCTGATCTGCGGCGATGTTGGCTATGGCAAAACAGAGATCGCCCTGCGGGCCGCCTTCAAGGCTGTGATGTCTGGCAAACAGGTAGCGATTCTGGTGCCAACCACGATCCTGGCCCAACAACACTTCCGCACCTTCCGGCAAAGACTGGCAGGGTTTCCGATGCGCGTTGAGATGCTATCCCGCTTCCGCACACCTGCGGAACAACGCCGGATCATCTTCGATCTCTCCATCGGGAAAGTCGATATTGTGATCGGCACACACCGCCTGATCCAGCCCGATATCGAATTCTCAGATCTGGGACTGGTGATCATTGATGAAGAACAACGTTTCGGGGTCGCCCATAAGGAACATCTCAAAAAAATCCGTACTGAAGTGGATGTGCTCACCCTGACAGCTACACCAATTCCTCGTACCCTTTATATGGCCCTCACCGGAATCCGAGATATCTCAACAATCAATACCCCGCCAGAAGAACGCCTACCGATAAATACCCATGTAGGTCCCTACGATCCCAAACTCGTTCGCCGGGGTATCCTCAAGGAGCTTGAACGCGGTGGACAGGTATTCTTTGTTCACAACCGAGTACAACGATCCAGACTTTTGGCGCACAAGTAGCCAACCTCATCCCCGAAGCCAGGATCGGGATTGCTCATGGGCAAATGGCTGAAAAAGAGCTGGAAAAAGTGATGCGTCAGTTCACCGGCGGCGATCTGGACATTCTCCTGTCTACTTCGATCATTGAATCAGGCCTGGATATTCCCAATGCCAACACCTTGATCGTTGACCGGGCAGATACCTTTGGGTTAGCTCAACTCTACCAACTTCGCGGCCGTGTTGGGCGCGGCGCTCAACGCGCATATGCATATTTCTTCAAGCATCGCGTCCGCCCAACAACGGAGGAGGGGGCGCTCCGGCTTGAAACCCTGGCAGAAAACACCCAGCTAGGGGCTGGCTATTCAATTGCAATGAGAGACCTTGAGATCAGAGGAGCGGGGGATTTCCTTGGAACCCGCCAACATGGTCAGATTGCTGCAGTAGGTCTGAACCTGTATACCCGCCTGCTGGCGCAATCTATCAAGCAGATCAAGGATCAAGGCGAGCTGGCAGAAGATCTGCTGCCAATCTCAGCGGTTACCTTCCACCCGATCATTAGCATCGATCTGCCTCTGGAAATTTCCATCCCCCCGGATTATATTCCGGATAGAGACCTGCGTCTTAAACTTTACCGGCGGATCGCAGAGGCGCACGACTTGAAAAAGTTGAGGAAAATTAAGCTGGAATTCGAAGACCGGTTTGGCCCACTTCCAAATCCGCTTGAGAACCTTTTTTACCAGATACAAATCCGTACCCTTGCCGAGGCAGCGGGGGTATCGACTGTAAGCGTGGAGAGCGGTAAGATTCACGATCCGCTTCCCGGAATTACCTCAGGGCGCGCCACCGAGAGAATATCCGAATCTTGGTCCAAATGTGCGGACAGGCAAAAATGCCATCTGGTTCTCAACAAAAGATTCAGATCGCATGGAAGGATAAACTTCATGCAATGTTAAACGGCTCTGGATCTCCCAATCCGCCTGATTCTCCTTGCGACGCATCAAGCAGCGCCTTGACAATCCGTTCTGAGGCTTTTCCATCCCCATACGGATTTGCTGAATTTGCCATCCTGGAATAAGTTTTCGGGTCATCCAACAACTTCTCCGCTGCACGAAGGATATTTTCCGTTCTCGTACCTACAAGGCGTACTGTCCCAGCCTCAATTCCCTCGGGTCGTTCAGTTGTCTCTCTCAGCACCAGCACTGGAATCCCAAAATATGGCGCCTCCTCCTGAATTCCCCCCGAGTCAGTCAACACCAGATAGGAACGCTTCATCAGTTGCACCATGGATAGATATTCCAGCGGCTCAAGCAAAGTGATATTCTCAACTTCGCCCAGGTTTTGCTCGACCACGTCCAGCACATTTGGATTTCTATGGACAGGATAGACAAGGTGAACATCGTCTCTTGTAGATGCCAGCGATCTTGAGCGCTTCACAAATATTTTGCAGCGGTTCCCCGAAATTCTCCCTTCGATGTGCCGTAACCAGGATCAATCGTTTGCGACCAATTCGCTCCAGCAGCCGCTCGATCTTAGGTGGTACTGGTTTCTTCACCACCATCTCCAGAGCGTCAATCACCGGATTTCCTGTAACCAAGATATTTTTTGCCGGCACATTCTCTCTCAGCAAATTCTGCCGTGACCACTCAGTAGGCGCAAAATGTAGATCTGCTACCGCTCCCGCTACCATCCGATTAACTTCCTCCGGGAAAGGCTGATGCTTATCGCCTGTCCGTAATCCCGCTTCAACATGCCCGAATTGAATTTGATTGTAATAAGCCAGCAGTCCGGTCGCCATCACCGTGGTGGTATCGCCCTGAGCCAGCACCCAATCCGGTTTCAGCTCTCGCAGGACAGAATCCAGTTGTGTGAAGATCGCCGCGGTGAGTCCAGCCAGTGTTTGATCGGGTTTCATTAAGTTCAGATCCACCTCGGGGGTGATCTCAAATAAGTCCAATGCCTGATCCAGCATCTGGCGGTGTTGCGCAGTGACAACGACGATCGATCGGATACCAGCAACCTCCCCCAACTTTCTGATCACAGGGGCCATCTTTATCGCCTCTGGGCGGGTTCCAACTACAGATACAATTTTTAGGTCAGCCATAGGAATTTCCCTGATTGAGAATTTCGAATGATTATACCTTAGTCCCGAAAATCATTCATCGGTGGAGAAAGAACCATGTCAACCCGGCACATATTTACCAAATGGATGAGGATTGCACTGAAATTTCGTCTTTTTTATAAGTTTTTTTGAGAATATTAGAAACTATTGACTTTTAATATTTAGTTAATGTATAATGAAAGCACTTTCAGAAAGCGCTTTCATACACTAGCGGATTCCAGAGGAGAAATGGCAGTCGAGCAAGATCCAACCATCTACTCGGTGGCAAGAGAAGCTAAGGTCAGTATTTCAACAGTCTCCAGAGTGTTGAATACTCCTCATCTAGTAACCCCCGAAACACGAAAAAAAGTATTATCAGCAATAGAGAAACTTGGTTATACGCCCAAAGCTTCAGCCCAGGCACATGCCCAGAAGAATTTTGGCCGGGTTGGTGTCCTTACGCCATTTTTCCGGCATCCCTCATTTGTTCAGCGCATGCGCGGTATCGCCTCTGTGCTGGCGGTGAATTCATATGAGCTGGTGATCTACCCAGTTGAATCTTTTGAACAGATTTATCACTATCTGGAAACAGTGCGAATCAACCGGCGGCTAGATGGGTTGATCACTATGGCCTTGCCGATTGATGCCACAACGGTAAAACGCTTCCAAAGCCGGTCATTCCCGGTAGTGATGATCGAATCCGACCATCCAGATTTGAACAGCATCATGATAGACAATGTCGATGGAGGGCGGCTGGCGGCTGAATATCCTGATCAAGAAAGGGCATACCGCAGTTCGGCTTCATCGGAGACGGCGACCTGCCGGATTATTCCCTCCGCCCCAGCGATGACCGTCTGCATGGTATTGCAGAAATTCTGGAAGCAAACGGATTCCCGCTGCTCCCGGAGCATATCATCTTCCCCACACCCTACCGAGTCCACGAAGAAGTTAAAAAACTGGCAGATACGCCCAACCGCCCTACCGCCATCTTTGCTGCCAGCGATGAACTTAGCCATGCAGGTATTGATGATTGCCCGAAGAAAGGGGTTGCGCGTTCCCGATGATCTGGCTGTGATTGGATTTGATAACCTGGACTTTGCCAGCCATATTGGGCTGACAACGATCAACCAACAGTTGGACGAATCTGGCAGAATTGCCGCCGATCTGCTGATGAGTTTGGTCCGAGATGAAAACATAGAAACCAAACCATCGAATTGCAATTATCGATTATTGAAAGAGATACAACATAACGCCAGAACATTACAGATCATCTCGCATGGTAAAGGCGGCACAAGGTATGCCTTCATACCGATGCCGATAACCATGCCCCCTTTATCCACTATGATCAACAAAGGAAGAAAGATCGAAATTGAAAGGAGGAAGAAATTCAAAACGAGTTTTTTTTCAGACAAGCGATTCATCAAGAAGGCACACATTCACTATTTTTAAGGAGAAGAAAATATTATGAAACGCAAAATGTTAATCCTCACCAGCACGCTGGCGCTTCTGGCGCTGGTGCTGACCGCCTGTGGTGGCGGCGGTGGCGCTGACGCCGATTTTGACCTGGGTGATTATGGGTCATACCTCGAAGCCGCTCGCGCTGGTGAATATGAAGGAACCGTCGTGACCATGACCGGCCCCTTCACCGATGAGGACGCTGTCAAATTCGACAACGCTGTGGCTGCGTTTGAAGCAGAGACCGGCATTGATATCCAGTACGAAGGCACCAAGGAATTTGAGGCCACCATCGGTATCCGCATTGAAGGCGGCG
This sequence comes from uncultured Chloroflexia bacterium, assembly GCA_963722735.1. Taxonomy (GTDB): domain Bacteria; phylum Chloroflexota; class Anaerolineae; order Anaerolineales; family UBA11579; genus UBA11579. The sequence continues at coordinate 266,584 of CAVROH010000019.1, forward strand.
ACGCCCCCGATATCGTGGACTTCCCGCAGCCCGGCCTGCTGGCGACCTTTGTCGCCACCGGCGATGTGGTCGACCTAACCAATATCCTGGACCGTGCCGATCTTGAAACTCGCTACAACGCGAGCTGGATTGACATGGGCGTAATGGAAGGCCCCGATGGCGAAATCATGGCTGGCGTTTGGCAGCGTGTGAACGGCAAGAGCCTGGTATGGTACCCGAAGGACGACTTCGATGCCGCTGGCTACCAAATTCCCACCACCTGGGACGAACTGCTCGCCCTCGGTGATCAGATCAAAGCATGACGGTGACACACCCTGGTGTGTCGGTATCGAGTCTGGCGCCGCCACCGGCTGGCCGGCCACCGACTGGATGGAAGAAGTCATGCTTCGCACCACCTCCCTGGAGAACTACGACAAATGGGTTACCGGCGAGTTGAAGTTCGCCTCCCCCGAGGTCAAGAATGCCCTGCAGGTACTCAGCGACCTGTGGCTGACCGAAGGCAACACCTACGGCGGCGATGCTGCCATCGTGACCACCTTCTTCGGTGATGCCCCGCTGCCAATGTTCGAAAATCCGCCAAAGTGCTGGCTGCACAAGCAGGGTAACTTCATCACCAGCTTCTTCCCCGAGATGCACGTTGCTGGCGTGGACTACGACTTCTTCTACCTGCCCGGGATTGACCCGGCATACGGCGAGCCCGTGCTGGTTGCTGGCGACATCATGGCCATGTTCCATGACCGCCCCGAAGTCCGTGCCGTGATGCAATTCTTCACCTATGCTGAATCCGTTGAAGTTGTGGGTCAAGTCTGGCGGCGCAATTGTGCCTTACTATGACTCCAATCTGGACTGGTACACCAACGATGTTGACCGCGGCGTGGCAGAGATGATCCTCAACGCCTCCTCGGTCCGCTTCGATGGTTCCGACCTGATGCCCGGTGAGGTTGGCGCTGGTTCCTTCTGGACTGGCATGACCAACTACTTCTCCGGCGCAGTGGATATGGATACCGCCCTGGAAGAGATCGACGCTTCCTGGCCGTAAACCGTATCTAAAATTCTCTTAGCATAGAGAAAGGGAGCAGGATGCGCTTCAAGCCATCCTGCTCCCATAACCAGTATTTCTTGGAGGAGAAAATGCAAGCAACCCAAGAAAAAGAAAAAACAACCGATCCTGGGCTGGCTGGGTTCCGGCCTAGGCCGCATCCTAGTGGCATTATTCGTTCCCGCCATGACCTTTATCGTGCTCAGAGCGGGATTCATCTTTCTACGGGACAGCGATGCGCCTAAACTGGTGATCGCCCTGGTCGCCATCATCTGGGGCGTCGGCGGTGTTGGGCTGCTGTTCTTTGTGACCAACTGGCTGATCGAACTGTTGCCATCAGTCTGGACCCGCCGCCTGCAGCCGTTCCTGTTTGTTGGTCCGGCTATGGCCGTCCTTGCCTGGTTCCTGGCGATCCCCACTGTCCGTACCTTCTGGCTGAGTCTTGTTCGACCGCACCAGCCGGGAATTTGTTGGCTTGGAGAACTATATCAAGGTGTTCACCGACAGGAATATGCTTGAAACATTCCGCAACAACTTGATGTGGATCGTCTTCGGCGCTACCGTGACGGTCATCCTTGGGCTGGCAATCGCCATCCTGGCAGATCGCAGCAAATTTGAAACCCTGGCCAAATCGTTGATCTTCCTGCCGATGGCGATCTCAATGGTCGGCGCTGGCGTGATCTGGAACTTCATTTACGAAGTCAAGGATATTGCTGACCCGCAGATCGGTTTGCTGAACGCCATCGTGGTCGGGCTGGGCGGTGAACCGCAAGCCTGGACGGCCTTGCTGCAGCCATGGAACAACCTGTTCCTGATCCTGATCATGATCTGGCTGCAAACCGGATATGCCATGGTGATCTTCTCTGCTGCCATCAAGGGTATCCCCGAAGAACTGCTGGAAGCTTCCCGGATTGATGGCGCCAACGAATGGCAAGTTCTGACCAGGATCATGATCCCCAGCATTCGCGGCTCGATCATCACAGTATCCACTACCGTGGTGATCTTCACCCTGAAGATCTTTGATGTCGTCTGGGTGATGACCGGTGGGCAGTTTGGCACTCACGTGATCGCCACCCAGTTTTACCGCCAGTACTTCACCAATCGCAACTTTGGTCTTGGGCTCCACTATCGCCATCGTCCTCTTCATCGCAGTCGTACCGGTCATGATCTATAACCTCAGACAATTCCGCGAACAGGAGGCATTCTAATGGATAAGCCACAAAAAATCACGTTGGCCTGGCATCCTGATCAATGTCACCCTGGCGCTGATCTGCCTCCTCTGGACAATCCCGACCTTTGGCATTTTGATCTCCTCGATCCGCACCCGGGATGATATCGCCACTTCTGGCTGGTGGGCGATCTTCCCGCATAAGGAATGGGTGCTGAAAGAAGAACTCGATATCACCGGCCAGGATGTAGATGGCGAGATGACCTTTGCCGGATACACCGGAACATTTGAAGAATTCCGCGAAGGTGTGATCACTGATGATAATCTCCGGATCACCTGGGTGGGCAATAAAAGCCTGGGCAGGGTGGAGATACAGGAAGAAAAGTGGGTTACCCGCACAGACTTCACCCTGGAGAACTATGCCAGTGTACTCACCGGCAAACGCTACGAGATCACGTCTCGCTGATGGCACGAAATCAGTCCAACAGGGAGATAACTTCACCGGTGCTTTCCTCAACAGCCTGACAGTCTCGATCCCGGCAACGATCATCCCAATCCTGATGGCAGCCTTCGCCGCTTACGGCTTTGCCTGGATGCGCTTCCCTGGACGCAAACTGCTGTTCACGCTGGTGGTTGCGCTGCTGGTGGTGCCTCTTCAGATCGCCCTGGTCCCGATCCTGAAGGACTATGTCGGTCTGGATCTCAACGGCACTTATCTCGGTGTCTGGCTGGCCCATGCTGGCTTTGGCTTCCGCTGGCAACTTACCTGCTGTTCAACTACATCAGCACCTTGCCGCGTGATATCCTCGAATCCGCCTTCCTGGATGGCGCTTCGCACTTCACCATCTTCACCCGGCTGATCCTGCCGCTCTCGCTCCCGGCGCTGGCTTCCTTTGCCATCTTCCAGTTCCTGTGGGTCTGGAACGATTACCTGGTCGCCCTGGTCTTCATCGGCGCCAAAGCCAGATGTACAGGTACTCACCATGCGCCTGGCGGAGATTGTCGGCTCTCGCGGCAGCGACTGGCATTTGCTGACTGCGGGCGCGTTTGTCACCATGATACTGCCATTGGTGGTTTTCCTCGCTTGCAGCGATACTTCGTACGCGGCTTGCTGGCAGGGTCTGTCAAAGGATAAACATTTCTAAATTAGAACAGGAAGATCAGGGCAATTTCAGGATTGCCCTGCTCTCCCTGTTGACAATTTAATGAGATAGGCATCATTCACATGGCATCAGAACACGCTTGGTATCAAACAGCCATCTTCTACGAAGTACACATCCGCGCCTTCATGGATGGCAACGGTGATGGTCACGGAGACCTGCGCTGGTCTGACCCAAAAGCTGGATTACATCAAAGATCTGGGCGTAGACTGCCTCTGGATCCTCCCCCATTACCCTTCCCCGCTTAAAGACGACGGCTACGACATCAGCGACTATTACAACATCCACCCCGATTACGGCAATCTGGATGATTTCAAGGCATTGGTAGAGGCTGTGCATGCCCGAGGGATGAAGATCATCGTCGATCTGGTGCTGAACCACACCTCCGACCAGCATGAATGGTTCCAGCAATCCCGCAGCAGCAAGGATTCCCCCTACCGGGATTATTACGTCTGGAGTGATACAGACGAACTATATCAGGATGCCCGGATCATCTTCCTGGATACCGAGCCCTCCAACTGGAGTTGGGATGAGGGCAGCCAGCAGTATTACTGGCACCGATTCTATGCCTCCCAGCCAGACCTGAACTACGATAATCCGGCAGTGGAAGCTGAAATGCTCGAGGTTGCGGAATTCTGGCTGGATCTTGGCGTGGACGGTTTCCGGGCTGATGCTGTCCCTTACCTCTATGAGCGGGAAGGCACAAACTGCGAGAATCTGGACGAAACCCATGCCTTCCTCCAGCGGCTGCGCAAATTCATGGATGAGAAATATCCAGGCAGGATCATCCTCTCTGAGGCCAACCAGTGGCCGGAGGACGTGCGGCCATATTTCGCTGATGGGGATGAAGTCCACATGAATTTCCATTTCCCGTTGATGCCGCGGGTCTTCATGGCGCTGAAGAGCGGCAATATCCAGCCAGTAGATAGATATTCTGGCAGCGCACCCCGGAGATTCCGGAAAACTGCCAGTGGTGCACCTTTTTACGCAACCACGATGAACTGACGCTGGAGATGGTCACCCCGGAGGAGCGCGAATGGATGTGGGCAAGAATATGCGCCTGAGCCGCGTATGCGTCTCAACCTGGGTATCCGCCGCAGACTGGCGCCACTCCTGGATAACGACAAACAGAAGATACTGCTGGCCTTCTCCCTGCTGTTGACCCTGCCCGGCACTCCTGTGATCTATTATGGTGATGAGATTGGCATGGGAGACAATATTCATTTACCGGACCGGGATGGAGTACGCACCCCAATGCAGTGGAACTCCGGTAAAAATGCAGGGTTCTCCAAAGCCCCCCAAGAAGATTTATTACACCCCGGTGATAGAATCTCCGAATTACAGCCCCCAAAAGGTCAACGTCGCTGACCAATCCGAAGACCTCGCCTCACTACTCAATTTCGTAAAACGGTTGATCAAACTTCGCAAGCAAATCAAAGTTCTGAGCAGCAGCAATTTCGACTGGGCCGAGGTTAACGGGAAGACGTTGGGGATTGCGGCTTATTGGCGGCAGTCGAAACAGGACAATTTTTTGGCTGTGCATAATTTTTCAGACACAGCACAAAATGTCAGCATCCAAATTCCCGAGAGCTTATCCGGTCTGCCGCAAGAACTTTTCAACAATCTTGATTACAACCTCTCCAAAAACAACACTCTAGATCTTGAACTTACTGCCCACCAGTTTTCCTGGTTTCATTGGGAGTAGAGTAACAAATTGAATCGGTACATTTATATACTTCATTTCTCATTTAATTATTGGCGGAGGGACTAGATTTATGAAGGGCGATGTAATTAATCGTGGAGCAGCATCACATCCAGGCAGCACGAGCGATCGTGCCAAAGATCCTTTCACAGATCGAGCACAAACCAGCTCGATATACGATCACTGTTGTCTGGTGAATCCGGAAGCGGAAAATCAGAGACTGGTAAGGCAATTGCGGATGAGTTAGAAAATGCAGGCATCAAAACAGTCGTTCTTGGGCAGGATGATTATTTTGTGTTCCCCCCGAAATCAAACGACGCCAAACGCCGAGAAGATCCAGATTGGCTCGGCCCTCATGTAGAGGTCCGGCTTGACCTGTTAGATAACAATCTGAAGGATGCAATTCAAGGGAAGGGAAAAATCTCCAAACCACTGGTTGACTATAACGCCAATTTAATCGAAGAAGAAGAAATTGATCTGAGCGGTGTCAAAGCAGTGATTGCGGAAGGGACTTATACCTCGCTCTTCTGAAACATGTGGACACAAAAGTATTCATTGATCGAAACCGATTGGACACTCTTGATCATCGCAAGAAAAGGAACCGGGGAGGCGAAGCCAGCGATCCTTTTATTGAAAATATCTTAAAAATTGAACATAAGATCATTGCTGGCCATAAGCAGTTGGCGGATTTTGTGATTACAAAAGAGTACGATGTAATTGAGGTCGAATAGAGACGGTTGAGATGCCAGTTAAAAATAAAGTTCAACTAATCACATACCCAGACTCATTAGGCGGGGATTTGAAGGCGCTGGACCATGTTTTAGATAAGTATTTTCCAGATACCTTTTTAGGTGGGATCCATATCCTTCCGCCTTTTCCTTCTTCTGGGGATAGAGGGTTTGCTCCCAAAACCTATCTCGAGATTGACCCGCAATTCGGCACATGGCAAGACATTCGTAAGATTGGGAAAAAATATGATATTCTCTTGGATTTGATGGTCAACCATATATCGGCGAAATCGAAGTATTTCCTCGACTTTCTGAAGAATGGGCGGGAATCAGAATATGCAGATCTGTTCCTTACCATTGATAAACTTTGGCCCGATAGCAATCCGACTAAGGAAGAGATAGATAAAATCTTTCTGCGCAGGTCTGAACCATACTCAGATTTCGAGATCAGTTTGACAGGAGAAACAACCCGGGTTTGGACAACATTCGGCAAGACGACACCTTCCGAACAGATCGATATTGATATCAAGTCCGATGCCACCCGTCAACTTCTCAGTGACTTCTTTACAAATTTTGGAAAAAATAACGTCAAAATTGTACGCCTGGATGCAGTTGCCTATGTGACCAAAAAGCCAGGAACAACCTGCTTTTTCAACGAGCCTGAGATCTACCAATTCCTGGATTGGCTGGCTGACCTTGCCAACCAAAACGAAATTTCGCTCCTGCCAGAGGTCCACGCACATTACACAACACAAAATAAGCTTGCTGAAAGGGGTTTCTGGATTTACGATTTTATCCTGCCATACCTGGTGCTAGAGACAATCATCAATCAGGATTGCTCGAAATTGTGTGAATACTTGAAGACCCGTCCGCAAAAACAGTTCACTATGTTAGACTGTCATGACGGGGTCCCTATCAAACCTGATTTGAATGACCTGTATGACAGCGCTGAGGCAAGGAAAGTAGTGGATGTATGCCTTGAGCGCGGTGCAAACCTCAGCCAGATCTTCTCACCCAAACACAAAGATGCGGATGGGTTTGATGTACACCAGATCCGGGGCACGTATTACTCAATGCTTGGATGCGATGATGACGCATACCTCACCGCCAGAGCATTTCAGTTATTTGCGCCCGGCATACCGCAGATTTACTATGTCGGGCTGCTGGCTGGAGAAAATGACCAGGAAGCAGCAGACCTTAGTGGAGAAGGACGGGATATCAACCGGCATAACTACAGCATTGATGAGATTGAACAAGCTATAACAAAAGATATTGTTCAACGCTTGGTGAAATTGATCCAGTTCAGGAATCAGCACCCTGCATTTGATGGGGAGTTTACTGTAGAAAGATGCGCTGGCGCTAGATGCGGGCTCAAATGGCAAAAGGACGACCAGTTCTGTGAATTATCCATTGACCTAGCCGCTCACTCAGCTGAGATCAATTACACCGATGCCAATCAGGAGACGACCAAGTATTTGATCTGATCGAGGGCAGCTCACAAGGCACTCAAATTGGAAAATACCACTCTCCCCTTTAGGCGAAATCCTTGTTTTTCGAGTGGTTTCCTCTATAATTGGCATATGAAATCCCCTGGATTTCTACCTGCACCCGTAGCTCAATGGACAGAGCGGCTGACTTCGAATCCCATTTGCCAACTGTCCACACAGCACATACAGTGCCACAGCGTCCACACAGCCTACAGAAAGGGGTAATCAGGCTTCCATTGAGTCCATAATTTCCATTGTTTCCACCCAAACTGCACCAGAACTGCACCAAGAATTATTCAACTATCAGGAAAGGCAGCTCAATACTATCATAATGACTGGTACATATTTTGGGGTCAGGTCAGTTGCTGGTTGATCAAATTGATGGATTTATTGATCTACGAAGAGTTTGTAGTCTTGGCGTTCATTATGTTAGGAGGGATGACAAGTTTTGGGGATAAGATTGGTCAAATCTTGTAGAAAACGCATCTCGTATTGACCCAGCGATGTAGAAACTGTATTATAGGAAATGAGGAGCTTTCGCGCATCTCTTTCACCCTTACGATAACGTAATCATCCTGAAGTCAAATAATCTTGCACCCTCACCCAATTTTCGTAATTTTGTCAGTATGAGTTTTTTGCTGGGCCAAGGGAGACCAACCATGACTGACTTAGTAGGGAAGGAATTCTTAAACTACCGGATCACTGAAAGTATTGGTTCCGGTGGTATGGCTGAGGTTTTTCTGGGGGAACACAAAACCCTGAACAAGCAGGTTGCCATCAAGGTGCTGCACAAGTATCTGCTTTCTGGCAGTGACTTTGTAGAGCGCTTCCAGCGGGAGGCACAGGCGGTCGCCAACCTGAGGCATCCCAATATTGTCCAGGTATATGATTTTGTAATCCAGGATGATGGCATCTACATGGTGATGGAGTACATCGAAGGGACCAACCTGCATGATCTGATGGTGAGCCTTGCCAGCGAGGGAAAGAGGCTTCCTACTGACCAGATCGGGTCGATCATCAAGGGGATCGCCAGCGCCCTGGATTATGCCCACTCCCGGGGAATGCTCCATAGGGATATCAAGCCCTCAAATATCATGCTGGATACCTCTTCCGGCAAAGCATATTTGGCTGATTTTGGGCTTGCCAAGCTCATCAGCGGTCAGAAGTTCACTGCCACGGGGACCCTGCTGGGTACCCCGGCATATATGTCCCCCGAGCAAGGCAGGGGTGAGGAACTGACCGAACAGAGCGACCTGTATTCACTGGGGATCGTGGCTTTCGAGATGCTCACAGGACATCTGCCCTTTGACTCCGAAACACCAATTGGTTTTATCCATCAACAGATCAGTGCGCCAATCCCATCGATCCGTGATTTTATCGATGACGCGCCGGAATCGGTTCAGGAAGCGATCAACCGGGCGCTGGCCAAGCAACCTGATGATCGATTCGGGACAGCTGATGAACTCGTTAAGGCATTTCGATTTACCCTGGATTCTATCGAGATCGTCAAACCTGTATTGGGCCCACCCCCTGTGCCCGATGAGGAACTGGAGATTTCCCCAGAACCTGCCGAGGTGGTCAAAGAAGTGATCACCGATACGGATGCCGAAGTGATTGCATGTTCCTCCACAGAGCCTTTGCCCGGGGAGGATCCACAAGTTGATCTCTACCAGGACACAGTCGTGGAGGAAGGCGGGGTTGGCCTTTACAAGGAAACCATCTTAGAGGAAGGCGCTGCGGTGGACGTGTACCGGGGAACCGTGGTGATGAAGGATGAAGAAACGGACGATGAGAAGCCCAGTCCCGATGACGAAGTAGAAAAGGCGGAAGAGGAAACCACAGCCGTCGAGAAAGACTCAACCTTACAAAGATTCCACGGTGGGGATGGATCGGTGGCGGCGTAGCGCTGCTGGCAGTGGTGGTCTTCGGTGCCCTGCTGATCTTTCGCCCGGAACTTTTCAGCGCTAAAACAAGCAGTCCATCTCTGGAGACGCCGTTATCATCGACCATTGAAACCCAAACAGACGGAGTAGTCCTTGAATCAGAAGTAGACTCTGTATCAGAAGAAGCCCAGGTAGAAGTATTCATCAACCTGATTGACGGCGCCGAAGTAGTCTTTATTCCTGCAGGCATATACACCATCGGCAGTGAAGATGGCGAGGATGACGAAAACCCGGTCCACGATGTCGTGCTGGATGAGTTCTACATGTATAAGTACGAGGTGAGTGCAGCACAATATTTGGATTTCCTAGATCAATTCGAGGTTAATGAAATTTTGGATGAAGGATGGATGTGGGCTCGGGGTAATGCTTACTATGATTACTATCCTACAATAGAGATGCTTGATGGCGGATTCCAATTATTTGATCCAGATATAAACCTTCCAGCCACAGGGATTTCCTGGGAAGGGGCAAATCAGTATTGCTCCTGGGTTGGAGGAAGATTACCTACCGAGGCTGAATGGGAAGCTGCGGCACACGGTCAGACAGACAATCTCTATCCCTGGGGAAATGAGGACCCAACCTGTGACAGGGCGTTTTTCAATACCTGTCGTCCGCCATCCTCACAATACCCTGACGAAATTGGCAACCGGCCTGATGGAGCAAGCCCCTTTGGGGTCGAGGATATGGTCGGTAATGTGTCTGAATTTGTCTATGATTGGTATGATGCTGAATTTTATTCGATCTCACCAGAAATCAATCCAGTTGGGCCAGATGAATCCACATATGTAAACGTTGTCAGGGGTGGAAATTTAATTGCGAGCAGTTGGAATCTGCGTGTTAGTGACCGGTCTTCCGCCACGTATGGAACGCATCATGAATACATTGGCTTCCGCTGTATGCTCCCTGAAGACCCTACCCCAAATCAAAGTGCTTCGGAGGAAGCCGATACTATCACCAACCCCATCGACGATGCAGCAATCGTCTTGATCCCGGCAGGCACCTACACCATCGGGAGTGGAGGTGAGGAAGACGAAAAGCCTGTTCACGATGTTGTCCTGGATGAATACTCCATGTATAAGTATGAGGTGACTGCATCGCAATTCGCAGATTTTGTCAATCAAGCTGAACCAGGAGTAGTTCTTCTTGAGTGGGTTGGCGTAGGTATTACCACTCACAATTTGCGGATTACGAATGAAACCATTAGGCCAGTGCAAGGTAGGAGTGACCATCCGGCCAACGGGATTTCCCGGGAGGGGGCTGACGCATACTGCCAGTGGGCGGTGGAAGCCTGCCCACTGAAGCTGATGGGAAGTAGTCGCCCGTGGGAACACTGACAATATCTATCCATGGGGGAATGAAGACCCGACCTGCAGTCACACTTTTATCGTTGCAAGGGTGGGATAATTTCTATCACGGAAAGTTGGAGACCACGCATGGGCAAAGCCCCTTCGGGGTTGAAGATATGGCCGGCAATGTTTCCGAGTATGTCCTGGATTGGTATGATCCTTCGTATTATGCAAATTCTCCGGAGGTCAACCCTGAGAGGCTGACGAAGCTGGCTGGAATTCAAAGCAGCTCGTGGAGGAAATTTTGCCAGTAACGCAGAAGGGATGCGGTTGAGTGATCGATTTATTGATGCAGGCACTCGTTATTATTTCGGTTTCCGTTGTGTACTCCATAGTGCCTGCGCCAGTTACCGGCCCTGATTTTAATGAGATCCATCTCACCTTTGATGCCGGCAACACCAATGGGGCGCTCATTATCGTAAAGGTGGTGGCCAGGATACAGAGATCGTGATGGTTGGAAACCCTCCCATCCAGGGATGGCGCACCGGGGGTGGGGAGATCATACCCGGGACAAAGAACCTGTACGAAGACTATTTTATGGGATTCAATATTCATGATTTTTGAGGTTTATGATCTTCCGGAGATAAAAATCGCCAGGATCGAGGTGCAATATCTGGATCAAGGAGTAGATACCTTCAGCCTGGAAGTATTTATCAAAAATAAAGCATTTGGTGATGATATCATAAACCAGATCGGCGATCCGTTAAAAAGACCAACAACGGTGAGATAAAAAGTGCGGTTTTCGTGTTAACCGACACTTCCTTCATCAATCAGATCACCGATAAAGATTTTGAGATCAATGACCACGGCGATGGTGCGGAAACGATCACTGCAGTCAAGGTTTCAATTTTCCCATTGATGCTCGGGGGAAGAGTATACGAGGAAGCCAAGGATAAGATGTGGCAACAGCAGGATCATGAGGCGGCCAAGCCTTATATCGATCTGGCCTTTGCTGTGGGATATGATAACCCGGGTCTTACAATATCCGCGGGTATTATTACAGCCAGATCGACGATTGGGACAGTTCATTCAGGATCTCTCCGAGTATACCAAACTTCGCCCCAACGACCCTTATGGCTTTGTGATCCGCGGCTGGTGTTATAACGATAAAGGCGATCTCACGCGTGCCAAAAATGATTTTATTAATTTCCTCGATCTGGCTGGGGATGACCCCGAGTTTGAGAGTAACCGTGAACCGGTGGAGAGCTGGCTGGCAAGCCATTGAACCTTTTTCTATTGTTCCTCGCATCCCCCAGAAAATCCTGGTTGACTTTGGCGGTATAAAAATGCTATAGTGTAAGTAACAAATCTGTCGTATTCCCCCAGAGGCATTCCCCATAGCTCCCCGATTTACCTCTCGGATCGCAAGTCCGTGTTTTTTGCGTTGCATGGTTGTGAACCGAATTGAAGGGACTATTTATCTCTAACAGGAGGTTGAGATGTGTTTTTCAGAAGCAGGCGAGCTTGAACCCAAAGATCATGAACAGGAAAAGGTTGAAGATACGCAAGAAACCCAGGAGTTGAAGAACAACTGGCGCGTAGAGGCTGCCACCTTGAAACCAGTTGAGCTGGTGGAAAAAGAGCAGGATTTCAAGGAAGCGGAAGTCATTGAGGAGGCTGCCACCAAAGTAGTTGAAGCGCAGGTGGCGATCGTGGACAAGGCTGTTGAAGCTGCTGCGGCTGTCGTGGTGGCCCCAACGGGGAAGGACACCAAACCTGAACCCGATTCGGGTCCTGAAAGTGATACTAAACCGGCTTTAAAATAAAGTAGAGAGCGTTGCGATTGATACTGTGCCATTGCCGGAGAAGCCTGAGATCGTTGAAGTCCAGCCTGATCAGGGGGACGTTGATCCAGCGCCAGACGAAGCCACGGATGGCGTCTCGATCATCGACTCGAACGATGGGCCGAGATTGAAAGGAGAGAGCGTTGCCATAGACACCGTCCCTCTGCCGGAGAAGCCCGAGATGGTTGAAATCCGAACCGACCAGGGTGATGTCGATCCAGCGCCAGATGAGGCCACAGACGGCGTCTCGATCATCGACTCGAACGATGGTCCGAGCAAGACAGAAGAGGTCTCCATTAACAGCTGGCCCACACCGGAAAAGCCGGAGATGGTTGAAGTCCAAAGAGATCAAGGAGATGTTGACCCTTTACCCGAGAAGACCGCTGATGGCGTCTCGATCATTGACTCGAATGACGGCACGAGCAAGACCGAAGGGGTCGCTATCGGCACCTGGCCCACGCCGGACAAACTGGAGATTGGGATGCTGTCGGTGTAGATCAGGGAGACGTCGATCCAGCGCCAGACGAGGCCACAGATGGGATCTCGATGATCGACTCGAATCACGGCCCCAGGACAGAGGAGGTCGTTATCGGCTCTTTGTTCCCATCAGAAGATGATGCTGATAATTCCTTCCGCGGGGCGAGTGATGAGACAATTCCAGATACAGAGCACAAATTGGATGTTGGT